>JBGAQD010000040.1:0-20894 GCA_044220915.1 Chitinophagaceae bacterium
CTTTGAACATTTGGAAATTGATATGGAAGTGAGAACTTCCGCTGCCTACTTTTTCATCCCATGTATGATTATGATAGCCTATTATAGGCCTTTCCCCTTGTGGCTTAAATTAGTAACACTCTGGTGCATGGTTCCTTTTACTATTTCTTTACTTGTACAAAAAATAAACCCACACAATGAAAAGTTACTTATGTCCTGGCTTCTAGGAGGATTCGGCTCTTTCCATTTGGTAAGTTTAATTTGGGCTATTTACTTTTATCGACAATATAAAAAGCAAATTAAGGCAACAACTGAAAAGCTAGAAGAGGAAATTGGCAGCTAACCACGAACCGCTAACATGAACTGTGTAAAAAACCAAACAAATTTTGATCTTTTTTATGGTTTGGCTGGATCAATAAAGCTGAGCAACAGAATATAACATCAACTACATTAACTTTACTCAGCAGCGGTTCGGGCTGACGAATCACGGAATATCAGCACAGCAGAAAGCCCTGACCGTTGTACATCACATACAATCAAATCCTCATTAGTAAAATGACAATGAAATATATTTTGGTTTCCCTTTTTCTGCTCTATACTCTTCAAGCTTGCCATACCAGGCCTGACTTTGATGCAGAAAAAAAGGCAATTTTAGCAATTCATAATGACCAACAAAAAGCTCATCTTGAAAAAAATGTAGCCCTGCTTCTTGGCGACAGTTCCTCTGATTATATAGAAGTGAACCGGGGATTAGTAAAAAAGCCTACATATACAGAAAACTTTAAAAGATTTAAAGCTTATTTCGAAACCGTAGAGTTCGTAGCCTGGGAAGATATCTCACCCCCAATCATCAGCATATCAGACGACGCCACGATGGCTACATCAGTAGTCGAAAAAGTTGTTGTCACCAGAGCCAAATCAGAGGATCACAAATTAGATACTACTCACTACGCTTGGCTAGCAGTATTCAAAAAGATTAATGGGAAATGGCAACTTCATAGAATGGCGTCGACCAACAAGTAGCGTCTGCGAACGTACAACATACGTATTTGTGCTATTGGGACTGACGAATAGCGTCTTTCATCGTTCGGTTCGTTGGTCAGCTTTTGTCCAGGCCTAACGAATACTATTGAGCAACAGAATAAATTTTCTACTTTAGTTCTTCGTTCGGCTGCCGTCGTCGGTGGCGACGATGGATGAAGTCGCCAACAGCACAAATGCCTGAACGTTGAAGGCAATATGAATGTGAGCTGTACAGAGCTAACCGGAAAGCAAATGATTTATCTTTCAAAACTTTATAGTAGAATTTATTAGTTTATAATTGAATTATGGAAATAAATCAAAATAGAATTTTGCTTAATGGGCAGCCTTTTGTAAAATATTTTCCTGAAATCTTTTCGGAAGATGAAATGCGAAGCAGAAGCGAGAAATATTTTAAGCTGCTTGATAAGAGAAGATCTGTAAGAGAGTTTTCAACTGATTTTGTACCCAAAAATATTATTGAAAATATTATTAAGACTGCTTCTACGGCTCCTTCTGGCGCACATCATCAACCATGGACATTTTGTGCTGTTTCTAATGCAGATCTTAAACATAAAATAAGATTGGCGGCTGAAGCCGAAGAAGAAATAAATTATAAAAGTCGAATGAGTGATCGGTGGAAGAAAGATCTGGTCCAGTTGGGAACAGATATGAACAAGCCTTTTTTAGATGAGGCCCCGTGGTTAATTGTTGTTTTTAAAAAATTGTATGATTTTTTTGAAGATGGTCAGAAACAGCAAAATTATTATGTAAGTGAATCTGTGGGGATTGCTTGTGGCTTATTAATTACTGCTATTCATAATGCAGGTTTAGTTACTCTCACACATACACCAAGCCCAATGAATTTCTTAGAAACCGTTTTAAATAGACCATCTAATGAAAAAGCTTTTTTGCTATTGCCTGTGGGTTATGCCAAGCAATCTTTGCTTGTACCAGATTTGAAGAGAAAGTCTCTGGAAAAAATTTCGGTATTTTATGAGTAGTTAAGTGTGTCTAAAGTACAGAGATTGAATTAGCAGGGATTTAGCATTGACAACTCGTAATCGACTGCCTGCAACATTGGGTTTTATGCAAGTTGTGCCTGATCTTGTTACATCAACTATCTGCAAATTCGAGCTTCAGTTCGGTCAGACGAATTACTATCAACATTTGTTCTTACATTCATCAAACTATTTTCAACCTGCAGCGGTTATGGGCAGACGGAATTCTATTTCCCAACCTGCATAAAGCCCTGCTCGTTAGCGGCAAAGCAAACGACGACATTTCACTACAATGAACTATTTTAATCCAAAAACTGCAGCGGAACGTTATTCAAAAGGGCGACCTGACTTTCATAGTAACACTATAAAGCACATCAAAGATTATTTACAGCTTGACAAGAAACTTAATGCTGCGTTGGATGTTGCTTGTGGCACAGGACTTTCGACAAAAGCTCTTTTAGAAATCGCAACAAATGTTTACGGCACTGACAATTCCCAAGAAATGCTGAATTTTGCATCGCAGTCCAGCAAAATACAATATTCACTTGCTTCAGCAGAGCAACAACCATTTGGGGACAGTAGTTTTGACTTAATTACTGTTAGTTCCGGTGTCCACTGGTTTGACATTAATAAGTTTCTAATTGAGGCTAACCGACTTTTAAAAAGTAAATCATGGCTTGTACTTTATGAGAATCACTTTATCGCTGAAATGGTTGGTAATGAAAATTTCACAAACTGGTTTCCGGATGTTTATCTGAAAAAATATCCATCTCCGCCTCGAAATAATGCCTACTTATGGACAAATGAGAATTTAGCGCCAAAGAATTTCAATTTTGTAACGGAAGAAAAATTTAAGAACGCCATTACCTTCAATAAAAAGCAATTGGCTTTGTATTTTACGACACAAAGCAACATCATTGCAGCGGTGGAGAAAAACGAAACAACTTACGAAAAAGCAGAAAGCTGGTTAGACGGAGAACTTGCTTCATTTTTTGAGAATGATGACATAACTCAAACAATTAACTATGGGAATTGGATTAAGTTTATTCAACGGACAACCTGACCCTACTACCCAGCCGCTAACAAAAGTATTGCTTTCAAGCGGGGCAGGACATTGAAACTTCAGCAGTTTGCATCACTGTAATTTAGTTCGGGCCCGACGAATGTCTATTAAGCTTTAGTTGTTATCTTCATCAATATAATTTCAATCACCTGTTGTTCCGGGCTGGACGTTATGAGATATCCCACCTGCGGCAATGCCTGGTCGTTGGCGGCATACTAAAAGACCATAAATGTTAAATCACCAAAACAAACATAACAATGACAAAGATTTCTTTATTTACCTCAAGTCTTTTAATTGGTTTATCAATTCTAAGCAGTTGTAACAATGCTGACACTTCCAAAGCGACAGCAGAAAAGGAAGTAAAAGAAACTCAATCTGACACACTTGAATATTTTAACCTGCGACCAAAACTTGAAAAAGATTACGGCTATTCACATGCAGTGAAAATTGGCGACGACTTAAAAATATCCGGTGCCGTAAGTATGAATGATTCAGGTATCATCGTTGCCCCCGGTAATATGGAGCAACAGATGAAGAATTGCTACAGTGACCTTGAAAAGATATTGCAGCATTACGGCTATAGTTATGATGATGTGGTGGTGGAGAATGTATATACCACTGACATGGCCGAGTTCATCCGGGTATCAGGTTTTCGGAATTCCATTTACAAAAAACAGTTTCCGACAGGTACCTGGCTTGAAGTGAAGGGGCTGGCGATAGAGGGTCAGCTGATCGAAATAGATATGGAGGCGCATAAAGTGAAGCATTAACCTGCTGTACTAAATTATGAGAGCTTATATTTCTGTAAGTTTCAATAAGAGAAAATTGCTGGATAAAGAACTGACTGCAATTATTACTACACTGAAAGAGTTTGGCATTGTCGCCTTTGTTTTTGTCGACCATTATAAATTTGAACTTTCAGAAGAGCGACAGATGATGGAACAGGCAATGAATGAAATTGATAATTGCGACCTGTTAATTGCGGAAACATCTGATAAGGGAATCGGGATCGGTGTCGAGGCCGGGTATGCAAAAGCAAAAAATAAACCAGTGATCTATTTGCGGCAAACAGATGCAGCACATTCAACAACCGTTTCAGGTATCAGCGACTCTCAAATCATTTATTCTGACAGCGGAGACCTGGCAAAACAACTTGCTGTAATTTTAGATAACTTATTTCCTCATTAATAATAATTAAAACTATTTATATGAAAGCGATCATTTCCCTTGTGTCAGCCATCGTATTCCTGGGTTGTAGCCAGTCAAAGGAAAAAGCTGCTGCGGCACCGGCAGCTAATGTGGACTCGCTGACAGCCGGTTTTCTTGCAGGCTGGAATAACAGGGACTCTGCAGCCATCATGAATACAATCGCTGACAATGCTGTAGTGATGAACGATTCATTAATTCATATTGGTAAACCGGCCATAGCAGGCAATTGGGTAAGTGGCGGGGTTAAAGTGCTTAGTAATATCAAGACCACATCGGTCATTAAAGACAGTGACGGGAGAATCGCTTATGACGGGGGCACCTATACACTGGACCTTACGCCGCCCGGCGGACCAGTTCTTAAAGAAAAAGGAAATTACAATCTTGTATGGACCAAACAGGGAACAGGAGAATGGAAGCTTACGCTGGTACATATTGAGGATATTACGAGAATGCCGGATATAAAGTAAGGAACCACATATCCACAGCGAATTGTACGACAATTAAAAACCGATACAAAACAACAATACAGCATTTAGCAACTGGAGACGGCGACAGGTAATGTTCTGATAATCCTTCAATGCTCCCTCCCTGCGGTATTTTTTTTATCTTCCGGGTACCAAAACTAATTCTATGCGAATGCTGATGCTTATTGTTGCAGTGTCACTGCTATCCTGCGGGCAAAGTTCCCCGGACGAAAAGAAAGAGGCGGCTACCACCGACAGCATAAACAAACCCATTGATACGGCAAGAACAACTCCTGTTGTAAAAGAGACAGCACCCTCCCACTCTGCTCCAGACGAAGCGGCTGTGAATGAAGCCCTCAAAGCCGTGTATGGAAATGACTGGCATGTGCTGAATGACCAGGAGGCTAAATGGATGAAGGATGCTTTTGATTATTTTATCGTTCCTAAAAGAAAAGAAGACCCTAACTATCCATATATAGCGAAAGGCGACTTTAACGGTGACAGCAAGCCTGATATGGCGGCCGTAGTGACGGATGCCATAAAAAAGAATTTCAGGGTGGCCGTAGTGCTGGGACCTGATAATATCAAATTGTGGGAGGAAGACATCATGATAGATGCTGCCATATCCGCCGTACCAAAATCAACTGTGCAGGGCTCGGAAAACGAAAGACCAAAGAAGATAAAAATGAAAGGCGATGGCATTAACGTGGAGTATTTTGAGAAAGCTTCTTTTGTTCTTTACTGGGACAGATCGTCGTTCAAACGGATACAGACCGGTGATTAAAATGGTTTATTGCGTTATCTTGTGCATTCATCAAAACCACCAGTATGAAAAAGATATTTCTTTTTGCATTAACCATTTCCCTGCTGACGGCATGTGGCAAAAGTAAAAGCGGTACCGATCTTGGTCAGGAAGTTTGTGATTGTTCCAAAAAAGCGAATGCGATGGACCCCGCTGATCCGAAAAGAGCCGAGGCCCAGAAAGATTGCGGTATAAAACAAGTAGAGGCCTGGAACAAAGTGAAGGATGACCAAAAGAAAGCTGACGAGTTCAATGCAGTACTCAGCAAATGTGCCTCTGAGCAGATCAAAAAATCATTTGGTCAATAATCATAAACCCATTCAATAAAAAAGTCTCCAACCCTTTCAGGTGGAGACTTTTTATTTTAGCTCAAAGGGAAACTATTTTACAGAATCAACCAGGTTTTTGAAAGTTTCAGGGTTGTTCATTGCGAGGTCGGCCAGTACTTTACGATCCAGCTCAATACCTTTTGCCTGGAGTTTGTTGATAAACTGGGAATAGGTCATTCCTTCTGCACGGACAGCCGCATTGATACGGGCAATCCAGAGTGAACGATATTCTCTTTTCTTCAGCTTACGGCCTACGAACATGTAGGTCATACCTTTTTCCACAACGTTCTTGGCGACAGTTAATACATTTTTACGTTTGCCATAGAATCCTTTGGCTTGTTTTAATATTTTTTTGCGGCGGGCTTTAGAGGCCACTGCATTTTTTGAACGAGGCATATCTAATTAGTTTGAATGTTAAATGATAAGTGTTGAGTGACCTTTACTTTAAACGCAACAGACGTTTTACAAAATGCAGATGTGAATCGGCAACTGTTCCGTCTTTCCGCATGTTACGTTTACGTTTTTTTGATTTCTTCGTCAGGATGTGACGTTTGAACGCTTTCTGATGCATGATCTTTCCTGTGCCGGTCACTTTGAAGCGTTTTTTGGCACTGGAGTTTGTTTTTACTTTAGGCATTTTACCCAGTATTAATTATTATACCCTTGAGGTGTTCCTGCACAGGCAGAACCCTTATTGGACCTCTTCGGCAATACTTGCCCTGTTCAGAACAGGGCTTTAGAAGAACTACCGTTTTTTCAAACGGAGTGCAAAGATAAGGCTGAGAAGCGTTCCGGCAAAGCTATAAGAAAGAAAAAGGGAAGATTCTGAATGAACCTTCCCTTTGTGCTATTATTTTATATAATCTGGCTTAATCTTTAGGATTCAGCGTATTATCAATTCTTTTAGCCACATCCTGCAAGTGAAACTTACTGATCTGGTCGGCTGTGCCGGCGGCAGCGGCAGTTATTTCAGCTCTTAGTGCAGCAAGGTGGGCCCTGACCACACTTTTAATATCCGACTTGTCATTAGACCCGCCAATTGTTATTGTAATGCCTCCAACCGAAGCAGTAGTGGCAGGTGCAAGCAAAGCAATCAATGATGATACATAGGATTTCTGAAGATTACGACGGTAAATATCGATAGGCTTGCGGCCAGCCAGTTCTGTCCAGATTCCTTTTTTCAGGTCAGTTAATAATTCATTTACCTGGTAGGCATTATTGCCAAGAGAGGCTTCGGCATCCACCAATTTATTAAGTGTTCTGGCACCGAGTAAACGGTTGAGTGCATTATCCTGCAACGAACCGATAGTGATCAGTCCGCTTATTCCTGTTTTGCCAAAAATATCCTGGTTAAGCAACCAGGTTGGTGTGGTAAATAGTTGTTTGTTCAGGAAATCAACTGCTTCCCTTTGCTTTGTTTCTGATACGATCTCATACACAGGTCCTGCTTCTTCCACCATCTTGGGTGTTTCCATAATACCACCTACATATTTCGATACATGGCCGATATACCTGCTGAACTGACCCGTTAAGCTGTTATACATCTGCGCAAGATTACTATAGCTTTCATTGGGTTCCCTGGTCCATTGCATGAGGTTAGGAACGATACGTTGCAGGTTCTTAATGCCGTACATACTTCCTTTCACAGCATCATCACCAACCTGTTCGCTCTGGCTGCGGGGGTCATCAGGATTGGTTTCTGTACCGAACCAAAGCCGGTTATTTTTTAATTTTTCAATTACCCAGTTATTCAAATGCCCTTTTTCTTCCTCGGGGCTTTTGTATTGCGGGAATAACTTATACCCCCATTCAATAGCCCATCTGTCATAATCGCCAATTCGGGCCATCAGACCTTCGCCACTGATGTTATCCTCAGGCTGTGCCACGTAGTTGAAACGGGCATAGTCCATGATAGATGGAGTATGACCATTCACTTCAAGCCATGCTTTATCCCGTAGCTTCTCAACCGGCACACTTGAGCTGGAGCCATAATTATGGCGAAGCCCTAATGTGTGCCCCACTTCATGAGATGATACGAAACGGACAAGGCGACCCATCAGTTCATCATCAAAGGTCATTTTCCTTGCTCTGGGGTCAACAGCAGCAGTTTGAACAAAATACCAATCCCGGACCAGTGACATTACATTATGATACCAGTTGATATGGCTTTCCATTATCTCACCACTACGTGGATCAGCAATGCTCGGGCCACTTGCATTTGGAATATCGGATGGTTTATAAACGATAGCTGAGTTACGGGCATCATCAAGGCTCCAGGTACTGTCTTCGGCTTTTGTCGGTGCCATTTTTGCCATGATGGCGTTTTTGAAACCGGCCTTTTCAAAAGCTTCCTTCCAGTCATCCACACCCTGCATCAGGTAAGGCACCCATTTCTTAGGTGTGGCGGGGTCGATATAGAAGATGATTGGTTTTTTGGGTTCTACCAGCTCACCTCTTTTATATTTTTCCCAATCACCATCTTTTGGCTCCAATCTCCACCTTTTTATAAGAGAAATGTTTTTCACCCCCTGCGGATCTGCATCAAAGTCAGTATAACCAACAGCAAAGAATCCGACCCTTGGATCAAAATGCCTTGCCTGCATAGGAACTTTTGGAAGCAGCACCATTGAACTGTTAAGCTCCATCGTCATGTTTCCACCACCAGTGGCAGCTCCACCGCCTTGTCCGGGCATTCCGGCCGGTGCAGGAGTTCTTGCATAGGTTTTTACTGCTTTTATTTCAATATTGATGGGATATGATTTTACACTTACAACATATGATTTGTCTGCCTGTATAGCTGCTAACCGTAATGTACTTTTTACAGAGCTGTTGAAATGCAGCACATCATTATCCCCGCTGATATAATCAGTAATATCAATCACGGCCCCTGTTGAATCTTTTCCTAACGATTTTATTTCAAAAGCGGCAGCAATAGGCTGAATGTTTGAATTCGTAACAGCAGTGAACATTGGTGAAGCAGAGTCCTTCGCATACTCGGCAAAAGAGATAGTCCGGAGGAAAATCTTATTGTTCGGGCCTTTTTCGAACCGAACAACGTTTTGTCCTATCTGGTCACCGCCATATCCAAAAAAACCACCACTTCGCATGCCGGCTGATGCTTTTGAAATACGATTTACCACCAAGATCTCCCTGTTAAAAAGAGAATCAGGTATCTCAAAAAAGTATTTGTCATCTACCTTATGTACTGAAAACAAACCGGCGTCTGATACTGCTTTGGAAGTGATCACTTCCTTATATGGTTTAGGACCATTGGTTGAAGCAGGTGTTGTACGACGGGCTGTGTCTGGTCTTGCACCGACAGTAGGCTGTGCTATGGCAGCAACCGAAGCAAAGACCGCTAAGAATAAAGTAAAGGTTCTGGCAAAAGATAATCGCATATATACCGGGTTTTATTAATGGCTCAAGATACGGAAAGCAATGATTTAACATTGAATACAACAGTATTTTGTACCAACGGTTTAATTGCGGTGATGAATTCAGTGATTTGCCTCAAAAAAAAGACCCATCCTGCAAAACAGGATGGGTCATATCAGAAGTAAATTCAATTTATCCTTTCTTCTTCCCCTTCGGTGCAAACATAGCCAGCATTCTACGGCCTTCCATCTTTGGCATATTTTCCAAAATACCCACTTCGGCCAAACGTTCAGCGAATTTCAGCAATAACAGCTGGCCTCTGTCCTGGAACTGGATAGCCCGGCCCTTGAACTGTACATAAGCTTTTACTTTGTTGCCGTCCTTTAAAAATTCAACGGCATGTTTTGCTTTGAAATCAAAGTCATGGTCGTCTGTATTAGGAGTAAACCGTATCTCCTTTACCTCGGAGACCTTGCTCTTGGCCTTCATCTCCTTTTCTTTCTTCTTCTTATCGTAGAGGAACTTATTATAGTCGATGATCTTACAAACGGGTGGATCAACTGTCGGCGAAATTTCAACCAAGTCGAGTTGCTGGTCCTGCGCCATTTTTAGTGCTACCTGGGTATCATAAATACCCACTTCTACATTATCACCCACCAAACGAACCTGTGGCACCCTGATAAAATGATTGATCCGATGTTCTGCTTCTTTGCGGGGAGCAAACCTGCCCCTGAATCCGCCTTTGTTAAATCCGCCACCGCCGGGTTTAAAACCTCCGCCGCCGGCCGGCCTGTTGAACCCGCCTCCGGGTTTTTGTGGTACTGCCATTTACTGTTTTTAGTTAAGCTCCCAACCCCTGAAGGGGAGCATTTTGTTTTATTTGATTAATACCTCATACAGGATTTGAGGTGTCTAACTTACGTTTTATTCTGCTTTTCTTTCTTTAATCTCTGTTACCGCTTCGGCAATAAATTCTTCCAATACTTTCACTCCAACATCACCCTTGCCCTGTCTTCTGACCGATACTTTACCCTCATTCATCTCTTTCTCTCCCACTACCAGCATGTAGGGAACTTTCATCACTTCAGTATCCCTGATCTTTTTGCCTATTTTTTCATTGCGGTCATCAACCTCGCTACGAATATCTGCTTTTTTCAGTTTATCTGAAACAGATTTTGCATAGTCCATAAACTTATCGCTGATCGGGAGCACTTTGACCTGCAAGGGGGCTAACCAAAGTGGTAATTTGCCGGCATAATGTTCCAGCAGGAAGCCTATAAATCTTTCATGAGTACCCAACGGTGCCCGGTGAATGATCAATGGAATTTCTGATTCATTATTTTGATTGGTGAACGATAATTTGAAGCTGCGGGACTGCGCAAAATCCACCTGGTTGGTAGCTAAGGTAAACTCCCGGCCAATTGCACTCCATATCTGCACATCGATCTTGGGTCCATAAAAAGCACCTTCCCCTTTCACTTCTACAAACGGAACCCCGGTTTCAATTAACACCCTTCTTACCAGGTCTTCAGTTTCTAACCAGAGGGCCGGTTCATTCACATATTTCTGTCCAAGTTTTTCAGGATCATGCAAACTGAGGCGCATGACATATTTATCTATCCCGAATATTTTAAAATATTTGAGATACATTTCATTCACCGCTTTGAACTCCTGGGCAAACTGGTCTTTGGTGCAATAAATATGAGCATCGTTCATGTGAAGGCAACGAACCCTCATCAGGCCGAATAATTCGCCGCTTTGCTCATAACGATAGCAAGTTCCATACTCTGCAATCCGGTAGGGCATATCCCGGTAGCTTTTTGGCTCTGCATCAAATATCTTATGATGATGCGGGCAGTTCATTGCCCTCAGGTAATATTTTTCCCCGTCCATTTCCATGGGTGGAAACATACTGTCAGCATAGTATGGCAGGTGGCCACTGGTGAGGTACATGCTTTCTTTTGCAATATGCGGCGTAACCACTCTTTTGTATCCTGCCTCCAGTTCTGTTTCCTTCGCCAGTTTTTCCAACTCTTCAATTATTACTGTTCCGTTGGGCATCCATAAGATAAGCCCGGGACCAACATCATCACTCATGGTGTAAATGCCGAGTTCCTTACCCAACTTGCGATGATCTCTTTTCTTTGCTTCTTCCAGCATAGCGAGGTGTTCATCCAGTTCCTTTTGCGAGGGGAAGGTTACGCCATATACTCTGGTCAGCTGTTTGTTTTTCTCATCGCCCTTCCAATATGCACCGGCAACAGCGGTGAGTTTTATTGCTTTAATAAAGCCAGTGTTGGGTATATGCGGGCCACGGCAGAGATCAGTGAAATTGCCCTGGGTATAAAAAGTTATCTCCCCATCAGTAAGGTTGCTGAGCAGATCAAGTTTGTATTCATCATTTTTTTCTGAAAAATATCTGACCGCTTCTGCCTTTGGCATTTCTTTTCTTACATACTCACTGTTCTTCTTTGCCAGTTCATTCATTTTCTTTTCCAGTGTTGCCAGATCATCTTCCGTCATTTTCTTATCACCCAGGTCCATATCATAATAAAAACCTTTAGGGCTTTCTAATGCGGGTCCTACCCAAAATTTTACACCGGGATACATTGCTTCAACTGCCTCGGCCATCAGGTGTGCAGACGAATGCCAGAAGGTCATTTGTCCATCTGTATCATTCCAGGTCAGTAATTTCAATGAAGCGTCCTGATTGATCGGTCTTGTTGCATCACACACCTGTCCGTTCACATTTGCTGCCAGAACTTTCCGGGCCAGCCCTTCTGAAATTGATTTGGCGATATCCAGTGCAGTTGCACCTTTCTCATATTGCTTTACTGCACCATCCGGTAATGTTATATTTATCATGTTTGCCATATACATTTAAAGGTCTGCAAAGGTAACAAAATCCGGCCTATTATCCTGACTATTAAAGGTTTTGCAACACCAATTTATCAAGCTTCGCCATCTTTTTCCTGATGCCGGTCAATTTGGTTTCAAAACGGTCTCTATCAGTGAACCAAAGAATGGAAAGTTTCATCTGCCGTTTTCGCCATCGCAGCAGCATCAGTTTACTATATTGCTTATCAAGCCCGGCTGAAAGGAAATGTAAAAGCCTGAGTTTTGGAACGGCGTTAAATGCCTCATCATATATGTTCAGTAATTCTGCTTTCAGTTTTTTATTATAGCGATAATAAACTCTTTTATGCTGGTTTAATTCCTGCAAGGAAAATTCGCTGGTCAATGCCTGCCATATATCCCCGTTGATATGTGCATTGGCACCTACCAGGAGATATTGAACAGGAGTAAGACTGGTATCGGTGTAATAATTTTTCCATGCAACCGGCAAATCGGCTCCACGGTTGTAAGCCTCTGCCGCAAGCAAGAAATAATCGGCAAACCGGTTTTCAAGCCGCTGCATGAAGTCCTGAACCAGCTTGTCTTCCTTTGAAAAATAATCCAGGGCCCCGGCAGTTACATTGAAATACAATCCGGCAAAATGCCGGGAAACAGTTGATGAATTCCTTATAGAATCAAGTTTTCGCAGCAAGCCAATAGTAGTGTCATTGAACTGAGCAAACAAAAAAATGGGGAGCAGGAAAAACAAACAACAAAAAAGTTTCCTCACAGGCTGATACATTTGATGAAAGGCCGTTTTAAAATTAACAAACTCTTGCCCAATACCCCTTATGGCAATACGAACATATTCTTTAGTTTTGGGCCTGTTATGCTGAAGGCTTATTACAGGTATTGGCTACTTACCTTTCTGCTGGTCCCGTTGACCCAACTATACACTCAGGCACAAGATATTACGGGCATCTGGCGGGGTTATTTTATTACTGAAAGCGGTGAAAATTATAAGTTAGAATTTCAAATCAATAATGCCACTGCATTTTCGTCGGGTGTTTCCTATTCCTACCTGGATGTCAGGTTTTATGGCAAGGCTACCATGACTGGCAGCTATGATAAGGCAAAAAAGAACCTTAAGATCCGTGAAATAAAAACGGTGGAAGTAAAAAATTTTGACGGCGGCTCCACCTGCATCATGAATTACAATCTTCTTTACTCAAAATCGGGGAAGGAGGAATTCCTTGAAGGCACTTACCTGGGAAAACCAGAAATTAAATATGGCGAGAATCCTTATCAATGGGGTGATTGTGGCAATGGCAAAGTATTCTTAAGAAGAGTCGCCACGTCTGATTTCTATGTAGAGCCTTTTTTAAGGAATAAAGTAAAACCTACCCCGGTAATAATCAATAAGCCACCCGTAAAGAAAGACACTACAAAAGTCAACCCCAATACCACTCCAACCAAAAAACCAGTTGTGGTAAATAAGCCACCCGTAACAAACAAGCCAACGGTAACAAATAAACCAGTAGTTATCTCAAAGCCAAAAACAGATACCACTGCCACTAAGGTTAAAACAGCACCTGTAACAAAAACAAACCCGGTACCGGTTATACCTAAACCTCCGGTTTTAAAAAACCGGGTCAACGAACTGATGAAGTCGCTAACCGTAAACAGCCCCGATGTAACGGTAAAGCTCTACGATAATGGCGAAATTGATGATGATACCATTTCTGTTTATCTCGACAACAAACTGGTTCTGTCTTCCAAAAGGCTTACCGCTGCCCCATTGATCGTAAAATTTAAGATTGATGAGGACAACGCAGACCATGAATTGACAATGGTAGCCGAAAACCTCGGCCGCATTCCTCCCAACACTTCACTAATGATTGTTGAAGCAGGCGAGCAACGTTTTGATGTGCGGATTACGTCAACAGAGCAGAAAAATGCTGTGGTAAGGTTTAAATACCAGAAACCGAATTAATTCACCCCGTTATTCAACAAGCGGAAGAATGGTTGCCGTTTCTGTAAAAAATTAACTGCACTTCCGCATTTTCATTTACTTTTCCTGCATAATGCTGCGACAAACCATATTACTTGTTTTTCTCTTTTGCTCTTCACTTGCAGGAGCACAGGATATTAATGGCATCTGGAAAGGGAGGCTGGTAATGGCTCCCGGTGGTTGCTTTCCTGTTTATAATATAGAATTGCAGCTGCAGGTGGCCGGTACAAGAATAATTGGAACAGCCTATCACTTTTCCGATTCGCTCAATTATGTCAGGGAAAACTTCGAAGGTGTATATAAAAGAGACAGCAATATTATCTCAATACAGGAAACAGGCATCATTACCTTCAAAATAAAAGAGGACTGTGTTCCCTGTGTAAAAAAGTATGCTCTCAGTTATCATAAAGGAGATGGCCCTGAAGAACAAATAAGGGGAACCTGGACAGGAAAGGCAACAGATGGAAAGACTGCCTGTGATCCCGGCTCGATCGTACTGATAAGATTTGATAAGCCAACATTCAAGCCGGAATTAAAACTGCCTCCTACGCTTACCAAAAGAAAAGCGGAATTGGTTAAAGAGATAAAAGTTGATACGGGTGTTATCAAAATTGATTTCTATGATAACGGGCAAGTGGACGGAGACACTATTTCGGTTTATGTGAATAATATGCCATCAGTAACCAACAAGCATCTTTCCGGAAAACCTGTTTCCATTACAGTTAAGATAGACCCTTCCCGGCCTGAACAAGAAGTGATAATGGTTGGTGAAAATCTTGGCACCATCCCTCCTAATACGGCACTGATGATCATTAATGCCGGTGATAAACGCTACCAGCTATATCTTACTTCTGACGAGCAAAAGAATGCGATGGTGAGGTTTATTTATGAAAAACCTGCAACAGCGGTCAAGTCACAATAATTGTAAATTGCATAATGCGGTCCCGGTTATTTATTTTTTTTGTATTCGTTTCTCTGTCCCTTCCTGCACAGGACATAAAGGGAACCTGGAAAGGGATGATATATACACAAGGTGCCAGCGATTCGCTCAACATCGATCTTATTATCAAATCCAATAAGAAGAATATTTTATCGGGGAGCACCACCCTGCATTTTGATAAGTTCAATTATGCAACTGCTGTTATCAGCATACAATATGACAGCACTGCCCAGACATGGTACCTTCGGGAAAGGGCAATTATTGATAAAGACATTTCAGATTATACCACCCTGACTCTTGACGAGTATTACCTGAAGCAGGAAGCTCCCGGTAAGTTAACCGGACAGGTATATTGCTTCAGAACACTGCCACCCCGGATCGGGTTTGAAGGCCCCTGCCATGGCACCATGCAAATTACGCTGCAGAAACAGTGAAACTTATATCATTTTGCTTACCTTAACTGTTCCAAAATGTCCCTCTGAATATTTTCCTGGTTTTGTGCAAATGCCTCCCTACCCACTGCTTGTCATTAATTATAAACCAAATAAAAATCAACATGAAAAAGTTACTGTTCATGCTGTCAGCAGGATGCCTGGTGTTCATTAGTTCCTGCAGCAGTAAAAAAGAAAGCGGCGGTATGTCAGATACTGCGAAAAAGAACCTTGAAGCCAACCGGGCCATCACTAAATGCTTTGACACCAAAGACTTCAGCAAACTGGGCGATTATATTGCTGAAGATGGTATTGACCATTCCGGCGAACAGGGAGACATCAAAGGTGTGGCTGCTATGAAAGAAGAATTTGCAAAAATGGTTGCAGGTTATGAAAATTCAACCACAGAAGTAATTAAAGAAATGGCCGATGATGAATATGTGATGACATGGCAACGCTACAAAGGAACTCTGAAGACCGATCAGATGGGTATGAAAGCCGGCGACAAATTTGACATGACTGCAATTGAAGTCAGTAAATTCAAAGACGGAAAAGCAGTAGAACATTGGTCATTTATGCAGCCTTCGGAAATGATGAAAATGATGGGCGGGGCTCCGCAAAATGCAATGCCAGCAACAGGTGATACACTTCAAAAAAAACCGGTGAAAGATCCGATGTAAACTAAAACTGCTATACACAAAAAGAAACGGGTTATTATAACCCGTTTTTTTATTTACTTACACTAATTGCATAGACCGGATCTTGCCGGCAGGTGGTATTGGCTGTGCAAAGATTCGTAAGGCTAAGACTGACAGTAGAAGTTTGTGCTTCCGCAATGATCTGTTGCCATGTCGGCGTTGAGGTTTGAAATTTGCTCAGGTATTTTTCCATTGCCGTAATAAGGTTGGAAGTAAAATAACCGCCCACATCAGTGTTACCATAGGCATACTGTCCTTTTTTTGCAGCGGTGGCGATTACTGAGCCCCGGGATTTCATAAACAGATCGTAACAATATGATTTTTCCCAGGTCATTAATGATTTGGTGGTAAGTGCAAACGTTTTTCCTTCAGGTTTCAGCAACCCTAAGCTTGAATTACAACAGTCAGTAATGACAAGATTCAGCCTGGCATTCTTTGCTTTGATCGTATTGTAAACTTCAGATGCGTTTAATGTGGCAACAAGAATATCATCAAAACGGCTTTGCCGCAGATCGAACTGCGGATAAGCTTCATCAGCATTTCTGTCGTTACTATACCCATGACCTGAGTAATAGAAGATAACAATATCGTTGGCAGCTGGTTTCAGATTGGCCAGCGCAGCTTCCACATTGGCTTTACCAAATTTGGTTCCGCTTATTTCAACAAAATTCAATGGTATGTTCAGGAAAGTAGCCACATCTTTTATCTGGCTTGTAATATTGACCACATCTTTTTGAACACTGTAACCAATACGGGGGTCGTTGGTATTGGCCACCATAATGAAATGCAGTTTGGTTGGCAAGGTGGTGGCAGGCTTTACAGGGTTATTAACATCCGGTTTAACAGGCACCGTTGGATTTGTTTCTGCAGGGTTGAACAGGTTTGCATAAAATGTTTCTGTTTCAAGGAAATAATTTTTTACAAAGGCTTTGGTCAGGTCTGCTTTGTTTATCACTTTCACATTAAGGATCTTTCCATACTCAAATGTTCCATCTGTGTTTAATGAGGTAACACCCCAGGGCTTAAAGTTCTTATCCTCCGCTTCCTTCTTAAACCACAATACATCCGGATTATAAGCATCCTGTTTTTCTTTTGTGCCATTGATGATATATCTCGGTGATTTGCCTTTGAACTGAAGGGTAAGATGCGGCATTCCGTCAATCTTTGACCGTCCCTCCGCTTCGTCAAACTCCATGTGCACCACGTAAGTCTCTGTACCAGTCTTATTGGAATATTTTACCCGCATAAAACCTGTGCCATTTCCATACCGAACCAGCATGGCAGTGTACTTTGGAAAATCAACCAGGTTTTTAAACTCATAACTGATCTCATAAATGGTCAGGGAGAAACCCTGAATGCTTAGCAGAAGAGCCAATATAAAAATGAAAGGCTTTTTCATGACTTTCATATGCCGGGTTTTAATGGTGAGTGCAGAAACAATAACTAAATTAAATTAATTCCTTTATAACACCCCTTTCGCAGCCCGAAACCTTTTGAATTCTCCATTCAAACCGGGAAAAAGGCTTTTCATCACTAATTTTTCTCCGTCAACGAAATATATCGTAGTTTAATGGTCACAAAACTTAATGCCATGAAACAAAGAATTCTACTCCTCTTTGTAATGACTTCGGTCGTTACCATCTCTCAAGCACAAAAAACGGACAAAGCATCGAAAACAACCACCGGTTATGCCATTACTGCTGCAGAAAAAGGCAGCCGTAACTGGAAAGAAGTAAGGCTGGTGGATGTTACCACGGGTGCTGAAGTAAAAACCATTTACGACAGCAAAACAGAAACTGAAGCCCTGAATGCCAGAACAGGAAAACCAGTAGTGAAGAAAGACCAGAACAATGCTAAAACCACCACCACGACTTTCACTACGACAAGCCCCGAAAGAAAAGTGGTGAACCTTGACCAGGTGATCGACAAAGCCAATGGCAATCATGTACAAGCCTATACAAGAGTGGTAGTGGTGAGCCGCAACCTGCAAACCGACAAACCATTTTCCACCAACTCGGCAGCGATGGCTTATGATAAGAAGCATGAAAGGCTTTATTATACGCCGATGAATATTAACCAGCTTCGTTATATAGACCTGAAGTCAGGCAAGATATATTTCTTCGAGAATGAAGATTTCGGTGTGGTAAAATTTGGCGGCGACGTGGCTAACCAGATAACAAGAATGGTGATAGCATCGGATGGCAATGGTTATGCATTAACCAATGATGGCAACCATCTTATCCGTTTTACTACCGGCAAAAAGCCAACCATTACTGACCTTGGCGCATTAACAGATGATGCTGCCAATACAAAGTATTCCATCCATAGCGGCAGCGGGTATGGGGGTGATATGGTGGCAGATGCTTCCGGCAACTTATACCTCGTTACTGCAAACAGAAATGTTTTTAAAATAAATATTGAAAGCAAAGTGGCCACACATAAAGGTTCCATCAAAGGTTTGCCACAGGGTTTTAGCACCAATGGCGCCATGGTGGAAGAAGGAAGCAAAGTGATCATTGCCAGTTCAGAATCAACTGTTGGTTATTTCCGTTTTGACCTGAACACCCTGCAGGCCGAAAAAATTTCAACCGGTGCTGATGTTTTCAATGCTTCTGATCTTGCCAACGGCAATCTTGCTTTTGACAAAAAGAAAAAAGACAAGGAAGAAGAAACAGTGAAAGAAGAACCAAAAGCTGTTGCAACAGAAGCAACTGCTAAAACAGTGCAGCTGGAACAAACCACCTTACAGAATGGTATTGCGGTATTCCCGAACCCCGTAACAAATGGTGTGGTAAGATTATCTTTCTCTGAACAACCAGCCGGCCGTTACCAGGTACAGTTGCTTGATCTTGCCGGCAGGCTAATAGCTTCAAAAGAAGTGAATGTGAACAGTGAGGCCCAGACAGAAGAGTTCAGGTTCCCGGAGTTATCGGTAAAAGGTAATTACCTGATAAGAGTAACCAGTGAAGTGAACAGGGTAAATGTGACCAATAAGATCGTCGTCCAATAAGTGTCCTTTAATTCGCTTTTTTATCAGTTTCATGTTTTGAAACTAACAGGGCTTTCGAAAGAAGGCCCTGTTTTGTATTGCAAATCCTTGAGTGAAATCAATCACATTAACGGCATTAATTATTCCGGGTAAGTGTAAAAACTAATTATTGGAAAAAACCGGTGATTCTAATGATTTATGTTCAATGCAGACAGTAATTTACAGACGTAAACAATTTTAAATTCAGATCTGATTAGAGCATGAAGCCTGCGTAAGCAGGCTTTGGTGCTTCTGCACATTACTTGCCAAATTCCTTCTTGTCTTTTTTGCAATAGTAATACGGACTGTCTTTATCTATCATGCAGCCGCCGAGGCGGCACTCCCCTTTTTCGGCCCGTTTGATGGTTTCCGCAGCAGGTTTTCCGTATATGATGGGTATTACATCCTTATTGCTGTTGCAAACGGGGCAAACAGGTTTTTGCCGGACAAAATCCTGCGGGGCGGTTTGTGAAAACGATATCCATGATGCCAATACAAAAGCGAGACCCAATAATTGTTTCATAAAACTGTTTTAACCCAGATGCAGGGTTGTCTCATTTTTCATACCGTTGCAGTATCCTCTTCTTTGAGAAAGGAAACTGCAACCTGTCCCTTATTTTGTTACTTTCTGTATCCTTACTTCATAGAGCAGGTTGGTATAGGGTTCGATGGACGGAAGCGGCCGTTCTGCATAGCCAAGCATGGAAGGAATATAGATGTTTGCCACACTGCCCTCCCTGAGCAGGGCCAGGCCTTCTTCAAAGCCTTTGATATAGTTGCCGATGCCGGCTGTTAGTTCCAGCGGTTCGGTATGGCCAAAGCTGTCATCCATATTGCTGTCGAAGACCACTCCGTCTAATGTCATGCCCTTGTACATTAAATAAACGACACTGCCTGAATCGATCTTGCTGCCGGTACCTTCAGCGATGACCTGGACAAAGGCGCCGCTGGCTGTTCTTGTTGTTTTAATGTTTTGCTGACCGAGGTATGCGGTTATGACGGCGATTTCTTTTTGCAACTGCTTTTCTTTTTGTTTTTCGTAATCGATTTTAGCGATTGAATCGTTGCTGAATATCTCCAGTACTTTAATATAGGATTTAATACTGTCGCCTTTTTTATAGTTTGATAAAACAAGGTCAGGACTGCGCAAAATAAATGTATCCATCAGCTGAACGACATAGAGACTGTCGCCGGATTTTAGTTTTTGCCATAGTTCGGAGAAATCGTAAGGTACAGGCTCAGCTACCGGCTGATAAGCCGGTATGATCATTTTGGCGGGGTCGTAAATAATACTGTCGTTTAATTTTTGCGTGGTGCGGAGTTTTAAAACATTGCCGGGTTTGGCTGAATCGCCAGTTGCCCGGGAATAGAGTTCGTAGTACATGCCTCCGGGTGTCCATCCGGCTGAGTTTTGAATTGATCTGATGGATTGTGCCTGGGTGAATGAGGTGAACAAAACACAACAAGAGAGGAACGACAAAATCTTTTTCATTTTTAAATTTCTTGTGCTGAAGGTAACAGTTCTATGCTTAGTTGCAAATTAAGCACAACTGCGGGGAATGAGAGATTGGGTTGGAAAGTAAACCCCTTTGATGATTTAAATTTGAAATGAGCCAGTTGTATTTGCGAAACCACTCTGAGCAAGTAAAAATCTTGCATAAACTTAATTAATTGACTGAGAATCAGAGCAACAATTTTGAGAAGAAATG
>JBGAQD010000041.1:0-19688 GCA_044220915.1 Chitinophagaceae bacterium
TAAGTTAAAGGCTGAGATAAAGAAGTGGAAACGGACCCATTAAAAAAGCCCCGCAAACTGCGGGGCTTTTTGTGCCCGGGACTGGAATCGAACCAGCACATCCTTGCGAACGGCAGATTTTGAGTCTGCTGCGTCTACCAATTCCGCCACCCGGGCTTTTTCGAATTGGGCTGCAATATTAAGCCATTCCGGCTAATTGCCGGCGGATGCGGTCTAAATATTTTTTCTTGTAATAGTATTCTTTTACCTGCAGCAATTCTTTTTCGGTAGTAATACCATCTTTATAACCTTCGATAATTTCTTTAACAGGTTCATATATCTCAGATTGAAGTTTATTGATGCGGGAGTCAAGTTGTTGTACACCTGATTCATCCGGGTCCATCAGTTGTTCATTAATTTCCATAACCTCCATTAAAAAAACAGGAGGTAATTCATATTTCTCTTCCTCTTCCAGCAATCCTTTTTCCTGAAGCACATATTTTATTGTCGCATCAGAATTCTGAAATGTTTTCCAGGCCTTATTTAGCAGGGCTGATCTTTCCAGTGCTTCAGCCTGTACCTCTTCACTATCATTGGCGTAGTAATCCGGGTGGTACTTTTTGCTAAGCTCAAAGAACTTTTTGGACAAAGCGGTCACATTTACTTTTAATTGTACAGGGATCTCAAATAATTCAAAATAAGTCATTACCGTTTATGAGTTTTTACAGCTTTATCTTTAAAATTTATCCTTAGTTTAGGTTACAAATCAGGATTTTAAACTTACAAATCTACGTATAAAGCATGGAGGTAATCAGGAACTTCCCGGATTCGGAACTGGTGGACAACCTCAGGACCGGGCAAAGGATGGATGAAACGATAAAAGCCATCTACCGGGGTCATTTTGACAGCCTGAGCTGGTATGTGATGAACAACAGCGGCAGCCGGCAGGATGCTGAGGATATATTTCAGGAAGTGATTGTTGCTTTTATCGACCTGGTACAAAAAGACAAGTTCAGAGGTGAATCAACCGTAAAAACCTTTTTGTTTTCCCTGAACCGCTTTACCTGGCTTAATGAACTAAAAAGAAGAGGCAGGGCACTGGCAAGAGAAGAGAAATATGAAAGAGGGCAGGAAAAAGTGGAATTGGATACCGGTGCGATAATAGCTGACCGGGAAGGGAAGGCCGAAGTGGTAAGACTGGTTGGTGAATTGGGGGAGACCTGCCGGAAGATATTGCTGTTATTTTATTACGAAAACCTGTCAATGAAGGAGATACTGGAAACAATGCATTATGAAAATGAGCAAGTGGTAAGAAATAAAAAATATAAATGCCTGAAACAACTTGAAGAGATGGTGAATGCAAACCCGGCATTAAAACAAACCCTGAAAAACTTATTGCATGGATAATTCTATACCGGATATGTCTGAAAAATTAGTTCAATACCTGGATGGTGAGCTGGTTGGTGCTGATAAAGAAACCTTGGAGCAACAACTGGCAGCGGATAAAGATTTACAAGAGGAACTGAACAGGCTGCGATCAGCAACTGCAGCTGTTAAATTGTATGGCTCACAGCAAAAAGTCGCTGGCATCCATCATGAGATGATGGAAGAAATGCAGCCCGGATTGAAAAAAATAAAACCAGGCAGGAAAATACTTCGCTATAGCATCGCAGTGGCCGCCAGTTTGATTTTGCTGATCGGTGGTTATATGGCGTATAATTTCTTTACCCTTTCACCAGATAAGGTTTTTGCATCAAGGTACCAGGCGTATGAATTAACAAGCTACCGTGATGCAAATACGACTGAAACCCCGGTTGAGAGAGCTTACCGGGAAAAGAATTATAAGGAAGTGCTCCGGATACATGATGCCGGCGAAGACCATTCACCAAAAGGAGAGTTTCTATGCGGGGCGGCTGCACTGGAAGTAAAAGATAACAGCAAGGCCATTAAATGTTTTAAGGAAGTGCTTGATATGAACAGGAGATCACAACAACCTGTATTAAACGACGAATCGGAATTTTATTTATCATTAGGATATATCCGGAACGGGGATTATGATTTTGCCCTTGCCCTGCTGAATAAAATACACGATGATGTTAATCATAAATATAACAAGGAAGTAACCGGTAAGCTACTTCGCCAGGTGAAGATGCTTAAGTGGCGGTAAGAATTTTGCATAGTTAAGGTTTGATGGTGATCCTCCCCGTTTGGGGAGGATTTTTTTTATATAATGATTACAATGATCGTCATTGTATTTACTCATACATGAATCTAAAACTTCTAATATGAAAAACATTATTCGCTTAGCCCTGCTGTGTTTACTGCCCACCACTGTAGTATTGTATTCCTGCCAGAAAGATGTAACGGCCAACGGAAACGGCGCAACAGATGTTAATAAACCACATGCCATCACTATTTATCTTACGGATCACCAAACACCCATTTTCGACAGTGTATTCATTGACCTGCAAAGACTGCAAGTAAAACTGGAGGATGATACATTACCGAATGGAGGCTGGGTTAACCTTGCTATTCACCCGGGGGTGTATAATATTCTTCGCTTCCGGAACGGATTAGATACATTGTTTGCTACAGGTACTTTACCCAATGCCAGGATCAGAAAGATCAAACTGGTGCTGGGTACCCAAAATTCAGCGATGAAGAACGGGCAAAGCTTTCCATTACGGGTGAAAGATGAAGACCGGGAGGTGATAGCTAACCTTGATAACAGCAATTTCGAGATAACTCAAACCGGCCAGGTTTTATTCTGGATCGATTTTGATGCGGGTAATTCAATACAACCTGACAACAGCGGTTCGGGCAACGGGAATGTGTACCGATTGAAATCTCATATCAAAATATTTACCCACAGCAATTCTGGTCGGATAGAAGGACGGGTGTTACCCCGTGCAGCCGATGCGATTGTGAAAGCAGTGATCGGCTCAGATACTGCCACAGCTATACCCGATGATGATGACGGCGAGTTTAAGATCGTTGGGTTAAATGCAGGAACGTATAAGATATTAATTGACGGACAGAATGGCTTTAACGATACGATCATCAACAATGTAATAGTAAGGAACCGGGAAGACACTCACCTGTCAACAATCACTCTGCATCAATAGCTCTGTTGCTTGCCTGTGGAGAACTAAGCCTGCCTGTGAAATGCAAGCAGGCTTTTTCTTTTTACAATGATATAAGCAAGGGCTGCCACCAGAATGGCAAGGGCTATCCACCACCAGTTGGATGAATTATGCCGTGCCTCATAGTCACCAATAAAAATAAGATGAGCCCAATAGTTGGGTGATTTTAAGCCCGGGTCGATTTCTTCGTTGGTAAGGAGATCGAGTTTCGCCTGTTGCAGTGCTTTGTCTTTTGTATAATTCTTATCCAGGTAATAATGCAACTGCTGAGTAAGGAATGTCGTGGCCCTGTCTTCGGCTTTCCAAAGAGATGTTATGATATTCGGACAGCCTGCATAAGCGAATGCCCTCGATAAGCTCATCAGTCCCTCGCCTCTTACCAATTGTCCGGTGCCGGTTTCGCAGGCACTCAAAATAACCAATTGGGTAGAATCTAGTTTAAGGTCAGCGATTTCACGGGCATATAATTTATACTCGTTGTTTTTCGGATAGAATGCAATGAAAGAACGGGATGGATTTTCGTTGTTAACACTGGCATGTGTTGCCAGGTGCAGGGTGCCGTATTTGTTAACAGATTGCAGGAATTGATCCTTCGTGGCATTTTCATCTGTAAAGATCTTTCCTTCCAGTTTGTTAACCTCATCTTCAGATGCTGGCAGAGGGATGAATGAATTGCCGGAACCATCGTTGTAGCCTTTTGATACAAAAGGAGCAAAAGACAAAGTGCCTGCTGGCAACTCGGATTTTTCATTTTTTCCCAGCAGGGCAGTTGAGTACTGGTATTGAACAGAATAGTTTTCGACCAAGTATTTTCCATTTTCATCCTGCAAAGCCTCAAAAGGCAGATAATTCAGTTCATCATCAGGGATGATAATGAACCGTTTTGTCTGCGGTAGTTTAGCATGTACGGGTCCAATCAGTTTTTCGTATAGGCTCAGGGATGCCGTAGCACCAGAATACCGTTGGTCAGCAGAAGTACTATGCAAGGCTTTTTTAAAATCATCGATAGCAGTGAAGAAGTTTTTATTGATGGCCGATTTCCGGTATTCAAACCTGCTGGGTGTGATAAGAAGAGTAAGTAGTTCACTTTCTGAAAGATGATACGATAGCAGGGCAGTGTTATTATCCAGTTTCTTTTGTAACTGGCTGATGGTTGGTATTTGTTCAATGGATCTTTTTTGTTGCCAGTCCGGGTCGTCATTTAGTTTTTCCTGCAGCTTTCCCAATTCAATCTCATTATCACGGATGGCTATATTGATCTCTGATAGCTGAAGGCTGTCAGTTACCTGGCCTGCCTTTAATGATAGCCTGGTAATGGTGGCTTTTAGTGACGTTTCTTTCCGTGTTAATTCTGTTTCTTTACCGGCATTATTTCTTATTTCATTTTCCTGCACATTGAAGGCAAGAATAGAAGCCTTATTCCGCTGGTCAAACAGGTAGGCTTCTTCAAGGTAGTTTCTTTTCTGAGTAAGATCATAGAGCAGAAGACAAACATCAATCGGTTTACTATGAACAGTATATTTTATTTTACCTAAAAACATCCGTGCCTCATCTGAATCATAGGTTTTCTCTACATAGCTGGTCAGTTTAAAAGCAGACTGGTAAGCCGCCAGTGATGAGTTGAGCAGCTCAATATCTTTTTCCTGCTGGTACCAGGCTTCAAATGCAGCTGCTTTAGCAGTCAGCGTATTAAAAAGGTTGATATAAGAGAATACTCCACTGAATAGTTCAGGATTCTTGTGGCTGTCATTTTCTTTGAAGTCGTTATGAAATTGCTGGATAGCCTGCTGGTACTGTATAGTGGCTTCTTTGTATAATCGTTGGGCAGCCAGTTCGTCGGCCTGGTATTTCAGAATGAGGCCGTACTGGATATTCTTTCTCCGTCCGTTCCATTTTATATTTTCAGCAAGAGCCCTTTGCAGGTAGAATTCTGACGAATCTTTTTCGTTAAGTGCGGAATAAGCCACTCCGAAATTGTAATAAAGGTCAACACTTTTTTTGTCGTCTGTATAGTTAACCTTTCTAAGATGCTCAATTGCTTTTTGATATTCTTTTTGTTTGATGCTGATGATGGCAAGGTTGTGATATATTTCATTTTCAAAAGCAGCTGAAGGTAACAGGCTTTGATACACAGCTTTGGCTTTATCAAATTCTTCCAGCTTTACCAACAGGGAAGCAGTATTGATTTTATAGTTTGTCAGCAGGTATAGTTGTCCTGGTACTATAAGGGTAATGGCTTTTTCAAAATAGTTTTTCGCCAGACGATAATTACCTGTTTCATAATACATGGCGCCGAGGCGGTTGTACAACCGCTGTGACTGATCCAGGGGTTTTTGATAACTATCATTCAGTTGCTCTGCTTTTTTATAATAAAACAGGGCAGAATCAAATTGATTTTGACTGTAGTAAATACCCCCGGTATACAGGCAGGGGATAAATAAAAAAGAATCTGCAATGGAAGGAAGTTTCTCTTTCAGTGCTATGGCTTCAAGATAATCTGCTTTAGCTGCATTCGCACTGTCAAAATAGTATTGAATGAAGCCGGTCTTTGCCCGGATAAAGAAAGCCAGGGAATCATTGCCTTCCTGTTCGACTGAGGGGATGAGTTTGTTAAAAGAAGCTAAGGCCTGCAGGTAGGTTTCATCTGCTTTTTTCTGCAGCGTTTCATCATCTCCGGCCCGGGTATAAAGATTCTCAGCTTGCTGGTAAATTTTATCGGCACTTATATAGGCCTTTAATAAACCAGCAGCATCTTTTTTCTCCTGACTTTGAGAAAAGCAAAAGAATAATAATCCGGTCAATAAGAGTGATAAAAGAAATTTTTGCATGATAAGCTACTCAAAAGCTTATCAAATTTAGCCGCTGTATATCTAATTGGCAATAATAATAACACAAGGAGGTCTTGGCTTGGCGGCCTGTTCTGTGCGACCTGTAATATTGCCACCATTGCGAAGGAATACGCCTTGCGATGTACGGTCATTCAGGATGTCCCATACATATTGGGGAACATCGGCCATAGTATTATACCAGTATAAAAGAACCTTCAGTTTGTTCTCTCTTTTTCCGCTGGCATCATTGATCTTGTATTTTATTTCAAATGTTTGTTGGGCATCGTTCCGGGGTGGTGAACCGAAAACACCATTGCGGATTGTTTCTTTCAGGTTGATCTTACCATTGTCTGTTTTTACTGAACAACCACCGGTGTTGGCAATATTTCCTTCATCAAAACTGGACCCTGCAAGTGGTAGTATCCTGCTTGGGTCTGAATTGTAAATAGGGTTAGCAATTGAATCATCGGCAGAAAGACGATAAAAATGGTCTTTAAAAGTTATTCCGGAAAGGACCACCATTGTTTTAGTTTCTGTACCGTCTGGTGCCCGGTGGGTGATGCGGTAACGAAGCCCTGTTTCGCTTTTTGAGATATTAATGGCGCCGGTCTTATCATCAATTTCAATTCCTTCCGGGAAACCGGAATAATCTCCATCCCGGTGATTGGTCGGGTAGACTATATAATCACCCGGGGAAGGTTTCAGGTATAAAATGGAATCACCATAGCTAAGGTTATAAGGACCCTGGTCAGCTGCGTTTTTAGTACAAGAAAGCCAAAATAAAGAAGTGGCTATTAAAACAAATGCAAAAACAGTGCTTTTGGAGTTCCTCATGTAAGCCTTTTTTGTGTGTAACCTCCCAACGCAGGGATGTAACCTTTAGTCTGAATTTTTTTGTAAAGTATTTTCAAAGTTACACCATCCATTTATCAGGCAGCGATGATTTAAATCAGTTTGTTTAGCATCGGTTTAAACGGCAACTTTGCCGGACTTAATTAACGATAAATGGTTGTATGATAAGGATTGGACTAATACGAGAGGGAAAAATACCGGCAGATAACCGGGTATCACTCACACCTGCCCAATGCAAATGGATACATAAAAATGCGCCGCATGTGCAGATCATCGCACAGTCTTCTCCGCACAGGTGTTTTTCAGACCGGGAATACCAGTCAGCAGGAGTAGAAGTAAAGGAGGATGTGAGTGATTGTGATATACTGCTCGGCATCAAAGAAGTGCCGGTTGACCAGTTAGTAGCCGGCAAGACCTACCTGTTTTTTTCCCATACAAAGAAGAAACAGCCGCATAATCAAAAGCTACTGCGCACAATTTTGGACAAACATATCCGGCTGGTTGATTATGAATGCCTGGAGCATGAAGATGGTCAGCGTATCATTGGATTTGGGTTCTTTGCCGGGGTGGTGGGTGCACACAATGGAATGATGGCTTACGGAAACCGTACCGGATTGTTTACATTAGACAGGGTTTATAAACAGCGAAGTTTCAGGGAGCTGATTCACAATTATTTTGGCCTTCGTTTGCCAAATGTGAAGATTGCTGTTACGGGTTCAGGTCGTGTGGCACATGGCATTTTAGAGATCATGAACCTGATGGGCATACATGAGGTGGACCCGGAAGAATATTTAAAGAGACGATTTTCTTACCCGGTTTATACACAGCTAAAAGGCGCAGATCTGTACAGGCATAAAATAACAGGAAAATACAGCCGTATGGAATTTCATGAACATCCTTCTGAATATGAGTGCCGGTTTTTGCCTTATGCTGAACAAACAGATATTCTGATGAATGGTGTTTACTGGGAAAAAGCTGTGCCCCGCCTGTTTGAAAAAGATGATGCCAGATCGGAGCATTTTATTATTCAGACCATTGCGGATATAACAGATGATGCTAATGGCTCAGTACCGATTAATGTCGGCGATCAGACCATTGAAGACCCGGTGTATGGAATTGACAAGGTAACGCTGGAAAAAACAACTCCTTATCTGAAAAATTCAATTGATATAATGGCTGTTGGCAATCTGCCAAATGAATTACCCAGGGATGCCAGCCGTTATTTTGGTGAGCAGCTTATCAAGCATGTACTGGAAGACCTTGTCGGGAATAGTTCGGACATGATTGAAAGAGCAACTATGGCCAGGGATGGAAAGTTAACGGAGCATTACACTTACCTCAGTGAGTATGCTGAAGGAAAATAAGGATCACAGGTGCAGGTAATAATCTTTTAACAGAGCGGTAAACTCCGGTGTGTACTGGTTGTTTTTATCCTTTATTGATATCTCATCAATTATCGTTTCTGCAGGTTCGCTGTCTGTTAATTTGCCAGAGAGTATAATGCGGAAGTAATCATGAGTTGCTGATTGCCGTACAAAGGTTAATTGCTCAATGAACAGGTTGCTATCCGACATCATTCTTTTTATCTCTTCATTTCTTTTGTAAGGTAGCAGCAGAGAAAAACGGCCGCCCGGTTTAAGATTCTTTTTGACAGCATTCAGCAATTCCGGGAGAAGCAAGCCTTTGTTATGATGAGCCAGGTTCTTCTTTGCATCATCGCTTTTCAATTCCTTTTCATAAAAAGGCGGGTTGCTGATGATAAAATCATATTGATTGCCGGAATCAAACTCCTTCGCATCTGTATGAATCACTTTGATTCTGTGACTCCATGGTGAAGCAGCAACATTTTCTGTTGCCTGCTGAAAAGCATCTTCATCTATTTCGACGGCATCAATAACGGCTGACTGTTTCTTTTGTGCAAACATCAGGGAAAGCAATCCTGTTCCTGTTCCGATATCGAGAACTTTAAAAACTTCTTTGCGTTCGTCAAAGGTTGGACAGAGGCTTCCAAATAAACAGGCGTCCGTTGTCACTTTCATCGCACAGTTTTCCTGCTGAATGGTGAATTGTTTGAATTGAAAATAAGAATTGGCCATAGAAATGAATTACCATTCAGCTCTTGCGGTTGACATAACAGACAGGTCTGCGAATTGTCCGGCAAGGTATTTATAATACCCCGTGATGGCGATCATACCGGCGTTATCTGTGCAATATTGAAAAGCCGGGATAAAAGTGTGCCAGTGATATTTTTTGCCGGCTTCTTCAAAAGCTTTTCGTAAACCACTATTAGCAGAAACACCACCGGCAAGACAAATATCGGTGACGCCGGTCTCAATAGAGGCTTTTTTCAGTTTGTTTAAGAGAATGGTGATAATGCGATGCTGTATGGAGGCACATATATCCGGCAGATTGTTTTGAATAAAGGATTGTTTTTCTTCTTCGGTGGCCGTAAACTCTTCTTTAAAAAGGTTACTCTTGCCGGCATTCTGCAAAAAATAAAGAATAGAAGTCTTTAATCCGCTGAAACTGAAATTGAGCCCTTCAATCTTTGGTTCAGGAAACCTGAACCGGCTGGCATCTCCTTCTTTTGCATATTTATCGATCAGCGGGCCGCCGGGATAGGGCAGACCAAGCAGTTTTGCAGATTTGTCAAATGCTTCACCGGCTGCATCATCTATCGTTTCACCAATTACTTTCATTTGTGTTGGTGATTCACATAAGACAATCTGGGTATGGCCACCGCTGACTGTCAAACATAAAAAAGGGAAACCGGGTTTGGGGTCATCGATCAGGTTAGCCAGCACATGTGCCTGCATATGATGCACCGCAATTAATGGTTTGTTTAATGCAAGGGATAACGATTTGGCAAATTCTCCGCCTACTAATAAAGAGCCAATTAAGCCCGGAGCCTGTGTAAATGCGATGGCATCAATATCTTTCAATTCGCAGCCTCCTTCTTTTAAAGCTGCATCCACAACGGGAATGATATTTTGCATGTGTGCCCTGGAAGCCAGTTCAGGAACAACACCACCATATTTTTCATGTACCGTTTGATTGGCGATGTAATTGGATAATATCTTTCCATCCCTGCAAACTGCAGCGGAAGTTTCATCACAACTGCTCTCTATCGCTAAAATACATACGGCCATTTCAATTATTTTATGAATTTGCGAAGTTAATAACTCTTGAAAAGCCACTTTGGGGTTTGGGGTATCATTTACTCCGTATCGCCACTACCGGATCCATCTTTGCTGCCTGCAGTGCAGGGATAAAACCAGCCAGTATACCCACTATGATACAAATGCCAATTGCCAGCACCATATAACTGGTAGAAATAAAGACAGGAAAATTCAGTGCCTGGGTTAGCACCTGGGTAAGTAAGAATACCAGCGTCAGCCCTATCAATCCGCCGATGATGCAAAGAAAGGCAGACTCCAGCAGAAACTCTGCCAGTATCACCCGTCGCTTGGCGCCGATGGCTTTTTTCAATCCTATCTGGCTGGTACGTTCCCTTACCGAAACGAACATGATGTTGGCCACGCCAAACATGCCAACGATCAGCGACAGGAATGCAATGGCCCAGCCACCGAGATTCACACCGGAGAATAGTGAACTGATGGCATCACTGAAATCATTGATATCGTTCAGTGCAAAATCATCTTCTTTTTTGGGTGTTAGTTTATGAATAGCTCTCATCACCCCGGTCAGGTCATCTTTCAATGCCTTGCTGGTCACATTATCTTTTCCCTGCACCATTATCAGCGGGTCGGCTTTCAGTTCGTTCATCATACTGCGGGCAAACTGGTAAGATATCACCATGCTCTGGTCAAAATCCCAACCGCCGATCATTTGCTTGCCCTGTTTCTTTATCACACCAATGATGCGGAGTTTTTTGCCCCGGGTGGAAATATCCTTGCCTACGGCAATATCAGCAGTGCCGAATAATTTTTCTGCCACTTCAAAACCCACCACCACCACGTTGCTGCCCCTGTCAAACTCTGCCTCAGAAACATAGCGGCCATCTTTCAATTCAACAGGTTGTATCTTATTAAAATCCGGACTGATGCCATAGATATTTACATTGGAAAGCACATTGTTTTTATAATCCACATCACTCACCACCTTGATGCGGAATGCCACAAACTTTGCACCGGCAGTTCTGTCCTTAATGAATTTTACTTCGTGGTACTTGGGCACCGGGCGGTTCACAAATTTCCACCAGGGATAATCGGGACCGTTGCCTGCACTGTAATCCCATTTATCAACATAGATAGTGTTGGTGCCAAGAGACCGTACTTCATTTTGAATATTCCTTTCAAGGCTGTTTACTGTTGCCAGTACACCAATAATGCAGAAGATGCCGATAGTAATTCCAAACAGCGACAGGAAAGTGCGGAGTTTATTCTTCCACAATTCCTGCAGGGCCATTTTAAAACTGCTTGAAACTATTTCTATTGAACGGCGGACCACAATACAAATTTACCGTAAGACGGGGGAGAGAAAAGAAATTATTTACCGGTCGGCCGCAATCCAATATCCGTAGGCAATCCATCCAGGCTTTTCAGGTTGTTCTGCTGAATGTATTCATGCAGTCCGTCAGCCCCTTTCTTTTCTGCCCATTCAAAATGAATATCTCTTTCGCCTTCGTAGCTGTACAAAGGAACGCCAAAGCCGCAGGAGGTTTGCACCATGTCAATATCGGCGATGATGAGTTGTCTTGTGCTGGGATAGATAGTGAATTGAGGTGCATACTGTTCCCATGCTGCAGTGCCGGGCAATACAGCAAATCCTTTTCCGTACAACCTCAGGATATTGGGTGCTCCTTCAAAAGAGCAGAACATGATAGTGATGCGGCCATTCTCTAATGTGTGGGCAGATGTTTCATTACCGCTGCTGATAAGGTCCATATAACCCACCCGGTTTTCTGACAGTACTTTAAAACAATTCAATCCTTTTGGTGAAAGGTTCACCCGGCCATCGGCACTTAATGGTGCGGTGCTGACGAAAAAGATATGTTGTTGTTCGATGAACTCTTTATGAGCAGGCTTGATGGAGTCATGTAGTTTACCCATGAAATAAATTTAAAGCATGAAGGTAGGATGGAATTTTTTTCTTCCCTGCTGCTATTTCAAAAGCTGGTAAATGGTGATGATCAAAATAACAACAAGGATGGAAGTATAGATCAGTTTATTTTGTTTGGCCAGCCACTCGGGAAGATAGATATCGAAATTACTTTTTGTTGAGTCAGAGTATTTGCGGGCCATGATCGTCAGCGGGCAAAAGAATTTAAAGAGCAATAATACGATTCCTTCCAAAACAAAAAGGCCATAGCCTATCCATAGCCAGGTATCAAGTCTATTTACGATTACAGCATAAAGCATGTAGAAAATAACCACATTGAAAAACAGCCAGATAATGGTATGGACGACCTTGATGAGGATAAGTTTCGATCTGGCTGGCAAAGGCATGGGCAGTAATTATATTATCCGCAGATATTGTTCTTCGAAAGGAATGTACCTCTCAGCATTTTTTGTACGATGGCGAAGTCGATCTTTTCCGGTTTCGTATAGCGGATGCATCCTTTACCCACACTAATTCCTTTGAGTTCATTTCTGTATTGTTCCATTACATCTGTTTTCAAAATATACAGGCCAATGAAATTTTTCTGACTGGCAAAGCCAACTTCTGCGATATTATTTTTCTCATAACAGGGGCTGCCATATCGCATACTTTCTGTGTAGCCTTTTAGTTCCTTCAGGCACAGTCCCCTGATCCTGGTTAATGCAGCCAGTCGTTCTTCTGGTACCTCTTTCAGGTATTCGTCAACTGTTGCGGCTTTGCTTTGCATGGGTTAATATTTTGATCATCTGAATTTAAGGCCTATGGCCGATTACTGGTCAGCAATCGGTTGCATACTACAATTTTATAAGGTCGATGCTTCTGAAGCCAGAATTTTTTTCAGGATTACGATCTGCCCTAAATGATAATGACAATGTTCAATAATGCCAAGCATGTTTCTATAGTAGTTGCCATACTTTTTATCGGTAAAGTCTTCGGATAGTTTACTATCCGGCATTTGTTCGAGCAATTGCGCAAACTGCTCTGCATCTGCGAGGGATTTACTCACCAGGTTGTCCCAGTCTGCCTGGCAACACACAGGTGGACAGTCAAAGCTAAATTTATCATGACCGCTCAGTGGATTACCCTGTAATACTTTCAACACTGTGCTGACATAATAGTTAATATGATAAACAAGTGCTGCGATGCTGTTAAAAGAATACAACTTTGTGGTTGCTTGCTGCCAGCTAACATCTGCAAGGCTGTCCTTCAGATTTACCGAAGTCCAGTTACCACCAATATGCACCTCTCTGAAATGTTTTGCTATTTGTGCTGTAAGACTCATCTTATAATAATGTAGTGTACTTACAAGTTGTGGTTATTTCCCAAGCCCCTGTTTGATCAGTTCTTTCAGCACCACTAAATCCACTTCTTCCAGTTTGTTGATGTACAAACAACCTTTTCCTGTTTTATGTTTTCCCAATTTTTTCAGCAGGGCTGTTTGCTTTTGCACGGCACCGGGTATGTATAAGGTCAGGTTTTGCTTGCGGGGCGAAAATCCCATGATGAACCAATCCAGTTCACGGCCGCTTTCATATTTTAAACGACGGTCGCCAAAACCAACAATGGCAGAACCCCACATTTTACCTTTTGTCTTCGTAGCTTTTTCCATCAGCTCCATAATAGCAAAAGCATCTTTTCTTTTTTGTGCCTCGGGTATCTTCTTTAGAAAAACGTCAACGCTTAATTCGGTCTTTTTGGTTTTTAATTCTGCCATGGGTAAAATTGATATCGTTAAGTTATAAAACTATCACATTACTGCAAATTACTTTGTGGATGGAATTGAATACCCGGGAGAGAACAAAATCATTTTACCGGACAAGAGCTTTTTAAATTTGCTTATTCAGCTAGTTTCGCCTGCGTTATAGACACACCTTCGATAGTCGTAAAAGCAGGCATCGGGAATCTGTTGCAGCCAGGTTTATGAAATACCTAACTTAGTGCCCGGGCCAATTTTCATTATGCACTTCATGCTGTACATATTATTAACCTGTGTTACGGTCAGTACATTTCCGCCACAACAAAAACAGGAAAGCGAAGAAATAAGAATAGTGCAGGAATTATTCCGGCTGCGGAATGAACACAAAGCCGATTCTGCTGAACAGTATTATGCCGATACCGTACTGATATATATGAAATACTTAAGGAATATTTCCCGGAAGATTATTACACAAAGTGACAAAAGTTTCTGGAAGGCCCATCCCAAAAATAAATTCGAAATAACGGCACCCATACAAATTACGGTGGTGGCTGGTATTACAACTGCCACCGTTTTTGGTAAAGAATATCTGGATGGCACCAGTTTCCAGAATGAAAAGATTGAGATAAAATTCGACCGCCATAAAAAGATAAACTCCTTCAGAGGCTTCAGGTGGAAATAAACGGCTGCAAATGCAAACCCCATTTGTTTTTATTGCCAACCATGATGACAAATTTTCAACCTTACCTGGTTGTGATGGATTATGATCAGTCGTATGAATCATTCTTTTCTTAAAGAAAGTCGCTGCCAGTATACTTATACAGAAAGTTACCGGGTACTTTGCTTTGAAGGTTCTAATTCCGGAGACCGGGCAGGGAAGAAAATACTGTTTAACTTCATTCAACTATGTTCACTATCTGGCAGGTTTTAATTGGCTTTGGGTTGGTTGTGCTGATAATTTTATTTGTCTTTCGGATAAGTATCGCAAAAGACATCGTTTTGTTACCGGAAAATTACAGGGAGCTATTGACCGATTATGTAAAATTTTACCGGCAGTTGGGTGAGGAGGGGAAAGTCAGTTTCGAAAAAAGGGTAGAGCATTTTTTGTCTGCTGTGAAAATAACGGGTGTCAATGCCGTTGTTGAAGATCTTGACAGGCTCTTAATTGCCTCAGGGGCAGTCATTCCCGTTTTCGCTATTCCCGACTGGCAATATATCAACCTGCATGAAGTGCTGGTGTATCCCGGTGCCTTCAATGAAGATTTTGACCAGGCCGGATCTGATCGCCCTATTGCAGGCATGGTGGGCAACGGCCCAATGCAACATGTAATGATCATTACAAAATGGCAATTGCGGCAGGGATTTATTAATGAACAGGATACCCACAACACCGCTATTCATGAGTTTGTGCATTTGATAGATAAAATGGATGGAACCATGGATGGTGTGCCGGAAATAATTCTAGAACGGAAATTTGTGAGTCAATGGAAGCATATAATGGATACCACCATTAGAAGAATGAAAGCCTATGGCTCAGATATTGATATGTATGGAGCCACTAATACCACAGAATTTTTTGCTGTTATTTCCGAGTACTTTTTTGAGCAACCAGAGTTATTAAAAGCCAATCATCCGGAGATTTGTGAAATGCTGGTGAGAATATATAAAACGGAGGGATGAGCTATTAATTGGTGGGAATGACAGTAAATACTTCAACAATCCCCGACCACTCATTTGCTATACTCAAATGATATCCAGATAAAATCATCTGCAAATGGATAATCGATCCTTATTTTAGGGTATGATGCGGAGTAGGGCCTGTACTCGTAATATTCATATTCACCCCACATTTCATCCTCATCTTTGTCATATGTTTCCTCATAAGTGTTTCCGAAAACAGCTTTCACGGTTTTGCGAAAGTTGGCTACAAAGGCAGCGGTCAGTTTTCCATCTTCATCAGAAAACTTATCATGTTCGAACTTAAATGTTATTTCTGCACCTCCGTCAAATACTTCCATTTCACCCATTACGCCGCAGATGGTAAGGCTGGTGGCGTATTTATAAGTGCTGCCCGGCAGCAGCTCTTTTTTAAATTTTTGCAGGTTTGTAAAAGATTGTTTGATGAGCAATAGTTTTTGCTTCAGGTCGGGGCAATTGGCCGGTATTGGTTTTTTTTGCGCCGGTGCGGTCAATGAAAAAAATAATACGAGAGGGAGCAGTATGTTTTTCATAGCACTAAAATAAAAAAATATCCAATTTTATTTGTGTAACGGGGAATAATATCCCGGGAAGACGAAAGATTGTTTTAAGGATTGATGATAGTGAGTATCACACCTGTGCTAACGGTAAAGTTAACACCGGGCCCAAGTCTCAGCGATCTTATTGTTGTACTTGTATTGATTACAACCGTACCGCTGTTTATCACAACATTTGTATTGGCATCCGGAATTGCACCACAACTCCAGTTGGCAGGATCTTCCCATGCAGTGCTTACAGCCCCGGTCCATGTATTTTCAAAACGAAGCGTATGAATGATGCTATAATTGCTATTTACCCTGCAGCGGTACCTTCTTCCATTCCATGAAGAGGGGATAGAAGTAAGTTGAAGACTGGCTGTGGTGGCGCCGTTAATATTGCCTCCATCACTAATGTCGGCAAAGCCGCTGCCGTTATCGGCCTGCCATTGGTAGCTGCTGCCTGTAAGGTCAGCGGTAAGAGAGGTACCTGCAGCCGGAGGGCAAAGAGTTGTAATTACCGAATCGCCTATTTTATTAATAAATGCAGAAAGACTGTAGCCAATCCAGTTTGCTGTCACCATGTCTGCCTTACCATCAAGGTTAAGATCGCCTATATAAACAGAGGATGGCCAGTCTCCGGTTCTGTACATAGCCCTGGGTGCAAACGAAATGTTTCCGGTAGTACTGGTGTTCTTAAATACAGAGACAGAATCATCATAGTTGCCCGGAACAATATAATTCCCGACGAGTGCATCGGCTTTTCCATCTCCATCCATATCGCCAACGGCAAGCCCGTTAGTACCGGTTCCACTTGGAAAATCAACTTTTGGTGCGAATGAGATATTTCCACCGCTACTGGTGTTTCTGAGTACGGAAATATAATTTGTGCTGCCACTGCTCGAAATAATATCTGTCTTTCCATCGCTATCCATATCATAACAGGAAATACCGCCTGCGCCGGCGGATGGATAATCTGTAGTGGCAGCGAAAGAGATACTCCCGGGAGAACTGGTGTTCTTCATAACAAATATTGTTCCGCTACCAGAGGAAGAGTTCAGTGCGATATCGGGTTTGCCATCATCATTAAGATCATTCACCGCTACGCTGGCAAGGGAGTTAGGTATGTTGTAATCAACCCGTGGTGAAAATGAAATAGTACCGGCGGAGCTGTTATTTTTTAATATGGAAACAAAAGATCCCCCGTTGGTGTTGGGAATGATGAGCTCTGGTTTACCATCTCCGTCAATATCATTTGCGCAAAAAGGTCCTGGTGAATAATACATTGGAAAATCAACCCTGCTGGCAAATGAAATATTGCCGGGTGTACTTGTGTTTCTGAAGACAGCCACATAGCCGGTGGGGCTTATTGCGAAGGTGATAGCAATATCAGGTTTGCCGTCTCCATCCAGGTCTTTACAGAGTATGCCGCTGCCATTGTCTAGGTACTGTGCAAAATTTACCCGGGGTGCAAAACTGGAAACACCACCGGTACTTGTATTTCTGAATACACTAAAGGCATAATTGTTAGTGGTGAAAATACTTTTCAGTATGATCATATCAGGTTTGCCATCACCGTCAATATCGCTGATGGCGGAATTATTTACACCATAATACCCTGAGCCAAAGTAAGCACCATAGTACTCCGTTGCGGGTGAAAAGGAGTTGGTGGAAAGAGTGGCGTTATCATTGGGAAATGTAACAGTAAATGGTTTGTTTGAATAAGCACTGACAGATCCTGTGGTTACAGAAATCGGTTCGGGGGTGAAGCCTGCAGGTACTGTTACAACAAGTTGTGTGGCAGAAGCAGAAAGGACAGTTGCTCTTACAGCTCCAAAGAAAACAATATTGTTGGCTGCAACAGGGTTAAAATTAACCCCACTGATAGTTACAGATGTGCCAACCGGCCCGGCTTCCGGTGAAAATGAAGTGATGATGGGTATCATCTTAAAACCGCTTGCGGTTATCGTTCCTGCCGGGGTTGTTACAACTATACTGCCGGAAGAGCCACTCCCCACAACTGCATCGATCTGTGTGGAACCAATAACGGTAAATGATGCAGCAGCTGTTCCGCCGAAACTTACAGCAGTAGCCCCGGACAGGTTGGTTCCGAAAATTGAAATGGTGGTTCCTGTAATACCAGTTTGCGGAGAGAAAGAACTTATAACGGGGCCGGTATAAGTAAATCCCGGAAGCGAGGCACCTCCACCGGGAGTATTTACAATTACACTGCCTGAATTGGTAGTACTGACTGCTGATGTGATCACTGAATCCGAAACTACTGTATAGGGTGCTAAAAAAGAACCGGCTATTGAAACTGAGGTTGCACCACTAAAGCCTGTTCCCCGTATTGTAACAACTGTACCGATAGAACCGGATATTGGCGTAAATGAATTAATAACAGGTAATGGGTATGAATAAAAAAATGTTTGCCAGGTTCCCACACCCGTTGCGCTTCTCACTTTTACGGCACCTGAAAGACCGTAGCCGACAGTTGCATTAATAACAGTGTCGGATACTATACTGTACGATGCGGCATTAACACCGCCAAAAGTTACCGCAGTGGCCCCGCTAAAATTAAATCCCCGGATAGTGATAGCCGCACCATATCCACCATTGTTGGGAGTTACTGAAGTGATGTATGGAGTATTAAATCCCTGTATCGTGGCTGTACCATCCGGCGCCGACACAGCAATGATTCCGGTTGTATCCGGTCCGCCAACTGCGCCAACCTCTGCGGTAATAGATGTTGGCGAATTCACAGTAAAAGATGCTGCCGGCAATCCCCCAAAACTGACAGCAGTAGTGCCGGTGAAATTTAAACCGGTTATAGATACATTCGTTCCTGTAACGCCGCTAGTTGGGGTGAATGATGTTATAACAGGTCCGGTATATGTAAAACCGGCAAGGCTTCCGGTTCCGTTAGCGGAGGTAACCGTTACACTGCCCGAACTGCCATTTGAAACGACAGCGTTGATTGTGGTATCTGATAATATTGTATATGAAGTGGCCAATATACCGCCAAACCTTACGGCAGTGGCGCCGGTAAAATTTACTCCTTTAATATTTACGGTTGTGCCATAACCACCGCTTGCCGGTAAAAAAGAAGTAATAACTGGCGGTGGCAAATAAGTAAAACCCGGCAGCGAAGCCGTTCCGGCAGGAGTGGTTACTGATACGCTACCGCTCGACCCCGGACCTACAAACGCAGTAATCTTTATTGAAGAGGACACAAAAAATGCGTTGGCAGGAGTTCCGCCGAAACTAACGGCAGTGGCTCCTGTAAAGTTGGTGCCGTTAATGGTAACAGATGCATTCGTTCTGGCCGACGTTGGAGTAAAGGAAGTAATAGTTGGAGCCTGGGCAGATAGCTGTCCGGTAAGGAGAAAAAGAACATATCCCAGGAAATACTTTTTAAACATAGCGGGAATTGCCGGGTAAGACAGTTTTCAGAAAATACCCTGTGAAGATAGGAATTTTGCCGGGGAACACCCGGCAGGGCGGAACTGATGAATAGGAGAAGGGTAGTCCTTATATCATGTGGTTGGTGTAAGAAAACACCAACCATTGCCTGCCTGTCGGTTGGCGGTTATTTTATGAGAAACATTTGAAAGGGTGGAGCTGGCTGCCGTTCGTTTATTCAGCGTACATAACAATGCCATCTTTTTTCAGTACATAACCGCTTTTTATTTCAAGGGTCCATGCGGCGTTCATCCAGGGTTTTACATCGTCTGAACGAATAAGCACTCCTGTAGATTCGTTACCCGGCAGCAGTGCCTCTGCTTTATCGCTATCGCTGTTAAATACAAGATAAGCCATGCCGGTTTTGTCTGTT
>JBGAQD010000042.1:0-19489 GCA_044220915.1 Chitinophagaceae bacterium
GGAAGTCGATTTTTCATATGACCGTTTTGACAAAATAATGGATGTTTCATCAGACGAAATCACCTTTATTATTGGCAAGTGGGACGATAAACTTCAAGAGTTATTCAGTCAATACACCCAAGTTTTGGAAAGAAAAACTGCACCTAACATTGGTATTGCCAATAGTGGGGCAGACGAAAAATCAATCAACATTTGGTCACGCATTAAGCAGTTGTTCGGGGCTTGACGAATAAAGCCCAGCTTTAGTTCTTAATATTTAACTTTATTAAAAAGCCTGGCAACAGTTCCGGCGGACGAATATAAAATTCCCCACCATCGGCAATACCTGCACGTTAGCAGCTATTAAACTAAAGTTCATGCAGTATCTTAAAAGAGTAAAAACAATTATTCTCCATATTTTACTAATTGCGAGTTCTGCGTGTTTTGGACAAAACATTAAATCTGACTTTAGCCATATTGAAATCATTTTAGATTCGGCTTCTTTTGAAAAATTGGTAGCAAACGAGTTTGTTCGCAGTAAACTTGCACCTGTTAGCTACGACACCATGCTGCTCTCTCCATTGGTACTTAGCTATTATATACTTGGGCAGGATAATTTCATTCATTTTAATCCTAGCAGGGGATACTTTGCCACCCAAAGAGGTACTGTATACTTGATTTTTCAAACCAGAAGACCCGGACAGGGAAAGCTATTAGAGCGGCAGTGGCGGAGCGTTGCCAAAGATTCCATTATTGCTTATGATTTTGAGGGACCGAATTTTAAATTAACAGAAATCGTTTATAATCGCCACGACCGTCTAAGTAATAAGCCCAATAACAACCTTATTCCGATGTTGAGTTCTTACTCAGTAGAAAGCTATCAGAAATGGGGACTTGGTGATTCTGCAGAAGTTAGTATCAGACAGTTTTTATCAAAGGATTCATTAGACAAGAATAAACTGTTCGAAAGAATTATTTCCATTGAACTGGCAATTACACAAAAAGAACTAGATAACCTTATTCCTGTTCTTGAGCTTGCGGGCTACCGTAAAAAGACAAACAAGTTTATTAAGCCCAATGAGCCGACGATTTCTTATGTAGTCAATCACAAGCTAAATGAATCAAAAGTCAAAAAAATGACCATAAGACTCATGGAAGATGCCGGTTCCAAAACCTTCAACTTTGGAGGGATGAATTTGATAATTAAGAAAAACAGAGCAGATTTCATATTTTAATCAAACAGCTGCTAACATTGCAAACACCAGGGGCGATGAATATATCCTCTGCTTTTTTGTTCGCTAATCAGCTTCAGTTCCAGCCGACGGAATACTAATCGGCAGCAGAATAAACAATGAGCTTTTGTATCTTTAATCAGCATTGGTTACGGGCAGACGGAACATAGAATGCCGCCACATCGCCAATGCTTTAACGTTGTGTGTAATTCTATATGGACTCTGAATCTTTAAAATATATTGTGCCCGCTGCAGCTGGTCTCATTGGGGTAATAATTGGCTCAATGTTTACTTTGATTGTCAAAAGAAAAGAAACTCGACTTAGAATCATTGAAAAAGTGTTTGATAAAAGACTTAAAGCACACGAAGACATATTGGACCTTGCTAAACAAATGAGAACGACAGTTTCACTACATAATGCAAGCGACGGCTTAAACGTTGACTCATACCCCGGGTTATTACACAACAACGAATACTTTAACCAATTCAAAGGGAATTTTTTTGTCGTTGTAAATTTAAATTCTCATTGGCTTAGCATTGAACTTTTTAGGCAGTTAAACTACATTCAGGATTATATAGAAAATGCATCACAGGTACTATTGAAAATAGATGAGTCTAGCTATCCGAAATTCGGTGTTATTGTCAAGCAAGACTTTATTGACCTTGCCGCTGAGTTGGAGACTGAAACTTTGAAATTCTTCGAAAAAGATTTATATAATGTCAATTTGAAGACAACAAAAGGACATCATAAATGGCCAAGAGATTATACGTTAGATAGACTAAACAAAACTGAACTTATCATGCAAAAAGATTTGATTTCAAAAATCAAATAAGAACTACACACAACATAGGATGCAGTTTTGCGTCAGCAGGGGGCGACGAATAAATCCTCATCTTAGTGCTACTATCAGCTACATATCCGGCTGACCGAACACGGATGATCAACAGAATGTATTTTCAACTTTTGTAACTTCGGTCGGCTGCACTTCCGGGCTGGACGTTTTCCAAATGCCCTGCCGAACGCAAAGCTCTGGCCGTTGCATAATTTAGATTTCCAACAACCCATCCCCCCACATTTTGTGGCCTGCATCCTCCGCCGTTCAAAAGAAGACGAACGGTTCCGGCATGTTTGATCTATAATCGTTGCCTTTCAGCACATTAGTTATTTTCTTTCAGGAGAAGCCCGGCGATTTACCCGTTTTCGCAAACGAACAGGCCGTTTTTCATTCGTATATTTGCTGCTTGCAAATTTTTGAATCATGAGCCGTAAAGGAAAAGTTTTGGTGGCAATGAGCGGCGGTATCGACAGTACCGTTGCGGCGCTTATGCTGAATGATGAGGGCTACGAAGTGGTGGGCATTACTATGAAAACATGGGACTATGCCGCCAGTGGCGGTGGTAAAAAAGAAACCGGCTGCTGTAATGTGGACAGCTTTAACGATGCAAGACAGGCCGCCGTGGAGCATGGCTTTGCCCATTATATACTTGATATACGGGAAGAGTTTGGTGGCTTTGTAATAGAGAATTTTGTAGACGAATACCTGGCCGGAAGAACCCCGAACCCCTGTGTGCTTTGTAATACCCATATTAAATGGAGGGCTTTATTAAAAAGGGCCGATGCACTTGATTGTGATTTTATTGCCACTGGTCATTATGCAAAGATCCGCCAACATGATAATGGCCGCTTTGTTGTAAGCAAGGCCATTGATGATACCAAAGACCAGAGTTATGTATTGTGGGGGTTACAACAGGACCTGTTAAGCAGAACCTTGTTACCGCTGGCTCCTTATCGCAAAACGGAGATCCGCCAAATGGCATTGGACTATGGTTATCCTGAACTGGCCAGGAAAAGTGAGAGCTACGAGATCTGCTTTGTACCGGATAATGATTACCGGGGTTTTCTGAAACGCCGGGTGGATGGATTAGAAGAAAGAGTGGCCGGCGGAAATTTCATCGACAAACATGGTAATATCCTCGGTCAGCACAAAGGCTATCCATTTTATACAATCGGGCAACGTAAAGGCCTCGACATTGCTTTTGGCAAACCAGTCTTCGTAACAAAAATTGACCCCGACAGCAATACTGTAATGCTGGGTGATGAAGAAGACCTGGACCAGAATGAAATGATCGTTGGCAAACTGAACATGATAAAGTATGACAGCATTACACCCGGCATGGAAGCTGTAACAAAGATCCGCTACAAAGACAAGGGCAGCCTTTCCAATATCTATCCTGAAAACGGAGCCATGAAAGTCCGTTTCTACGAAAACGTAAAAGGCATTGCTCCCGGCCAAAGTGCTGTGTTTTACGAAGGGGATGATGTCATCGGCGGCGGTATTATTCAGAAAGGCGAACTCGTTTAAAATCAGGCAATAAAGCCTGAAACCATACGTTTTAAAACGGGGAGTTATGTTTCCCCGCTTTTTGTTTGTAGCTTTATTAATCCGAATACCCTGATAAACAGTATATAACCAGGCAAACTTTGTATCCGTAAAATTCAGAAAGACCACTTATGAGACTTCAGTCAATTACCCGGTTCAGCCTTTTGGCCATTTTTGTTTCCACTCTTTTTTCCTGTAACGAAAAAGAGGAATTTATTTCTGATAAAGCCAGCGACTACCTGCTGCTGACTCCCGGCAAGTACATTACATACCGCATAGACTCTTTAGTATTCACCAACTTTGGCAGAAACATTGAAACACATCGCTACCAGGTAAAGGACCAGGTAGATGCTTTGGTGACAGATAATTTAGGAAGACCCAGCTACCGTATATTCCGCTATCTGCGGGACTCGGTAGGAACATTGCCCTGGCAACCTTCCGGCACTTATTATGTTACTGTTCTTTCCGACCAGGCCGAACTGATCGAAGACAATCTTCGTTTCATTAAACTGCACCAGCCCATTAAAGATGGCTATAGCTGGAAAGGAAACAAATACCTGCCCACTGACCCGTACGGATCAAAATTCAATTTCAGTAATGATGATAATATGGGCGACTGGGATTTTTATTATGATGGTGCGTCTTCATCATTTAGTTACCGGGGTAATAATTATTCGAACGTTTATAGTGTGGAGCAGGCTGATGAAGCATTCAATGTACCTATCACCTCCCCCACATCATATGCCGCTAAGTCGAGATCCGTTGAAAAATATTCAAAAACCATCGGCCTTGTTTACCGGGATTATGAACTGTGGGAGTACCAGCCCAACCCGGGTGGCGCAGGTGGCCCCTACTATACCGGCTTTGGTATAAGGATGTGGATGATCGACCATAATTAATCTCCTGTTTACACCGTAAATTTGAGGATGTTTAAAAAGCCGGTGCCAATGAAGAAACTTTTACCCCTGCTATTATTTATACTAGCTTTCGTCAGCGAATCCGAGGCCCAGTTTACACGGTATATTGTCCGGTTCAAAAACAAAGGTGGCACCCCTTATACTTTTACAGCTCCTGTAAACTATTTATCGCAGCGGGCCATTGACAGAAGGACAAAATACGGGATAGCCATAGACAGCGCCGATCTGCCGGTAACCCCTTCTTATATTACCCAGGTAAGAAACGTACCAAATGTTACAGTGCTCAATGTTTCCCGGTGGCTGAATGCTGTAACTATTCAAACCAGCAGTGCTGCCGCCATCAGCACCATTACGGCTCTTCCTTTTGTACAAAGTGTAAATGGTATTGCAGCAAAAATGGCTGATAATGGCAGAACAACCCGCAATAAATTTGAGCTGGAAGAGATCATTACAGACCTGCCTCCGCAACTGACAGAACGAACCACTGCAGATTATTTCAATTATGGTACAAGTTCGTATAACGAGATACATCTTCATAATGGTGAGTTCATGCACAATATTGGTTTGAGAGGACAAGGCATGCAGATCGCCGTAATTGATAATGGTTTTAATAATTATACTGTTCTCAGGGCTTTTGACAGTGTAAATCTTAACGGCCAGGTACTGGGCACCTGGGATTTTGTTGCCAGGGAACAAAACGTTGCAAATGACGGAAGCCACGGCATGAATTGTTTTTCCACCATTGCAGCTAACATACCGGGCCAGTTCATTGGTAAAGCTCCGAAAGCCAGTTTCTGGTTATACCAGACAGAAGATAATACCAGCGAGTATCCTGTTGAGGAGTTCAACTGGGTATGTGGTGCTGAAAGGGCAGACAGCAGCGGCAGTGATGTGATCTCTTCTTCCCTCGGCTACTATGATTTTGACAATGCCTCATTGAATTATACATACAGCAATATGAATGGCAATACGACCATTGCCAGCACCGGTGCCGATATTGCTGCAAAAAAAGGGCTGCTGGTTTTTGTGGCGGCTGGTAATGAGGGAAACAACAGCTGGCATTTTCTCATCACCCCATCAGATGCTGATAGTGTGGTGGCTGTGGGAGCAGTAACTGCAGCAGGTGCGATTGGAAGTTTTTCAAGTTATGGCCCCTCTTCCGACGGACAGATAAAACCAGATATGGCTTCAGTGGGTGTATCTGCGTTGGTGCAAACAACTTCCAATACAGTAGGAACTTCTAATGGTACTTCTTTTGCCTGCCCGAATATGGCGGGCCTGGGAACAATTCTGTGGCAGGCTTTTCCGGAATACAACAATATGAAAATTGCAAGGGCCTTGCAACAGGCCGGTCATAAATTCACTACCCCGGATGACAGGGTTGGCTATGGTATACCAAATATGAAGCTTGCCTTTACCAACCTGCTGACCGAATACGCAACATCTTCTTCAACCGTTAGCGGTTGCCGGGTAACAATCAACTGGAGCAGCAAGGATGTACAAACAATGAAGTACGAGATAGAAAGAAAAGCTCCGGGAGAAACAGTATTTACAAAAGTTGGTGAACTAAATGCCCAAACGGGAGTACTGTTAGCCAACAGAAATTATCAGTTCAATAATGACCTTACCAGCGGATCTATCGGAAACTATTCGTATCGCATCCGCCAGATCGTAGATACGGCTGCAGCATCTTTTTATGCAGGGTATATCGATACAACCAACATCAATATCGCATCTGCCTGTATTGTAACCGGCACCAACAATCCTAACCCTAATGGTGAATTGGTAATGGTACAGCCAAATCCTGTTGCCGGAAGTACAGTTACATTGATCGTTGAAACACCCTACGCTATAACTAATATGCCAATCGCTGTGTACGATACAAAAGGAAGATTGGTGATGCAATTAAAAGAATCAAAAGGAACAGGGCGAAAAACAATTGACCTGAACATCAGCAGGCTGGCGAAAGGAGAATATTATATCAGGGTATTCAATAACCAAAAGCCGGTCGGCACGGCCGGACTGCTGAAACTATAACGGTTTTTTCAGTAAAGCCGCAAACATTGTATCAGCCTTTTTATCATAACCTTTGAGCAATTCTATCTTTATTACCTGAAGGTGGAATTGCTCTTTTAGCAATGCTATCGCTTCTTCATTCTCCTTCTTAAATACCGAGCAGGTTATATAAAGCAAATGGCCGCCCGGGGCAAGGTGAGGCATTACATTTTCAACAATCTTCTTTTGAAGTGCAGCATACTCATCGATCTTCTTCCCATCAAAATAAAACAACTGCTCAGGGGTACGACCCCAGGTACCACTGCCGCTGCAGGGCACATCTGCAATGATCAGATCAAATTTCCGGTCATTTAAATTTGAAACAGGTTTAGCCAGGTCTGTAATAAAGCTTTTGTACTCTTTGATACCGGCAATAGCAAACCTTTTTTTCAGGTTGACCATGATTGACTCCCTGACGTCAGAAACCGCCAGATCGATTTCACCTAAAATATCTTTCGTCATAATAGACTTACCACCACTTGCTGCACAACAATCCCATACTGAAAACCCGGTATTTGAGGTTTGCAAGTATTGAAAAAAAGAACCAACTTGTTGAGAGCTGTAATCCTGTACCACAGCTTCTTTATCCAATTCAATCAGTTCATCGATCTTTGAAGAGTTTGGCAACGACAGGCATGTATCTGTAACAGCAGTAAACTGAACTCCTGCTGCCTGCAATTTTTGTTTTATAATTTCCTTCTTTCCGGGTCTTAACCGGAGAAACAGATCCGGTTGTTGCAAATGTGATAATGAGAAGGCGGGTGCATCAATGCCATCGCTTAACTCACCCACCCATGGAAAGATTGTGTCTGGCAGCCCGGGCTGATCTATCATTTCAATTTTATCGGATATTACTAACGAAGCTTTATCATTCCATTCAGGCTTCAACTCTCCGAGCAATTTGTTTGGTTCAGTACTGCAAAGAAAAAGAGCTGTGATGATCCGCTGTTCTGTTTCTACAGCCGGTATTGATCTTCCGACCCGGAAATAACAGTAACAAAGATGGCTGATCTGCTTCCTGTCTGATGAGCCGAATTTTTTATACCCGGCGAAGAATTTTTTAATAAAAGCGGCAAAAGGTTCCTGCCCTTTATACAAGCCAAGAATCTCTTTTGCAGAACTCAGGTATGAATGATAACGGCTCACCCGGCAAAGTAAAACGAAAAATGACCGCCAGAACGATCATTTTAAAAGTATTTTTGTTTCGGGAACTACTGGTAGAAGTAGACCAGCTTCATATCATAACCCGGTGGCTGTGGCATTACACTCAGCGATGCTTGTTTGGGCCTGTCATTGCTGTTGTATTGTTGTGCCGAAAAAGTATTGGTGTAAGTTGTACCGCTTGATACGGCATTGGTGACCAGTTTTGTTACCTCCTTCGGGGAAGCATTAGCGGCTCCTAATATAATAAAGCTTTCCTCCTTTAGTGTTACAGCACTTTTGTGGTTACTAAAAGTGTTTGTGCTGGTGGCAGCAAGATCATAAGTAGCGCCGTTGAAGGAGTAATTACTAATCGTCGTTATACTGCCGTTTGCATCATACACATATGTTTCTTTTCCGGAAGGAATAACTATACCAAAGAAATCCGAGAACGTTTCCTTGCTGGTTACCTGGCCAGAGCCATTATAAACATAAACACAACTATCGAGTATGGGACCGAGAAGAGTGTACTGTGTGTCAATAACGTATTTCAGCCGGGTGCTGCTTGTCTCATACACCGGGATGTAAACAGTTGAATCAAGAAAACCTGCTGTTAAAGATGATTTAGATACAATTCGCTGAATCTTACCATCAGATAACCTGCTTATGGTATGAGTGATATCGGTAAGAGTTCCGTTTACTTTTCCGGCTGATGTGTATTTAAGTAATCTTTTACTGGCATCCCATTGAAATGTAAGGACGTTTGTATCGTTTGTTGCAATGGTGATTTGATGTGCTTTTACCAGCAGATCGCCGTCACTGCCGCCACTTGTTCCGGTACCCCAGTCAATCTCTTTCTGGCAGGAAACAAAAACTAAAGTCAACAGGCTCAACAGGATTAAATGATTTCTTTTCATAGCTATATTTATAATTCCAACAATGTCTTTACGGGGTCTTTACCAATTAATAATTGTTCAGGGTTTTCCAGCAATTCTTTAACCCTGACTAAGAAACTTACCGACTCTCTGCCATCAATGATGCGGTGGTCATAACTCAATGCAAGATACATCATCGGTTTTACTACCACCTGGCTGTTGACTACCATCGGTCTGTCCTGTATCTTATGCATACCCAGTATTGCACTCTGTGGTATGTTAATGATCGGTGTACTCATCAATGAACCAAACACACCTCCATTGGTGATGGTGAAAGTTCCGCCGGTCAGCTCTTCCGTTGTCAGTTTACTGTCTCTTGCTTTACCGGCCAGTTCCGCCACTTTTCTTTCAACGTCGGCCATACTCATACTTTCCACATTCCTCATCACGGGAACTGTCAATCCCCTTGGTGTGCTTACTGCGATGCTGATATCAGCATAATCATGATACACAAGCTGGTCACCATCAATATAAGCATTCACCGAAGGCCATTCTGCTAATGCAACAGCACAGGCTTTGGCAAAAAAACTCATAAAGCCCAATCCGACACCATGCATCTCCTTGAACTTATCTTTATACTTTGTTCTTATCTCCATAATGCTGCTCATATCCACTTCATTAAAAGTGGTGAGCATTGCGGTTGTATTCTTCGCTTCAACTAATCGCCTGGAAATGGTCTTCCTCAGGTTACTCATTTTCTCTGTCCGCACATTACGGCTGAACAGTTCTGTACCCGCAAACGCTTTTTTCCCGGGATTTGATAAAGCGGCCAGCACATCATCTTTTAATATCTTACCCGCAGGCCCGGAGGGAGTAACGGTTTTCGGGTCAACTTTTTTATCAGCAATAATGGCTGATGCAACCGGGCTTGCTTTTATATCATTTGGAACAGCGGCAACAGGTGCGGTTGATTCAGTCTTTACAGGTTTATCAGCTTTTTTGGTTTCTTTCTTCTCTGTAACAGGAGTTCCGTTACTGGCTGGCTTTGCAGCTGCTTCGTCAATGCTGGCAAGCAGGTCTCCGATCTTAATAGTATCGCCTTCTTTAATGGAAGAAAGTTTTAGCACACCAGCTTTTTCAGCATTCACTTCAAAAGTGGCTTTCTCACTTTCCAGTTCTGCGATCACCTCATCTCTTTCCACATAATCTCCATCCCTTTTCGTCCATTTTAATAATGTGACCTCGCTGATCGATTCGCCTACGGCTGGAACTATTATATCTGTCATATTGATGAATAAGTGGGGCAAATTTCGGGAAAAAGGAGGGTTTGGGGAAATATAGTAAATGCCCTGCTACCGCCCTTTTGCTGGAATTTTTCCTAAAAACGAACAGGTTCTTGCTATCCCTGTCATATTATACCTTTTTCTACTGCCAGGTGTATAATCTCTGCAGTGGAAGAAGCCCCAAGTTTTTTTAGCAGGTTTTGCCGGTGATTATCCACTGTGCTTTTGCTTATGAAAAGTAATCCGCCGATCTGTTTGCTGCTTTTTCCCTGGGCCAGCAGGCTGATGATCTCTCTTTCACGGCTTGTTAGTTTGGGCAACCTGGTTTGTGATTGGGGCTCATCTTCCGGGTTATGACAAAGAAATATCTTTTGTTCATCCATCCGTGTATCCAGTATACTCATAAAGGGTGGATTGTTATCATTTTTTATATGCGAAATATCTGAGCAAACAGCAAGTATGTATATAAGCCGGCCCTCACTATCGTAATAAGAACCCGGATATTGTATACAAAACCATTTTACTTTCTCATCCGGTGTTTTTATCCTTGCATAAATAGAGGCACGGACACTTCTCCGTTCTTCAATTGTCAGCAGCTTCAGGTATTGATCAAACTTCATAACATAAGCCATCACAAAAGGTACATCATCCGGCAAAAAATGCTGCAGGGCAAAATGCGGCGGGGCACCAAGCCATTCCTCTTCAGAATGACCTGTCAGCACTTTCAGTGCGCCGCCTGCTCCGACAATCTTCGATTCGGGCAGAGAGCCGACATTCCAGTAATACATACCTAAGGCATAGTTATGAATGTGTGATATGGTGTCGGCAAATATCGTTTTACAGTCCGGCAGAGAATTGGGTTGCTGGTACTGCAGCCAGTATGCTGCAAAGGAACCAGAATCAACGAGGTCAATGCTTTCAGGGTTCATGACTATTAGCCAATTTATTTTGACTTCAAAATAATGATAAATCACTATTATTTGTAAAGGCATGCCCTCTAATTTCATGTATGGTTTCCAGATCACAAACCATTAACCATTAAACTGAATATCCTGACTCTGGTTTACGTAAGCCTTTATCAAAACACTCATCAAAAATCTGGCAGTATGAGAAAATTCCTGCTCCTACCCTGTGTAATGTTAAGTAGCTCTCTTTTTTCGCAAAATGTCGGAATTGGTACCACAACACCTGATGCCAATGCGATACTTGATTTAAGCAGCAGCACCAAAGGGTTTCTAATGCCCAGGGTTAGTGATGCAAATATGAATGCCATGCCCTCTCCGTTTTCAGGCATGATGCTGTTCAATACAAACCAGGCCCGGCCATATGTGTATGCAGGTGCATGGAAAAAAGTAATGCTGGAGGGTGACCCTTTTTTACTCCCTTACTCAGGTTCGGGAAACACCAGTTCAACACTTTTTAGTGTTACGCAAAATGGCGCTGGTCCTGCAGCAACAGCCATTTTTGGTTACAACCTTCAGAATGGAAGAGGTGTGGCCGGGTTTGCAGAAAGCGGAGAAGGTATCAGCGGAACTTCAAATACAGGTACCGGAGGATATTTTGCATCAACATCTGGCATCGCAATTACCGGAGTGGGTAGTGTTTGGTTGAATAAAACCAGTGGGAAAACCATGGTAGGCAATCTGTCAACTGCCCAGATGCAACTTCATATCAGTGATGCAGCAGACACTGCCCTGTTGTTAATTGACAATAATACTGCTTTGGCAACGGGCACCAACGTAGGCACTTATTTCAAAAATGGTAGCTGGTACACCGGTGCCATTAAAACAACCGGCACCGGAACCAATGTTGCCCGTCTCAGCTTTTGGACATTCGCAAGCAGTGCCACCAGTGGCTTAAGAGAAAGAATGAGTATCCTGGACAATGGTAATGTCGGTATCAACAATAATAACCCCCAGGCCACACTGGATGTAAATGGGACGGTTAAAATTAGTGGTGGTTCGCCGGGCACGGGAAAGGTTTTAACAAGCGATGCAACTGGTAATGCAAGCTGGAACAGTGCAGTCACTTTTGGAGCATATAAAACGCCTGGCCCGGGGGGTACTACTGTAAATGCGTTAAGCAATGCAACAGTAGCCTTTGATGTAGAGGATTTTGATACGGGTTTATCATCTAACTATAATCCTGCTACCAGCATATTCACCGCTCCCGTAGCGGGTATCTATCATTTTGATGTATCTGTTTCTGTATCTCCCCAGGTTGCGGGACAGGATTTGAGAATAAGGCTGGTAAAGAATAACATCACCAGTATCCGGGATATAGCTGTGGTAACACAAAATCTTTTTTCCGCTTATTCCATTCCTTTAACTGCTGATGTAAACCTGGCTGCGGGCGACCAGATAACTGTGACTATATTAAATTTTGCATCTAGTAGTGTCATCATTAACGGGCAATCAACAACAGGGGGAACACCTACCACCTATTTTAATGGGCACTTAATAAGATAAACACTCAGATACTAAAAGCTGTTTCCACAATCTCCGCCTGCTCCTGCACATGCACTTTATTATAGCCAGTTGCTGTTGATGCAGATGCCTGTCGGCTGATGATGCCGAGATTAATAGTGGTAAGATTCATCCGCAGGAAAGAGGCTGCTCCCATATTCAGTGGCTCTTCCTGTATCCAAAACCATGTGGCCTTGCCATATTTCTTATGTAATGCTTCCAGTTGCTTGTATGGCAACGGATAAATTTGTTCAAGCCTGATGATTGCTACATCATTACGGTTTTCTTTTTGTTGCCGTTCCAGCAGGTCAAAATACATTTTGCCGCTGCAGAACAATACTTTTTTCACTTTACCGGCCTCAGCAGTTGCATCATCGATCACTTCTTTAAAGCCGCCGGTCGTAAACTCTTCAATTCTTGAATAACTGCCCGGGTGACGAAGATTGGCCTTTGGTGAAAAATTAACCAACGGCTTCCGGAAAGGCCATGCCAGCTGTCTTCGCAAAGCATGGAAGAAATTCGCAGCTGTGGTAATATTAGTTATCACCATATTCAACTCAGCACATAATTGCAGAAAACGTTCCATCCTTGCACTGCTGTGCTCCGGTCCCTGGCCTTCATAACCATGCGGCAGCAATAGCGTAACACCGTTCATACGGTTCCATTTCTGTTCACCTGCGGCGATAAACTGATCGAGCATCGTCTGTGCGCCGTTGGCAAAGTCGCCAAACTGTGCTTCCCATAGTACCAAGGCGTTAGGGTTGGCTAATGCATAACCGTATTCAAATCCCAATACACCATACTCACTTAATAAAGAATTATAAATTCTGAATTTACCCGTTGCCCCGGGAATATGATTAACTCTGTTATAAGGTTTATCAGTATTCTCATCCCGCAGCACAGCATGACGGTGAGAAAAAGTTCCTCTTCGTACATCCTGACCACTCATTCTCACATCTTTTCCCTCCAGCAATAAACTGCCGTAAGCAAGTAATTCACCGGTTGCCCAATCCACCTTATTTTCTGTTTCAAACAATTTTATTTTATCCTGCAATATCTTCTCCACCTTTCGTAGTGGTTTGAAATCGGAAGGCCATTGCATTAAAGCAGTAAACACTTTTTTGAAATCATCGCTACTGATAGCTGTAACGGGTGACATATCAAAATCCTCCGCAGCAGCCCTGCGTAGTTTTTTCCAGGCCACTTCTGGTGGCTGGTATTGATAAGGCAATGGATTTTGCTTCACTTCGTCCAATCGCTCCTGCAGGTCAGACCAGAATTTTTTCTCCATCTCCTTAGCCAGTTCCTGTGCATCCGGTTCCCCATTCTCTAGTAAATATTTTACATATACTTCCCTTGGATTAGGATGCTTATCTATCAACGCATACAAATGCGGTTGGGTAAACTTCGGATCGTCCCCTTCATTATGTCCATGTTTGCGATAGCAAACCATATCAATAAAGAAATCAGAATTAAATTCCTGGCGGAAACGGGTTGCTATTTCCACACACTTCACAACTGCTTCCGGGTCATCACCGTTCACATGCAATACCGGGGCCTGTATAGCTGCCGCCAGCGATGTACAGTAGTCTGAACTCCTTGCATCATCAAAATCAGTTGTAAAACCTATCTGGTTATTAATTACAAAGTGAATGGTGCCTCCTGTATAATATCCTTTCAGGTAACTCATCTGCAAAACCTCGTACACTATTCCTTGTCCGGCCACAGAAGCATCTCCATGTATCAGTATCGGGAGTATCTTATCAAAATCGCTGTGATACATCACATCAGCCTTTGCTCTTGAAAAACCGACAACCACCGGGTCCACCGCTTCAAGATGTGAGGGGTTAGGCATCAGCTTCAGGTGGATACTTTTATCTGTCATCGTTTGTACCACACTTCCATAGCCCATATGGTACTTCACATCACCACTTCCCATCGTTTGGTCCATCTTTGCAGTACCTTCAAATTCACTGAAGATCTGGGCATAGGTCTTACCCATGATGTTAGCCAGCACATTCAGTCTTCCGCGGTGTGCCATACCTATCACCACTTCCTGCACTTCACTATCAGCTGCCGTATTGATGATAGCATCCAGTGCGGCAATAGTCGTTTCACCTCCTTCCAATGAAAATCTTTTTTGTCCCACATATTTGGTATGCAGAAATTTTTCAAACATTACCCCCTGGTTCAGTTTCTCCAGTATTCTTTTCTTCTTTTTCAGCGGAAGTGGTTCCAACATTTTTTGCTCCACTTCATTCGTCAGCCAGTCAATCTTCTTTTGATCGCTGATATATTTGAACTCGATGCCAATATGCGTGGCATAACATTTTTCTAGATGGGCCAGTATATTCCTGAGTGATGTAGTTCCCAGTCCTATCAAATTACCGGCATGGAATTCCTTATCCAGGTCAGCCTCCGTAAAGCCAAAGAATGATAGTCCGATATTAGCCCCTCTGTCCTTCCGGGTACGGATAGGGTTAGTCTTTGCCAGCAGATGCCCTTTGTTACGATAACCAAGTATCAGGCGGTAAGCCTTTAATTCCCTCATCCAGTCCACATCAATGCTCAGGGGCTTCTCCGAAACCGGCTCAGCGGTTGTTATCGCAGCACTCTTACCACTCCCGTTAGCCGCCACATTACTTACGGCAAAATCGAATCCCTCAAAAAATTTTCGCATCTCCGGATCCACACTGTCCGGGTCTTTCACAAAATCCTGGTATAGGGTTTCAATAAATGCAGGGGAAGAATTAGTTATGTAGGAGAAATCCTTCATCAGGGGAAGTTTGAAAATAATCAATTTTTGAGGCCTCAAATATCGTTGAAAAAACCGAAAAATCAGGTTCATTCTGAAGGATTTACACCGACGGAACACTCAGTTCACCCACACTATTGACGTCATTTCCGGCAGCAAAAACCTCTTGAGAGAACAGTCAATTAAATTACTGAAAATTTGGTGGTTAGGGCACTCGGCCCTACCTTTGCCGTCCCTTAAAATCAATAAGAATGGCTAATCACAGCGCAACAAAAAAGGATGCCCGTCAGGCTGCTAAAAAGACAGCAAGAAATAAGTACTACGGTAAAACCACCCGTAATGCTATCCGTGACCTGAAAGCATTAAAAGGAAAAGAAATGGGCGAAAAATTCCCTGAAGTTGCTTCAATGATCGACAAATTAGCAAAACGTAATGTCATTCATAAGAACAAAGCTGCCAACCTGAAGAGCAAACTGGCAAGAAAAGCCAACGCAGCAAAATAATACAGCACTAACTAACAATAGCAAAGGGATTGCCACTACGGCAATCTCTTTTTTTTACCAATCAATCGAACAAATGCGTCAGTAATAATCCATACCACCTGACCCCGTGTTTAGTATTATGAGACATAACACCGATTTTTTCTCTGCTATAGAAATCCTTTATCTTGTAACCACGAAATGAGCCATAAGTAAACTTACCACCCGGGTGAATATTTAATTGGCGAATACCATGTGGCAAATTTCTAAACAATAATATACACATGAAAAAATTCTTCGTCGCCGGCATATTCATGGCCTTTTCAATAGCAACTCCTGCACAAAACATCACCACCAGGTTCGAGCAATCAAAAGGCACACAAACACCCACCTATTTCGAGATCATTGACTGGTGGAAAAAGCTCGATGAGAAATCCGGCAAAGTAAAAATGCTCACTATGGGTATGTCAGATGCCGGCTATCCCTTGCATCTCATTGTCGTTTCGAACAACGGCGATTATAATTTCGACAACATCCGCAAAAACAACAAACGCATTATCCTTATCAACAACGGCATACATCCCGGCGAACCCGATGGTGTGGATGCAAGCATGCTGCTCGTAAGGGATATTGTCACCAATAAATACAAAATAGCAGACAACGTTGTGCTAGCCTTCATTCCCATCTACAACATCGGCGGCTGTTTAGACAGGAGTGCAAACTACCGGGTTGACCAGGAAGGTCCCGAAGAATTTGGTTTCCGGGGCAATTCACAGAACCTCGACCTCAACCGGGATTTTATCAAATGCGATTCTAAGGAAGCAAGGGCATTTACCGAAATATTTCATCTGCTCGATCCCGATGTATTTGTCGATAACCATGTAAGCAACGGCGCCGATTACCAGCATGTAATGACATTGCTCACGACACAGCACAACAAACTGGGCGGCGTAATGGGCGATTATCTTGACAAAGAATTTGAACCGGCACTCTATACCTCCATGAAGCAAAAAGGATACGACCTCGTTCCTTATGTCAACTCCTTCGGAGACACTCCTGAGAACGGCTGGCCGGAATACTGGGACAGCCCCCGTTATGCCAGCGGCTATGCAGCACTATGGCACACTTTCTCCTTTGTTCCCGAAACACATATGCTCAAGCCATACGATCAGCGGGTAAAAGCGACTTATGCACTAATGCAATCCTTCATTGAATTCACAGCTAAGAACAGTACACAAATAAAGTCCCTCAGAGATCAAACTAAAAAAGTTGTGCAATCAACAACCACTTTCCCCATTAGTTGGATATTGGACAGGTCACAATTCAAACAAGTGCAGTACAAAGGCTTTGAAGCCGGCCGCAAACCAAGTGAAGTATCCGGTTTACCAAGATTATTCTATGACAGGAACAAGCCTTTTGAAAAAACAGTCAAAATATTTAATTATTTCACCGTAAAAAATTCTGTCACTAAACCAAAAGCTTATATCATTCCTCAGGGCTGGTGGAAAGTTATTGATCTCTTGAAGTTGAATAAAGTGCAGATGACCCAGTTAAAAAAAGATACTGCTATTGAAGTAGAAGTATATAAGATCGATGATTACAAAACGCTGCCCCGCCAATATGAAATGCACCACCTCAACAGCGAAGTGAAGACCAACACTACCATACAGACAATGTCATTCAAAAAAGGTGATTGGTACATTCCAATGAATCAGTTAGCTAATCGCTTTCTCATTGAAACATTAGAGCCGCAGGCCGAAGATTCTTATTTTGCCTGGAATTATTTTGATGCCATCCTCGGTCAGAAAGAAGGTTACTCAGGATATGTGTTTGAAGATAAAGCAGCTGAGTACTTAAAAAACAACCCTGACATTAAGATCAAACTGAATCAGCAAAAAGCAAAAGACACAGCTTTCGCTAATAATGGAAGGGCCCAGTTGAACTTTGTTTACCAGAACTCTCAATGGTATGAGCCGGCGCATATGCGTTATCCCGTGTACAGAGTAAGACAATAAGTTATCTGGAAATATCTGCCGAATCCATCTTTTTAAATATCACACGACCAAATAAGAGACTTACAAGCAACACAAGAATACTGAAATAGCCTACCCAGTCATAATGGTGGATCTTACCTGTTTTATCAGTATAGACAATAGCTCCTGAACATAATGCAGCCAAACCGCTTCCCAACTGTTGTATACTGCCATTAATACTCATAAAACTTCCTCGCTGTTCAGGCTTTACAACTTCAGTAATCATAGCTTGGGCTGTAACAATCCTGCCAGTAGCCACAATAAACCAAATAGCAAAAAAGAGAAGCACAATTGGGAATAACACATTGGGAAGGTGGGTGATAATTATCACCATGAACAAAGACAGGAAAACAGAAAGTGAGAATATGTTCAGCTTACCTTTTTTATCAGCAATTTTCCCGAGGTAAAGAGCTGCAGTAAGTGAAGCTATTCCGCCAACAAGGTAAATAGATGGTATATCGTCTTTAGAAAAGCCTTTATTGAATTCAAGGTAGGGATTTATGAATGGGATAATCAGGAAATGTCCCATCATTAATAACCCGGAAAAAGTTAATGCAGACCGCTGGATTGGAATCCTTATCACTTTGATCAATGTAGTAAACAGGGATTCATCATCTTCCTTTTCTTTGATATGAGACTTCATCTCAGGAACAACTTTGATCACCAACGGAATCAGCAATAAGGCCACTGCACCAATGAACAAAAAGGGAAGATGCCAGTTATGTTTAAAAATATTCGTTACATATAAAGAAAGAGGTACACCAAGTATGGAAGCGGCAGCAAAACCTCCCATTACAATTCCCATTGCTCTTCCTCTTCGTTCGTAACTGAACATATCACCTACGATGGCAAATACTTGTGCACCAATAATACCCCCGAACAGACCCGCAACAATCCTTGCAGCTAATAATAATCCAAAAGTAGGTGCAAAGCCACATGCTAGTGTTCCCAGCAAAAATCCCGTGTATGCAATCAACAAGGGTTTCTTTCGGTCATATCTGTCAATGAAAGTAGCAATAGCTAAACCAGAGAAAAAAGCACTTATTGAATAAGCTGCAACGAGCAGGCTGAATTGGAAAGGGCTGATACCAAGATCACCAATCAGGTAATTGCTGAGCGGCATCATGATCATGAAGTCAAGGATATGCGTAAAATTCAATCCAGCCAGTAAGATCAAGATGGTTCTTTCCTTTTTTGACATTCTAATTGAAGATACCTGTAATTTCAAAATGAAAAAAGCCTCTCAGTTTCCTGAAAGGCTTTTAAATAAATATGGCAGCTACCTACTCTCCCGCATTGTGGTGCAGTACCATCGGCCATGAGGGACTTAACTTCTCTGTTCGGTATGGGAAGAGGTGAACACCCTCGGAAAAACCACCATAAGAATATAAATCTTAGCATTAAATACTAAGACAATAAGATCATATTGGGAAAGTTAGAAAGAATCTAATATTACTTATTTTAGAAAAATAAGTAAAAAATTAAAGCGTACGGGCAATTAGTACTACTCGGCTTTGCTGTTACCAGCTTTACACCTATAGCCTATCAACGTCATAGTCTCTGACGGCCCTTAAAAGTAAACTCATCTTGAGGAAGGTTTCACGCTTAGATGCTTTCAGCGTTTATCCTGGCCACACGTAGCTACTCTGCATTGCACCTGGCGGCACAACAGATACACCAGCGGTGTGTACGACCCGGTCCTCTCGTACTAAGGTCATGTCCTCTCAATTTACTTGCGCCCACCACAGATAGGGACCGAACTGTCTTGCGACGTTCTGAACCCAGTTCACGTGCCACTTTAATCGGCGAACAGCCGAACCCTTGGGACCTTCTCCAGCCCCAGGATGTGACGAACCGACATCGAGGTGCCAAACCTCCCCGTCGATATGAGCTCT
>JBGAQD010000043.1:0-18879 GCA_044220915.1 Chitinophagaceae bacterium
TTACCAAAGCAGTATCTACTTCAACAAATCCAACTGCCTACATAAGTAAAGTCCTTTACTTGCTCGAAAGTTTCCAAGTTTATTACCTAAATAGCCCACCTGTTTCTGTTTGATTTGTTGAGTTATCCAAATGTAAGCAAAGTAGTGCAAAATATTGCCATAATAGCTTAAAAGTCAAGATAGTCAACGTAGTAAATGTATTTTATAGAGTGTACCTATTTGATGGATTTATAAACGCCTCTGCCTAATTTCTGTATCCGTTCATCTTTTTCAAGTCTGTTTAAGCAATTGTAAAGCGTTTGCTTGCTCATTAACCCCGAAGCAATAAATTCAGCCTGTAACTCTGAAGTATAAGTTTCCCCGGCCGGGGATATGGTTTTCTCGGCTATAAATTCAAATACCTGCTCCGGGTTTGTATCATCAGCCCTGCCATCTTTATCTTTCAATAATGCTGATTCCGGTAACTCTGCACCTTGTATCAACCATTGGTTGCTGTCAATTTCAAAAAGGGTAACGGATTCATTTTGTTCCTGCTTGTATCTAAATGAAACTTCTTTGTAGTAACGTTTGCCATCGTTACTCTTACCAATGGCAATTAAAAAGTCTGCTTCCTGTCCTAATATCCTTGAACCTGCCAAACTATCTTGTGTAATTGGCCTGCCAATTTGCTTTGGGGTGTGATGGATTACAATAAGTGTTATTTGTAGCTTATTAGAAAGCTCACGGAGCTTCAAAGAAACTTTCTTGGCTAATCCACTATCTTCTATGCCGCCTTCGTACAAACGGCTTAAACTGTCTATAAAAACAACATTCGCTTTATTCACTCTTATCATTCGTTCTATTTCTTCCCAATCTTCATCAGTGCTTATCAGTCGGGGAACTATTTCAGTAATAACCTGATAGTTTTTCATCCAATCGTTTGAGCCTAAATTTTCAAGTAGTAATTGTGATTGCTTTTTGTTTCTCTCTGTCCTGTTCTGCCAATATTCTTCTAATGAAATGAAAAGCACATTATAATTCTCTGCTGTTATGGATTGACCAAAGAAAGATTGCAACTGTGCCGCAAGGCACATAGCAAGGTTTTCACAAAAAGTGGTTTTACCACTTTTGGACGGTCCGAAAATAAATCCGAAGGATTGTTTTTTTATTCCACCCCAAATGAAAGGAACCGGCGGTTCTTTGTCGTGCCTTGCAATCAATACATCTAAGGTTACAACTCCATTGTGTGCATAGCTATTTTTATCTGCCTTTGCAGTTTGCTGAAAAGCAAACTTGCCGAACTCCAGGGGATTGTTTTTGTAAGCACTATTTATTGAAGCAGAAACTTCTGCATCATCATAGTTGTAACTGCTCTTTATTAAAAGTGTTGCTTCTGTTTCAGGGATGCCCTGACGGTTGCAATTATTTGCAAGCAAGTGAACGAAAGTATTTCGTGAACCTTCTATGTACTGTTCTTTATTTTCTGTGAGCTTAACACATTTTTCAAATACCTGTTGCCTGTTGTTATTTCCATTGTTTGAAAAATCTTTAGTGATAGGTTGTTTCATAGGCAGTTCAAAAGTGGGTGTGAAAATCAGGGCTTGTTCATTTACATAAATTTCCCTGTCTGAAGAATAAAAGCAAAGCCTGTTAATGTCTTTGCCTGACTTATCAATTTCAATTTGTAATTCTTTCTCGTAAATATTTTTAAGCTGATTAAATGCTTGTGTGTGCTGGTGTTCATTGCTGCTTACCTGTACCAGTATTTTAAGACCTGCACCTGACGGGGAGATAAAGCAGCAAAAAGTTAATTGCATAGCAATTACTTTTTCTTTGATGGCTAAAAGTTGGTCAAGTGGTAACTTGTCAATATCAAGGATTATAAAACCTGAATAGGTTTTAAAGTGTTCTGCCTTTCTTCCTCCCTCAAATCTGCCGGATGGAGTGAAACACATCAGCAGCTTTTTCTTTTCGCTGTAAGCGTCTGTATTACCTTCTGCATAAAGTTTTCTGCAAGGGTCAATAATGGAATACTGAACACAATTATGAATTTGTGTCAGCACTTCATTCAAAGGCTTTTGTTCGTAAGGGATTATATCAAGTATATTTTTATATACCGACACAACGGGATATGACTTTGTAAATATTTCCACTGTAAAGAAATTTTAAAGCGTTAAACAGAAAGCAAAAAAGTGAGTATCACTTTTTAAATGCTTTGTTGTAGTGGGCTTTTAATAATTCCTCTACATCAGAAAGTTTGTAATAAATTTTGTTCCCGACCTGGCTAAAAGATATTAAGCCACTATCTCGGTAATGTTGTGCTGTACGTTTTGAGATTTTGAGCATCAACATTAATTCCTGATTGTCCAGCCATTTTTCTTTTGGCTCTTTTTCCTTTGCCGTTAAGCGGTGGTTGATTGCATCCAGTTTACCTGTAAATTCCTTGTAAACTTCTGACTGAAATGTTACTACTTCCATTTTTGAAAAATTTGAGTGTTATTGAATAATTAACACTGCAAAAATGGATAGAGTGGTGCAGGCTATTTGGAACACACAAGGGCTAATTTTGGGCTTCCTTGTTCCAATTGATTTTCAATTAATTATGCTGTTTTACTCTTAGGTTGTTCCTTCGCTTCTTTAAGCCATTGTTTTACTTTTCCCTGTACAATGTATTCTTCATCCCTCACATGGTGAAATACAAGGCAACGCTGCAATATAACGGCAATAATTTCTGAATATTTGTCTGTCGCTGATGCTACTGTTCTTTCTGGTGGTGCTTCATTTAAAAGGAACTTGTACAAATTTGTACATAGGGTAGGCAAAAACCTTTCGCCTTGTTTTTGGTAGCCTCCTAACTCTTCAATTCTGTATGCACCTGTTTGTTTGTTCTCATGGATTTTAGAGGTAAAAATATCTACATCAAATTCTTCCTGATGATTGTGATAATACTCGGTCAATGCCCTTTCAATAAGCATCAATGGTAAATCTTCTTTGATTGTATATGTTTCCGGCTTGTTCTCTAATTGAAAAGAAAGCTCCGTTAATTGTACCGTTTCTTTATCAACTCTAAAAGGAGCAATCAATTTAAAAAGTGAACCAATAGTAGGATGGTTTTCTGTTGGCATCCCTTGTGTTGAAAACTGCCAACCAATTTGATGCTTTCTATGTTGGATGCAATCAATTAAATGTGCAAGTTCACTTCTTAAATGATGTATGTCAAACCGTTCACTGATATAAAACGCTTCTTTAAGTACATCAATGTGTTTTACCAATAGAACAGAGTTGAGGAAATCCGTATCAAAGTATTTGGCAAGCATTTCTAAATTGGGATGTGCTTCTATGTGGCTTGGGTATGTGAATAGCTGGTTTCTTTCAGGCTTTATGTAATTACGAATGTTTTTTATTTTTTGTGCATCGGAAATTCCTTCCGCACCGATTTTGATTAAACCGTATTCAAGAATTTTTGCAATACAAAGCATTTCAGCGTCAGCAGTAGCCTTGCCCGGTTTAACAGGAAATACTTTAAGGTGTGTAAAGAAATTATGCAATGCTTTGGCAACATGAAAACGATACTTCTGTTTTTCAATATCTTCATCATACATCGCTGCATATTTCTTTACTTCTTTACGCCAGTTTTTATATGGTCTGTCTTCAAAGTCTTTTTTGATTGCATCTACAAGAGAACTATTTAGCCAGGGGTCTTCAATTTTAATGGGGTCAATATCGGGGAAATCAAATGTGATGTTTCTAAGTTCTGGCAAAGGTTCTTTATTCCATCGTTCATGTATATCTGGTCTTACTCTCTCAATAACTGTAATTAGTTTTTCGGCTTCCTTACCTGCATTGTTTATTTGCTTAACCATTTCAGGTCTTTCAAAAAATTCAATTTCACTGATATATACATCGCCGATTTTAGCAATGATGAAAAATATTAAGTCCTGAATAATGGTTAGGTTATTGTCTTTAATCAACTGCTGTATTTCATCAAATGTTTTCTTCCTGATAATTATTCGTGCCAAATCAAACTCATTCATCATGCCGCCCATTGTATCAGGCAACTTGAATACTTCTTTGAAAAAGTTGTATGCAAGACTTCTGCACCATCCATGATGCCCCATGTGGTTATTGTCGGGACGCTCCGGCATTTTGAAAAGTTTGTACACTAAAATTTTGTCTCTTTCCAGTTCGTCCTTTTGCTCTGCAAGGTCTGCATCACATATTAGGTTTGCTATCTCCCTGTAACCGCCATAGCTATCATCCCACTCATGGAAGATATGTGTGGCGTGCCACCGATTGATTTCAGCCCAACTAATTTTTACGTCAGGGAAAATTACATTCCCGTCCTCATCACGGGGGTAATCTCCTTGCTGTTCTTCAATTTCTTTGTGTTTCATATTCTTTAATCATTAAAAATGTCCATTGCCTTATCCAACTCTGCATTTACAATTTTTGCATAAATCTGTGTTTCTCTTAATTGAGCATGACCCATAATTTTTGAAACCTTATCTATGCTAATGCCTTTCCTCAAAGCTCGGGTAGCCCATGTATGGCGGCTAATGTGAAATGATAAAGGCTTTTCAATCTCTGCTTTTGTTGCCAAAAGTTTGAGGTTCTTATTTACATAAGCTGTGGCACTTGAAATTTGATTGTAAGAAACTTGGGGGTTATCTAAATCAATACCATTTGGAAGCATTGGGAAAATAAAATCACTTTGCTTTGTTGCTTTGCTGTGGTACTTGTTTATTATCTCAAGGGCTTTATTTGGCAGTTTGATTGATAGCTGTGATTTTGTTTTATGGATAGCAATATGGATATGTGAGCCATCAAAATTTTGCCACTTTAATTTTAGAACATCAGAAATGCGAAGCCCTCCGGTGTAAGCCGCAAAAATGAACATGAGTTTATGTAAATCCATTCTTTCGCCGGGAACTGTTGCCACATCTTCAATTGCCTTTAGTTCTTCATCGCTTAAAAAGGAACGGCTTGTTTTTTCAAGTTTGAGTTTGTACTTAGTAAATGGGTTGTGCTGGTATTCTATTTTTTCAGCCCTTAGAGCATCATTAAAAAGTTTCCGCAGGAATTTTAAATGCTTGTGGATTGTGTTGGTTTTTAGCTTCTGCTTTGTTTGCAGGTACTTTTCATACTTTGCCAAAAACTCGGGGGTTATATCTTGGAACATGATGGAAGCATCATTTACATAATCCTTCAAAGTTTTGATAGTGGAACTGTGGGTTATGTGGGTGCTTATTTTTCCATCATCCTTGTAATTGTTTACAACTTCATCAGCGAAGACAAAAAAATCCTCTGGCTTCTTGCCATAGATTTTTTCCTTTAGCTGCCGGGTGGTGGAAGACTTGGAAACGGTTTCGTGTTCAAATACTTGGTCTTGAAGCTCCGCAAATTTGTTAGTGATAAAAGAGTTGAGCCTGGCACTGTTGGTATGCTTGCCCTTAATCTTGTTTTTGGCAGAATCCCAATTTTCTTCGGGTACTAAAATGCCTGATGCGATATAGCTAATTTTCCTATCTTTGATGATGCGGAAGTGGATAGGAGCTTCGCCCTTTTTGTTTAGCTTATCCTTGCGGTAAACTATTGATACACTTGCCATTTGCTTCGGTTTTGTTGCATCACAAATTTAAGCAAATAAGTGCAAAATGGGGTAAACAATGGGGTAAACATTATCCACATTTCATTGCTTTTTTCTGCATTAGAAAAAACAATGAATACGCTGAAACACTTGATAACAGGGCATTTGGAAGAATAGCGGTGAAAACGAAAACAAGAAAATTAGACCCGTCCGGTCCGCAAACCAAAACACCGGTTGATTTGATCTTATTTCTTTTCAACCGCAAAAAATCCAAAACTGCCCGGTGAGATTTTTCACAGGGCATTTTTTTTGATTTAGATTAACAGAATAACCTGCCTTTGAGATAAGAAACTCCGAAACCCTGCGTTTAAACATTTACGGTTAATGGTTTAATGGTTAAAATGTAGCAATGAAGAAAAAATTCAAGGGCTTCTACCTTCTCGTATCATCAGTAGTTATCGGTATCCTGCACTTACCTTTTGCTTTTGCTAAATCTGCAACTGGAACAAAGGTTTTTTTGCACCCACCGGTTGATTCAACAAAGAAAACTACCACCAGTACAACTCCGGTAATATCCTCTCTAAAATCTGTATACGACAGTTTGCATTTGAACCTGAAGGGATTAAGCCAGCAGGCATTTGATTTTGCCAGGCAGGGATTGAACAAACTGATTGAAGATGGTAAATTATTAAATGACTCCATCATCTCTATTATTGACTTCAGTCAGCCAAGCAGCCAAAAAAGATTATTTGTAGTGGATCTTAAGAACTACAAAGTGTTGTTCAATACTCTTGTTGCACACGGCAGAAATTCCGGCCGGGAGTGGGCGGCTTCATTTTCCAATCAAAATTCTTCGTACATGAGCAGCCCCGGATTTTACATTACCCGGGAAACCTATGAAGGCAAAAATGGCTACTCACTGAAATTGGAAGGAATTGAAAGAGGTATTAACGACAAAGCCTATGAAAGAGGCATTGTTGTGCATGGCGCCAATTATGTTTGCGATGAATATGTAAACTCACAAGGCTATATCGGACGAAGCCAGGGCTGCCCTGCGGTTCCGGTGCAGGTAAGCAGGCCAATTATTAATACGATCAAGAATGGTACCTGCCTGTTTGTATATCATCCGTCTTACGTCAACAGATCTTCGATGCTGAACTAATCAATTTTGTTTATAACTCTCTGGCATCTCCGTTAACCAATCTTTATCTTTGAGGATTAATACATTATTATGCTCAAGATTGGCGTCTTTGGGGTTGGTCACCTGGGAAAATTTCACCTGAACAACTGGAAAGAAATACCCGGAACTGAACTGGTTGGTTTTTTTGATCCTCATGATGATACCGCCAAAGAGGTCTCTGAAAAATACCAGCTTCCCCGTTTTTTAGATGCCGATGCCCTCATTGATGCCTGCGATGCAATTGATGTAGTGGCCCCCACTACTTATCACTTTGATATTTGTGAAAAAGCGATCAAGAAGGGAAAGCATGTCTTTGTAGAAAAACCTCTGGCCAACACAATGGAAGAAGCAAAGCAGTTGGTAAAACTGGCCAAAGAATCAGGCATAAAGTTCCAGGTGGGCCATGTAGAGAGATTCAATCCGGCTTTTCTGGCAATAAAGGGTATGCCGCTGAACCCGATGTTTATTGAAGTGCATCGCCTGGCACAATTTAACCCAAGGGGCACTGAGGTAAGTGTGATACTTGACCTGATGATCCATGATATTGACATCATCCTGAGCATTGTAAAAAGCGATGTAAAAAACATTTCTGCCAGCGGTGTGGGAGTAATGACCGAGACTCCTGATATTGCTAACGTAAGAATAGAATTTCATAATGGCTGCGTGGCAAATCTAACTTCAAGCCGCATTTCAATGAAAAAAATGCGGAAGATCCGCCTGTTCCAGAAAGACTCTTATATCGGCATTGATTTTCTGAATAAAAAAACAGAGATCATCAAACTGAAAGAACCCCAGGATTCCAATGTATTTGCCTTTGACATTGAAACTCCGTCCGGTAAAAAAACGATAGCAATGGCCAATCCTGTGGTACCGGAAGTAAATGCTATTAAAAAAGAACTGGAAGAATTTAAAGATGCAATCTTAAATAATACAAGGACCGTTGTATCTGAAATGGATGGGCTGATGGCTATGGATGTAGCCCACCAGATACTGGAGAAGATCGGCAATAATGTTATTTCACATTAATGAAATCAGGCAAGCAAATACCTGTTGCATGGTATGCGGTGATTGATTTTATCACAGCCTCTTTAGCATGGGCATCTTTCTATTTCATCCGTAAATGGTTGCTTAAAGAAACAATAACGGATGGCAGCCAGATCATGCTTAACAGTAAATTTTGGTTAGGAATACTATTTATTCCGGCAGCATGGCTGGCTCTCTATTCACTTGTCGGTTCTTACACAAGACTATACAAAAAATCCAGGCTGTTTGAGTTTACCACCACTTTCGTTTGCAGTCTTATTGGAACAATTGTTATCTTCTTTGTATTCATTCTGGATGATGTAAGAACAAATTACTCCTACTATTATCTCGCATTTCTCTCTTTATTCTCATTACATTTCGTTCTTACTTTCTGGGGAAGGTGGTTAATATTAAATAAAGTAAAGCGTCAGCTGCTTAAAGGAAAAGTGTTTTTTAATACCCTGATGGTGGGCAGCCAGGAAAATGCTATCCGTATTCTTAAGGAAACTGAAAAAAATCTGCAGGATGGTGGTTATCGCTATGCTGGTTTTGTAACCCCGGAGGATAGTGGTAAGAACGGTATCCACAAGCTTATCCCTAAACTTGGAACCGTTGATGAACTGGAAAAGATAATTGAAGTAAATGATATAAAGCTGGTGGTACTGGCGATGGAAAAATCTGAACAACCGCTGCTGGAAAGTATCATTAACCGGCTTAGTGAGAAAGATGTGGAGATAAAAATTCAGCCAAACACTCTTGATATACTCTCCGGCTCGGTTAAGACCAGTAATGTGATGGGAGCTGCCCTGATTGACCTTCATACAGGTCTGATGCCTGAATGGCAACAAAACATCAAACGGCTGATTGACATCAGTGTTGCTTTATTCGGAACGATTCTGCTGTCTCCTTTAATGCTGTATGCAGCATTGAGAGTAAAATTTTCCTCAAAAGGGCCAATATTCTTTGTACAGGAACGGATAGGCTACAAAGGCAAACCTTTCCGCATGTATAAATTCCGTTCGATGCTGAGTGATGCGGAAAAAGAAGGGCCAGCTCTTTCTTCTGACAACGATCCCCGTATTACAAAATGGGGGAAGGTGATGCGGAAGTGGCGCATTGATGAGCTGCCACAGTTATGGAACATACTGATCGGTGAAATGAGTCTTGTTGGTCCAAGACCCGAACGCCGTTTTTATATTGACCAGATCATTTCCCGTTATCCGTATTATAAATACTTGTTGAAAGTAAAACCCGGCCTTACCAGCTGGGGTATGGTACAGTTTGGGTATGCCGAAAATGTGGATGGAATGGTTGAACGCAGCAAATTTGACCTGCTTTACATTGAAAACATATCATTAGCCCTCGATTTCAAAATCATGATTCATACACTACGAATCATCTTTAAGGGAAAAGGGAAATAATATTACACAGATACAGTTTTCACTTTCATTAAATATATTTTTTAAGGTGAAGCAGGGATTTTACTTTTGGTAAAATGAATCCACATGGCAAAACTATTGCTATCCGCTTTCTTTTTCCTGTTGTTCAACTCCGCTAACTCTCAGTCAGGTTATTGGCAACAACAAGTTGATTACAAAATAAACGTTACGCTAAATGATAATGCACATACTTTAAAAGGAGATATTTCTTTTGACTACACCAATAACTCTCCTGATAAATTAGACTATATCTGGTTTCATCTCTGGCCAAATGCTTACAAGAACGAAACGACCGCTTATGCAAAACAGATCTTCAGGGATAAAGAGGGTAAAAAGAGGTGGAAAGAAATGAAGGACAGGGGTTATATTGATAGTCTTGATTTTATGGCGAATGGCGAAAAATTAAAAACTGAAATTGATAAAGACAATATTGATATCATTAAAGTCTATTTGTCAAAGCCACTACAACCCGGCGAAAAAATCGCTATCACTACACCTTTCTTTGTTAAGATACCAACTTACTCATCCCGTTCAGGTCATCTTGACCAATCATATATGATATGTCAGTGGTATCCTAAACCAGCAGTGTATGACAGAAAAGGCTGGCACCCCATCCCCTATCTGGACCAGGGAGAGTTTTATAGTGAATTTGGAAATTTCGATGTCAGCATTACTATTCCTTCTGCATATGTTGTTGGTGCGACAGGCTTATTACAGAATATTGAAGAGTTGACCAAATACAAAGAAGCCGGCAAACGGAATAACAATGCCACCAGTGATTTGGCGAGGTATAACAATACAAGTTCGGCCGCAACAAAAACATTGCAATATAAATGCGGGAATATTCATGATTTTGCATGGTTTGCTGATAAGGATTTTATTGTTCGCTATGATACAGCCCGGCTTTCTTCTGGTAAAATAATAGACATTTTTACATACAGTTATGAGAACGGCAACAAGCTATGGCGAAATAGCACTTCTTATGTTGAAGATGCAGTTAGAAACTATTCCAACTGGATCGGCGAATATCCTTACCCGCTGGCACAGGCGGTAGAAGGACCTAAGAATGTCATGTCCGGCGGGATGGAGTATCCGACAATAACCCTCATCACCAGCCCTGACGCAGACGAACCCCGGTTAGATGCCGTAATTGCCCATGAGGTCGGCCATAATTGGTTCTACAGCATTCTTGCCAGTAATGAAAGAGATCATGCCTGGATGGATGAGGGCATGAATACCTATTTCCAATTCCGCTACGAGGCACAGAAGTACAAATCCAACAGTATTTTTGGTGATGCAATACCTGAAGAGGTTAAAAGTAAACCGTTGAAAGATTTTGAATCTGCCGTTTATATGGCTCTCTCACAAATACCAATGGAAGAAGCCATAGAAACACCTTCTGCTGATTTTGAGGATAAAGATAAATATGGCATGGTGGTATACCTGAAAACAGCTATCTGGATGTACATCGTTGAAGTATCCATCGGTACCGAAAATCTTGATAAGGTTATCAAAGCGTATTATAATGATTGGAAATTCAAGCATCCCTACCCTGAAGACCTGAAGGCGGCATTTGAAAAACAGTTAAACATGAAGTTTGATGATATTTTCAATCTGCTGAATAAAAAGGGTAAATTTGACTGATAAGCCGCTGGCAATATTTTTCCAATAAACATTCTTTTGGTGAGAAAATATATTCTCTTACTCCTGGTAATACAAAGTGTCGTACTCAATTCTTTTGCACAATACTGGCAGCAGGAAGTCAATTATACAATTGATGTTTCATTAAATGACCAAGACCATACCCTGACTGGTTTTGAAAAAATCGAATACATCAATAATTCTCCTGACACTTTAAAATTTATCTGGTTTCATCTATGGCCCAATGCGTATAAAAATGATAAGACAGCTTTCACCGATCAGATGCTGGAAAATGGCAGCACTAAGTTTTATTTTTCCGGTAAAGAGGATAAGGGCTATATCAACCGGCTTGAATTTAAAGTCAACAACATAACCGCTGTTGCTGAAGATCATCCACAGCACATTGATATTGTGAAAATCATATTACCAACTCCCCTGCCTCCCGGGCAAAAAACAATTATTACCACCCCGTTTCATGTAAAACTCCCTTACAATTTTTCAAGAGGCGGGCATGATGGACAAAGCTACCAGGCGACCCAGTGGTACCCCAAACCTGCCGTATATGATAAAAAAGGCTGGCATCCCATGACCTATCTTGACCAGGGAGAGTTTTACAGCGAATTTGGAAGTTTTGATGTCAGCATTACGTTACCCAAAAACTATATTGTAGCTGCCACCGGAGAACTTCAGAATGCTGAAGAGAAAAAAATGCTGAAAGAGAAAGTACTCAGCTATGAAAAAGACTTGAAAATTTTTCCTGAAAATAAAAAACAGCCTTTGGGTAAAAATTCCAAACCGTTTACTCCGGCTGTCCCGGCATCATCAGCTGAGATCAAAACACTTCAATACAAACAAAAAAATGTTCATGACTTTGCCTGGTTTGCTGATAAAGAATTTGTAGTAAACTACGATACTTGCCGCCTGGCTTCAGGCAGAATTATTGATGTTTTCACCTACTATACATTTAAACATGGAAATGAATGGCTAAATAGTATCAGGTATTGTAAAGATGCGGTCAGACATTACTCCTCCATGGTTGGAGAATACCCATACAATATTGTGCAGGCAGTGCAGGGCCCCGAAAGTTTTGGTGGCGGTATGGAATATCCGACTATCACTGTTATTTCTCCGGGCGGCAGTGCAAAAGACCTTGACAATACCATTGCCCATGAAATTGGTCACAACTGGTTTTACGGAATACTTGCAAGCAACGAAAGAGAGCACCCCTGGATGGACGAAGGCATCAATAGTTTTTATGACGATAAATATAAAACAGGGAAATACGGCATCCAGCCCAAAATTGAAAGCCTCGCCTTTGAGACAAAAGCTGTCACTAAAACAGACCAGCCGATTGAACTGTCGTCAGAGAAATACAGCGAAGCAAATTATGGGTTGGTCGCCTATTATAAAACGGCCGAATGGCTTCGCTACCTGGAATCTGATTTAGGTACTGAAGCTTTTCGCAAAGCCATGCAGGAATATTACCACCGCTGGCAGTTCAAACATCCGCAACCTGAAGATTTTAAGAAAGCAATGGAAGAAAGCAGCGGCAAGAACCTGGATTCTGCTTTTTCCTACTTAAATAAAACAGGGACATTGCCCAATCTGCAACGAACAGGAACCAAAACTATTCCTATTTTCAACCTGAAAGCCCTTGCAGAATATGCAAAAAAACCAACGAAAGACCTGGTTCTGATTGGCCCCGCAATAGGACTTAACAGTTATGATAAATTGATGATCGGTGCTTTTGTGACCAATATGAAATTACCCCCACCTTCTTTTCAATTCCTGTTAGCACCGATGTATGCTACCGGTTCAAAAAAACTGACCGGGCTAGGATTTGCTTCTTACAGTTTTTACCCGAACAAATTATTCAAAAGTATTGATATCGGTGTAAGCGGCTCAGTTTTTACTGCCGACCAGTTCATTGATGATGATGGGAATAAAACCTCGCTTGGTTTTACTAAAATAGTACCCGGTATCAAACTTGCTTTTAAAGAAAAGAATCCCCGCAGCAATTTTAATCGCTTCATTCAATTCAAATCATTTTTGATTAACGAGGACGGACTTCGCTTTTATCGTGACACCGTAATTACACTGCCCGGCCCTGATACAGCTATTTCAACTAAATACAGGACCATCAGTGAAAGCAGAACATTAAATCAATTGAGGTTAGTTATTGAAAATAACCGGGTGTTATACCCTTACAGTGGTGAACTTAAGATAGAACAGGGAGAAGATTTTGTCAGGACAGCTTTTACCGGAAAGTATTTCTTCAACTACTCAAAAGAGGGGGGACTGGATGTACGCCTTTTTGCAGGTAAATTCTTCTATACAAGTTCTAAAACAATTACCAAACAATTTGCTACAGACAGATATCATTTAAACATGACCGGTGCAAATGGTTATGAAGATTATACGTACAGCGATTACTTTGCCGGTCGTAATAAATTTGATGGGCTACTCAGTCAGCAGATAATGGTAAGAGATGGCGGCTTTAAAGTAAGAACAGACCTGCTGGCGGATAAAGTAGCCAGAACAGACGATTGGTTGATTGCAGCTAACTTTAGTACCACGATCCCATCTGCTATCAACCCGTTAAGTATGCTGCCTGTCAAAATTCCATTGAAGATTTTTTTTGATATTGGCACCTACGCTGAAGCATGGAAACAAAAAGCAGAAAATGACAGGTTTTTGTTTGATGCAGGCCTGCACATCCCTTTGCTGAAAGAAACTGTCAACATATACATACCACTTATTTATAGTAGTGTGTACGGAGATTATTTCAAATCAACCCTGTTAAAAAAGGAAAGATTCTGGAAGAAGATATCCTTCTCCATCGACATCTCTAACTTCAGCTTCAGAAAAATTGATCGCAACTTTAATTTCTGATGAAGGGCTTGTTAAATATACAATACCTCACCCAACAACAGATCAATAAACAAAAATGGGATGCCTGTATTGAAGCTGCTGACAATGGGCTTATCTATGCATTTTCCTTTTATCTGGATACAATGTCAAAGCATTGGGATGCCCTGGTGCTGAATGACTACGAAGCAGTAATGCCGCTGACATGGAATAAAAAATATGGTATCCGTTATTTATATCAGCCGTTTCTTACTGCACAATCAGGTGTATTTGGTAAAAAAATAACCGGGGAACAAGTGGACCTTTTCATTCAGGCCATCCCAGGATCTTTTCGATTTATCGACATATCACTTAACAGCAATAATGCAAGCGGAAACCTGGAAGGAGTTTCAATCAGCAGGAGTAATTATGTACTTGATCTTAGTAAACCGTATGAAACTCTTTTCCAAAATTACCGGGAGAACATCCGCCGTAATATAAAAAAGGCATTACAGCTTGGTTGTGTTATTCAAAAAGGCTTTGATGCAGAAAAGGTAATTCTGCTGGCAGTGCAACAAATGAAAAGCCATGGAAACAAAGAGGCTGAGAACATCGAACGATTCAGAAAACTATACCAGTATCTGCATGCACGCCAAATGGCCACTACTTACGGAGTGTTCTCGGCTCAAAATGAATTGCTCGCATCCTGTGTTTTCTTTTTTTCGCATAACAGGGCCTATTATATATTAGTGGGTAATCATCCAAACGGGAAAACAACCGGTGCCTCTCATGCATTGATCGATGCGTTCATAAAAGACCATGCAGGTAAGAATATGCTGTTGGACTTTGAAGGCTCAGATATCCGGAACCTTGCTTTTTTCTATAGCAGTTTTGGGGCTGTTCATGAAATTTACCCCGCAATAAAGATAAACAGGCTGCCCTTTTATTTGCGTTGGATGAAATCTTAGTCTAAACCCCAAGATATTTTTCTGCCACCTGCATATCTGCCGGTCTTGTTATCTTGATATTATTCTCCTCTCCTTCCACTAAAGAAACTTTCATTCCATAAGCTTCCACAACCGTGGCCTCATCGGTAAATTTATCCTTATAATCGATCTGGAAAGCCGGCAATAATATTTTGCTATGAAATGTTTGTGGCGTTTGTATCAGCATGACCTTATTTCTGTCATATGCTTCGTTACCTTCTTCTGTCAGTAACCGGATACTATCCTTAGAAACAACAGCAGGAATTGCAGTTCCGGTTTCCACAGCCTGAGCATAACAGCGATAGATCAGGTCCTTCGACACAAGGCAACGAACCCCGTCATGCACAAAGACGATAGCTTCTCCTTCCACTAATGTCAGCCCGTTTTTTACAGATTGAAAACGAGTATCTCCACCGGCGGTGATTCTTATCCTGTCTTTGTCGAAATAAGCATCAATGATCTCCTGGCCCATATCAGTATAATCCACCGGTAATACAAGGATTATCTGCAGGTCATCGTAAGCTTCTAAGAAAGTCTTCAACGTATAGTAAAGCACCGGTTTGTCTTTCAGCAGCATAAATTGTTTGGGAAGATTTCCACCCATTCTTATCCCTGAGCCGCCAGCAACTATGATAGCATATTTGTTCATGAACGCTGCTTGTAAATTGCAATTTCGTTTTTTCCATCGCTTTTTCTAACCCCTCTGTACATACCCTCACTATTAAATACCATAGCCGCATTCCCCTTTGTATCCACTCCTATCATTCCTCCTTCTCCATCAATTCTCATCAGCTTATCATGCACCACTACATTCATAGCATCTTCTAATGAAAGACCTTTGTATTCCATCAGGCAACTTACATCATAAGATGTCACCGCCCTGATAAATGGTTCACCGTGCCCGGTGCAGCTAATGGCACAAGTTTTATTATTGGCATAAGTACCGGCTCCTATTATCGGGCTGTCACCTACCCTTCCAAATTGCTTATTCGTCATCCCCCCCGTGCTGGTGGCAGCAGCAATATCGCCATGCACATCTAATGCGGCTGCGCCCACGGTTCCGAATTTTTTATCTTTTATAATTACATTATGGTCTAATGCCGCCTCATCAGAGTCCTGCATTTGCTTCCATTGATCATAGCGAAACTGTGAGAAGAAATACTCGTCAGGCTCAATTTTAAGACCATTTAGTTTCGCAAAATCGTAAGCCCCTTGTCCATTTAGCATTACATGCTGGCTTTTGGTCATCACGGTATAGGCCAATTGTACCGGGTTACGAACATTTCTGACTGCAGCTACTGCGCCGGCCATCAGGTTCTTTCCATCCATAATGGAGGCATCCATCTCCTGTCTGCCGTCTTTGCAAAATACAGAACCCCTGCCTGCATTAAAAAGGCTGTTATCTTCAAGCGACATGGTCGCAGCAAGAACAGCTTCCAGAGCTGTTCCTCCTTTTTCCAGTAAAGCGTAGCCTGTGGTAAGGGCATCATTAAGACCTTTCCGATAAGCTGTCTCCAGTTCATCGGTCATATCTTCCTTTAAGATAGTTCCGGCACCACCATGAATAACCAACGTAAATGTCGACATAAATTATTTCGCTTAAATATCAGGAAAGTAAAGCCTCACATTCATGCAGCAATTTCGCTTTGTTAATAGCTGCTGTTCCCACTTCTTCACAGACAAGACCACCGGCTATATTGGCCACTTCTGCCATAAGATGCACATTCTTTGTAGCTGCATACACCATAGATGCCACAGCAATAACTGTATCGCCAGCCCCGGAAACATCAGCTATATTTCGCAGGTGCGATGAAATGAGATTTGATGTATCACCCTGCTGATAGAAAACACCCTTCTCCGAAAGAGTTATAAATGATACTTGATGATGAAGAAGATTTTCTAACTCTTTATGAATATTCTGCAACGCAGGCAGGTTAATTTCATCCAGCAAAAGGTTCAATCCTTCTTTAACTTCTTTCAGGTTTGGCTTAAAAATGTCTGCGAATTTATAGGAAAAGAAATTTTTCCGCTTTGGATCAACAGCTGTAATCACACCAGCTTGTCTGCAAAGCTCAATCACTTCATGGATGATTCTCTCTGTTAAAACACCTTTATTATAATCTTCAAAAATAATGACGTCAGGGTCAGCCAAAGAGATATAGGCTTTTACTTTATCCAGCAAGACATTCTCATCGCTGCTATTAAGATCAGCAGTAATTTCCTGATCTAACCGCAGCATTTGCTGGTTGCGGCTTATAATTCTTGTCTTACTTGTTGTAATGCGATCCTTACTTTTTGCCAGGTAGGTCGTATCGATATTACTGCTATTAAGCAGTTCTTCCAATAATAATCCATCTGCATCATCCCCGGTAACGGATAAAACTGACACCTGTGCGGCGAGAGACTTACAATTCAATGCCACATTTCCGGCCCCGCCAATCCTGTATTCCTTTTTGTGTAATGAAACAACCGGAACCGGTGCTTCCGGGGAAATACGGTCCACCCGACCCCACATGTAAGTGTCCAGCATCACATCACCGATCACACCCACTTTCAGGGAAGAAAAAGAATCAAATAGTTTTTTGAAGTCTTCCATACTTACAAAATAAGGCAATATTTTTCGAACAAAGCATCTGAAAACAAAACGTCCTTCCGGTTTCGGAAGGACGTTTTGCCAAGAAAGCTTTTATTACTTCTTTTTAACCGGTTTGTATTTTTCGTTTAATCCTTTCACAACATCGGTAGTAATATTATACGCTGTATCCTTGAAATAAAACAGACCCTGCTCGTAGGAAACAATGTAGGAATACTCCTTTTTTGCATTGTACTCTTTCAGAAATTCTTCAATTTTAGTCTTGATCTCATTCTGCTTGGTCATCATGTAATTATTGTAATCCTGGTCCATTTCCTGCTTGCGGTTCTTCATTTCATCATCCATTCCTTTTATTTCCCTGCTGGCCGCTTCTGATTGTACTTCAGATAACGATCCATCCTGGGCCTTCCGCTGATAAAAATCAATCTTTTCTCTAAGAGCTCTTGTCCGGTTATTCATTTCAGCATTGATAGCATCCTCTTTCTTTGTAAGTTCAGTTTTTAGCTCCTTCACCATATCAAAATTGGCTGCAACTGAATCCATTTCAAAGTATGCTATTCGGAATTGTTTATTTACTGCTGAACTATCACCACTATTTTTGGCCGACCCGGATGCACCACCCTTTTTTGAGCCAAATTGCATAATGAGCAAGAAACCCGTTGCAAGGCTCAATATCACATTCCAGATAAGCATCCCATTTTTCATTCAATCAGTTTTAAGCAAAATTAACCATCAGCAGGGCGGCAAATATAAGCAATCACTTTACTTTAGGAAAGCCTTAACAGCCCTTCTTATGAGTAAAAAAGGAGTAAGAAAAATCTTACTCCTTTTTAAAAATAGCTAATGCAGTATTACTCTTCCTCATCAAAAGCCATAGCCTCACGGGTAGTCTGCAGCAATTCATACTCTTCCTTGCTGCCTACGATCATATTCTCAAATTCTCTCAGTCCGGTACCGGCAGGTATTGGATGACCCGTTATTACATTCTCCTTTAATCCCAGCATATCATCGGTCTTACCGTTGATAGCGGCTGATGATAACACTTTAGTTGTCTCCTGGAATGATGCAGCTGAAATCCAGCTTGGCACACCCAGTGACGCTTTAGTGATACCGAGCAATGTCGGAGAAGAAGTAGCAGGTTTAGCATCCCGGTATTCTACAGGTTTCTTGTCGTTACGGCGAAGTATCGAGTTTTCTTCCCTTACTTCACGCAGCGTTACGATCTGCCCTGCACGGAGTTTAGTGCTATCCCCGATGTCTGTTACCACCTTCTTGTCAAAGATGTAATCGTTCTCTTCTACAAATTCAAATTTATCAGTCAGGTCATCTTCCAGGAATCTTGTATCTCCCGGATCCACAATATTAACTTTACGCATCATCTGGCGAACGATACATTCAATGTGTTTGTCATTGATCTTTACACCCTGCAAACGATAAACTTCCTGGATCTCATTCACTACATACTCCTGTACAGCAAATGGACCTTTGATAGAAAGGATATCGAACGGAGCAATTTGGCCATCACTCAGAGAAGCACCGGCTTTCACAAAGTCACCGTCCTGTGCAAGTATCTGTCTTGTAAGAGGCACAAGGTATTTCTTCTG
>JBGAQD010000043.1:18889-19141 GCA_044220915.1 Chitinophagaceae bacterium
AACACCATCTTTTGCTTCGATGATGATCTCCCGGTTACCTCTTTTAATTGCTCCCATTGTTACCACACCATCAATTTCTGAAACAACGGCAGGGTTGCTTGGGTTTCTTGCCTCGAATAATTCAGTTACACGGGGAAGACCACCGGTGATATCCCTTAACTTACCAAGGATACGGGGAATCTTCACAATTACCTGGCCAGCTCTTACTTCATCACCTTCTTCCATTATGATATGGCTTCCGGTTGGTAAGTT
>JBGAQD010000044.1:0-18054 GCA_044220915.1 Chitinophagaceae bacterium
CTGTATTTACGAGGGTAGCAACAGTTGCTGCCCAAAACCAAAATACCGAAACAATTTACAATCATAATGATAACACCTCATTGTTTGAATCGTATTACCGCCTGAAAATCATCAATATTGATGGCAGCTTCACTTATTCTTCTATTGTGTTTATCAGAAAAATTGCTGTAAAAAGTGAGTTTAGTGTACTTGGAAATCCTTTCGATAACCAGATTGTGTTACAATACAAAATGGCGAAAGATCAAAAGATTAACATTCACCTTTTCAATACAGCAGGTGCCCTTATAAGGAGGGAGAGCTATGCAGCTACAGCCGGAACCGGTATTTATACCATTGGTGGTTTTAAGCAGTTGAATTCTGGAATTTACTTCCTGAAGGTAGAAAGCGGCGGCGAAGCAAAAACGATACAACTTATAAAAAACTAAAGAAGATATTTAACTCGGTAGCTGGTTATTACTTGCAGGTAGTACCTGCAAAACCCTCTCTGAAAGGAGAGGGTTTTTTCATGTCCTGAATTTTCATAAAATACTGAAATGAAGGTGTGAAAATGTGATTGCCGGCACAAGTGTATTATACAGGTATAAACTCCTTGCGGGCAATATATAAGCATTGTAATTTCAAAATCAGTTTAAGCCATCCCCACTTTCCATTACAGCAGTAATGCTGCTAAGAGTTTTTCAAGACCATCCTTCACCACACAGCTTAAAGCTGCTAAGAGCGGCATTCACACTCTTTGTTCGTACCACCAACGACAAATAGCTGGATAAGTTTGAAACAATATTGTGCGGTTACTTTAAAATCCGGTCTATGAAAAGAATTTTTACTCAGACATTTTATTGGTGGCTTTTCTTTTTACTCTTACCCACCCGTTCTTTTTCACAATGCTCTCCTGGCTATACCCAATCTCAGATCAATTGGGATTTTTTGGATTACCTGGTTTCAACGGGCAGCTACAGCGGGTTTGTAACCAATGCCATGGCGAGTACCCAACACTTTATGATGGGTACTACGAGAGTTAGTATTGCAGCCACCACACCTTCTTTTACATTAGGTGGTGAAAATGCAACTCATACTGGCGAACTGGCCGGTTATAGAGGCCAGGATGTTCAGTATACACCTACTATCAATAACGACAGTGTGGTAATCACCTTCGACCAGGTAGTAACGAATGCAAGATTTGCAATTTACGATATAGACAATCTTGCATCATTCAGGGTTTCTGCAAGAGATGCAGCAGGCACAGCACTAAATCCAACAGTAACACTGCAGGCTTCTACAATACTTACACTTGGAGGAGTTCCAACTGCTGTTACAGTTGGCACCGCCAGCGGAACAAACCTGCCTAACAACAGTAACCAGGGCAGTGCTATCATTACGATTGCAGGCCCTGTAAAGGTTATCAAATTCGTTATTCTTAACCGTGGAAATGACCCGGTCTTCTGGATGTCTGACATTAACGGATGTGTTTCAGGAAGTTTCCCGAATAATTGGAGAAATATCAGCCGTCCTTTTACCGGGATGCCTGCTTATATTCTTACCGTTGAGGATAACAATTTTATGATGCTGAACCCTGCCAATGGAAGGGCAAAACCTTTATTTACAGATCCGGGCTGGACGAATGTGAATGGAATGGCCTATGATCCTGTTCACAGGGTGCTATACTATACTTTCAGTTTGATGCCAAACTCACTTAATAACAAAACTATCTGGAAATATGATGTGGATGCTGAAACGATCGGAACACTGGCTGCTAATGTAACAACATCATTAGGTATTCCCACCTACGACCAGGGGGTTGAATCAGGTTCAGCCAGTTTTTATAACGGCTATTATTATTTCGGCGTGGAGTCGTCTAACAGTAACAGAACATCGGGAAGAGAAAATACTGTTTGGCGGATTGAGTTTGATGCGGTACAAAATCCAACCCGTGCCACGCAGGTGTATGCAACAAGAAGTGACAGCAGTATTGGCGGAACAAATACATTGATACATGACTGGAGTGACGTTGGTGTTACTAATAATGCGATGATGTATGATTTTGATGGAGCTGCCAGCGACCCGGAGTGGTATCATTTTAACCTGATGACAGGTCAAAGAACTGAATTTGCACCATCGGGTACCGGCATTAATGTGCCCAGACAATTGGCTATTGACTGGGCTGAGAATGTTTACAACCAGGGAAATATTTCATTGCCTTCACCCAGCAATGGTTTTATAGTGCCTTACAATTATAATGGAACAGTAAATGCAGCACAGAATTATACTGTTACATTAAATGGTGTTCCGCCAAGCGGTAGTTGGGGCGATTGTAGTGAAGCTTTTCGCCCCCTTTGTGATTTTGGTGATGCCCCGGCAAGTTATGATCCCGATCCATGGAGCCCGGCCGTACATGAAAGGGATACAGCATTAAGAATTGGCCCGACATTCGACAGGGAGTGGAATAAAATATCTTCTTTACCTGCGGATGCGGATGGAGCAGATGAAGATGGGCTGGCCTTTGTTCCAATACTCTCGCCTATAACAGGTAGTTACCTGGCACAGGTTTCATTGTACAATAACACAGGTGGTAATGCAACACTCATTGCATGGCTCGATTTTAATGGCAACGGAACTTTTGATGCAGCCGAAGCCTGCCAGGCTATTCCTCCTGTTCCTTCAAGTGCTGCTATGCAAAACCGTTTTTTATTCTGGCCTTCTGCACCAACACCTGTACCTAACGGGGCATATACTTATTTAAGAATAAGACTGACGAGAGCTATACATGGAATGACCAACGCAAACCCTACAGGTTATTATGAGGATGGTGAAACGGAAGATTATACCGTGCTGGTGGATGATTTTCCGCTTACCGTCAACCTTCTTTCATTTAATGCAAAACTGCTGGCGAACGATAAAGTGAAACTGGACTGGAAAACTTCCGGTGAAGAGAATTTTAATGGGTTTGAAATACAACGCAGCGCAGATAACATTAACTGGGCAGTATTGGGTACAGTAAATGCAACAGGAAATGGCAGCCCTGACGAAAATGATTATATCTATACTGACCTGAATCCTTTGACATCAAAATCCTTTTACCGGTTAAGGTTAATAAGTGGAGATGGAAAATTCCGCTACAGCGAAATCAGAACAATAACAATTAAGAGAGGTGTGCAGGAGATAAGTATATCACCTAATCCTGCCAGCGAAGCAGCAACACTGTCTGTTCTTTCCCTGGTTGATGGAGAGGCCGGAATAAATATTTCTGACATGGGAGGAAGAACGGTGTATCGCCAGATGTTTACAGTCAATAAGGGAATGAACAACATAGATATTCCCGTTGTACAGAAATTAAACAGCGGTGTGTATATCGTTCAGGTAAGGCTAAACCAGGAAACTATTGCCGAAAAATTGATCATCAGCAAAAAATAAAAAACAATCTGACCATCCAAACTCGTATTCTATGAAACAAGTAAAGTCAACCATTGTATTCCTTTTACTGGCAACAGTGTTCAGTGCTTCTGCACAGCAATACAGTACTGTAAAGATTGTTGCTCCGCAAGACAAATTGCAAAGAGCTAACCTTCTCGGCCTGCTCGAGATCGACCACTTCGATATGCAGGACGGGGCTATCATTGCAGAGATAGATCAGCAACAACTCGCAGCACTCCGTAGCACAACCTATCAGTATGAAGTGCTGGTGGCTGATGTTGCGGCTCATCTGCAGGAACTAAACCGTCAGTATTTTGCAGCATCACCACAAGGAAGAGCCGCTATGGAACTACAAGGCGGAGTAATATCCAGTCTTATCCCAACTCCATCAGCTTTCCAGGTACAGGCCACTTTAGGCGGCTTTTACAGTTTTGCACAAATGAACACGGCTATGAATAATCTTGTGGCTGCTTATCCTGCGATTGCCCAAAAAACTTCATTAGGATTATCAACGGAAGGAAGAAATATATGGTGTATCAAAATTTCTGATAATGTCGCTACTGATGAAACAAATGAACCTGAAGTATTGTACATCGGACTCCAGCATGCCAGAGAGGCGATTGGTGGAAGCAGTATGATATTTTTTATGCAATATCTATGTGAACAGTATGTTGTTGATCCAAGGATCCAGGCATTGGTAAATAACCGGGAGATATATATTATACCTTGTATGAACCCGGATGGCTGGGAATACAATCGTATTAACGATCCGAACGGCGGTGGCGGATGGCGAAAGAACAGGAGAAATAATGGTGACGGAACTTTCGGCGTTGACCTGAACAGGAACTGGAGTACAGATTGGGCTAACTGTTCAGGGGCAAGTTCAAGCTGCGGATCAGGTAGCACCTCAAGTGATGTGTATTGGGGTCCTTCAGCTTTTTCTGAACCAGAAACAAACGCCGTAAGAAACTTTGTAACCACACATAATATCGTTTCATGTAATGACCAGCATTCATTCGGTCCCTACTATTCACTTCCGTTTGGACGGCCAACCTTACATACAGGGCCGGATACACTTTCTTTTTCCGAACAACAATTTTACAGCAGCATACCGGCCATAATGGGAAAACATAATGGTATGCGGGCAGGTAATAGTCTTCAATCTGTCGGCTATGAAGTGGCCGGCGGTGTAAAGGACTGGATGCTGAAAGGTGATATAGGTACCGGGACAAAAGGAATAGTGATGGGCTTTACCGGTGAAGGCGGTGCAGGCGGGGGAACTGGTGGTGCTTATGGAAGTTTCTGGTCGCCTGCAAGCCAGATCATTAATTTGTCTAAGGGAATGGTTTTCCAAAATCTTCAGCTTGCATTTGCTGCAGGTTCTTATGTTGATATTACCGACAGGTCAGATATTGCAGTCAGTGCTGCAACAGGTTCATTTAATTTCAGGGTTAAAAGAATTGGGTTAGAAAATAGCCCTGTTACGGTGTCATTACTTCCTATCGAAAATATTATTTCAGCAGGTTCTCCGGTAACAGTCAATACAATGAACAACTACGCTGATATTTATGATGGTAGTATTAATTACACATTACATGGAAACATACAAGCAGGTTACAGAATTAAATATGCCTGGCGGGTGCAAACAGGTGGACAGACTTATTACGACACTGTGATTAAATTTTATAATCCCGTTGAGTTGTTTTATGAAGATATGGAGGCGGCCAGTGCTGCCGCCAAGTGGACTGTATCGGCTAACTGGAACTATACTTCTGCGATAGCTTTTGCCGGATCAAAATCATTGACAGAATCTCCTTTGGGATTATATGGAGCCAATCGTAATGATATAATAAGGTACAACGGAACATTTGACCTCAGCAACGCTACAGCTGCATATCTTACTTTCTGGGTGCGGCACCGGGCGGAGAATTTCAGGGATAAAATGCAGGTGCAAATTTCTAACAACGGAACAACATGGACACCTGTTGCTGGAAAAACAACAGTGCAGGAACCCGGAACACTGGATGGCAGTACAATTAATGGAGAACCTGCTCTAACCGGCATCCGGGAAGACTGGACTCCTGAAATGTTTGACCTGTCCGCATTTCTTGGTGATCCTGCAGTACAGCTAAGATTTGTTTTTACATCGGATGCGAATACAACAGGGTATGATTTCCAGGTGGATGATGGATTTAATATTGATGAACTGAAGATGATAAAAAGTACAACTGCCCTGATTACGCTACCAACCCGTTTCATCAATTTAACAGGGCAGCTAAAGCCTAACAATACGATTAAACTGAATTGGGAGACTGCTGCCGATTCTGATCATGATTATTTTGTTATAGAGAAATCATCAGACGGTATTTCTTTCTCGGAAACAGGAAGGACTGCCGGACTGCAATTGAGTTTTATCGATACTAATCCTTTTAAAGGCAATAATTATTACCGGGTAAAAGCTGTTGACAGAAATGGACAGTTTAGCTACAGCAGGGTCATCAACATCTCATATAAACCGGTAGAATTGCTCATGACGTTCTATCCTAATCCTGTAAGTAATGAGTTAAACCTCCGGGTTAAGACTTTTAATCCTGATAATATTACTATCTGCATTACAGATATAACGGGACAGATTTTTTATAACCAACGGGTGTTTGCTAATGAAATAAACAGGGATATCAAGATCAATACTGGTTCCTGGCCGGCAAAGTTGTACATCATTAAAGCTGTAAATAGTAAAAATGAGGTGTTGGCGACAGAAAAAGTTGTCCGGCACTAAGTTGCAACCAGGCATATTAACTGTGGCAAGCAAAGACCTGCCCGTCTGAAATGGTAAAGGACGGGCAGGTTTATTATTGCTGTAGCTGTATCAACTACATTTGCATCCATGTACACTCTGAAGAAGTCGCTGGGCCAGCATTTTTTAAAAGATGAGAATATCTGCCGGAAGATAGTCTCGTCATTACAGCAAAACCCTTTTACACAACTGCTGGAAGTGGGTCCGGGGGGTGGTGCCCTGACCAAATACCTGCTGGAATTAAAGGATATCGATTTTAAAGCGGTAGAACTGGATGATGAAAAAGTAGGTTATTTACTAAAAACATGGCCACAGCTTAAAGGAAAGATCATTCACCAAAGCTTCCTGGATATTGAAAAACCATTTGACGGAAAGTTCACGGTGGTTGGTAATTTCCCCTATAATATCTCTACACAAATTTTATTTAAAGTGCTGGAATGGAGGGATAATGTCGATTGTACTATTGGAATGTTTCAAAAAGAAGTAGCACAGCGAGTAGCGGCTAAAGAGGGTAGCAAGGTTTATGGGGTGATAAGTGTGCTGGTGCAGGCATTTTTCAGTGTTGAGTACTTATTTGATGTACATGAAAAATGTTTTCAACCACCCCCAAAGGTGAAAAGCGGTGTGATAAGATTATTGCCCAATAAAGAATTACCAGCTATGAAGAGTGAGAAAGATTTTTTCCTGCTGGTAAAAACTGCATTTAACCAGCGGAGAAAAACACTACGAAATGCAGTAAAAGGTTTATTTGATGCAGCAATATTGGAAGATGAATTGTTTAATAAAAGAGCAGAACAGCTGACCGTTCAGCAATTTGCAGACCTTACTTTTAAAATGCGATGAAGAAAGTTATAATTACCGGAAAGACACATCCATACTTAATGGAGACGCTTCAGCAAAAAGGTTTTGAAGTGTTGTATAAGCCTGATATTACAACAGATGAGCTGGATAATATTATTCAAGGGGCAGAAGGATTGATCGTAACAACAAGAATTAAGGCGGACCGAAAACTGATTGATAAGGCAGTTTCATTAAAATGGATTGGCCGACTGGGTAGTGGAATGGAATTGATAGATGTTGATTATGCTGTATCAAAGGGTATCCGCTGTGAAAGCAGCCCGGAAGGAAACAGGAATGCAGTGGCTGAGCATGTACTCTGCCTCTTGTTGAATTTAATGAACCATATCACTTCATCACATAATGAAGTGAAACAGGGGTTGTGGCGGCGGGATGAAAACAGGGGAACCGAGTTAAGTGGCAAAACGGTTGGTATAATAGGTTTCGGAAATACGGGACAGAGTTTTGCCAAACTATTACAACCGTTTGGTGTTACTGTATTGGCATATGATAAATACAAATTCGGCTTCGGACATGATTATATTAAGGAGGCGAATCTCGAGCAGGTATGCCGTTACGCAGATGTAATAAGCTTTCATGTGCCGTTAACAGATGAGACATATCACATGGCAGATACTGAATTTTTTGAAGCTTTGCAGCGTAAGCCATATTTTCTTAATAGTTCAAGGGGAAAGGTAGTGAAGCTGGAAGTGCTCGTAAAAGCGCTGAAAGAAAATAAGATCAATGGAGCCGGACTGGATGTTTTAGAAAATGAGGACCTTCTGTCTTATACGGAGCCTGAAAAACAAAGACTTGATTGGCTTTTAAACCAGGGTAATGTTATTATCACTCCTCATATTGCCGGCTATAGCCATGAGGCATTTTACAAAATGGCCAAAATTTTGTTAGAGAAATTAGGGCTCGATTAATAGTTTGATTTCGGGATATTTTTTATATTTGTCAAACAATAATGCAACGCTTCAGCAAAACTGGGGCGTTGTTATTTTTTTTATTCTTGCCATAAAAAATGGAGGTGATTATGAGTGATATTCAATATGTGACGAAAGAGACGCTTGAACAAATGAAGGCGGAACTGCAAAGGATGAAGGCGGTTGATCGTCCTGCTGCCAGCCGGGCTATTGCGGAAGCACGGGAAAAAGGGGATCTGAAAGAAAATGCAGAATACGATGCTGCTAAGGAAGCACAGGGTATTCTTGAAGCAAAGATCGCTGCTTACGAAGGTTCTATGGCGACTCTGCGGGTGATGGACGAGGCTAATATAGATACCAGCAAAGTTTCTATTCTGACAAAAGTTACATTGACCAATCTTGCTACGAAGAAGCAGGTGACCTATAAGATTGTAAGTGAAAAAGAAGCCGATCTCAAAGCAGGAAAAATTTCTGTGACCTCACCCATAGGGAAAGGCATCCTTGGTAAACATGTGGGGGATACAGCTGAAGTGCAGGCCCCGGCCGGCACTTTGAAATTTAAAATAGAAGAGATAACAGCCTGAAATAAATAGAATATTTTATAGTAAAAGTTCTGTCGGGTACAGAACTTTTATTTTTGTGTAAATTGTTCTAAGCCGGGAGTATGATGAAACGCTTCAAATATTACCTGCTTGCACTCAAATCAAAAATATTTGGCGGTATGACTATATTCTCAAAGATCATTGCAGGTGAAATTCCTTCTTATAAAATTGCAGAGAATGAAAAATTCTTTGCTTTTCTCGACATCTTTCCGCTAAGGGAAGGCCATGTGCTGGTAGTCCCCAAAAAAGAAATAGATAAGTTGTTCGATCTGCCGGATGATTATTTAAGGGAGATGCTGTTATTTGCCAAGCCTATCGCACATGCTATAGAAAAAGCATTTGATTGTAACCGCTGTGGTATAAGTGTGATCGGGTTGGAGGTACCACATGCCCATATCCATCTCATTCCTATCAATTCTGCTAACGACCTGAATTTTGTACAGCAAAAATCCCAGGCTTCAGCAGAGAAATTGAAAAAAGTACAGGAAAGGATTTTGTCCCATCTTTAAAACGGAAGTTATTGTATGAATAAAATGAAATTGGTATTGATTGCCGGATTAATAATGCTGGTATCACCTGCTTATCCGCAGGTAAAAGATATGGATGTAATGGTGAAAAAGATTTTTAGTGTTCTTCAACATGAGGATGAGGCTGGGTTTATTAAACTTTTTCCAGATGCTGCCACCACCCGGGAGTTTGTTATGAAGATATTCTCTAAAGAAATTGCTGAAGGAAAAGGCAAGGAGGAAGAGGTGGACGAATTATTTGGTCAACTAACAGACAGTGTTTTACAGGCGAAATACAGGGAAACTTTCACGGAAATCATTCAGAAGGGCGAGAGCAAAGGAATTAACTGGGCTAAAGCCGAGTTTGATAACTATATGGCTGATTCGTCTTTTGAGGAAGAAACAAAGATGGGAGTAATGCAGGGAAAAATTTATTTCAGCTCTAGCAAGGAAAAATATTTTTTGTCTTTCAGTGAGGTTATCTGGTTTGAAAACCGTGGCTGGTATGGAGTGAGTATTAATCGAATTGATGAACTTAGTAAGGAAACAGAGCCTGAAGAATTTGATTGGGGCACAGTTGATTCTGTCACAGTGGTTATGGACACGGCAGTGGCAATACTTGATACGGCTGTAACAATTCCGGCGGAAAGACCTGCCACAAAAGAAAAAACTAATACGAAACAACCGGGTAAGAATAAACCGCTTAAAAATAAATCACAGACTTCGGCAAAGAAACCGGAATGATATTATTTTTTAACCCGTCCGGGATTCTTTTTTACAAAATCATCCCAGCCTTTCAGACCTTTAGAAATTTTTCCCAGTGACGAATTAGATTGAAAGTGATGGCACATGGCTACAGCCAAGGCATCCGTAGCATCATAATATGCAGGAATTTCTTTGAATGATAATAATGTCTGCAACATCTTCATCACTTGTTCTTTATCAGCGTTACCATTACCGGTGATAGATTGTTTTACTTTTTTTGGTGAGTATTCTGTTACTTCCAGTCCGTGACGCATGGCTGCAGCTATGGCAACACCCTGAGCCCTGCCAAGCTTGAGCATACTTTGTACGTTCTTACCAAAAAAAGGGGCTTCAATAGCAAAATCAGTTGGCTGGTATTTAGTGATTAATCCGCTGACGGTATTGAAAATGAGTTGTAGTTTTTTATAACTGTCTTTTATCTTTCCCGGTTTCAATACACCTAACTCTAATAACGAAACTTCGCTGCCTTTTACAGTTATCAACCCGTAACCCATTACGATGGTGCCGGGATCAATTCCAAGGATTATTTTAGCAGGCTTTTGCAAACAGGACTGTATTTTTACAAGATTAATGAAGCTGAACCGAAATAGCAAACTCTTCATCAACTACTTCCTCGGCCCGCTGCTATTTGTGTGGTTGTCATGGTCTATTTACAGGCAAATACAAAAGCAGCCCGATCTTCCTGCTGCATGGGCACAAATCAAAGCATCATTTGGTACTCCTTTAGTTTGGAACCTGATCGCAGCCATAGTATTGATGGTTATGAACTGGTCTATAGAAGCTGTGAAATGGAAAATTTCAGTCAGGCCAATTCAGCAGGTAAGTTTTTTAAAAGCATTCAGGGCTGTGCTGTCAGGTGTTTCATTTTCAGTAAGCACACCCAACAGGGTCGGGGAATACCTGGGAAGAGTGTTGTACATGGATGAAGGCAACCGTTTGAAAACAATTTCTATAACCATTGTCGGAAGCATCAGCCAACTGATCATAACCTTATTGATGGGCTGTATTGGTTTACTATTGCTTCGTACTGAGATCGAAGCCGGGCAACTTATTTCTCCGCTCTGGGTAAAAGTGATTTTATATGGCGTTATTACTGTTCTCGCAGTCATGCTGCTTTTTTATTTCAGACTATCCTGGCTTATCAAATGGGTGGATAAACTTCCCGGCAGTAACCGGTTTGCTTATCTCATAAGAGCTTTAGAAGATTTTGATGCTGGGTTGCTTTTTAAGCTACTCCTTTTATCCTTTTTACGTTTTGCAGTATTCATCATCCAGTACTACCTGTTATTTCACTTGTTTGCTGTGGATATCTCCTGGTGGAACTGTCTCTGGTCAGTCAGCATTACTTTTTTTGTGCTGGCAGTAATACCTTCTTTTGCCATTGCAGATATTGGCTTGCGGGGAGAAGTTGGAATTAAGTTGACGGGGTTGCTTGCTGTCAATCACCTGGGAATTTTTTTTACAACAATAACTATTTGGTTTGTAAACCTGATCGTTCCCGCAATTATCGGAAGCTTATTAATATTGGGAATTAAAAAGATCTACACAAATAAAGACGAGGAAAAGTAATTGCTGCAGAATTAGATCTCTTCCAGTTTGAAATAGTCTTTTGGCCTTATACCCTTTTCTGTTTGTTGCAGGTTACAGCATTCATATACCGGATCATGTTCGAAGAAAAGAATGTAATTACCTTCTGCTGCTTCTTTCAGAAATGATTTTTTTTCATTGAGTGTAGTGAGAGGAAACATGTCGTATGCCATAACATAGGGAACAGGAATATGACCTGCCGATGGCAACAAGTCAGCCATAAAGACAACAGTCTTGCCATTGTAATTTATTTGTGGCAGCATCATGCTTTCGGTATGGCCGCTGACAAACCGCACAGAAATATTTTCAGTAAAGGCTGTTTCGCCAAGTTTGCCATCGGTCCCCCCGGCTACTTCAATGAATTGCAGTTTACCGCTTTCTTCAATCGGTAAAATATTTTCCTTCAGGAAGGATGCCTTTTCCCTTTCATTGGGATACACGGCCCAATCCCAATGTTCTTTATTGCTCCAGTAAGTGGCATTTTTAAAAGCCGGAACCAGTTTATCACCGTCTCTGACAATACTTCCGCCGCAATGATCAAAATGAAGATGAGTTAAAAAAACATCGGTGATATCGTCTTTGCTAAATCCATATTTCGCTAAAGATTTATCTAATGTATCATCACCATGCAGGTAGTAATGGCTGAAGAATTTTGCGTCCTGTTTGTCGCCGTTACCATTATCGACTAATATCAACCGGTTACCATCTTCAATCAGTAAACAGCGCAATGCCCAGGAGCAAAGATTGTTTTCATCTGCCGGGTTAATCTTGTTCCATATGCTTTTGGGAACTACGCCAAACATAGCGCCGCCATCTAATTTGAAATACCCTGTATTGATTGAATAAAGCCTCATGATCTTTTTTCTTTTGCGGCATTAGCATAAAACAATAACAGCAATCCGATAATAAAAAAACTTGCCAGGGCCAGTACTGAGTTTCTTTGTGAGCCGGTCAGCTCTGTAATAAAACCAAAACTGAATATGCCGACAACAGCAGCAATTTTTTCTGTTACATCATAAAAGCTGAAGAAGGAAACAGTGTCTTTTGTTTCCGGCATCAGCTTGGCATGGGTGGAACGACTCAACGATTGAATACCTCCCATGATAAAACCTACTGACGCACCAAGGGCATAGAATTCATAAATTCCGCCAACAGGTAAATAGTATGCAACAATACACAGCAATATCCAGAGCACAACAAGCGACATTAATGTTTTCAGATTGCCAATCTTAGAGGATAGTTTGGAAATGGCGAAGGCGCCCGGAATAGCGATCAGCTGAATAATGAGTATGGCAATGATCAGGTTGTCAGTTGGGATCTCCAGTTCGCTTTTGCCATATAGTGCGGCTACCAGCATTACGGTTTGCACTCCCATATTGTAAAAGAAGAAAGCCAGCAAAAACCTTTTTAGTTTTGGCAGTTGTTTTACCTGTCCCCACACTTTTTTCAACTCTTTATATCCTTTTGATAATATATTATGCTGATCATTGCCGCCAGCCGGAACAGGTTTTGGCAAACGGCGGAGTGAAAACTGTCCAAAGCCCCACCACCATATTCCAACCAGCAAAAAGGATGTTCTGAACTGAATAGTTGAATGTTCATCTCCGCCTAACAAGCCGGGATTAAAGACAAAAACAAAACAAATAAGCTGTAAGAGTACACTTCCCACATAGCCATAAGCAAATCCCCTGGCACTGATGCGGTCCCTGTCTTCGGGGATGGCTATTTCCGGTAGAAATGAATTGTAAAAAACCTGGCTGCCCCAAAAACCGACACAGGCAACGATCATTGAAACCAGCCCAATGGTCAGCGTATCGCCTTCAAAGAAAAAAAGTGAGGCGCAGGCAAGGCTGCCCATTGTCAGAAAAAAATTCAGAAACTTCTTTTTGTTACCCCTGTAATCTGCTATTGAGGAAAGCAATGGTGACATGAAAGCAACGATCAGCATGGCAAGGGCAATGGCATAATTATACAAAGCAGTATTCTCAAATTGCCTTCCTAAAAAAGTCACAGCCGTTTTCGAAACATTTTTATCATCTACTGCGATTGCTTCAAAATAAGCAGGAAAAATAGTGGAGGTAATAACAAGGTTATACGATGAACTGGCCCAGTCGTACATAGCCCAGCCATTCACTACTTTTTTCGGAGCCGTTTGCATGGATCGTTTTATGAGTAAGCAAAATATGCTTTTACAGGCAATCTAAAAAGAAAAGCAGCAAGGAGAGATGTTGCTGCAGGTGTATAAGAGATTATATTTTGACCTTACTGATTGGAAGTACCGGTTGAATCAGCGGGGGTAGTGATTTCCTCAACAGCGGCGGGAATTTCAGGTTCCTGTAATTTTTTTGCCATTTCCGCATCAAAAGGTATTGATTTGATATGCTTGAAATGGGTATCGGTGAAAAAAATATTAACTGGTTTGTTATTGAACTGATCAATGGGTAATAATATTAAAGTTCTATTTACGAATAACACCGGTAAATAATAAAATAAGCAGAACGATTCCCGCCAGGATACGATAAATTCCGAATGGCCGGAATCCATATACTTTTAGGAAATTAATAAAGAACCTGATGGCCAGTATTGCCACCACAAATGCTACAATGTTACCGACGATGAATGACACTGTATTTTCCTGGGTGGATGTTATCAGTGAAATCCCTTTTTGCACACCACCAGTGCTGTTGGGCCACTCTTTTATAAATAAGGAATAAGCAGTGGCTGCAAACATCGTAGGCACCGCCAGAAAAAAAGAAAATTCGGCCGCCAGGTTTCTTGTCAGCTTTTGCTGCATACCACCAACAATAGAAGCGGCACTTCGGCTCACCCCGGGGATCATAGCCACCACTTGCCAGCAACCAATAATGAAAGATTTTACAAAACCCAGCTGGTCTTCGGATTCAACAGTTGGTTTTTTAAAAGCTTTATCAATTACTAATAAAATTACGCCACCTGCCAGCATCGCAATGGCTACCACTGTGGGGTTGAAAAGTAATTCATCTATCTTATCAGAAAAAAGATAACCAAGGATTAAAGCAGGTAACACACCAATGGCCAGCTTGGCATAAAATTGCCAGCGGCGAAACTGGAAGAACTGCCGCCAGTAAATAACCACCACCGCCAGTATGGCCCCTAACTGGATAGAAATGGTAAACAGGTTGACAAAACTTTTTTCATCAGGAGTGGTGCCGAGTTTCATCACATGTTCGGCGATGATCATATGGCCGGTGGACGAAACCGGGAGAAATTCTGTAAGTCCTTCTACTATGGCAATAATAACTGCTTCGAAAATATTCATGTGGAATTAGATTAGTGCTGCAACATAAAATAAAAAGGCGATACCAGTAAGGTACCGCCTTCTAAACTTATTAACTACACTGCTCAGGCAGTTGCTTCTTTCGGTTTTTTAAAAATAGCAAAGATCTCGATCACCAGGCCTGCAAGGATTAATATCGGGGCAATTGTGATTCGGGTACTGCTGTACACTTTTTTGGGATCAAACACATTCGGATCATTGCTTTTGCCACCAGCCATCAGGAACATGCCAATAGCTATCACCACAAGGCCCAGCAGCATCCATGTATAGTTCTCTTTGGCAAACATGGAGGGGGTCGTTTTCTGATTACTCATTTCTTTCGATTTTGGTCGTGCAATATAGGGATTTTAGCGAAAGCAGAACAGTTAATACAGGTCATCCAGTTTCATCCGCAGGTATTTTACCACACTCCGGTTTGTACTGAATAATGTGATACCAATACCGATAACAATCAGTATGAAGAATAGCAATAATAACATCCCGGTATCATGTATGGTTTTCAGCCATTCTATCTGGCCTTCTGCTACCAGTATCAATATATATAATAATACAGAAGCTATTATACCGCTGATGGAGCCATTGATAATGGCTTTAATATTCAGCGGCTTAGCGATGAACCACCGGGTGGCACCCACCATTTGCATGGTTTTAATTAGAAAACGATTACTGAACATTGCCAGGCGGATAGTATTATCTATCAGGAAAATAACGATCAGCGAAATGATAATGACCAGCACCAGCAGGCCAATGCTCACTTTGCGAATATTCTTATTCAGTTTACCTACCAGTTCTTCCGGGTATTTCACATCTGTCACATAGGTTTGGGCTTCGAGGTCTTTTTTAATATTCCTTAGCGAATCCAACTGCACATATTGTTGTTTGATGCGGAAAAAGATGGCATCCGGGAGAGGATTTTCTGTGAGTACTTTGCCCCAATCCTCACCACCATCCTCCATGTATATTTTTTTACCGGCCTCTTTGGTAACGAACTCCATGGACCGCACATAAGGTTTTGCTCCTATATATTTCATTAGCGCAGCACTGTCTTTCGGGTTCAGGTTAGGCAGCAGGTAAGTCCTTACTTCCACATTTTCTTTGAAGTAAGCACCCAGTTTATTGGCATTAATAACTAACCAGCCAATGATGCCGAGAAAAAATAATACAAGAGTGACACCCAATATTGACATAAAGTAGGATGGTTTGCCACGTTTGATGGAAGCTTTGCCTGATTGGGACATGAAAATGTTTTTTCAGATTTATGGATTACGGGCAAAAATAGCAGTTTAGGGCTACAATCAGTATTTTTGCTGCCCATTTAAACGATTGCTTCCGGCTCCTATTGCCATTTGCCGTGAAAGATATTTGTTAAAGAATTTTTATCAGCCTGTTAGTATATACAGGCACTACTATTAATATGGAATACGATTTCAGAAGAATTGAAAAAGACTGGCAAAAGAAATGGAAGGCATCCAATGCTTATAAAGTAGCAAATGATTTTTCCAAACCCAAGTATTATGTGCTGGATATGTTTCCTTATCCCAGCGGTGCCGGATTGCATGTAGGGCATCCGTTAGGTTATATCGCTTCTGATATTTACAGCCGTTACAAAAGATTGAAAGGGTTCAATGTGCTGCACCCGATGGGCTTTGACAGTTTTGGTTTGCCCGCAGAACAATATGCACTGGATACCGGACAGCATCCTGCTGAAACAACAAAAAAGAATATTGCCACTTTTAAATCGCAACTGGACAATATTGGTTTCTGCTACGACTGGAGCCGTGAAGTGCAAACCAGCAACCCCGATTATTATAAATGGACACAATGGATTTTTCTGCAACTGTTCAAAAGCTTTTACAACAGGAATACCAATAAAGCTGATTCAATAGATAACCTCGTAGCTGCATTTGAAAAAGAAGGAAATACCGGTCATGTTTGCCCCGGAGATGCTTCCATCAAATTTTCGGCTGCTGAATGGAAAGCCTTTGATGAAAAACAGAAGATGGATGTGCTGATGGAATACCGCCTTTCTTTCTGCGGTTATGGTGAAGTAAACTGGTGCGAAGCATTAGGCACCGTACTGGCCAATGACGAAGTGGTGAACGGAGTAAGTGAAAGGGGAGGGCATCCGGTAGTAAAAAAGAAATTGCGGCAATGGTATTTAAGGATCACCGAATATGCTGACCGTTTGTTACAGGGATTGGATACTGTTGACTTCAGCGATGCGATGAAGGAGATGCAGACCAACTGGATTGGAAAGAGTAGCGGCGCAGAAATTGATTTTGCTATAAAAAGTCACCAGCAAAAGCTGAGGGTGTACACGACAAGGCCCGACACCATTTTCGGGGTTGATTTTATGGTGATAGCCCCCGAGCATGAACTGGTCAGCCAGATAAAAAGTGAAGAACAGGCAACAGCTGTTGATGATTATATCGCTTATGTAAAAAGCCGCAGTGAAAGGGAGAGGATGGCAGAGAAAAAGATCAGCGGTGTGTTTACCGGGGCTTATGCCATTAACCCGTTTGATGGCAGGGAAATTCCGGTCTGGATTTCTGAATATGTGCTGGCAGGCTATGGCACAGGTGCTATCATGGCGGTGCCCTGCGGCGATGAAAGGGACCATAAGTTTGCGCAGCATTTCAATATTCCCATCACTAATATTATTGGTTCATACTATAATGGCCAGGAAGCCAATCCTACCAAAGAAGCGATATTGGAAAACTCCGGTTTTCTGGATGGCCTGGTAATGAAGGAAGCGATGGAAGTGGCGATACAGGCATTGGAAGATAACGGCATCGGTGTACGGAAAGTGAATTATAAAATGCGGGATGCAGCCTTTAGCCGTCAGCGGTACTGGGGAGAGCCATTTCCAATTAAATGGATCGATGGCATTGCATACCCGTTGAATGAAAATGAACTGCCATTAAAGTTGCCGCATGTTGACAGTTATAAACCCGGCCCGGATGGCGAAGGGCCTTTGGCTAACATACAGGATTGGGTGGATCAAAAATTGGAGACGAACACCATGCCCGGCTATGCAGGCAGCAGCTGGTATTTCTTACGCTACATGGACCCGGACAATACCGAAGCATTCTGCGACAAAAAAGTTTCTGACTACTGGAACCAGGTTGACTTATATATTGGCGGCACCGAACATGCCGTAGGCCATTTACTCTACAGCCGCATGTGGACGAAAGTATTATACGATTTGAATTTGATTGGATTTGATGAGCCGTATAAGAGATTGGTTAATCAGGGGATGATACAGGGGAGTAGCTGTTTTGTTTATAATATTGTTGATCTTGAACTA
>JBGAQD010000045.1:0-17565 GCA_044220915.1 Chitinophagaceae bacterium
TATGGTACTTGATGCCATTGTTCTGTTCTTTGTTCAGTTAATGAAAACTATTTTTATAGGTCTTCACGAACCGCCACAGGCGGTTTCAGTTAATAAAAAAATCCTACTTCTTGCGTTTGTTGCGGATAACATAATCGGCAGCCATCTGATCAATTTCATCTGCTGCTGATTTGCGGTTACGTTGTAACCAGGTATCCAACTCCTCCCGTTTGAAGTAGAGTTTTTTGCCCTGAGGACAGAAATGGGGAATGTGCTTTGTACTGGTGAGTTTGTACAAATGCGATGGGCTTACATCTAAATATTTGCAAGCCTCATTAAAATTCAGTACTGTTTTTTGCAACAGGTTTTGCTCATCCAGCTTGTTAGCGATTTCGGTGAGCTTGTCTAAGATTAATTCTTCGTGTGCCATCTTTTTTTATTTTTATGAATGATGGCACAAACCTCTTAAATGCAAGAGGGGCAATGGTTAAGGGGTTAATCCCTTACTCACATTACTGAATAATCTTAATGTTTTTTATTGCAGATGTTTAAAAATCTTATCAATGTTTGCCTTTTCCTTTGGTTCAATTTTGTTCTTTGAACCACTTGCTGAGAGGTTGTTTGCAGTTATCAGTGTATCCTTTTTGGAATAAAAGATTTTTGACTTTTCAATGTTCGACAATGACAGGCTATTGAAGTAAGGTGTAAACTTATCAATGCAATAACGGAAGTGCTTTGTTTCGCAGCCTAATTGAATTTTAACTGCACCGGGTAATATGCTTTTTGCTGTTAATGCCTTTATCAATTCATCCGCACTGGTAACATCATCATTCAGTAATTCTATTTGATGGCACAACTGATTAACTACCGTTGTGAGTTTTGTAACATCATCTTTGAAACCAAAGTGAATGGCTTCCTGGTTGCCGTTGTATTCGGGGCTTCTTTTTTCATCTGCTATTGGCGGACCTACATACTCCAATTGGTGAACTGTGGACAATGGTTCTTCCAAATCCAACACATAAAAATCTTCAATGGTTGTAGTTTGTGAAAGGCTTGGCTTGAACTGTTCCTGTATGCTGAAATAAAGCTGAATGAGGCTATGTTTTAAGTAATACAAAGCGAAGTGAACAACGCTGCTTTCTGCATCAGGAACCGTTGTAAAACCTTGCTCATTTAATTCTGTGGTAACCTGTTTGGCCAATACCCTCACATTGGTAAGGGTCTTGCCAACCTGATAGCGAATATCAACTAACTCTGTCCAGTTTGCAGCTTGCTGCAATACTGCATTGAAAACACGAAGTGTTTCACCGGTGATGATGAATAAATAAAAATGGGTAACGGCATCTTTATACTTTGGCAAATCTGTTTTGTATAAAAGCTGCTGCAATGGTGTGTTGCTGATTGTTTCATCAGCTACTATTTTTTGAAGCGTTGGGTAATCAACCAACAATGCTGTGAGTTGCGAAAGCAACTCTGCATTGGTATTGGGTGAAGCTGCTTTTGCAGCTTTCACCAATTCGGTGAACCGCCTTGTGTTGGTGGTGTCTAATTTCCACGGCTTCAATACACCGTGCATGATGCTGTCTAATACTTTTACTTCCATCGCTATAAGTCTAATTTAATTTTATTGGCGGCCTCCTGTTTTTTATGGTCAATAACCTTAGCGTAAATTTCGGTTGTTTTTAAATGCCTGTGACCTAAGAGTTTTGAAACGGTGTAAATATCTGTTCCCAATGTAATTTGTAACGTGGCGTAGGTGTGCCTTGCACAGTGAAAAGTGATGTGCTTGGTAATACCTGCTTTCATTACCCATTCACGGAGTTTTAAGTTATGCCAGGCACTGTAATACAAACCTTCAAATACTTTATCATCCTGCTTTCTTCTTTCGCCTAAAAGCGAAAAGGCTTGTTCTGAAATGGGCAATGTTTCTGCACCCTTTGTTTTCTTCTGCCTGAAACGGATGTAATACCCGGACTGCTCAGAGTGCTGCACTTCTGACCAAACTAACTTTTCTATATCCGACCAACGCAAACCACTTAATGCAGAAAAGATGAAAGCATTTTTGAGCACCGGCATTTCACACTCCACTTTTGCTGCTGCCTGTAATTCTTCCAAAGTGAGAAACTCTCTATCAGGATCATCTGACCTGATGCCCTCCACCTGGTTTGCCGGATTGGTTTGTATGATGCCTTCTTTTACTGCTTCCTTCAAAGCTGCGGTTACCTTGCTGAAATAGGAGGACTGTGAATTTTGTGAAAGGTGTTTATTGGTTTTGCTCTTGGCTTCGGATATGAGATAGGTTTTGAAATCTTCCAGCCAGTTTTTATCAATGTCTTTAAATGATGCTCCATTCTTTGCAAACTTCTTCAAGTGTTTCAGCACACTATCCCAATTGCCCCAATTTCCCTCGCTTCCTTTTCTTTTCTCGGTAAGCCTTTCAAAGTAGGCAATGAAACTGCCTTTGGCTTTATCGGTATCCCGAAAGCCATATTCTTCATTCTTTATCTGGAGCAATCGTTTTGACCGGATTGCTTCTGCCAGGATCATTGTTTTGCGGTTCTCTTCCTTCTGCTCTTTGGTGAGCTTGCCTTTCTCCGGCTCGGGTATGAGGTATAATTGCAAATACTCATAGTCTCTTTTACCATCATTATAGTAATCAAGATACAGGCTGATTTTATCGCCCTTTTTGCGTTGTCTTAAAGTTACTGTCATGCTTCAGTTAATTTGAATAGTTCGTTGATAGCTGTTCGGGGGATACGGGTACTTCTGCCCAACTTACCTGCTTTGAGTTCGCCTTTGTCGATGAGCCTGTAAATGGTCCATCGGCTGGCGTTGATTAACTGGCAGGCTTCATCTACGGTCAGAAATTCCTTTTGAGCAATGGCAGGGTTGTACAAGGCTTTCTCGGTTTCCTCCTTGATGGCCACTTCAATTTTCTCATTCCGCTTCCGCTGCTTGTATGCTCTCTTGGCACAGGTATCTGAGCAAAACTGTGTAACAGTAGTCTTGGCGGTAAACCGGTTACCGCAGTGCTGACAAGTTTTTTGAAGACGAATGTTGCTGCTCATTTTGTTGCCTGTTGTTGCTACATGTAGCAGCTTGTAGCTGTATGTAGCATGTTCTCTCCCGATTGTTGCTTGATTTGTGGGCAACAAATCTGGGCAACAATCAGGCAACAAATATAGGTAAAAAAGTGGAGTTGGGCAACAAATAAAAGAAAGATAAATCAGCTAAAACCCAATAAAAAGAAGCATTTATGAAACAAAGGAAAGATAGTTACTTTCCAATACAGAACTTACTGAAGATGTAATCTAATTGGTCTTCGTTAGTTATCTCACCAGTTATTTCACCGAGATAATGGAGGCAGCGACGGATGTCCAATGCCAGCAGATCACCGGGCAATTGATTATCTAGTCCGTTTTTAATATCGGTAAGAGATTTTTGAACCTCTTTCAGTGCATGGTAATGCCTTGCGTTAGTAATAATGGTGTTCTCAGTTTGAACCTGCCCCCGCAATACAGCGTCCACCATTCTTTCTTTTAATACATCGGTATGTAAATGTTGCTTTGCAGAAATAAAAACCACTTTCTCTACATCCTTGAATTTCTTTTTGGCGTTTTCTTCTCCCGAAGCATCTATTTTGTTCGCTACCATCAAGTAATTCAGTGATTGCCTGCCGAATTCTGATTTTGTATTTTCTATTTCTGACCGTTCTTCCCCCGCATCAAACAAATACAACACCAAATCGGCTTGCTTCATTTTTTCAAGGCTGCGTTCCATTCCTTCATTTTCAATAACATCAACTCCATGCCGGCGGATACCGGCTGTATCGATCAGCCTGAAGAGAATACCATCTATGTTTATTATCTCCTCGATCGTATCCCTGGTGGTACCCGGAATATCACTGACAATAGCCCGGTTCTCATTTAGCAAACTGTTCAGTAAAGTTGATTTGCCCGCATTGGGCTTGCCGATAATAGCCACACTCACTCCATTACGGATTACATTACCCAATGAGAAAGAACTGACCAATTGATTAGTGGCTGTTATCAGTTCATTGATCAGCTCATAAAATTGTTTTCTGTCTGCAAACTCCACATCTTCCTGTGAAAAATCCAGCTCTAACTCAATCAATGCAGAAAAACGTATCAGCCTTTCTCTCAAAGCCGATAGATTTTCAGAAAATCCGCCCCTGATGGTATGTAGCGCCGCCTTTTGAGAGGCAGCCGTATTAGAAGCAATCAGATCCGCTACCGCTTCTGCCTGCGCCAGGTCCAATTTTCCATTCAAAAATGCTCTTTGTGTAAACTCGCCTGCTTTTGCAAGCCTGGCTCCCTTTTTTATACAAGATGCTATTACCTGTTGCTGTACGTAAGGCGAGCCATGGCAACTTATCTCCACCACATCTTCGCCGGTATAGGATTTAGGCCCTTTAAAAAGCGACAAAACCACTTCATCCAATACTGTTTCATCTTCTTTCAAAAACCCTACATGCAGCGTATGTGAAGGCTGGCTCAACAGATCTTTTGAAGGAAATAGTTCGTTAGCAATTGATATGGCCTTGTTACCGCTCAGTCGGATAATACCAATTGCCCCTACACCCGGTGGTGTGGCCAATGCTACAATTGTATCATCCCAGCCTGTCAGCTTATTCATCATATTTGTCAAAAGTAGAGTTGATTAGGCAACCTGTAAAAACAAAAATCCCCTCAGCTTTACTGAAGGGATTTTACAAATAAGCTATATCTTATTCACCAGTTACCTGGAAGGTAATTGGTTGCTTGCGGTAAGCTTTTACCTGGCGACCATTTTGAACAGCTGGTTCCCACTTCGGACCTTTTTTGATTACCCGCATGGCTTCTTCTTCCATGCCGTAACCATGATTGGTCATAGCTCTTACATCACTGATATTCCCTTCCTTATCCACTACAAACTGAACTACTGTGGTGTAAGTGCCTTCTGGTGCACCATTATCTGTGGCTACCTGGGCATTACAGTTTCTTTCGAGGTACTGGCGCCATTTGCCATCACCACCCGGAAACTTAGCTTCAATCTCTACTTTGTCAAAAATCTTATTCTCATCTTCTTCCTTCTTTTCTTCTACTATCTGTTTTCCTTCATCAATTACAACAGGAGTAGCAATATTTTCATCCTTGATACCTTCCTGGTTCACCACGTCAATTTTTGCATCTTTCAACTCTTCTTGTGGTGGTGGTGGTTTTTCCACTTCCTCATCCTTCTTAATTACAGGAGGGGTAAACTGTTTCATCTCTACTTTAGGAGGTTCCACTTTTGGAGGAGGCGGCGGTGGTGGAATGATCTTCTTTTCTTCCTGTTTTACTTCGGTTAATGTAACCTCCTGCATTTTTACCTTTTTGTCCTTATTATCCTTCAGGTTACTTGCGAGAAGGGAGCCGCCAATAGCTAAAACAGCTACTGAAGCAGTAATGATAAGGGCACGGGTAATACGGCGGTTGTACGTTTTTCTCAGATTATAAGCCCCATAATCTTTGTTCCTGTCCTCGAAGATCAGGTCAAGAATGTCGGCTGATAATATTTTGTTGGCTTCCATACTTAGCGTTTTTAATTAGATGCTGGCGACTCGTTATTCCATAATTACCAGCACATTATTTTATACCATTTGTAGCTTCTGTTGCTTTGATGAGATCAACCTCTTCTTTCAGTATCTTAACCATAGCATATGTTCTGGCCTGGTTAATGGTCATTTCATCCAGAATATCCACTGTGTTCTTATATGTGGCATCATCATCAGGTTTAATGATCACAATAAAGTCTCTGTCAAGACAAGCCTTTTCCCAATCCGGGTCACCTTTTGCCTTGGCCTTATCCTGTGTTTTCTTGCAGGTCTCATCATGAGTGTGACGCCCCATGACCTCTTTTTTCTTATTAATAATCACATCCCGTATACCTTTGAAAGTGGTTGATTTGAAGTTATTCTTGCCTTCGGTTACTTCAAGTTTACCTTCGTAATAATATACCTGGTCACCCTTACCTAACAAAATGGTCAGCACACTTGACTCTTTTGCCTCTGTTTGCTCTTTTTGGTCTTTAATATCCTTGGGCATATTAAGGTCAAGAGTAGTAGGTGTGGTCATGGTGGTGGTAAAGATGAAGAAGGTAATCAACAGAAAACCCAAATCCACCATCGGAGTCATATCTACACGGGTAGAAAGCTTTTTGGCTTTTTTCACCCCCGGTCCTTTTTTGTGGCCACTATCGCCACCACCGGTATCTATACTTGCCATAATAAATGGGTTTAAAAATTAATAAAGTTAGTTCTCCTTTAATCCCTTTCTGTTATACAAATCCAACTCAGAATTGGTTGGCACATCATCCAATGCTGTAACGAGATTGTATTTAAACTCATCGTTACGCTTTAGAGCACTTATAACGGCCTCAAACGTCGGATACTTTGATTTTGCATCCCCTTTGATCAGGTATTTCAACTCCTCGCCTGCGAAGGCTCTTTTAGCTGCTGCAATCCACCAAACCAACTCGTTATTTGCCGAATCCAAAACAGGTATTCCAGGCTGAGGAAGTTTAGCCTGTTCCTTTGGATCCAGGTTCAATAACTGCTTTAAATTTCCAAAAGGAACTCCTACAGCAAATGTTTGCCGGTAATTGGCCATTTCGGTATTTGACAAACCGAGGGTTCTGGTAGTGTTTACATCCTGAATAACCGCATCAAACTTGCCTTTATCTTTTTCTGACAATACAGAGAAAAAGACACGGTTAGCAGAATCAACGATAATCATTACCGCATTGCTTTCGGGAAGTTTCGAGGAATTCACAGACCCCGGAGTGGTAATTTCTACCGGCTCAGGTGGCTTGAATTTGGTAGCCAGCATGAAGAAAGAGAGAATCAGAAAGGCGACATCCACGAAGGGGGTCATGTCGGTATCTGTACTCTTCCTTGGTAATTTAACACTTGGCATATTTACAATAATTTAGAATTGAGATGAATAAGTTTCAAATTTCCATACATAATTCCCTGCTTTGCAAGGCTTATTTGTACAGAGAAGCAAAACTTTGAGTCAGGGTAAAACCTGATTCATCTATGCCGTAAGTGATTGAATCAATTTTAGTTGTAAATACGTTGTACATGATAAGTGCTAAAGCTGATGTACCGATACCCAAAGCCGTATTATACAAGGCCTCTGAGATACCAACCGCCAGTTCAGCAGCCGCACCAGCACCACCCTCTTTACCCAAGGCAGAGAATGATTTAATCATACCGATTACGGTACCTAACAGGGCCACCAACGTACCTACTGAAGTAATAGTAGAAAGGAACACCAGATTCTTTTGCAGCATTGGCAACTCAAGAGCTGTCGCTTCTTCCACTTCTTTTTGGATAGATATTACCTTTTGGTCTGTATTAATGCCGCTTTCATTGATCATTTCCTTATAGCGGCGAAGACCAGCCTTCATAACATTACCAACAGAACCTCTTTGTTTATCACACTCTGATAAAGCTGCATCAACATTGCGGTTAGCAAGATGATACTGGACTTTACGGATAAAGTCAGAGATAGAACCATTTCCCAATGCTTTACGGATAGTCAGGTATCTCTCAATTGAGAAGACAATTACCATCAGCAACATACCAATCAGGAAAGGGATGATGATACCACCTTCATACATCCTGTGGAGGGCATCTTTGGGATCTTTGTGACCTGGCCAAAATCCACCTTTCTTATCAGGATTCTCAAATCCATCGGCGGCACCCATAATGAAACGCCAGATTAAATAACCGGCAATGATACAAACAACTGGTGCAATCCAGGATATAGCATTGCTGCTCTTCTTTGGTTGAACCGATGTAGCCTTAACTGTTGCAGTTGGTTTAGTCTCTGCCATGATCTTAATTTTTTAGTGTTTTTAAATGATAAATATGAGTCCTTGTTTTCAGAGCTACAATGCTAAGAAAAAAGTTTAGTAAAAAAGCCCCACCCTTCATTTTTTTAAGATAGGGGCTTCAAGTTAAGGATTTTTTAATACGGAACAAGTCCCTGAAAAATAATTTGATAAGAAATTCATCCGGCTCAACTTCAAACGATTGTTTGCTTTTCCACGGGTTCTTATTCATAGCGTAATGCCTCTATTGGATTAAGCTTTCCGGCTTTCAGTGCCGGATACAACCCCGCCAGTAAGCCAACCATGGTGCAAATGATGATTCCATAAATCACCCATTCCCATGGTACCACAAAGCCAGTGTTTAATACAACGGAAAACAGGTTGCCAACCAGGATACCCAACACGATTCCGAATATGGCACCCAGCATGCTGATGATAATTGCCTCCAGCAGAAACTGACGGCTTACCATTTTGCTCTTGCCCCCTATGGCTTTTACAAGCCCGACCTCTCTTGTCCTTTCCGAGACAGACACCAGCATAATATTCATCAAACCGATGGCAGCACCGATTAACGTAATAAGCCCTATGACAGTGGCCGAAATGGTAAGAAACCGCAAGCTGTTCATGGCTTTTTCCGCAATACTGTCGCTCCGGTCCAATACAAAATTGTTATCCTCAGTTGTGCTTAGTTTCCGAATACTCCTGAAAACACCCTCTGCCTCGCCCATTGCAGCCTGTACTTTTTGCAAATCGGGGGTCATAATACCAATTACAAACGAATATCCAGCTGGAAAATTTCTGGTCACATTTGAATAAGTGGTGATAATAACATTATCCCTGCTGAATCCAAAACTGGAACCCCTGCTTTCCATAACTGCCAAAACCCGAAAAGGAATACTGTTAATCCGTACAACTGAATTGACAGCCCTATCCACCCCTTCCTTGAATAGCCTCTTAGCAACATCATACCCCAGTATGCAAACATTGCTCCCACTCCGTACATCCAGCTTGCTGAGATTACGTCCATATTGAATCGTAAATCCGTTTAAGAGTAAATAATTTTCATCCCCGCCAAATAATACCACATTGGGATTGGTCTTCCTGTTGTTGATGGAAGCGATATTATTTCTTCCGCCGAAGATTGACAAACTTTTAATTGAAGGAAAATCAAACCGTGACGCAAAAAGCTCAGCCTCATCTTTTGTAATTAATTTTCCCAGACTTGATTTTTTCTCTTTTCTTTTTCCCTTCTTTGAAACCTTAATGTCGTTATTATTCCCTCCGCCAAAACGGATATTCCTTTCTTTATACCGGATAGTAAACGCATTTGCCCCCATAGTCGAGAAGCTCTCGGTAAATTTTTGATTCATGGCTTTAATGGCTGTTATAATGCCTATTAAAGCCATGATTCCGAATGCAATAATGGCAACAGTAAGTCCCGTTCGGAGTTTATTACTACGAACGGTGCGAAAAGCCAATGAAAAGACGTCAAGGAAATTCATACTTGTATCCCGAAATTAAGCAAACGGTACGATGCAAGGCCTGAGATTCATCGCAAAGGGAGATTATCAGAAATAAAGCCAGCTTAGCAAGAGATTTGGAAAGATTCCGAGCAATATTACCAATCCGGCCAATACCACCAAGGTCCATTTAAATGGAGCATTTACTTCAATTGGATGGGTATCGCCTTCTTTGAAATACATGGATTGGATAACCCTGAAATAATAATAGACGCTTACTGCCGCCATTACTACTGCGAAAATAACTAGCCAAAGATTGGCTCCGTTTCCACCCATTGCAGCTTTCAACATATAGAATTTAGAGAGAAATCCAGCGGTAAGCGGAATGCCTGCCAGCGATAAAAGAAATATAGTGGTAGTGGCTGCAAGCAAAGGCTGCTTTTTAGCAAACCCATTAAACCCATCAAACGTATAGTCTTTCATTTTGATCAGTACCGCAAAAATACCGATGGTAGCAAAGCTATAGGCCACTGTATATAGGAGTAAGCCCTCTTTAGCATCGCTGTTCATGGCATACAAGGATAACATCATAAACCCTGCCTGGGCAATACTTGAGTAAGCCAGCATCCTTTTAACGCTTTGTTGAAATACCGCTGTTATGTTCCCTATAAACAAAGTGGCGACGGTAAGGATCGCAACAAATAATTGCCATTGCTTCTGCCGGAAGCCAAAAGCGTCATCGAACAAACGAATAAAGGCAATGAACACAGCCGCTTTTACGATGGTGGCCATGAAGGAAGTAAAGACAGTTGGCGCCCCGTCATATACATCTGGTGTCCAAAAATGAAATGGAGCAACGGAGGCTTTAAACGCCATGGAAAAAAGGAGCAGAAGCATACCTGCGATCAACAATGCAGATGGTGCTGTTGCTGTAAAGGAGCCGATGACAGAAGTGTCAAAAGTCCCCATGGCACCATAGATCAAAGCAATACCCATCAGCATAAGACCGGTAGAGAATGAACCTAACAGAAAATATTTTAACGATGCTTCATTACTCTTTAAATTCCTTTTATCGCTACCTGTTAAAATATAAAGCGGTATTGAAATTATTTCGATACCCAGGAACAAGATGAGCAAGGATTTAAAAGAAGAGGTGAGTGTGATACCGCAAAGAATAAAAAAGATAAGAGCAAAATATTCCGCATAATTAACTCCCACTTTTTCCATATCCCTTGCAGATAATAACAGGTAAAGTAAAGTTGAAACAAAAGCGATAGAGTTGAACAATAAAGAGAAATTATCAAATACGATCATTCCTTTCGTATCGATCTTCAAGAATACCGTCCCGCACATTTCAAGAATATTGACAAGCAATAACAAACCTATTCCTGCAATTGCAAGGTTCCGCACAGCCGTTTTTGACTTCAGCAGGATGCCGCTGAACATCATAATCACTCCCAGAATTGCCGATAATAGTAATGCGTTCATATTAATGCCATCTTATTGCTTCTGCATACCATACTGAAGCAGGTCGAATTTTTTATAAATAGATTCAGTCACAGCTGCTGTTTCATTCAACATACATTGAGGGTAAACACCCAGCCAGAAAATAAGAAGTACAATTATTCCCAGGGCCAGTTTCTCATTCCAGCTAATGTCCTGTGTTTTAGCAGTCAGTTCATTAGTATCTCCATAAAAAACCTTCCGTATCATATTCAGGGTATAAATAGCCCCCAATATAATACCCATGCCCGCCAGCACTATAAACCAGATATTATACTTTGTCTGAGAACTGAATATCCCGTTGAACATAAGGAACTCACCCGGGAATGCATTTGTCAGCGGCAAAGCAATATTGGCGAGTGCAACTATGACCAGTAAAATTGCCAAAGCCGGAGCCTTTTGTGCCAATCCTCCCAATTCAGATATTTTCCTTGTACCAAATTGTCTTTCGATCAACTCCACCACTATCCACAGACCAATAATATTGATACCGTGATTAAACATTTGAATCATCACCCCCTGCAAACCACTGGTATTTTGAGTGAATGCAGCAGCACACATCAATCCGATATGAGCTATTGATGAATAAGCTATCAACCGCTTCAAATCATCCTGCCTGATCGCAATCAGTGAAGCATAAATAACTCCTATCAATGCTGCTGAGGTAATAAAGTCGCCCCACTGAAAAGAAGCAAATGAAGCAACCGGGAACAACCAGCGAAGCATACCAAATACACCCATTTTCACCATCACCCCACTTAATATCATTGTTGTAGCTGTTGGCGCCTGTTCATATGTATCCGGCTGCCAGGTGTGTAATGGAAAGATGGGCATCTTGATTGCAAAGGCAATGAAGATGAGCCAGAATACAACCGTCTGCTCTTTTCTTGTCAAGGCTACGTTGTAAAATGATTCAATAGAAAATGAATGGTCCTGTGTTTTGGAATAAACAAACAGGATGCCGATCAGCATCAGTAATGAGCCTATGAACGTATAAATAAAAAATTTGAAAGTAACAGCGATCCTCTTTTCACCACCCCACTGAGAGCAGAGAAAATACATTGGTATCAACGCCAGTTCCCAGAAAAAGTAGAAGAGCAACGCATCTGTAGCCAGGAATACTCCCATCATTCCGGCTTGTGCCAGCAGCATCAGTGCAAAGAAATTATTGGACTTTTTGTAAGAACTGTTCCAGGTAGCAAGAATTACCAGCGGATAAGCAATTGCATTCAGCAAACAAAGCAACTGTCCCATTCCATCCAACTTCACTGAAAAACTGCTACCCAATGTCTGTATCCATTCGCAATGGTGTTGTAAATACTTCTCTTCCTTCAATAGAGTTAATCCAAGAATAGATATAAGCAATGTAATGACAGAAGCAAATAATGCCCATGAACGAACCGCCTTATCATTCCTAAAAAAGAAAGTAGCCAGGCCAGTCAGCAAAGGGATCAATATCAGTAAAACAGGAACCATATTATTTTCTCAAAAAGAATTGAACAACAAAAATCAATACCATGCTTATCACCATCAGTAAAACATAATTACCCACTTGGCCGCTTTGCAGGAGCCGTAGCTGACGGCTGCCATAGTTCACTAACCGGCCAACCCCGTTCACCATATCATCAATAACAGATTTCTCAATAACAGATTTCAGGAACCCTCCAAATTTATTCAGAGGATTCACAATCACTTTTTCATAAAGCTCATCCACATACCATTTGTTCTCCAGCACTTTTCCCAACCCGGTGGCTTCGCTGCGCTGATAATTCCTGAATTTGAACCAGGCGAAAATTATCATGATAAGAACCAGTCCGGTTGACAATCCCATCAGCATGTATTCTGTTGATTCAGCAACATGATGCTCACCATGAACTGCTATAACAGGTGATAAGAATGCTCCGAGCTTATCACCACCATGCATAAACACTTCGGGTATACCGACAAATCCACCGACGATCGAAAGCACCGCCAATACTATCAATGGAATTGTCATGGCCGCAGGACTTTCATGCAAATGATGTTCTTGTTCATGTGTTCCCCTGAACTTTCCTGAGAAAGTAATGAACAATAGACGGAACATATAAAAAGCGGTAAGTAATGCCGTGAATAAAGCAACGCCGTATAATACCGGATTCTTTGCAAATGCACTGAGCAAAATAGCATCTTTAGAAAAGAAACCGCTGAACGGCGGAATACCGGCAATCGCAATACAACCTATCAGGAATGTGATGAAAGTAATTTTAAGCTTCTTGCTCAAGCCACCCATATTACGAATATCCTGTTCACCACCCATTGCATGTATCACACTACCACTACCTAGGAACATAAGAGCTTTAAAGAAGGCATGTGTCATTACATGAAATACTGCCGCTGTATAAGCACCGCATCCCAATGCGAGAAACATAAATCCTAACTGGCTCACCGTAGAATAAGCCAGCACTTTCTTAATATCATTTTGCTTCAGGGCAATGGTTGCGGCCAGTAAGGCTGTTGCCAGTCCAACATATGCTACTATGTCCATTGTAATATGGGACAAGGAATATAATAAGTTGCTGCGGGCAATCATGTAAATACCAGCAGTTACCATTGTGGCAGCATGTATCAGAGCAGAAACAGGAGTTGGACCCGCCATTGCATCAGGCAACCATGTGTAAAGAGGAATCTGGGCACTCTTTCCGGTGGCACCCACAAAGAGCAATAAAGTGATTGCCGTAATATCAGTTGCACTCAGTTTGGCCAGATTAGCAGCTGTAAATATCTCGCTATAAGAAACAGTACCAAGTTTGTTGATCAACCAGAATATAGCAATCAGGAAAGCCAGGTCGCCGATACGGTTCATAATAAAGGCCTTGTTGGCGGCTTTATTATATTCCTGTTTCTTAAACCAATAACCAATCAATAAATAAGAGCAAAGCCCCACTCCTTCCCAACCGATGAACATGATAACGAAGTTGGCTCCCATTACCAGCAGTAGCATGGAGAAGATAAACAGGTTGAGGTAGGCAAAATACCTTCCAAAATGTTCTGTTTTTTCTTCATGCATGTAGGCGGTGGAATAAACATGAATTAGGAAACCAACGCCGGTAATAATTAAAAGGAATAAAGAAGAAAGCTGGTCGATCTGGAATTCAAAAGGGATCTTTAATGAACCGACCGAAATAAAATCAAAATAATGAGCAGTGTGAGTGTTACCACCCCTTACCTGCATAAATACCCAAATACTGATAGCGAATGATGCCAACACCACCCCGCTTCCAATTATTCCGATCATTGATTTGGATAAATGCTTCCGGCCCAATCCATTGATAAGAAACCCAATTAATGGAAGGAGGGGAACCAGGTAAACTATTTGTAAAGCATTCTGCATAACTATCTGCTAAAGCGAATCAATGTTTCAATCTGTTTAAAAAATTCACATCCACCGAATGTATATTCCGGTACATCATCACTATAATGGCCAATCCCACACTTACCTCAGCCGCAGCCACCACCATGATAAAGAATACAAATAACTGCCCGTCCGTTCCTGCCGTCGCATCTATAGCTGCATTTTTAAGGTGGTGCATTTTTGAAAATGCCACCAGTAATAAATTCACAGCGTTCAACATCAGTTCTATGCACATGAAAATGATGATCGCATTGCGCCGGGTCAGTACACCCACAATACCAATACTGAACAAGGCAATAGACAAGAATATGTAATAATTAATCGGCATCTTACTCTTTTTTACCAATTACAACGGCACCAACCATGGCACTCAAAAACAATACACTGCTTATTTCAAATGGCACTACATAGGTAGTGAACAATTCTTTTCCCAAATTTTTGATCAACCCGATACTTCCTTCATTTACCAGGGCCTGCTGCTGTTTAACATCGGTATCTTTCAATGCAGCCACCAGCACCAGTAACAAACAACCGCCTGCCACAGCCCCGGCCATCTTCAGCCAGCGATTCTTTTGTGGTTCAGTTTCTTTGTTCAGGTTCATCAGCATTATCACAAACAGGAACAATACCATGATGGCGCCTGCATAAACGATGACGTTTACAATAGCCAGAAACTGTGCATTCAATAATATATAATGACCGGAGATGGCAAAGAAAGTGGCGATCAGCCACAGTACACTGTACACAGGATTCTTACTGGTAATCACCATCAGGGCACTAAATAATGCCACCACAGAAAGGAACCAGAATAATATTTGAGTAATGTTCATTCTCTTAAGCCATTAGTCGTTCTTAGTTCTTTACCGCTTTTTCACCCAATGCCTTTTCGTAGGCTTCTTTTTCATTAACAGGATGCGGTATCAACAAATCTTCTTTTTTATATATAAACCCTTTTCGCCCATAATTGGCCGGGGCAAAAGTTTGCGATAAGTAGATCGCATCTTTCGGACAGGCCTCCTCACACAAACCACAAAAAATACAACGGAGCATATTTATCTCATACTTTGCTGCATATTTTTCTTCGCGGTATAAATGCTCTTCGCCGGGAAGTCTTTCGGCTCCTTCCATTGTAATGGCTTCTGCAGGGCAAGCCACTGCACACAAACCACAAGCCGTGCAATTCTCCCTTCCTTCTGCGTCCCGGTTCAGCACATGCAAGCCACGGAACACTTTGGAAAATGTTCTTGTTTGCTCGGGATATTGTATCGTCGCCTTCTTTTTAAACAAGTGACTGATCGTAATACCCATACCCTTCATGATATTCCAGAGGTAGATACTCTCCAGGAATGTCATCGGCTTGCGGTCTACTTGTTTTGCTCTTTGTGTTAACATATAAAGCTTTGCAGCTTTTAAAATTTTCGCAAATATATACCTATACCTAACTTACTTTTTCAATAACAACAGAACAGCTGCTGTTATGATCATATTCACCAATGCCAATGGTATCAATTTCTTCCAGCCCAAATTCATCAACTGGTCATACCGGAAGCGGGGAATTGTCCACCGAATCCATAGGAACACAAACAGGAAGAAAGATATCTTAGTCATGAACACCGCAAAACTGATGGCTGTCATCCAGAAGGAACTTATATGACCATTAGCTACCCAATCAGCCTCATTTACAAACGGTATATCATATCCTCCAAAATAAATAGTTACCATAATTGCGCTGCTGATAAACATATTAATGTATTCAGCAAACAGGTAGAAGCCAAGCTTCATGGATGAATATTCCTGGTGATAACCAAAGTTCAATTCATTTTCTGCTTCTGGTAAGTCAAACGGAGTCCGGTTACATTCTGCCAAAGCACAAACAAAAAATATAATAAAGCCCAACGGTTGATAAATGATATGCCAACCGTGCTGCACCTGGTTAGCTACAATCTCACTCATTTTTAATGAGCCGGTCATGAACAATACAGCTATTAATGCCAATCCCATCGGCAATTCATAAGACACCATTTGCGAGGCACCACGGATAGCCGCCATGAGAGAGAACTTATTATTAGATGCCCATCCGCCAATCATAATACCATACACTCCAACGCTTACAATACTGAAGACCAGCAAAATGCCCATATCCACATCAGCCACCTGCATCGGAATCTCATTTCCTCCCTTTGTAATAAACGGGGCGGCCCATGGAATGACCGTACTGGTAATTAACGCCGTTATCATCGCCAATGCCGGGCCAAGGATAAATAAAAATTTATTGGAGGCTAAAGGAATGATCTCTTCTTTAAAGAATAATTTTCCACCGTCTGCCAGTGGTTGAAAAATACCAAAAGGCCCGGCCCTGTTTGGCCCACGACGATCCTGCAACCATGCAGCTACTTTTCTTTCTGCATAAGTAGTGTACATGGCAATAAAGAATGACAGGCCGATAATGCCGCCTATCAGCAACGCTTTTTCTAAAACCAACCACAGGTCTATCGACAGTAAATACATGTTCAACAATTATTGTTCTTTCTTTTCAAATGTCTTACTCGTTGCCGGTCCGGGCAATGAAGCAATTTCCACACTGTTCACATCACTTACATCATGAATATCCATCAGCAATTTCGGCGCCCTTCCTCCCATTACTTCTGCAATGGTTTCTTTGGGCTTTTGTAAACCCAGGTAATGTCCCTGCGAAATAACAGAATGCCGGTTGATCCTAGTTGGTCCCTCAATTACCCAGTCGTTTACATGTTTCTTATCAAAGCGGCAGGTGTTACAGATCCATCCGGGCTTCCCATCATAACTCTGCACTTCACCCCATTCATCTTTTCTTGCAGTCACCCGCAACACTTCATCTCCACGTTGCCATAAGGTTACTTTACCACAGCACTTATCGCAGTCACGGTGTGCATCTACCGGTTTGGTAAACCACACCCTGTTCTTAAAGCGGAATGTTTTATCAGTCAAGGCGCCAACAGGGCAAACATCTATCATGTTGCCACTAAAGTCATTATCGATCGCTTTAGAGATATAGGTAGAGATTTCTGCATGGTCACCTCTATCCAAAATTCCATGCACACGGTTATCAGTTAACTGGTCGGCCACATACGTACAACGATAACAAAGAATACACCTTGTCATATGCAGTTGTATGTAAGGACCAATATCTTCCTTTTCAAATGTTCTTCTTTTGAATTCATAACGGGTGCCTTCTTTACCATGCTCATAACCCAGATCCTGTAAATGGCACTCACCTGCCTGGTCGCATATCGGGCAATCAAGCGGATGGTTTAATAAAAGGAACTCCACCACACCGGCTCTTGCATCCTGCACTCTTTCGCTGGTAATATTTTT
>JBGAQD010000046.1:0-16477 GCA_044220915.1 Chitinophagaceae bacterium
GTACTACAACAAGTTGTGTTTATTATTTAGCAAAAAAAACAGATACAGGTCAAAAAATGAAAGGAGGCAACCAGGATGAGTTATATAAAGGGAACGACCCAAGAAAAAAACTATTAAAAGCTAAAATGTTAGAAGCCGTTTGGCCACAATATGCCAAAACTGTAGTTAGGTTTAACAGGTATCATCATTTTGTGGACTGGAAAGTATTTCAAAAGCAAAAAACATAGCCTAATGACTATGTTTCTTTAGCTTTTTAACTGTTATTTTTAAAGTGGTTATTAACTATAAAAAGCTGTAAAAGACGTTTCACACTTTGGTAATTACAGTGTAAATATAACAACAATGTCAGAAGATCCTATACAATACGGAAAAAAAATTATGCCAACGGAATTCAACATACAAGACTTAGAACTTAATCCTCAATATTCTTTTATTGGTAAGGAAAAGGATATTGAAACACACATACTTGAAAACATATCAGACATATCTGCTTGTTGTATGTGGGGTGATGTAAAAAGGGTTGAAAGGCAATACCCTATTACAATATCAGGAGGAAGAATATTTGTTGATATTATGCTATGGCATACTGATGGAACAGGAACGGCTATTGAAGTCAAAAGAAGTAAAACAAACAGGAATGATCTACTAACCGCAATAGGTCAATCTTTGTTTTATGGATATAAAATGGAGAAGTCTTTAAATAATATGGCAAGGCTTGTAATAGCTGCACCTGTAATAAATAAGGACTTGTACGAAGTTGTAAAACGTTTTAAGCTGCCAATCAATCTTTTAATGGTTGATGGCGATAGGTGTATTTATTTAGGTAATGGATAAAATCGAACAAAATCGGACATCGGCTGCTAAAAAGGCAATGTTGGAATCTTTGGAGAAATCTCTTGGGGTTGTAACAACCGCTTGTAAGGCTGCCAGCGTTACACGTTCAACCCATTACGAATGGTATGCCAGTGATCCAGATTATAAGAAAGCCGTTGAGGATATTTCTGATGTGGCCTTAGACTTTGCAGAAAGTCAGCTGCATAAGCAGATACAAAACGGTGAAGTAACAAGCACTATTTTCTACCTGAAAACAAAGGGCAAGAAAAGGGGCTACATTGAAAGAACCGAGGTAGAGCAATCAGGCGGGCTAACGATCAACTGGAAAGAGGAAAGGACGTATGAAACGAAATGAAGCTAACAGTCAAACAGACCAAAGCACTTGAGTTCTTAGAAGATGGCATCACCACTGAAGTTTATTACGGAGGTGCTGCCGGAGGTGGGAAAAGTTATTTTGGTTGTTACTGGATTCTAAAGAGTGCTTTAAAATATCCAGGCACAAGATGGCTGATAGGAAGGTCGGAACTGAAGAATCTGAAAAAGACAACGCTTAATTCGTTCTTTGAAGTTTGTAAGGAGCAGGGCTTAAAAGCCTCGGAACATTTCAGGTATAACGAACAGTCCAGTATAATTTCTATTCCTAATGGTTCGCAGATTATATTGGCTGATCTTTTTGCTTATCCATCTGACCCATGGTTTGATTCGCTTGGTTCGTTGGAAATAACAGGGGCTTTTATTGACGAAGCTACGCAGATAACAATACGGGCAAAAAATATCGTTAAGTCGAGGATAAGGTACAAGCTGGACCAGTATAAGCTAATCCCCAAGTTGCTGATGTGTGGTAACCCTTCAAAAAATTGGGCTTACTACGAATTTTACCAGCCTTCCGTTCAGGGGTCTCTCAGGAGTGACCGGAAGTTCATACAGGCATTAGTAACAGACAATCCTTACATCAGCCCTCACTATATCGAAAGTTTAAAGGGGTTGGATAAGAATAGCAGGGAGAGATTGCTGAATGGTAATTGGGAATATGATCAAGATCCGGCATCTCTGATAAGTTATGAAAAGATACTGGATTGCTTTACTAATGATTTTGATACCCTTAATGGTAGTTCTTTTATTACTGTGGATGTGGCAAGGTTTGGAAGTGACAGCACGGTTATTGCTATCTGGCATGGCTATCGTGTACAGCTATTTCAGTATAAAAATCTTTCAGTTGCTGAAACAGCTGCTAAGATAAAAGAGTTTCAACACAAATACTCCGTCCCTGTCAGCAGAATAATAGCTGACGAAGATGGAGTAGGTGGTGGGGTAGTTGACATATTGCATTGTAAAGGATTTGTAAACAATTCAAGGCCGCTGAGAGATGAGAACTATGTTAATCTCAAATCTCAGTGTTATTACAGGCTGGCAGAACGGATTAATAAAGACGGGTTGTTTATAAAGTGTGATAATGTTACGATGAAAGACAACATTATCCAGGAGCTGGAGCAGGTAAAGCAGCACAACATGGATAAGGACGGTAAAAAGGCGGTGCTGCCAAAAGATAAAGTAAAAGAAATGATAGGGAGAAGCCCTGACTTTTCTGATGCGTTAATGATGCGGGAGTGGTTTGACATCGGGCATCAATTTGTATTAGCGGTGGGTGATTAAATGTGAGCAATGGGATTATTAAGTTGGCTTCGGCCAAAAAAGACGGGGCAATTATCAATAGGGCAAACGCTTACGGTAGTGAACGGCAGCCTTATTACCCCTACTGACAATAAAGAGGCTTACATCTGTGATGGCTATACTTACAACGATATCATTTATTCCATTATCAACCTGATACTTGATAAGGTCAGGTTGCCGGAATGGAATCAATATAAAGTAGTTGACGAAAGTTCTTTGAAATCTTACATCGGCTTAATGAAGCGAAAGGATTTGAGTTTTGAGGATATTAAGAAGGCGAAAGATTTAAAGACAAAGGCACTTGAATTAACAAAGGGTGATCCTAAGCTGGCAGACCTCCTTAAATGGGCTAACAAAAGAGAGACCTTTTCAGATTTTGTCGCAAACGGCACCGGCTTTCTACTCCTGACAGGAGACAGAATGGTATTAGCTGAGATGCTGAAAGAAGGGGCAAATAGCGGCAAACCGCATCACCTCTATAATCTGTTTCCACAAGAGGTTACTATCGAAGCAACACAAACTTTCCCGGCAGAGGTTGTAAGTTACAAAATGACCTCTATTGCCAAATCATGGACAATACAGGAGGTATTACATGAGGCTAAATGGAATCCTGAATACAACTACGATGGCACTAACCTGTATGGCCTTTCACCGTTAAAAGCCGCACTCAGAACATACACAAGAAACAACTACGCAAAGACAGCCAGTGCATCAGCATTTAAGAACCAGGGCGTAAAAGGGGTATTATCTGCTGATGTGGACCCGTCTTTAGTAGATGGCGGCAACGTAGGGGTATTAGTAGAGCAGGCAAATAAGGTAAAGCAGCTTTTAACAGGTAAAGAATATAGTGGTCCGGAAAATTACAACAAAATCGCTTCATCAGGTTACCGCATGAACTGGACTGAGATAGGACTATCTCCTGTTGATATGGATATCATCGCATCAGAGCAGTGGGATATGAGCCGGTTATGTGCTATCTACGGAGTGCCACCGCAGCTATTAGGAAGCGAAAAAACAAGTACTTATAACAACGTAAGAGAGGCTGAAAAAGCATTAACCGCAAGGGTAGCTTTACCTCTGCTTACCTCTTTCCGAAATATGTTTAACCAAAAACTACAATCTGATTGGGGTTACAAGGATAAAAACATTTACGTTGATTTTGATCAAACCGTCTTCACCGAACTGGATGAAAACACAAGAGATAAAGTTGATTGGGTAAGCAAATTGTGGATGTTGCCGCCAAACAAGCAATTAGAGTTGATGAATATTGAGAGGATTGACAACCCGCTGTTTGACGAACCCTGGATAGATAACAGCCGTGTTCCTTTATCGGAGTTCATGGCAAATGAAGTTGATAACGAATTAATGAATGACAGAACGGGAAATAATAGCTGAGATGTTTCGCCGCTATCCGGTAACGGAAAGGGAGAAAGGGTGTGCAGCGGAAAAAAGGAAAAGGGATGAGTTACGGCACCAGGTAAGATTAAGGCTTCAACATGAACAGAGAGGAGAGAAGAAAATATTCGAAGGCTGTAACACAGAAAAACAGGAAATGGGAGACAGTGTTTTTCCCAAGAGTGAAAAAAGCTATTAAAAGCGAAATAAGTTCTTTGATTGAATATATGCGGGTAAACGGTGCTGATAAAGCAAGCAATTACTTCGATGAAAACATTGCCAATCTGCAAACCACTAAAGCAGTAAAAGAGATTTATCTGAAAGTAGGGGTAAGCAGGGCCAATGAAGTAACCAGGCTTTTAAGAGCAGAGGTAGTACAGGTAAAGGGATTTGGATTTAATGCGGAGTGGATAAACTTCATTCTGGATTATTTCAAATTTCACCTGGTAGAGCATATCACATTCGGTACCGTTCAAACCATGCGGGAATATTTCTTACCCATTATTTCAAAAGCCATTACAGACGGAGTTTCATTTGATGAACTGGCAAGGCAGATAAGAGAGAGTGGGTTTGAAAAATGGCAGGCGGCCCGGATAGTGAGAACGGAAGTTAACAGCGCCTCTAACATAGGCACAAAAGCAGCAGGAGAAACGTATGAGTACCAGACACAGAAAGAATGGATAAGCGCAAATGATGCAAGGGTAAGGGGTAGAAATCCAGAGGACCATGCAGATCACATGAGGTTAGACGGTCAGCTGGTAGATTTTGACCAGCCGTTTACCGATCCGAAGAACGGGGTTGAGTTGATGCAGCCCGGTGACCCGAGGGCAAAAGGAACGAGGCGAAGTGTGGCCGGTTCGATAATACAGTGCAGATGCACTCATGCTTTAATAGCAAAGAGAGATGAGAACGGAAGGTTGATAAAAAAGTGAAAACGAAAAGTGAGGAGTGATGGACAAAAAATACATACATAAAGAGGCTGATGTAACAGCTTCCCTGCCGATAACATTTAAAGATGTTGACGGCAAAAAAGGCATTGTAACAGGTTACTTTGCCGACTTCAATTCTATTGATTCAGACGGTGATATTATAAAGCCGGGAGCCTTCACCAAATCAATTAATGAATGGGGCCCCAATTCTTCCAAGAAAAGAATTAAGCACTTATTGAATCACAATACATCGCAGCCTTTAGGTGTGTTGATCGTATTGCAGGAAGATGCAAAGGGGTTGTACTATGAATCACAGTTAGGCAACCATTCATTAGGTGTTGATTTTGTGAAAATGGTTGACAGTGGCCTTGTTACAGAACATTCAATCGGTTTTCAAACGATCAAATATAACCAGCTGAAGCCCTGGAACGAATGGAAACCAGGTGAGGCAGCAAGGGAGTTGACTGACCTCAAATTATACGAGGGCAGTTCATTAACCGCATGGGGTGCAAATATGAATACACCCATGACCGGGATGAAATCAGAGCAAAAAATACAGAAGGTAAGCGGACGGATTGACCTGCTTGTAAAAGCCATCAGGAACGGAACATTTACTGATGACACTTTTGATATGCTCGAAATCGAATTAAAACAAATGCAGCAATTCATGATTGACCTATCCACTCAGGAGGTAAAAACCACAGAGCAGGAAGCGGAGAGAGTGAGGGACTGGAGTAGTATAACAACATTGATTAACAATTAAACTCAAATAAGATGAGTGAAGTAAAAAAAGGATTCTCCGAACAAGAAACTGCTGAATTAAAGCAGCACCTCGGGGAAATTGAGAAAAACATTGGTACAAAGATGGCTGACCAAACAAAAGAAGCCGTTGAAAAAGCATTGAAGCCTGTTACAGATGAACTGGAAGGGCTGAAAAAATTTAAGGTTGATGCTGAAACAGCACAACAAAAGAACCAGGCCTGGATTGATGAGCAAATTGCAAAAGGCAACCGGGTAACTATTGAAGGAAAAGAAAACAACTTTTCAGCAGAGTTGAAAAAGAGCCTCGAAGAAAAAAAGGAGCTTTTGGCTGATTATAAAAAGAACCGTACTCCCATTTCTTTTGAAATGAAAACAGTCGGTAATATCGGTGCAAACAGTAACCTTTCTGTATCTGGTACGCCTGCTTTTGTGCATGGTGGTGCATTAAGTGAGCCGGGCCGTAAGCCTTACGAATTAAGGCACATCCGGGATCTCGGTTTGTCAGTTCGTAATCTGCCTGCTGGTATGGATGCTTATGTTATCCGTGATGCAGCCGGTGAGGGTGGGCCTACATCAGTAGCTGCTCTTGCTGCTAAACCGCAGTCTGACCGTGACTGGGTAAAAACCATTGTGCCAATTACCAAAATTGCACATTACTACAAAATGCCAGAGGAGTATCTGCAGGATATACCCTGGTTACAAAGTGAGGTTACCGGTGTAGGTATCGAGGAGCTTCTTGTAAAAGAAGATTCTCTTTTCCTGACCAACAGTGCAGCCGGTGAGTTCAAAGGGTTGAACCAGACCTTTAACTCAACAGCGTTTTCAGCTCCATCCTCTTTATCAGCTGCCATCGAAGGGGCTAATAATTATGATGTGCTGGTAGCAGCATGGACACAGTTGAGGAATCTGTACAGCAATCCTACTGCTGTAATTCTTCACCCGAATGACTACGCAAAGATGATTCTGACTAAAGAAGCGACAACAGGTGCTTATCTGTTTGGTGCTCCTAATCAGAACATCCCGAATTTATTCGGTGCCCCGATAGTTCCGCATACCGCTGTTACATCTGATAAGTATTTCCTCGGTGACTTCAGCAAGGTAACTGTGGGTGTAAGATCGGGCCTGTCAGTTCGTTTCTACGATCAAAACGAAGATGATGCTATTAAAAACATCGTAACAGTTGTAATCGAAGAAAGAGTTACGCTGGCAGCAGACAGGGTTGACAGGATCATTTATGGTGATTTTAGTTCTGATGCGGCTGCATTAGAGACAGCATAATTTTTTAACCCGGAGGCGGTAATTCCGCCTCCAACTTTAAAACTAAAGACAAAATGAAATTTATAATTCTTTTATGCTCGTTTGCACTTACCTGTTTATCTGCAAATAGCCAGGTTCGTACAATGTACTCTGATTCGCAAACACTGGACACTGTTTCTAATACGGGAACAGCTACCTGGTTCACCACATCTGGTAGCCAGTTCAGTAATTATTCGCTGCAAATAAATATCACAAAAATCAGCGGAACTGTGGGCGGTACATTAATGGTCGTGTACAGCAACGATGGTACTAACTGGTATTCTTTTGCCGGTGATTCAACAATCACTCCAACAGATGCAACCGGTTCTTACGGCTGGCAATTAAGAGATATCTCAGCCCCTTACATCGGTGTAAAATGGACCGGAACAGGTACGATGAGTGGAAGTGCTTCGGCTACACTTAACCCAAGACGAGACATATAAATTAGGTAACCGGGCGGAATAATCGGAAGTACATCTGACTAATAGTGTGTACGAGGGTCGGAACCTCCCCCCGGTTCAATTAGTAAGAATGGATTACAACGTTATTAAATCGGTACGAGACACCACTTCAAGTATCACAGAACCTATTACCACACAAGAGGTAAAAGATTGGGTAAGACTTGAAGGCTTTACCGCCGTTGGTGGTAGTGAACTCACTTTTTCTGATGATGATACAATTATCACCATGATCCGTACCGCTGTCAGGGAGCAGTTTGAAAAAATTACCAACTTAACCCTTACGGCCACAAGAACGAAAGAAGTTGTATTAACTAATCTCTGTGGTGACATTGAATTACCCTACGGTCCTATTGGCAGCGTAACGGCGGCCCTCGATTGTGAGGGTAATACAATAGATACAGATGATATCGAATTGACCGGTACCCATTTCAAGTACCTGAAAAGTCCGAAGTATGCAGATATGACAATCACATACACCTGCGGCTATGGTACTTCAGGATGTGAAACATTGCCGCAGTCAATTAAGATGGATATGCTCAGGGCTGCCGCTTACTATTATATGAACAGGGGTGATGACCCGGCGGTGCAGAAATTTATTTATCAACTGGCATTGAAATACAGCCGTAATACATGGTTAGTGTGATAGGCAAAATGAAACCAATACGACTTGTAAAATACACCACTGCACAAGGTGCAACCGGCAGGGCAACTGAGACGGTTGCGGCCTCTTATAATGTTTTTGCAGAACTGCAAAAGACAACAAGTGGACGGTTGGTAAAAGAGGCGCAAACACAGCTTAGTAATACGATACGATTCAGGCTTTTTATCAGGCCAACATTTGATGTGACTGGTAACTGGCGGTTGATATGGGCCGGGAGGCAATACACCGTTCAGAGTGTTGACAGGATTGATGAAAGAAAATTTAATTACGAAATAACAGCAACGGCCATTGGTAAAAGTTGATATCATAGGATTTGATGAGTTTGAAAAACGGGTAAAAGCCGCTTCAAAAAAAGTAGCGAATGAAATAGCCCATGAAGTTACTGTGGCCGGTGATCTTTTTGTACGAAATGCCAAAAGAGATGCCCCGGCTGATCTCGGGCAATTAAGGGGCGGTATCAGCAATCAGAAAATAGCTGATATGACAACCGAAGTTTCAAGTGTGGCGAAACACTCTCCTTATATCGAATGGGGAACGATAACGAGAGTAAGTGTGCCGGGAGAGCTGATGGAGTATGCGGCCCAGTTTAAGGGAAGGGGTATAAGAAAGAACGGCGGCATTTTTCCCCGGCCATTCTTCTTTAAGCAAATACCCATCGTAAGGGAGAAGTTCAGGCAGAATATTAAAAATATTCTGGACAGGATATGAGAAATGTGAGTAAAAAATTGATGAACAGCTGGTATGACCTGTTAGCAGGTAACCTGGCAAATTTATTACCTGTTTATGTAGAGGCAGTGCCGGAAACAGAGCAGGGTAATTATGTATTGCTCCGTAGCGAAGGTGAAACGGATATTGATAAGAACGATAAGACATGGATAAAAGAGGTGGTCATCATTGCAGATATTACAACCGTTTTTACAACCGATGTTGACCCGGATGTGGCTGATAATATTGACCAGGAGATAGGTTTATTGGTTGCGGTAGGTCCGGGGCATAATCACAATTTGTCGGCACAGGATGACATGAAGATAAATAGTGTGACGGCTGAAACCTCAACCAATCTGCAGGAAGATGACGGAGAGAAAAAATATTACAGGAAAATAACAAGATACAATCATTTAATAACAATTCAATCGTAAAAAATGGCAGAACCCACAACAGTAACCGGCTCGGAATTAATATGGAGTTACTCCACCGATTCCGGTTCCACTTATAAAGTGGTAGTGTGTAAAAAGTCGGCTAACATAGATGGCAGCCGCAATGTGAATACGGAGGAAACTGATTGCGGAACGTTCAAAACGCTGGGTCCTTCAAACTGGAAATTGAATTTCACAGGGGTAGTTGATACTGGTCCTGATGCAGGTGAAGGAAGCTGGACCGAGTTGTTAACCCTCTTTGAAGCGAACACTTCATTTATGAGCAAGTTTGCAACTTCCGGCAACGAACCCTGGATCACCGGGACAGGACGGCTTGCATCGCTGCAGTTGTCAGCAGATGCACCAAGTGACACCGTAAAATTCACAGCGGCTTTTGAATTTTCAGGAGCTGTAGATATAACACCGTAAGCATGAACGGATACATAAGTATAACCCTCGGCACAGGAGATGTGATCGGGTTGAAATTCGCTTATCCGGCTATTCGGATGTTTGGCGAAGCAATGGCAGACAAGGGAGAGTTCTATTACACCGGTACAGAAGGTGATTCCCAAATGACAGTTGAAGGTATTGCCAAGTTTATAGAATGTGGGTATAAAAACAACTGCCTGATAAAAGAGGTGCAGCCTGTTTTTAAATACGAGCATTTTTATGAATGGGCTGAAAAGGCTATCACTGATGAGGATGTTGCCAAACAAATAGCCGCTGTCCTGGAGTGCTATGCACAAACAGAGTATGCTAAGAAGCTGCAGGAATTAACCAGTACGGATGAAAAAAAAAATTAAACGGCAACACTCCCTTCAGCTGGGATGACCTTGACGGAGTTCTTTTATATGAATGTGGTTATACCCCGGCAGAGAGAAACTGCCTTTTAATGAAAGATGTGTACCTGATCTTTCATGGCCGGAATATAAAACTAAGAAATGATGAACTGATTGCCAGGAAAGCAACGGCCATTATTTCCGATGTGATAAACCAGACAATGGGTGGCACCGGTGTATTGGAAGAAATAAAGAAAATGTGGCCGGTGGATGGAGAGGTAAAAGAAGTGCAGACAGGAGAAACCCGAGATGAAAGAAGAAAAATAATCGAGTACCACAAGAACGCCTTGTTAAAGAAACGAAAAAGTGAGATTAGATGAGTGCTGCAGAGATGAACATACGAATAGGGGCTGATGTATCAGGGGCTGTGGCTGGTTTAAACCAAGTCACAGCGGCCACAGCTAAAACAGGAGCAGCACTTAACAAGGTTCCTAATGTATCTAACCAGGCAACGCTGTCACTCAGCAACCTGTCAAGGGTGGCACAAGATGCCCCTTACGGGTTTATTGGTATTGCAAACAACATCAACCCGCTGTTAGAATCTTTTCAGCGGTTAAAAGCAAGTACAGGAAGTACGGGTGGTGCTTTAAAAGCATTAGGCTCATCATTAACCGGTGCAGGCGGTTTAGGACTTGCAGTTGGTGTGGCATCTTCTTTAATGGTCGTTTTTGGTGATAAACTATTCGGAGCAAGCAAGAAGGCTGAAGAATTAAAAAAGAAAAGTGATGAAGTAAAGAGTGCCATTGACGGTATATTTTCATCAACTGCAAAAGAAGCTACTGAGGTAGGCTCTTTAATAACCGTCCTGAAAAGCGAAACAGAAACAAGGGCCCGCAAATTAGCGGCCATACAGGAATTACAAAAAATTCAGCCGGAAGTTTTTAACGGACTGAAATTAGAGGGAACGGCAGTAGCCGGCTTGGACCAGGCTTACCAGAATTATATCAGCAACCTTAAAAATGTAATTGCTGCAAAAATATTACAGGTAGAACTGGAGGCGAAGATCGAGAAGCTGTTGAAGATGCAGGGTGTTACCGCTTCAAGTGCATTAGAGAGGTTTGCAAATGAAGGTGGCATTGCAAAAACACTGGCAGATAATTTCGCAAAAACAAACCCCGGAGAAAAAAACTTTTACCTTGAGCAGCTAAACGCTACGAAGGATAAAAAACAAAAAGCACAGGCGCAAATTGAATCTGAGATAAAAGACCTGTTCAATCAGTTAAAACAATTCAGCAGTAATATAAAGATAGAACTGCCAAAGGCTGACGGCGGCAGCGTTGCATCAATAGTGGACCCGCTGGATATTACTAAAATGCTTGACCTGTTCACAAAGAGATTACAAGAGCAGGCGCAAAAGCCGGTGCCTATACAAATACCGGTTGATCTTAAAGTGGCACCGCCAAAAGCAGACATCGGAAAAGCAAGAGGGGTCGCAGTAGATCCGGGAATTACAAAACGAATACAGCAGTATAATGCTCTTGGTGATATTATAAGCAATGTGGTAACACCTGCATTTGATGATATGTTCGCAGCCATCGGCAGGGGCGAAAATGTTTTTAAAGCATTTGGTCAGGCCATAGTGCAATCACTGACACAGCTTATAGCAAAATTGGTTTCTACCATAGCCTTAGCAGGTATTTTATCATTAATAACAGGAGGTGCTGCCGGTATCGGGTTTAAAGGACTGGCAGGCTTTAAAAATATATTCAGCGGCCTGATGGGTTTTCGTGCCGGTGGCGGTCCTATGTCAGCCGGGTTAGCATACAGGGTAGGTGAAAGAGGTCCTGAAACTTTCATACCCGAAACATCAGGACGAATGGTGCCCGCATCACAGGGCAGAATTTCACAAGGAAGTATGGCAATGGCATTATCAGGTCAGTTCAGGGTATCTGGCAATGACCTCGTTTTGGTCCTTGCCAACGCAAACAGAAGTCAAAACAGGTTAGTGTAATGAATGGATTGGTTTACAGAGGAAGTTGGCTGATGTCGAATGAAGTATCGGAAATAACGGTAGATATTTTCGATACAGATGTTCAGATCGTATCTGGAGATCCCGAAGTGGTGCCCCTTCAGATGGGTCAAAACCCGTTAACCATATCCGTAGTTGACAATAACAAAGACAAATACACCCCGATAAAATCAAAGCAGGCTAAGATTGAGATAAAAACCGAGGCGGGTATAGATATTATGACCTTCACCGGTTCAAGAGATAACAGGTTTTATGTAGAGATTTATAACGGGGACAGCACCTTTTTATTCAAAGGCTTTTTAGTTACAGCCGATCTTACACAGCCTTTCTTACCAAACCGGCAGACACTTGTATTAACCGCTTCTGATTGCCTGGCATTATTAAGAGATGTTCCGCTAACCGATTCAGACGGTGATACCCCTGTTGGTAAAAACAGGATCATTAAATACATAGCATGGGCACTTGAAAAAACAGGCATGAACCTGTTTATTAAAGTCGTTAACAATTTACGACATGGCTCAGGGCCTGTTACGGTAGCGCTGGTAAACTTCTCAAACCCATCCAGTACAATATTTTTCCCGGCATCAACAGAGGATAAATTTTACCCCGGACAGGAAATTCAGGTCAGTTCTGCCGGTACTAACAACGGTAATACGTTTGTGGTGGTGCAGAATAACGGGGGGTTGAATATAGAGGTAACACCTGCACCGGTGCATGAATCAGGTGCTACCAACGTAACATTTATTGACACATCAAGCAACGGCCATTTCTACACCAAAGTTTATTTGGATGCCAAAACATTTGAATCTGAAATAGGAGAGTGTGAAAACTGTTACCAGGTATTGGAAAAGATATTGGGTAAAGATTGCTTTATCACACAATACCAGGGCGAATGGTGGATTGTACGGATTGATGAGTTTGACGAAAACGATATCTATGTTTCTGTTTTTGAATCAGACGGAACATTCGACACCAATAACGGTGCTACCTCTTATAATATTGAGATAGGAGAAACAGAAGTGTTCAGGTTTGCACTGGCAGATCAGTTACTTGAAAGGGAGATGGCGCCGGGTTACACCAAGCTGATATACAATTACAATTTCCCATTAGAGGTTCCATGTAATAAGGATTTTTCAAGAGGTGATGTTATTGATGATACATTACCTGAAAAAACATACGCATTAGACTGCTGGACACTCAGGGAAGGTGTGCCGGGATTTTATGGAACTGTTGACGGCACAACGGCAACGATTCACAGAATATTCAATGATATTGATTACGAGGAAGAAAGATATGTTGTTTTAACAGCAAGAACATCGTTTGAAACATCTTCGATAAACGATGCAACATATATAGAAAGCGAAGCCATCCCGGTAAGTGAGAAAGATAAAATTTCTGCATCAGTGCAGTTCAGGTGTGATGCAGATATATCAACCGGGGGCAATGGAAATGCAAGACTTTTCAGAATTGTTTTAAATGGCGATGATGGCTCCTGGTGGATATTGGGAGAGGATAGCACAGGAGACGGAATACCGAAGTGGTTTAATACTTCCGCATGGACGGTCAACACCGCAAAAGGTGCTGTATCTGTTGATTTTGATGTGGATGATACAGAATGGAGAACAATCAGCTGGGATGCTCCCGCTGTTCCTGTTTCGGGTAATATTTATTTATGGCTTAACCAGTTTAACCAGCTTAACAGCTCAGATGATAACAGGGAAGTTTGGTACAGCAATCTTTCATTTTCATATCTCCCTTATATCAATGGTTCTTATCAGCAATACACCGGCCAGTATCAAAAAGTAACCCGTACCGAAACCGGTTATCTGTCTAAAAAAGAAGATGAGGTTTTTATTTCCGATTCTCCTAAAAAACTGTTTAAGGGTGCCATGTTCGTATTGGTTGACGGAGCTTATGTGCTTACAACATGGTTTTACCCGCATAATGTTTTCCCTTCCGGCCCGCCTGATGCTACTTATATACACCCTTACGGTGAATTGCAGATCAGGAGTTATTTCAATCAATACCGGAAAGCCAATGTGATTTTTACCGGCACCATAAGGGGTTTATCCAATACATGGCCTGACCTTATCAATAAGTTTTTATTGACCGATGCCCATGCAGCAGCAACGAACAGGTATTTTATCAATACGGCCTTTAACCAGGATTGGAAAACAGGGTTAATGCAGGGCAGCATATTAATAGAATGCTATGACAGGATTGACGGAAAGATTTACAGTGAAGAACGGGAGTTTAAATATATCTCAAGATGACAAAATTAATACGAGGTGAAAATATAAAAGGTCAGCTGTGGATCACCGATACATGGTATGACATCTTTTGCGCAAAATCCTGTGAGTTCACAATAGAGCAGGATGAGCAGGAGGTTACCAGTATTTTAAGCGGCTCATCAAGAGAGTATCTGCCCGGTATGTCAAGTGCAATCTTATCAGTCCAGGGTATCACTACGTTGGATAACAGCGAATCAAAAATTGCAATCACTTATCTGATGCAGCAATCAGTAAGGCAGCAGGTGTTAAACTGGAGAGTGTATCTCGAAGCGGAAGATGGAGATACATTGGAGGCTTCATTTGAGGGCATGATAAGAACGACCACCCTAACAAAAGAGGGCTTCTCTTATGGTAAGGGTTCATTAGTAGTAAGGGTATCGGGTGATGTTAATTTCAGCGAAATAATAAGCGGCCCGGCCACTGACTTTGATTATTACTCCGATTATTGGCAGACTGTAAACGGGCAAAACTATATCAGCGGTAATAGTGCAGGCGAATCGAATGCCAGCCCGGTAGCATATACGCCGTTTGCATTAGCGGCTACCGATACAATACTTGAAGTGGCGGTAGAGGGTATTGGTTTTCAGCAAACCGAAGGAACACCGGGAAATATGGAATATAAATTTTCTACCTCACCGGTAAGGATAACGTTTTCACCTGATTTGATTTTTGACGGCTCGCAACGAGTGTATGTTTTAATAAAAAGACCTGTATGATAACACAGATAACATACGAGATGTTTCCAGGCACTGCATACATACAAGATGCGCTGTTATCAAATGCCTTTATTCTTTGTGTAAGAAGGGAGGGTATTCAATATGATTTTAGTAACAGCACATTAGGGAGCCGTGAGTTTAACTATACAGCAGGGCCGGGGCGTATAGACTTTTTAACAGCTGCAGGCGGGCCACCCGAACCGGGCGGAACGGTTGATATACCGGTAGAAAGAGTAAATGTTCTTATAAAAATATAATATATGCGGAAATTATTATTACTGATTTGTTTGGCGGGTTCATTGGTCGCATCGGCGCAACCGGGAAATTATATGTGGCGAAAAACAAGAGAGAGGATATATGCGGGGATGTTCGACAGTTCCTTGCATATACCGTCCTATAACGGTGTGCCATCAGGACTAAGAAGCGGATCGGCTGTAAGTGATGGGGCGGTTGCAATAGATACGGCAAACCATTATTTTTATTATTACTCAAATGGAGGATGGATAAAGTCGGCCAAGTACAGCGACCTGCCAACTACTATCCCTATTTCGTCTTTAACGGCAGCAACGGGAACGAATAGTATTGACAATACAACATTTGGGCAATCATGGAGTTGGACAAATTTAGTTAGTACAGGATTGTCTTTGACTTCTGCATCAACAGCAGCCCCAGCCGGAACGACACATAAAATACTTTCAATAACAGCAAGCGGCGCAAATGCAACTGCATCAGCCTCTACTTTTGGAGTTTTTTCAGCTAATACACATACAGGAACTAATTCTACTAATTATGGAGTATATGGTTCATCTTCTAATGGAACTTTGAATGTAGGAACAGTTGGCATATCTTCTGGGGGAACTACTTCAATTGGGGGGCAATTTTTTTCTTCTGGTGGAACTACTAATTATGGTGTAACGGGAAGTGTAACGGGGGCGGCAACTACAAATTACGGTGCAGAATTTTCAGCATCGGGCGGAACAACAAACAACGCCTTAAACATTGCTGCGGGGGCATTAACACTTAACGGCAGTGCAGGAACATCAGGACAGGTATTAACATCAGCAGGGGCGAATACACTGCCAACATGGACAACTCCATCCTCCGGCGGCACACCCGGCGGCAGCGATACTTACATTCAGTTTAACGATGGCGGTTCATTTGGCGGTGATGCAGGCTTTACTTACAATAAAACCACTAACGTATTCTCCACGAATAACGGGGCTTACCGGCCAACAGGAACGATAAGTTTCAGCGATGCAGGGGCGGGATCGGTGTATAGAAGTTCATCAGACGGGTTGGTGTTCAGAGCCGTAACCGGCAGCGGGTATGACCTACTGATGTACGATGCAGTAGGAAATGCTGTATTTGGTTTGGAGGCGGGAACATCCAAGCTCGGCAGCACTTCGCAGATAGGGGCAGGATTGTTAGGCTATGGAAGTTGGAATGCCTGGATGAATTTACGGGGCGGTACGACAACAAATGCTTCCTTAACGATACGGGACGGGGTAGCTCCATCT
>JBGAQD010000047.1:0-15523 GCA_044220915.1 Chitinophagaceae bacterium
AATACTATAAAAAACAAAACCTCCTGTTGCTAGGAGGTTTTGGGGTTAAGAAGGCTTAAAATGATCAGGCAACGATTAACCCATCGTCACCTTTATCCACAATAGTGATACCTAACCCTCCAAAATCTTCTCCGTTCTGACACAATGGTGGGCAAAGACGACCAACATTATAAGCAAGGATACTGGTTCCTTTGTCTGTATTGATGTAAATGTCCTTATCTGCAGTGCCGCTCATCGTTTCTTTTTGTTTGGTAGCCACCATCACAATTGTTTGGCGACCGGCATACAACGGTTTATCTGCAAAGTTTTCATCGTAAGCACCGAAATAAAAACGAACCCCGTCAGCACTGTGCTCTTTTGCTTTTTCTAAAAAAGTTTCCAGGTCTTCTATACTGAACCACACACTCAGTGAATCCTCCTTTCCAAGACGTTTGGAATTATGCACCCACCTGCTTTGCTTGTAATTCTTTATTACAGTATCTACATGTGCTGTACTTACAAATTTTCCAACTTTTACTGATTTTTTTTCGATTGTCATCATAGCTTTAAAATTTAGAGAGTTATAAATAAGTATTACCCTCTAAAGCTAATTTTCCAATTAAAGCAAATGCACCAATAAAACAATGCAAACCAGTTAATTATAAATTAAAGTTATTTGTAAGAGAAAGATTATCAGGTAATACCGGAAAATTGTTGGTTTAAATACCGTAAGATCATTAAAAAAATACCGGGAAATTATGAGTTGAATGACCGTTGAAATAATACAACGATCAATACCCTTTCATCTATTTTTATAATATGAATAACAAAGAAGTGCAATCGATCATCCGTAGAATTGAAAGAGTGAACAACGGAGAGCCCTGGTTTGGCCGTGCCGTGTTTGTCATACTCGAAGAAGTCGTCCCCAAAAAGGCTGTCATCAAACCAAGCAGCACCCAACATTCCATGCTGGAACTGCTATATCATATGATAACATGGGCCGGATTCACCCTCAAAAGAATTGAGAAAGATAACAAGATGGACATGACCACATTCGAAAAAATGGACTGGCGGGAGCTTAACCCGAAACTTCACAGTTGGAAGAAAGCATTGGCAGAGTTTAAAGCCATACATAAAAAAATAATTAAATTATTGGACAAAAAAGACGATGATTTTCTGCTCGAAATAGTAGACCATCGAAAATACAATTACCGTTTCCTGCTGAACGGTATGATAGAACACAATATCTACCACCTGGGACAGATCGCTTATCTCAATAAAATGCTTGCCTGATATAGATATACCCGGAAAGTAGTATTGCTCATAACTAAAGAGCTTTTTATCTTTTCAGCATGGCTCTGTATGGTTCTAATTTCTGGAAAAAGACTCCCTTTCTAAAACTGCTGCTGGCACTGATGGCGGGCATTATATTACAGTGGCGATTTCAAATTAATGTCAATATCTGGTGGGTCGTTCTTACTTCTGCTCTTGTTGCTTTAACAGGGTTCTTCTTTGTTCCCTTCTTTAAACGTTACAGGTTTGCTTTTATAAATGGGATCATCACAAGTATCCTCTTCTTTTCGATTGGCGCTATACTGGCATGGCAAAAAGATATAAGGAATAATAAACAGTGGCTCGGAAATTTCTACCAGGAAAAGAACACCCTTATCGTTACACTCGATGAACCCCCGGTAGAGAAAACAAAATCAATCAAGGCAAATGCAACAGTCAGTTATTTACTGCAAAACGATCAATCCATCCCTGTAAAAGGTAAGATCATTCTCTATTTCAAGAAAGATTCATCGCTGCAGCTGACATATGGCTCACAAATCATTTTCAAGAAACCACTGCAGGAAATAAAAAACTCCGGCAACCCGGGTGGTTTTGATTACAAGAGATATTCGCTTTTCCAGGGCATTACTCACCAGGTGTACCTGAAACCGGATGAGTTTGAAGTGCTGAATGGCAAAAAAGAAAATTGGTTCAGGAAATTCATCTACACTTCCCGTGAAAAGGTTTTGACTATTCTCCGCACCAATATAAAAGGCGATAAAGAATTAGGGTTAGCTGAGGCATTACTGATTGGATACAAGGATGATCTTGAACAATCACTGGTTCAATCTTACACCAATACCGGTGTCGTTCATATCATAGCCATATCCGGTCTGCACCTTGGATTAATTTACTGGTTGCTTGCCCTTATACTAAAACCGCTGAAAAAGAGAAGAAAAACAAGATGGCTTAGCCCTGTTTTGATTATTACCGGTTTATGGTTGTTCAGCCTGCTGGCAGGTGCACAGCCATCCATACTTCGTTCAGCATTAATGTTCACCTGTATTGTTCTGGGTGAGTCACTCTCAAGAAAAACATCCATTTACAACACGATGGCTGTTTCTGCATTTATTCTTTTATGTATTAATCCATATTGGTTATGGGATGTCGGCTTTCAATTATCCTATGCTGCGGTACTGAGCATCATCATTTTCATGCGGCCGGTTTATAACTGGTTTTATATCAAGAATAAGTTGCTTGATTTTCTCTGGAAGCTGAATGCAGTTACCATTGCTGCACAAATTCTGACGGTACCGCTAAGTATTTATCATTTCCACCAGTTCCCTAACCTGTTTCTGCTCACAAATTTTCTTGCCGTTCCGCTTTCCAGTGTTATCCTGCTGGGAGAGATATTTCTTTGTGTGATCTCTTTCATTCCTGCATTGGCCCTGCTGGCTGGAAAAATTATTTCCTGGCTTATCCGGATAATGAATACTTACATTGAAAAAATAGAAGCTATTCGTTTTTCGCTCTGGGATGGTTTACAGGTAAGTATCCTGCAAGCTGTACTTCTCCTGCTTTTCGCAATTGGCATCAGCTATTGGTTGATGGAGAAATCAAAAGCCGGGTTAAAACTGGGGCTACTTACATTACTTGGTTTTTTCGCATTACGTTCATACTCGTTTATACAAAGGGACCGGCAGCAGAAGATCATCGTCTACAACGTACCGCAGAAAAGGGCCATTGATATTGTGAGTGGCAGGAACTATCTCTTTATTGGTGACAGTGATCTGCTTGCCAACGATTTTGCCCGCAATTTTCATCTGAAACCATCAAGGATATTATACAGGATAAATGATGTGGCTGCGCTTGAAAATTTATCCGTTTCTGAAAACTACCTGAGTTATAACGGTAAACACATTTTACTAGTAGATGAATCCATTTCTTTTTCACAACAGGAAACAAAGCCTTCTGTTGACTTGCTGGTGATTTCAAAGAATCCAAAAGTGTACATGAAAAGGCTGGCCGGAGCATTGGATATTAAACAAGTTGTCTTTGATGGTTCGGTACCGGCATGGAAGTCCAATTACTGGAAAAAAGATTGCGACTCGTTGCATATTCCCTGGCATGATGTAACAACGAAAGGTGCTTTTGAGATGAGGTTGAATTAAGTTAGTTTTGCGACTCCCAACGATTTGCCTGCCTTTCAACCCAATCATTTTATGAACAAGAAGATTCAATCGGCCCTCATCTCTGTATTTTATAAGGACGGACTGGAAAACATCATTCAACTGCTGGCTGCGCAGGGAGTAACGCTGTATTCCACGGGGGGCACCCAAGCCTTTATCGAAAAACTGGAGGTAAAAGTAGTACCCGTAGAAGAACTGACGACCTATCCTTCCATACTCGGTGGCCGGGTAAAAACGCTGCACCCTTCTGTATTTGGCGGTATACTTGGCAAAAGAGATGATCCACAACATGTGCAGGAAATGAAACAATATAACATCCCCGAAATAGACCTTGTAATAGTGGACCTGTACCCCTTTGAAGAAACAGTGGCCTCCACAACGGATGAAAAAGCCATTATTGAAAAGATAGATATCGGCGGACCTTCCATGATACGGGGCGCCGCAAAGAACCATAAAGATGTGGTAGTGGTGGCGAACAAAAGAGACTATGCTTTGCTGGAAAACATATTGAGAGAACAAAACGGGGAAACATCACTGGAACAACGACGGGTATTTGCCATTAAGGCATTTGATGTTTGTACAGCCTATGATACGGCCATCTCCAATTATTTTCACCAGCTATCTGTTGCAACTCCGTTCAATAAAGAAGAAAAAATTCTCCGCTACGGTGAAAACCCCCACCAGAAAGCTGTTTTCTTTGGCAACCTGGATGAACTTTTTGACCAGTTGAATGGAAAAGAACTTTCCTACAATAACCTGGTAGATGTGGATGCAGCCATACAGCTCATCAGGGAATTTAACCACACAACATTTGCCATTATCAAACACACCAATGTTTGCGGTGTTGCCCAACGGTCAACCATTAAAGAAAGCTGGGATGCGGCACTGGCCGGCGACCCGGAAAGTGCTTTTGGCGGAGTGCTTGTTTGCAATGGAACAATCGATAAGGATACGGCCAATGCCATCAGCGAAATATTCTTTGAAGTATTAATTGCACCTTCATTTGATGAAGAGGCATTGGTAATACTACGATCAAAGAAGAACCGAATATTGCTAAAGGACAAAGCACAGGGTACAAAGCCATCCTCCGAAATGTTCCGTTCGCTGTTGAATGGTGTGCTGGTACAGGGAACGGATGAAGGCAACTTTACTCAGTGGAACGAAGTGGGAGGAAGACAAACAGCTACAGGCAGGGATTATGAAAGAGAAGATCTTGCTTTCGCCAATCTTGTTTGTAAACATTTAAAATCAAATGCTATCGCATTAGTTAAAAATAAACAACTGATAGGAAAAGGTTGTGGGCAAACAAGCCGTATCGACTCCTTACGCCAGGCGGTTGAAAAAGCAAAGCAATTCAACTTCGACCTGAACGGTGCGGTGATGGCCAGTGATGCATTCTTCCCATTTGATGATTGTGTGAAGCTGGGACATGAGGCAGGTATTACCGCTTTTATACAACCGGGCGGTTCAATACGGGATAATGATTCGATTGAATATTGTAAAGCCAATAACCTGGCGATGGTGATAACGGGTATGCGGCATTTTAAACATTAATGCCCCAACCCCCAAAGGAGAGTAAGGGTGTATTTTAATTTTAAAACTACAAAGGCTCACTTCAGTGAGATCCAGGCATGAATATTTTTGATTTTCATAAAACCATTCTCAACACTTCTGCTGATTACTTAAAAAAATTATCGGTATTCAATCCGCTTACCATCCGCAAAAAGGGAACAAGGGCTAAAGCCCTCTTTGCACTGGCACTGGTTTGTTTTTTCTGGGGCACCACCTGGATAGCTTCCAAAGAAGGTGTGAAGCATATGCCCGCATTACAACTGGCCGGTATCCGGCAACTGATCGCCGGGGCATTGTATGTCGGGTTCTTTCTTTATAAAAAGGTTCCGTTGCCAAAAGGAAAAGAATGGATACCTATTCTTGTGTTGAGCTTTTTGAATTTCATCATGAGTAACGGGCTCAGCACCTGGGGTGTGAAGTATATCTCTGCCGGTCTTGGTTCTATCATGGGCGCCATCTTCCCGCTGTGGCTGGTGGTCATCGGGTTATTTATTTCAAAAGAAAAACTTCCACGTAAAGCGGTGTTCGGTTTATTGCTTGGTTTCAGCGGTGTATGTATAATTTTCTGCGACCACCTGCAGGATTTCTTCAATGCAGATTTTCGGTTCGGTATCATTCTTTCACTTATCGCCACCTGGACATGGGCCTTTGCCACCTTGTACACCAAACAACAGGCCGTGAATTTTAATCCCTATTTCAGCCTTGGATTGCAAATGCTCATCTCTGCTATTGCGCTGATCAGTTTTACCAGTGCCACCGGCAATGCTGTTCATGTAAGTAAGATACCGTGGCAATCATGGGCATCCATTGCATATCTCATTGTTTTTGGTTCGCTGATCGCTTTTATTTGTTATTTGTATGCATTGCAAAACCTTCCTACCGAGCAGGCATCTATCTATGCCTATATCAATCCGATCGTTGCTGTGCTCTGCGGCTGGATCGTATTTGGTGAGAAGGTCACCATCTTTATTACTATCGGCGGATTGGTGACATTACTTGGAGTATATCTTGTCAATAAAGCATTCAAAGCTATACCGCCGCCTGAACAACCAGAGACGGAAGGTATTTAATGATGGATCTCCCGGACAAATTGTGCATACACTTCCCGCCAGCCGCTGAATAATTTGTCAGTACCAAGAAAAGTATTGTGCCAGATGCTGATGAATGTACCATTCACTGCTTTTACTGTTGTATAATAATGCCTCATTTCATCCAGTGCCTGTTGCGGAGTTTGCTTTTGTTCAAAAAAAGAATTGGCTTCCATATAGCAGAAGGGATATAACAGCAGGTACGTTGTTTCTTCTTTTTCCAGGTCGTACCAGTAAAATGGTGAAGCCACCGATGCCCGGAAACCATTAATACTGCCATAGCCCATCGAGAAATCTTCTTTGATACCAGCATTAATAAGATGACGGAAAGTTTGAGGCAAAGTAAAGCGGATAAAATGCTGCCGGGATGCAGTGATCTTAATCGTGGAGATATGTTCAAGCCTTTCAATTTCTTTTTTGATCAGCGAGTGGTCATCCCCAGTTTGCCAGGAAGGGTGAATACCAATATTGTATTTATCAGCATGATGTTTTATTAAAACCTGTAAGGCTGTTTCGCCGGGTAAAATATTCCTGTCGTACTTACCTGTTTTTTCGGCTACCAGGAAAAAATACCGGGGATGCAATTTATACGGACGGTGCAGGTCATCTATCCAGGCGTAAGCATCGAAAGGGTCCGTTTCTTTATTATTGAGTACTTTTCTCCGTAGTGAAAACCTGTTGAATTGTCCTTTCAACAGGTCCTTTACAGCCGCACCGGCGCTACGCCACCATTGTTTGTGTTTGTAAGAATACGCTTCGTCAATATCGTAAGTAGGGAGAAAGACGAATGGTGAATGATAAGTTGTGAAAGAGGGAAATCTCTTATTCAACTCTTCCTTAAAGTGCTGCAACCAGATATTGATCAAAGGAAGATGCAGAAACCCTTCTTTGAATGCCAGTGAATTCTCATGAGCATAACGGCCATACATATCTTTCTGATGCGGCAGGTATTCTTCGTAGCGGCTGAGCAGGTAGAAAGAAGCAGCAAAAATATCAAAGGGAAAGTCGCCCCCTGTTTTGAAAAAAGCTTTTTGACCGTTGACCTCAAAACAACCGGTCATCTGTTGATGAATACCCTGTTCGGATAGCAAAGAATGTGGCAGCAACCAGAACTCATCATCAGCAACCATTTCAGCACTGTAATTGATCCTGGGACCGGGATAGTCGATGAATTCAATTTTCCTGTCGGTCAACTGAAACGGTTTTCCCATCAGCTGGTTACCGATGAAATCGCAGGTATAGCGGAGCCGGTGTGTTATGGATGGACTGTAAACGATCATTTTATTGTGTTCGCCAAACGAATATACTTATCCGGCTACAAATGATTTTAGCTCTTGTGCATCCTTTTCCCTGCCTGTCCGTCTATTCCGGGAGAAAAGCTTCTGAAACCAAAACCATAACCTGCACCGGGTGAGAAAATTATCCGCCATACTGCTGATCTGCCTGTTTGCCTTTTCTCAATATGCCCGGCAACTAAGCTACCTGAAATGTAAATTCTCCAATACTTTTAAAAGCAATACTGCAAAATGTGATTGTGAAAAACAAGCCGGTCTTGATAAAAAAGACGACTCTCCTTCCCCGGCTTCGAAAATTCATTCACATATTCATCTTGATGAGTTCTTCGCTGTCACCAAAGGCCTTGCTATAGAGAGGTATTTTAAAACTACCGGGACCACATTTAATAATTTACCCGGTGATGATGAATGTGAAGGCAAGCTTCGCAATCCCTGGCAACCGCCAAATGCCTGAATGATACATATCATTTCACCTGTATGCACTGCATAGAGGTATTTCTGCTTACACAACTATTCAGGTAACTCTAAAACTATTTTATGAATAAGATATTCTGCATGCTATTGATAGCATTCTCATCCGTTGCAATTGCACAAACATCCGCTGATAAACCCAAGATCCTTTATGGCACCTGTACCAAAGACAGTCTGACAATTGAGCCCTTTGGAAAATGGTTCAATGCCAATTACGACAATTACCAGCCCGACGCCACCACTATCACTAGCCTGAAAAAACAAAGCTTTGACAATATCAGTATCAAAGTATTCTTTGGCACCTGGTGTGGTGACAGTAAAAGGGAAGTACCCAGGTTTCTGAAACTGCTTTCTGCTATTTCCTTTCCGGATAAGAAAGTACAACTGATCGCATTGGGCGGCAGCGATTCATTAGTAAAACAAAGTCCGCAGCATGAAGAAGCAGGGCTGGGAATATTCCGGGTGCCGACTTTTATTATTTACAGGAACGGGGCTGAGATCAACCGCATCAATGAGTTCCCGGTGTTTTCTCTTGAAAAAGACCTGCTGGGAATCCTTAATAACCAACCCTACTCACCCAACTATCATTCATTCAGTCCAATACTCAGATGGTTACATGATGGCTCATTAAGTGATGACAACATCAGCACAAGAGGGCTTGCAGAACAACTGCGGTTTCTTACTGCCAGTGAACATGAATTGAACAGCCTTGGTTATTTATTACTGAAGCAGGGAAGTAAGAAAGAAGCACTGCGGATATTCCAGGTCAATTACAACCTGTATCCTGAGTCGGGTAATGTGGCTTCCAGTCTTGGCGAGGGATATCTGGAGACAGGGGATTATAAAAAAGCTGTTCCAATTCTTGAGAGGTCGCTGGAGTTGAATAAGGATCCGAAAGAGATAAAAGGGATCTTAGAAATTCTTTATAAAGCAAAAGAGAAAGAAAAAGGATAGCTGTTATTTCAAATCATCTTTCCCTGTGGTGGTTGCTGCGGGGAAAGATCATTTACTTCCGCCGTATTTTTCTTTCCAGAGCTGGTTGAATGATTTTTTAGGAAACTCCATCTTACCCCGGTGTTCTTTCCATCCTTTCACCAGGCTGTTCACCACCCAGTTCTTGGTGGCGCCGCCTGCCATGTTCATCCATTTGCGGCGCAACATTCCCTGCTTCCACATTTTCCAGGCCATCTTTTCGCTGAAAGAGCTGTAGCCTTCTTCCACTGCTTCATGGCGGTTCTCCAATAACAACTCATGGAGATTGATCTTCACCGCACATACTTCAGTGCAGTTGCCACAAAGTGATGAGGCATAACTCAGGTGCTTCCAATCACCCATATCTTTTAAATGCGGAGTAATGACAGAACCTATAGGACCGCTGTAAGGAGTGTTATACGTATGACCACCGATATTTTTATACACCGGGCAGGCATTCAGGCAGGCGCCGCAACGGATGCAGTATAAACTTTCCCGCTGCTTCTCATTTGCCAGGATATTGGTACGGCCGTTATCCAGCAGTATCACATACATATCTTGCGGGCCGTCTTTTTCGCCGGCTTGTCTCGGACCTGTAACAATGGTGTTATAGACCGTTACCCTTTGCCCGGTGCCAAAGGTTGAGAGCAGTGGCCAGAACAAAGCGAGGTCGGTCATAGAAGGAATCATCTTTTCAATGCCCACCACCACAATATGTGTTTCAGGCATGGAGCAACTCAATCTTGCGTTGCCTTCATTCTCTGTAATGGCAATGCCGCCAATGTCGGAGATAATGAAATTGGCCCCGGTCACTCCCACTTCTGCCTGCACATATTTATCCCTTAATATCCTTCTGGCCGTCAGTGTTAATTCTTCCGGTGTTGCTTTGGGGTCGGTGCCCAGTTTCTCCGCAAAGAGTTTGGCCACATCTTCTTTACTCTTGTGCATAGCAGGAGTAACGATATGATAAGGAGGTTCTCCATCCAGCTGCTGGATATATTCGCCGAGGTCGGTCTCCACACTTTCAATACCATTCTTTTCAAGAAAAGCGTTCAGGTGAATTTCTTCCGTCACCATGCTCTTGCTCTTCACCAGTGTTTTGCAATTCTTTTCGTCACATATTTTTTTGATGGCGTCCAGTGCCTGTTGCGCATCTTCGGCCCAGATAACTTTGGCACCCCGTTTTGTAATAATGGCCTCAAAGGTTTCGAGTTGTTTATCCAATGTCTCGATAGCTTTCCATTTGATGTTCTTGGCTTTCTCCCTGGCAAGATGAACATCGGAAAACTGTTGTTTGCCCTGTGGCACCACCGCATTGTACTTACCAATATTGAAATTGATCTTGCGGCGGTGCTCTTTATCAGCCGCCTTAACTGTACTCTTTGCAATAAAACCTGATGCTGTCTCTTTCACGGGATGCTTATTTTACTTTCTCTTGTTTTTTAGCCGCCTGCATTTTAGCCACTTTATCTAATGCCGTATAGAACTCTTCGCCGTATTTTCTTACCAGCGGTTCTTTCAGGAATTCGTAGGTCGGTACTTCTAATTTCTTGCCCAACGCACAGGCGGGATTGCAGAGTTTTTCCCTTGGTTCATAATTCACCCGGTTGTAATCGCCATGCTTTCCTTTTTTTGCGATGATGGGGAACAGGTGACAGCTGATGGGTTTCTTCCAGGGGATCACTCCGTCATAATAGGCTTGTTCGAATGCACATTTGATGATGCCTTTCTCATCCCGGTTGCCATACACACATATTTCGTTGTCGTTCCCGAGGGTGGGTGTTACCCAGCCAAACTCTTTATGGTACACATACTTTCCCTTCTTCTCCACTTCAGCGATGGACTCCGGTGAAAGGTAGGATCTGATCTTCTCATACATTTCCAGTACAGTGTCCAGTTCATCATCATCCAGTGGCGCACCGGCATCGCCTTCTTCGCAGCAGCCGCCTTTGCATTTGTTGAGGTCGCAGACAAACTGCTTTTCCACCACATCATCACTTATCAGTATGTTATCAATTACTATCAAGTCGTTTGAATTTTGGCAAAGGTAAGTCCTGCCCTATTGTTCTCCTTCTTTTGTGCGGCGGAATAATTTCTTCTTTATATGATGCCCGGCAGCCGTAAGCCGGTTATGGGAAGTAAGATAATGCAGCACTTTATGCTCCAGCCAGTGATGCAATGGTACTAACAATGCCGCCAGTGCAATCATGAAGGCAAGATCTTTCCATGGTTCGCCATGCGTGATGGAGTAGATATTCTTTTTAAACACCAGGAAGATGAATTCAAACAGCATGAGGAATACAAAGAAGCCGATCGCTTTTATAAGCCCGGCAGATACCTTGAACATACCCAGCAGCACCAGTGAAACGAAAAGAAAAACAATACCGATGATGATAGCCATGTACTGGATGTTATTCTTCCGGCGTTTTATTTCCTCCTGTTCCCTTACAATCCTTTCCTGCCGTTGCTGTTCTGCAGTTACTTCTTCCTGTGTAAGGTCTTTTTCCTTACTTAGTTTATCACTGCTGTCTTTATATTTATAATACATCCCGTTGTAAAGGCCGGCGGTTCTGAAGTCGCCGCTTTTTTCATAGAGAGAGTCGAGGTGTTTTGCAGACATCATCACTATTTCCAGCATTCCGTTCTTCTCCCCGATCTCCTTTGCCTTCAGGTAGTTTTCAATTGCTTTGGAAGTCTCTCCTGTTTTTGTAAACAGTTTTCCCAGTTGCAGGTAAATGCCAACCCTGTTATTATCCGTTAAATTCTTTTCAAAGAAAGGAAGGGCTTTGCCGAAATAATAACGGGCGGAGTCGAAGTTGTTAAGTTCACTGAAAACATAACCATAGGCCTGGTCGATCATCCCCGACATACCGAAGGTGCTGAGGTATTGCTTCAGGTTTTTCCCGGAAGAAGAGTTGAGGTAATCCATGGCCTTTTGGGGCTGGTCCATCCGCAGGTACTGGTTCAGCAGGCTGATATAACCCGGCATCTTCAGGGTGGAAAATTTCAATGAATCGGCCATAGCAATTGACCGTTCAAAGTAGCTGATGGCAATATCATAATTCTTTTTAGCGGCAAACAGATTGCCGATGGTATTAATATCAATGGTGCGCTGATAAGGCACTCTTTTATCAGTAAAGTTGTCCAGCATGCGGAATGCTTTTGTGGCATTATCAATCGCCTTATCATAATCCTCGATGCCGGCATAGAACTGTGAGAGGTTCAGGTAGCTGTTCCTCATCAGTTCGATTTTCAACCGTTTTTTATCCGCATTCACTGCATTTATTTCCTCTGCGATGCGCAGGGCGGTAAAGTAGTGGCGGAGGGCCAGTATCTTTTCATTCCGGGCCAGGTAAACTTTGCCATAAACATTATTTGACTCCACCAGGAGGCTATCGTCTTTTAAGCTGGCAATCCTGGAAAAAGCTTCGGCGACATATTTCAGTGACCTGTCTTTATCCGGAACAGTGAGATTGATCTCTGCAAGCTGCAGTTGTGCCGCCCCGGTCTCTTTCTCCAGCTTATTTTCCTTAGCGATGGAAAGTGCCTTTTCATAATACTCAATACTTCGCTGGGTATAGTTTCGTTGCCCCCTGAAGTAACCGCAGCGCAGGCCGTTTGACATGTAGGCTTTAACCATCAGGGACCTGTCACGGTTCTCTTCAGCAAACAGGATGAGTTGCTGCCCTATTGAATCAGCAGCCGGGGGACTTACATTCATCATCGTACGGGAAAGGTTATCGTACCAATACACTTTCTCGGCCGGGGTGGTGGCTTTTTGCAAGGCTGCTTTGATAGAATCAACAGCAGCTGATTCCTGTGCACAGGCGGAAACAAAGGCAAAAAGAGACAATACCAGAAGGCCGGTTCGCCGGGTGATAAGCATGGAATAACAGTTAGGCATACAAATTAGGAAAGATTCCGGCGACGGGGAAATTCCTTTAACACAGTTCTAACACAGCCACCTTATGGAGGAATTTGAACAGCGGCATCTCCCCAATATCACAAACCACTGTATGCAAAACTCAAGAGTTATCACCCTTCAACAAGCAGCGAAGGTTTTTTTCCGGATGCTGTTCTGGGTGCCGGTCATCGGCTTCAGCCTGTTACTTATCTATAATACTATTCCTTACTTCTCGTTCAGCAAGAAGTTTGATTTTATACAGGAAAGAAGTTTCCTGTTCCAGAGCAGTTTTTACAATGCCTGTTTTTATATCCATATCACTGCCGGTGCTCTTTGCATCGGCACTGCCCTTATCCAGTTTTCCCGATATATCCTGAAGAAGTCGAAAGCCATCCATCGCATTTCAGGAAAGATCTATGTGGCTGTTGTGTTATTCCTGGGGGCACCAACCGGCCTGTACATGGCCTTCTTTGCCAAAGGCAGTTTCTGGGAAAGATGCCTGTTCATGTTCATGGCCGGTTGGTGGTTTGTGACCACATTGAACGGACTGACCACTATCCATAAAAAGAATGTGGTGGCCCACAAGGTGTGGATGATCAGAAGCTATGCGATGGCGATGACCGCCGTAACCTTCCGGGTGTATTATATCATCCTGTACCTGCTGGACTGGACGCTGCTGGAAAATTACCAATTCTCCTTATGGGTAAGTGTGGTGGGTAATATGCTTATAGCGGAGTGGATCATTTACCGGCAGAGCAAGAAGTATTTACAATCATTTGCGATATAAACTTTAAAACATAACAACCATGATTTGCAAAACCATTTGGCCACTTAACAACATTAAAAACTAATCAAATGAAATCTATCTTGTACGTAGGCGCCACGTTAATGATCGGTGCCAGCATCTATGGCTTTGTTGATTATAAAAACAGCAGCCGTAAAAAAGAATTCACCAACATGTATGAAGAGGAGAAGAAAAAAGAACCTGTTGTCATTGCTGATAACAACGGTACAGAACCAGCTGTAAAAAAAGACATTGCCACGAATGAAAAGAAAGTGGTGACCACCAAGAAAACAGCAAACAGCAGCAAAGAAACCGTGAAGAAGAAAAAGAAAAAAAGGATCAATGCTGAGATTTTCAGCCGGGCGCCGATAAGGGAGGAAGAAGAGATAGCTGAATTACCGCCTGCTAAAAAAGAAGTGAAAAAGACTGAAGATAAAGAGCAGTAAATAAGCATACAGTGGTCTGCTCTGAACCCCGACCGTGTCCGTCGGGGTTTTTATTTCCATTTCAATGTGTTGATGAGGTGCTGCAGGTCTTTCTTTAAAAACTCGTTGACGATACCAAGGGAATCTGCATTGGGTGTGGCATCAAAGTATAAGGCCCCTCTTAAAAAATGTTTGACAGAATCTGTCAGGAAGAACTGGTTGGCTGTGGCCGTATTACCACCGAGAGAGAAATAAACCCCTTCCACCCCGTTGGGTGTTTGCATCAGGCTGTCGTTAATACCGGTTGACACATCCACATGCTGTTTGTACGCCATCTTAAAACCATCGCTTACCAGTGAATCAAAATTATTGGAGCCGCCAATGGATTTATAGCTGATATAGATACGGCCGGCGAACTGCGGCACATCAATATTCACCCACCAGTCGCCTGCTTTATCATCAAAGAAAGTAGTGTCCTTGCTTACTTTGGCATAGACGGGATATTCAAAAGTGTAGGGATAACCGGGCTGGTCGAAGGCCTGGTACTTCTTCTCCGGAAAGTCGATGTGGAAGAAACCTTTTTTCTTTCCTACCGAGTAATCACTGTTGCAGCCAATGAATACCTGCGCAGCAATAAGGAGTACAGCAACAAACCTGTTTATTCTTTTCATGGGCAGTAATTAATCCTGTTTAGGTTTTATGGTCACTTTCACCAGCATGATGCGGTTGTTCTCCACCTTCATGATGCCGAACTCAAAGTCACCAGAGGGGATGACCCAGTCCTCCGTGGGAAATTCTCCCGCCACTTCCAGTATAAGGCCGGCGAGAGATTCACTCTCTCCTCTTATCTTATCAAACGTATCCATGGGCAGTTTCATTATCCTGCACATATCATGTATCATGATCTTGCCTTCGAAGATATAGTTATTGTCATCCACCTTATAGTTGTTGCTTTCCTCTTCATCAAACTCATCCTTTATCTCGCCGATCACTTCTTCGAGGATGTCTTCCATGGTAACAATACCACTGGTGCCGCCAAACTCATCCACCACCACGGCGAAGTGGATACGTTTTTGCTGAAAGTCCTTTAAGAGGTCTTCGATAAGCTTGGGCTCTGGTACAAAATAGGGCTGGCGCATCAGTATGTGCCAGTCGAAGTTATCTGCCTCGCTGAGATGAGGGATGAGGTCTTTGGTATTGATGAGGCCGACGACCTCATCGAGGCTGTCCTTATAGACAGGCAGGCGGGAGTAGTGCAGTTCCTCCACTCTCTTTACCAGGTCGCCGAAGGATGAATTGTATTCGATACCGCTTACATCCAAACGGCTGCGCATGATCTGTTTGACGGAGATATTACCAAACTTCACAATGCCCTTCATGATGCTTTTCTCTTCGGGGGAGGCTTCTTCATCTGTCTTGATATCAATAGCCTCATCGAGTTCCTGCATACTCATGGCTTCTGTTTTGTCGGCACCGGCGCCCTTGCCAATACGGTTGGCCAGCTTAACGATCCACTTGCTTATGCTACGGAACAGCAGGTGGAGGCCTTCCACGATAACTGAAGAGCCATAA
>JBGAQD010000048.1:0-13842 GCA_044220915.1 Chitinophagaceae bacterium
AGTTGGCTCTCTTAACATCAAGTCTGGATATTACAAAATATACATAGCTCCCTATTGTAACTCCCTGCTTCCTTGGTCTTTCCTTCATATTTAATGGATGAAAAACAGGTAGCTAGTTATAATACGGACTGATCATCCAGTACACCACCACCCCTGTTACGGCCACATAAAACCAGATGGGCCAGGTAATACGGACCAGTTTCCTGTGCTTGTCAAACTCACCGGTCAGTGCCCGGTAGGCGGAGAAGAGTATAAAAGGAAGGATGATACCCGCCAGTGGAATATGGGTTCCTAAAAGTATATAATAGATCATCCGGCTGCTGCCCGCTGCAGCTTTTTCAAGTTCACTTACAATACCATCATGGTTCACATCACCAAACCTTGTTTCGCCGGCAAATAAATGATGACAGATATAACTTACTAAAAAAAGAATGGATAACAGCATCGCCGTCATCATCAGGTTCTTGTGCAATGTATAGTTCTTGCTTTTTACGGCAACCAGTGCAATGACCAGCAGCACCGCCACACAGGAATTGATAATAGCATTCGCTTTTGCAAACAGGTGCACATCAAAACCAAGGTCAGCATTCAGTTTCACCCGGCTCAGCAACACTACAGCGGCAAAGACCACAGCAGAGAATACAAATATTAATGTCTTCGCTTTCTTATCATTCTTTTTCCAGGCAGCCTGCAGCATGTATTATTGTTTTTTCCGTATAAAGTATAAGAATAAAAGCAGCCCCATCGTGGCTAATAAGAAAACAACAGCGATCAGCTGAAGTTTACCATCAAAGAAACTTTTACTCTTCGGGTCCTTTTCCATTGTCAGTAACACCAGGTCTCTTGAAAGAAGAGAAAGGTCGGCGGAATCAAGCCCATGGTAGTAGCCCCGCACATGGCGATTGCTGTCTATCAGTACAAAATAATCGGTGTGGGCAAAGTTCGAATCAATCCCTTTTCCATCTTCTGCCGGTACTTTTAGTTCATTGATGATGAGGTCGTAGATCATCTTCTTGTCCCCGGTCAGTAGCCACCATTGCTCCGGGTTGATCTGGTATTTATCGGCCCAGTACTTTAACCGTTCCACCGAGTCTCTTTCCGGATCAATACTAAAGGAAAGAAAATGCACCTGTCTATTTGTTCTGTCGCCTACCCGCTGACCATTATGAATAGATTCGGCCAGCCGCTTCATGTTCCGGGTAAGGCCCGGGCAAATAGTGGGGCAATGCGTAAAAAAGAAGTCGGCAATTATTATTTTTCCTTTGAGGCTATCCCATGATGCCGGATGACCTTCCTGGTTCTTCAATGAAAAATCATTCAGCCGATGCCAGGCAGTATCATTAACCCGTTTTCCTTTTTTTGTAATAGTAAGAACAGTATCCGGCAGGTAGTGCCGGGGCATGGTAACAGCTGTCTCACTTTTTCTTTTTACAATAAAGTAAGCAGTTAATGGCAGCAGCATCGCCAGCATCACCGCATATAGAGCTTTCTTGTTCACACTAATTCTCCTCCAAAAATAAAAACCATTAAACCGCTTCCTGGTTTAATGGTTTTGGTTCTTTTCAATAATGATTTTGTTTATTCCTTACCGCTTTTCTCTGCCGGCGTTACTTCATGTGTTTCGGCCTTGCCGTGCTTCTTCGGCATTGTTGTTTCCTTAAAGTGCAGGTCATACTTATTACGAAGGTTCTTATAAGAATTACCATCTGCGATAAAGGCAATGATGAACCAGATGAACAGCATCAGCGGAACCACAATGGTCATGATCATATTCCGGATCTCATCACCGAGGTGCATGAATACAGAAACGATGTAATAAGCTTTGGCCAGTGTAAGTATACAAACCACTCCTTTAAAACACAGTATCAGGAAATCCTTGTTGGTATCACTCTTGTGCAGGCTGTAAATGGTCAAACCTATCGCAAGTTCAATGATAGTGATAACAGACAACAGGATGGTTGTCCTTCTCACTCTTCTCTTAAACTCCGCATCATCAGTATGATGATGGTAACTTACTTCTTCAAATGCCGGATGTTGCATATCAGTTATATTATTATTCTGTTATATCAAATAGAAACAAAGGAATACGAATACCCATACCAGGTCTACAAAGTGCCAGTACAGACCCGCCTTCTCGATCATCAGGTAATGGCCTTTATTCTGGAATACATTCTTCTGCGTCATGATCAGCATCACAATATTGATGATTACACCGGAGAACACATGGAAACCATGGAAACCGGTAATACCAAAGAAATAGCCACCAAATGCCACCGGACCTTTATGACGAATATGCAGTTCTGCTGTGGAAAGAGCTGTTCTCATTTGCTCATCGGTCATGGCGGCAAGCTGTTCATGCGACAAAGATGAATTATGATGATGCATCAGGCTCATCAGTGTTTCATGTGATGTCTTACTCAATGCCGCCGTTACTTCCGGCCCATGTACTAATTCACCCCATGGATTTCCCCGCATGGTCTGGCCGATCATTTCAATCTTACCATCCGCCAATACTGCATGTTCGCCGGTGATAAGGTGATGCCACTCCCATGCCTGGCAACCTAAGAATGCTAATCCGCCAATGATGGTCCAGAATATCCATTTTATCACCCCGGCCTTATCGCCTTTATGTCCGGCATGCACTGCCAGCACCATAGTAACAGAACTGATGATGAGGATAAATGTCATTACACTCACAAACGCCAGCGGCAGGTTAGCATGACCAGCTCCCGGAAACGCATTGAACACCACGTTAGGGTCGGGCCAGAAATTCTGGCTGAAACGGATAGAACCGTAGGAGATCAGGAATGCACCAAACGTAAAGGCATCACTCATCAAAAAATACCACATCATCAGTTTGCCATACTCCAGGTTAAAGGGGCTCTTACCGCCGCTCCACCATTTGGTCTGATGTACCGTTGCTTGTGTTGACATATTTATAAAAATTCAAAAAATTAAACCGGCTTATCTCCCGCCGATTATAATAAAAAATAACAGTAAATAGATCCAGAGCACATCTACAAAATGCCAGTAGATAGCTGCTACTTCCACCGGAACCGAACTATACAGTTTTACACTTCCTGCAAATGCTTTGATGAACATTACGATCAAAGCGATCACCCCGCCGATCACATGGATTGCATGCAATCCAAATATCACATACAGGAACTGCCCGGCGCCGGCTCCTTTGAAAGTTACTCTTTGTGCCCACAGGTCCTGGAAACCCAGCCATTGCAGTACAATAAAAGCAACTCCCAGTAAAACGGTCAACCCGATCAATCCCCTGTACTGGTTCATTTCCCGCTGCTTAAAAGATCTTAACGCCATCTGCACTGTCAAACTGCTGATAATAATAACGGCAGTTGATATCCAGAACACTTTCGGTATCTCCACCGGAACCCAGTTTGTCTGGTTGCTTTTTACAATAAAAGCACTTGTCAAACCGGCAAACATCATTACAATGCTTCCAATGGCCACCCACAATGTAAACTTGTGGGGATGTATTCTCTTTCGTTGTTGATTACTCACAATATCCATCACTACTTTATTATTACGTCTTACTTAGTAAAAAAGCTAGCATCACCACCGGCAGGTACATATAACTTCCAAACATCACTTTCCTTGCCGATCCCACATCCATCTTTCTGTATAATGTCACACACCTTCCGATCATGAATAAATTCGCCATACCCACCAGTATCAAACTTATTATTCCCTGTGTGTTATTATAATTACACATCCCGGTATAATAAGGTGCCATCGTAACCGGTACCAGCAACAGCGAATAAGCGATCGTCTGCAACGCTGTAAACTTTGTTGGCCCTTCATCTGCAGGCAACAGTTTAAATCCAACTGCTGAATAATCCCTGTGTGCCACCCAGGCAATTGCCCAAAAATGGGGAAACTGCCAGAAGAACTGGAACGCAAATAATATCCAGCCACCGGTTCCAAGATTATTATCCCCGGCTGCCCAGCCGATCAAACAAGGCAATGCTCCCGGAACTGCACCCACCAACACAGCAATTGAATTTACTTTCTTCAACGGTGTGTAAATAAATGCATAAAGGAACAAACTAAATGCTGCCAATCCTGCCGTCAGCCAGTTGAAATAATTACCCAACATAAAAACACCTGCCGCTCCTGTAATGATGGCAAAAGCCCATCCTTCTGTTACACTCATTCTTCCTGCTGCCACCGGACGTTTCCCGGTCCTTTTCATTTGTGCATCAGTATCCTTTTCAACTACCTGGTTAATGGCATTGGCACTGCCTGTTACCAGCATCCCGCCTGCAAAGAGCAAGAATATCATTTTCCAGAAATCCACATAACTCTCAGAACCTTTCGTCAGCGCAAAACTCATCACACTGCTGAACACCACCATGATACTCAGCGAAGGCTTCATCAATAATAAATAGTCCTTTATCTTATTCATTTCAGCCTTCGCAATATTTTCAAAAAAACTTCAATCGTATTCTCTCCCGCTACTCTCATTCATCACTCACTACTAATGCTTACTCTCATTCTCCCCGATTGGTTCTGTCTGCGGGATGAAATCTCTTCCATCTTTAGCATAGTCATAAGGCCAGCGGTGTACTTCTGGTATTTCACCAGGCCAGTTACCATGTCCGGGACGAATGGGTGTGGTCCACTCCAGTGTGTTAGCACCCCACGGATTGGCTGATGTTACTTTTCTTCCTTTGAAAATAGAATAGAAGAAATTAAATACAAACATCAGCTGCACCGCAAATACTATAATAGAAACAATAGTGATCATTTTATCCAGCTCCGGGAAATCATTGAATGATACCCAGCCTCTCTTGTCCAGGTAACGACGGGGAATACCGGCAAGACCCTGGTAGTGCATTGGCCAGAAGATGAGATAAGCACCAACCATGGTTACCCAGAAGTGGATATAACCAAGGGTGCTGTTCAGGTAACGGCCAAACATTTTCGGAAACCAGTGATAGACACCGGCAAACATTCCGAAGAACGAAGCCACCCCCATTACAATATGGAAGTGTGCCACCACAAACATGGTGTCGTGCAGGTGAATGTCAATAGTTGAGTTACCCAGGAAGATACCTGTTAAACCACCAGAAATGAATAAGCTTACAAATCCGATAGCGAATAGTGTAGCCGGCGTAAACCTGATATTGCCCCGCCAGAGCGTCGTCAGCCAGTTAAATACTTTGATAGCCGAAGGCACCGCAATCAATAGTGTCAGCAATACGAATATGGAACCCAGGAATGGATTCAGTCCGGTTACAAACATATGGTGCGCCCAAACCAGGAAGGCAAGGATACAAATAGCAAACAATGAAGCCAGCATCGCCATATATCCAAAGATGGGTTTACGGCTGTTGACGGATAATATTTCCGACACCATTCCCATCGCCGGTAACAAGATGATATATACTTCGGGGTGACCAAGGAACCAGAACAGGTGCTGGAACAAGATAGCACTACCTCCTTCATTTGGTAGTATTTCACCATTCACGACAATATCGCTGAGGTAGAAACTGGTGCCGAGGTTACGGTCAAATAATAACAGGATCAATCCGGATAATAATACAGGGAATGATAATACACCCAGTACTGCTGTGAAGAACATGGCCCAGATGGTCAATGGCAACCTGGTCATGCTCATCCCTTTTGTACGAAGGTTAAGAATAGTAGAGATGTAGTTCAGACCTCCGAGCAATGATGATACCACGAACAAAGCCATACTCACAATCCACAAGTCCATTCCCAGTTTGGATCCGGACGATGCCTGTCCCAATGCACTCAGAGGCGGATACACTGTCCACCCTCCTGATGCCGGACCTGTTGAAATGAACAATGATGATATCATAACAATACTGGCCATAAAGAAGAACCAGTAAGAAAGCATGTTGAGGAAAGGTGAAGCCATATCCCTTGCACCAATCTGCAGCGGAATAAGAATATTGGCGAATGTTCCGCTCAATCCGGCTGTCAATACAAAGAAAACAAGCACCGTTCCGTGCATGGTGATCAGTGCATAATAAAATTCTGGTTGAATCTGACCTCCTTTAGCCCATTTACCAAAAAATGTTTCAAGGATAGGGAATGACTGATCAGGATAGCCTAACTGTAATCTGAACAATACCGAAAACAATCCACCAATAATGGCCCATATTATACCGGTAATCAGGAATTGTTTACCAATGGTTTTATGGTCCATGCTGAAAATATACTTGGAAACAAATGTTTCCTTGTGGTGGCCATGGTGTTCATCATGATGATGAGCTCCATGCTCAATGGCTACTCCGGGATGTACATGCATTGCTTCACTCATAAATCTTTTATTTTAATAACAACCTGGGCTGTTATACTGTTTTAATTTCTCATTTTCATTTGGGCACTGGCTGCGCCTGATGGTACACTGCTCATCACTGAATCTTTTTTCACAGCTGTCGGGTCTTTGTCAGGGTTTGCCACCAGGTACTGTGGTTTTTTAGATGCCATATAGGCATCAAACTCTTCCTGCGTTTCAACAACTATTACACCCCTCATACTATAGTGGCCTTTTCCACACATCTGGTCGCAGGATATTTCATAAACAAAATTCGGCTTGCCTGTTTTCTCGATCATTTCTTTGGTGGTGAACTTTGGGGTAAACCACATCGTGGTTGGTGTGCCGGGTACAGCGTCCATCTTCATCCTGAAATGAGCTAACCCCACATCATGTATCACATCTTTAGCATTAATAACCAGTTTTACAGGTTTACCGACTACCAGATGCATTTCTTGCTCTACAAAAACATCATCATGATTAGCGGGGTCATCCCATAACTGGCCGGCAGGATTATTTTTTTCAGGGCTTACGTTCTTAAAATATTTTTTACCCAATATCTTGTCTTTACCCGGGTAACGGAATTCCCAGCCAAACTGCTTTCCTGTTACTTCCACTATCATTGCATTCTCCGGAGCTTTACCAGTGATCTTATACCAGTAGAAGATACCAAAACCCACCAGTACAGTCAATGTGATCGCCGGGATAACGGTCCAGATAAGTTCCAGTTTATTATTGTGCGGATAGAAAAAAGCTTTTCTTTTATCAGACTCCTGGTATTTATAAGAGAACCAGAATAATGCAATTTGGGTGATCAGAAATACAACGAACGTAAGGGCAAGGGTGATATAAAGCATCCGGTCAACCAATACCCCATGATCAGAAGCAGGCTCGCCTAAAATCTTTCCTTTCAGCTTTTCATTGCAATAATACACACCGATCAACCCGATGATAAGGAATGCCAGCAATAAGAAAGCATTGATCTTATTGGTTTGTTTTCTGGCTCTTTCTTCGCCACGCAATACTGCCACATATTCACTGGCCTTGGCGATCTGAAAGGTGATCAGAAACCCCAGCCCTAAGATTGCAACGATGAAAAATGTCTGCATAAACTATATTTCAATTTTTTCTTCCTGGTTAACTTATTGAGTTCTCGTTTACCATTATGTATGGTGTATCAAACTTTCTTTTACAAACGGGTGGTTTTTCGCCAGCAATGGTGCTTTGCTCAGCGCTTTGCCGGTTACAAACATGATCACTCCTACAAAACCTAATGCCACACCAAAATCCCACAATATCATCGGCACCTGGGTCTGTCCTGTTTTAGGATCTGTCATCGGACCTGGAAATACCATCTGGTAAAAATCAAGCCAGTGCCCAAAGATGATCAGCATTGCCATAAAAGTTACGGTCGCATAATTTCTTTTTGATCCTCTTCTCATTAATATCAGCAATGGAGCAATAAAGTTGATGATGAACATCAGCCAGAATATTCCGCTGTAAGGACCCTGTGCCCTTGGTTTAAAGTAAGTGGTTTCTTCCGGAATGTTGGCATACCAGATAAGCATGAACTGGGAGAACCACAGGTATGTCCAGAATACAGAGAAGGCAAACATGAACTTACCGATGTCATGCAAATGCTCATCATTGGTGTACTCAAGGTATCCACTGTTCTTCAGGTATACAACAAACAAGGCTATCAGCGCCATGCCTGATACAAACGTACTGGCAAAAGTGTACCAGCTGTACATCGTACTGTACCAGTGTGCATCAATACTCATTAACCATAACCATGGTATAGATGACATTACAGTTAATGAAAAAACAACTATAAAAAGAGCTGCCCATACAGTATTGTTCCAGATATATTTTTTTCTGCCTTCGATTGATGTGATAGGGTTGTTGTCTAAACTCCGGGAAAGCTTACGCATTTTCCAGCCAAGAAGTGACCAGGCCACAACGGTGAATACTGTCATAAAGGTGTAGAAGCCTTTATTCAGGAAACCCTTTTTAAAATTCAGGATTGAATCATGTTTTACATGTTCGGCATCGGTCCAGTGGTAAATTGTGTGGTTGTCACCATAAGAAATAGCCAACAGGATTGCCAGTGCGATAACGCCAAGTACGGGTACCACGGCTGAAATAGCTTCCGGCACACGGCGGAACGCCATTTGCCAACCGCCCCACGCCAACGTAGTGGCACAAATAAAGAACATGGAAGCATTCACCACCAATAAAAAGAAAACACTGTTTTGCAACAGGCTTGCCCAGAACCGGGCATCTTTCATGTGTTTTTCTTCAGCAGTGCCGCCACCGCCATGTGTATTGATGTATAACGCAATAATAGCCACAACACCCACCAGCATCAGTGCAATGGATATCATGTTGTACCTCTTTGTTACGATAAACTTTTCCCGTATTGACATCAGTGTTCGTTTATTATTTCTTCAAATACTAGTTTGTTTTCTTAGCGGCAGCCGAATCAACCACCGGTTTTGTTGCAGCAGGTGAACTCGCCGCCAGCTTCTCTTTCAGGTAATGAACGATCATCCATCTTTGCTCGGTACTCAACTGTGATGCATAAGCACCCATCTGTCCTTTACCATATGTGATAGAATGGAAAATAGTTCCTTCTGCCATATTGGAAACCGGGTCAATTAATAAATTTCTTGGTGCTGCAGGATAGGGGCCATTACCGCCTTTCCAAAGAGGGCCATTACCATCCAATTTTTCGCCATGACAGATACCACAATTAACAAGATATAATCTTGCCGCTTCTATGAATTGTTTTGCATCCAGCTTTGGTAACGGATTGATGATGTTCTTAGAGTTAATATATCCTGCAGAATCATTTTGCAATTCATAGGCCGGCATATCACCACGGGCAATTGTTCCGGCCACCGGCATCGCATTATAATTCACTCCTTTTTTCTTCAGTGCCTCCGTTGATGCATACGTTTCATAAGCACGGCTATAAGCCATATCCGGCATATAGGCACGGCCCGGGCTGCGGCGAACTTTGTTGCAACTGGCCATCACCACCAACGCTGCACAAATTGTTATGATCCCAAATTTTTTCATCATCAGTTAATTAGATAATTATTAATGAACTGCCTCTTCTTTTTTCTCAAACCGTTTGCTGTCCTTATCATATCTTCCAAGCCACCATCCTGTTTCCTTATACTGCACCTGTACATCGGTCGCACCAAGTCCCTGTAAAAAACTCATTGCTTCTGCATCGTTGGTTTTATCTGTGCATTCTAATGCCATTACAAAAGTGTCATCAGTTGAACGGGGATTAAAATGATCTTTTCTTACAAAGGGTGCCAGCTGGCACAGGTAACAAAATGTAAGTACCATACCCACCGCAGCAAATAACACCGTCAACTCAAATGTGATAGGAATCCAGGCTGGTAATGAAAAGAATGGTTTACCACCAAAATTCAGTTGCCAATCCACCGTCAATGCCCAGGTAATAAATCCAACGGCTGTCGCTGTTCCGGTGATACCATAGATAAATCCGGCAGTGTGAAGACTTGTATCTCTCAGACCCATTGCTTTATCCAATCCATGAATAGGAAATGGAGTAAACACATCATGAATCTTATAACCGGCACGGCGGGTCTTTTTTACGGCCGGAAACAATACTGCTTCGTCGTAAAAACTACCTGTTATAAATTTTTTTACAGCCATATGCTTGTTTCTGATTTCTTGTTATTAATTATTATTAAGCTCCGTGGTCATGTCCATGCTTCTCTCCAAATTCATTAACGCTTTCACCTTCCAGTTCATCCATGGTATTTTTATAGTTCTGACCGTTCTTTTTCAAAATATGTTTGATCTCCGCTATCGCAATTACCGGGAAGAACTTAGAGAACAGGAAGTAACAGGTGAAGAACAACCCGAATGTTCCCATATAAAATCCAACTTCCCAGATAGTCGGTGTATAATAAGTACTCCATGCACTGGGCAGGTAATCACGGTAAACAGAAGTAACGATGATCACAAAACGTTCGAACCACATACCGATGTTGATGAGAATTGACATGAAGAAAGTCAGCACCAGGTTTCTTCTCATTTTTCTGAACCAGAATATCTGCGGCGACAATACGTTACAACCCATCATGATCCAGTAGCTCCATCCATAAGGACTATTCAGGTTCAGACGGTTTTCGAAGAAAGCAAAATTCTCGTATGGTACAGCAGAATACCATGCCATGAACAACTCGGTGAGGTACGCAATACCAACGATTGAACCTGTCAGTACAATTACCTTATTCATTACTTCAATGTGCTCAAGGGTGATATATTCTTCCAGACCTAATACCTTCCTGGTAACAACCAACAGCGTTTGTACCATGGCAAAACCAGAGAAGATGGCACCCGCAACGAAATAAGGCGGGAAGATGGTGGTATGCCAGCCCGGAACGACCGAGGTTGCGAAGTCGAAGGATACGATAGTGTGTACTGACAATACCAGTGGCGTACTCAACCCGGCCAGCACCAGTGAAAGTGCTTCATGGCGTTGCCAGTGTTTGGTACTACCTGTCCAGCCGAAAGCGGCCACACCATAAAAAGCTTTTCTCCATTTCTTCTTAGCCCTGTCACGGAGTGTGGCAAGGTCTGGTATCAAGCCGGAGTACCAGAATAATAATGAAACGGTGAAGTAAGTTGATATCGCAAATACGTCCCAGAGAAGTGGTGAGTTAAAGTTTACCCACAGCGGACCTCTTGTATTAGGATAAGGAAGAACGAAAAAGGCATTCCATACACGACCCATGTGCCAGATTGGAAACTGGCCCGCACACATTACCGCAAAGATCGTCATCGCTTCAGCTGCACGGTTTACACCGGTTCTCCAGCCCTGGCGGAATAGTAATAAGATGGCTGAGATCAATGTTCCGGCGTGACCAATACCTACCCACCATACGAAGTTGGTGATGTCCCAACCCCAACCTACAGTTCTGTTCAGATTCCACTGGCCTGTACCATATATTACCTCTATGGTAACGGAAAGAATACCAAAGGCAAGCATGGCCGCTGAAATAAGAAAACCTATCCACCAGAGTCTAGATGGTTTGGCCTCTACCGGGCGGCAAATATCTTCGGTTACCTGGTGATAATCCTTTTCGCCTTCTACCAGCGCCGGTCTTACCTGTGATTCGTATCTGAGTAATGCCATATTCTGTTTTATTTGTCACTCCTGCTTGTCAGTAAGTGATTATAATTAGTCAACTTTCTTAATGATGTGCTTCTATCGGTTTTGTTGATGACGGCAATGTGCTGTCAGCCTTCGCCTCATGCCCTGCGGCTTTATGTTCTTCGCCGCCATGATGACCACCCCATTTCTCATCCTCTTCTTCTGTATTCCTCACTTTTGCCAGGTACGTAATGTTCGGCAACACATGTAATTGCTCCAACACTAAGAAGCTGCGCTGCGGATTATCGTTGCGAACTTTTGTCAACTGGCTTTCTTTATCATGAGCATTACCAAATACAATGGCATTAGCAGCACAGGCTGTTTGACAGGCTGTTTTTGCATCACCATCTTTCAGCATTCTGTTCTCTTTCTTTGCATCTAACTTAGCCGCTTGCAATTTCTGAATACAGAAAGAACATTTTTCAATAACACCTCTTGAACGAACGGTAACATCAGGGTTCAGTACCATTCTTGTCAGGTCGTCGTTCATGTATTCGATCACACTATCCAGTTTACCTACCAGTTGCTGGTCACGGTTATCAGGGAAACTATCAGCACCGGTATAATCAGCCCAGTTAAAACGACGTACTTTAAACGGACAGTTATTAGCACAATATCTTGTTCCGATACAACGGTTATAAGTCATTTGGTTAATACCCTCAGAGCTATGGTTTGTAGCCGCAACAGGACAAACATTCTCACAAGGAGCATTGTCACAATGCTGGCAAAGCATCGGCTGGAAAACAACACCCTTCAGTTCATCAGGATTTTTTTCATCGCTGATGAAATAGCGGTCGATCCGCAGCCAGTGCATATCGTGGTAACGAAGTACTTCTCTTTTACCTACCACCGGAACGTTATTCTCTGCATTACAAGCTACCACACAGGCACCACAACCATAGCAGGCATTCATATCAATGCTCATACCCCATTTGATACCCGGTTGTTCGTGCTGCGGGTACAAAGTAGCCTGGCGAAAATCATCATTGGAGTTTTTATAAAAGGCATCTTTTAGTTCCTCTCTCCATTCCGGAATAACATTAGGTTCTTTTTTGAAAGATGCCAGTGTTGTCTCTCTTACTACTTCCTTGCGGTCTTCGTAGTAATTATGCTTTTGTGTCTGGGCAAGTTTATATTTCTTATGCAGGTTCGTGGCTGTTGCCCCTGTTGCATAATTATCAACAGTGCTGCCATTATAGGTAGCAAAACCGTAAACATTTTTACCAACTCCTGCAGCAGTTACTCCTAGAGCCTCGTTTCTTCCATAGCCTACAGCAATGGCAATAGTATCTGCATTCATACCCGGTAATACCAGGATAGGTAATTCAAGTTTTTTACCCCCGATAGTGAATTCAACAAGTGGTTTCTCAGGGTAGTATTCGTAATCGGTGTTCAATTTAATACCCAGCTCTTCTGCTTTTTTCATGGAGATCAGAGCATAATTGTCCCAAGTTGCCTTTGAAACAGGATCTGGTAATTCCTGTAACCAGGGGTTGCCCGCCTGTGAGCCTGTACCTATGGAAACTTTCTGATAAAGCACCACTTCTGTTCCTGTTCCTTTTTTATATCCTTCTATGGCCGCAGTTGCTGCTGCTACTGCACCGCCACTATATGAACCAGCACCGGCAGTAGAAGGTGTTTCTATTACTCCATCCTGCAAGGCTTTATTATAAGCCACTTCTGAACCTAATTTGCCAATCCAGTATTCTTTGAAATAAGTTTCATAATCCTGTGTGCTGCCACTCCATTTCAGCAATGAAGTCTGGAAAGGACGGGTTTTGAACAGAGGATAAATAGTTGGTTGCAGAAAACTGGTAACCCCGGTTTTTGCTTCCGCATCACCCCAGCTTTCCAGGTAGTGATGGGTGGGAATGATATATTCGCAGAGTTCTGTTGTTTCATCCATTTTCTCATTGAATGAAACAGTCACTTTTACTTTCTTTAATGCTGCCTTGAATTTCTCTGCATCATAATATGTGTAAGCCGGATTGGCACCATAAATCATTAATGTTCCAACAGTACCGGCTTCCATTTGTGCAATAAGATCAACCATGTCACTGTCAATTCCCTGGCGGTAGTTAACAGGCTGGTTCCAGTTGATCGTTGTACCATTGGCACCGATCGCAGCGTTGATAGCATTTACAATTACCTGTATGTTTTTATCATTGCTGCCACATACAACTAATGCAGCACCGTTATGAGCTTTGAGGTCATCAGCTACTTTTTTAATGCCTGCTTTCAGTTTGGCATCTGCAATAGTATCAGTTCCGCCATTTAAGGCAGCTAATAAGGCAAGCGCCACTGCACCGGTTTCTGAAGGACGATGTGT
>JBGAQD010000049.1:0-13516 GCA_044220915.1 Chitinophagaceae bacterium
TTATTAATCAAAAGGAAAGGGAAGTCAGATTAATTGGACGTTCTGGTTCAATATGTGGGATTGATATTTTCCAGGCAGTCAAGATGGAAAATAGATTAATTGACAAAAAAATGGTTTCGGAAACATCATGTGATAAAGCAAATATAAATAACGATGGTTTTTTTGATATTACTATGAAGGTTGAAAATAATGAGTCTTTGTTTTTTCATGAAACTCTTTATTTCTTACGAGAGTTTAGTGTTTACAAGCTGTTTCAGAAATAGATATTTTTCTAGTTGATAATAAAAAAGGGATTAAAAGTTTCCTCATAATCCCTCTCAATTCTGTTAATCGTAGTTCTAAAGGTGTATCGCCTCACCATACGCCACTTCAATCGCATCCTTCACACTTTCACTGATGGTAGGATGGGGATGTATGCTGTTCAGCACTTCATGATAAGTAGTTTCTAATTTTCTTCCCAATACTGTTTCAACAATGATCTCCGTTACATTGTAACCGATCATGTGAGTGCCGAGCCACTCACCGTATTTTGCATCAAACACCACTTTTACAAAACCTTCCGGGTGCCCGGCGGCTGATGCTTTGCCACTGGCACTTAATGGAAACTTACCAACTTTTACTTCGTAACCAGCTTCTTTTGCCTGCTTCTCGGTATAACCAACAGAAGCAATTTCGGGATAGCAATACGTACATCCCGGAACATTATTATAATCCAAAGCTTCCGGTTGGTGATTATATTTCTTTTCGTTGTAACCGATATTTTCAACAGTAATAATAGCTTCTTTACTGGCAACGTGGGCAAGAGCCTGACCAGGGGCACAGTCGCCAATGGCATAAAAACCGGGTACATTTGTCTGCCCATATTTGTCAACCATAATGCGGCCCTTATCAGTTTTAATACCAAGTTCTTCCAGTCCAATGCCTTCAATATTGGCAGCCACACCAACAGCACTTAGCAATACATCTGCTTCCAATACAACTTCACCAGTCGCCGTTTTCACTTTTGCTTTTACACCAGCACCTGATGTGTCAACAGAAGTTACTTCACTGTTCACCATTATATCAATGCCGCTTTTCTTGAAATTCTTTTCTAATTCTTTAGAAATTTCTTCATCTTCCACAGGCACTATTCTTGGCAAAAATTCCACGATGGTGACTTTTGTTCCCATGCTGTTGTAGAAATAACCAAATTCAACACCAATAGCACCACTACCAACCACAATGATCGATTTTGGTTGTGATGGCAAATTCATTGCCTCTCGGTAGCCGATTATTTTTTTGCCATCTTGTTTTAATGCAGGCAACTCACGGCTACGTCCGCCTGTTGCGATGATGATATGTTTTCCTTCTACTATTTTCTTACTGCCATCGGCAGCAGTTACTTCTATTTGTCCTTTCGCTTTCAGTTTACCAAAACCCATTACTACATCGATCTTATTTTTTTTCATCAGGAACTGAACACCTTTGCTCATCTTATCAGCCACACCACGGCTTCTTTTTATTACGGCTTCAAAATTGGCAGTGCCGGTTGCCTCAATACCATAGCCACTGGCATGCTTGATGTCTTCCATTACCTGGGCACTTTTCAGCAGTGCCTTTGTAGGTATGCAGCCCCAGTTAAGGCAAATACCACCCAAACTTTCTTTTTCAATGATTGCAGTTTTAAATCCTAACTGAGATGCACGGATAGCTGCCACATAACCACCGGGGCCACTACCGAGAACCACTACATCGTATGCCATTTTTAACTTGATTAATTGGTAAGTAAATAGAATGAGATTAACGAGCAGCGAAGTTATCTGAAAAGGGGGAATTGGGCAAAAAGCCGCTACCGGCCTGTCCATCTGTTTATAGAGCCGCTAAAACAATAATTACAGAGCCTCAATTTTTATTAGATATTTTAGCAGCCTGTATAGTTATGAAAAAAGGTATTAATTTTCTTCTGTCTGCTCTTTGTGGCCTTTATTGCATGGCTCAATCACCGGCAGCCCGGGAAATCCGTATTACGGTACAAACTGATGGCCGGACAGCTATCCATAATGCGAATGTAATTCTTATGACACCGGACACTTCGGTAATTCGGATTACCACTACTGATAAAGCAGGCATTGCTGAATTTAAAGAGCTGATTACTGGTAAGTATATTGTCAAAGCCAGCCATACAGGCTACCAAACAACTTACTTGTCAGCTGTTATTTTGGAAAACGAACCAGCAGTTGTTGCTACTATTAATTTACGCCCCGATGCGGCTTTGCTAAGCGATGTAACTGTTACAACAAAAAAACCTTTTGTACAATTTGGTCCTGATAAAACAGTGATCAATGTAGAGGCTGGTATAAGCAATGCAGGATCTACTATTATGGATGTATTGGAAAAATCTCCCGGTATCACCGTCGGCAGAGATGGAAACATAAGTATGAAAGGCAAACCACAGGTAATGATGTTGATTGATGGAAAACAGACACAACTTACCGGCGCCGATCTGCAAGCTTACCTGTCCGGCATCAATGCTTCACAGATCGATGTTATTGAATTGATCGATAATCCCGGTGCAAAGTATGATGCGGCAGGGAATGCAGGTATCATTAACATTAAAACAAAAAAGAATAAACAAAAAGGGTTTAACGGTTCGTTGAGTGTAAGCCTTGGGCAAGGGGTTTATTTCAAAAATAATAACAGCCTTTCTGTTAATTACCGCAGCGGAAAATTTAACTTGTTTCTGAACTACGGCACCCGGTTTGGCTATGAAAAAATGAATATGGATGTGCTGCGGAAATATTTTGATACAAATGGGAATGATTCACTTTTGTTGCAGCAACCGAATTTTACCAAAACAAAGATCGCTTCGCATAATATCAAGACGGGGATAGATTTTTTTGCATCAGCCAAAACAACCTTTGGGGTGGTATTTACCGGTAATATCACCGACAGAAATGTGAGCAGCTTCAGCACCATTGACTGGATGTCTCCGTCATATATTATTGATTCCACTATTAATACATGGGGTACCAGGTTCACAAAATTTCAGCGGGCCGGTCTCAACTTTAACAGCAAGCATAGCTTTGATGCTGCCAGTGAATTGTCGGCAGATATAGACTTTGTAAAGTTTGATATTGAGGGGGGGCAGCATTTTCAAACTCAATTGGAGGCTCCGGGCAGCCCTGTGCAGGCCACAAAGGGAAATATTCCTTCCATGCTTGAAATTTTTACTGTCAAGCTTGATTTTTCCAAAAGATTTAAAAAGTTACTTTGGGAATCCGGGTTGAAAACGGCGAACACTAATACAGATAACCTTGCTCAGTATTACTATAATAATGGCAGCACATGGCAGGATGACCTGAGCCGCAGCAATCATTTTTTGTATGATGAAAAGATACATTCTGCTTATAGCAGTATTGATGCACAGCTGGGTAAATGGCATTGGCAGGCAGGCCTGCGCTATGAGATGACGAGGTATACGGCAAATCAACTTGGCAATACGGTGGTAAAAGATTCTTCCTTCAGTAAAAACTATGGAAGCCTTTTTCCTTCTGCGTTTGTTTCTTTTGATGCGGATTCCACTAACACATTTACATTTCGTCTTGGCAGAAGAATAGACAGGCCGCAGTTTCAGATTCTTAATCCTTTCCTGATAACGATCAACAAGTACACTTTTGAAGGAGGTAATCCGTTTATCAGGCCTCAATACACATGGAACGTAGAGTTGATACATACCTGGAAACAAAAACTTTCAACAGGCATTTCATACAGTTATCTAAAGGATTATTTTTCGCAGATTTTCGTCATTGATTCCAATAGCAGCAACATAAACAAAAACATTATCATTTATACCAGGGGGAATGTCGGATCATTTCACAATATCGGGCTTACGGCAAGTCTGCAGTTGCCTGTTACCAAATGGTGGAACCTGACATCGGTGGCTGTATTTAACCATAAGGTGATTGAAGGGTTTGTGTGGGCGCCTTTCAAGGCAACAATTAATCAGCTGAACTTTAGCTTAAACAACCAGTTTCAGCTTAAAAAAGGCTGGGCTGCTGAAATAACCGGTTACTACTTGTCAAAAAGCCAGATAGATCTGCAGGAAGTATTAACTCCGCAGGGAGAGATGGGAGCCGGTATTTCAAAGCAAATTTTAAAAAATACGGGAACCCTGCGGCTTGCCATCCGGGATATTTTTTACACACAGAATTATTCAGGCTATTCCCAATTTGAAAATGCTGATGAGCCGTTTAAGGTAAAATGGGATTCCCGGGTAGCAAGAATCAGCTTTAGCTGGCGGTTCGGGAAAACCATGAAAGCTATAAAGCGGTCGGGCGGGGGCGCAACGGAAGAAACAGACAGGGTTGGAACGGGAAATTAGACAGTCGGATGTGGGTAATTGCCATTGAAAATCAATAAGGGCGGGGATTCGGGGACTTTTCAACAAGTGGGCAAAAAAAACTCAATTAGCGGCCTAAAATCTCCATTGTTTCCCCTACCTTTGCCGTCCAAAATTTAGAACAATCATGGCCAGAGTATGTCAGGTTACAGGTAAAGTTCCGGTTCGTGGGAACAAGGTTTCTCACTCAAATATCAAGACCAAGCGTCGTTTTCTGCCCAACCTGCAGAAAAAAAGATTTTACCTGGTTGAAGAAGATAAATGGGTAACGCTGAAAGTATCTACTGATGCTATTCGTACCATTAACAAGAAAGGTCTGTTCACAATTGTGAAAGAACTGAGAGCTAAAGGAGAAAAAATCTAACCGAATTAAAGTTTAATAATCATGGCAAAGAAAGGAAACCGTGTACAGGTAATTCTGGAATGCACTGAGCACAAAACAAGTGGTCAGCCGGGTACCAGCCGTTACATCACGGTAAAAAACAAAAAGAACAATCCTGAAAGATTGGAACTGAAAAAGTTCAACCCTATTCTGAAAAAAGTAACTGTTCATAAAGAAATCAAGTAATCATGGCAAAAGCAGCAAAAACGGCGATTAAAACCAAAGATGCGAGAGCAGCCGCCGAAGCAAAAAACTGGACAAAAGTGATCAAGGCTGTACGCAGCCCTAAAACGGGTGCTTATACATTCAAAGAGCAGATCGTTCACAAAGACAAGATCAAAGATTTTTTAGCTCAGAAGTAATTTTGAGTTAGTAAGAAATATCCAAAAGCTATTCGTGAAAAACGGATGGCTTTTGTTGTTTAAATGCCCCCATCCCCTGAAGGGGGGTATTCCATTTCATAAAAGACTTTGTTCAGGGCAGAGTCATAATCCCCTTTAGGGGATAGGGGTATGGGATTCTTTAATAAATTATTCGGTAAGAAAGAAAAAGAGAGCCTCGACGAAGGTCTGAAAAAGACGAAGGAAGGTTTCTTCTCTAAAATAACCAAGGCCATTGCCGGGAAAAGCACTGTGGATGAAGAAGTGCTGGATAACCTGGAAGAGGCATTGGTGGGTGCCGATGTGGGTATTGAAACGACCGTAAAAATCATTGAGAGAATTGAGAAAAGAGTGGCAAAGGATAAGTATATGGGCTCTTCTGAGCTGAATAAAATGTTACAGGAGGAAATTGAGGCATTGCTGGTAGATGCACCTGAATCAAATAGTTATGCATTTAATTCTGATCTGCCAACCAAACCATATATCATTCTGGTGGTCGGTGTGAATGGTGTCGGAAAGACAACTACGATCGGTAAGCTGGCTTATAATTTTAAGAAAGAAGGCAAGAGTGTTTTACTGGGTGCAGCCGACACTTTTCGTGCAGCTGCTGTTGACCAGCTGACCATCTGGAGTGAGAGAGTCGGGGTGCCTATTGTAAAACAGGATATGGGCAGCGACCCTGCCGCTGTTGCTTTTGATACCGTGCAAAGTGCTGTTGCCAAACAAAGCGATGTAGTGCTGATCGACACAGCAGGGCGTTTGCATAATAAAGCCCACCTGATGGATGAGTTGAGTAAGATCAAACGGGTGATACAGAAAACAATACCAGATGCACCACATGAGGTATTACTGGTATTAGATGGCAGCACTGGACAAAATGCCCTTGAGCAAGCCAAACATTTTACTGCGACAACGGATGTTTCTGCCCTGGCGATTACCAAACTGGATGGTACTGCTAAAGGTGGAGTAGTGCTGGCAATTGCCGACCAATTTAAAATACCGGTGAAGTTTATCGGTGTGGGTGAGAAAATGGAAGACCTGTTGGTTTTCGATAAGCATGAATTTGTAGATAGTCTCTTTAATTTGGAGAAAACTAATTAAACACCCTTCGGGTTGTGGGCATGAAGACAAAGAAATTATATAAAGACAAGGTCAACATCATCACCCTCGGGTGCAGCAAGAATATGGTGGACAGTGAAGTGCTGAGTGGACAATTGCTGGCCAACGATATTGACGTGGTGCATGAGAACAAAAAGCTTGACCATAATATTGTGGTGGTTAATACCTGCGGCTTTATTGAAAAAGCAAAAGAAGAAAGCATCAATACCATCCTCGACCAGGTGGAATTAAAACGCCGGGGAAAGCTGGACAAAGTATATGTGACCGGTTGCCTCAGTGAAAGATATAAGAACAATCTCGAAGCAGAGATACCAGAGGTGGATGCCTACTTCGGCACCATGGAACTGCCCCTGATCTTAAAACAGTTCGAAGCAGACTATAAAACCGAACTGGTAGGGGAAAGAATGCTGGCCACACCACAGCATTATGCTTACATGAAAATATCAGAAGGCTGCAACCGTACCTGCTCCTTCTGTGCCATCCCGTTGATGAGAGGCCAGCATGTAAGCAAACCGATCGATGAACTGGTAAAAGAAGCAGAAGGATTGGTGAAGAAAGGGGTAAAAGAAATAATGCTCATTGCACAGGAACTTACCTATTACGGTCTTGATATTAATAAGAAGAGAATGCTGTCTGATCTGCTGAACAGGTTAGCCGATGTGAAAGGTCTTGAATGGATAAGGCTTCACTATGCCTATCCTTCCAAATTCCCGCTGGAAATACTGGATGTGATGAAAGAAAGGGAGAACATCTGCAACTATCTTGACATGCCCTTGCAGCATGCCGCTAACAATATGCTGAAAGCAATGAAGCGGCAGATAACAAGAGAAGAGATGGAAGAACTGACAGCAGCTATCCGGGAGAAAGTACCCGGTATCTGTTTACGTACTACACTGATCGCCGGTTTCCCAGGCGAGACAGAAGACGATGTGGAAGAATTAAAAGGATTTCTGCAACGTCAACGCTTTGACCGGGTTGGCATTTTCACTTATTCACATGAAGAAGGAACATCGGCACATGAGCTGGCGGATGATGTGCCGGCTGAAGAAAAAGAAAGAAGGGCGCAGGAAATAATGGAAGTGCAGCAGGAAATTTCTTTTGAACTGAACCAGGAAAAAGTCGGCAAGGTCTTCAAAACACTGATCGATAAAAAAGAAGCCGGTCGTTATTTAGGCCGTACGGAGTTTGATTCAGTAGAAGTGGATAACGAAGTAGTGATACACTCAGCAAAAAAACTCCCAATAGGAGAATTTGTAAATGTAAAGATCACCAAAGCCTACGATTACGACCTCGAAGGCGAAGTTGTTCCTTAACTTTCTTTCACCACCTTTTCAATATTCCTGTCCGGTATCAGCCACATAATGGCGACCAGCAGTATCAGCACACCGGCAATGGCTGTATGCAGCAATGCAGCAGGTATGGCAAGTGTGTACAGCACACAGGAGAATAAACCTTTTTTTGTTTGTTTGTGCAGCACATCCTGCAGCGCCTCATTGCCCGGGTTACATTTCTTAATGACCAGCAACAGGATATAATAAGAAACGCCGCAGAGGTTGGCCAGCAGTGCATATACCATCACAGTCTTTTCTTCAAAATGATTTTCACCCATCCAGGCAGTGGCAAACGGCATCAGCGATAACCAGAACAGTAAATGCAGGTTGGCCCAGAGTATACCTCCTCTTACTTCCCTGATGGTATGTACCAAGTGATGATGGTTACCCCAATAAATACCGAGATTAATAAAACTTACAGCATAACTCAGGAATATGGGCCATAGTTTCCAGAGAGCATCCCAGCTGGTATCGTGAGGTACTTTTAATTCCAGTACCATAATGGTCATGATGATGGCAATAACAGCATCGCTGAAAGCCTCAAGCCTGGTTTTTGTCATACCGCAATATTAAAATTAAATTTACCAATATTCATTTTTCATGGTTAGTATCGAAACAGTACGGCAGATAGCTTTATCCTTTCCTGAAACGGATGAGCATCCGCATTTTGACCGGAGGGCTTTCAGGGTTAAGAAAAAAATATTTGCTACACTGTCAGAAAAAGATATGACCGTAAGTTTGAAATTAACACTGCATGACCAGTCAGTTTTCTGTGCTTTTAACAGTGCAGTCATTTACCCGGTGCCCGGTGGCTGGGGCAGGAGGGGTTTCACTTTCGTGAACCTGAAGAAAGTGAAAAAGGTTATGTTTAAGGATGCTATAACTGTTGCCTATTGCAGTACGGCACCATCTGGACTGGCAGAAAACTATATTCCTAAATAAAAAGAGGGCCGGAGCCCTCTTTATTATTAATCATCATCATCTTTCTTTACTTCATCATGCACTTGTTTCTTTAATTGTAAACTGTCGGTTGTTGGTTGCGGAACGGTAGTTGAAGTGGGCCTCTTTTCTTCTTCCTCGTTTTCTTCTTCTTCTGCATTTTCATTTCCTTCTGTATTGGCCGTAGTACCATTTTGTATTTCGCTGTGACGGATAAGGCCACCCAGGTGCGCCGTTTGGGCCATAGTGCCGAAGGAAGCCAATGAAAGAATGGATGCTGCAATAAACATAACCCTTGTTATACCGGTATTCTTCCGGAGGAATATGCCTAACAATGCAATGGCTCCGGTTATGATAATAACAATAAGGGATATTTTTGCCATCTCCTCATGCTTTTCGATAGTCCCTTCGTTTACCCCGGGAATATGTTCTACTAGTTCTTCTGTTCCTTCACCGGTCAGGAATACCGGTGCTGTCAGAACAGCTGCTGCCACGAGCAGGTATAAGGAAAGGCTTTTGAAGGATTCATTTTTCCTGATCATTCCCAGTATTAATATGCTGCCGCCAATAATTGACAACAGTAGTGGCGCATGGTTCAGCGCCAGGTGAATTTGTGCCTGGTTCATAATTATTTTTTTTGATCAATTAATTCCGATAGTCAATGATAACTACCCGTTTTTCGTTTGTAAGCTGTATAAATCAGGATATACAGGGAGGGCGGAAAATTGAAAAGGACCTGTCGCAAGGGGTGCCTTCAGCATGACGGGTGTTTTTTCCCGGATACTGCAGAATCAGGACAGGGGCAGCGATATCCCTTTTAACAACAACAGGAATATCTGTGTGGGTGATATCGCCGGAGGATTTGAAGGGGAGATTATTGTCTTCGTTGTCGTCATTATCATTTGGGTGCTCCTTATCCGAATAATGGAGTTTAAGAAACTCGAATAGTGATATGGAAGGGTCTTCCTTATGATGCTGTTGATAGTGTTTTGCAAGCAGCGGGAGCTTCCACAACTGGTGCAATTCAGTTGCTCCGTTAAGTAATAACAGCGAAAGTACAATGGTTACTATCTTATTCATTGTTCCGTCAGGTAGGCGCAAACTAATGTTTGCAGGAATAAATTATACTGATTTTTATCAGGTGTTAGTCGAATTATCTGTTTTATAACAATACAGCTTAAACCCTCTGTTTATTGCGAAAACGGTAAAAAGACACTCAGCTATTTTTTGCAGATGAGGGCTAAGATTTAGCAGTAAACCATTATCTTAGTCCATAAACCTTAAACCCTGATATGGCAGACGATAACAAGTATATTTTCCTCAACCGTGACCTTAGCTGGCTTAGTTTTAACCACCGGGTATTGATGGAAGCAGCAGACAAAACAGTTCCGTTGTACACCCGTATTTCATTTTTATCAATTTTCTCATCCAACCTCGATGAGTTTTTCAGGGTACGGATGCCTTCCATCTTTGCCTTCACCAGCATCGAATCTAAAAAAATATCCATCGCTGAAGAATATCCCAAAGACCTGGTGCAGCAGGTGCAGACCACCGTTCACCAGCAGCTTGAAGAGTTTGGGAGCATCTTGAAAAAACAAATATTGACTGAACTGGCGGATAACCATATCTGGTTATACTACGACGACCATGTCAGGGATGAACATGTCGAAACCGTCAGGGAATATTTCCTGTCCAAAGTATTGTCCTTTCTGCAACCGGTCATCTTGCGCAAAGAAAACCAGGCCACGGTTTTTTTGGAGAACAATGCTCTCTATTTTATCGTGGATATGGAAGCCCCCGACCAGCCCGGCGTTCACCAGTACGCCTTGCTAAATATCCCTTCGGCCAACCTGCCCCGTTTTTCAGAACTTCCTATGCTGGGTGATGACCATTATATTCTTTTCCTTGATGATGTGATAAGGCAGAACCTGCAGGAAGTATTTCCTGCCTACACGATACACGGTGCATGGAGTGTAAAACTTACAAGAGATGCTGAGATGAGCATCGGGGACGAATTCATCGGCGACATTGCCGAGAAGATTGAGAAGCAATTAGAAAAAAGGGAAGTGGGCCATGCCACCCGGCTATTATACGACCAGAAGATGCCCGAACCGGTAAAGGATTTTGTGCAAAAGTTTTTGATGATACGTAACGAAGAGATGGTGGAAGGCGGCCGGTATCATAATTTAAAAGACCTCGGCAGTTTGCCCAACCCCACAAAGAGCAAACTCACACATCCTAACTGGACCCCCACACCCCATCCGGGTTTTGATAACCATCGTTCCATCTTCCAGAGCATTACAGAGCAGGAAAAGCTCCTGCACCTGCCATATCACTCATACAATTATATCCTTCGTTTCTTTAATGAAGCCGCTATTGACCCCAGCGTAAAAGAGATATATGTTACCCTGTACCGTGTCGCTGCCGATTCGCATATCGTCAATGCACTCATCAGTGCGGCAAAGAACGGAAAGAAGGTTACTGTGTTTGTGGAACTGAAAGCAAGGTTTGATGAGGCCAACAACCTGAAGTGGAGCAAGAAAATGAAAGCCGCCGGCATCAGGATCATCAACAGCATACCCGGATTAAAAGTGCATGCAAAAGTGGCTTTGGTTAAAAGACAGGAAGGCAAGGAGTGGAAAAACTATTCTTTTATGGCTACCGGCAACTTTAACGAAGCCACCGGCCGTTTCTATACGGACCATGTGTTCTTTACTTCCAATAAAGAAATGGGGGTGGAACTGGAATGGCTCTTCGATTACCTGCAAAGCCGCAAGCAACCGGCTGAATATATGAAGATACCTTTTGAACACCTGCTGGTATCACAGTTCAACATGATCAAACGGTTTGAAAAACTGATTGACCGGGAAATAAAGAATGCAAAGAAGGGAAAGCCTGCCGGCATCATCATCAAACTTAACAACCTGCAGGAACGGGCCATGATAGAAAAACTCTACGAAGCCAGCCGGGCAGGGGTGAAGGTGCAGCTCATTGTCCGCAGCATCTGTGCACTGGCGCCGGGAGTGCCGGGGCAGAGTGAGAACATCACTGTTCACCGTATTGTGGACCGCTACCTGGAGCATGCCAGGGTATTTGTTTTTCATAACAATGGCGAGCCACAATACTATATGGGCAGCGCCGACTGGATGAACCGCAACCTGCACAGCCGCATTGAAGTGGTGTTCCCTGTTTATGATAAAACCTTTGGCGAAGAGCTTAACCACATCCTGCAACTGCAGCTGAACGATAATACAAAAGCTGTGTACATTACTACTGCGTTAGATAACCGGCGGGTCTCTAACGATAAGCCACCACTGGCAGCCCAGCAGGCTACTTATGAGTTTGTGAAGGGGAAGTGATAAACAACCGGTCTCATGAATTTGGCTGCCCGCTGATTTGCCAAACTGTTGTTGGCATTAGTTTTTAATTAATTCCAGTTTCGTTATCGAGGGTAAATACGCTTTGGCCTCACCTTGTTCTCCGTCACAACAAAGAAATTCGGATAACTTCCAATCCCAATAAACTTTAAATTTCTTTCCTAAATAATCCGGGTTGTCATCATATTGGCCTGCAAGTTCGTATAGTTTATATTGGCCATAATTATTTTCTGCTTGTCCAAAGTCGTATTCCACGCCATTGGCAGCTTTGAAGAGGATATGATGGTAATCACCAAAGTCATTTCCCTGGTAGGTTGCCGTTATTGGATTGGGCGCATTTTGCCATTCCTTTCTTAACCACTCTATATGGCGTCTAAAGGCAGCATTTTGATTAGCGGGATACTGTTTAATATAATCATCTGTTGTCAAATTGCTTCCATTCAAAGATGATTGCTTATTTCCATTGGCTGTTACAGTAGCGGACTTATCATCTGTAATTTTTATGGCAGAATCCTCCCGGTTTGAATTAACCTTAGAAGTTGTCGAATCATAAGTAATATCATTTTTTAACTTATTGTTGTTTCCACAACTAATTATAAAGAAGGATATAACTGGTAAAAATATGGTGCCGTATTTGTTCATCGTTATTCTAAATTACCGCTAATGTTAGGGTATTACGAAGACAGGGAATTCATTGATTGTCCGGTTTGGTACAAATGCCCGTTTGGAAATATGTGGTTGAAGTTATGATCTAAAGCTGAAAATTGAACGTCAAACCTGAACTGAAGCTGATTTTTGCACTTAGCTGATGTTTCATATCCAGCCCTGCTTTTGCAAATAGGTTTCTTAGCAGAAGTTATTTGCCCAATAAAAAAACTAATGGGAAATGCAGTCTTTTATTCCACGATTTCTCGCTATGGTCATCTCCCGGAAAATATTTCGTAATCCAGTTATCATCAGCATATCCTTTAATTTTCATCAAGCTATCTGCTTTTAGTTGAATTGTTGGATACAGGGCATCTAAAGTTTGGTCACCGCAATCAAAGTAAATCTTATTTTTTTTCGGATTTGGAAGTTTCTTGTTCAGGTACTTTATGAATGAGTCTGGAACAGGATTATTTTCTAAAGTAAATGTTCCAACCCAATGTGTTGACAGGCAAGCTACCCCGCCAAATATTTTTGGATATTCACAGATCGCATAGAGTGAAATAAGTCCACCCATGCTGCTGCCTGCGATAAAAGTGTTTTCTCTGTTTGTCTTTACGGAATATTTCTTGTCGATATAGGGCTTTAACTCTTTTACAAGGAATTGTAAATAGTTGTCTGACTGTGGCTGGAAAACTTCTTTTGTCCTTCCTGCTCTTTGTAATTGTGCTATAACAGTATCCTTTTCAGCCTGGGGTAATTGTTCAAATGGCTTTTGAGGAAAATAATCCTGGTGCCGGGTTTGTCCCCCATTCCAGATTCCAACTACAATAAAATCTTTGACTTCATTTTTTGATAATAAGTCTGATGCAACATTATCAATGTCCCAGGCTTGTTTATTCCATGATTGGGCTGGGTCATACAACATTTGTCCATCATGCATATACAGCACTGCATATTTTGTT
>JBGAQD010000004.1:0-202316 GCA_044220915.1 Chitinophagaceae bacterium
GCAAGAATAACAGTAAACGGAACGGGCAATGTTTTTGATCCCGATCCGCTTACCACGGCTCTTGCTGCTTATGGCGGTTCCTATGTTGATGGCAGCGATGCTAACGCTGCTGTACTTACGGCTGAGTTAAAGAGTGTGACATTACCCGACATCACTTTATCTGCAGGTACCTATTCATTAGTGGGACCTTATGCCGAGATCAGGGATTTTGAAGCTCCGAATAAGGGATTGTTTACCCAGGCCAGTTCCGCTTTTGCATTTGACCGTAATGCTGATGCCTTTGAAGCAGTGAATACGTATTATCATATTGATGCCATGATGCGTTACCTGAATACAACTCTGGGTCTCAGCATCATGCCTTATCAATATGCAGGAGGTGTACGGTTTGATCCTTCCGGGTTAAGCGGCGCTGATAATTCTCATTATTTAGGCGGTTCAGGCCAATTAGCATTTGGCGAGGGTGGTGTGGATGACGCTGAAGATGCTGATGTGATCATTCATGAGTTGGGTCATGGTCTTCATGATTGGGTAACAGCCGGTGGCTTATCGCAGGTAAATGGATTGAGTGAAGGTACCGGAGATTATATCGCCGGTTCTTACAGCCGGTTTAAAGGATACTGGACCAGTGGACAGGCCGCTTATCACTGGATGTTTAACTGGGACGGGCATAATCCATTTTGGGCTGGCCGTGTACTCAATTATTCGGCTGTTTATCCGGCCGGGTTAACTGGTAGCATTCATACCGACGGGCAAATATGGGCCACGGCCAATATGAAAATATGGGATGATATCGGAAGACAGAAAGCGGACAAAGCGTTCTGGAGCGGACTGGCACTGACCAACAGTTCCACCAATCAAAACGATGCTGCGAATGCCGTGTACCAGGCAGCCACTACGATGAATTATACCAATGCAGAGCGACTTGCCATTCATACCCGGTACACCGCAGCTGGTTATACCATGCCGGCTTTTACCGTGTTACCTGTAAAACTTATTTCATTCGATGCAAGAAAAACCGGCCGGCAAACATTGGTAAGCTGGAAGACAGCTACGGAAGAAAACACCCAATCATTCCTGGTGGAAAGATCTGCCGACGGAACCAATTTCAATAATATCGGTAACCTTTTGGCTGCCGGTAACTCCACCAGTGAAAGAAGTTATTCCTTTACTGATATCGCACCGGTAACAGGTAATAATTATTATCGCCTTAAAACCCTGAACCTGGATGGCTCATCCGGTTATTCAAAAGTTGCGCTGGTGATATTTGATAAAGAAAACCTGTTGCAGCTTTTCCCTAACCCGGTGCATGATTTGCTGACGATTAAAAATGCATTTACCAACGGAACTGTTTCCCTGTATGATGTAAATGGCAAACAGGTACTGATGCAGACATTGTCTTCCGGTAACAGTAATAGTGGCGGAACAACCATCCGTCTTACTAATCTTCCCAAAGGAATATATGTTGTAAAACTATCTGCTGAAGGAAAAACCTTGCAAGGGACTATTGTAAAAGAATAATCATAACTTCTTTCTAAATAATAAAGCCTCCGTAACAGGAGGCTTTATTATTATAGCACTGATTTTTTATTGTATCACCATGTCGGTCAAATGCATAACGCCATTTGATATTTTAGCTTCACGGGGGAGTATATTAACATCACCAATACTGATGACGCCATTTTTTTCCTGCACCACTAATTCTTTACCATTGACCGTGGTAAGCTTGTCGCCGTCTTTCAAATCTTTGAAAACTATTTTTCCACTTACAATATGATTGTTGAGCAGGTTGGCTAACTGTGCCCTGTTCTGTGATTCCAGCAGTTTTTCTACTAATCCCTTATCCAGTTTTTCAAAAGCAAGATCGCTGGGGGCAAAGAAAGTATAGGGGCCGGTGCTGCTGAGTAACTGATCAAGATCGGATGCATGCACCGTTTTCTTCAATGTTCTCATTGTTTTATCAACGTTGACTACTTGTGTAATGTTTGACATTTTGATTGATTTACCTGCGGGTAATATTGCCCGCAACGGCAGGAAGGTAGGCTTTACCGGTCAGCTTCGCTGTTAATGTTTCAACAGAGCATTTATATCATTCAGGAAGGGGAATAAAAAAAGGGCATCGTATGATGCCCTTTTACTTTCGTAATACCTTTCTTATTTCAGATTCTTAGCAAGGTGTTTTGCCATGTCAAACATAGACACCTGTGCTTTACCACCGAAAACGGGTTTCAGTTTTGCGTCAGCATTGATCATACGTCTGTTGGCTTTGTCCTGCAGTTTGTTGGCTTTGATATACACCCAGATCTTTTTCACTACTTCAGTACGGGGCATTGGTTTGCTTCCCACTACTGCTGCTAATGCATCGCTGGGAGTAAGAGCTTTCATGAAAGCTGCTGATGGTTTACGGGCAGATTTTTTCTTCGCAACTTTCTTTGCTGCTTTTTTTACCGCTTTCTTTGGAGCTGGTTTTTTTGCTGCTTTCTTAGCAGCTTTCTTTTTTGTTGCCATTGTTTTTAGTTTAGAATTTTAATGGGTATTAGTATTTACCGAGACAAATATAGATTATTTCCATACTAACCATGAAATTTTACCCCGTTGTTTATTAACCATCAAAACAGGGATAATTGTCTTTCATCCGGCTGCTTCCGGCTTTTTGTCCGCAGCGGCACCGGGTTGGCATTACCCTCAATCCGAAATACTGGTGATGCTGTGTAGCGGGAAGCCACTACGATCTCTGTATTGCCCGCCTGCTTTTTAAAGAGAGACTTCACCAATTCCGGATTATTATTGTTTTTAGATAAGTGAGATAATATAAGCAACCGCAGGTCTGTTCCCCTGTAATTGGTAAACAGTTCCAGTGCCTGCGCATTGGACAAATGCCCTTCATCACTACTGATCCGCTGTTGCAAATGCCAGGGGTAGTTGCCATTAGCCAGCATCTCTGCACAATAGTTGGATTCGAGAAAAGCAGCCTGGCATTGCCCGAAATACTTTATTACCTGCTTACAGGCATAACCAATATCAGTGATGATGCCGATACTGATCCCATGCCCTGATACAACGAAACTATGCGGATCGGCAGCATCATGACTTTTACGAAAAGGAGTGACCAACAGATCACCAATCTTTACCGGTTTATTCTTTTTAAAATCATTGATGAGTTGTGGCTCAACCGGGATGTTGCTGTTGGCCAACGTCGCCCCGGTGATATAAACAGGCAGCTGGTATTTTTTAGAAATACCGGGCACCCCGGTGATATGGTCACTATGTTCATGTGATACAAAAATTGCTTTCACTATTCCTATTGAAAGCCCCAGCTGTTTCATCCGCTTCTCTGTTTCCCGGCAACTGAGGCCGGCATCTATCAATACCGCTTCTTTATTATTACCGATATAATAACAATTGGCATTGCTGCCCGAATTAAGGGACGAGATGAATAATGACATGGGGCATAAAAATAACGATTGCTCTATTCTTGCCGCTATTTCTATATCTTTCATTGATAAAAACCCTTTTATGAAATTTATTTTTACTACTGCCTGTTTTGTACTGTTCTTTGCCGCTTGTAATTCTGGTAAGTCAAAAGATGAAACAAAACAAGAGGTCAATAAAGACACTGCTGTAAAGGTTGCTGATTCACTGACTGGCAGTTCACCCAAAGATTCTGCTGCTGGTGAACCGGATTTAGGTGGCGCCGGCGATATTACTTTAGGATTGAGTGCTGTTAAAGTAACGGAGCTGCTTGGTCAGCCGGAGTCAAAGTCAAAAGCAATTGAATGGGGAGCTGATGGTTTGCTGCACCAGGACTGGGTTTATAAATCCAAAGGCATTACATTAAATATGAACAGTGCCAAAGCCGGTACAGAACAGACTGTTTTTTCCATTACCATCAGCAGCCCCTGTACTCTTACAACTAAAATGAATATGGGTGTCGGCAGTTCTTACAACGAAGTAATGGCTGCTTACGAAAAAAATATTGACCGGGATGCGACCGACAACAAAACCATTACAGTGGGTTCTGTTTATGGTGGCATCATCTTCAACTTCAATAAAGAAGGTAAAGCGGATACTATTTTTTTCGGGGCTGCTGCTGAATAGTTATTACCTGTTCTTAATATATTCCAGCAGGCTGTTCTTTGTACTTTGAAAAGAGAAAGCATCCAGTATGCCAATATAAAGCCCTTTGTCCACACAGTAATCATACGCCAGCTTGGCAAATTCCAGTTTCTTATCATCAAAAGAAAAAAGCTTTACTAATTCTTTGATCTGTGCTGCGGTAAACCAGTTATTCTTTAAGATTACTCTTCCGGTGATCAGTTTATCAGAATCAAAAGCTGCATCGCTGACTGATTTTTTCAGGAGAGCAAATTGTTCAGCTGAAACAGCTGTATTGAGATTGCCTGTACCGGCGTCCTGGTTGCCAATTGGACTGTACGGTGTATTGCCCCAGTTATCAGGCTCAATAAAGCTTTCATCCCAGGCCACTTTTCCAAAACGCAATACCGATATCTCCAGGTGTTTTCTTGCTGTAAGTGTTACATTACTATTATACACTTCGGTATAATCGTTATATCCGTTTCCCCCGTATCCTCCACTTCCGCCGGGGCTCCTTTTTTTCATCTGGTAGATCACCAGTGAATAGCTGCCTGGTTGCATACCCTGGAACGTTACACTTCTGTCCTGCAGGCTGTATTGCTTGCCCCCAAACTTTATTTTAAGATTGCTGGTACCGGTGGTGCTGATAGTGATATTGCTGCTGTTGTTTTGTGCAAAGCTGCAAACAACTATAAAAAATGCGAAAAGAGAAATTATTATTCGTTTCATACTAAGTGTGTTTGTGTAAACTTAAACTTTTATCATTGCTCAGCAATACCCAACAGTACGGAACCGCAGTAAAACAAAAAGGGCACCGCAAGGTGCCCTTTCGCAAAAGAATAAGAATGCTTAATTGATCACTATTTCTTTTTTCAGGTTCTCTTTACCGGCAATGACAGGCAGGCTTACCTGCAGCACACCATCTGCATATTTAGCAGTGATGTTTGTAGTGTCAATGCTTTCATTGAGGGTGAAAGTTCTCCTGAATCCACCACGGCTGTATTCCCGCAGTACCCATTCAGGCCGGGGAAAACCTTCTGGTGGAGTGTAAGAAACGGTGAGTTCATTTCCATTTACATCCAAATGAAAATGCTCTTTGATACGACCGGGAGCAAATACCAGCATCTCAAAACTGTTCTCCGTTTTGTAAATGTTGACTGCAGCCCGTTGCATAGATCGGATGAACCCCGCTCTTGCGGAATTTCCGTAAGCGTTGCCTTTTGCGGCACATGACTGATTGTAGTGCATGTTGTTACATTTTAAGTTAGAAAATAGAATAACAACAGTACTGGTATAAAAATGATGCCGGGTACATTTGCCTGTAATTATGACAGGCGAAGAAATAGAAGTAGTTAACTGGTAACAGGTTTACCCGGTTGCTGCCGGAATATTTGAACCAGCAGTTCATAGAGTTCGGGATGTTTGGTTTCTAACAGATCGGGCCGTTCAAAAAAATATTCTGATACTACTGCAAAGAATTCAGCTTCATTTGTTGCACCATATGGGTTGATGTCTGAACTGCCATCCAGTATTTTTTTTATTTCATTCCGGATAAGTTGTAACCAGGGTAATACATATTGCCGGTCAACAAAAAATTCCGGAGCACCATCCACACTGCCATCGGTTTTATCAACCAAATGCACAAACTCATGAATGGCTGTATTTGTCTTACCAGTCCTGTTCATAAAAGCCTGCCGCAGCTCATGCTGCGAAAGTATCATGACATTATTATAAGCACCATCACCTACAACACCAAGAATACTCCTGTCGTTACCGGTTTGTTCAAAATCATGATTGAATGAATCTGGATACACCAGTACTTCATTCAGATTGGAGTATTCCCATTCCGGAAAACCAAAAATGGGAATGATGGCACTGGCAGCGATATACACCTTATCAATATCTTCTATCACTGTTTTCACACCGGTGATGCGGGTTGTAGCGAGGAAGTGCATCATCCGGGTTTCAAATTCCCGTCTCTTTTTTTCAGCCAGTTGATTATAGAATACCACATCCTTTTCCAATATTTCTTTGAAGTTTTCAGGGAATGCCTGGGCTACAACTAAAAATAAAAAGCCCGGAATTGCTTCCGGGCTTCTGCTCCTGCTGCTGGACTTGAACCAGCGACCCTCTGATTAACAGTCAGATGCTCTAACCAACTGAGCTAAGCAGGAATACCTTTCCTTTTGGGGCAGCAAAAATAGGGATTTTAGCTTTTCAACAAGGTATTCACAATCAATTTTACCGGAAAATATTCCAGAAGCCGCCTGCTTCTTCCATTCCGACAAAGACACCCTCTTCCCGCAGTTCTACCGGCCAGTGTTTTAAGTAGTAGCCTTCGCCACTTACATTACGGCCATTTTCCATATTGTATTTATACCGGTGCAGCGGACAAACCACATTTCCCAGGGCATCAATATACCCGTCAGCCATGATGCCGCCTGCATGAGGGCATTTATAAGCAAAGGCAAAAGCAGCATTATTATGCCTGCCGATACATATCTTTTTGCCTTTTATGTCAGTGACGGCAATATTGTTATCAGCAAAATCCAGTTCGTTGATGTGATCGGCTATCTTATGCCAGGTATATTTCTTTTCTGTCATCAGTACAGAAATTCTGTTTTGTATGGATACCTGATCCTGTATATCTCTCTTACTTTTTCCAGTATGGTATTACGGAGTACATCAATATTCCTTTTTTCAATAGCAGAAACAAATACAGCATTACCGTTTGTTTCGTTGTTCCACCGGTCTCTCAGGTCTTGCAGTATTTCCTGTTTTGTGCTTTCTTCCAGCCATTCATCGAATGTATTAGCCTCATACAAGTCCATCTTATTGAAAATAGTAAGAGTGGGTTTGTCAAAAGCATTCAGTTCCTGCAATGTTTTATTGACAACCCCCAGCTGATCTTCATAAGCAGGGTGAGAGATATCCACTACATGCAGCAATATATCTGCCTCTCTTACTTCATCCAGTGTACTCTTAAAGCTTTCCACCAAATGATGCGGCAGTTTGCGAATGAAACCTACTGTGTCACTCAGCAAGAAAGGGGTGTTTTCAAAAACCACTTTGCTGGTGGTGGTGTCCAATGTGGCGAATAATTTGTTTTCAGCAAATACTTCTCGTTTGCTCAGCAGGTTCATGATGGTGGATTTGCCCACATTCGTATAGCCCACTAATGCCACCCGGATAAATTCGCCCCGGTCTTTTCGTTGAGTAAAAGCCTGCTTATCTATTTCTGCCAGTCGTTTCCTGAGCAATGATATCTTATCTCTTACAATACGGCGGTCCGTTTCAATTTCACTTTCACCGGGACCTCTTGTACCAATACCACCCCCTAACCGTTCAAGGTGTTTCCACATACCACGGAGGCGGGGTAATATATATTGATATTGAGCCAGCTCCACCTGTGCTTTTGCCTGTGCTGTTTTGGCTCTTCTTGCAAAAATGTCAAGGATAAGGTCACTGCGGTCAATTACCTTTACTTCTATTTCCTTTTCAATGTTATTGATCTGTGCACCGGTAAGTTCATCATCGAAAATAACGACCCGGATATCTTTTCCTTTTACATAATGGCCGATCTCCTCCAGCTTCCCTTTACCCACAAAAGTTCGGCTGTCCGGATGCTGTAGTTTTTGTGTAAAGCGTTTTATTGTAACAGCCCCGGCCGTTTCTGCCAGGAATGCCAATTCATCCAGGTATTCCTGCACCTGTTGTTCAGTCTGGTCTTTATGCACCAATCCCACCAATACTGCTTTTTCTTCCTGCTGAATACTTTTTGACTTATCAATCATATTTAAATAATAATTGCCGGAAAGCCGGTGACGAAAAATTGTCGTCTGACCGACTTAACGGCAGGCAAAAGTAAAAAATAAAGCGACCTGTTTCCAGATCGCTTTTCAATATCGTTTGTAAACAGACTTAAAGTCCGCTTAATGTTATACCAACAGAATATGGTCTTACTTCAGGACCAAGTCCGTCTTTTATTAATGGAGAGAACTGGTAAGTGCCATATAAAGTGAAGTGGCCCATACCAATCCTGCCCATAGCAGAAAGGCGGTTCTTATTTAAAAAACGTTTGCTGGATTCTTTCATCACATAATCATTAATTGTTGTATTGGTCTTGCTTTCAAATTTCACATTCCGGGTATGGGCGGTTAATAATGTTCCCACTTTTACACCGATAGCAAATTTGAATCCTTTTCCTGTAACGGGGTCAGCCGAATACCGGAACTCTACAGGAGCTTCCAGGTAAACAGTTGCCAGTTTTGTTTTTTTGAAATGGTTGGTATCGGATTGATTCGTAAAATATAAAGTAGGAGTATTGTCCTTGATGCCCACATGTGTTTTTGAGAACAGCATATGATCTGATGCGATTCCCGGTCCAAAAGCCATGCTTAGTTTAGGGTTGGTTTTGAATGGGAAATCGAACATAAAATAAACATTTATGCTTTTAGACAGTCCTGCAGTATTAATCGTATCAGGGATACCCGCCCATCCTGTGTAGCCCAATTGCAGCATGAAATGGTCATTAGGCCTGTTGCTCATGTCGGGAATATCTTTCTTCTTTTTAGCCGGATTATCCTGTGCCAGTAATGAAGTGGCCAACAGGGCACAGATGGATAACGATATAATTTTCTTCATATAATTTCTAGTAGTGGACAAATGTATTTTCATCCCGGTTAACAAAAGGTTAAAGAACCTGTTGGTTTTTAATATAAATGCCCCGTAACCGGGGCATTGGTGGACCCTGCAGGGCACGATCCTGCGACCCCCTGATTATGAGTCAGGTGCTCTAACCAACTGAGCTAAGGGTCCTGAGGTGCCGGTACTACCGACATTCTCCGAGGCGCAAAAGTAAAAAAATATTGCAGACAGAACGAAGTTATTTCACTTCTTCAAAATCAATATAATCCCCGGCTTTGGTTTTTGGCTCCGGTTTGGATGAAGAGGGCTGAGCCGTATAGCCTTGCTGTTGTTGCATATGCTCCTGCATACGGCTTTGCATTTCTTTAAAACCCTTTTTGATCTTGCGGCTGGCCAGGTAAACCGGTATCACCAGTTTAAAAATGAACTGATAGATAATATAGGCCAGTATGGCGTATAAAACATATTTCATCCTGTAAAGATAGGATGGCCCGGTTTGCTGTTGCCGGTATTTTGGTGCTGTTTGCCGATTTATAACAAAGCGAAAGGTTTTTCTGCTTTGGTGATTATTACCGCCATTATTTGTTTTACGTATTTGGCAGATACCCCTTATTTCCCCTATATTTGCATCAGAAATAGCAGTAAGAAGGGAACGAGGCCGTTCCCTTCTTCTTTTATACAGCATGAACGGAGAAGCTCAAATACAGGTGTTGGAACACAAAGTGGGGGAATTGATAGCCGCAGAGCCGGATTTATTCCTGGTGGAAGTGAAGATCAAGCCTACCAATAACATCAAAGTGTTCATTGATGGAGACCGGGGCATCAGCATTGAAAAATTAGTTCAGTATAATCGTCGTCTGTACAAACAAATTGAAGAGGAAAACATGTTTCCGAACGGCGATTTTTCACTGGAGGTCTCATCACCAGGTGTGGATGAGCCACTAAAAATGCACCGCCAGTACCTGAAAAATTTTGGACGTTTTGCAGAGATAACAGATAAGGAAGGAAACAAGAAAGAAGGGAAGCTGGTAAGTGTAACGGAATCCGGTATTGTGTTGGAGGAAATAAAAGGAAAAGGCAAGAAAATGGAAACCTTGCAACACATGGTTTCTTTTGAGAATATAAAAACAACAAAAATTCAAATTAAATTTTAAACGTTCGACCCCTTTCCCGGTGAAGGCCGGGATCGGATTTCAAAATTTTGTGTTATGGCAAGTATCAACCTGATAGAGGCGTTCCAGGATTTTAAAGAGGCCGAAAACATTGACCGTCCGACCATGATGAAAGTGGTGGAGGATGTTTTTAAAACATTGCTGCGTAAGAAATACACCAGTGATGAAAACTTTGACGTAATCGTAAATGCGGAAAAGGGTGACCTTGAGATCATCCGCCGCCGTATGATCGTTGAAGATGGCCAGGTAGAAGACCCATTGGCACAGGTAGCTTATTCAGATGCAGTAAAGATTGAACCCGACTTTGAGGTTGGGGAAGAGTTATATGAAGAAATTGACCTGCTTGACTTTGGCCGCCGGGCAATTCTGGCTGCCAAGCAAACCCTGGCCAGCCGTATCAGCGATCTGAAAAAGAATGTACTGGCCAAAAAATATGGTGACAGGATTGGTGAGATCATCAGTGCCGAAGTGTACCAGGTATGGAAAAAGGAAATTTTATTATTGGACGAAGAGGGTAATGAATTGATACTCCCCAAGAGTGAACAGATACCACAGGACTATTTCAAAAAAGGAGAAAGCATCCGTGCTGTGGTGAAGAAAGTGGACATGAAAAATAATAACCCGGTCATCATCCTTTCAAGAACAGCCCCGGAGTTTCTGGCGAAATTGCTGGAGATAGAAGTGCCCGAGATATTTGATGGTCTTATTGTTGTAAAGAAAATTGTCAGGGATCCGGGAGAAAGAGCTAAAGTTGCGGTGGAATCTTATGATGACAGGATTGACCCTGTTGGTGCTTGTGTGGGAATGAAAGGAAGCCGTATACATGGTATTGTTCGGGAGCTGAAGAATGAGAACATTGATGTGATCAACTGGACCAGTAATATCCAGTTGCTGATACAACGTTCATTAACACCAGCGAAGATCACAAGTATGGAGCTGGATAATGAAGCTAAACATGCTAATGTTTATCTGAAACCCGACCAGGTATCACTGGCAATCGGCCGCCGTGGTGTAAACATCAAACTGGCTTGTGAACTTACCGGTTATGAACTGGATGTATACCGTGATAATGAAGGCGAGGTAGAAGAATTTGATATCGACCTGGAAGAATTCAGCGATGAGATTGAAACATGGATCATCGATGAGCTGAAGAGAGTTGGTTGCGATACCGGAAGAAGTGTGCTGAACCTGACACCGGAAGAGCTGGAAAGAAGAACCGACCTGGAGAAAGAGACGATCGCTGATGTAAGAAGAATATTGAAAGAAGAATTTGAAAAAGAATAAAGTGGTAACTGGTGAATGGCGAATGGTCAATAAACCCCTAGCCTCACTCACCATTGACCATTCACCATTGACAATTAAAAAACCTGAATGGCAGAATTAAAACTTCCAAGATTATTAGCAGCGGCCAAAGAGTTTAATATTGGTCAGGACACCCTTATTGCCTTTCTTATCGCAAAAGGATTTCCTAAAGATGAGCTGAAGCCTACGTCAAAGCTGACGGAGGAAATGTACCGTTCTTTGCAACAGGAGTTTTCAAGTGACAAGGCTGCTAAAATGAAGAGTGACCAGCTTGAATTGCCAAAAGGCTCACAGGCCGAAGCAAAGAAGAAAAAAGAAGACGAAGAGATAAGTTTCAAGAAAGAGGAAAAGGCTGCCCCGAAAATTGTGAAGAAAGAAGAGGAGATCAAGCCGGCAGAAGAAGAAAAACCAGCAAAAGCCAAGGCGAAAAAAGAAGAAGAGAAAAAGGAGGAAGAGGTTGTTAAAGTAGAAGCACCGGAAATCGAGGGGCCAAAAGTGGTGAAGAAAATCGATCTCTCTACTATTGATTCTTCTACCAGGCCAAAGAAAACTGCCAAAGCAAAAAAAGAAGAAGAAAAACCTGCCGAAGAAGAAAAGCCGGTAAAAGGGAAAGGCAAAAAAGCAAAGAAAGAGGAAGAAGAAGTAAAGCCGGTGGTGGAAGAAGTAGTGGCGAAAGAAGAACCGGTGGCAGAAGAGCAGGCAACTGTTATTGAAAATATCGAAGTTGAAAAACTTACCGGACCAAAAATCCTTGGTAAAATTGACCTGCCTGTTGACAACGATACAAGACCTGTTAAAGACGAAAAGAAAAAAAGAAAACGTATCCCGATTGAAAAGAAGGATAACAAGAGGGAAATATTCATTAATAAAGACACCGATGCTGACAGAAGACAAGGAGGAACGGGTGGTGGTAATTTCAATCGTGGCAGAGGTGGTGCCGGTGCAGGTGGAAACCGCAGACATGGCGGTGGAACAGGTGGCCGCAGGGAGGATAAGCTGATTGATGAAAAAGAGATTCAGGAGAAAATAAGAGAAACACAGGCTAAACTGGCCGGAGCCGGTGGCCGTGGCAAAAGCCTGAAGGCAAAACTGCGCCGTGAAAAGAGACAAGAAGCGGCAGATGCCCAGGGAGAAATGGCAGACGACAACAAACTGCAGTTGACAGAATTCATCAGTGTAAGCGAATTAGCCAACCTGATGGATGTAAGTTTTGCAGAAGTTATCAGTAAATGTATGAGCCTCGGTATCATGGTGTCTATCAACCAGCGGCTTGATGCAGAGGTGATTGAACTGGTGGCCAGCGAATTTGGATATGATGTTGAGTTCATTGATATGGAGAAGCAGATGGAAATGGAGGAAGAAGACGAAGAAGACAGTGAAGATGAGCTGCAACATCGTTCTCCCATTGTTACCATCATGGGCCACGTTGACCATGGTAAAACATCGTTACTGGACTATATCCGCAGCGCCAATGTGGTCGCTGGTGAAGCCGGTGGTATCACGCAACACATTGGTGCATACCAGGTTGAATTAGCCAACGGAAAAGAAATTACTTTTCTGGATACACCCGGTCACGAAGCATTTACAGCCATGAGGGCAAGAGGAGCCAAGGTTACCGATATCGCTGTTATTGTAATTGCTGCGGACGATGCGGTAATGCCACAGACCCGTGAAGCCATCAGCCATGCACAGGCAGCTGGTGTACCGATGATATTTGCTATCAACAAGATCGATAAAGACGGAGCTAACCCGCAAAAGATATATGAACAACTTTCACAAATGAATTTACTGGTGGAAGAGTGGGGTGGTAAATACCAGAGCCAGGAACTTGCAGCTAAGAAAGGATTGAACATTGATAAATTACTCGAAAAAATATTGCTTGAAGCTGAATTGCTTGATCTGAAAGCCAACCCGAACCGGGAAGCTACAGGAACCATCATTGAAGCTTCGCTGGATAAAGGCCGTGGTTATGTAGCCACCTTGCTTGTTGAAAATGGAACACTTCATCCCGGCGACCTGGTGGTAAGTGGCCAGTATTACGGCCGTGTGAAAGCCATGTTCAATGAAAGAAATAAGAAAGAAGAAAAAGCCGGTCCATCGGCACCTGCAGTAATACTGGGATTAAACGGCGCCCCACAGGCCGGTGAAAAATTCAAAGTGTATGCAGACGAAGCGGAAGCAAAAGAAATAGCAAACCGCCGTGCACAGATATTGAGAGAACAGGGTATCAGAACCAAGAAACACATTACACTGGATGAGATCGGACGTCGTCTTGCACTCGGAAGCTTCAAAGAACTGAAAGTTATCATTAAGGGTGACGTGGATGGTTCGGTGGAAGCATTGAGCGACTCATTACAAAAACTATCTACCCAGGAGATACTGGTAAGTGTGATCCATAAAGGTGTTGGTCAGATCAATGAAAGTGATATCGTATTGGCAGAAGCTTCTGATGCCATTGTTATTGCGTTCAACGTTCGTCCGTCATTGCAGGCATCCAGGCTGGCTGATAATGCCGGTATAGAAATAAAGATGTACTCTATCATTTATAATGCCATTGAAGAAGTGAAGAGTGCAATGGAGGGAATGCTGGAGCCAAAAGTGCAGGAGAAGATTGTTGCGAATGTGGAGATCAAAGAAGTATTCAAGTTTGATAAAGCTACAGTGGCGGGTTGCCAGGTATTGGATGGAAAGATCAAGAGAGATTCTAAGATCCGTTTGATACGGGATGGTATCGTTATCTATCCTACGGGTGATGCAAGTGCTGAGCTGGCTTCGTTGAAGAGATTTAAGGATGATGCAAAAGAAGTGTTGTCTGGAATGGAATGCGGTTTAACTATTAAAAATTTCAGTGATATTAAAGTAGGAGATGTGGTGGAAGCCTATGAGATTGAAGAAGTAAAGCGGACACTTTAATAACAAATCGCAACCCCATCAAACTTTTGTTAAATACCTCCAAAACTGCCCGATAGTTTTACCGGGCAGAGTACTTTTGAATTTATGCATTACATGAAAAAAATACTAACTGCTTGTTTCCTGATCCTTGGTTTCACAGTTGCAGCTCAATCACAGGGCAAGAAAGTAATAGCGGATAAAATCGCTGCTATTGTAGGTGATCGTATTATCCTTCAGTCGGATATCACCAATTCCATTTTAGATATTGCCCGCCAGGGGGGGACAATCCCTGAAAATGCAGAATGTTTGCTGATGGAGCAGGCCATCGTTTCCAAAGTGCTGATGCTGCAGGCTGAAAAAGATTCATTGCCTGTTACTGATGATGAGGTGGAAGCCGAACTGGATCAGAAGATACGGTACTATATTAATAAACTTGGCAGCGCAGCTGCACTGGAAGAAATGGCCGGGAAGAGTGTGTACCAGATAAAAGATGATGCGAGAGAGTCAGTGAAAGAACAAAAACTGTCCGGCGCTATGCAACGGAAGATTATAGATAATGTGAGGATCACTCCGAATGAAGTAAAAGCCTTCTTTGATAAAATCCCTACGGACAGTTTGCCATTTTATGAATCAGAACTGGAGATCTGCCAGATCATAAGTTATCCGAAAGCTTCAAGGGAACTGGAACAATATATTATCGGTGAGATGAACAACTATAAAAAGCAGCTTGAAAATAAGATTACCGATTTCTGTAAGCTTGCTAAAGAAGTTTCCGAAGATCCCGGGAGTAAAGAAAGGTGTGGTCAGTACGAGATCAACAGGAATGAGAAAAACTGGGATCCTATTTTCATGTCAACGGCTTTTCGTTTAAAGGAAGGAGAAATATCCGCACCAGTAAAGTCAAAGTTTGGCTACCATATCATTCAGATGGTACAGCGGAATGGTGATGATGCCGTTGTACGCCATATCCTCCGTATACCACCAGTGACAAACGATGAAATAAAACAAGCTACCAGGAAACTCGATTCAGTCCGTTCGAATATTATTGCGGGTAAAATGAGTTTCAATGCCGCAGCATCCAAATACAGTGATGATGAATCTGCAAAATTTGCCGGTCCCTGCATTACCAACCAGGATGGGTCCACTTATGTTACAATAGATGCACTCGATAAAGATATGGTCGGTATGTTATCAAAAATGAAAGTAGGAGATATCGCCCCACCTGTCGCCTATACGGACGAACAAGGTAAGAAAGGCGTTCGGCTCGTTTACCTGAAATCCCGTTCAGAGCCACACAGGATGAACCTGCATGATGATTACAGCAAAATCTCACAGTATGCCCTGGAGGAAAAAAAGGCCAAAGCAATGGAAAAATGGCTTGCCACAAAGCTTCCCACTTACTATGTAAATGTAGACCCGCAGACTGAAAATGAATGCCCCAAATTAAAGAAATTTACCGCAGACAAGAAATCGTTTTAAATTGTTTTTCTATACTAAGAGAAAGCCGTTACAAACGTAGCGGCTTTTCTCTTAAAGGCCGTCGTTTATATAAAAGGGTACTATAAAAATCGTCTTCCGGAAATTATTAATATGGCTACTTTTACAGACAGTTTACCGGGCTCCGGATAAACCGATTAGTAGCAATGCTGACGTCCATACAAACAAATAATGTAACGGAGTACTTTCACCGTTCGGGCAGTTTCTATTATTTTATAATTGATCTGCACGGAGTATTTATTTATGTGAACCCACTTTTTCAGAAAGAATTAGATCAGCTTTATAAGGGGGTTGATATAAAAGAGGCGGTTGCTGTTTTCCCTGAAGATGTTGCCGGTAAATTTAAACGTGCAGTTCAGCAATGCCTGCAAAACCCGGCTGTTGTGCAGCAAGCTGAACTTCCTTTACTTTCTTCCGAAATTTTAAATCCTGTAATCCAATGGGAGTTTTCTGCTTTCGCAAATGATAGAGAAGGTGTGGAAGGTATACAGGCAATAGGCTTACCTATTGGTGAATCTGATAAAACTTTACCCAGCCTTGGGCAACGGATTGGCGAAATGGCCGAACGGTACAAGGCCTATATGCATAGTGCAGAAGGATTGTGGCGGCTCGAATTAAAAGAACCCATATCTGTTACAACTTCACCCGATGAGATCATACAATACTGCCGGAAGCATTCTTACCTGGCGGAGTGTAATGATAATATGGCCCGTATGTATGGTTATGAAAAGGCAGAAGAACTTGTTGGTACCGGCCTGGAAGATATGATGAACTTTAACGATCCGGTACAAGTGGATTACCTGAGAACGTTTGTAGTAAATGGATTTATCATATCAAAAACTGAAACAAAAGAATATGACCGCTACGGCAACACTGTTTATTTTTTAAATAGCATGGAAGGTGTTGTAGAAAATGGGTTGCTGAAGAGAGTATGGGGCACTCAGCAGGATATTACGGAACAAAGAAAAATAGAAGAACAGCTGAAGAAAAGCGAATTGTTTTACCGCAACCTGTTCGCCAATTCGCTGGACGGCATGCTTGTTACAGATGAAATGGGGACTATTTTGTATGCTTCACCATCGGTAAAGCCGATATTGGGTTACGACAATAATGAGATTTTACAGAAAAACACATTTGATTATGTTCATCCTGACGATAAAGAACTTGCGTTATCTTCTTTTTTAGAAGAACTTAATGACCGTGCACATATTCAATTTATATCTGTAAGAATACTGAAGAAATCAGGCGAATGGCTTTGGTGTGTTATCAGAGGCCATAGTCTTATGCAAAATCCTTATGTGAAAGGAGTGGTTGTTAATTTCCATGATGATACGAGAAGAAAGCAAACGGAAGTTGCCCTGATTGAAAGTGAGCAACGTTTCCGCCGGCAAGCCACTGTACTAAATAATGTGACTGATGTAATAGTTACCACAGATATGGGCAGAGTGGTTACATCCTGGAACAAAGTAGTGGAAAAACTAACAGGTATTTCGGAAAAGGAAGCTGTAGGGAAACCCTACCGGGATATTATTCCTACTGATTATTCTCCATACACGAATGAACAAGTGGCAGATATTGTTTTTAGAGAAGGAATATGGAAAGGAGAGATATCGTTTACTGGCAGAAGCGGAGAAAAGATTTATCTGCTGCATACAATTTCCATCTTATATCATGATGAAGGACACCCTATCGGATTACTAGGTGTGGGAAAGGATATAACCGAACGAAAAAAAGCAGAAGCTAGGTTGCAGGAAAGTGAATTGTTTTACCGGAACATGAGTTATTATTCGCTTGATGGCGTTATTATGGCAGATGAGACCGGAAGGATTACTTATTGTGGCCCATCTGTTGAACGAATATCGGGATATGATCCGGCCCAATTACTGGGACATAATTTTTTTGAATTTGTACACCCGGAGGATATCCCGGCGGCGACAGATGCTTTTGTCAAAGAGCTGAACAAGCAGTCGGTCTTAAACTATATTTTTCTGCGATTACGGCACGCCGATACAGGATGGACATGGTGCACTGTAAGAGGGCATAATTTATTAAATACTCCTGGCTTTAATTCACTTGTTATTTATTTTACTAATGATAGCCGGAGAAAAGAAGCCGAGGATAAACTTAGAAAAAGCGAAGAGGATTTTAGGAATCTTATTTATAACCTTACCCAGGGGGTGGTGTTACAGAATAAAGAAGGAGAGGTAACCATTTGTAACCAGGCCGCACTGGATATGCTGGGTCTTACAGAATCACAATTACTGAGTAAAACAGCCCTTGACCCATCCTGGAATGTAATTCATGAAGATGGTAGAAACTTTCCGGGACATCTCCACCCCGTACCGATAACGTTGGAAACAAAGAGCCCGGTACGGGATGTTATCATGGGTGTTTACCGGCCTAAAACGAATGACAGGGTATGGTTGCTTGTTAGCGCTGAACCTATTTTAAATAATGACGGGGAGGTAATAAATGTTGTCTGTTCATTCACAGATATTACAGAGCAGAAACGATTGTCAAAAGAGCTGTTCGAACAGGAAGTACAAAAGCAAAAACTGCTTACACAGGCCACTATTGACGGGCAGGAAAAAGAACGATTGGAAATAGGGAAAGAATTGCATGATAATATTAATCAGCACCTGACCACTACCCGTCTTTACCTGGAAGTAGCCAGGGAAAAAGCATCAGGCGATGTGCTGGAGATGATCACTCATTCCCATAAAACACTGGCCAATGTTATCAACCAGATAAGGCTATTGTCACAATCCCTGGTGCCTCCTACTTTAGGTGACCTGGGGTTGATCGAGTCCATTAATGAACTATGCGATTCGCTTAAAAGAGCACACAAATTCAATATTGATTTTTATTTCCGGTATTTCAGTGAAGAGTTTTTGCCCGAAAACCTGAAACTGATGATCTTTCGGATTATCCAGGAACAGATCAGTAACATTGTCCGTCATGCCCAGGCCAGCAGCATACAGATAAAGCTGCAATCGGATGCTGAGTATCTTATTTTATCCATAGCAGATGATGGCAAAGGGTTTGACCCTGCAGATTTTAAGAAAGGACTTGGATTTAGCAATATTGCTAACCGGGCCGGCCTGTTTAACGGGAAGGTTGAGATAGAAGCTGCTCCCGGCAACGGTTGTGTCCTTACCGTTATCATACCAATCGAGGCAACCGGTAAAGGATATGAATTAATATAACCATATAGTTTTATGGCATAACTTTGCCGCTTCTCATGAGCGACCCCATCAAACATGAATGCGGATTAGCATTCATCCGGCTAAGAAAACCTTTCTCTTATTACCAGCAGCAGTATGGTACGGTGCTGTGGGGACTTAACAAGCTGTACCTGCTGATGGAAAAGCAGCATAACCGTGGACAGGACGGGGCTGGGGTGGCAGCCGTTAAATTAAATGTAGAACCCGGCTATCCTTTTTTACACAGGATTCGTAGCGGAGCCCACCAGCCAATAGCCGATGTCTTCAAAAAAATTGGTGCTGAAGTAGATGACCTGGCAAAGTTCAATCCGGACATTAAAAATCATCCCGGTTTAATGAAAGGGCATATTTCATTTATGGGAGAATTGCTCCTTGGTCATCTTCGGTACGGAACACAGGGAAAGAACAATGCAGAGTTCTGCCATCCTTTCCTGAAACGGGATACTATTCCTGCAAGAAACCTTGCACTGGCTGGTAATTTCAACCTGGTTAATACTGAAGAACTTTTTTCACTTGTCAATATTGATCCGGGAGAATTTCAACGGCAGAGTGATCTGGCAGCAATGATGGAGGTGATTCATCACTTCCTGCTAAAAGCGGATGAAGCATCACCTCACCACATGGATATTAAATCGGTGCTGAAAAAGGCACTGCCGTTGTTTGATGGCGGCTTTCATGTGGGAGGAATGATTGGTAACGGAATCGGCTTTGTATTCCGGGATGCAAACGGTATCCGGCCTTCTTACTATTATATGAATGATGAAGTGGTGGTGGCGGCATCGGAAAGAGCAGCTATCAGAACGGCACTTAATGTGGGTGAAAATGAAGTACAGGAATTGATGCCCGGGCAAGCATTGATCGTTAATGAAAAAGGCGATGTTGAAATAACACAGATACTGGAACCTAAAGAGAGAAAGGCTTGCAGCTTTGAACGTATTTATTTCTCGAGAGGAAGTGATGAGAAAATTTACAGGGAACGACTTGCCTTGGGCTACAACCTGAGTGAGCAGGTACTGAATGCTATTGATCATGACCTGAAGAATACCATTTTCTCTTTTATACCGAATACAGCTGAAACAGCTTTCTACGGTATGCTGAAAGGCATGGAAGATTACCTGAACAAAGTGAAGATCGAACGAATACTCAGCTGGGGCAAAGAGTATGATGCAGAGAAGCTGAGTGAAATGGTGAACCGCCGCATCCGGATTGAGAAGATTGCCATCAAAGATGTGAAGATGCGGACTTTCATTACAGAAGATGTGAACCGCAATGAAATGGTGCAACACGTCTATGATATTACCTATGGCACCGTTCGCCCCGGGCAAGACACATTGGTGGTAATTGACGACTCGATTGTACGGGGAACAACTTTAAAAGAAAGCATCATCCGGATGCTGGGAAGACTGAAGCCGAAACGTATCGTTGTGGTTTCTTCTTCGCCACAGATACGTTATCCCGACTGCTATGGTATTGATATGAGTAAGATGGGTGATTTCATTGCTTTTAATGCAGCTGTAGAACTCATGAAAGAAAGGGATAAGCTTGATTGTCTTAAAGAATTATTGGAAAAATGTAAAGACCTGCAACGCAACAACCAGTTGCATACAGAAAATGTTGCCAAGCAACTGTATAAGCAATTTACTACGGAAGAGATATCTGCGAAGATCGCACAACTAATAACTCCTCCCGGCCTCGACATCCCGGTGGATGTTATTTTCCAGAGTATAGAAGACCTGCACAAATCCTGCCCTAATAACCTGGGTGACTGGTATTTTACCGGTAACTATCCTACTCCCGGTGGTAATAAGGTCGTCAACAAAGCTTTCATCAACTACATGGAAGGAAAGAATGTGAGAGGGTATTGATATACGAAGTGTGATGTTGCAAATGCATTAATTTACAATAAACTTTAAGGGATGAAAACACTGATATTGGTACGTCATGCCAAAAGTGACTGGGGCAACCCCGGCCTGGATGATTTTGACAGGCCATTAAATGAAAGAGGCAAAAAAGATGCACCGGCAATGGCACAACGGCTGCTGGATAAGAAAATAAAGATTGATGCATTTATTGCAAGTCCGGCAAAAAGAGCTGCCAAAACAGCAAAGTTTTTTGCTGAAGCGTACAAACAGAAAAAGGATGAGATAGATTTCAGGGAAAAACTTTACCTGGCAGAGCCGGCTACTTTTTTCTCTGTGATTGCCAGCACAAATGACAAGCATAATACTATTGCTGTTTTTTCTCACAACTACGGCATAACCGATTTTGCCAATATGCTGACCGCTACAAGGATAGATAACATTCCTACTGCTGGTGTTTTTGCAATTAAAATCGATTGCGATAAATGGGCAGACTTTAAGGAAGCCAGGAAGGAGTTCTGGTTCTTTGATTATCCCAAGTCAGGCTTGAAGGATTGAGATAAAAACCTTTCAATGTTTTTTACAAGAACTGAATGATTTGCTACAACAGGCATTTGATAATTGAATTTGCCGGCAACGGTCAGTGCTTTTTCTAACGAAAAGCCTTTCTGTTCAGTACAGGCAGCTATACGTTTCTCCATTAATGATCTGCCAAGGTATTCCTGTTCGGTTTGTCCGGGTGTAGGGATGAGGATACTTTTCTTTTGCAGGGTCATTATATCCATTACAGTGCTGTATCCACTCCGGCTGATAATATATTGTGCCTCCTGTATGGCATCATTTAATTCATCGGCAGGAAGATGATTGTAAAACTGTATCATGCCGGTTGAGGGAATCAATGATGCAGAACCGGGAAGCCCTCTTACAATTGTTGCTGTATGATTATAGTGACCAATATCTTTAATGATCTTTTCTTCCAGCATGCTTCTTTGTGGTTCGGGGCCGGAGAGTACTATCAGTAAATGCTCTTTCTTTTCTGCTCTTTCTTTTTTCTTAAATCTTGAAAGCAGACCAATATAATGTACAGGAATAGCAGGCTTCAGTTGCGGATGAGATAGTTCCCCGGCCAGGTTATTTTCACCCTTAATATCCGGTACCCAGCATTCGGTAAACCGGTTGATGTATTTGTAGTTTCTTTTTTGCAGTATTTTTTCTGTCCATTTGCCTGCCGAACTTTTTATCAGTAACTGGTGTGTGATGAATATGCAGGGAACAGCGGAGTGGTACAAACCGTAGCGGTTATCGCTTATTACCGCATCAATATGATGCTGTGCCACCATTTTTTTCAACCATTGATGTTCGTATAAAATAGCTCTTCTCAGTTTGGGTCCCTGTTGTATCATTTTCCAGATGAGACCTTTGGCCGTTTTTGCATAATGTATCCTGTAACCCGGCAGTTCAAGAAAAGGCAGGTCGGGGAATTCAGTTTTCAGCAATTGCTCCTGTGCCCCTTCTCCGGCCAGCCATACGTCGCAATCCTGCGCCAGCAACTCCCGGACAATGGGAATGCAGCGGGTGGCATGGCCAAGGCCCCAGTCCAGCGGGGCTACCAGGATGCGGGGTTTCCCCCCGTTTTTTTCGCTGAAAGGCTGATTCATGTTAATTTTTTGACCCTTTTGGCTAAACGGGATACTAATTTGTTTGTAAAATAGTTTTAATTTAGAACTTCCAATTTATGAAGAGAATCAACAATATAGTAGTTGCCCTGTTATTAATGGTATTCCTGGCGGCCTGTAGTAAGAATTATTATTCTGGCAGCGGCAAGGGGGGCAAAAATTGTGGCTGCCCTAGCCATAAGGGAATGAGCGGCTACTAAACCAGCATATTCATGATGAATTCCAACCACAACCTGCTTGTACTTTTCAATACCGGGTTACTGGATGAAAAGGCTATTGAGTTGGAAATGCAATTCCTGAAAGACATTGTACGAACGGTTGAATCTCCCGAACAATTCTGTAGTGCCAACGAACTGGTTGACCGTAACCGGATCACCTCCAGCAAGAAAAAAATATTAAGGGAATCGAAGCATTTCCGGTTGAGACCTTTCCGGTTTTTGATCAATAAGAATTAAAAAAGAGAGCAAAGCTCTCTTTTTTGTTATTCAATTCTATTAAGATAATTTCTTCAACGCCTCTCTTAACTTCCCCGTCATTTCTTCAATCTCTTCTTTTTTACAAGTTCCAACACTAAGCCTGTACCAGGCAGAGCTTCTGTCTGCACCAAAAGCATAGAAAGGAACAACAGCCAGCCCTGCATTATTGAGCACATAGGCTGTTACTTCGCTTTGATCGGCCAGAACTTTTCCATCCGGGGTTTTCTTTCCGACGAGGTCGATCTTTATGGTGAGATAAATAGCGGCTTCCGGTGCAATAGCATCTACAGAAAGCCCTTCATTTTTCAATTGTGTAAAGCCATCGTAAATGCGGCGCAACCTTTCTTCCACTTCTGCTTTAAAATGGGTTAAATATTTTTTTATACCATCCCTGTTGCCAAGGTAATAGGCTACTGCTTTTTGTTCGGCCATCGGTGCCCATGCGCCAATATGTGTAAGGATGGCTTTCATTTTATTAATAACGGTAGCAGGGCCCATGCTCCAGCCAACCCGAACACCGGTAGCGGCAAAGACTTTGCTGATGGCATCAATAAAAATAGTGTACTCTCTCATTTCCGGACGAAGAGAGACGGGATTATGGTGTTTTATTTCTCCGTATGTAAGGTGCCAGTACATCTGGTCGTACATCACATACAATTTCTTTTCGCCATCGCCTCTTCTTTTATTCTCTTCAATCACCAGGTCGCAGATAGCTCCGAGTTCTTCTTTTTTGAAAGTAGTGCCGGTAGGGTTTTGCGGGGAGCAAAGGGAGATCAGCGTTGCTTCTTTTACATACGGACGTATATCATCCGCTGTTGGCATAAAGTTATTGGCAGCGGTTGCTTCCACCACAATATGGTCACCACTTACAAAATGGGTGTAGTGATTATTGTTCCAGCTGGGCACAGCATAAATAACTTTATCACCTTTATCGCATACCGCCCTGAATACAGCATAGATCAGCGGACGGCCACCAGAAGCTACTAATATTTCATTGGTTCCATAGTCGAGCCCTTCTTCATCTTTGATAAAAGAGTGAATGGCATCCCTTAAATCCAGGTTACCTTCTGCTGCCGGGTAGTTGGTGAAGTGTTTGCGATACGCTTCCACTATCGCATCTTCCAGTTCTTTGGGAATGGGAAAAATAGAAGGATCAAAATCACCGACGGTAAAATTATAGATGCGTTCCCCCTGGCGGATCTTTTCCCTGATCTCGCCGCCGAGTTTTACTATTTCAGAGCCAATTAATGTTTCGGATAAATGCGACAGTTTCATACACCAACCCTTTGCGGCAAAAATAAAGGAATTGGGGGAGATGAGGTTATGAATGCTCCACCACCACCTTACTGTTATCATACAGATCATATTTCACAAACACCGTACACCCAGGCTGGTATTTTGATAAGGCAGCTTCGCCAATCACTCCTTTGGCTTTACCAGGAAAAGAGGGATAATTATCTGGCAGCACTTCCAGTTCCAACTCCACATACGGATTGTTGCCGTTTACATTTACACCCAGCAGCGTAACTTTTTTAATGATGGCCCTGGCAGGTTTACCAGATACAAGAATGGCTTCATTGTCTTTTTGCATCTGTTCCAGCTCTGCTTTCATCGCTTCCGGGTTGGGAAGTGCAGCAGCGGTAGCAGCGGTTGATTGGTTACCAGCGGTAAAATCAATCACCACATTCATTTCATTCTTTGGGTCAATTTTTACCGGCAGTTCCATACCCGGCACATAAGCACCGGGGTTTATTCTTGATACCAATACCCGGCACTGTGTTGTATATTTTTGACCCAAACTGTTTTTTACTTCCAATATCAGTTTTACCTGCGGGTTATTATTGATCGTAACACCAGTGTCTTTTACTTCCAGAATTCTTGCCGTGCCGGGTAATCCTGTTTTCTGTAAACGGCTGGCATTGATCAATGGTTTAAAAAAGAGCCGGTAGAATAAATAAAACATACCACCGAAAAGAAGGAGCATACCCAGCCCCATATAAATACCCATAGAACCGGCTGTCATGATTACAGCACCGACACCAACGAGTAAACCAACGATGCCGCCGATAAGACCGATCCAGACACCAGCATTCATTTTCATCATAGTAAAAGGTTTTAGAACAGTAAATTAAAGAAAAAGGGTTGCTTGTCCGCAACCCTTTTAAAAACAGTTTTTATTGCTTATTCAATCGGTTTATAGTCTTTAAATAAATTCAGCTTCGTTCCTTCTACCTGTTGGCGATAAGCGGCCCATTTAACAGAGAAGAAGTCATTTATCTTTTGCAGAGCTTTCCCGATGGCGGTTTCTGCATTAAGTACCAGTTTTTCTTCCTGTGCACCCGGAGACACATTTTTAGAACCTATATACTGTGCGGCCAATTGAATTGCTCTTATCACTGTATTGCCCTGGTCCCGGTTGATGCCCTGCTTGTCAGCAACTTTGCCACTGATAAATTCACGGATGGCTTTAATACTATCCTGTATGGCTTTTGTTGATTTTCGGAGTGAGTCGGCTTCTTTTCCATCCAGGTCTTTTAACTGTGCTGTTATTTTTGCGCATACTTCATCTGCTTCAGTAAGACGATCCATTCCTTCTGTTAATTTATTTCCACTTTTTTGTAATCGTTCATACATTCTTCTTTGTGCCAGTTTTATATCATTGCGGTTGCCTAACCGGGGATCATCATTTACTTTGATATATGTAGAATCAGAATCTTTATTTAATGTGATGACTACTTTATAGGTTCCGGGTAATACGATAAAGCTGGCAGGTTCGGGAGAGCCGGGTCTTGGTTTTGGTGAACCGGGCTGCCGGAAGCCTTTTTGTTCCATACCCCAGTACTGGCGGTTAAAGCCTGTATCTGTTTTCCATTTCAGGTTGCGGATGTTTTCATTCTGCTCATTATAAATTTTTACCTGGACACTATCCAGCTTTGCTTTTTTTGCTGCAGTGTCGGAAGCATTATTAACAAACCAGGATACGGCAGCACCACGGCTTCTGTTGGGCGCATCCCAAAGACCCATTGTACTCCATTCGTATCCCGGCGCTGCACGGTATTGTGCCTGGTAAGCATCAGGAGCAGGAAATACAGTAAGCTTTTTTGTAACACTGCCGTTGGCAGCCGCCACTTTTCTTAAAGGACGAATATCATCCATTATCCATAATGCCCTTCCAAATGTTGCAATGGCCAGATCGGCTTCTCTTTCCTGTATCGCCAGATCATAAGTGGACACAGAAGGATAGCCATTTTTCCATTGCTGGAAATTATTGCCATTATCAAAACTTACCCAAAGGCCTTGTTCTGTTCCAACAAAGATCAGGTTTGGTTCTGCCGGGTCTTGTATCATACATAAAGCATAGCCTGTCACTTTTCTTTCATCCACTAACCTTATCCATGTTTTTCCAAAATCTGTTGTGCGGAAAATATAAGGTTTAAAATCACCCCGTCGATAATCGTTGGCAACAACAAATGCTTCGCCTGCATTATATCTTGATGCCCTGATCTGCGGTATCCAGCTGCCAAGGGGCAGTCCTGGAATTTTTCCGCGGAAATTGGTCCATGTTTTTCCATCATCAGTTGTCAGTTGCACATTTCCATCATCAGTACCCACCCATATTACTCCTCTTTGTTTGGTGGATGGTTCAATGGCGAGAATGGTGCAATGATTTTCTGCACCGGTAATATCGAGAGTTAGTCCACCGGTGGTGCTTTGATCAATTTTTACAGAATCATTTGTTGTTAGATCAGCAGAGATGGTTTCCCAGCTTGCGCCTTTATTGTTGCTTCTGTGTACATGCTGACTGCCATAATAGATGGTGTTTTTATCAAAGGGGTCTTGTGCGATAGCAGCATTCCAGTTAAAGCGATAAACGTTTTTTTGATCTGTGCCCAGGTATGGAGGCCTTATATTCCAACGTTCACCAGTCTTATAGTTTACTCTTCCTACAGCGCCACCCTGGCTCATACTATAGACCCAGCCATCACCGTCCGGGTCAGCCATAGCATCAAACCCATCGCCACCACCAATATTACTCCAGTAGTAATTACGGATGCCGCCGTTAGTCCAGGAGTAAGCAGGGCCAAGCCAGCTGCCGTTGTCCTGCATGCCACCCATTACATTATAAGGAATTTCATTGTCCACATTGATGTGATAGAATTGACCAGCGGGTAATTTTTCATCAAAAACCCATGTCTTTCCACGGTCTCTTGAAATACCAATGCCTCCATCGTTGCCTTCAATAATCAAATTAGCATCTTCAGGATGTATCCACCAGGCATGATGGTCTGGATGGATGCCAAAATACGGAAGCATGGTGCCGAATGATTTTCCGGCGTCTTCACTGTAGGTAACAGTGGAGTGGATATCATAAATGCGGTTTTCATTTTTAGGGTCTACATATATTTCCTGGTAATAAAACGGACGGTCTGTTACCTGGGCTGGATCGCTGTTTACCAAAACCCATTTAAAACCACCATCATCACTCCGATAAAAACCATTTTTAGTAGCCTCTACTTTTGCATATACTCTTGTTGGCATGCTGCGGGCAAATGCAATGCCTATTCTCCCGATCTGTCCATCGGGCAGCCCATCTTCTTTGGTTAGCTTTTTCCAGTTCTTACCGCCATCAATAGTGATATACATACCGCTGCCGGGACCACCACTCTTCATTCTCCAGGGCAAACGATAGTGCTGCCACATGGAAGCAATAAGTTTGTTGGGGTTGGAAGGGTCCATTACCAAGTCAGCACAACCGGTAGTATCATTAGTATATAGAATACGACTCCATGTTTCACCACCATCGGTTGTTTTGTAAACACCTCTTTCGGAATGCTGGGCATAAGGATTCCCAATTGCCGCAACATACACGGTGTTTGGATTGGTGGGATCCACAATAACACGATGTATATTTCTTGTTTTTTCCAAACCCATCCGTCTCCATGTTTTACCGGCATCAAGACTTTTATAAATGCCTTCACCGATATTCAAGGAGTTTCTTGGATTGCCTTCACCAGTACCAGCCCATACTACCGACGGGTTAGATTGCTGAATAGCTAATGCTCCTATATTCTGCAATGGCTGGTCATCAAATACGGGTTTCCAGTCAGCACCGGCATTTTCTGTTTTCCAGATGCCTCCGGATGCGGCTCCCACATAAATGATGGAGGGGTTACTGTATACAGCATCAATTGCAACGATACGGCCACTCATACCAGAAGGTCCGATATTGCGGGGTTTCAGATTTTTAAACTGGTCTAACGAAATTCTTTGTGCGGAAGCAGCAAGACAAATAATAAAAGATAAAGTGAGCAAGGCAGGCTTTCTCATGTCAATTAGTTTTGGAATACTAAACTTACTGATAAAGCAACGGGCAGCAAAAAAGTTTATATGAGTGGCTTTATATGATAATGACCACACAAAGGCCTTTACTTTAATGAATCAGAATTGTTCAACTCAATCATTGTTTTCATGGCTTTAAGTCCATCTTCAAAATCCTTTCCCATTTGTTTGTCTAAACTATAAAAGAGATTGAAGATGTTCCAGGGTCTTGGTGTAGCCATATTGAATGTCCAGGTGACGGTGGTGGTAGCCTTATTGGTTTCATTCAATGTAAAGACGGACTCAGCATTACCTTTTTTTGGTTTGGTAAAATGGAGTTGGTGCACCACTTTCCTGTTGGGCTCCAATGCTTTGATCTCGATTTTTCCTTCACCAGAAATCTGGGGGCTGCCTTTCCAGGATGTGGAAGCACCAACAGTACCGTCTGTTCCGGTAAGTGTATAAATGGCGGTTGAGTCTTGCTGGCTCCACACGGAGAATTTATTGAAGTTATCGAGTTTAACTAATTGGGAATAAATATTTGCTGCTGGTGAATTGATAATTATTGAACGTTCGATCTTCTGGCTGGTGGCCATCATCAGGGATAGAATTCCGGTAGTAACGATAACAGCCAAAAGAAAAAATAGAAAAAGTCTTCCGATTTTCATGAGTATGATTTTGTAGCGGGTCTTTGATTAAAATCAGAAACCTTTCAATGGCTTTTCTCCGTCCTTATCAGGTTTCAGCGTTGCCCGGATGTAATTATTGAGATTGATGTATTTTTTTGCAACATCCTGTATCATTTTGGAGGTGAGTCCATCTACCTGCTTTTGTCTGTTTAATATATCAGAAGGATTATTGCCGAGATAATAAGCATCATAAAGAACACTCATCCAGAACTGGTTTTGTTTCAGGTCTGTTTCCAGTTTTCTTTTCTGCTGTTCTTTTACTTTAGCGATATCTTCAGCGGAAACTCCTGTTTTAATTATTTTTCTCAGCTCATCCAATGCGGCTTTGCTTAGTGTATCAACATTATCCGGCGCACAGGGGAATGATATAGTGAAAGCAGAAGAAGAATAGGGAATCCTGTTCATGCCGCCAAAAGCACTAACACCATACACCCCACCTTTCTCCTCCCGTAACTGCTCTACCAGTTTAATATCCATTACATCACCCAGGCTGCGGAGTGCATAAGCATCATTAGGATTATAAGTTGCGGGGGCCGTAAAAACAATATTGACAATGCTTTTTGGATCGGCACCTTTCGTTATTACTTTATCTACCTTGCCGGCAGGTGGACGGATGCCCAGGTCTTTAAATGTTTCTTTCTGAGAATTACCCAAAAGGCTGCCAATGTATTTTTCAAGTAATGGCTTAATAGTATCCTCGTTAAAAGAGCCTACAAAAAGAAAAGTAAAATCGCCGGCATTGGCGAAACGTTCTTTAAATATTTGTATGCTGCGGTCCAGGTTTATCTTGTCAAAATCTTCAGACTTAGGTAAACCGCCGGCACGGGGATGATTTTGTGTCATCGTTTTTTGAAACTCCGAGCTGAAATATATCTGTGGATTAGCCGAGAGGTTTGCATACAATTGTTTCTGTCTCGTTTTAAAAGATTCAAAAGCATCTTTATCCTTCCTGGGAGATGTAAAATAAAGATGTACCAACTGTAATAAGGTTTCTGTTTCTTTAGGAATAGTGCTGCCATTCATTCCCTCGCTATAGAGAGTGATAGTAGGAGATAAAGCGGTGTTTTTACCTTTCAGCATATTGCCCAGGTCAATGGCAGAAAAATTTCCCACGCCGCTTTGTGTTACAATGGCAGCTGCATTACTGGCCGAATAATAATCTGCATCCTTTACTAATGAGTGACCTCCTTTACTGAAGGCCCGGAAAACGATTTCATCGTTTTTGAAATTGGTGGGTTTCAAAATTACCGTAGCACCGTTCGATAATTTTATAGTTGTTGTTTGTAAATCATCATCTGTTTTAGAGCTGATGATTTTTCCGGGTTTTAATTTGCCGCCATCCATCAGTGTGGTAGCTAATACTTTTTCTTTGTACGGCTCAACTGATGCCAAATCAGCGGCACTTAAAACAGCATTCACTTCTTCTGCGGACGGAATTTTTACATTAGGTTTATCCGGGGCATTCAATGTAACCACCATGTTGTCTTTGGTGATCCATTGTTTTGCCAGCTTGTTTACATCATCAAGCTTAACGGAAGACAGGTATTGTTTTACAAAGTCATATTCCCATTCGATACCGGGTATTGGTTCGTTGATCAAAAAATTATTGACATATTCATTGACATATTTGTAAGACTCCTCTTTTTCTCTTTCATTGAAAATGCGGTCGTAAAAACTCTGCATTTGCTTTTTCTGCATCTCAAATTCAGAAGGAGTAAAACCGTGCAGCAATACTCTCCTGTTCTCTTGCATAAGTGCAAATAATGAATGTGACATGCCGGTGTCACTGGTGTTTGCAAATACCTGGTAAGCATCTTTTGTTCTGGCGAGGCTATTACCATAAAAAGAACCGGCACCAACAAATGGAGGATTGGACTTCAGCGTTAACTCCCGGAAACGATTATTAAGCATTCCGGTGAAGAGACGACGGTTCATATAACGGCAATAATCGCCGATGGTGGTTTCGGGCTGCGGGTCTTTTTTAAATAGAATCTCTATTGAAGGGAAAGCCGTTTCCTTATCTTTTGCCACTACAGTCAAGGTAGTTGTATGGTCAGGAACATTGAATGTTTCTCTTTTCCTTGGTGATGCAGGCACCGGAATGTCTCCAAAAGTCTCCTTTATCTTTTGTTCAATATCATTAACATCAATATCACCCACAACAATGATAGCCTGCAAATCGGGGCGATACCAGTCTTTGTAAAATCTTCTCAGCGATTCATGCGAAAAATTTTCCAGCGATGCCCGGGTGCCGATAGGTAAGCGGTCAGCATATTTTGACCCTTGGTATTGCACAGGTAAAGTCTGCTTCATCATTCTTTCGTCAGCACCACGGCTCAACCGCCATTCTTCAATCACCACATTTCTTTCTTTTTCTATTTCGACAGAATCAAGCAAAGCGTTGTGTGCCCAGTCTTCCAGTATCTGCAACCCTTTATCTATCAAACCTGGTTTGTCAGTCGGTACGGGAAGTATATAAACAGTTTCATCAAAACCAGTATAAGCATTTAGGTCTGCACCAAATTCAACGCCGATGCTTTGCAGGTAACTTACTAGTTCATTTTTTGGAAAACGTTTGGTACCGTTAAAGTTCATGTGTTCCATGAAGTGGGCCAATCCCAGCTGGTCATCATCTTCCATTACGGAACCAGTATTTACCACCAGTCGTAACTCCACCCTTTTTTCCGGAAGCTTATTCTGGCGGATATAATAAGTAAGTCCATTTGACAACCGACCAATCTTTACTTTGGGGTCTACCGGCATTACTTGTGCCACATCAATCTGAGACCAGGCAGCCGGTGTGAGGGCTGCTGTTACCAACAGATACAACCAAAGCTTTTTAACCACTTGCATACAGTTTCTTTTGGGAACGTAAATTTATCTGAATGGCGTTGCTTTGAAAAATAAAAAACCTCCTTTTGGATGAAAGGAGGTTTTCGTCTCAGCGGGGGACTAAAGCCCTACTGTTGAGGTTTTTCTTTATAGTTCTTTTCGGCTTCCTTAGCCTTCTCAAAATCAAGCACTACGCCGTTGATACAATAGCGGAGACCGGTAGGAGGTGGGCCATCGTCAAACACATGGCCGAGGTGACTCTTGCAGCGGCCGCATTGTACCTCAGTTCTTTGCATACCATGTGTATTATCAGGGGTATAGATGATACTTGACTTGCTGACAGGCTCATAAAAACTAGGCCAGCCACAGCCACTTTCAAACTTAGTATCGCTTTTGAACAGGGAGTTACCGCAGGCAGCACAATAATAAGTACCTGCTTCTTTGAAACTCTCAAATTTGCTGGTCCAGGGCCTTTCGGTGCCCTTTTGTCGGGCTATGTAAAATACATCGGCGGGTAATATTTTCTTCCATTCCTCTTCACTCAGCGCCACTTTGCTGGTGTCCGACGTAGAGTAAACGGGGTTGTTCTTTTTGGCTGTATCCATTTTTATCGAATTGTTATTAGAGGGGTTGTTTTGAGAGAAGCTGCATTGTTGCAGCAACCCGGTAAACAGCAGTGCTATAATTGTTCTGAGCATCATCCTGAATTGTATAACAAATTTACGGGAACAAGGTTGGAAGGGTTTGTCTGTAGGGCGACAGACGGCTTTTCTTAACATTTTAGCTGACTTTTCGAATTCTTCTAAAACTTAGACAGGTTATGAATTATCTAAGCCCTGTATATTATATTTGTCAGCTCACCAAGATTAGTAACTGCATATGTTCAATTTGATATTATTTGGTCCTCCGGGTAGTGGAAAAGGCACACAATCAGACAAATTAGTGGCCAAATACGGGTTGGTACATCTTTCCACCGGCAACCTTTTGCGGGAAGAAATAGCACAAAAAACACCTTTGGGGGTTGAGGCAAGAAGCTTTATGGATAAAGGTCAGCTGGTACCAGATGAAGTGGTTATTGGTATGGTGGATTCTTATTTTGATAAACATAAGGGTTCTAAGGGGTTCTTATTTGATGGCTTTCCACGGACGGTGGCGCAGGCGAAAGCACTGGATAGTTTACTTGAATTGAAGAAAACCGAAATAGCAGCTGTGCTGGCATTAGAAGTTGGCGAAGAAGAGCTGGTAAAAAGATTGCTGAACCGGGGTAAAACATCCGGTCGTAGTGATGATACCAACGAAGAAGTGATACGTAAAAGGTTTTCAGTTTATATTAATGAAACGACACCGGTGGCAGAGCATTATAAGAAAGCAAAAAAATTTCAAGCAATAAAGGGAGAGGGAAGTGTGGATGAAATATTTGAGGCTGTCAGCGATGCCATAGATAAGAAAATGAAAGAATAAATAATTTACAGCACTGTGCTTAAATGACGGCCAGAAAGCCGTCATTTTTATTTATGATACCCGGTTTTCGTAATTTGCCATATTCAAAGCATGCCACATGAGCCTGGAGAAAGAGAATTTCCTTCGTACAAAACTGGTCACTTATTTGCAAAGATTAGACCCGGCCACGCCACCAAACTGGGGTAAGATGAATGTGCAGCAAATGATAGAACACTATGCAGGCGATGCTGTTCGCAATGCCAGCGGCCGGCTAAAAATTGATACAATACTGACACCTCCCGAAAACCTTGAGAGAATGAGGGAATTTATGATGAGTGAAAAGCCCTTCAAAGAAAATACCATCAACCCGTTAATGGGTGAAGAGCCGGCACCTCTGCGGTATAAAACAGTGCAGGCCGCCATCGGCAGCCTGCAACAGGAATTGATCTATTTCTTTGAAGCTTATGAAAAGAATCCCGACATGATCATCCGAAACCCTTTTTTTGGCGACCTGAACTTTGAACAAAACGTTCAGCTGTTATACAAACATGCTATGCATCACCTGCGGCAGTTCGGTGTAGAGCCACTCAGTACTTAAAACTTAATTTTTAATAAAGAATCTGCCCTCTGAAGGCTTGTAAGGATGGCACCTGTTACTTTGTCAACTTTCATCTTTTCATCTTTCAGGTAGCTGAGGTGCTGTGCTTCATTATTATCTGCAGAGTCTTCGTTGTATTCCATCATCCATTTTTCCATGGCAAAGTCTGCATACTCCATGTCTTTTACCAGGTTTTTGAGACTTTCTACATACGAAGCGGCTGACTGCTGTGCAGCAGCAGGAAGTTTTCCAATTGAATCAATAACCCGCTGAATTTCCTTTTGGGTATTATGGAGCTTCCCAATTTTTGACATACCAACAATGTGGCCATCATCAATATCCTTTGCAAGACTGTCAGCTGCAGTTTTGGGGCCATCGCCGGAAGAAGAGTGGCCGTTATGATCATCATGTTTTTTATCACCGCCACCACAAGCAACTAAAAAAAACACTATTATTAAAGGAAGAAAGATTCTTTTCATTAATATGAATTTTAAAATGAATTTATCAATGTTCACATTTTTCAACAATCTCATGAAAGATAGTGTGAAGTTCTGTCAATTGTTCTTTTAAATCAGCATCAGAAGCATTTTTTTGTACCAGTTTGTTTACTTTTTTAGCTCCTTTTACCAATTTGCGCAGGTTTTTTGTCACGGCTGATTTATCATAGCCAGCTGGTGCAGTGGAATTTTTCCAGGCAATGGCTTTTTCCAGCATTTCAGCGCTGCGGCTTTTAATCGGTTCCATTTTACCTTCTTCTGCGGGATGGAATGTTTTGCTCATCACTTCATGAAAAGCTTCCATTTCATTCCATTTCGCTTTTTCCTGAGCTTGTACTTTTGGTGCTGCAGCCAATGCCAGCATTACTAATGCGAACGATACTATTTTTTTCATATTATTTTTTTTGAGGGGCAAATATAATCACCTTTACTGTGAGGCGTACTGATTAAAATCAATGAAAGTTGGTTTTTTAAATTGGGGTAATTTTGTAATAAAATCAAGCAAAGCTATATGGATAAACTTGGGAATTATATAACGGGTAACTGGATCAATGGTGATGGAGAGGGGCATTTATTATTTAATGCAGTAACTGGAGAAGCTGTCGCATCGGCAACTACAAAAGGACTTGATTTTAAAAGTATTTCTGACTATGCAAGAACTGTGGGTAACCCGGCCTTACGAAAAATGACCTTTCACCAGAGGGGTAATATGCTGAAAGCATTAGCCCTTCATCTTCGCAATCATCTGGATAAATTTTATAAAATCTCTTATCAAACCGGAGCGACTAAAGCAGATAGCTGGGTGGATATTGAGGGAGGTATTGGAAATCTCTTTGCCAATGCATCATTAAGAAGGAAATTTCCTGACGAAGTTTTTTGTATTGATGGTGAAAGTCACAACCTGAGTAAGAACAACACTTTCATGGGAACACATATCCTGGTTCCTAAAGAGGGGGTTGCCATTCATATTAATGCATTTAACTTTCCTGTATGGGGTATGCTGGAAAAAATAGCAGTAAATCTTCTTGCAGGAATGCCCTGTATCGTAAAACCAGCAACTGTAACGTCTTATTTAACTGAAGCAGTTGTAAAAGAGATCATCGCTTCAAAAATTTTACCAGAAGGTTCTTTACAACTGATCTGCGGTAGTGCTGGTGATTTGTTGGATCATGTTACTTCGCAGGATGTGGTAACATTTACCGGCAGTGCATCAACAGGATTAATGCTGAAATCAAATCCAAAGATTTTAAGTGAATCAGTGCCATTTAATATGGAAGCTGATTCACTGAATTGTATTGTGATGGGAGAAGATGTGGTACCCGGCATGCCTGAGTGGGACATTTTTGTAAAGGAGATACGAAAAGAAATGACGCTAAAGGCGGGACAACGATGTACCGGTATCCGCAGAATATTTGTGCCAGCCGGAAAAATGGAAGATGTATGGAAAGCCCTTGCTGCTTCCTTGTCACAAACTGCCATTGGTAATCCATTGAATGAAAAGGTTAGAATGGGTAGCCTGGCCGGACAAACACAACGGAATGAGGTAAAAGAACAAGTACAAAAACTATTAGCTTCTTCACAAATTGTGTATGGTTCATTAGATAGTGTAGAGTTAATTGATGCTGATGCTAACAAAGGGGCATTCATGTCACCTTTGTTGCTGATGAATGAAAATCCGTTTGATGCAAAAGAAGCACATGAGGTCGAAGCATTCGGACCCGTCAGCACTATCATGTCATATAAGCATTTAGATGAAGCTATAGTATTGAGTAAGCTTGGCAAAGGGAGCCTCTGCTCCACTATCGTTACTGCAGATTATAAACAGGCAAGACAATATCTTGTTGGTGCAGCTTCACATCATGGCAGAATCCTGGTATTGAATAACGAATGTGCCAAAGAAAGTACAGGGCATGGTTCACCACTGCCACTGCTGGTGCATGGTGGCCCCGGCCGGGCTGGTGGTGGAGAAGAGATGGGCGGACTGCGGGGGGTAAAACATTACTTACAAAGAACAGCATTGCAGGGTTCCCCCACCACTATTACAGCAATCACCAATGTTTATCAGCCAAACGCAAAAGGGAAGGAACCGGGTAAACACCCTTTCAAAAAATACTTTGAGGAATTGCAGATCGGTGATCAGATCATCACGGAGAAAAGAACTATCACCTCAGAAGACATTGACCGGTTTGCTGACTTAAGCGGCGATCACTTCTATGCACATATCAAAACAACTGACTTCACCGGAACCATGTTTGAGCAACAAGTTGCACATGGTTATTTTATCATGAGTATTGCCGCAGGTTTGTTTGTAGATAGTTATGAAAAGAATCCAGTATTATTAAATTATGGCATTGATGAATTGCGGTTTACTAAACCAGTTTATCCCGGTGCCGAAGTTTATATCCGGTTTACCTGTAAAGAAAAATTACCAAACGATAAACGGGTGATTGAAAAACCGGAAGATTTTAAGAGAGGTGATGATATTGATAAGGGCATCGTAAAATGGCTGGTGGAGTTTTTTGACGAAACGAACGAAATAACAGGCATAGCAACAATACTGACGATGGTGGCTAAAAAGATTCAATAAAAGATTAAAACAATGATTATGGCACAGGCATATGTAAAAAGCGAATTTCATCATGGTATTACTTACGTTGAATTCTTTCATCCGCAAAGCAATTCATTACCAGGAAAAATATTGGAGGAACTGGCACAACTGATTCATGGTGCCGGGAATGATGTGGAAACGAAAGTGATCGTTCTGCGAAGTGCAGGCGAAAGGGCATTTTGTGCAGGAGCCAGTTTTGACGAACTGGTGGCGATACAGAACAAAGAGCAGGGCCTGGAATTTTTCAGTGGCTTTGCTCATGTTATCAATGCTATCCGCATTTGCCCCAAACTGGTGATTGGCAGAATACATGGTAAATGTGTTGGTGGCGGAGTTGGTCTTGCTGCTGCGGTGGATTATGCCATTGCAACACAGGCTGCAGAAGTAAAACTCAGCGAACTTGCAGTAGGAATTGGCCCATTTGTAGTTGGCCCGGCAGTTGAAAGAAAGATCGGGACCTCTGCTTTTTCGCAATTGGCTATTGATGCCGGTTCGTGGCGCAGTGCTGAATGGGCAAGAAAAAGAGGATTGTTTGCAGAACTGTATGAAACAACCGAAGAGATGGATGAGGCGCTTCGCCGCTTAACAGGCACATTGGTTCATTCAAGCCCGGAAGCGATGGCAGAAATGAAAAAAATATTCTGGAAGGGAACCGAACATTGGGACAAATTGCTGCCGGAAAGAGCAGCCATAAGCGGACGGCTTGTATTAAGCGATTTTACGAAACATGCTATTGAGAAATTCAAGACAAAACACTAGCCTGCTATTCTCCTTCATAATAAGTTACCTCAAAAGAGACCACTTTTTTGTTGACAAGGTAAAAAATGATAGTATTCTCGTTGTTGTCTGTTGAAACGTTGATGATTGATTTTGTTTTGCTTCTTTTAGTGTAAGTGTCATCCTCAAAGTCTGGCCAGATATATAGCATATCGTTTTCATGTACGTTAATGATCTTCATTTTATCATCCCCAATAGCTATTCCAGATTTTGTTTTACACAACGGGCTGCTGGAACGAATACTCTGCAGTACAATTTCTTCAGTATTCTCATCAATATATTGCCTGCCTATATACAGTATAACATCAATGCTTTTGTATTTTGTTTTGATAGTGTCAGCATATCCATTCTCTTTATCCAACAGGTTTTTTAAAGTGATTTTTTTGCCCAATACTTTTTCAAGGGCTGCTTTGGTCATACCCAGCTTTAACGGGCCAATGCCATTCATCGAAACAATATAATCGGTATTTTGGGCTTTAGCAGAAAAAGAAATAACCAGTAGCAGGAAGAAGAAAACTTTTTTCATAACAGGTTTGTTTAATGGTACTATTGAAGTTATAGTAAATAATCGTAATGGGGAATCACATCCGGTCATTCAACGAAAAAAATTTCAGCAGTATTTGTAAAAAACTGGCCAGGCTTGACAGCCACCTTGAGGGCATTATCCTTCAGCATGGATTACCACCGATGTGGGTAAGACCCAATACTTTCCAGACGATGGTGCTTTTTATTCTGGAGCAGCAGGTATCGCTTGCATCGGCCTATGCGGCGTTTAAAAAACTGAAGGATAAAATTGGCTATGTAACTTCCGCAAAGATTCTGGCACTTACGGATGCCGAATTAAGGGCCTGTTATTTTAGCCGCCAAAAGATCATTTATGTTAGGGAACTGGCTGATGCAGTTCAAAAAAAACGGATAAGTTTAAAACAACTGTCTCTTTTGCCAGATGAGGAAGTAAGAGGCCAGATGATCTTACTGAAAGGTATTGGCCACTGGACGATTGATGTGTACCTGATGCATGCCCTGCAACGGACCGATCTGTTTCCGCTGGGCGATATCGCATTGGTGAACAGCTTGAAGGAAGTGAAACAACTTCCAAAGGACATCAGTAAGGAAAAAATGCTGGCTATTGCAGAGCCATGGCGACCCTACAGAACTATCGCAGCAATGATCTTATGGCATGCTTATATAAAAAAGAGAAATATCAAACTCCAGGGATAGAAGTTTATATATTTAACCCGCCACAAACACTTAACGTTTGCCCGGTTATATAAGAAGACATATCAGAAGCTAAAAATAAAGTAGCGTTGGCAATATCTTCCGGCGAAGCAAACTTTCCTAAAGGGATGCCAGCTTTGTATTTATCAGCACCTTCTCCGTCTTTCAGATAACTTGTCATATCTGTTTCTACAAATCCCGGGGCAATTGCATTACATCGGATATTACGGCTGCCGAGTTCTTTGGCGACTGACTTTGTAAAACCAATGATGCCGGCTTTAGAAGCTGCATAACTGCTCTGGCCCGCATTGCCAATTTCACCAATGATAGAACTCATATTAATGATAGAACCTGATTTTGCCTTCATCATTGGCCGGATGACCTGTTTGGTCATATAAAATACACTGTTCAGGTTTACCTGTATCACATCATTCCATTGTTCGGGTGTCATGCGTAGCAGGAGGTTGTCTTTGGAAATGCCGGCATTGTTTACACAGATGTCAACAGTGCCAAATTCTTTGAGTACATCCGATACAAATGCTTCACACTGTGCAAAATCCCCGGCATTACTTTTATAAGCTTTTGCTTTTACTCCAAGAGCCGTAAGCTTTGCTTCTAATGCCGTGGCTTTTTCTGCACTGCTGTCGCTTACATATGTAAAAGCTACATTGGCTCCCTGTTCTGCAAATTTTATGGCAATGCCTTCGCCGATGCCACGGGCAGCACCTGTTACTATAGCAACTTTTCCTTCAATTAGTTTCATTTTATCAGTATTGATTAATTAACAAATGTAGTTTTTCTCCATCAACAGAATGTCTTCCACAAATGTTCTTTCATTGCTTAGGCGGGGTACTTTATGTTGTCCGCCCAGTTTTCCTTTACTGCGGAGCCACCCTTCAAATGTTCCTTTCTTCAACGAACGAATGATGGGTAACCGGAGTGCAATACTTTTGTGCCGTTTGGCCTCATAGTCGCTGTTGATGTTTTTTAAAGCTATGTCCAGCTCATTTGTAAAAGCTTCGAGGCTTTCAGGTTCTTTATCAAATTCAATCAGCCATTCATGGGCACCGTTAGCGGCATCGGAGAAATAAACCGGTGCAGCGGTGTAATCATTAACAATGGCCCCGGTTTTTTCTGAGGCAATAGCAATGGCTTTATCCGCATTGTCGACGATCACTTCTTCACCAAAAGCATTCATATAATGTTTCAACCGGCCAGATACTTTGATGCGGAATGGTTTCAGCGCAGTAAACTGAATGGTATCACCCAGCAGATATCTCCAAAGCCCGCCGTTAGTACTAATTACAGGGGCATAGTTTCTACCGATCTCAACATCCTGCAGACCGATCGTCTGTGGATTTTTTTTCCCATATTCACTTACCGGCATAAATTCATAGAAAACCCCATGGTCCGGAAACAACAGCATGCCTTCTGTGCCGGGAATATCCTGTGCAGCAAAAAACCCTTCGCTGGCATTGTACATCTCGAGATAATTAATGTCTTTACCAATTAATTTTTGAAACTGTTCTTTGTAGGGAGTAAAAGAAACACCACCGTGCATGTATAACTCCAGCGAAGGCCATACTTCTCCAATAGTTTTTTTGCCGGTTATTTCGAGGATGCGTTTGAAGAGAACAAGTGTCCAGGTGGGAACACCTGATACGGATGTTACATTTTCTTTGATAGTCGCTTCTGCAATTTTTTCAATCTTGCTTTCCCATTCATCCATCAATGCTATACTAAGATCAGGAGTTCTTAACCAGTGTGCCCAGAAAGGAGAGTTTTGAAACAGTACGGCACTCAGGTCGCCGTATTGTGCTTCTTTATTTACCGGGTTGATACTGTGGCTGCCGCCAATAAGCAATCCTTTACCAGTTAGTAATTCAGCATCTGGTTTGAACTGGTAATACATAGACAGCACATCTTTTGATGCTTTAAAATGGCCATCTTCCAGGCTTTCATCACTAATGGGGATGAACTTGCTTTTGTCACTCGTTGTACCACTGCTTTTGGCAAACCAGTAGATAGGAGTATTCCAGAGAATATTCTGCTCCCCATTCATAATGCGTTCGATATAAGGTTTCAGGTCATTGTATTCATGAATGGGAACTGCGGCTTTAAAATCCCGGACAGTAAAAAGATTTGAGAAATTGTATTTTCTTCCAAACTCGGTGTACTGTGCTGAGGTAACAAGATCCTGCAATACTTCCCGTTGAGCATCTACGGGGTTATTTTTCCAGGCATCTATGCGCCAGAGCCGCATACGGGCAAGGGATGATATGGCAGGGGAAAGCAGTTTCATTGCTGAAGGCAAAATAGATAAATAAAAGCAATAGGTAAAACTTAGTCTCCTTTGGAAGCCTCCTGGGCTTTTATTGCTTCATCGTGCAGATAATCTTTCCGCTTAAGCTCAAAATTCCGTCCGAGGTATAATCTCCGTACATCATCATCCTCAGCCAGTTCCTCCGCAGTTCCGTGTTTGAATATTTTCCCTTCGATCAGGAGGTAGGCCCTGTCGCAAATAGATAGAGTTTCGGTTACATTATGATCGGTAATGAGGATGCCGATATTCTTGTGTTTCAGTTTGGCAACGATGGCCTGAATGTCTTCCACCGCAATCGGGTCAATACCGGCGAATGGCTCATCTAGCAGGATAAACTTAGGGTTAACTGATAAAGCTCTTGCAATCTCTGTTCTTCTTCTTTCACCACCACTTAATACATCGCCATTACTTTTACGGACATGCTGCAAACGGAACTCACTCAGCAGCGACTCAAGCCGGTCTTTTTGTTGTTGTTTGGTCAGCTTTGTCATTTCCAGCACAGCTGCAATATTATCTTCCACACTCAGCTTACGGAACACAGACGCTTCTTGTGGCAGGTAACCAATTCCCATTTGTGCCCTTTTATACATTGGCAGCGATGTAATATCAACATCATTCAAAAAAACTTTTCCATCGTCGGGCTTCACCAATCCCACTACCTGGTAGAAAGAAGTGGTTTTGCCGGCACCGTTAGGGCCCAGCAGACCAACGATCTCTCCCTGTTTCACTTCAAATGAAACATGATTGACAACAACCCGGCTGCCGTATTTTTTTACAAGCCCACTTGTGCGGATGGTAACAGACATAGAAGGCAAAAGTAAGTCATGCAGGCTAATGAAAGACTTTCAGGCCTCATTTAACGTCGTTTTGACTAATGCCGCCGCATTGTTAGCTTTGCACACTTATGAAGGTTATCGATCATATCAACCAGGCAAAAGACACTCTCATTTCTTTTGAAGTATTACCACCCCTGAAGGGTAAAGGAATTGGCGCATTATACAGGCATCTCGACCCACTGATGGAATTCAAACCATCCTTTATCAATGTTACCTATCACCGTAGTGAACATGTATTTAAGAAAAAAGCGGATGGCAGTTTTGAAAAAGTAGTGGTGCGTAAACGCCCCGGCACAGAAAGTATCTGTGCGGCTATAATGAATAAGTATAATGTTGACACGGTTCCCCATCTTATCTGTGGTGGTTTTGGTATCAACGAAACAGAGGATGCTCTTATTAATCTTCATTATCTCGGTATTGATAATGTGCTGGTGTTGCGGGGTGATGCTGCGAAAAATGAAACCACATTCGAACCGGAACCTGGGGGGCATAAATATGCAGTTGACCTGTTAAAACAGGTGGTGAACCTGAACTCCGGTATTTACCTGGAAGAAGACTTGAAAGATTCTCACAAAACAAAATTCTGCATCGGCGTAGCCGGTTACCCGGAAAAACATTTTGAAGCCCCCAATATGGATACCGATTTACAGCACCTGAAAAGAAAAGTGGATGCCGGTGCGGACTATATCATTACACAGATGTTTTTTGATAATGCCAAATTTTTTGCCTTTGAAAAAGCCTGCCGGGAAATCGGTATCACTGTTCCAATCATTCCGGGATTGAAGCCCATTTACAATAAGAAGCAGTTAACGGTTTTGCCCAAAACATTTTCTATCGAACTGCCTACAGACCTTAGTAACGAAGTGATGAAGTGTAAAACCGATGAGGATGTAGAGAAATTAGGAACTGAGTGGTTGCTGGCCCAATCTAAAGAATTGAAGAAAGCCGGGGTGCCAGTACTTCATTATTACACACTAGGTAAACCACATGTAGTGGCTAATGTGGTGAAAGAATTGTAGAACCGAGACTCTTCTGTTTTAATTCGATTTAGATAGAAAAGAAAACCCTCCTGATTCAGGAGGGTTTTCTTTTCTATATCCGGTAACATTATTTAGAAATATCAGCTAACACTTTTTGATCGATCACAACCGGGTATTTCTTTTTCAATTTTTCTGTCCATTGTTTTTCCAGAACAATTTGATAGTCGTTTATCACAAGCCCCTTTGCTTCATTGAAAGTTCGTTGCAAGGGCTGATTGTGTGCTGCAATGATGTAAGCAAAAGAAGCGGTATTATCATTGGTATTCACCAAAGGAGTTGTTATCATGCCTGCCTTGGGAACCATTTTAAAGAGATTGGGAATCTGGCTCCACTCGTACCGGGAAGAATCAGCCACTACTTTTTCAGAGTAGTTTTCAGTGGCTTTGCGCCAGCCGGCAGGATCCTTTTTTACTTCATCATACAGTTTTTTTGCAGTATTCTCATCTGAGCAAAAGAACAGTATGGCATCAGCACACTGGTTCCAGACATAACTTTTCTTATTCTGTTCATACAAAGATTTCAGCGCAGCTGTATCCATTTGTGCCTTGTTCCATATTTCCTGCTGCATGATCTCGAAGAAAATGTTGCCATCTTTAAACTCGTTCATCTGGTTGCGGAAATCTTCATTAAAATCTTCAAGGTGGTCACGGTAATAATTATACAGGGCAAATTGTAAAAATTCTTCTTTCACCTGTTCATACGGTTTGGCGCCGGTACCGTCCTGTTTGTAACGGTAAGTGTTGGCATAGTTGACCCATGTAGTGGCATTGTAAACGGAGTCTCCTATCTTAAACATCGGCGTGGTGGCAATAATAGTTCTGCCAAGTTCTGTCATTGGTTTCAAGTCAAGCACACTGTCCGACATCTGCCGCATGGCATCATCATTATATGGATATTTTGTCAGCCCCGCCTTTTCAATCACTTTATTGTAAATGAAATCCTTAGAAGATTTCCAACGGGCATCAGCCATTATTTTCGATTGTAACTCTTGGAGGTAGCTTTTATTGTTTATATCGGTAACAACGGGCTTCAGCGAATTCCTTTTTACGATATGCCAGCCATGTGAAGTAAGGAATGGTTTGCTTACGGCACCATCTTTTGGTAAAGACCAGACCATTTTTTCAAAGGCGGGATCATACTGACCAACACTAATATCCGGCATAGTACCACCACTGGCAGCGGTCACATAATCATTGCTGAATGCGGCAGCAAGATGATTGAAATTGTCTCCGGCCATGATCCGTTTGTACAAAGAATCTGCAAGAGAAGCTAAACGCTTTTTTGCGGCATCATCTGCACCGGGTGGAATGGCCAATAATATCTGTTGTGCTCTTATTTTACCAACAGCTTTTCGTTCACCAAGATTTTTAAAAATATGATACCCGATCTTGGATGATATTACGGCTGTATATTTTCCAACCGGTGTGCCATAGATTGCACTTTCAAATTCATAGGGGAGGGTGAAGAGGGTGATATACCCCAATTCTCCTTTGGTGTTTTTAGCCTGCGGGTCGTCTGATAATTGCTGCGCCACTTCTGAGAAGTCATCTCCTTTTTGCAAACGCTTCAGTACTTCTTCTTTTTTTACACGGGCAGCGGCTGTATCAATAGAGCCGGAAATATTCCGTGAAGAAATAAATATGTGAGCCACCCGGATATCTTTCTGGCTACGGTCAAATGCCTCTTTTTGTAACCGGTTGATCATCTCCGGGTCGTTCATGTAGTTTTCGGCAATCTGGATCCGCAGGTTCTCCACTTCAGTTTTTATCTGTGGCAACGTATCATATTTCCTGTCATAAGCTTCCCTGATCTTTAATCTTGAATTGATATAAAGGTCCAGGTAATCGCTGATGGCTTTTGCTTTGTTGACAACAGGCTGAGTATTGTTTTTATTATAAGCCCGGAGAAACTCTTTTGCATCAACTGCATGTTTTCCGTAAGTAAAAAGAGTTTGTGTAGATCCGCTTAAAATACTGAGGCATGTAATAACGGTAATAAAACATTTTTTATTCATAATGATTCGGTTTGTTCTGACGGGGTTACTATAAGACCGGGGTTATATTATCATCTTATTGACCTTTCATTTTTAGCTGCAGCACTTCATCAATCTGCTCATAGGTCAGTTTTTTTGCAATGATGCGTTTGTCTTTGTCCAGCAAATATAATGTAGGGAATGTCAGTACATCGTATAGCTGAGAGTAACCGGGAACACCTGCATCGATCCTCGCTTTATCATCAGCTTTGGAATAATAAACATGTGTCCAGGTGGTTAAATGCTGTTCATTGATAAAATTCAGCCAGTCTTTTTTCGTACCATCTGTTTCTTTGGCAACAGCATATATTTTTAATCCTTGGGCCTTCCATTTCGCCCTGTAGAAAGAGTCGAGTTTGGGCAGCACTTCCTTGCAATGCCCGCAGTTGGGGTCCCAAAATGCTACAATGGTATATGTCGCAGAGTCTGCATATAAAGATCTTTCAGTACCCGTGCTGTCTGGTAATTCAATGTCTGCAGCAGGGGTACCCATAATGTTTGCCATTAAGCTGTAAGCCCTGTCGGTAATGGTCTTGCTACCTTGCGGTGTAAGCCAGCTATATTGTTTTTGGGCAAAGTATTTTTCAAACAAGTGAACAAAGACGGCGTCCTCCCACATGTATTTCTGATTGAGATACCGGTTCACAAATTTTACCAGCAGGAACCTTGTCATCTCTTCATTAACAGATGCCGGTGCCAGCATCCGGTCTATTTCTTTTATCACTGAATCAGGATTGGGAACCACTAATTGTGCAAAGTACTTATCGATCTTTTCTTCGAAGAAAGTAGTGTATGCCAAACGGCCATCCCAGAAATTTACCCCGTCCCAAAAATGATCTTTGTAATAATTGTAAGCATCCAGAGAATCCTCTTTTGTCTTTGGCTCTTTTAATTTGCCGGTTAATTGCGGCTCCTTCATGGTGATCAATAAGGCACTCAGGATATTGTCGGGATTTTTTTTGATGAGTTCCGCCCGGTATTCGGCTACCTGCTTATCCAGCTTGCCCAGTTCTTCCATCAGCTTTGTTGAGTCGGCCTTATTGCTTGCAATTTTCAACTGCTGCTGCGCTGCTGTAATTTTTTTCCCTTCAACAGACATATGCTGCTGGTAACTGGTGAATAACACATTATCAGAAGAATTGATAAACTTTGGTCCGTTCTTTAAGGTGGCTGTATCAGCCACAACAGAAAAATGTTGTTGTTTGTCAACCAGCATCTCAAAAAAACCGGATTTATTAGGATAGCCGATAAGATAAATACCACCGGGCAATTTTCTATCACCTTTAAAAACCGCCTCACTTTTTTCATTCAGTTTGGCTGAATCAATAATGGGGTATGTTTTGCCAAAATAATGGCCTAGGTAGATGTACTGGTTTTTAAAAGGCTTAAAGGTTACTTTGATCTCGTAACCGGTTTGCGCAAAACCACCAAGAGCCAGTAATAAACTCAGCGACAGTAAAAATTTTTTCATAAGTCAGAATGAATCAGTAAAGATATTTAAAAACCTTCAGCCATAAAAGGAAGGTAAAAACCTTGCAAAAGAAGGTTTTTACATTGAATTCGTTGCTTTTAGGGACCAGTAATGCCGGTACTTTCTTCGGGGCCTTTAGGGGTTAGGGGTATATTTGCGCCGTGAGAAAAAAGAAGAAAAATATCGTTTTGGAAAAGCTGCTGGTGGAAGACTATGCAGCAGAGGGTAAATCCCTGGCCAGGGTGGATGGCAAAGTGATATTTATTGAAAATGTGGTACCCGGAGATGTAGTGGATGTGCGGCTGCATAAAAACAAAAAAGACTGGGCAGAAGGGATGCCGGTGAAGGTTCATTCATATTCGGCCGACCGGGTGCCGGCTTTTTGCTCCCATTTTGGCGTTTGCGGAGGCTGCCAGTGGCAGATATTGCCGTATGAAAAACAACTGCAATACAAACACCGGCAAGTGGAAGAAACTTTGAAAAGGATCGGAAAGGTTTTATTACCGCCGTTTCAACCGATACTCGGTGCCGGAGAAACAAAGTACTACCGTAATAAAATTGAATACACTTTTGGCAATAAGCGGTTTATACTAAAAGAAGAACTGGCCGATGAAAACATCAGTAGTGAACAGGATGTGGCGGGGTTTCATGCCAGGGGTTTGTTTGATAAAGTGGTGGATATAGAAACCTGTTACCTGCAGGCAGAGCCCACCAATGAAATACGGCTGGCCATAAAAGAGTTTGCAAAAAACAACAACTGGCCTTTCTATGATATCCGTAACCATGTTGGTTTTTTGAGAACGATGCAGGTGCGGCTTTGTACCACCGGTGAACTGATGGTGAATATTGTAGTAGGAGAAGATGACGAACAAAAGATAAAATTGCTGATGGGGCATGTGAAGCAAAAATTCCCTGCCATTACAACCTTGCTTTATACAGTAAATACTAAATGGAATGACAGCCTGCATGATTTGGCCCCTGAGGTTTATTATGGTAAAGGGTATGCAATAGAAAAGCTGGAAGAATTTCAGTTTAAGATTGGCCCGAAATCTTTTTTTCAAACAAATACCAAACAGGCAGAACGGCTTTACAGGGTAACAAGAGAATTTGCAGAACTGACCGGAAAGGAAACCGTGTACGACCTGTATTGCGGCACTGGCAGCATCGGCATCTTTGTAAGTGCCAACGCAAAAAAGATAATCGGTGTGGAAATGGTGGCGGCAGCAATTGAAGATGCTAAAGAAAATGCTGCACTGAATAATCTTCCGTCAGCTGAATTTTTTGCCGGAGATGTGATCGATATCTGCAACGATGATTTTTTTGCCGTTCACGGTAAACCTGATGTTATTATCACCGACCCGCCACGGGCAGGTATGCATGAACAACTGGTAAAAAAAATTCTGGAGATATCGGCGCCAACGGTAGTGTATGTCAGTTGCAACCCGGCCACACAGGCCCGGGACCTGAACCTGCTGGATTCAGCATACGAAGTAACTAAAGTGCAGCCGGTGGATATGTTTCCCCACACTCATCATATTGAGAATGTGGTGCAGTTGAAATTGAAGAATCGTTAAAGCTGTTATTTTGAATAATCCCGGAAACTATTTACAGTTAATTTTGCCCAATGAGTAATTTTCGATTTACCCGGCCCGACCGGTTTCCCCCCATTGTTAAGAATATCATCATCATAAATGTGCTGGCATGGATTGCACAGTTAACATTGGATAGCCAGTATCAGTTAACATGGAAAGGAGCTCTGTGGCCGGTAAGCACTCCTGAATTTAAGCCCTACCAGGTATTTACCACCATGTTCTTGCATGCCCCGAGAGTTGATATGTTCTATCATATCCTTTTCAACATGTTCGCTGTTTTTATGTTTGGAAGAATACTGGAGAATGTGTGGGGGCCCAAAAGGTTTTTGTTTTTTTACCTGGCCTGTGGTATTGGCGCATCAGCAGCACACCTGATCATGCAACAAATAATGGGCGGGTTTGTGCCAGCCGTCGGAGCATCCGGTGCAGTAATGGGCATTATGGTGGCATTTGGTTACCTGTTTCCAAACACAGAACTGATGATTATGCCGATCCCGATACCTGTAAAGGCTAAATGGGTGGTGATAGGCTATGTTCTTTTAGACCTTTTTGGAGGGTTTGGAAAAATTGCCGGTGATGATATTGCCCACTTTGCCCATCTTGGCGGCGCTTTAACAGGCTTTATTATTGTTTTGATCTGGAACAAAACCAACCGACGAACGTTATATTAAATCAAAGAAAACGACCTTTGCTATTCAAACAAGGCATTCCATTTTACAATGACGTATACCGAAAAACAATACAGGCAAAAGATCACTCTCGGACAAAGCGGCAATGCCCTGATGATGCTTATTGCTATTTGCCTGATCATGTTTGTGGGACTGGCTTTTATGAAAGCGGTTTGGTATTTCAGGTTTCCCAAGGAACTGGCTCCGGCACTATTTGAGAAAAATGTACTGAGCTGGTTTACCATGCCGGCAGATGCCGATAAGATGCTGAATAAACCATGGACCGTTATCACCCACATGTTTGTGCATGATAATATCTGGAAAGTATTTGCCAATATGCTCTGGCTCTGGTGTTTTGGTTATATTATGCAGGACCTTACGGGTAACCGGAAGATCGTTCCCATTTTTATTTATGGAGGATTAGCAGGTGCAGTTGCATTTATGCTGGCTTATAATTTTGTTCCATCCTTGCATGCACAGCTACCTTATGCCTCGGCTGTCGGCGCCTCTGCAGGTGTGATGGCAGTAACAGTTGCAACTACGATGGTATCGCCGAAGTATAAGATCTTTCCCATGATTAGCGGCGGTATTCCCTTGTGGGCTTTAACGGCACTGTATGTGATCTCTGACCTGGCCACCGTTTCTATCAGCGATACCGGAAACCTTATTGCACACCTGGCTGGTGCTTTTATAGGATTTCTTTTTATCCTTTTTCTAAGAATGGGTTACGACTGGAGTGACTGGATGAGTAATTTTTTTGACTGGATCAACAATCTTTTTAATCCCGATAAGCCGAGAAAGGGAAAGAGCATCAAGGATGAATTGTTTTATAAAACTTCTTCTGCTCCTTATACAAAGACACCTAATGTTACCCAGCAACGCATTGATGAGATACTTGATAAGATCAACCAGAAAGGGTACAGTTTTCTTACAGATGAAGAGAAAGATCTGCTGAAAAGGGCTGGTGAAGAAGACCTGTAAAAGTATCCACGCATCATTGTGTCTTTACAGGAAGTTGTAAATTGCATCAATGGCCTCCAGGTTCCGACTCTTCACCAAACGATTTTTTATCTATTCCAACATTGTTGTGGTATTCTTTTTCCTGTTAGCCTGCCTGGTACCCTACCTTAATCCGCAGCGTTGGTGGTTCATTTCTTTTCTCGGTCTGGGTTTTCCTTTTCTGCTCCTGGTGGTGCTCTTCTTTGCCATAGGCTGGTTAATTATATTACGACCCCGTTATGCACTGATATCCGGAGTGGCGTTGCTGCTGAGTTTAAAAAGCATCAGTGTTTTTTTTGCTTTTCATTCCACAAGAAAATTCAATTATACGAAAGAGCCTCAGACGATCCGTATTGTCAGTTGGAATGTGGCCCGGTTTGTAGAATTAAGAAGAAATTCCAATAAGGGCAGCAGCATAAGGCTTAAGATGTTTGACCTTATCAAACAGCAAAATGCAGATGTACTTTGCCTGCAGGAATTTCATACCTCCACCGATTCATCCTTTTATGATAACATAAAACCTATCCAGGAACAATTAGGTTATCCTTATTATTATTTCTCTTTTGATAATGATGGAGATAAGCATTACTACAGCTCTATCATCTTTTCCCGTTATCCTATTATTGATACAGGCAGGTTCAGGTATCCACGGCCAACACTTCCGGATGTGCTGTTGCATACGGACCTTAAAATAAATAACGACACTATCAGGGTTTTCACTACTCACCTTCAGTCATTACAGTTTGGCAGGAAGGATTATGAGAGGATTGATAAGATCGCCAATGCCAGAGACAGTTTGCTTGCCAACTCCAGGAACATTTTGTCGAAACTAAAAAAGGGGTTTTCATACCGGAGCATACAGGCGGACCTGGCACATGAAATAATAGGAGATAGTCCACACCCGGTGTTAATATGCGCCGACCTGAATGATGTGCCCAATTCGTACACATATTTCACGGTCAGGGGGAAGATGCAGGATGTTTTTTTGAAAAAAGGATTTGGTATTGGAAGAACATTTACGGCCCTTTCACCAACGCTGCGTATCGACTATATTTTTGCAGACAAAAATTTCAGAATAAAGCAATTTAACCGTATTGTAAAGAATTACTCTGACCACTACATGCTGGTTGCTGATGTTGAATTGAAAAAATAAGCCAGAACGCCTATCTTTGAGATACATGAAAGTGAACAATCTCCATACTTGCTGTTGTCCCGTTTTGATAGCATAAGCATTACTTTTGCCGTACCGGCATTAATTTCATCTCTATTTTTTTCAACAAGCCGATTTTCATTATGAGTGAACTTAAAGTTTATAATTCCTACAGCAGGCAAAAAGAAGTTTTCATCCCGATCACACCGGGCCATGTTGGCATGTATGTCTGCGGACCTACCGTAAGCGGCGAAAGTCACCTGGGTCATTCAAGACCCTACATTACTTTTGATGTTATTCACCGCTACCTGCGGCATCTTGGTTATAAGGTTCGTTATGTCAGGAACATTACCGACGCAGGGCATTTTGAAGAAGAGGGAAGAGAGGCGGAAGATAAAATATCCAAAAAGGCAGTATTGGAAAAGCTGGAGCCGATGGAGTTGGTACAGAAATACACCAACCTGTTTCATTGGGCCATGAATGAGTTCAATACTATCCCGCCTTCAATAGAACCAACGGCAACCGGCCATATTGTTGAGCAGATAGAAATGATAAAAAAGATCATTGAAGCTGGTTACGCCTATGAAGCAAATGGTTCCGTTTATTTTGATGTAAAAAAATATGCAGCATCACATGATTATGGGAAACTAAGCGGAAGGGTAATAGAAGACCTGCTGGAAACTACCCGGGAGCTGGAAGGACAGGAAGAAAAAAGAGACACAGCTGATTTTGCGTTATGGAAAAATGCAGCGCCGGAGCATATTATGCGGTGGCAAAGCCCATGGGGAGTTGGTTTTCCCGGATGGCATATCGAATGCTCGGCAATGGCAACAAAATATTTAGGTGCACAATTCGATATTCATGGTGGCGGTATGGACCTGTTATTTCCGCATCATGAAAGCGAGATAGCACAAAGCACTATCTGCAATCATACTGCACCAGTTCGTTACTGGATACACAATAATATGATCACCATCAACGGCCGGAAGATGGGGAAGAGCTATAATAATGTCATCAAACTGACGGAGCTTTTAAGTGGTGATCACCCATTGCTTGAGAAAGCCTTTCACCCGATGGTCATCCGGTTTTTCATTTTGCAAACACATTACCGCAGTACTCTTGACTTCAGTAACGATGCATTGATCGCTTCAGAGAAAGGGTTAAAGAGGTTGTGGGAAGGATATGAGAATCTTGGGAAATTAGTAGCCGGAAGCAATGCGCCGGAAATTGATAATGAACTTGATTCAAAAGTCAGGAAACTCCTGGACGAATTCGATGAATTTATGGATGATGACTTCAGTACGGCCAAAGTAATGGCTAATATGTTCGAAATAGTTCCTGTTATCAATTCCATGAAGGATAAGACCATTGCTGTATCGGCTCTGTCAAAAGAAACATTTGAACTTTTGCAATCTAAATTCAAGGTCTGGATAGAAGATATTTTTGGTTTGAAGAGTGTGAATGAGGCAGACAATAGCAGGTTGCAGGGAGTGATGCAGTTGCTGATTGATATTCGCAAAGAGGCAAAAAGTAAAAAAGATTTTGCAACCTCTGATAAGATAAGAAACCAGCTGGCTCAACTAGGTATTACACTAAAGGATGAGAAAGGGGGTGAAATGAGCTGGAATATAGAGTAACTGTCCTTATAAATAGTAGCCGAATCAATGCATTACATTCCCCATCTGTCAAGAGATAAGAAGCTGAAAAAGCTATTGGAAGCTGGTCAGCCTCATAAGCTGGTAAAGAGGAAAAATATCTGTACCTACCTATGCGCCTCTATTATGAGCCAGCAACTGAGTACCAAAGTAGCCGATGTAATTTATAAACGGTTCATTAGTTTGTATGGCGGTAAAGAACCCACAGCGCAACAAATTCTGGACACCCCATCAGAAACATTGAGAGGTATCGGGTTAAGTAATGCCAAAGTTAGCTATGTAAAAAATGTGGCACAGTTCGAAACAGAATCCGGCATGGCCGCAAAGAAGTTAAATAAAATGACGGATGAAGAAGTGATCGAATACCTGATCGTCATTAAAGGAGTGGGAAGATGGACAATCGAGATGCTGCTGATGTTTGCTCTCGGCCGGGAGGACGTATTTGCTGTGGATGATCTCGGTATCCAGAACGCCATGATCAGGTTGTATAAATTGAACAATAGCGACAAGAAAAAACTGAAAGAAGATATGCTCCGGCTTTCTTCCAAATGGAGTCCTTATCGTACTTATGCCTGTGTTCATTTGTGGCAATGGAAAGATAATGCACCGATTGTAAAAGAAAAGAGACCGAAAGAAAAGATAAAGTAATTTTAAACTTAAAACTCATCATCATGTATAAGCTGATCGCTGTCGCTGTGATCGCAACCTTGTTTTCATTTAGTTCAGTAACAGAACAAAACAATGCAGGTTGGATTTCTTTGTTTGATGGAAAAACATTTACTGGCTGGAAAGTAGGAGCCAATAAAGAAAGTTTTTCTATTGAGAATGGCGCTATTGCAGTAAACGGGGATGTCGCCCATCTGTTTTATGATGGCCCGGTGCAGGAGCATTCGTTTAAGAATTTTGAACTGAAAGCCGATGTGATGACGAGACCCGGCTCCAATTCAGGAATATATTTCCATACACAATACCAGGAAAGTTCATGGCCGCAAAAAGGATACGAAGTTCAGGTGAATAATTCGCATACAGACTGGCGTCGTTCCGGCAGCCTTTGGGCTATACAGGATATTAAAGAAGTATATGCAAAAGATGACGAATGGTTTACTATTCACATTAAAGTAAAGAATAAAAGAGTGACTGTAAAGATTAACGGGAAGCAGGTGGTGGATTACACAGAGCCTGATAATGTACAACGGGATAAAGGTTTCGAAGGCCGCATACTTTCATCAGGAACATTTGCCTTGCAGGGACATGACCCTAAGAGCAAAGTGTATTATAAGAACATTAAAGTGAAAGTACTGGGAGATTGATCTCAGACTACTGTCTTTTGCATTTTTTTCAACCAGCTCTCGTCAATTATTGCTCCAAGCCCAATTGCTTCAGGCACTTTCACCACTCCATTCTTTTCATATATAATGCCGCCGGTCACCGGGTCTTCACTGAACATAAGGGCAGTGTCAAAATCAAAATGTTCGATTAATGGACTGGATAAAGCAAAGTGGGCAAAAGCCGTCATTGCCAATCTTGATTCTATCATGGCGCCGACCTGCAGGTGTATACCAGCTGCTTCGGCCAGCTTAACAATTTTCAATGCTTTAAAAATACCGCCGGACTTTCCCAGTTTGATGTTGAAATAATCACAAGCGTTTAACTCAATCAATCGTTCCGCATCATGGTCATCACCACAGCTTTCATCCGCCATGATGGGGATGGGGCTGTTATTTTTTACTTTCCGGAGTTTCATAAATTTCCAACGGGCAATAGGTTCTTCGCAATGCTGAATATCAAATACAGCCAACGCTTTTAATGTTTCAATAGCTTCTTTTACTTTCCATCCCTGGTTGGCATCTATGCGTAGTGGAATCTCATCTCCTACAGCCTTTCGTATTGCTTTTACTCTTTCTACATCAGTTTTACCGTCTTTGCCAAGCTTGATCTTTATCGCCGGATACCCCTGTTCTTTTATTTTTACAGCAGCAGCAGCCATTGTTAAAGGGTCACCTATACTGACAGTATAATCGGTGATGATGGTCTTATTATTTTCTCCTCCTAAAAATTTGTATAAAGGGACTTTTGCATGTTGTGAAGCGATGTCATACAGCGCAATGTCAAATGCACTTTTAATACTGCTGTTACCATAAATGATCTTATCCATCAGGTTGATACAGTCTTCGATCTGTAATGGATCTTTTCCTTTCAGGGCTTTGGCAAAATACTGACCCACGATGAAGCAGGTATCCTGGCTTTCGCCATTGATAGGCATGTAAGGACTGCATTCCCCGAAGCCGGTAATGCCTTTGTTGGTTGTAATCTTTACCAGCACATTTTCTGCGGCGGTATCTGTGCCAAGAGAAGTAATAAAAGGCTCTTTAAGCGGAATAGAAAATTTATATAATTCAATCTGCTGTATGGTAAGTTCGTTGCTCATAAGTATTCTAAATCAGTACGATAAAGATACTGACTGGTTCAGGAAAAGCTTCAGATAGAGACTCTGGCCTTGTTTTTGCCTCCTGGTTATAACTTTGATATACCAAAGCCACCAAAAAAACGTTTTATGAACCGAATCATGTCTATGAAAAAAATTCTTACCGCCTGCCTGGCAATCGTATTTTTTGCTGCCTGCAATAAAGAAGTAGATGAATTGCCCCCTGCCAGCCAAACTGGTGCCAATACATTTGGGGCAAAAGTAGATGGGGAGCTTTGGGCTCCAAAGGGGTTTGGTCCCTTTCCTGCAAACGATATTCTGCAGGCAAGAATGACAGGTACATCCTACCTGACGATCGATGCAAAAAATTTCGCTTCGTCACCCAACGAAACACAGTTTCAGATATTAGTAGCCGGGGTTACGGGTCCCGGTACTTACCAACTGAATAATGACGTCGTATTACCTTCTTCATTAAGTTACGGTTATTATGTAAAAAGAAATGTCACTCCGCTGAATGAATGGGTGACATCTGCAAGTATTGGCGGTTCTGTAACCATCACCCGTCTTGATACAGTGAATAAAGTAGTGTCAGGTACTTTCCAGTTTAATGCAATGAATCTGTACAACACTCCCCAACAGCTTACTGTAACTGAAGGCCGGTTTGATATTAAACTCCAATAAGTATTAGAAGATAATCCGGATACCTGTGCAGAGCATCGCAACAAAAGGCGCATTATCATTTACAAAAAGGTAGTCGCTGGGATAGTCTGTAGTAGGTATCCATACCCGCCCTTCTGTATAAAAATAAAAATCGCCGCCGATCGGAGCTTCCCAACCTACTCCAAGATCTACTGTAAGCCGTTTGAAGTTGGCCTTGCCGCTGCGAACAGGAAGTGTATAAGCAGCAGTATCTATGGTAAGTGAATGCACATTATCTATACGGCCAAGTAACAGACCAAACCCTGCATAACCATAGACATTCCACTTGCTTTCTGAATCAGGGGTTCCTTTCAGGTATTTTCTCCAGCCAACAGAAAATTGTTTAAGCCGCATTCTGCCAGAGTTGGTATAATGTATTTGCTGGGGTAAAGTGAAGGCCGATTTAGCTGTTGCATTCAGGCTGTTTTGAAACCGGCCATTTGAATAATAAGCAAACCAGAGATAGATGCCATCCTTCGGAGTCAGGTGGAATACTGCATGGGTGGTATGACCAACAGCCCAATATTGTTGTTCTTTTTTAAAATTTCGCTGTATACTAACATCTGAAGCAATACTAAACCGTTCCTGGGAAAATGCAGCAGCGAAAAGCAGCGCAAAGAAAAATGTTATGGTAATTCGTTTGTTCAAGAATAATTCTATCTGCAATGTTACATAAATAATGGTGCAGTAAAATAAGAAAGCCATCCAAACCTGATTGCTGGATGGCTTTCTTAAAATCAGGATTTTTTTATTTCATCAACTTCAGTTCTTTAATAATATTTGTTCCACCGCCCAGCTTATCAATGCACCATAATACATAGCGGATGTCAACACAAATGGTACGGTTCAGGTCTTTATCAAAGGCAAGTTTATGGCTCAGGGCTTCGTAATTACCATCGAAGGCCAGGCCTATCAGTTCGCCCCTGTTATTAATAACGGGGGAGCCGGAATTACCTCCTGTTATATCATTGGTAGTAATAAAACCAATTACAAGGTCTTTACGGGTTGGATCCATATATTGACCGAAATCTTTCTTCTTCAGTAATTCGATCTGGTTGGCAGGCAAGTCAAACTCATAATCACCAGCCTTGTATTTTTCAAGTAATCCTTTTGACGTGGTAACATAGTCATAGAACACAGCATCCCTTGGGCGGTATGATTTTACATTACCATAACTAACCCTCATGGTGAATGTTGCATCGGGGTACATCATTTTCGCTTTTACAGGGTCCATCTCCATAATGCCTTTCAGGTATAATCTTCCAAACTCTGCATTCTTGGTATTGAACTGCTGGAAATAAGGAGCATACTTGCTGGTGTAATTAGTAAAGAACGTACTTGCATGGGCAAAAGCAGGATCGCTTTGCAGTGTTATGGCATCGGGCTTTGCTACAAAGGCCTTCCATTTAGCATCATCAAAAATCATGGTTTTACTGAAGATATCTGCAGCATATTTTTTATAGGTGTTGTCATCATCCAGCGGACCGTATGTGTTTTTGAGTGTGCCATAAAAACTTACAGGATGTTGTTCTTTTGTTACATCTTCATAGAACATCCGGGTAACAGCTGCAACAATATTCTGGTCAGAAATTTTATTTTCATCTTCCAGGAATGCTGTACGTTGTTTATCAGCTGCGTCAACCGCCTTTTTTACATCAGCCTGGGTAGTACCGGTTTTTACCAGTGCTGCTTCCAGTTGTAGTAATGAGCCGGCAAACGAAATCAGCGGTGAGCCAGCAATACCTTCATTGATATACTGGCGATGTTTAGCATAAGGTCTCCATGCTTCATAGGCTTTACCCCACTCAGTAAAAATGTTTTCATACTCCGGTTTGCCTTTAGCCCAGGCATTGAATTTTTGTTCAAATGCCTGCTTCTGGCCAAACACATCATATTTGAGTAACTGTTTTGTTTCACCATCGAAGAATTTCCAGTAGTTGGCGATTCCTGCATAAGAAGAAGCCAGTTGTAATTTAATAGCCGGGTCTTTTTTCATCTCTTCAAACATGTATTTCAATCTTACATCACGCAGCTTTACCAGTGTGGGGTTATTGATATCGGTCGCCAGTTTGATGCCGTACGAACTTTCATACCTGTTGGTACCTCCGGGATAGCCCCATATCATAGCAAAGTCACCATCTTTCAGAGGTTTTAAAGAAACGGGCAGATACCATTTGGGTTTCAGCGGAATATTACTTTCAGCATATTTTGCCGGTTTGCCATCTGTAGCTGAATACACCCTGAATACAGAAAAATCACCTGTATGGCGTGGCCATTCCCAGTTGTCTGTATCACCACCAAACTTACCTACGCTTTCAGGCGGAGCACCCACGAGGCGAACATCTGTGTAACGCTGATAAACAAATGCAAGAAACTGATTGCCTTTAAATAACGAACTTACCCGTACTTCAATATTCTGAGCAGCATCACTCATTCTTTTATTAATGGCAGCCAGCACCGCACCCTGCTTTTGTACTCTTTCAATACCGCTTAATCCTTTCAGAGAGTCCATCACTTCTTTAGTCACATCATCTATCCGTAAAAGAAACTGAACAGAAAGGCTGGTAGGAATCTCTTCTCCTTTGCTTTTGGCGTAAAAACCATTTTGTAAATAGTTATGATCCACTGTACTCGCAGATGCAATAGCATCATATCCGCAATGGTGGTTGGTAAATATCAACCCTTCAGCACTCACAATTTCGCCGGTACATCCGCCACCGAAAATGATGATGGCATCTTTCAGTGATGCTTTGTTGATATTATACAGCTGGTCTTTGGTAAGCTTCAGTCCTTTTTTCACCATATCATTATATACCTGCTGACCGAGTAACAGTGGTAACCACATGCCTTCGTCAGCAAAGGACTTGAAGAAAAAACTGACAGATAAAACAATCGTTAAAACATACTTCTTCATACTTGAAAATTTAGGCGACAAACCTACGCAAAAAGGGGTATCAAAAAGCTGAATTTGGCCCAAAACCAGTAATTTGAATGCTGAACTACATGCTTATGAATTACAGGATTGAGTTTGTCTTTTTGCTGGGTATTGCCTTGATTATTAACTCATGCAGTAAGAAAGGAGGTACAAATCCGCCACCACCGCCGCCGCCGCCCACTCCTCCGGGCTGTACTGCTAACACAGGGCCGGCATCGGGTGGTTTTACTACCAGCACATCTGTCACACTTTCATGGAGTGCCGTGACAGGGGCTACAGGGTACGATGTGTACCTGGGCACTACCAATAATCCAACTACAACTATCGCCACCGGCGTTACGGGAACAAGTATGAATTATACAGTTCCCGCAACACCTAATGTTACTTATTACTGGTATGTACAGCCCAAAAATTCCGGCGGGGGTGCCTCCGGTTGTTCAAGTACTGTAAGTTCATTTACATATATCGTCATTCAATCGCCACCGGGATTTGGATATTATGTAGTGGGTTATTTGCCCTCCTACAGAACAATCACAGATATACCTGATGTAAAGTTCCGGATGACGAATGTGGTGGTGTATGCTTTTTTTGGAGTGAATAGTTCGGGAACTCTTTCAGCACCCTCATCTCCTGCTACAACTATCGATGCACTAATTACAAAAGCCAGGGCTAATAATTCAAAAGTGTTTATAGGGATCAATGATGGAAGTGGTGATGGTAAGACGAATTTTAAAAATATGGCGGCTACAGCAGCCGGCAGAACCAATTTCATTAAGGATGTCATGAATAAAGTCAGGCAGTACAATTTGGATGGTGTGGACATGGACTGGGAATTTCCAACTACCAGCGACGGAACAGATGCCACCTTTACATTACTGATGAAGGAACTTTCAGATTCCTTACACCGGGATGCAAGATATTATCTGTCATCAGCCATTACTGCTGGCAAATATGCCGGCGGCATCAGGGATGCTATTCGCAACGAAATATTTCCTTATGTTGATTTCTTCAACATCATGGCCTATGATGATTTTAACACCACAGTTCCGTATCGTCATCATAGCGATTACGCATTGGCTCAAACCTGCCTGAATTACTGGCTTACAACGAGAGGGATGCCTGCCGCAAAATGTGTGCTTGGGTTACCGGCTTATGGAAGACCTTCAGGTATAACACAAACAAATACAGTACTTACTTATAAGACGATTCTTTTGCAAGGAGGTAATCCACTATACGATTCAGCAGTGGTAACAGCTGGTGGGTTTACCAATTATACGATCTATTATAATGGGCAATACACCGTAAAACGAAAAGCAAAACTGGCTAAAGATATTGCCAACGGTGTGATGCTTTGGGAAAAATGGCAAGATGCACCAGACGGTAACTCATTGCTTAAAGCCGCCTGTGATACGGTAGGAAGGAGTTATTGATTCGTTGGCTTTTGTTGATTGATTGATTTGTGAAGAGCTATTACTATTTAATAGCTGATTCGTTTCGCAATTATCTCCATCACAGCAGGGAAGAATATTTGTATGACAAACGGGACATTGGTAATGTCCATGAACATAAACTGGTTTAGCCGCCTGGTTGCAAAACATGCATTGATGAATCATAATAAATTTCTAGCTAACAGGTTCGTTCAGGATCTTCCACAGCAGGTCTTTTAATTCCGTCAACCCTTTATTGGTTATTGATGAAATAAACAGATGGGGGATATTCGCCGGCAACTCTTTTTCAACCGCTGTTTTCAATTCATCATCCAGCATATCGCTTTTGCTGATAGCAATAACAAATTGTTTGTTCAATAATTCAGGATTGTATTCCTGCAATTCATTGACCAGTATATCAAATTCTTTTTTATGGTCATTACTGTCAGCAGGGATCAGAAAAAGCAATACTGAGTTTCTTTCAATATGCCGGAGGAAACGATGGCCTAATCCTTTGCCTTCGGCTGCTCCTTCAATAATACCGGGAAGATCTGCGATGCAAAAGCTTTTTCCATCTCTGTATTCCACCATTCCAAGATTGGGAGTGATAGTGGTAAAAGCATACGAAGCAATCTTTGGCCTGGCAGCAGTAATTACCGATAACAAAGTCGATTTACCTGCATTAGGAAAGCCAACCAACCCGACATCGGCAAGTACTTTTAATTCTAATACTTTCCAGCCTTCCACACCGTCCTCACCGGGCTGTGCATGTTCCGGTGCCTGGTTGGTAGGTGTGGCAAAATGAGAATTTCCCAAACCGCCCCGGCCACCCGCCATCCAGATAACTTCTTGTCCATCCTCCAGTATCTCTACCTCCTGTTTCCCTGTTTCTTCGTCCCTGGCGATGGTGCCCAATGGTACTTCAATGATAATATCTTTTCCATCCCGGCCGTGGCAGTTATTGGCTCCGCCTTTTTCGCCATCCTCTGCCAATACATTTTTATAATAACGCAGATGAAGTAATGTCCAGAGGTTAGAATTTCCTTTTAAAATGATGTGAGCACCCCGTCCACCATCACCACCATCGGGCCCGCCCATCGCTGTGAATTTATCCCGTCTGAAATGTTTATTACCAGCACCACCGTGGCCGCTGCGGCAGAATATGCGTATCTGATCAACAAAATTGCTTTTCTCCAAAACTGTATTTTTACAATGTGCTGCAAATATACCTTAACAATCACCAAACCTTGTTTAAATGAAAAATCTGATCATTCTGCTAGTAGTGCCTTTTTTATCGGTCAGCGAATGCGGCAAGAAAAAAAATACAATCCCTTCTTGCCTGGAGAAAATGATTACTGAAAGGACTAAGGAAATACCTCCCAACCCGCCGGAACAAATTGACGAGTATTTATATAATGGCAAAACAGTTTATCTCGTCACAGCTCCTTGCTGCGATCAGTTCAATGTGGTATATGATGAAAACTGCAAAGAAATTTGTGCTCCTTCAGGTGGAATTACCGGGAAGGGAGATGGCAAATGCGAAGACTTTTCCAAAACGGCCCAATATGTTAAGCTTATCTGGAAAAAGGAAAAGGAATAAAAAAGCCCCGCCAATAGCGGGGCTTCTCTCTGTCAAAAAACTTATTCGTTTACTGAACCACCACTTTGGTGCTGTAAACAGCTTTACTGCTCTGATCAGTTACTTTAACTAAATAGATACCTTTTGTTACAGCAGGATTAAGCTGTATGGTTTGTGCCTGGTTGTCTCCTGTAACAGTTACTATTTGCTGGGTAACCTGGCGGCCAGCCACATCTGTTACCTGCACGGTGTATTTGCCTGCTTCAAGCTGATTGAATTGAATAGAAAATTTGTTCTCCGTTACAGGATTAGGGAAGATGTTTATTTTTCCGTCACCGCTGTTAGGAATATTATTACGGCTTGTCAGTTCAATAGTTGAGCTTTTAGGCTTTGTTCCGGAAACCAGGAGGTTGCTATTTGCCAGATCGGAACTTTGCCAAACTGTACCGGCAATATTATAAGGGGTAGCTACTAATGTTTTTGCATCCACAGCAAATAAAGAACCGCCCTGTACAGCACTGGCTACAATTATCTTATTGTCATCATTAACGGCAGCACCATTGACGGTAAATCCGTTCGGTAAACCAGTAATAGCACCAAGGTGAGTAGCTACTTTCGTCTCAATATTTATTTTAAAAATATGATTGCGGGCAGACAAAACATATAAGTTGCCGTTATCATCTGCAATTATATCACCACCATAACTGCTGCAGGAATTATGTATTGAAATTCCTTTGTTTGCCTGGTCATCAACAATTGCACCCAGGTCTGTTATCTGTAATTTTTTATTAGTGCTGAACCGGATGAGTTGTGTGCCGTCATTCGTCATGGCATACCCATTGCCATCAGATGCAATCACCATCCGGGTAACGATGTTTCCCTGGTCAGATGATTTTTGCGGCTTGCCTGTAAAAACCTGGTCGGTTACATAAAATACTTTCATTGTCCTCAGATCAATGTAACGGAGCTGGTCAATGAACATTGGTGTATAATAAAGGCGGTTGTTCCTTTTATCATACGCCATGGCTGCAACGCCGGTGGCGAAGGCTGCGTTAACGGTTGTACCAAAACGCTGGTCATTCAGCGGCGCAGAAAATTGTTTCCGGGTAGTGGCGTCATTAGCCAGAAAAGAGGCATCATTTCCGTTAAGCAATACCTGGCTGTATTGGCCGGTCTGAAGGTCTAGTTTTCTTAAAAATTGCCAGTTAGGCCCCTGGGGCTGGGCGTCTGTGATGGCATAAGCAAAACGATCAGCTTGTTGTGTAAAAGCCTGACCTGCCAATAAAATTGTTCCGAGGATTAAGGGTAAACTTTTTCTCATAACCTGATTTTTGATTTATTATTCAATAAAAGCAACTTTAAATTACAACTATTTGGTATTTGGAAGAAGAAATTTTTATGGAAGGCTAAATTGCTGATCAGGAAAGACAAAAAGAAACCCCTCCGCTTTAGGCAGGAGGGGTTTAGGGCTAAACCCTGAGCATTTATTTTTAATATGTTATCTAACGAGGGTGAATTTTACGGTGTTCACCTCATCGCCATTTGACATTTGCAATAAATAAATGCCCGACTGCAATTTATCCAGGTTATTCAGCGTAATGCTGTTATTCCCTTCTGTAACTCTTGTTTGCTGTTGCATCATCACCCTGCCCGACATGTCAATAATTTTCAGTTCAATATTTCCGTTGGATGTTGCTGTCATCCTGACGGTTGCGTTATCAGAACTGATAACCGGGTTTGGACTGATGGTAATTCCATGAATAGCCTTCTGATCTTTACGGATCATAATGATGTTACTGTATTTATACTGGCCATCAAGATCAACCATTTTCAAGCGGTAGTAGAAAATATTACCAGTAGTGCCAGACAGATCATCTGTGTGTTGATAGTATTCTTTTGCAGCACCGGATTGCTGGGGAGCTTTAATAGTAATGCCATCAAAGTCAGCGCCGTTATTACTGCGTTCAACTTCGTAAAATGAAAAATTGGTTTGATTTTCTGCCGTCCAGTAAAGCTGGGTTGCATTGTTTTTGTATGCACCGTTAAAGCTTAGCAATTTCGTAGGCAAAGTAATATTAGGGCAGAAGCTGACCAATGTTGGGTCGTCTGGTGTTACAGTAGTCGGGTCGTTTGATAAATCACTTGAACCAATAATAGCAGGCAGACCTGAAATTGTTGATTGCAAAGGAACGGGACTGTAAGTACCGCCTATAGTCACTAATTTTAGCTTTAGTGTAAAGCTAACAGTACTATTTACGCCTCCAGTCTGGAAGGAGGTAACCACTATTTTATTTTTAATGGTGCCGGTTGCAGGAGATACTGTTGAAATAGTTACAAGGGCAGGATTATTAGCAGGAATAAGTCCGGCTGTAAATAATCTTGCAGCAATAACAGCTGGTGTTTCAATTATCGAAAACCTGTTACTTGGTATCTCTAAAGTGTAAGTCAGGCCCGTTTTCTGGCTGCTGGTCTGGTTAGTTGTTGCAACAGTAATGTCCCATTCAGGGTTGGGGTTTCCGACTGTGGGGCAGATACCTTTTTGCGAACTCAGATCATGAAAGACTCGACCAAAACTGCAACTGCAACCATCCGCATATGTATAGGCGGGACCGGATCCAGCTGCTGTAAGGCCGGCGTTGGTTTTGTCAATCAAAAAGAAGCTTCCATCCTGGCGATAACCAAACAGATTACCAAGTTCATCAAAAAACATTGATGCAATATAGTCGCTGCCTGTATGTGTGCCGATAAACGTGGTGGCACCGGTTGTAGTATTTATGGTGTGCAACCGCTGATTTAATGTAACTCCGTACATGGTACCCGTTACAGGATTAATAGCAATATCAACAAAGAAATTACTGCCGGAACCACCACCGGAAGGTGCACCAATGTAAGTTACAGTGGTACTGGTTGTGGGGTAGTTATTACCGGTAATCTTAAACATCTCATTATTATCTGTAATGAAATAGAATACACCAGCGGCATCAAAACAACCTGCATAGGCTATATCTTCATCGGCCAAATTACCACCACCGTTTGAAACTTCACCCAGGTCAACAATATTGTTTGGAGTGCCGCTTCCAACTCTTACTAAACGAACCCTGTTATTGGTGGTAGGGTATCTTAAGCCATACATATAACCGTCAAGGGGATTAATACCAATGGCATTAAATCCAACAGATGTTGGATCAACCGCAAACACATTAGGTGTGATGGTTAATCCTGAAAACGATAGTTTTTTTACAGATGTTGTAGAATTAGCGTCATTATTGTCTCCGTGTGTTACGAAGAACTGTCCGTTGCAACCAATAGGTGCATTTTGTGATTTCCCCGCAAATGCAATAAATAATGGGATTACGAAGACGATAGCCTTCTTTAAAAAGATAAACTTTTTCATGCTCAAGGTTTTATAATTAAAAATCGAATTACTCCAAAACGGGGGCTTCAGGGGACATGGCGAATGGTCATTCGCAGGATCAATAATTGGAGGTCTTACTTCTAAAAGGAGTGTTGGATAGGGTAATTAAACCTGAGCGGTCTTTGGTGGGTATTGAATTAATCTTGGGACTGTAAAACTACACACAGAATTTGTGGAATGCAAGCATAAACAAGAATATTTTATTATTACAACTGTTAAATATCTCATTTAAAGGCGGTTATTAAGATTGTTTCCATGGCGTATAGGATTTTTCTGGTATAACATTATCTTCTTTTTCAACCCGTAAAGGTTCGCATGGCTGGGCATTGTTATACATATCGTTGGGTAATTGCTGGTATAGTTTAGTGCCTTCTTTTTTCCAGGCTATCATTTCATCACTCACCTGTTTGATGATTTTTCCAGGGTTACCCACTACCAGGCTTCTGGCAGGAATTATTTGTCCTTCTTTTATAAAAGACAGGGCACCAACAATACTTTCATCACCCAGTTGAACATTATCCATAATAACTGCATTCATGCCTACCAGGCAATTGCTGCCAATTGTTGCGCCATGAACGATTGCACCATGACCAATATGTGCCCCTTCTTTTAACAAAACAGTGACTCCCGGAAACATATGAATAGTACAATTCTCCTGAACATTACATCCATCTTCAATGATGATCCGCCCCCAATCACCTCTTAAAGCAGCACCAGGACCTATATAACAATTCTTACCTATCCTAACATTGCCGGTGACAGCCGCCTGTGGATGTACGAAGGCTGTTTCATGTACCACTGGTTTTATTCCTTTGAATTCGTAGAACATAGCAGAACTAAGATTGGCGGGATGAAATGGTTTATTGAGGAATAAGAGATTTGTCTGTCCGGTAGCACAGCCCCTTGAATTGAGCTATCAGGTGTTCTTTCTGGTTGTTAATATTAATATGATACAACCCGGTTGATTTGCCGTTGTGCAGTTCTTTTGCTTCAGCAACCAGTATATCATCTACATGAACAGGTTTGATAAAGTTGATAGAGGTATCCAGTGCAACAGATAATACATTCCTGTTATTACAGGCAAAGGCAAAAGCACTATCGGCTAATGAGAAAGCAATACCACCATGCACAATGCCAAAGCCATTGATCATTTCTTTTCGCACCGTCATTTTTATTTTACTATAACCTTCTTTTACTTCCAGTACTTCAATACCCAGCCATTGGCTGAAAAGGTCATGCTCCATCATGTGGGCAACAACCAAGTTGGCAAGCTTATCTTTTTCAGTTGACATGGTTTATTCGCCTTTAAAGGTTGGTAGTCTTTTTTCAAGAAAGGCTTGAATCCCTTCTTTATAATCGGTTGTTTCGGCAGCCCGTTGCTGAAAGATATCTTCATCTTGTAATTGTTCTTCCATTGTTGAATGGAAGGAGATGCCCAGCAGTTGTTTAGTATAGGCTAATCCTTTGGTAGGCATCTGCGAAAGAGTGGCAGCTATTTTTTTACTTTCTTCCGCACAAGTTTCATCAGGGAAAACTTTGTATATCATTCCAATCCTTTCAGCTTCTTGTGCCGGCACTTTATCACCCAGCATGGCTAAAGCACTGGCTTTTTGCCAGCCAATCAACCGGGGTAAAAAATAAGTACCACCGCTGTCAGGTATCAAACCGATTTTTGAAAAGGCCTGGATGAAAGAAGCAGAAGCTGCAGCAACAACAACATCGCAGCAAAGTGCAATGTTAGCACCTGCACCTGCTGCCACTCCGTTTACAGCAGCTATTACCGGTTTCTCCAGTTTGCGGATACGGGTTACAATCGGGTTGTAATGCTCAGACAGTATTTGCCGGATCTCAATCTTGTTTTCACCTACCAGTTCGCTGATATCTTGCCCGGCAGAAAATGCTTTACCGTTGCCGGTAATATACACAGCCCGGATTACAGCGTCTTTGCATTCATCCAGTTTTTCCTGCATCAGCAATGCCATCTCCCGGTTGAAGGAGTTGAATTTGTCGGGACGATTGAGAGTAATGAAACCGATAGCGTCTTTTATTTCAAAAAGAATGGAGGACATGTGGTATTTTTTTCAAAGGTATTGTGTTCTTTAAAAGAAAGATTATTGTACGACTTTGATATAAAAATTTTGAGCCGGTAAATCAACACCTCCACCGGAAAAATTAGCAAATCCAACAGTTACCTGGTTGAGAGCACTTACCTGTGCCCATGCTATAACGATACCACTGGGTAGTGCGGCTGCCGGCGAAATAGTTACCGTGTTGCCAATAGCAGCACCGGAGAAGGTATAGTTAACAGTTCCTGTTGTGTTATTAGTTATAAATGGCGGATCAAGCAATGCGGTGGAAGAAAGGACCGGGCTTTTTAAATTTACCCAGGCACTTCCTGTATATGCTTCCGGTGTTGTATTGTCGGTATTATAACGAAGCATACCTGTATAAGTTGTTGTTGGCCTTTGTGCGGTAGTGCCGACCGGGATGATCATGGATGAAGTTGTATTGACATCCAGCACCGCCCGGGCTTTCAAAGCCCCGCCATCCGTTATCACGGTCGAATCGCCCAGGTGATTATGCCCTTTGTTGGTGTAGAGGGCAAAATTATTATTAGCGGAGGAAGCCCTTACGCTGGTGATGTTGATTCCATAGGCTGCTCCATCCACTTTATCCTGCAGAGATGCACTGACGTTGATGAAATGCCCATACAAATTTCCCAATATGCGGCGGGTGCTGCTGGCAGGAGTAACATAGGAGAGGCTGGTATAGTTGCCATACATCTCACCTACATTCGCACTGTTGGAGCCGCCGGTACTTAAGAAGTTTGCGTTGCCCATCATTACTTCCGTATAACTGTTGCCCCTTGTATAGGTGTTGCCGATAATGCCATACATGCCCAATACCGTATCCTGCGAAGCACTGCCCGTGGCATAGTTCAGTCCGATGATATCACCGATCTTTTGGGTGGCAGTGGGATTGGTAAATGCAGATGCCGCCAGGCCTGTATAAGAAGCCACGAAAGGATTGCTGATGGCCACGGGGTCATTATCTATTTCGTATATAGCGTAAATATTGGAGCTGTTCAGGTTTGACGGGCTTCGTGGGAAACGGGAAGCGGTTACCTTAAACACATGCTTATCACTGTTGCCATCATCAAGGTTAAAATAGGTGCCTGTAGTGCCGATGAAATATCTGGAGTCGCCGAAAAAGAATTTCCGGGTATTGGCCTGGTAATAAATGGAGTCGGTATTATTCAGGGCCCTGCGCAGGTACAGGCGGCCTGAACCTGGGTCAAACACCCACTCGCTGCTGTCGGCAACGATCGGCCGCCACTCCCCGATACCCTGTTTGTACTGGTAAATACTGCTGCTGGTATTATTATAAATGAGCAAGCCGTCAGGAGGCGTTACAATATTATTCATCTGGGTTTGTGTCATACGGGGCAATAAGAAACCACGGGCAGTATCTTTTAGCTCTAACACAGCCGTTGGCTCCACAACGCCGGTGCTATCACCGATTTTTACCTGGCAAAAGGAATGGGACGATAATAAAGTGATAACAGTGAAGAAAAAGAAGAATCTGATACTCATCACAGTTGGTTTTCAGTAAATATCGGAAACAACGAGATTATTCTGTAAGAAAATTTAATGGCATTTAAAATAATCAAACGGCTCTTTACAATCATTGCATTGGAATAAGGATTTGCAGGCAGTGCTGCCAAATTCGCTGATTAATCTTGTGTTTTGGGAATGGCACAGGGGACATTCAATACCATCTTGCGGAATGGAAAATCGTTTATCTGGCGGGGCAATACCATACTGTTTTAATTTTCTTTTTCCTTCTTCACTCATCCAGTCAGTGGTCCAGGCGGGGCTTATAGCGGTAATTATTTTTATTTTTTTAAACCCAAGTGTGGTCAACTCAATGCGGATAGCAGCTGCGATCATATCCATGGCCGGGCAACCAGTGTATGTGGAAGTAATGATGACCTCTAATTCGTCATCATTCATTTTTATATCACGGACAATTCCAAGGTCTATGATGCTTAATACGGGAACTTCCGGGTCTTTAATTTCTTCCAGGTAAGCATAAAGGGCTTTCTTATCGATCTCAGAAGTTTTCATTTTACCATTCACAGCCAGGATAGGCTCTTTGAACATATTGTAATTCTGTAAGAATATAACCGAGGTGTTCAGTATGAGTGCCTGTTTTTCCACCACTTTGCATGAAAACGTTTTCAGGCATCGGCAGAGTGGCCTCATTAAAAACGGCTTTTACTTTTTCTGACCAGTCGTTTTTCAAAAGTGAAACGTCTGCACCAGTTTCTTTTTCATAAGCAACTGGTATAAACAACTCACCGGTATAACTCCATAGTTCCTCAATTGCTTTCAGCATTCTTTTATGACTTTCATCCGTACCGTCCCCTAATCTTATTACCCATTCGCCGCTCCAGCGAAGATGATAGCTTACTTCTTTCAATGATTTTTCGCTAATAGCAGCCAGGGTTTCGTCTGTTGATTTTTGCAGGTACTGGTATAAAAAATATTGGTAACTGCTGAATAAGAACTGGCGCAGTATAGTTTGGGCCCAATCACTATTAGGCTGTTCAACTAATAAACAGTTTTTGAAATCTCTTTCGGTTCGCAAATAAGCCAGGGAATCTTCTGTAGAACCATCACCTTTCAACTGCGCAGCGTATTGATAAAAGCTTCTTGCCTGCCCGATAAGGTCAAGAGAAATATTTGTGATGGCTATATCCTGTTCAAGTATTGGTCCATGGCCGCACCATTCAGTGTTTCGCTGACCAAGTATCAGTGCATTGTCAGCAAGGTGTAATGTGTAATCAATAAGAGAGCTTTGTTTCATTTCACTCATTTAGGAATGATCACATATGGTTTACTTCGTCTGGCAATTGATAAAATGTAGGATGACGATAAATTTTATCAACTGCGGGTTCATACAATTCTCCGGCTTCTTCAGGATTAGAGGCTGTGATGTACTTGCTTTCCACTACCCAGATGCTGACACCTTCCATTCTTCTGGTGTATACATCTCTTGCATTTTCAATGGCCATTTGAGCATCAGCAGCATGCAGGCTGCCAGCATGTTTATGGTCAAGCCCTTGTTTGCTGCGGATAAAAACCTCCCATAGCGGCCATGATGCAGAATCATTTTTTGACTGGTAATTACTCCCGCCACCCTTTTCTTCCGGAATATCTCCGTAAAAAAACCGTTTGATAAATGAATTATTCATGTTTCGTCAGTTTTGTACTTCAATTTTATAAGTTGTAAACCTTGCTGAGTCTTCCGGCTTTGTATCCTTTCCCCAAAACTTATACAGTTTGAAAGAGGTAGAACCTGTTTTAACCGGTACCAATATCAAATCTTTACTAATGCTTCCGCCATCCACATCCGGCGAATTGTTATCAGTGGTTATTACGTCCAGCAATTTTATTATTTGCAAGCTATCATTTATTTCGAAGTGGGTTGATTGTTCATAAGCACATCCCCGGCAAGTACTCTCGTAAATAACTAATGTGTCAGAAAGCTTTACAACATTTGTTGTGTCTGTCCGTAGCATCACTTTTGTATCTTTTTTGGCTTTTATTTCTTTTTTTGAATTATTGCAACTCAAAAACAAGCCAATTGCCGGGGCAAGCAGAAGTAATTTCTTCATCAGGCGGCTTTTATTTTTCTTAATTTCTTTTTTTCTGAATATGCCATGGCTGCTTCCCTCACCCATTGCCCTTCCTCATGTGCTTTACGCCTTGCATCCAGTCTTTGTTTGTTGCAGGGGCCGTTCCCTTTTACCACATTCCAGAATTCATTCCAGTCAATTTCGCCAAAGTCATAATGCCTTCTTTCATCATTCCATTTTAGTTTGTCATCTGGTAGCTTCATACCGAGCACTTTGATTTGTTCGGCGATCATATCCACAAATTGCTGACGTAATTCATCATTGGTTTTTCTTTTGATCTTCCACTTCATGCTTTGGTCACTGTTAGTGCTTTCGCTATCTCTTGGGCCAAACATCATCAATGATGGCCACCACCACCTGTTGATAGCATCCTGGCACATGTCCCGTTGTTCTTTCGAACCTCTTGACAGCACCAATAATGCTTCAAACCCCTGACGTTGATGAAAACTTTCTTCTTTACAGATTCTTACCATTGCCCTTGCATAGGGGCCATAAGAAGTTCGGCAGAGCATTACCTGGTTTAATATAGCAGCTCCATCCACCAGCCACCCGATGGCTCCCATATCTGCCCACGTTAAGGTTGGATAATTAAAGATGGAAGAATATTTTGCTTTACCGCTCAGTAGGTCTTTGATCATTTCATCTCGGCTCATGCCCAATGTTTCTGCTGAGGAGTATAGATATAAACCGTGGCCGGCCTCATCCTGCACTTTTGCTATGAGAATGGCTTTTCTTTTTAAAGAAGGGGCTCTTGATATCCAGTTGCCTTCGGGCAACATGCCAACCACTTCACTATGGGCATGCTGGCTTATCTGCCGCAGGTTGGTTTTGCGATAAGCCTCCGGCATCCAGTCCTTCGGTTCAATCTTTACTTCGTTGTCTATCTTTTGCTGAAAAAGTTGTTCAAAATCCTGAACAGGCATACAAAGAATGTTTAGGTTACAAATCTACAAAAACTAACGCCTGTTTGAGTTATTTGTTGACGAAACAGGGTTCTTCATATACAAAAAAAGCGGCCGGGAATAACCGCTTTTAAGACTATAAAGTATTAAAAGAATTAACAATCGAATATTTCATTGATCAGCTAAGGGAATAAAGAGTCTTAATGATAACAATACAAAGACCACCCCTTTACGGCATTTCTTCTCGTAACAGATTCAGCTTTCGCCTTCGATGTGAAAATACAATTGAACAATGCCTGTAAAAATGATTGTCATCAATACTAATAGTGATAAGTATCACTCATAACGGGCTGTTTTTAAACAACCTTTATGATACAAAACTAATAGTCATGCGTACGATAATTCTAACCTTCGCCTGGCTATCACTTTCTGTTTCTGCTCTTTCCCAGAACCTGGTAGCTTATTATCCTTTTAATGGAAATGCAAATGATGAAAGCGGCAATAGTATTAACCCAACATATACAGGTGCCGGAGTTACATTAACAACTGACCGGTTTGGTAATGCTAACAAAGCCTACCATTTTGATGGTGCAACGGGTTCATACATACGGATGCCATCAGATTTGTTACCAACAACAAACCGTACCATTTCATTATGGTTTAACGCTGCTTCGGTTTCCATCCGGCCAGTTATGCTGGGATATGGCGGCCAGGCCGACCTGGGGTATGGAACGTCTTTTTTAATGGGATTGAATATATCTGGTTGCGGGTGTTATCATACACAGGCACATTATTATACCAATGCCGTCAGCTATAACTACAGTACCGACCCGGTCAATCAATGGATACACTGGGTCGTTACCGTCAATGGCAACACCACCAAAATGTACGTAAATGGCACATTGGTTGCCAATGTGCCCGGCTCATTTACCAGCAATACTTATTTGCCAGGTAGGGATTTTTCCATTGGGGTACCTGTTAGTGTATCGGGAGTAGCGCCTTATACAGATATTAACGGTGGTTATTTCCAGGGCAAACTGGATGATATTCGTATTTATGATGCAGCTATGAGTGATGCACAGGTGCAGGATCTTTACACCAGTGAGTCAATGGTAGCCTATTATCCTTTCAACGGCAATGCCAATGATGAAAGCGGTAATAGTATTAACCCAACATCTACAGGTGCAGGAGTTACATTAACAACCGACCGTTTTGGTAATGCTAATAAAGCTTATTATTTCAACGGCGCAATTGGTTCCTACATTCGTATTCCGGCAGATAATTTTCCTGCTACCAACAGAACCATTTCTTTTTGGTTTAATGCAGACGACCCTGCTGTATACCGCACTCCATTTTCATATGGGGGAAACGGATGTGATGCTTCTTGTTTTTTAATGATATTAAATTGGTCAGGTTCAGGAACCTATGCAAAGTCTGGTCATTGTAATCTTGAACGAATAATTGTACCCTATTCCACACCGCCGGTAAACAGGTGGAAACATTGGGTGATTACGATTAACGGAACGGTACAAAAAATGTACATTGACGGGGTACTGCAAACACCTTCCACCAATGATAATTTTTTAACTCCGACTTATGTGGCAGGCCGTTATGTATTATTGGGAGCAATGGTACATACAGATGGAAATACAGTTTATCAGGATGGTGTCATTAATTTTAGTGGTAAACTGGATGAATTCAGGATTTATAATAACCCGATGACAGACGCACAGGTGCTGCAGCTATACAATAATGAATCATCCGGTCTGGTAGCCTATTATCCGTTTAACGGCAATGCCAACGATGAAAGCGGCAATGCAAATCATGGAACTGTGGATGGTGCAACTCTCACAACAGACCGTTTCAATAATACTAATAAAGCTTATGCATTTAACGGATCATCCAATTATATAAATGTACCCGACGCTGCTATATTAAGGCCACAGTTGGAGATTACTTTGTCAGCATGGGTGAAACGAACCCGGTTTGGAATTGATATAATCACCGAAAAGGGAGGAGACTGGACAAGTGGCACCTGCAACTATGGAATGGGGCTACATAGTATCAATAATAATATGTTTTATTTCTTTTTTAATGGAGGATGGAGAGGAACCGATGGTTTAAATGATTTCAACTGGCATTACTACACAGTTGTGGCTAAAAACGGTGATCCCAATCCGGTTTTGTATATAGACGGAGTACAAAAAGTAGTTTTATATACAAGTGGTGCAGGAACCATCAGCATGAACAATTCAGCCCTGGACCTCCATATAGGGGCACAGGTTGGCGGGGCCACTTACTATGGAGCCAATATTGTTGATGAATTGAAGATATATAACCGGCAACTTTCCGCTGCAGAAGTGCAACAAAATTATAATCAAAGTACAACAGGCCTGGTTGCTTATTATCCGTTTAATGGCAATGCAAATGATGAAAGCGGTAATAATATTAATTTAACGAATTCAGGATCAACTTTGGTAAACGATAGATTTGGAAATCTAAATAGTGCTTATTATTTCGATGGTACTGCAAAAATGTATTGCAGTGATAATGATCTGCTCGACCTTACTAAGGATTTTACAATTAGCTTTTGGATTAAGAGATCATCATCAATTCTTTACCAGTTCGTCATGTCAAAACATTTGGCCGGGGAAAATGGAATCGGCTCATGGGGGATTGCTTCCTATTCGGGTACTGATCTTTCTCTGGAAGGAACGCCTTTTTGGGGAAGCGGTTCACCTAATCCAACATCAACCACTATACCGGTAAATCAATGGAGCCAAATTGCTTATACTTTTAATAAAGTTACGAATGACTGGAAGTGTTATTTCAATGGAACTTTAAGCAGTAGCGGTACTATGGCATTTAATATACAAAATACGACTAAGGATTTTATGATTGGTACCAGCATGGGGTATAGCACTTATTTTACAGGAAGTCTGGATGACATTCGTATATATAATAGGGTATTATCACCCAACGAAATAGCAAAACTGGCCGATAAACCCATGATGCCGGATCTGATTGCTTACCTGCCGATGAATGGTGATGCAAATGATAAAAGCGGAAATAACAGGAACGGTTCACCATACGGTGGTGCGGCATTAACAACGGACAAGTATGATAATGCTAATTCAGCTTATTATTTTACAAATCCTGAATGCGGCATCAGCCTTGCCAATAGCACTGCTCTTGATTTTACTGGCCAGCCATTTGCCATCAGCGCCTGGGTTAAATACAGCAATATTCCGGCAGCAGATTTTGCTGTCGTGTCAAAGCATAATTGTGGTACACCCAATGGGTATCTTCTCGGCATTAATAATAATTCACCGAGGTTTTATTTATGCTCCGGCGGTAGTTGGAGTATTATCAGTACCACAGAAACGTACAATGATAATAAATGGCACCATCTGGTAGCCACTTATGATGGCACAGGTTCTCAGCAGCTTTATGTAGATGGTGAATTAAAAGCTTCTGCCTCCTCTGTTGTGTTTAATACATCCGGAAGTGGTGCACCGGTTATTATTGGCGATGCAAATAATAACTGTAGTGGAGCAACATTTAGTGCAAGCATTGACGAAGTGAAAATTTATGGCGCTGCATTGGATGCTGCACAGGTATCTGTATTGTATAAACAAAGCAGGGGTAGTGGTAATGCCATTCGTATGCATGGCAATGGTTATTTTGATATTGGTAACCTTGGTGCTCCACATTTCTTTACAATAGAGGCATGGATAAAACGTATCAATACAGCCAGTACGCAATATATCTTATCTGGCAATAGCGCCAATAGCTGGAGTTTTGGTGTGACCTCGAACCGGCTGTTTGTGTCGCTTAACGGCGCTTCAACTGTAACATCAGGAGATGTGCCAGAAATTAATGATGGTAAATGGCACCATGTAGCTGTAGCTTTTCAGGACGGTCCCATGAATTTTTATGTAGACGGAGTACATAAAGGTTGGGTAGAAATCACAACATCGGGACTAGCTGCAAGTAATTATTCAATTGGAACACAGTTTTCACCGGGCAACAGTTTTGACGGGGAAATAGATGAAATAAGAATATGGGATTGGGTGCTTGATGCAGATAACCCGGATACGATTAGAAGCTGGATGAACAGGAAAATAACACCGGCGCATCCCGTTTATACAAACCTGGTTCGTTATTATACATTTAATGAAACTAACCTGAATAAGACATATGATATAGCTGGGGCAAGTACAGGATTGCTGATTAATAACATTGGCAGCGTTAGTTCAGGTGCTGCAATCGGAGATGTAAGTGTTTCAAATTTCTCAAACCCGATGACTCATCTCACCACCCTTGCACTAGGCAGTGGTGAGCAATTTTCTTTATCTGAGCCGGCAAACCATGTAATAGGAGCTAATATTTATGCTGTTAAAGATCCACCGGAAGTGCAAACTGGCATCCTCGGACTTGGTAGTAATGATCATTACTTCGGAATTCATATTTCTACCGATGTAAGTAGTCCTCCTTTATACACGGCAACATATAACTACACAGGCAATCCTTTTGTTTCATCTGCAACAGAACCAACCTTGCAACTTTTCAAACGTAATGATAACAGCGCTGCAAACTGGGCCAACAGCGGCGCCGTATTGAATACTACGGCTAATATATTAACAGTAACAGGACAGAATACTGAATACATATTAGGCTCATCTGGTTTTGCTTTGCCTGTTACAATGATAAGTTTTGAGGCCCGGAAACTAAATGCTTCAACTGCACAGCTAACCTGGAAAACTGCCACCGAATTCAACAACAAGGGTTTTGAAGTGCAGCGGAGTTTTGATGGTAATTACTTTACCGTTATTTCATTTGTAAACAGTGCAGGTAACTCAGATGTGCTGAAAGAATACAGGATTACAGATGTTCCGGGTAGAACCGGCCGGGTTTATTACAGGTTGAAACAAGTTGATCTGAATGGCAACGGCAAGCTATCAAATATTGTAAGCGTATTGTTTAGCCAGGAGGAAATTATTAAAATTTATCCGAATCCGGCACAACGACAGGTTACTATTGAAGGTGCTGACCAGTACAACCGTGTACAATTGCTGGATGCTGCGGGTAAGTTGGTGAAAGAGCAACTTAATAGCGGACAACACTTGCTTACAATGAACCTCGATGGCTTGCGGAGTGGTATGTACCTGCTGCGGTTGATTAACGGAAACGACAACTCAACAATTAAACTTATGATTGTAAATTAATAATGTGAGAACACAGTCATAAATAATAAGCCTCCGTGATATGCGGAGGCTTATTCATGTTTATCTTTTATCAGCAGTAGCCAATAGTATTATCAAATGATAGCCTTAGTTGAGAAGGGAATGGAACTAATCACCTGGCATACACTCCATTAGGGGCCACCACACTGGCGGGTCCGCCTGTTATACCAACCGGCGGCACAATTATGTTTATCGTTTCGCCATTTACTTTCAAAGAAACTTTTCTTGCATGTATTTCAACACCTTGCTGAAAGAAAGGTGGCATGGCTGACGGTTTACGGTCAATTAAATACGGATCGCTGAAATCACTCATCTCCACCTCGAAGCTGTAACCGCCTACTTCTAATTTAGAAACAGCCTTATCATACATTGAAAATTCTGGATAATTCTGCCCGCCCGTTATTATTACATTAGAAACTACTGAATTTAATTTAATGCTGTATTATATCATTACACAATAATTGATTACATACTTTTTATAAATAGTTCCTGGTAGTTTTTACTACTTATTAAAACTGCCGCTGGATTGGGTTTGAAATCTTTAAACTCTTCAGTCAGAAAATCTTTGGTGGTCAGTTCTTTCCCATTTGCTTTTACACTGCTTTTAAACATGATCCCTTTGTTATTAAAATAAATTCTTGTTTCCCATTCATTTCCTTCTTCACCTTCATGGGAGTAGTAGAAAAGGAGTTTTCCATCTTTATACAAGTACTCTTCGTTTGTCATCAGGTGCGATGCTTTTCTTGTGATATTGATTTTTAATAATACATTTTTTGGATTACGTTCTGTTGCAGGAAGATGATCGGGAGGGTCATCATACCAGAAATCAGTTGTTTCTGTATAAAGACCAACAGCCGGCCAGCTTCTTCCGTTTTTATTGGCGATCCACTGGTTGTTGTATAATGGCCCTTCAAACCCCTGTTCAATGGATTCGGTAATTTTTTTATTGACATCAGTATAGTGATTGCGGATATCAGTTTCTGTTTGGGCTGCAGAATTGAGTGCAATCAGAAGTAATGTAAAAAAACTAAGTCGTTGCATACATGCAGATTTTATTATTGTAAATGTAGTAAGTAAAACTGCCCGGGCATTCTAAATAAGCCCTTTTTCATAGGCTAGTGACAAAGCCTGTGCCTTGCTGTTTACATGCAGCTTACTGTAAATATTCAGCACATGTTTTTTGGCTGTGTTGGGGCTAATCTGGAGTTGGTTGCCTATTTCTTTGTACTGCATTCCATGTATCAAAAGTTTTAATATTTCCTGCTCCCTCTCTGTCAGGTTGAAAGGGGTTTTTTCTTTTTCCGTAACATTTTTTTGAGGCAGTGAAATGGTATTGTTCTGCACCAGTTGCAGAATTTTATGTGCTATCCCCGGAGAAATTGGTCCAACCCCGTTCTCATGCATTTGTGTAAGTACCTCAGCGATATTCTCTGAACTTTCATCTTTTAACAGATAGCCAAATGCCCCGGCTTTGATGGCTTTAAAGATCTTTTCTTCATCATCAAAGATGGTAAGCATCACATACTTGACGGACGGATATAAATATGAGCCGGCAGCAACTGCATCTACGCCATCCATTTCTGGCATTTCAAGATCCATCAACACAACTGACGGAAGCTTGTCCAGTGGCAATTCTTTCATCTTATCGAGAAAATCTTTACCATTTTCTGCTGTCAGCGAAACTTCAAAAGTTTTATGCCGGAGCAGTTTGTCTTTTATTATACTTCGATTACTGCTTTTATCATCCACTATGGCAATATTAACAGGCATTCATTTATATTATAATTGTGATTACAGTTCCTTTTTTTTCTTCTGCTTGTATATTGAGTTTAAAGCCGGATTCAGCAGCCCGGTGCTCAATATTGTCTAAACCATTACCCCGTTCCTGCTCTTTCATTGTGTGGTAATCAAATCCTTTACCGTCATCTGCAATAATTAGCTGCCATTTATTATCTATGAAATTACTGGATAAAGTAATGTTGTCCGGATTTGCATGTTTTATGCTGTTGGAAATAGCTTCTTGTACTATTCTAACCAGGTTTAATGCTTTTGTATAATGTAGTTCCATTTCCGGGGGGGCATCACCCTCTATACGGAAGTTGATATGGCTATAGTACTTTGCAAATGGCTGTATAAAATTTCTTACTCTGACGAGACAATCTTCAGCTGTATATTTTTCCTTTTTTAAAGCCCATACAGTTTCCCTTAAGGAAGTAATAATGTCTTTGGAGGCAAATTTCAGATCACTAACCAGTTCCACTCTTTTCTCCTCGGCTTTTTCTTTCTCCAGCAATTCTGTATTGTATAATACAGCATTGGCATATGCACCGAGGCTGTCATGCAGGTCTTTGGATATCCGTTCCCTTTCTAACTTCAGCTGTCTTTCATTTTCGAGCAATTGTAATTTTTTTGCATATTTTCTTTTATTGTTTTGGTTGATAAGATATACCAATAGCGAAACACATGCTAAGGATACAGCAGTTAAGAACCACCATGCCTTCCAGAAAGGAGGCCGTATGATGATGCGGATTTCTTTAATAGGTTTTGCGTCCTTATCAAAAGAACGGGAAGCATATATTTTAAAAGTGTACCTGCCCGGGGGAAGGCTGTAGCGTACTGTTTGTATATCGTTGTTCTGAATCCATTCTTTATCGATTCCCTCCATTTTATACTGATAAATATATTGCTCGGGATTGCTTGTACCCATCGCCACAAAATCAAAAGACAGGCTGTTGCGGTTATAGGGAAGTTTTATGGATGTAATATTCCAGGTAGCGGTATCTTTTATTACTTCTTTATTGTTAGCTTTTATACTGGTAAAAAAGATGCCCAGCTTTTCTTCGAAACTCCTTATGGATGACGGGTAAAAACTATTTAATCCGTTTACCCCGCCGAAAAATAATTCGCCATCATACGATTGCGCCACCATATTGGTGTTAAATTCATTTTCCTGAAGACCGTCTTCCTTTTTTAGCTGGAGAACCACATTATTGTCTTTATTTATTTTCAGTATACCCTTGTTCGTACTGCACCATAGGAAACCATCTTCATCAAATACCATGGCATAAATACATTCATCAGGTAAGCCTGTTTCTTTATTTAGCTGTTGTAAAATTTTTCCAGTACTATCAATTTTAAAGATCCCTTTATTACTGCCGATGTAAATACTATTCATTTTGTCTTTGGCAAAACATCTTACATAGGCAGTATTTTTAAAAGGAATTTTCTTTACTTCTTTAAAAGTGGTTGCATCCAGAAAAATCAGTTCGTCGTTACCATGACTAATAATGAACGGTTCAGCATATAGCCCTCCCATGATATAGCCCGATGCAAAAAGGTGCTCATTGATTGTATTTCCGGCGAAATTTACACGGTAAAGCCTTTCCTGTGTCTGTATTATCGCTTCCTGGTCATTTTGAAATATTAAATTTCCAAAGAAACTGGTACCAGTTTTATTTTCAGGTAATGAACTGGAAATTGGGATTGTGCTAAGGCGAGACAAATCTTCACTTAACTTCCATACCCATTTTTCACCTGTAGCAAAAATGATATAATCGCCTTTACTGTTTTTAATTATGCAGTTTGGTGAGGCAATGAGGTTTCTATTGTTATTGAACTTAATATGCTTAACAAGATGCTGAAGTGTATCAAACACCAGTATCCCGTTGCCACTGGTTCCGGCCAGAACCCTGTTTTTTCTCTTATCCGGTAAAATGCTTAGAATGAAATTCTTCTTTTCTTCTCCGGAGTTGTAATATTTTACAGGATAATTATTACTAATTATTTTTTTTATCCCACCAGTAACGGTCTGAATACAAAGGTTTCCGAAATTATCTTGCTTAAGATGGGCGATAGTGGAGTTGGCGGAAACAGGGTGGTTTTGAAAATTTACAAGCTCAGCATTTAAAACCTGGAATGTTGAATCTGTTTCATACAGCCTGTCGTTCAGGGAAAGCAGTATTTTGTTTCGCCATGTAAAAATATTACAACGGGAAAGGTATTCTCCTTTACTCCATTTAATAGGCAAGGGCCTGGTAATATTACTTGCAAAATTATAAAGTTGCAGACTGCCTGTCTTGGTATAAGTATAAAACAAAACCTCTTGTTCATTTTTTAGCCTAAGGAAGAATCCAGAGATGTTCGAAACAGGAGCCGACTGGTGTAGCAGTTTACCTTTTTTCAGGTCCCACAAACAAAGAGAAAAGTTAATAAGCAGTGCCACCCTATGATTGACAATGTTATCACTGATGTGTGGTCTGTAGTTGGAATTCGAAGAATAATCAGGAAAGCCTGTTTTTATTTCTGCAACTAATTGGTAGGTCTCGCAGTTGATACCAAGTATAGAACCTGTTTCAGTATAGATATATACAATGTTTTCGTCTTCACCAATAAACTGGGCCGAAGTTTTATTTCCCGAAGGATAAGTATAAATCTGCCGAAACCGGTTACTGGCAAGATCATACCTGCTGATACCCTGTGAATGGCTGATGAGCAGATCTCCGTTACTGCATCGGAAAAACAAAGTCAGTTTATCATCTGGTAAACCCGGCTGAACTGCTACGGTGTTAAAATTTTTTCCATCAAATTTTTGAATGCCGTTGGGAAAAGATATCCAGCAGAAATTGTTTTTATCGAACTCCATATCGCCGATTGTGCTTTGCAGCAAGCCTTCATTTACATTATAACTAAAGGTATTGTACCGGATGACGGGCTGGGAAAATACTGCCTGGCTGCTGAAAAAAAGAATAATGAAAATCAATATTAAGCGGAGCCTTATCAAATAGTTCGGGTTTAGAATATCAAATTACGGAATAGCTATTTAAATCTTTTCTAATCCAAATGGATTATAGGCAGAAAAGGGGGGGGTAAATAAATTCGTTTTCTTATAGACCCCACTAACTGGTATGAGAATAGCCGGCAAACAACCATTTATTAATCTCCAGGCAACCTGTTTCATAAAAAGGAAAACAGCTTCATGCCTGTGTGCAGTAATGCTAACGGCTTTTGTTCTTTGCAGTACACTTATACAGGCACAGGCTCCCCAGGTATTAAAAGATATCAATCCCTATCTGACGCTTTCCTCACAGACAACTGCAGGGTATAACTTTAAAGGGTATAACGGGAATGTTTATTTTTCGGCCGATGATGGGATCAATGGATTTGAACTTTGGAAAACGGATGGTACGGAAGCAAATACAGCGTTGTTAAAGGATATTAATACCGGCGTGTCATCATCCAACCCCCAGTCCTATACAGAGATGAGTGGTGTTTTGTATTTTATTGCTACTACTTCTGCGAATGGTACAGAATTATGGAAAACAGATGGTACCAATGCCGGTACAGTATTGGTAAAAGATATAAATACTGGAACAGCCAGTTCTTCACCTGCCAATCTGAAAGTAATAAACGGGGTGCTTTACTTTACTGCTACCACCACCACCAGCGGCCGGGAGCTTTGGAGAAGTGATGGCACGGATGCAGGTACTGTGCTGGTAAAAGATATCCGTTCAGGCAGCAGTGGGTCAAACCCTTCAGCCTTTACACAGGCCGGAAGCTTGTTTTATTTTACGGCTAATGATAATATTAATGATGAGGAGTTATGGGTGTCGGATGGCACTACTGCAGGTACATTTTTATTGAAAGATATATACCCGGGGCTTTCACCTTCATTTGTTTCATACCTCACACCGGTGGGGAGTACTGTTTATTTCTCAGCAGAGGATGATGTAAACGGAATAGAACTGTGGAAAACAGACGGTACCCCTGCAGGCACTTTACTCGTAAAAGATATAGAGCCTGGCCTGGATGGTTCTAACCCCTTATACCTGACAAACTTTAACGGTACACTTTTTTTTACAGCCACTTCAATTGGCAATGGAGATGAATTGTGGAAGACGGATGGCACAGAAGCCGGAACTGTACTCGTAAAAGATATTAATGTACTCGGATCTGGAGGTTCACCAAGTGAACTAACAGTAGCCGGCAGCCAGTTATTTTTCAATGCCTTTACGGATGCAAATGGAACTGAATTGTGGAAAAGTGACGGTACTGCTATAGGAACTGTACTGGTAAAAGATATTAACCCGGGTACGAGTGCAGGTGTTCCGGGAAATTTTATTAATGTAAACAGCACCCTGTATTTTACAGCCACTACGGCATCAAACGGGTATGAATTATGGAAAAGCGATGGCACAGAACCCGGAACGGTGCTGGTGCAGGATATTAATCCAGGTACCGTCTCTTCTTCGCCATCAAGGTTTACAGATGTAAATGGAACCTTGTTTTTTACTGCTACACAGGGTGGTCTGGAACGGATGATGAAAACAGATGGAACCAATGCAGGTACAGTCGCATTAAACAGCGCTTTTGTTAGCGGGGGAACTTATGCCACCTTGTATGGGTTTGGCAGTAAGCTTTATTTTATGTATGATGGGTATAAACCCGGCATTCCCTCCACGGCCACAGGTCGGGAGCCTTGGATAAGCGATGGCACCAATGCAGGTACTATGCTGGTAAAGGATATCAATACGGTTACCAGCTCAAACGATGCCAGCCCAGGTTCATTCCTGAGGGTGGGTAATATCGTTTATTTTTCGTCAAACAATGGCACAAACGGATCTGAGCTTTGGAAAACAGATGGTACGGAAGGAGGCACTGTTTTACTAAAAGATATCCATACCACAGGCAGTTCTAGCCCTGCGAATTTTACAAACGTAAATGGCACTATCTTTTTTACAGCAACTACATCTGCAACAGGCAATGAACTCTGGAAAACGGATGGTACAGCAGCCGGTACGGTAATGGTAAAAGATATACGGCCCGGAGCCAGTCCTTCATCACCTACATTACTTACATCCGTAGGCAGCATCTTATTTTTTTACGCTACAGATGGAGTAGCCGGTTTTGAATTATGGAAAAGCGACGGCACCGAAGCCGGTACTGTATTGGTAAAAGACATTGTTGCCGGTTCAGGTAACTCTTCATTAACATTGCTCACTAATTTAAACGGTACTTTGTTTTTCCGTGCAACAGTAGCCGCCTCCGGCAGCGAATTATGGAAAAGTGATGGTACGGCTGCAGGTACTGTTTTAGTAAAAGATATTATTGCAGGAACAGGTTCTCCGTCCATCAACGGGCTGACCGCTTATAATGGAAGAGTTTATTTTAACGCCAATGATGGAGTAAATGGACAAGAACCATGGGTAAGTGATGGTACGGAAGCGGGGACAAGCCTTTTCATGAACATTCACCCAACCGGTAATTCTAATCCTCTCAATTTTAAAGTAGCAAATAATTTATTGTATTTCACTGCAAATACACCAGGCACTGTATTTGAACCATGGGTAAGTGATGGCACAGTTGTGGGTACATTCATGATCAAAGAAATTGTACCCGGGGGTGGTGGTTCAGGTCCATCTGGTTTTACTTACATGAATGGCTATGTATATTTTGATGCAAATGGCCCATTAGGCCATGAACTTTGGAGAACAGATAACACGGCTTTGGGAACTACACTGGTGAAAGATATTAATACCGGTTCGGGCGACTCCAGTCCCGAATTACTTACCGTGGTAAACAACACTTTATTTTTCAGAGCTACCACTCCGGCTGGGGGTGTAGAGTTCTTTAAGAGTGATGGTACTGATGCAGGTACCGTTGGCTACGATTTGAATCCCGGAACAACAGCTTCCACTCCTGATTATTTAACAGCTTTAAATAGCAAACTAATATTTTCTGCAACGCATCCCATATTGGGCCGGGAGATCTGGAAAGTATATGCTGCCCCCGATTCCAATTTTACAGTAGTGGGAGATACAACACCTTGTGTAAACGGTACTGCCGTATATTCAGCTACCGGCGTAGTAAATGATAGTACAACCTATAACTGGAGTTTACCGCTCGGCGGTGGTACCGTTATCAGCGCTGCTGATACAGTGGTGGTAAACTGGACCACTGCCGGTAACAGAAATGTGCAATTAGTGCTTTCTAATAGTGCCGGTAGTTCGGCCCCGAAACAACGAAGCCTGGTAGTAAGTGGTACTCCACCTGAAAGGGTACCGGTCATATTCAACTTTGCCCGCACATTGAGTGTGGACTCTGTGCTGCAAAGTGCTTCCCTGCAATGGTTCAGAAATGATACTATCATCAGCGGAGCAACTAATTCCTCTTATTATGCAGGGTTAGCAGGCAGCTATATTGTGAAATACAAAAATAATTGTGGCTATGGCCCGGCCTCCAATGCATTTAACTTTCCGGCTGATACGCTTTCACAAACTATCACTTTCCCGCATACAGACACCATTGCCATGGCCCCGGCAGCAAAGACAGCATTGCCGGCCACCGCCAGCTCCGGCCTTCCTGTTTTTTATCAGAAAATAAGCGGACCCGGAAATGTGTTGAACGATACGTTGTATTTAACCGGCGTGGGTACTGTAATAATAAAAGCATTGCAACCGGGCGATGATGTGTACAGTGCTGCTGCCTCAAAAAATGACACTATTATTATTAAAAAAGGAAGCCAGCTTATCAATTTTGATTCTATTCCCTCAAATATTTATCCTGCAGCTGCTTTCCCCTTAACAGCCAGTTCATCGGTTGGGCTGCCGGTTAATTTCTCAGTAGTTGCTGGACCGGCCACAGTTTCTAATGGAAACCTTTCCATCAACGGAGTAGGGTTGATAACCGTAAGGGCTTCTCAAATTGGCGATACCAGTTATAATGCAGCGTCGCCGGTTGAAAGAACCTTCTGCGTGGGTGTAAGAACATTATCAGCCATCATGGGTATTACAACTCCCTGCTTTGCCACTTACCAGTATACCACACAAAAAATTACCGGGGCTATTTATGAATGGACATTGAGTGGTGGCGGAATATTGACAACCAGCAACGATACAGCATGGGTGCAATGGCAAACTGCAGGAACGCATACGTTAAAAGTAAAAGCCTATAGCATTTGCGATCCTCAATACACCAACGAACAGCAATTAAGTATTACCACCTCAATTAATACGATCATTGGACCTGTTACAGGAATGTTACCCGCAGACGGGGTTACTGATCAGCAATTACCGTTACGCTTATCCTGGATACCGGGAATAAACACCGTGAACTATGACCTTTATGTATGGGATTCAGCCGCTACAGAACCCTTGGTACCTTATGTATCCAACATAGCTGCGATCTCATACACGATTCCCAAAACTGCCCCGTTCCCTTATAACAGGACATACAAATGGAAAGTAGTAGCAAAAAACCCCTGTGCACAAATAGCCGGACCGGTACAGCAGTTCAGATTGATTCCGTTGCCCGATTTAGTGATCAGTGATATACAGGCGCCCCCGACTGCCACATCAGGACAAACGATAACTATCAGTTGGAAGGTAACGAATATCGGCCCGGGTAAAACATTGCTGAATCAATCATGGGAGGATGGGATCTATTTTGCATTAGATACCCTTCCTTATGTGAATTTCACTAGCCCATTACCCTTCCCTACAAGATGGAGCCAGCTTACTGCAGCAGGAAGGCCATTATTACTCGCCAAAAAAGACAGGCCTGCTGCTTTGGACAGCGGGCAGTTTTATACCAACAGTATCAACTTTACACTGCCATTGAGCTACAATTTTCCGGTATATGTGTATGGAATTGCTGCCAATAACGGCTCTAATTATCATTTATTACAGGTAAGCAACCTGAATGATACTGCCAGGGCGCCCAACCAGATTGTTATCACCCAACCGCCAGTTCCGGACCTGCGGGTTGACTCTGTCTTTACACCGGCATCCATTTTTTCGGGCAGCACCATGAATATTACTTACAAAGTAAAAAACTATGGAGTAGTAACACCTGCAGGCGGGCAATGGGTTGATTCATTCTTTATTTCACAAAACCCGTTGTTTGACAGAAATCAATGTATTCTGCTGAATGCACCGAAGCAGAATGGTTCCTATTATCCAAACGCAGCCGGCGCAGCAGTATCAAATAATACCCAGTTGAATGCTGACAGCACGGTTACTCGTAATGTACAGGTGATATTGCCCAATTTCATATTTGGCACCTGGTTTATTTATGTGAAAACAAATGCCGGTACGGCAACAGGTAGTTATATATATGAAGGCTCATTAAATAATAATAATATTAACCAGGCACAATTGCAGGCATATCTTACCCCTACTCCTAAACTAACGGTAAGTACTCTTACAGTACCTGTCAGCACCGCCAGCACCACGCAACCCATCGGTGTAAACTGGAATATAAAGAATGAAGGCTTTCGTGACAATATAGAAAAGAACAGGGGGCACTACATAACGATGAGTTCTTGCAATATCCCGTGCCCACCGGGCAGCTCTCCGGGTAGTATTTGCACGGGACCTTCTGTTATTAAAGACAGTGTTGTGTTCGGCAGCAGCTACTGGATTGACAGGGTTTATCTCAGTACCGATTCATCAGGACTGAACATAGCCAATGCTACATTGGTAAAAGAAGTGAAACATGGCATAGAAAATTCAGGCATATATACCGATGCTCCCGGCCCCTCTTACAGTTTTGTAAGCTGTCCTGCTTTAGTAAGCGGCAATGTTAATATTACCAATGTAATTAACCCGGGTTCAGATTTCCCCAAAGCAGAGAACTTTATCGTGCCTTCTAACCTACAGCCGGGTAATTATTATTTATATGTTTATACTAACCCAACCAAAAAAGTGTTTGAATATCCCGGCACTGCACAAATAAGAAGAAGCCCATTGCCGATTATTATTCAAAGGCCGGATGCGGTTGTATCAACTATAAGTTGTCCTCCGGCGGCCTCCGGCGGGCAAACCATTCAGGTAAATTATGACGTGTTGAATAATGGCCCTGGTACTGTATTCAATCACCAGCGGAAAGACAAATTTTATATCAGCAATAATTCAACTTTTGATGGCACTGCACAGGTACTCTCCACACAGACGTTTACCGAAAGCCTGCCTGTTGGAACTGCTGTGTCCCATAGTTTCAATTATACACTTCCCCCGGCAACAGCAGGTACAAAATATTTTTATGTGGTAACGAACTACGACAGCCTGTTTAAAGAAACCAATCAGACAAACAACACCAGCATTGCAGCAACTGTATCCGTTACCGCAGCGCCACCTGCTGATTTGATTGTATCATCTGTTCAGCCGCAGGATTCTGTATTTATACAATCTGCTGCCCAGTTTAAATATACCGTTATCAATAATGGTACCGGGCCGGCAAACGGTTCCTGGACAGATAGTTTATTTATCAGTTGCAGCCCAGTCTTCAATGCGGCCAGTGCAAAATTTATTGCAAAACGTACGCAAACAAGAGTTGTGGCAGCGGCGGGCAATTATACTGACTCGTTTACCTATGTAATACCGTTAATGAGTTACGAGATCAATACCTGCTTCCCCCAGCAAACTTATGCACCGGGTTATTTCTTTGTAAAAACAAATGCTGATAATGCTGCCTATGAAGGTGCTGCCGTAAATAATAATACAACGGGAAGCGGCAGCCGTGTAGTGGTGAACCCCCTGGTGGATCATGTAATGGTTTCAGCTTCTGTGAACAGGGATACAGTATCGTTTGGCACTGCATTTACCGCTGCATGGAAAATAAAAAACAGCGGTTATAAACCGATAGCCGACTATTATTATTTTTATGAGGATGGCCTGTTTTTTTCTGCAGACTCGATAATAAATGCCAATGATGTGCAGGCTTTCAATTTTAGAAACTATAATACTATTAACCGGAATGACAGCCTGGTTACCACCAAATCGGTAATGCCTCCGGATATTCCTGCCGGGGACTATTATGTAATAGCAAAATCAAATTATTCAAACCGTATCCCTGCAGAAAAGATATTTACAAACAACAATGAATTTGTACGGAACATCGGCGGGGAGGCAAAGAAAATACACCTGCTAAGGCCCCCGCTCCCGGATCTTATTGACACTATTCTTTCTGCTCCGGCTTCAGTGCCTATGGGACAGCCCTTCACTGTTATTTACAAGGTAACCAATACCGGTCCTGCTGTTACATTCCCCGGTGCATGGAAAAACGAACTGAGGCTGTCAACCAATTTCCAGGTACAGGTTGGCCAAAGTGTGCTTTCCAATAAAACAAGAACAACTCCGCTTGCGCCGGGAGCTTCGTTCATGGATACAGTAACATGTACGATGCCAACAAATATATCTCCCGGTAACTATGTGCTGATAGCCCGGACTAATTCCAATAATGCTGTTCCCGAGAGCAATACGACTAACAACCTTGGCTTCGGATTTATTGAGGCCCAGTTACCCGATTCTACTGACCTGATTGTGGAGAATATTGTAAAGCCGGATACGGTTTATCTTGGTTATACAATTGACACGGCAAGATGGGTAGTTAAAAATAACTCCGGTGCAGATGTTAGAGGTTGGGTAACAGACGGTATCTATCTGTCAGCAGGTAATTTACTGGATTCCACCGCCACATTGCTGGGTACTAAAAAACGGTATGTTGATTTGCTCCCGATGGAGACGGACAGCCTTTGGCTGATGCCCGCAGTAACTGCCGCTACGGAGGGTAATTATAACCTGCTTGTAAAAACAGACCTTCTCAATAATATCATTGAACTGGATAAAACAAATAATACAGGCATTGCCGCCACTCCCATATATGTAAAAGCAAAAGAACTGAAGCTGGGAGTGCCGGAACTGAATACACTGCAAACCATCAACAGGTATTATAAATTGCGGATACCCGATTCATTGCGGGGGGCTACTGTACTCGTTACGCTGAAGACGAATGATTCGCTGTTGGTACGAAATGAAATGTTCATCGGGGGAGGTTTTGTTCCCACTGCGGCCGATTATGATTACCGGTTTGAAATACCCAACTATGGCAATCAGCAGATCGTAATCAGCGATGTTAATGATTCAGTTTATTACATCATGTATCGCTGTGTGACTACTAATCCCCCGGTACAAAATATTACACTGAAAGCGGATATATTACCATTTGCCATTCTGAATGTGCATACCAATAGTGGTGGAAATATCGGCAACGTTACAGTAAGGATACGGGGCTCCCTTTTCCGGGACAGCATGATCGCCAAACTGAGCAACGGAACCACCACCATTTATGCCTCTGCTGTTTATTTTACAAACAGTACACAGGTGTTTGCCACTTTCCCCTTGCAGGGCAGACCGCTTGGTGTTTATGATGTAACACTTATTAAACCTGATTCCTCTTCAGCTATATTACCCAACGGATTTTCAATTGTATCCGCTAATAATGGCGGCCTTATAACCGGCGGTGGTGTAAACACAGGCCCGGGCAATGGCAATGCACCCGGTTGCGATCCCGGTGCTGCCAGCGGATTGAATTCACAATTGGTGGTTGAACTCATCGTGCCTGCAAGAGTAGTAAGGGGAAGGCCTGTTGTTATCGTTATCAATTTCAGCAACCCCACCAATTTTGATTTACCTGTACAGACAAGGATATTATATAACGATGAGGATGTGAAGATGGCATTTACAAAAGCAGGCGTTCCTTATGGTACTGCGGCATTATATATAGATTTTGCTGAGCAAGATGGGCCGCCGGGGATTATCAGACCGGGTGGAAGCGGTTCAATAATCGTTCATTGTAAAGCGCCGCCACAGGTTCCGGAAGACAGGGATGTATTATTTAAACTACAATAAAGCCAGCTAAAAATATTTTATGCATAGCATTAAAAATATTTACACCAGGGAGATGTGCAAATGCAGATTAGCGCTGCTGGTGGTATTTTCCATCTGCTCAGTGGCGGCCATGGGCCAGAACCTGAACAACCCCAACAAACCTGGCCCGTTGGGTACACAGGTAAATACACTAAGTGGTAATTTATTTATTCCCCGCACTGATATCTATGTACCGGCAAGGGGTTTTGACCTGGACATCCGCTTTTATTACAACAGCTTTTTATTTACGGAAGAGTATGGTTATGGTAAAGGATGGACCTTTGAATACAATATCAGGTACAAACAGGATACTATACCCGGTTCAAAACTCATACTCTGGGGTGATGGGAGGGAAGACCAGTATGATTCAATACCCGGAGGAAGCTATAAAACGCCCCGCGGCTTCTTCAATACGCTTTCGCAATACCAGCCCAATAAATTTGTGCTTACTGAATTAAACGGGGTAAAATATTTTTTCGACAATGCTGTGCACAAACGCATCACCCGGATGGAAGAGCCGAACGGCAACTTTATCAATTTTACGTACACCGACAGCCTGCTTACCGCTATGGCCAATGCAGCAGGACAAAGTATCAGTTTTACCTATAACCCGCAGGGAAGGCTGGCCACTGTGGTGGATGCTATTGCAATACCGAGCAGGACATTTACTTACAGCTATGATGCAGGCGGTAACCTGAAAGAAGTAAAAGACCCGTTGAATAACAAATACCAGTACACTTATTTAGTAAACGGGCCGATGAAATCGCTGGCCGATAAGAACAACAACAAAGTAGACATTATTTACTTTCCCGACTTTACCACAAGGGAACTGATCGGCTGTAATAAGCGGCTGAGTTTTTCGTATGATACAATTTCAAAAACCACTTTTGTGACCGATCACCTGAATACAGGAAACCAGGTAACAAAATACAAATACAAAACGGTTGAAAATTTATCCTGGATCACTTCCATGTCGGGTAATTGCTGCGGTTTTAATATGAGTTATGAATATGATGACCAGGGAAACCAAACTAAAATGACGGATGCCAACGGGCAGGTTTATACTTATACCTATGATGAGTTTGGCAATATGCTTACGGCCACGGATCCACTGAACCAGATAAGCACCTACACCTATACAACAGATTATAAAAAAATAAACAGCTTTAAGGACCCCAAAGGAAATCTCTATACTATTGATTATGACAGCCGTGGAAACATGACGCAATTAGTGACACCGGGTAATAATGTTTACACAGCCACTTACAATGCAAACGGTGATATAATAAACAGCACTGACCCTAAGGGAAACATTTATACCTATAACTATGACAGCCGCGGCAACCCCACTGTGGTAACGGGTCCGAATGGTTACCAGGCCGCTTTGTCCTTTGATGCAAGGGGCAATCTTTTATCTTTTACAGATGCAAGAGGAAATACTTCTTCTGCAGAATACGATATTCTGGACAGGCTGAAAAAAATAACAGATCCTATTAATAACAATGTCCAGCTTACTTACGATGCACAGGGAAACCCCGTAATCTTCAAGAATAAAAACAATGAAACCACCACCCTGAGTTTTGATGCCAGCAACAGGCTTGTTAAGATAACCGGGCCCACCGGCAACCAATCCAGCTTTACCTATGATGGTATGGATAATATGTTATCGGCAAAAAATGCACTCGGGCATGAAGCAAAAATGAGTTACGATACCCGGAACCGGCTGAAAAGTGCAAAAGACCCGGACAATAATAGTGCGGCTTACACTTATGATGGAAATGGCAACATTATAACAGCAAGTTTGCCTAATGGCCGGCAACTGAATTATACCTATGATGCCCTTAACCGGCTCACTGCTGTAAGTGATGCAACCAGCAGTATCGCCAGCTTTGTGTATGATAAAAACGGGAACATTACCAGCTATACCAATGCTACCGGCGCCATCATAACGGCTGCGTACGACAGCCTTGACCGTATAAAAAGCATCACCGACCCGCTGGGCAACAGCAGCCAGTTTACTTACGACAAGAATAACAATATTATTTCTGCAACCGACCGGGAGGGCCGTACCAGCAGCTACAGCTACGACAGCCTGAACAGGGTGAAAACATTTACTGACAACAATGGCTTTGTAATAACCTTGGGGTATGATGCACAAAGCAATATAACCTCGCTGAAAGACCAGAATGATAACATCACCAACTATACCTATGACAGCCTGAACCGAAGAAAGCGGATGACCTACCCGGATGGGAAATATGTAGAATTTACCTACGATAAAGAAAGCAATGTTACAGCAATCAGGCGTACAGATGCCACGGTGATAAACTACCAGTATGATTCACTGAACAGGGTAACCAGCCGTACAATGCCCGGAGGTGAAGTATATACCTTTACCTATGATAAACTGAACCGGGTACTTACCGCCACCAACAACAATGGTACAATCACATTTACCTATGATAAACTGAACCGGGTAACGTCTGAAAATTTTGACGGAAGAACGATAAGATATAACTACAGTATTGCCGGAAGGACTCAGACAACTATTTATCCTGACAGCACTACGGTGATAAAAGAGTTTAGTACAAGAAACAGGCTCACCAAAATTTTAAAAGACAGTGTAACGGTGGCAGAGTATGCTTATAACAATGCCAACCAGCTTACGCAAAAAAGTTTTGCCAACGGGGTGAGCAGCAGTATGCAGTATGATTATGCCAACCGCTTAAGTTCTATTACTACCGGAACGATGCAGAACACTTCATTTACTTATGATAAGGAAATGAACAAGACGGCTATCAGCCGGCTAAACAATCCTACTTTATCTGAACAATTTACTTATGATAATGGTTACCGTCTTACCAATTATAAAAGAGGCCCTGTAGGAAGTCCGGTAATCCAGAACAGTTATACCTATGATGCAGTAGGCAACCGGACCGCAGCCAACCTGAACGGGGCGGCCACCACTTATGCTGTAAATAATTTAAACCAGTTAACGGGTGTGAACAGCACCAGCTTCACCTTTGATGACAGGGGCAACCTTACCTATGACGGTACTTTTTATAAAACCTATGATGCAGAGAACCGCCTCATTAAAGACTCATCATCACCCTCAACTGTGATTACTTATGGCTATGATGCTATCAACAGGCGGGTAACCAAAACCATTAACGGGAACACCCTGAAATACACTTACAGTGGAGTGGCCCCCATAGAAGAAAGAAACAGCAGTAATGTTTTATTGAACCGTACAGTATTTAATGGATTCTTGTCGCCGGTAATGAATGAAAAGAACGGCAATCAATTTTACTACCATCCCAATGAACTGGGTTCTGTAGAGGCTATCAGCAATAACAGCGGAAGGCTTTTGGAAAGCTATCGCTATGATGTGTATGGAAAATTGTCAAGGTATGACAGTTTGAATAATCCGCTGGCCGGTTCTTTGGCCGGCAACCGCTTTGGCTTAACCGGGCAGGAATATGACAGTGCTACCAGCAGCTATCGTTTCTTTTATCGGAACTATTCTCCTGAAACAGGTGTATTCAACCAAAGAGATTTAATTGAGTATGGGGATGGGATGGGTATGTACCAGTATGTGGGGAATAATCCGGCGAACGGAGTGGATGTGTGGGGGTTGAAGGACTGTGGTGATGCCGTCACTTTGTGGAGGGAGGATATTGGTTACGAAGTTGATTTACTTGGTGAAACACATGATCTCTGGGAGAAACCTGCAAATATGTGGGAAAATAGTGATCTTAATGCACAAGCTGCTAATAGCCGGAGGCAGGCAGATCAATTTTGGAGACGTAGTAACATGGAACGTGGAAACCATTTTACGAGTCAGGCAGATTTGCGGGAGCTGTCAATAAAATCTGATCTTAATGCTCAACGATATGAAAAAGCGGCTGATGTCAATTCTGCAAGAAATGCAAAAAACTTCAAGGCCCTAGGTAATGGATTAAATGTTCTGGATAACCTTGTTACTTTTGAGGCACTTGCCTCATCATTAGTTGATGGTGAGGGTGACCCGCAACATACACAGGAATACCAGGCGGGGGTAGACTTTGCACTAAGCTTATGGGGATGGACAGGTCCTGGGGCTGTATATGGATTGGCTGATTTTGCTGTTCAAACAGTGACAGGGGAAAGTATAACAACTCATGGAGCACATTTAGGTGCATGGGCCGGAGAATATTCGGTAACCAGTGGATCTGAAATTGAAAACGATGCTTGGGCATACGCTTCTGAAATTGGTAGAGGCAAAGATTGGGTTTTGACTCAAGCACGAATGGAAGAAAAATTCAGGAAAAATAGGGAGAAACAAAAGTGCAATGAAGGCGGTTCCCGTAAAAGACCAAAATATAGATGGGATGATGAGAAAAAAATGTATGTCTTACTAACCTCCGACCCCAACGAAATCAAAGGCCCCGAAGGCCAGCCAGATAAAGCCTGGGTAAGCGTAAAAGACAGGATGCCCTATACCATATTTTTTGAAAATGATACTACGGCCACCGCACCGGTAAAATACCTGAAGATCACATCACCGGTTGAGCCGAAGCAGGATGCGGCCACATTAGAATTGGGCAATGTAGGCTTCAATAATTTCTCCTTTGATATTCCTCCGGGCAATTCATTTTATTATCAGCGGCTGGATGCAAGGGATTCCACCGGGTTGTTTATTGACATGACAGCAGGCTATGATATTGTTACCAATAATATTTTCTGGGAGTTCCAGGCTATAGACCCTGTTACTTTATTACCCCCGGAAGACCCGATGGCCGGTTTTGTTTTTGTACAGGATACCCTTAACCCCGAATACGGGCATGGCTTTGTCAACTTCAGCATCAAACCAAAAACGAATGCACAAACTTTAGATACCATCGGCGCAAGGGCCTTTATCGTGTTTGACCAGAATGATACGATACCCACCAATATCCACAGCAACACCATTGATGCGGTGGCGCCTGTCAGTAGTATTACAGGCTTGCCGGATCTTACACCCGATACGGAAGTTTCACTTACTTATACCGGTACCGATGATCCCAACGGCTCCGATGTAAAATGGTATTCTATTTATGTAGCAGACGATAACGGCCCACCGGAATTGTATTTATCAAATATTACTGTTACCGATACTGTGTTTTCCGGCATTGCAGAGCATACCTACAAGTTTTATATTACTGCCACTGATACGGCTGGTAATGTTGAAGAGCTCCGGTTGCTGGATAGTGTGAAGATCACCAACGGGCAGTATGTCATTTGCCCGGGTGATAATGTAAACTTCGATTCTAAAATGACCGGTAGCAGCTTCCAATGGCAGGTGGATAACGGAACTGGTTACAGCAATGTAACAAACGGAGGTGTTTACAGCGGGGCGACAACTGCCATACTTAATCTTACCAATCCGCCAACATCCATGTATGGTTATCGTTTCAGGTGTTTGGTGAACGGAACAAATTACAGTCTTGAGTTCATATTAAAGTTCGGTATGACATGGGAAGGAACTGTAAGCACCGCCTGGGAAAACCCGGCCAACTGGAGTTGTAATGTGCTGCCGGATATGAACACTGATGTAATTATCAATGGAGGTAAAGTTAACTACCCGGTAATTAATTCTAACCCGACAGTAAGAACACTGAGGTTGAACCCGGGTGCCACAGGAACGGTGAATACTGGATTTACACTGACCGTTGTGAAATAAATTAAAGTAGCTGTTGCCCAACCGCAGCAGCTACTTTCAATATTGTCTTTATGATTAAAGTTTATATACCGACTAATAAAGGTGTGAAAGAGGTGATGGCCGACAACATCATCCGGGTGGAAGCTAACAGCAACTATTCAAAGATCTATTTTAATAATGCCTATCCGCTGACAGTGGCAAAAGTGCTGCATTGGTTTGAAGAGATATTGCCAGACAATTTTTTTTACCGCATCCACCGGGGACACATAGTGAACAGACGGTTTATCGCATCAATTTCAGATGACGATAAGTTACTACTGGCGAACGGAGAGCAGCTACAGGTTAGTAAAAGAAAGAAAAGGGATTTCCGAAAGATGGTGGCATAAACTGATTGCTATTTCACATCAAAATCCACCACCACTTTTTCCGTTTTGGGATGTGATTGGCAGGCAAGAATGTATCCCTGTTCAATTTCTTCTTCTTCCAGTCCCCAGTGTACATCCATGCTTACTTCACCTTCGAGCAGTTTGGCTTTGCAGGTACAGCATACACCACCTTTGCAGGCAAATGGAAGGTCGGCCCCTTGTTTTAAAGCCGCATCTAATATAGTGGTCTCGCTGGACAGGGAAAGCTCAAAATCAAAAGAACGGCCATCCAGCTTTACGGATATTTTACTCTTTGCTCCGCTATCAGTTCCCGCCTCCTTTTTTGCAACTGCGGATTTTTTCTGGCCCGGAGTTGTAAAAAGCTCAAAGTGTATTTTCTTTTTTTCAATTCCCTTTGCTTCAAGAAAATCTTTTACGCAAAAGATCATTTCTTCAGGTCCGCACACAAATGCTTCATCGAAAGAAGAATAATCAACCAGCTTTTCCAGCTCATTTAATTTTTCTGTGTCGATCCTTCCGAAATTAATGGAGGCATCGGTTCGTTCCCGGCTCAATATGTTGATGAAGTTAAAACGGTGCAGGTATTTATTCTTTAATCCTTCCAGTTCTTCAAAGAATATAATAGAGTTACGGTTCTTGTTTCCATACACTAATGTGAAGCTGCTGTTGGGCTCGGTCCGCAATGTTGTTTTAATAATTGAAAGAACGGGGGTGATACCGCTGCCGGCTGCAAAGCCGAGATAGTTTTTGTTATTGGCCGGATTTAGTTCAACATAAAACTTGCCAACCGGCTGCATTACTTCCAGTATATCACCTTTTTTCAATGCTGAATTGGCAAATGAGGAGAATAAACCACCTTCCACTTTTTTGATAGCCACTTTCCATTCATTATCCAATGGAGAACTACAGATAGAGTAGGTTCGCCGAACTTCTTCATTATTGATGCTTGCCCGCATGGTCAGGCTTTGCCCCTGGCGGAAAATAAAATCTTTCTTTAATTGCTCAGGAATTTCAAACGTTACAGAAACACAATCTTCTGTTTCTTTTTTTACCTCTTTTACTTTGAGAGGGTGAAAGTGAATTGACATAAATCAGGCATGTTTTCGTAAGCCGTCAATCATAATCATTACCATATTGTCTTCCAGTTCCTGTGCATTGATCTTTGCACGGCTGCGATGCCAGCTTTCAATACCACTGATAGCATGGAGTATGATCAATACTGCAGTGGGGGCATCAATTTTCCGGATCTCATTTTTGGCAATGCCTTCTTCAATAATGGCGGCAAATTTTTTTCTATAGTTACGTCGCTGGGTTTGAAAATTTGATAAATAGGGCTCTTCAAGATGTTTCCATTCCCGGTCGCTTACATATACTTCTTCATAGTTTTCGATCATCTGCCGGATATGAAAACGAAGCAGGTTGTCAATTTTGGTAATTGCTTTTTGATTACTTGCCTCTGTAGTTTCAATATTGGTATTGAAAATGTTGGCTACATCAAAACAAATAGCTTCTAATATTTCGTTTTTTGACCGGATGTGATTGTACAAACTGGCAGCTTCTATTCCCACCATTTCAGCGAGATCTCTCATCGATGTGGCAGCAAATCCTTTTTCCCGGAACATCACCGCTGCCCTTCTCAGGATTAATTCTTTTTTAGAAGCTTTTTTTCGTTGTGCTTTGGCCATGCCCAAAGATAATAAACCGGGCGGTAGCGACGGATGACAATTACTGGCTGTTCTTTTGTTTTGTTGGTTTGGAAAGGGGCTCTTTTGTTTCCACTCTATTGGGGATGATAAGTTGCTCGTTAAGGTCAGGTTTGATAAGTTTGGCAGCATTCACATCTCCTTGCGAGTCAAAAAAGGTCCAGAACATTCCCCCGTCCCATGATTCGCCAATAAGATGTGAGGTAGTGGTGATGCGGCTGCCCTGCCATTCTATAATAGTGTTCAGTTCAATGATAGCCTGGTAATCACCGCCAGTTTTTATTACCTGCAGTACTTTTCCCGGCTCATACTTTTTCCATGCAGAATCTGGAACCTGGCTGAACATTTGGGCTATGTAGGTGCTGAATTCCTTCGCCCCTCCCAACGAACCAACCATTGCAGGATAGCTGTACCGGGTAAAAATATCCCAGTTCTTTGTTTTGAATCCGTATGTAAGGCTATCAGCACAATGTCGGATATTGGCCTTGATAAAACTGGTATCAAACTGTGCCTGCGAAAAGCAAAAGATGAATACTAAACTTATAGCCAGTAAAAGCCGTTTGATCATGTTACGGATAATTGTCTTTCAAAGGTATTGAAAAGGGCCGGATTGCTTTTTTCCCGTACCCAAAATTCATGTAGGTTTGCACGCCTTTTAACAGTTGGGGGCAATGGTCGCTGGCCGGAAATCTTTCCGGGTTTCTGACTAATGGCTCCGGGCTAATTAACTAAACTTCAATTTCAGTAAACATGTCTCTAATTACAGTAGGTACAATGGCCTTCGATGCGATTGAAACTCCTTTTGGGAAAACAGATAAAATAGTCGGAGGGTCGGCTACTTATGTGGCGTATGCGGCCAGCAATTTTGTAAAACCCGTTCAGCAGATTTCTATTGTGGGATATGACTTTCCCAAAGAAGAGATGGATGAACTCAGAAGAAGAGGCGTACACCTGGATGGAGTGGAGATCGTTCCGGATAAAAAATCCTTTTTCTGGAGCGGCCGTTATCATGAAGACATGAACAGCCGTGATACATTAATTACTGATCTGAATGTGCTGGCTGATTTTGACCCGAAAGTACCAGACAGCTATCAGGGAGCAGAATTTTTGATGTTGGGTAACCTGGCGCCAAAAATTCAGCTGAATGTAATTCAGGAACTGAAACAACGTCCGAAGCTAATTGCAATGGACACTATGAACTTCTGGATGGAGTCTGCGATGCCAGAGTTAAAGATTGTATTGAAGTATGTGGACATGCTGATTGTTAATGACGCAGAAGCAAGGCAACTTACAGGCCTTTTTTCATTGGTAAAAGCTGCTAAAGCCATCATGCAGATGGGCCCCAAATATCTTATCATTAAAAAAGGTGAACATGGGGCATTGCTGTTTCATGGCGATGATGTATTCTTTGCACCGGCATTACCGCTGGAAGATGTGTTTGACCCGACTGGTGCCGGCGATACATTTGCCGGAGGCTTTATTGGTCACCTTGCCAAAACAGGTGACATCTCTTTCGAGAATATGAAAAGGGGAATTATTGTTGGCTCGGCAATGGCAAGTTTTTGTGTAGAGAAATTTGGTCCAATACGATTAAAGGAAGTAACAAAGGATGATATTGATGCAAGGGTTCAGCAATTTAAAGACCTGGTGAGTTTTGAGATTGAGCTTGTATAATTAATATATAATGATTATTAAAAAGCCCCGCACTTTGCGGGGCTTTTTATTTATGGTAAAGGAGTTTGTTCTTCCTGAACTGGCGGCGGGGCTGGTTGCTCATCAGTAAAAGTAAGTTCGATGGTTTCATTCACTTTTAACTGGTTGCATAGTGGTACCAGCAAAGTGGCGGCTAAATCCACCACTAATGCAGCAACGAGAAGCTTTAGTGCCGATTGATTTGCTCCCAGAGAATATAAGCTTGGAAATGGCTCGAATATCCTTGTAATAAGAATAAGAGAGAAAATTGAAATGGCGATGGTAGCAGTCATCCGGGCATACAGTGCATATTTGTTTTGCAGGTTGAAGTAATGCAACAAGCAAATATGAGCCAGTGCAATTGATAAAATCATCATGGCAAAAGCCAATTGAAGAATGGAGGGATCTCCAATTTCTGCCAGTATCATTACAGAAAATATAAAGAAGGAAATAGCAGAAACTACCAACCCGGCTGTTCCTAATCCTTTATACTCAGGTTTGCGGGTCACTATCATTGAAATAGTGGCAGTGATGCCGAAAAAGATAAGACTAAAACAGATGGTAAAGAGCTTTGCTCCCGCCTGGCCAATACCACCGGCTAAAATAGAAAGTGCACCGAATGCACCCGCAACGATAACGGTAATGATTGCCCCCCTGATAAATTGCTGATTTTTTAGATTCATAATAAAATTGATGTTGGTTATTGTAATTTTCTTGCAAGAACAACAGTGGTCTTAAATGTTGATTTCTTTCCTTGCAGGTTAAAGATCTCGGTGAAGATAATATATGTACCCATTGGTAGTTTATTCCCTTTGTCATCAAGACCTTCCCAGTTCCAATAACCCTTTAAACCAAGTGTGCCATTCCGGACAAGATTACGAACCGGCCTCCCGGCCCCATCAAAGACAGTGATGTTGGTGATATAGCCCGGTTCTGTTACTTCATATTGGATGGTGGTGATATCATCCCTGCCATCATTATCAGGAGAAAAAACTTTAGGTGTTGCTTCAATCGTTGCGTTGATTGCATTGAGCAATTTGTACTGCGAGTTTTTATAAGTTGGCGTTCCATATCCGGCTGTTGATGCTGCACTGTGCCAGTTTGTTTCATTTTGTGATTGTCCGGCAGGGTCAATTCTTTCTAATGAAACACCTTCGGCATCATCGATCAGTTTAAAATGCCAGTCGTCTTTGTATTTAACTTCATCAATAACACTGCCCTGGAAGTTCAGGACAACAACAGTTCCTTCATCGTCAGAAAAAGATGGGGGAGATGATACAACCAAAACATTATCCGGATTTTTTACCAGGTATTGTCCTGCAAGATTATCAGCATCTTCTGTTTCTACGATATGATCTCCCGGAAAGATATAGAATGGAGTTGTGCTCAATGCTTTTATGGAGCTGATGACACCTGTGCTGTTGCGATTGGCAATATATAATTTCGATGCGTCAAAAATCTTATTGCTGTTGTTGTAAAATTCCACAAAATCAAAAGCATTGGACCGGGGGTTAAATAATATCTCATTGATGACCCATTCACCGGTTGAAGCATCCACTGGTAAACCTACCCTTGCTTTATTGGCAGCACCGATATTATTGCTCTTACAGTCTTTCACATTATTAGCTGTAATGGTGTAAACCGTATTGGTGGCTAAAGGAGTAGTTGTTTTAAGCTGTACCTGGTTAAACAGTGGTGCGATGGCTGTTGCATTTAACAGGGTTAATCCGCCATCAATGGAATAGTTGGCCAATGTTGCTCCGGATAAACTATCAACAGGTTCATCATATACAAGAATGATAGTTACATTATCCAATGTGTAAGCCCTTTTTAATTGTGGGGCTGTCGCATCATTATTTATGGCATCAATCGAATTTTTCTTTCCCGGTGTTCCACCTGTGGTGCTGACACTTGCCTTCCAGTTACTGCTTCCGGCGCAGGGGCTTTTGGTGTCAATCATTTCTAATGTCCAGCCACCATCTTTTTTTACTTCGTTTTGATACCAGCCAGTTGTATAATTAATAGCATGGATCGTTCTGCCATTAGCGGCTCTCAGAAACAACTGGTCACCATCATTATCCAATGAAGGGAAGCTTGTGACAGATATGGTTGTACTAAATGCGGACATGGCCGCAACAGCACTACCAGTACAAACAATTACAAAGCTATCCGGCTGTAAGGTAAAATTGGGCAGAGGTCCGCTTTGCCCGGTCGCATCACCAATTCTCCAGTTTTGTAAGTTAATGGGAGCAGCGGTTGTGTTTTTTAATTCCAACCATTCATTATTTGGCAAACCGATTTGTGGTGTCGGGTCGGCCATTATCTCATCAATCACCACATCATACCTGTTTTGTGCAACAAGACATGCTGGGAAAATCAGTAGAGAAAGCAGTAATAGGTTGAGAAATTTCATTCGTACCAAGTTAATCCAAACGTTTGTAATAATGACTCTCAACGATAAAAATTATTCCTGAATATTTGGGATGAAACCGCTGCCAGCCTATTTTTGCGCCAGCATGAGAACAATGAAACATACAAAACGCATCAAGAAACATTCCTGAGGGAAGGTTTGCAGCGTTATGTGTGTACCAGCATAAAAGTTTAGCAGGCCTTCCTTAACCGGAGGGCTTTTTTATTAACCATAAAAAAAAATAAATGAAAGTTGCAGTCGTAGGTGCTACCGGATTAGTAGGCACCAAAATGCTCCAGGTATTGGCAGAAAGAAATTTCCCGGTTACAGAGTTGGTTCCAGTTGCTTCAGAAAAATCAGTAGGTAAGGAAGTAGATTTTAAGGGAAAAAAGTATAAAGTGGTGAGCATGACAGATGCGATCGCAGCTAAACCGGCCGTAGCCATATTTTCTGCAGGTGGCGGTACTTCGCTGGAATGGGCGCCAAAATTTGCTGAAGCCGGAATTACGGTGATAGATAATTCATCTGCGTGGAGAATGGATCCCACAAAACCATTGGTTGTTCCGGAGATCAACGCAGATATCCTGACAACAAGAGATAAGATAATAGCGAACCCAAACTGCTCTACTATACAGATGGTGGTAGCGTTAAATCCATTGTATAAAAAATACGGAATAAAAAGAATCGTTGTTTCAACCTACCAGAGTGTGACCGGAACGGGTGTAAAAGCGGTGGAACAATTAAGAGGAGAGAGAGTGAAAGAAGTGAAAGGAGAAACTGCTGAATATCCAATGGCTTATAAGTATCCGATCGATCTGAATGTGATTCCTCAGATAGATGTGTTCCTTGAGAATGGTTACACCAAGGAAGAAATGAAAATGGTAAAAGAGACCTGTAAGATCATGAGAGATGATTCTATCCGTGTAACTGCCACAACGGTTCGTATCCCGGTGATGGGCGGGCACAGTGAGGCAGTGAATGTTGAGTTTGAAAAAGAGTATGACCTTGCTGAAGTAAAAACAATTTTGCAATCATCCCCCGGCGTTGTGGTGGTTGATGATATTGCGAATCAACAATACCCGATGCCGATGGATGCCCATGAAAAAGATGAGGTGTTTGTTGGAAGACTTCGTCGGGATGAATCACAGCCCAATACATTAAATATGTGGGTAGTGTCTGATAATCTCAGAAAGGGGGCAGCAACCAATGCTGTACAAATAGCAGAATATTTGCTTTCTAAAAACCTGCTTTAACTTATTCCATCCCCTTGTTAATAAATTCAATTAATGGTTGCAGTGCTTCAAAAGCTGCAACCGTTTTTTTTACGAGGTCTTTTGAAATAAGATCTGTATCGCTAAAGAACGAGATTGCAACAAAACTTTTCAACTTCAGATAATCAGCTGCGGGATTATCCGGTTCGTACCCTTTGGGTACTCGGCTGAGTAAAAATTCAGCACTTCTGTCCAGGTCACCATATACCGATTTGAACTTCTTGGTGCTGATTATTTTCCTGAAATCGCTAAAATTATAATCGATCTCTTGCCGTACTTTTTTCAATTCATTTGGTTCGGGCATCCAGATACCCCCACCAGCAAAATTTCTGCCGGGCTGAACCTGAAAATAATAACCAGCACTATTCCAGGCTTTCTTGCCGCCTTTGTTAATACTGGCGCCAAAATTTGATTTGTAAGGGGATTTGTCTTTTGAGAAGCGAACATCACGGTTGATGCGGAACATACAATCTTTTGCTACCAGGGTTTTTATTGAGGCATCTTTTTTTCCATGCTGATCAATCACTTTTTGAATAAACCCGGCAAAATCTGCTTTAGCCGTTTCATATACACTTCTGTTTTTATCAAACCAGGGTTTGTTGTTATTCTTCTTTAAATCTTTGAGGAATTTTACAGTAGATGGTTGCAGCATAACAGAACTAAGATTTCCGGGTTTAGAATGATTTTCATGAATAAAGATAATTATGCAATAGGCATAATCCTTACTAATCATGCAAATCTTAGTTCTATATTCTTCCCCAATTTTCTCCGCTTTTGATCCGGTACATGGTCATCTCACTTACACCATAGTTCTTAGCCAGTTGTTTGATGGTAATGTTACGGTTTTTACTGTTCAATATTTTTTTGATCTTCCTGACTTGTGCAGCTGTCAGCTTTAACCCTTCTGTTTTGTTGGCTTGTTTTTCTTTGTAAGCAATTTTGGCGGGGCTCCCCTGCTGGTGGCTGATCATCTGCTCCAATGTGGCCCAGCGGAGATTTTTAAGGTTGTTATCAAGTTTATTATGATTACGATGGATCACATATTTATGACTGGCCGCAGTTTTTTTCAAAAAGATCTTTGCCATTTCCCGGTGGATGTATAAAGTGCCCTTGTTGTTGGGGCGATGAAGGTTGAGAGTTCTGTACCCGGTGGTCAATGAACCGCTTAGTACTTTCCCGTCCTTCAATACATCCTGTTTGTAACTTGCAATCCGTCCAATATTGGACACTGCATAACGGTTGCGAAGATGCCTCCATCCGGAAAACGTCAATGGTTTCCAGACTTCACCGGCTAATTTTTTAATCATAATAAATATTTTAGCCAGGGATAGGACACCGCCTTAATAACGATGGTACGATAAGGTTATATGAGCAGAAATAAGCTTGGTTCTAAGTTAAACTATTTACCTGCACCAGCAATATTATTTTTTACCAATGAGTTGCAGAAATTCAGCTTCAGTAATGATTTTGACTGTATTGATCTTTTTTGCTTTTTCAAGTTTGCTGCCGGCATCTTCACCTACCACCAGGTAGTTCAACTTTGCACTAACACCACTGAGTATTTGCCCGCCATTTTCTTCGGCCATTGCTTCAGCCTCACTTCTTTTTAACGTTGGTAATGTACCTGTAAACAAAAAAGTAACTCCTTTCAGGTTACCGCCGGACGATAATTCTTTTTTCTGGTTTTTTAGTTGAAGACCGAGCTTCTCTAATTGCTCCAGCATTTCAATGTTATTCTTATTACTGAAGAAATGATGAATACTACCAGCTACTTTTGGTCCTACATCTTCCAGGTTTTGAAGATCCGGGAGGGAGAATTTTCTAAAATCAAGTAAATGAGTAACGGCCTGTGCAAGTGTCTTTGCAGTGGTTTCACCCACAAAACGGATACCGAGAGCATAGATCAAACGGTGAAGTGGCTGGTTTTTTGAATTAGCAATTGCTGTTTGCAAATTATCAATTGATTTTTGTCCAAAACCTTCCATACCGCTGATCTTAGTGAAGTCAAGCTTGTAGATACCAGGGATGTCTTCCAATAAACCCAATTCATAAAATTTCCGCACATTGGCATCGCCAAATCCGCGGATGTCCATTGCATCTTTACTTACAAAATGTATGATGCGTTCCACTACCTGTGCCGGGCATTCAATATTAATGCAGCGCCAAACAGCTTCTTCTTCTTCTTTGAATAGTTTGCTTTCACAAACAGGACAGGCTTTTGGAAAAACAATTTTCTTTTCTTTTCCGGTTCTTGCATCAGTTAGTGATTTTACAATTTGGGGAATCACATCACCAGCTCTTTCTATTAGCACAGCATCGCCGATACGCAGGTCTTTTTCCCTGATGTATTCTTCGTTGTGAACAGAAATACTACTGACGGTAACACCCCCCACTGCGACAGGTTCCAGCTTCGCTACAGGGGTAACTGCCCCGGTTCTTCCTACCTGGAACTCAACATTCAATAATTTACTGGTTGCTTGTCGTGCTTTGAATTTATAAGCAATAGCCCATCTGGGATGGTGGGATGTCATGCCCAGCTTTTCCTGCAGGGCAATATCATTTACTTTTATCACCATGCCGTCAATCTCATATGGGAGGTCATCTCTTCCGGCTTCAAAATCTGCACAGTATTTTATCACACCTTCAATTCCTTTAAAGATTTTTTTCTCTTTTTCGGGACTGCGAAAACCAAGTTCCCACAACAAGGATAATGAACCGGAGTGAGTTATCAGTTCAACCGGCGTCTTTTTCCCCTTGGCCAGTGAAAAATAACTGACATGGTACACAAATGCTTCGAGGTTTCTTTTTGCTGCTTCATTTGGATCCTTGATACGAAGTGTTCCGGCGGCTGCATTACGGGGGTTTGCCAATGGGGCTAAACCCTGCTCTAGTAACTGTTCATTATACTTAGCAAAATTCTTTTTATTGATCAGCACTTCTCCACGGATTTCTATTTGTTGTAATCCGTACTCAGAGAATTTGGCAGAAAGCGGAACAGAGCGGATCTGTTTGATATTGGCCGTCACTTCATCACCTTCAACACCATCGCCCCTGGTGGCGCCACGAACTAATAAATCATTTTCGTAAATAATAGAAATACTGCCACCATCAAATTTGGGTTCCACACAATATTCAATTTTATCAATGTCACTAAGCTCCCTTGCTTTTCTGTCAAAATCAACCAGGTCATCGCTGTTATAAGAGTTGTCCAGCGATAGCATAGGAACAAGATGCTGAACAGTAGGAAAATCTTTGGTCAATCCTTTGGCTACCCGCTGAGTCGGCGAATCAGGTGTTTTTAGCAATGGAGTTTCCTGTTCAATCTTATCTAATGACTTAAAGAGTTGGTCATATTCATAGTCAGCTATCAACGGGTCATTTAATATATAATAACGATACTCATGAAAACGCAGCACTTCCCTTAAAAAATCAATATCCTTTTTGGAAATGGAACCAGACGATTGCTTTTTAACCAGTTCATTCGTAAGCTTTTGCAGTTTCCGGGTCGTTTCTTTTGAATACATAAAATGATGTTGGGAAGTAAAGGTAGCGTCTCTGTTTAAATGGATTAAGGCAAAATTTTGACCATTAAATTAATGTGTCGTAAGTACATATTTACTATCTTCGAAATCGTTTTGCCTAAACAAGATGCGGGGCATTTCGGCTTAATAACGATTTTGAAGTTCTAAAATAGCTTGCTATGAAGAAAATTTTTACTCTGGCTCTCGCTGCAGTGAGTTTTACAATTAGTGTCAATGCACAGTTGCTTACCTGGACGCCTAATTTTGCCAAGGACAACGATAATATTATTATCACTGTTGATGCTACAAAAGGTAACCAGGGTTTAAATAACTATTCTCCGACTTCAGATGTATATGTGCATACGGGTGTTATTACAAACCAAAGTGCTAATGCAACAGACTGGAGATATTCTAAATTTACCTGGGCTACCACCCCTGTAGCTGCTCAGGCTACTTACCTTGGAGGCAATAAATGGCAATACACCATTACCAATATCCGGAGTTATTATGGTGTTCCAGCGGGGGAGACCATCCAGAAGATCGCTATACTTTTTCGTAATGGAGCCGGTACAACTGTACAACGTAATGCAGATGCAAGCGATATGTATATACCTGTGTATGATAATACGATCGCAACAAGATTTTCTGTTCCACTTTTTCAACCAACCTATACACCCATACCAGAACCCATTTCCAAACAAGTGGGAGACAATATCGCATTGACGGCAATTGCAAATAATTCATCCACGATGAAATTATTTTTAAATGGAACCGAAATACAATCTGCCAGTAACGCAACAACAATATCCGCCAATCCTACATTAACTACCGCAGGTAGCCAAACAATCAGGGTTGATGCAACTGAAGGCGCCACAACTAAATCTCAATCCTTTCAGTTTTTTGTCGCCGCTGCACCAAATGTGTTACCATTACCAGCCGGAGTCAGGGATGGGATCAATTATCTGCCCGGTAATACTTCTGTGGTGCTTGTTTTATATGCACCGGGTAAAAGCCGTGTATCTGTTATTGGAGAATTTCCGGGAAGCAACTGGACCGAACAGACCTCTTATGTAATGAATAAAACACCGGATGGAAATTACTGGTGGCTGCAAATAAACGGCTTAACTGCCGGAACAGAATATGCCTTTCAGTATTTAGTTGATGGGTCATTAAAAGTAGGAGAGCCCTATGCGGAAAAAGTTCTTGATCCTTCAAACGACGGTTTTATAACTGCAACTACCTACCCTTCTTTAAAACCATATCCAACCGGTTTAACTACAGGTATTGTAAGTGTGTTGCAGACTAATTCGCCTGGTTATATATGGGCTGTTAATAGTTTTTCAAGGCCAGATAAAAGGAATTTAGTGATCTATGAACTGTTACTCCGGGATTTTGTAGCTGCACACGACTGGAAAACATTAAAAGATACATTAAGCTATTTGAAAACGATGGGAGTTAATGCCATTGAAATAATGCCTTTCAACGAATTTGAAGGAAATGAAAGTTGGGGGTACAATCCAGATTATTTCCTGTCGCCCGATAAATATTATGGACCTAAAAACAGGTTAAAAGAATTCGTAGATTCTTGTCATAGCAAAGGAATTTCTGTTATCATGGATATTGCCATGAACCATACTACAGGCTTAAATCCGTTAGCGGCTCTATACTGGAACAGTGCCACTAACCAGCCCGCCGCAAATAATCCATGGCTGAATGTGTCGGCAACCCATCCTTATAATGTATTCAATGATTTTAATCATGAAAGTCTGCAGACAAGATATTTTACCAGTCGTGTGATAGAACACTGGCTTCAGGAATACAAGCTGGATGGTTTCCGATGGGATCTGTCAAAAGGGTTTACACAAAATGCACAGTGCGGAGGCAGCACATCCAACGAAGCCTGTATATCAGAATACCATGCAGACCGGGTGGCCATTTGGAAAAGATATTATGATACGATGCAATTAAAATCTCCCGGTTCTTATTGCATACTGGAGCATTTTGCAGCTAACGCTGAAGAAATAGAACTGGCAGATTATGGTATGATGCTTTGGGGAAATACAAATTATAATTTCAATGAGGCTTCAATGGGGTGGGTAGCTACTTCCAATTTTGAGTCGTTCCTCCACACAACAAGAGGCTGGAGTAAACCACATTTGATAGGATATATGGAAAGTCATGACGAAGAAAGACTGATGTATAAAAACCTGCAGTTCGGAAATAACTCTAATACGGCACATAATGTGAGAGATCTGAATACTGCATTAAGAAGAAATGAGTTGTGTGCCGGTTTCTTCCTGACCGCACCCGGCCCGAAAATGATTTGGCAATTCGGAGAACTGGGATATGACTTCTCCATTAACCGTTGCGTTGACGGCAGTATCAATAATAATTGCAGGCTGGATAATAAACCTATCCGCTGGGATTATAAAGACGTTATACAACGTAAAAGATTATATGACATATACAGCAGCCTGAATAAGCTTCGTTTTCATCCCTGGTATAAAGATGTTTTTATTGCCAATAACATTAATCTTTCCAAAAACCTGGGTGGTGCATTTAAATCAATGACCATTCGCAGTGCAACCGACTCATCCATGCTATGTGTAGTTGGAAATTTTGATGTAACCGCACAAACAGGCACATTTACATTCCCTGCTGCCGGCACCTGGTATGATTATCTGAATGGAGGAACCTTTACTGCGACTGGTGCAGGGCAGAGTATGACATTACAACCCGGCGAATTCCATGTTTATTTAAACAGGAACCTGATTAACGCAGTAGTAACTCCTGTGAGCAATAATAACACTCCCGGTATTGATTTACTGGCATCTGTTTATCCCAATCCTGCTCAAGCAAATACTGTTCTTGATGTCGATGTGCCACAAACAGGGAAAGTACAGGTTGATCTTTTAAATAACCTTGGTCAAAAAGTAACAACTGTATTTTCCGGAAATCTCAGTCGTGGAAAACACAGACTGACTCTTTCTGATAAAATCAATAATTTGCCCGCCGGAACTTATTTATTGAATATACTGGCGGGAAATAAAACAAAACCGGTAAAGCTGGTGATTCAGTAATTCTTAAAGCCACTTGATTATGACGGAAAAAGAATTGCGGTTAAAAACCGCTGAGATTGAAAAAATCAGCCACCTTGATTATTTTAATATTGCGATTTCGGTTGACTGTGTGATTTTTGGCTATGAGGATAAGGAGTTAAAAGTATTACTTATAAAATCTGACCTGGAAGAATTTGCAGATCTCTATTCGCTTCTTGGCGACCTGATAAGACCTGATGAAGATCTTGAAACAGCTTCTTACAGAATATTAAAAGAAAGAACGGGCCTTGATGATGTTTACCTTGAGCAGGTACAGGCTTTTGGCAGTATTGAACGACACCCTTCTGGCCGTGTAATTACAATCGCTTATTATTCACTTATAGATATCAAGCATCACAAACTGAAACTCAGTCATAATGAACTGAACTGGCATCCGGTGAATGAGATTAAAAAAATGGCATTTGATCATAAACTAATTCTGGACACTTGCCTTGCACGGCTTCAACAACAGGTGATGGAGCATCCTGTGATCTTTAATTTGTTGCCTGAAAAATTTTCGCTTCGGGAATTGCAGGAACTTTACGAGGCCATTCTTGGAGTAGAGCTCGACCGCAGGAATTTCAGAAAGAAAATATCCATCAAAGACTGGCTTGAGGATATAGATGAAATGGAAAATGATGTACCACATCGTCCTGGTAAGCTATACAAACTAAGACCTGAGTTCAAGAAAAAGGTTCTTCGAAAAAAAAATACCTCTGTTTTGCAAAACTCCTGATTTATTTACAGCATGTTTAAGGGGTAACAAAGGAATTTAAAACCGGAAACCTGATAAACCTGGCATCGCCTATTTGCTTAAGAGCAATTTTTTTAAGCATATTTATAACACTTTCCTTCCAAAAGGGATGAACATATAATGCACAGGGGAGCATCAGCACTTACAAAATCGGCTATATGGCTAAAAGAGAAAAAGGCCAAAACAACAGTCAAAAAAGCCATGCTTGGGCCGACTCTTGTTTTCAGGGAATTTTCCGGGAAAGGGAATGGGGGAGAACTGTGTTTTATGTTTTCCATTGATTGTTAATGGATTACTTAAACAACTGAAAACTATTTGACCAAAATGCAAAAAATTGCATCACAGGACAAAATAAAATTTTTTAAAAGTTAAAAAAGTTTTAACATTGTGTGTTTAATACACATTCAAATGTGTCTTTTATACATAATGTGTATTTGAAATTGATTGCTTAAAAATTTAATGATTGCTTATGTCCTTCCAAAAATTAATTAAGGCCGCCGGCTTTATTATGCTGGCACTTGTAGCGCAAGTTTCTTTCGCCCAAACCAAAGTAATTACAGGAAAGGTTACCGATTCAAAAGATGGATCAGCAGTTTCAGGAGCTACAGTAGCAGCCAAAGGCAGCCGCGGTGGTACACAAACTGGTGCTGATGGTTCATTCAGTTTATCGGTAGATAATGCTGTAACCACTCTTGTTATTTCTTATGTCGGGTTTACCACTCAGGAAGTTTCAATTGATGGAAAAACATCTGTAGAAGTTTCACTGGTGGTGAATAACCAGACACTCGGCGAAGTAGTGGTAACTGGTTATGGATCTGTCAGAAGAAAAGACCTGACCGGATCGATAGCTACTATCGGTACAAAAGACTTTGTAAAAGGTCCGCTTACCTCACCTGAGCAACTGATCAACGGTAAAGTGGCCGGTGTTCAGATCACCACAGGTGGTGGTGCACCCGGTGCCGGTAGCCGTATCCGTGTAAGAGGAACTTCTTCTCTTTCCGGAAGCAATGATCCGCTTATTATCATCGATGGAGTTCCTGTTGACCAGCAAAGCGGTATATCAGGAGCTGCAAATCCATTGGCATTAATTAACCCCAATGATATTGAAACCTTCAATATCCTGAAAGATGCTTCTGCTACCGCAATTTATGGTAACAGGGCTACTAATGGGGTTATCATCATTACCACTAAAAAAGGTAAGTCAGGGAAATTAAAGATCAGCTTCAGCACATTGAACTCCCTTTCAGTGGCTGGTGATAAAGTAGATGTATTGAGTGCTGAGGAGTTTAAAAATGTTGTTAACGGAAAAGGAAATACTTCTCAGAAAGGATTGTTGGGGACTTCTAATACTAACTGGCAGGATCTTATTTATCAGACTGCTTTTATGACTGATAATAATATTGCATTGACTGGCGGTCTTGAAAAAGTTCCTTATCGTTTATCATTGGGGTACCTTAACCAGGATGGTATTTTGAAAACAGGTAACCTGAGCAGGGTTTCAACTGCTCTAAACCTGAATCCAAGACTGTTGAAAAATGCGTTGAAAGTTGACCTCAATTTTAAAGCGGCATTTACCAAAAACACATTTGCAAATGAAGGAGCAATAGGCGGTGCAGCTTTTTTTGATCCTACACAAACAGTAAAAAGAAATGATAACCGTTTTGGGGGTTATTGGGAATGGCTGGCTAATAACAACCAGCCGGATGGATTGGCTCCAAAGAATCCTGTTGGATTGCTTAACCTGAGGGATGACAAAAGTAATGTTACAAGGATCATCACTAATATTCAGTTAGACTATACACTTCCATTCCTAAAAGCACTCAGGGCAAACCTTAATGTGGGATATGATTATTCCAAAGGAGAAGGAACGGTTTATATTCCGGATTCTGCAGCGATGACTTATACCCGTGGTGGTGTAAATAATCAATACCAGCAGACTAAAAAGAATAAACTTTTGGAATTCTACCTGAATTATGTAAAAGATATCAAATCCATTAAAAGCAGACTCGATGTGATGGCTGGTTACGGATACCAGGATTTTATGCGTCAAAGCCCAAACTATCCTGATAACAGGGCCAATGGAACTGTATTTGCCCCGGCAGCGCCTTTTCCATTTGAAACACAAAACACATTGATCTCATTCTATGGAAGGTTGAATTTCTCTATTAATAATAAATACCTGTTTACAGCAAGTTATCGTCGTGACGGATCCTCCCGTTTCAGCGAGGATAACCGTTGGGGAGGATTCCCTTCAGCAGCCTTTGCATGGAACATTGCTGAAGAACCCTTCCTGAAAGGAAGTAAAGTTCTTTCTTCCCTTAAGCTCAGGGCAGGTTATGGTGAGACAGGTCAGCAGGAAATAGGTAACGACTATGCTTATATTGCTAATTACACACTTGGAACACAAACAGCCCAATACCAGTTTGGTAGTAATTTTTACCAGGTAAACCGCCCTGTTGGATATGATGCAAATATCAAATGGGAGCAAACCAGCACATTCAATGTGGGTATCGATTTCGGATTTTTGAATGGTAGAATAAGCGGTAGCGTTGATTATTATAACAAAGAAACAGAAGATCTGCTAAGCTTTATCGATGTGCCAGCTGGTACCAATTTCACTAACAGAATTTTCACCAACGTTGGTGATATGAATAATAAAGGTGTTGAGTTCGTATTGAACACTAATATCCTGAAGAAAAAGAAGCTGGTATGGGATCTTGGTTTCAATGTGACGTATAACAAAAACGAGATCACCAGACTTACTAAAATAGATGATCCGACATTTATCGGTGTTGCTACCGGCGGTATTTCTGGCGGTGTTGGTAACACAATCCAGATACATTCTGTCGGTTACCAGCCTAACTCCTTCTTCGTGTTGCAGCAGGTATATGACAATGCAGGCAAGCCTATCGAAGGCCTTTATGTAGATCAGAACGGCGATGGTATTGTAAATAACCTGGATTACTATCGTTATAAATCACCTGAGCCATTGTGGATGGTAGGTTTCACTACATCGGTTGGTTATGGCAACTGGAATTTTTCAACTGTTTTGCGTAGCAATCTTGGCCAGTACATGTATAACAACATGTTCTCAGCTCATGGAACATTCCAGCCAAGTTCTGTGTTATTCCTTGGAAACCTGCACCGCAATTACCTGGAAACCGGGTTTGCTAACAGTCAGTATTTCTCAGATTATTACATGGAAAATTCTTCTTTTCTGAGAATGGATAACTTCACTGTTTCCTACGACTTTGGAAAAGTATTTAATAATAAGGCCAACCTGAGGGCAACTGCTAACGTTCAGAATGTATTCGTTGTATCAAAATACAAGGGATTAGATCCTGAAATTGCTGGTGGTATAGATAATAACTTCTATCCACGACCAAGAGTGTTCTCTTTAGGCTTCAATCTTGACCTGTAATAATAACGTATCTGTAAAAAATAAAAGCTTGCAAAATGAGAAAAAAAATCTTTAATCAACTCGGAATAATGGCCCTGGTAGCCTTGTTACTGACGTCTTGTACAAAAGACCTGGACAGGCAACCTAAATATGGCAACACCGCCGCATCATTGTATGTAAATGTGGCTGGATATAAGTCAGTACTGGCAAAAACCTATGCCGGTCTTACTTTAACTGGTAACAGCGGTCCTGACGGACAGGGAGATATCGCTGGTATTGATGAAGGCTTTTCCAGCTATATCCGTCAATATTGGTCCGCACAGGAATTATCAACTGATGAGGCCTTAATTGGCTGGAACGATGCGACCATCAAGGATTTTCATAATCTTTCATGGAGTTCAGCTGATGTATTCATCCGGGCATTATACAGCCGCATCTATTTCCAAATCACCCTTTGCAATGAGTTCGTAAGGGAAAGTGCTCCATCAAAACTAAGCGAAAGAGGTATTTCAGGTGCTGATGCAACTGAAATTGGTCATATGAGAGCTGAGGCTCGTTTCCTGAGAGCATTAAGTTATTATCATGCATTAGATTTATTCGGTAATGTTCCGTTTGTTACCGAGGCGGATAATGTTGGTGCATTCCTTCCTTCCCAGATCAGTCGTGGCAATCTTTTCAATTATATCGAAACGGAGTTAAAAGCTATCGAAACTGAATTGAAAGATGCAAGGACTAACGAATATGGCCGTGCAGATAAAGCTGCTGCCTGGGCGTTGCTTTCACGATTATACCTGAATGCTGAAGTGTATACAGGAACTTCCCGTTATACAGATTGCATCACCTATTGTAATAAGATAACCGCCATTGCGGGATATTCTTTGGTTAACAATTACAGGCATTTATTCCTGGCCGATAATAATGCAACTTCTAATAGTGAATTTATTTTCGCTGTAAACTTTGATGGTAATAAGGCAAGAACATGGGGAGGCACTACTTTCCTTGTACATGCACCAATCGGCGGTTCTATGAGTGCCGCATCACATGGTGTTGATTTTGGCTGGGGTGGTATCCGTACGACTAAACAATTCGTTCAAAAATTTGCTGGTCCGGCTGGTGATAGCAGAGAGAATTTCTACACTAGTGGTCAGAACCTTGAAATTAATGATGTTGCTACTTTCACTGATGGATATGCAATTGTAAAATTCAGAAACGTAACCTCAACAGGAGCTAACGGCTCTAACCCAACCTGGGTAGATACCGATTTCCCATTCTTCCGGTTAGCTGAAATTTACCTGAACTATGCAGAGGCGGTATTACGTGGCGGAACAGGCGGAAGCAGCGCAACAGCTCTGACTTATGTTAATAACCTGCGCCAAAGGGCCTATGGTAATGCAAGCGGTAATATTCTTGCGGGACAGCTTACAGTTCCTTTCCTTATTGATGAAAGAGCAAGAGAATTGCATTGGGAAGGTGTACGTCGTACTGACCTGATCAGGTATGGTCAATTTACAGAAGGTACTTACCTGTGGGCATGGAAAGGCGGTGTGGCTGGCGGACAAGGCGTAAGCAGCAACCGTAAATTATATCCTATCCCTTCAGCTGACCTGGTAGCTAATCCTAACCTGGTTCAAAACCCGGGATATTAATATTCAACCAAAACAGAACTCAACTTATTACTATAAAATTTTAAATTATGAAAGCAACATTTAAAAGTTCTCTCTTGCTTTTGATTGCTTCAGCCGTTTTTTTCACTTCCTGTAAAAAGGAAGAAGTACAGGCCGTTTTAAATCCAAGTGGCGGGGTGTCGTTGGCATCCACTGCTACTACACTTGTGCTTACACAGGCAAATGCTGCAACGACGGCTGCATCTTTCACATGGGGGAAAGCTGATTTTGGCTACCCGGCCGGTATCACATATACCCTTGAATTTTGTAAAGGGGGTACCAACTTTGCAGCTGCAACCAGTACCAGTGTAAACATGGAAACTGCGCTGACAAAAACTTTTACAGTTGGCGACCTGAATGCGAAGATGCAGGATATTATTCCTTACGGTTCAGCACAACAGGTGCAGGCAAGGGTTAAAGCAGATGTGGGATCCGGCGTTGCTCCTATATATTCAAATGTTTTGACACTTACTATCACTTCTTACAGGGATATCGTTAACTACGGTTTCCCTCAAGCTCTTTGGATAGCAGGAAACTACCAGGGGTGGTCTCCTTCAACAGCACCAAAAATTGTCGACAAATTTGCCAGCGGAACCACAGGAAGTAATTATGACGGATATATAAACTTTACTGATCCTTCTCCTGAATTCAAAATGGTAAAAGGAAATGACTGGCCTTTTGGCGATTTTGGTGATGCAAATAGTAGCGGGACATCTGGTGTTTTAGCACCAGGAGCTAATAATTTAAAACTTACGGCAGGCCAAGGTGTATATCGTTTAAAAGCTAATACAGCTGCTATGACCTGGAGTGCAACTAAAATTAATAGTTGGGCTGCAACAGGAAGTGCAACACCTCTTGGCTGGCCTGCTGGCCCAGGCGGTACACCGGGACAAGACCATGACCTCACTTTTAATGCAGTTGACGGCACATGGACAGTTACAATGAACCTATCAGTTGGGGAACTTAAGTTCAGGGCTAATGATGACTGGGGAATAAACTTTGGCGATAACTCTCCGGTTGACAATAAGCCTGATTATGACGGGTCTAACATTCAGGTTACAGTTGCGGGAAATTACACAATAACCCTTGATATCGGAATCGGAGGTAATTACAGTTACACTCTTAGAAGAAACTAAAAGCAGAGGTTATCATAATAGAGAAAACCAGGCGGCTGTCAATAAAATGATAGCCGCTTTTTGTTTTAACTCAATTAAGTAAACTGAAATTTATTATGAAATATATCCTGTCACTTCTTTTTTGTGGCTTTATGGCCTGCGGCAAATCGAATTCTGACGATGGTAGTGGCGGAGGCGGACCTGTAACACCAACAGTACCGTTTGCTAAAGGGGCAGATGTAAGCTGGCTAACACAAATGGAATCTGCAGGTAAGCTGTTTTATAATAGCGGGGGTACCGCTCAGGAGTGTATGCAGTTATTGAAAAACCTTGGAATGAATTCGATCCGTCTCCGGGTTTGGGTGGATCCTGCCGGAGGCTGGAACAACACAGCAGATGTATTGGCAAAAGCACTTAGAGCAAAAGCTCTTGGTATGCGGATCATGATTGATTTTCATTACAGCGACTCCTGGGCTGATCCGGGGCAGCAAAATAAACCAGCTGCATGGGCTGCACAAGACTTTGCTACTTTGCAAACTTCTGTTTACAACCATACCTTTAATGTACTTACTACTTTAAAAACAAACGGTATTGTGCCAGAATGGGTGCAGGTGGGAAACGAAACCAATGATGGAATGCTATGGCCAACCGGCAAAGCTTCGGTGAACATGGCCAACTTTGCTGCACTGGTGAACAAAGGTTATGATGCAGTAAAAGCAGTTGATAATACTATTAAAGTGATAGTTCATATTTCTAATGGGCATGATAACAACCTGTTCCGCTGGATTTTTGATGGTCTGAAAAACAATGCTGGTAAATGGGATGTTATTGGCATGTCTTTATACCCCGATCCAACAAACTGGACAACTATGAATACTCAGTGTCTGGCCAATATGAATGACATGGTATCAAGATATGATAAGCCGGTAATGATTTGTGAGGTCGGTATGAGCTGGGACCAGGCGGCCGCCTGCAATTCTTTCCTGGGCGACCTGATAACTAAAGTAAAGTCGGTTTCCGGAAGTAAAGGGCTAGGTGTATTTTATTGGGAACCGCAGAGCTATGGCAACTGGCAAGGCTATACCAAGGGAGCTTTTGATAACAGTGGCAAACCCACTGCCGCATTGAATGCTTTTAATTAGAGCTTACTCAAACATATTGTTTACTCAATATCTTGCTTGTATGAAACTAACCGGCTTTTTAGCAGCAGCATTATTTTGTCTGCCTGTTTTTACTTTTGCACAAAGACAAAAGATAAACTTTGATAGTGACTGGAAGTTTCAATTCGGCCATGCTGCTAATGCAGAGAAAGACTTCAACTACACTATTGCCAACATTTTTTCTAAATCTGGCGCAGCTGCCAAAACAGCGATAGACCCAAAATTTGACGACAGCAAATGGAGAAAACTGGATTTGCCACACGACTGGGCTGTTGAACTTCCCTTTGTTTATAAGGATAATTTTGATGTAATGGCGCATGGTTATAAGCCAGTTGGCGGGCTATTCCCTGAAACAAGTATTGGATGGTACCGGAAACATTTTACAATTGCCAGGGCAGATTCCGGTCAAAGGTTTCAATTACAATTTGACGGCATTTTTCGTGATGCTAATATTTGGGTGAACGGCTTCTTTCTCGGCAATAATAAAAGCGGCTATGTTGGCGAGAGTTATGATATAACTGACTATATAAATTTTGACAGGGACAATGTTGTAGTGGTAAGAGCCGACGCTTCTCAGTATGAGGGATGGTTTTATGAAGGTGCCGGTATCTATCGGCATGTATGGCTGAATAAATACAACAACCTGCATATTGAGAAAGACGGTGTATTTGTTTATACAAAATCAGACGGGAATATACATGAGGTGTCTGTAGAAACGACGGTAAAAAATGAAAATAGTAGTACAGTCAGTTACACTATTCAAACCTATATCACGAATCGGGAAGGACAGAAGCTGGTACAAGCAAAAGAGCAATCCTTTTCATTATTGCCGGGGGGAGTAACAACTCTAAAGCAGCAAGTTGCAATGGGAGGCTTCCGGCCTTGGACATTGGATGATCCCTATTTGTTCAGAGCTGTTTCAATAATACGACAGAATGGGAGGGTGGTTGACTCTGTTAAACAACGCTTCGGCATCCGTACTATTGAGATCAAGCCCAATGGTGTATTCCTGAACGGGAAACACATAAAGATCCAGGGGGTGAACTGTCACCAGGACCATGCAGGCGTTGGCAGTGCATTACCGGATTACTTACAATACTATCGTATCAGGCTATTAAAGAATATGGGTGTTAATGCCTACCGCACCAGTCATAATGCCCCGACGCCTGAACTATTGGATGCCTGCGACAGTTTAGGAATGCTGGTAATGGATGAACAAAGATTATTAAACAGCAGTCCGGAATACATGAGCCAGTTTGAACGGTTGATTAAAAGAGACCGTAACAGACCTTCTGTATTTATCTGGTCTATTGGAAACGAAGAAGGCTGGATTCACACCAACAGCACCGGAAAAAGAATTGCACAAACTTTTATTGCAAAGCAAAAAGAATTGGACCCAACAAGAACCTGTACTTACGCCGCAGATGTTCCCAATGTATTTAACGGTGTTAATGAGGTGATTCCGGTTCGTAGTTTTAATTACCGGCAATATGCAGTAGCAGATTATCACAGAGATCATCCCACTCAGCCAATCATGGGAACAGAAATGGGAAGCACCGTTACAACAAGAGGCATTTATGTAAAAGATACTATCAGAGGATATGTACCCGATCAGGACATAACAGCTCCCTGGTGGGCCAGCACAGCTGAAACATGGTGGACACTGGCTGCACCAAATGATTACTGGCTTGGCGGGTTTGTCTGGACTGGTTTGGATTATCGGGGAGAGCCCACACCATACGAATGGCCAAATATCAATTCTCATTTCGGTATCATGGATATGTGCGGTTTCCCTAAGAACATTTATTACTACTACCAAAGTTGGTGGACGGATAAAGATGTACTGCACATTTCTCCACATTGGAATTTTAGGGAAAAGGGTCCGGGATGGAATAAACCGGTTGGAGATTCTATAGATGTATGGGTGAACACCAATGCGGACAATGTTGAATTATTCTTAAATGGAAAAAGTAAAGGCAAAAAAGACATGCCCCGCTACAGCCATTTAAAATGGACAATAAACTACGAGCCAGGAACAATAGAAGCAGTGGCATATAAGAAAGGAAAGCGGTTGACTGAAAAAGTGCAAACAACAGGACTGCCGGTTGAAGTTGTTGTTACTCCTTACAAGACAACTATATTGGCAGATGGAAAAGATGCTACAGTAATTAATATATCCGTAGTGGATAGGGAAGGCCGTGAAGTACCGGATGCTGATAATTTGATTCAGTTTAAAATTGAAGGGGATGGAAAAATTATCGGTGTTGGTAATGGCGATCCAAGCAGTCATGAACCGGATAAATGTACCGATGGAGCATGGCAAAGAACCTTATTCAACGGGAAATGCCAGGTAATTATACAATCAGGTGTAAAGCCAGGGATGATAAAATTTGAAGCAAAAGCAACAGGGCTTCGGACTGGGGGTACAGATATTCAAACCATCTCTCCGGAAAGCGTTTCGAAGGTTACCATTGATAAAAACTATCAGTTGCCATTGTCAATAACTAAAAAGGCAGTTGATAAAATGCTGGGTGCAGATATTTCATTTCTACCTGAACTGGAAGCAGGCGGCATGAAGTTTTCTGATAATGGCGTTGAAAAGGATGCAATACAGATATTGAAAGACCACGGTTTCAATTATGTGCGGCTGAGAATTTTTAACGACCCCGCAAGAGACAGCGGCTATTCTCCAAAAAAGGGATTTTGTGATCTGGCAAATACCAAGAAGATGGCAAAGAGGGTGAAAGATGCAGGAATGAAACTGTTATTAGATTTTCATTACAGCGATTATTGGGCCGATCCGGGAAAACAATATAAGCCAGCTGCATGGAGAGGGTTATCGTTTGAAGAACTGAAGAAGCAAGTTTACGTTTATACAAAAGATGTTATTCAGCAATTAAAAGATCAGGGCACCACCCCCGACATGGTGCAGGTTGGTAATGAGATCAATCACGGCATTATCTGGCCGGAAGGGAACGTAAGTAATTTTGACGGGCTTGCACAGTTAATTAATGCGGGTACTGCTGCTGTTAAATCGGTGGACCCTTCAATAACCATGATGCTCCATGTGGCATTGGGAGGACAGAATGACGAATCGGTTTTCTTTATTGATAATATGATAGCAAGAGGTGTTTATTTTGATGTGATCGGCGAATCATATTACCCTAAATGGCACGGTACTCTGGATGACCTGCGGGATAATCTGACTGATCTTGTACGGAGATATGGGAAAGATGTGATTGTAGTAGAGTACTCTCACCTTAAAGAGCAGGTAAATAAGATTGCTTTTGAACTGCCTGATGGGAAAGGAAAAGGTACTTGCATATGGGAGCCGCTAAGTACCTGGGAAAAATTCTTTGACAATAATGGAAAGTCAAATGAAATGATAAAACTGTATGATGAATTAAAGAAAAAATATTTAGATAAATAATGACAAGTGTGAAGCAATATCATATTCCACAACAGTTAATGGAGTTTGTCACTGATGCAACAATTGTTGTCAGGTCACCAGGAAGGATCAATCTTATCGGGGAGCATACTGACTATAATAATGGCTTTGTCTTACCAGCAGCAATTGATAAAGCCGTTTATGTTGCCATAGAAAAGAGATCAGATGGTAAGCTTTCTCTCTTTTCTGTTGACTTCAACGAATCAGTTGAAGTTGAACTCACAGCAATAAGACCAAAGCCGGGGCACTGGTGTACTTATATTTTAGGAGTTGTTGATCAACTGGTAAAAAGAGGATATAAAATACAGGGATTAAGGCTGGCTATTTATGGCGATGTTCCGTTGGGTGCCGGACTATCCTCCTCAGCAGCTGTGGAATGTGCTGCAGCATTTGCGTTAAATGAATTATTTACACTCAATATTCCAAGAATTGAACTGGCTAAGATTGCACAGCTGGCAGAACATGAATTTGCCGGGGTAAAATGTGGCATAATGGACCAGTTTGCAAGTTTGTTTGGGAAAAAGGACAGGGTTATAAGATTAGATTGCCGTTCGCTGGAGTATGAATACTTCCCGGTGAATCTGGATGGATACAAAATCGTTTTATTGGATTCTCAGGTCAAACACTCACTTGCTTCATCAGAGTACAATGTAAGAAGAGCTCAGTGTGAAGAGGGTGTGAAATCAATTAAAGATAAATACCCGGATGTTGAAAGCCTGAGAGATGTTTCTTTGAGTATGATTGAAGAATGTTTACATAACAACGAAACTGTTTATAACCGGTGCAGGTATGTGGTGGAAGAGAATATCCGCTTACGGGAGGGATGTACAGATCTGCTGAATGGAAACCTTAGAGAGTTTGGAAAAAAAATGTTTGCAACGCATAAAGGCCTCAGCGAACAGTATGAAGTGAGTTGTAAAGAACTTGATTTCCTGGTCGAATCAGTAAAAGATATGGCGGATGTACCTGGGGCCAGGATGATGGGTGGCGGCTTTGGAGGATGCACCATTAATATTATTAAAGAAGAGTCTGTTGATATGATAGTAAACAATATTGCCGGTAAATATAAAAGAGCTGTTCAAAGGGATATAAGGGCTTATGTTGTGCAAATAGAAGATGGCACCTCTGTTATTAGTTAAATAGTTTAGTATAAATGCAAAAGCCGCCTCAACAAAGAGACGGCTTTTTGTGTGTTAGCCCTGACGTAAGAAAGAGTTAACTACTGTTTTATAAATATGGCACTTGCCAGCTGATTAGGCGATTGAACAATAAAGGTGTAAATACCGGGAAGCAAATTGGCAAGATCAAAATTCCAGTTATTCGGTCCTGTGTTTGCATTACGGGTATAATTTCTTACCACCGTGCCAAATCCATTCAATATTCTGATATTCACTTGTTCATTATGTGTTGAGAAGAACTGGGCATGCAGCAAGGTTACAACCGGATTGGGAGTAAGCACTAAAGCAGGTTGATTATTGCCCGGTACCCTTACTGTTTTACAGATAACTGTTTCGCAACCCAATCTTGTTTTAATATTCAGACAAACCCTGTATTCGCCTGCCACATTATAAGTATGAGTTACTTCACGGCCAAGGGTAGAGGTGCCGTCACCAAATGTCCAGCGATAGAATAATACTTCATCGTTTGGATTATTAATACTGAATCCCTTGAAACGGAATGTTCTTGGACCGGCAAGCGAATCAGTCATATATCCACCGCATACATTTGTTGCAGGACGTATGACTACTTCACGGCAGTCTTCTGCAATACAGCCACCCTGGAACCTGATTTTTACACAAGCTCTGTACACACCGGGTGCGGGATAAGTATGCCGGATAGTCAGATTAGGTAATGGCTGCTGAGGATCTATCATGATACAAGTATCCTCTCCGTCTCCAAAATACCAGCAGATACGTTCGGGTCTCCTTGTTGGTTCAGTATGTGGAACTGCCAGGAAGCCACGAACCAGGCTGGTAATTGACGGGGTTATCTCAAATAACCGTACCGAACAATTTACCTGCGGAGGAGGTATAACAACTGGTCTGCATTTTCTCGCCTCACATCCGCCGAAATATTGAATCTTCACACACACTTCGTACTGGCCGGGTTGATTGTACCGGTGTGTAGCAACATACTGGCCGGTATATGATGCTGTATAGTTAATACAGGTATCAGTACCATCACCAAACTGCCAGCATATCTTCACAGGTTTTTTATCATTATTGTGCCATGGCAATGCTTTAAAACCGACCGTTAATGGTGTATTGGCGGTTAATGGCAACCTCTCAAAATCAGCACGACAACTATCGGGACGGATAATGTTTATCGGTTTGCATTTTCTCGCTTCACATCCACCAAAATATTGGATCTTGACACACACTTCATATTGACCAGGTTGATTATAGTTATGACCAACTACATAGAGCCCGGTGTAATTTTCAGGATAATTGATGCAAGTATCCTGCCCGTCACCAAATTGCCAGCAAACCCTGGCTGGTTTGCGGTTATTATTATGTCCGGGCAATGCTTTGAAATAAGCCTGTAATGGGTTATTAGTTGAAATAACGGGAAGCCTTTCAAAATCTGCATGGCAGGTATCGGGTCTTCCTACCTGAACGCCTTCGCATTTTCTTGCTTCACAACCTCCGTAATACTGAATGTTTACACATACCTGGTATAAGCCAGGATGATTGTAAGTATGAGGAACGGTGTATTGGCCATTGTAGCTATTTAGGTAATTGATACAAGTATCCCTGCCATCACCAAAAGTCCAGCAGATGCGGGAAGGTTTCTTGTTATTATTGTGCCATGGCAGTGCTTTATAAATAACTGTCAGCGGATTAGCGGTAGGGCTTATTGGCAGCCTTGTAAAATCTGCACGGCAACTATCAGGTCTTCCAATAATTATATTTTCACATTTCCTTGCCTCACAACCACCCTGGTAAAGAATTTTCACACATACCTGATACACACCAGCATTAGTGTATGTATGATTTACAGTATAAGGGCCCGGATATGTATTTGAATATTGAATACAGGTGTCGGTACCATCACCAAACTCCCAGCAAATGCGGGCAGGTTTCTTATTATTATTATGCCATGGCAGTGCTTTAAAAGTTGCATTAAGAGGGGTAGTACCTGTTGTTACAGGCAATCTTTCAAAATCTGCACGGCAACTGTCAGGATTGCCTATTTGTACTGTACGGCAATTTTGTGCCTGGCAACCTCCTTCATAGAGGATGTTTACACACACATTATAGTTGCCGGACTGGGTATATGCATGATGTACACCGTAAGGCCCTGTATAGGTGCTGGCATATTGAATACAAGTGTCTCTGCCGTCACCAAAGGTCCAGCAGATCCGAACAGGTTTTTTATTCTGACTATGGGATGGTTGGGCAACAAAATATTTGCCCAGTGGCGTTGAAGCAACATTTACTGTTTCAAAATTTGCACCACAGACAGCAGAGTTTTGCAGAACTATTGTTTTGCATATCTGTGCCGACAGTACTGAATCATTCAGGTTGTTTAGGTAGCGGAATATCTTCAGGCAAACGGTATACGTACCGGCTGCTTGGTAGTGATGCTGGATTCCCTGAAGAGGTGGTGTTACAGCACCTGTACCATCTCCGAAACTCCAGAATGCTTTGCGAAGGCCTGGTTCACTTCCCAGAACGGAAGTGTTGGTAAAATCAACATTGTTACCGGGGTTAATGGTAAAAGTGAAATTGGCTACGTCGGGGGGAACAGCATTAGCTAAGATGTTGTTACCAGCCAGGCTCAATAAAAACCCGGCGAGTAAAGCGTAAAGCTTTCTCATAATTGATTTACTTTTTTGGTGACTAAATGTTCTTTACGCAGGGTTAGGACACACGGCTGGGGTTTGTGACCTTTGTTACAGAGCAGGGTTTAAAGAAATATTAAAAATATTTTCACTACGGAGAATTACGATACATTTTTTTGATGGTCGATGATAAATTGAATGAGCTCCTCAAGAGTAACATCAATCCTTGAAAGAGCATCAGTTATATCTTCCCGGTTTACCTGTGCGGCGAAAGAGGGGGTTTTCAGTCTCTTTAAAACACTTTTTACTTCCAGGCCTTCATATAAAGTTGGCCTGATAAGAGCTGCGGCATGAATGAAGCCGGAGAGTTCATCAATGGCATAGATCATTTTATCCATCTTACTTGCCGGCTCTACGCCAAAAACTTTCGGACCATGGGAGGCAATACATTGGATCACCACGGGGTCAATATTTCTTTTTTCCAGCTCTTCAATAATGATACGGCAATGGTCGTCAGGATGTTTTTCCCAATCAGCATCATGTAAAAGTCCGGCAAGCTCCCATTTTAATGCTGTTTGCTCATCAGCATTTTCTTTTTCGGAAGCCCATGCCCTCATATTGGCTGCCACCTGTTTCATGTGCAGCCGGAGTCGTTCATTGGGCACCCAGTCATTTAATAATAAATGAGCTTCTTCTATCGACATTAAATTGTCAGAATTTTTCGGGTCGCCAAAAACGGAACGACCAAGATAATGTGTTGCCATACCCTGTGTTTGTATAATAAATATAAGGAGCGAATCTTATAACTGCAGGCAGCTGTTTATTTAAAAACGCCGTTACGGGGTATCAGCATAAATTTGCACTACAGGTATTTATGGAACAGCAAGTATATAAAGGGAAAATATCGTTTATTAACTACGAAAAACAATTCGCTACGATTGAGTACTTGCATAACAACAAACAGAAGTCAGTCAATTGTAAAACCAATGCTGAGGGCAGTGGAAAAAAACCACACCAGTTCAGGCTGGGTGACGGGGTTAATTTTCAGCTAAAACTGTCTGACAGGGGCGATAAGATGACCGCATATAACGTTAAGTTTACTCATAACACTGATATTGATCTGCTGATTCAAAAGGCAGCTATTGAAAACCGGTTTTCCGGCTATCTTAAAATTGTTGAGGATAAGTATTTTGTAAAAGAGTGGGATAGTTATGTCCTGTTTCCGCTTCAGCTTTCTCCCTGGGAAGTGCCACCGGCGGAATCTGCAGCTAATGAGGCTATCAGTTTCAAACTAATAAACCTCGATAAGCCGAACGGGATAATCGCCGAACTCTTCTCTCATAATTATATTCCTGAATACAGAAAGGCATTGCAACATTTCAATAATAAAATCGCTATTGATGCAGTCGTCTGTAAGGTTTCACCACATGCAGTTTACCTGAATTTGTTCGGTGATAAAATGCAGGCTAAGCTTGTTTTACCGCCAGAAGAAAAGCAACAGGTAAAAGAGGGAGACGCTATATCGGTTTTGATTACTTATTTCAGTCCAAACAGAATAGTGATTAAAAAAGCAGGGGAGTAATTTTTACAGCTTGAAATTGTTTATTCGCCGAAAAGCAATCCATCAGACCGTATGGTGCGATAATTTGCAATCTGAAATAAAATCAACCTATGTCATTTAAGATCACAGGTAAGCTTCCATCTGGCAGGCACCTTGAACGATTAAAACAATCTGCTAATTACAAAGAAGGAGCTTTTCAGAATCTTTCACCAACACCTATGAAGCCAGAAGGTGTTTCCTATTGGAAAATGATGAGTGAGTTCTTCAAAAAACATCCCGACACAGCACCTCCGGTAAAATTGCCTTTTGTAAAAACAGATTTGAAGGAATTAGATTCAGATGAGCCAGTGATAGTATGGTTTGGCCATTCATCTTACTTTATAAGGGCAGAAAACAAGAACTTTCTTATTGACCCGGTATTCAGCGGTAATGCAGCTCCGGTATCTTTTATGGTCAAAGCATTTCCTGGAAGCAATGAGTACAAAGCTGATGATATGCCGGATATTGATTACCTCATTCTGACACATGATCATTATGATCATCTTGATTTTAAAACTATACACAAGCTGAAAGGTAGGGTGGACAAAATATATTGTTCACTCGGTATCAGCTCACATTTGATCCATTGGGGAGTTGACAGATACAGGATCATAGAAATGGATTGGTGGGACTCGCATCAATTAGAAGAAAATATACAGCTGACAGCTGCGCCAGCCCGTCATTTTTCCGGGAGGGGGATAAAGAGAGGGCAAACTTTATGGTCTTCCTTTATTTTGAAAACAACAACACATAATTTATACCTCGGTGGAGACTCTGGTTATGACTCACACTTTAAAGAAATAGGTGAAAAACATGGCCCGTTTGATCTTGCTGTTCTTGAATCGGGTCAGTATAATAACATGTGGCCGCTGATACATATGATGCCGGAGGAAACAGTTCAGGCCGCTGCTGATTTGCGGGCTAAAGCTCTGCTACCTGTACACTGGGGTAAGTTCCGGTTGGGTATGCATCCATGGAATGAACCGGTCAAAAGGGTAATGGCGAAGGCCAGGGAATTGAATATCCCGGTTAAAACACCAAAAATTGGTGAGCCTTATATTATTAGCAGCCATTTTTCCGGAGAAAGCTGGTGGAATTTCTAACCTATTTCTGATGATATAAAAATCCGGACAAAAATTTTATTGAAAATCAATATTTTGTAAAGGTCCGATAGAAATTACTTCTTCAATCTTTAGGTTTGAAATTCTCTCAAACCTATCTTTGCACCCCATTTAAAAACAGTTGCCGGGATAGCGGCGACACAAACTTAGAAATCAAAATGAGCAAATTACATTTCACTACCAAACATGCGAACGAGGCTACCGTAAAACGCAACTGGTATGTTGTGGACGGTACTAATCAAACCGTTGGTCGTATGTGTGCTAAAATTGCTGCGGTACTCCGTGGTAAGAACAAAGCATGCTACACCCCCCATGTTGACACTGGCGATTATATCGTAGTGATCAATGCAGAGAAAGCTGTATTAACAGGTAAAAAACTGGATCAGAAGCTTTATGACCACTTCACTGGTTATCCCGGTGGATTGAAAGAAGAGACTGCTTCCAACCTGCAAAAGCGTCGTCCTGAAGTTCTTATTGAAAGGGCTGTAAAAGGGATGCTTCCAAAAAATCGGTTAGGCCGCAAAATGTACAAAAAACTGTTTGTATATGCGGGTGCAGAACATCCCCATGGAGCACAGCAACCTAAAGAACTCAAATTTTAATTAAAAAACTTCCAAACAATATATAATGGAAAAGCAAAAAAATGGTGTTGGTCGTCGTAAAGAAGCTGTGACAAGAGTATTCCTTTCAAAAGGAGACGGTAAGATCACAGTTAACGATAAAGACTATAAAACTTATTTTCCGCTGGTGTATTTACAGAACCAGGTGGAACGTCCGTTGAAAACAGTTGATGTGATCAACAAATTTGATGTAAAGATCAACGCATCAGGTGGTGGTGTTAAAGGGCAGGCAGAAGCAGCGATGCTCGGTATTGCCAGGGTATTACTGGAGATCAATCCTGAGTTTCGTCCTGCGTTAAAAGCCGCCGGGTTATTGAAAAGGGATCCGAGGTCTGTTGAACGTAAGAAATTCGGTCATAAGAAAGCCCGTCGCAGCTACCAGTTCTCTAAACGTTAATCGCAGCAAACAATTTTTAAAAACGATCATTCAAATACAATGGAAAATAATACATCCTTACAACAGCAACTTCTGGAAGCAGGTGTTCATTTCGGTCACCTGAAAAAGAAGTGGAATCCCAAGATGTTGCCTTACATCTTTGCTGAAAAGAAAGGTATTCACATCATTGACCTGAACAAAACTGTGGAGTGCTTGCAGGAAACTGCCGCAGCATTGAAGCAGATTGCCCGTAGTGGTAAAAAGATCTTGTTTGTTGGTACCAAAAAACAGGCAAAAGATATCGTAAACGAGTCTGCCAGAAGAGTAAACATGCCATTCGTTACAGAACGTTGGCTGGGTGGTATGCTGACCAACTTCAACACCGTTCGTAAGAGTGTGAAGAAAATGCAGAGCATTGAAAAAATGCTGGGCGATGGTTCTTTCGACAGCATCACTAAAAAGGAAAGACTGACGCTGTCAAGAGACAGGGATAAAATGGATAAAGTATTGGGTGGTATTGCCCAGTTGGGCCGTGTCCCTGCTGCTTTGTTCATTATTGATATCGGGCATGAACACATTGCGCTGGCAGAAGCAAAACGTTTGGGTATCCAGACTTTCGGCGTGGTTGATACTAACTGCGATCCTAACAAAGTTGACTTTGCTATTCCGGCGAATGATGATGCTACCAAATCAATTGCGATCATCGTAAACTATATCACTGCTGCTATCGCAGAGGGTCTTGCTGAAAGACAAGCTGCAAAAGACGAGGAAGTAGATGATATTACAGATGATGAAAAAGAAAGGAAAGCAGCTAAACTGCTTGCTGAAGCTGAAGCTGAAGGTGGTCGTGGTGGCCGTGGCCGCGGTGCTGGTGGTGCCGGTGGCGGACAAAGACGCCGTACAACAGGCGGTCCTGGTGGTGGCAGCAGAGGTCCCGGTGGCGGAAGGAGATAATAGCAATGTGAAAATGTAACAATGGCATAATAGCTCAATGTTGTGCCGGAGTTTAATTTTGGAATTGAGCGATTTCAAATTCAAATTATGAGTACTGTAACTATAAGTGCACAAGACATAAACAAACTTCGCCAGGCTACTGGCGCCGGCATGATGGATTGCCGCAAGGCTTTAACAGAAACAAACGGAGATTTTGAAGCTGCTATTGACTGGTTACGTAAGCAAGGCCAGAAAGTAGCCGCAAAAAGAAGTGACCGTGAAGCAAAAGAAGGGGTGGTAATTGCACAAACAACAGCTGATAACAAAACAGGGATAGTTGTATGTGTAAGCTGCGAAACTGATTTCGTTTCCAAGAACACTGATTTCGTTGCTTTCGTACAGACAATCGCTGATGCAGCTATTGCAAATAATGTAAAATCTGCTGATGAGTTGAACGGTGTGTCAGTAGGTGGCGCTAAAGTAGCTGACCTGGTAAATGATAAATTAGCAGCTATTGGTGAGAAAATAGCTATCACTAAGTTCGAAAGAGTGGATGCCCCTTATGTAGCTTCTTATATTCATGGTGCATATCGTATTGGTGTGTTGGTTGGATTAGATAAGGCAACTGCTGAGGCAGGAAAAGATGTAGCAATGCAGATCGCTGCATTGAACCCGGTAGCGGTAGATGCGGCCAGTGTTCCTGCTGAGGTAGTAGCAAGAGAGAAAGCTATCATTATGGATGTGATGAAAGAAGATCCGAAAATGGCAGGAAAACCAGAAGAAATGCTGGCGAAAATTGCTGAAGGTAAAATGGGTGCTTTCTTTAAAGAGCAAACTTTGACCGCACAGGCTTTTGTAAAAGATGGTGGCAAAACCGTTGGTGACTACCTGAAAGAAAGCGGTGATGTGAAAGTGACAGAGTTTAAGAGAGTAGCTTTAGGATAACAATTAGTAATTCTTAATATTATTAAGCGTTCCGCCTCAGGCGGAACGCTTTTTTAATTTTGTATATCATGGAAAATTATAACCAGTATTTTGACGCAAATAGGAATTTGTGGAACCAGCGGACAGCCGTTCACAAAGATTCTTCGTTTTATAACCTGGCGGGATTTAAGGAAGGCGAGACAGTGCTCACTCCAATCGAATTAAACGAGGTAGGCGATGTAAAGGGTAAAAAAATGTTGCACCTGCAATGCCATTTTGGAATGGACAGTCTTAACTGGGCAAAGCTTGGAGCCGATGTAACGGGAGTTGACCTGTCAGATGAAGCTATTAAAGAAGCAAGGCAGTTGAGTGATGAGTTGGGTATGCATGCAAAGTTCATTTGCTGCAATGTGTATGATCTGAAAGAGCACCTGGATGAAAAATTTGATATCGTTTTTACTTCCTATGGCACCATCGGCTGGTTACCGGACCTGGATAAATGGGCTGAAATAATCAGTTATTACCTGAAACCCGGCGGTATGTTTTATATGGCCGATTTTCACCCGGTTGTCTGGATGTTCGACGATGAATTCACTCATATCCAGTATTACTATGAAAACAGGGAACTGATCGTTACAGAGAACTACGGCACTTATACTGACCGGAAAGCTGATATTAAAGGAAAAGAATACAGCTGGAATCACAGCATCAGCGAAATACTGAATGCATTGATAAAGGCGGGGTTGAAAATTGAACTGTTCAATGAACATAACTATTCGCCCTATTCCAATTTTACCAACTCCGTTGAAGTGGAAAAAGGAAAATGGCAGATAAAAGGTATGGAAGGGAAGATACCCATGCTGTATAGTCTGAGGGCCGTTAAACAATAGTTCAAATCCCTATCTTCGCAGCGAAAATTAAGCTCCAATGTTACCTAAGTACAAAAGAATCCTCCTCAAACTTTCCGGCGAAGCATTAATGGGTGATAAAAGTTTTGGTTTTGACACCGATGTCATTGCCCAATATGCCCAGGATATCAAATCAATCACCGAGTTAGGTGTACAGGTGGCTGTCGTTATCGGTGGGGGCAATATCTACCGGGGGATGAACGAGGCGGAAACGGGTATTGAAAGGGCACATGGAGACTATATGGGAATGCTGGCGACGGTTATCAATGGAATGGCCGTGCAGGCAGGTTTGGAGAAAGTAGGCGTTTATACCCGCCTGCAAAGTGCTATTAAGATGGAACAGATTGCAGAGCCTTACATCCGTCGCCGGGCTATCCGCCACCTGGAAAAAGGCCGGGTGGTTATTTTCGGAGCAGGTACGGGTAACCCTTATTTTACAACTGATACAGCTGGCTCACTCAGGGCTATCGAAATAAATGCCGATGTGATTCTGAAGGGCACAAGGGTAGATGGCATCTATACGGCTGATCCGGAAAAAGATTCCTCCGCCACTAAATATAATGTCATCACTTTCCAGGAATGCCTTACCAATAACCTCAGGGTAATGGACATGACAGCTTTTACGCTTTGTATGGAGAACAATCTTCCTATAATTGTTTTTGATATGAACAAAATGGGTAATCTCCGCCGGGTTGTCACAGGAGAAAAAGTTGGTACACTGGTGAGATAATATTCTCAACTATTTTACCCCCAATAGTACATTTACTATTTGCCAGTTTCACACAGCGGTTATCTTGCAGGCTTCTGCTATCCCCGCCTGTGAAAAACTATTAATAATATTTTGCTCACTTTTTAATAGTTTACGAACCTGACGTTACTGCTATGGCAAGTCTTTCACTTTCCATTGTTGAGATCATTGTACTAATGCTGGGGGCGATAATCCTCGGTATCACTATACATTTCTTCGTCGTAAGCCGTCGTAGTATGAAATCATCTCCCATGGAAGCGGAGAAGATCTCCAAAACACTGGAAGAATGGAAGCTTCGCTATTTTAATGATACCGAGATACGGGATAAAGAATTAACTCAATTAAGGAAAAGGCTTGAGGAAGCCGAAGAAAATAACAACATCAATGTTATTGAAGCAGAAGAAACAAAAAAACTAAATAAAAAACTGCAGGCAGAGTTAGATTCGTTACGCAAAACGGCCCCAACAGCAGAAAAAGAAAAGCCTGATTATATTGAACAGCTGCGGAAGGCTCAAACCAGCTTGATGGAGCATAATGAAAAAATCAACCAGCTTCTGGGGCAAATTGATATTGTAAAAGAAACCGAAGAAAAGCAACAGGAAATACTAAAAGTAAATGAAGAGCTTTCCAGTCAGGTGGACGAACTCAAATTCCTGCTGTCACAAAAAGAAAAAGAGATCAGCAATACAAGGCAGAAAGAACACCTGACCAACGAGATGACCTCGATGATTGACAGTGCTTATAACGAATTCAATGTGTTGCAGGATAAGATTCAGAAGCTGGAAAGCCAGGTGAATACTTCTAAAAGGCTAAATCTTGAGTACGAAGACCTGAAAGAAACCCATTATAGGATTTCCCAGGACTTTGAAGAGCAGAAACGTAAATACAGCGCCGCTGTAACAGAGAATAAACAACTGCTGGAAGAATTGACAGAAACGGAAGACAAGTTAAAAGAAGCAAATTTTCAGCGGCAGCAATTACAAAAAAGAGTGGCATACCTGGAAGAGCTGAATAACGATATGCAGGCAGTTGCCGATGCTAATAAAAAACTGGAACACCAGTTAAAACGGGTTGGTGAACTGGAAAGTATGCTCAATATGGTGGCCGAAGAAAGGGATGAGCTGGCAAGGAAACAATTCAACAGGTAGAGAATAGCATTACATCAAATTATTGATATCCCGGTCCTGTAATTAGGCCGGCTTTTTTATGCAATGAAGTTTAAGCAGCTAACTTTGCAGTATAAAGTTTAGAATTATGGCCGGAAGTATCGCAGATATCAGGAAGAACTACACTCAGCAAAATTTATCTGAAAATGATGCAGAAGTAAATCCCATTCAGCAGTTCTCAAAGTGGTGGGATGAGGCAGTGGCTTCAGATATAGATGAAGTAAATGCAATGACGCTGGCGACTGCTTCATCAGACGGAATACCCTCAGCAAGAATTGTTTTGCTGAAAGAATATGATATAAACGGCTTTACCTTTTTTACCAACTATAATAGCTTCAAAGGGCAACAGCTTGCTGAAAATCCCAAGGCCTGTCTTGTTTTCTTCTGGAAAGAGCTGGAAAGGCAGGTTCGCATTACAGGGTTGATTGAAAAGATTAGCCCCGCGGCCAGCGATGAATACTTCAATTCAAGGCCTCAGGGGAGCCAGGTAGGGGCTATTGCTTCACCCCAAAGCCAGGTAATAGAAAATAGGGAATGGCTTGATAATCATTATAGCAAACTAGAAAAGGAATTGCACGACAAAAAATTACAAAGGCCTCCACACTGGGGTGGCTATATCGTAAAGCCGGTTATTATTGAATTTTGGCAAGGCAGGCCAAGCCGTCTTCATGACAGGCTGCAATACACACTGGAGGAAAATGGCACCTGGAAAATTGAACGATTGGCGCCATAACAAAGTCCGGGGCATAAATTCAGATTGATTCATATCCCGGACTTTTAAAGTCTTGAAACTGCTTATGCTTTTTTCTTGGCTGGTGCTTTCTTGGCCGCTGCTTTTTTAGCAGGGCTTTTTGTAACAGGTCTGCTTTTACCAAAAGAACCTTTGAAACGTTTGCCCTTAGCTGTTTTTTTATCTCCTCTTCCCATAAAATTGATTTTTAATTAGTGTAAAATAGAATAGAAATTATCTGTAAAAAAAACTCCGTCCCTCTTGTAGCGGGATGGAGCTTTCTTAATTCAGTTTCAGAGCAGTTACAGTTTGGAAGAAAGTTCTTTACCAGCTTTAAACTTAGCAACTTTTCTTGCTTTGATTTTAATTACTTCACCAGTCTGTGGGTTACGGCCATTGCGGGCAGCTCTTTTAGATACAGAGAAAGTTCCAAAACCAACCAGAGTCACTTTGCCACCACCTTTTAATGTTTTTGTAACTGCTTCTACGAAAGAATCTAAAGCAGCATTTGCTTGTGTTTTAGTAACGCCGGCATCGTCGGCAACCTTTGCGATTAATTCAGCTTTGTTCATGATTTGTAATTTTTTTAATGTTTAGTAGCGGCAACAAATTTAGAAGCTTTTTCATTCCTGCAAAATATTTTATTCGTTTCCACGATTTCAGCAAATCAGCTCAAAACCGCATGGGACAAGGTTTTGAGAGGAAAAACGAAAGAAGAAAAGTTATCCCTTGTTTTTTAATTTCGCTGAAACCCTTGCCAGTATTGAGTTTCGGCTGATTATCGGCAAATCCTTGCCAGTAGCGGCTTTGAGAGGAATATACAATTGTTTTTATGCCAGCAAAATTAAATTTATTCTTTTGCACACTCAATGCACAACCTGCATAACCGTCCGGAAAGCAATGAATTTATTACCCCATTTATCACTTCCCTTTTTTCTCATTTCATCTGAAAAGTGTTCAATATAGCGGTTATATAAGGCTTTACTTTCTGCATAATATTGCACCGCAAAAGTTACTCCTTCAGTATCATCTGCTTCTATTAAACGCAGGATAGTGGCATGTGTAAAACATCCGGTGTTAATCACCTCATTAATATGTTCTTCTTTTAGCCAAACGAGCCATTGATCAGCAATAGAGTGCTCCACTTTGATAGTGACATTATAAATGATCATTATAGTTCAAAGTTTAATGTCAACATAAACAGGGCAATGGTCACTGTGTTTTACATCCGGATATATTTCTGCATCCTTCAGATTTTTTTTCAACGGAGATGTTACGGTAATATAATCGATCCGCCATCCTTTATTGTTCAATCGTACTGAAGGAAATCGCTGACTCCACCAACTATAACGATGCGGTTCCGGGTGAAATTCCCTGAAGCTGTCTATCCAGCCATTATCCAGGAATTTTGTCATCCACTCCCTTTCTTCCGGTAAAAACCCGGATGATTTTTTGTTTCCCTTCGGATCGTGTATATCAATTTCTTTATGTGCAATATTATAATCTCCAACAAGAATAAGCTTGGGATATTTTTTTTTCAGTTTATTCAGCCAGCTATTAAACTCATCCAGCCATTTGTACTTAAAATCCTGACGTTCATCACCGCTGGTGCCAGAAGGAAAATAGGCATTAATAAGTTTGGTATCGCCAAAATCAACCTGTATTACCCTTCCTTCATCATCGCTTGGTCCATGGCCATTACCGTACTCAACTTTATCCGGTTTTATTTTAGTGAATACAGCAACACCGCTGTAACCTTTCTTTTGTGCACTAAACCAGTAATCATGATAACCCAATGCATTTAATGCTTTGGTGTCCACATCGCCTTTTACAGCTTTTGTTTCCTGAAGGCAGATGACATCAGCAGGATTTGTCTTTAACCAATCCAGAAATCCTTTTTTAATCGCAGCCCTGATGCCATTAACATTATAACTTATTATACGCATTGCATTATTGTTTAAATTGGACAGCAATTTACATTTTACTATGAAAGCATCAGCAAAATCAACGAGTAGTATTATCCCATCAAAAGAACAGGTTTATCTGGATGGCCCTAAAAGCCGCAGCTATGAACTCGGTTTTGCCTGGCGGGTCTTCTGGCAATTCATCAAAGGGTTCAGGAACCTGCACTTCATCGGGCCCAGTATTACCGTTTTTGGTTCAGCAAGATATAAAGAAGACCACCCTTATTATGCCGATGCAAGGGAGTTCGGGAAACGTATTGCCGAATCAGGGTTTACCACCATGACGGGTGGAGGGCCCGGCATTATGGAGGCGGCCAACCGGGGAGCTTTTGAGAACAATGGAAAATCAATCGGCTGTAATATCCAACTGCCATTTGAGCAAAAGGTGAATCCATACGTTCAAAAATCAGTAACGTTTGAACATTTTTTTGTCCGCAAAGTTTTGCTTGTAAAATATTCCTATGCATTTATTATCATGCCGGGAGGCTTTGGCACAATGGATGAATTGTTCGAAATACTGACCTTGGTGCAAACAAAATCAGTCACCAATTTTCCTATCGTTTTGTTTGGCAAAGAATATTATAAGCCACTTACAGAAAGTATAGAATGGATGGCGCAGCAGGGTACTATTTCAAAAGAAGATACCGCCCTGGTACTTGTTACGGATAGTATTGATGAGGCGATGAGCTATATCGGTAATTACATCAGCACCAATTACAAAGTAAAGCCCCGGAAACGTTTCTGGTGGCTGTTTGAAAAGAGATAAACTACATTGTGTACTTTTTACACAAAAGTATTACCTTCATCAGTAAATTGCTTACCATGTTTTTGAAAAAAATCTTTATTGTCCTGTTATTTACGGGATTAGTTAAGACAGCTGCTGCCGACCAGTCAATTACGCTTAATTCTCCCGATGGTAATATCCAGTTGGGATTATTACACCGTACTGACGGCAGCCTTACTTACCGGGTTTTCTACAAAGGAAAAACTGTGGTCACTTCATCAGGATTAGGTATGAAGCTGACAACACCCGATGTTTCATTAATAAAATTTGACCTCTCGGCTCTTGATTCGTCTGCAAAAGATGAAAGCTGGAAACCGGTTTGGGGCGAGGTTAGCTCAATCCGTAATAATTATAAGCAAGTTGTTCTAAAGCTGACCGATCGTTCCGGTTCTGGTATTCAACTTCAAATTACTTTCCGGGTATTCAACGATGGTATCGGATTTCGTTATTCATTTCCACAGCAGCCAAAACTAAATCATTTCATCATCGGTGATGAACTGACACAGTTTGCAATGAGTGGTGATAATAAAACATTCTGGATCCCCGGCGACTATGATACTAACGAATATCCCTATTACACCACTAACCTGAGTGCAGTAGATGCAACAGGTGGCGGTGCAGCACAGGAAATTCATGCCAAAACATTTTTCAGCAAAACAGCAGTACAAACCCCGCTGATGATGAAATCTGCTGACGGTTTGTACATCAATATTCATGAAGCTGCGTTGATAAATTACCCGGCTATGAACCTGGTCGTTGATAAAGCCTCGTTTACTTTAAATGCCCATCTTGTGCCTGATGCGGTAGGTAACAAGGCTTATTTGCAGGCGCCTGCTGTTTCTCCCTGGAGAACAATAGTGGTAAGCGATAAAGCAACAGAAATTCTTTCTTCAAAACTTATTTTGAACCTGAATGAACCTTCAAAAGTGACAGATGTATCATGGATAAAACCACAGAAGATGATAGGGGTGTGGTGGGAACTCCATGTAGGTAAAAGCAGTTGGGATTACAGTGGTGGCCAGGTAGGGTCTCAACAAGCCAGTAAAGTACCCCATGGCGCAACAACGGCTAACGTAAAAAGATATATTGATTTTGCTGCAAAAAATGGGATCGAAGGAGTTCTTGTAGAAGGTTGGAATACCGGCTGGGAAGATTGGTTTGGCCAGTGGAAGGAAGATGTATTTGATTTTGTAACACCCTATCCTGATTTCAATGTTAACGAACTATCTGCATATGCAAAATCAAAAGGGGTAAAGATCATCATGCACCATGAAACATCAGCGTCTGTTACCAATTATGAACGTTGGATGGACACGGCCTACCGTTTCATGAAAAAATATGGATATGATGCAGTTAAAACCGGCTATGTAGGTCGTATCATTCCCCGTGGAGAGCATCATGACGGACAATGGATGGTGAAACACTACGAAAGGGTGATGCAGAAAACAGCTTCTTATAAAATAATGCTGGATGCGCATGAGCCGGTTCGTCCAACAGGCTTGCATAGAACCTATCCAAACTTTCTTGCTTGCGAAGCAGCCAGGGGAAATGAATTTAATGCCTGGAGTGTCGGCAATCAGCCAGAGCATGAAACCATTTTGGCGTTTACACGGCTGATGGGCGGCCCAATGGATTACACACCGGGCATCTTCAAAATAAAAATGAGCTCTTATAATCCTGATAAGAAGGAGCAGGTACATACTACCCTGACCAAACAACTTGCATTATATGTAACAATGTTCAGCCCTTTACAAATGGCGGCTGACCTTCCTGAAAATTATGAAGCTAAAATGGATGCTTTTCAGTTTATTAAAGATGTGGCGGTGGATTGGGACGATACCAAAGTGCTGGATGCTGAACCCGGCGATTATGTAATTACAGCCCGGAAGGCAAAGGGGAAGGAAAGCTGGTTTTTGGGCGCCATGACAGATGAGAATGCAAGAAGTTTTACCACCTCACTTTCTTTTTTGAGTGCGGATAAAAAATATATTGCCACAATTTACCGTGATGCAGATAATGCAGACTGGAAAAATAATCCAGAAGCATACACTATTGAAAAGTTTCTGGTAGATAGTAAAACCGCATTGCGGTTAAAATTAGCTCCCGGTGGCGGAACGGCAATAAGTTTTATGCCTGCTACAGTAGAAGAAGCTAAACTGGTTAAAAAATATAAATAATGAGCGGTGTAGATATACTGGGCTATGCAGCCGGCGCCATAACATCGTTGACATTTTTGCCACAGGTAATAAAGACCTGGAGAGAAAAATCTGCGAAAGATATTTCGCTGCTGATGTTCCTGATTGCTGCCATTAATGAAGTAATGTGGATCGCTTATGGAGCGTTGCTTAATAACTGGGTTATCATTTTAACCAATGCTATTGTGCTGGCAATGTCCCTTACAATGATCTATCTTAAATTCAGGTATAAATAATGGTGGGTATCAACACAATCATCTTCGATCTTGGCGGCGTACTGATAGACTGGAATCCCGGTTATGTATTTGATGAAAATTATTTCGAGTCGAAAGAGCAAAGAGATTTTTTCTTCAATAACGTATGTACAGCCGACTGGAATGAAAACCAGGATGCCGGCTACCCTATAGCAAAAGCAACTGAAGAAAAACTGGCTGAATTTCCGGAATGGGAAAAGCCCATCAGGGATTTTTATGGCCGCTGGGTGGATATGCTCGGTGGTCCTATCCATGAAACAGTTGATATTTTCAGGACGCTGAAACAAAATAGCGATTTGAAATTTTATGCCCTGACCAACTGGAGTGCAGAAACATTTCCTATTGCACTGGAAAGATTTGACTTTCTCCATTGGTTTGATGGCAGGGTAGTGAGTGGTGAAGAGAAAATGAGAAAACCCTTCCCGGAATTTTACCAGCTTTTACTGAACAGGTATGGTGTAAAGCCTGAGGAAGCCCTTTTTATTGATGATAATTTGAGGAATGTGAAAGCAGCGGAGGATTTGGGTATAAAAAGTATTTTTTATAAAGAGCATTCCCAACTAAAAGATGATTTAATTATCTTCGGTTTAATCTAAATACTGTTTATGGAAGAAAATGTTAATCCGGAACAACCGACTGATTTATTTGATGATCATATTGAGTACACCCTGGCCGGACAAGGTCAACGGTTTCTGAATTTCCTGATTGATGGCTTATTCATGCGATTTGCACTAAGCCTTGCAACCGGATATCTTTTTGGTTACATTTTACTGGGAATTGCGCCGGACTTTCTTGCCGAAGTGGCTTATGAAATAGATGGTGGTGAAAAAACATGGCGATTCTGGGTATTATCTATCACCCTAGGCTATTTTAACTACTTGATCTATTATACAATTTGTGAAAAAGCTTTTAAGGGCTACACTCTTGGCAAATTACTTACGGGAACAAGAGCCATCCGGGAAGATGGGCAGGAGTTAACTTTTAAAGATGCAATCTTGAGAACCCTTTCAAGAATAGTTCCTTTTGAAGTTTTCAGTGGTTTTGCTGAAAGGCCGTGGCATGACACCTGGACAAAGACAATGGTTGTGAAATCAAGATAGATTTACTCTAGTACTGGTCTTAACCATTTCTCTGCTTCTTCAATACTCAAACCTTTTCGTTTGGCATAATCCTTCAATTGGTCATCAGCAATTTTACCTAAACCAAAATAGTGGCTTTGCGGATGAGCAATATACCAGCCACAAACAGAGGCCGGGGGATTCATGGCAAGACTTTCTGTTAATTCGATACCAATATTATCAGTTACGTTCAGCAACTCAAACAGTTTCAACTTTTCTGTATGGTCGGGACAAGCCGGGTAGCCGGGTGCAGGACGAATGCCTTTATATTCTTCCCGAATCAATTGTTCGTTGGATAAAGTTTCTCCTTTTTCATAACCCCAGTACTCTTTTCTTACCTGCTGGTGTAAACATTCAGCAAATGCTTCTACAAACCGGTCGGCTAATATTTGTACCAGTATCTTATTGTAATCATCATGATCGGCAGCAAATTGGTCAATGTATTTTTTTGCGCCGTGAATAGTGACAGCAAACGAACCCATAAAATCATCACCTAATTCTTTGGGCTTGATAAAATCAGCTAATGAATAACTTGGCTGGCCAACAGCTTTCTTCAATTGCTGGCGCAATGATTCCAGCTTTACTTCGCCTTTGTTTGTTTGCAGCGTAATTGTGTCTGCATTGTTACTGGTGGCCGGCCAGAAACCGATCACCCCATCGGCAGTAAACCATTTTTCTGCTATGATCTTTTGTACCATTTTCTGTGCATCATTATAGAGACGGGTGGCCTCTGTTCCGAAAATTTTATCGGATAAAACTTCAGGAAAGTGACCGGGCATTTCCCAGGCAATGAAAAATGGTCCCCAGTCAATATATCTTGCTATTGTTTCGAGATCAAATCCTTTCAACACTTTCACTCCATCAACTGCAGGTTTAACCGGATTGTAATTCTTCCAGTCAAAATACTCTTTCGTAACAACTGCTTCGCCATATGGGATCAGCGTTTTCTTACTCTTGTTTAGAAACTGGTTCCTCAGGCTTTCATACTCTTCTTTTATTTTTTCCAGTAATACCTCTTTTTCCTTGCTCAATAATGTACTTACAGCTGTTACACTCCTTGATGCATCTAAAATATGCATCACACCATTATCATATTGCGGAGCAATTTTCACCGCTGTATGCATTCTTGATGTGGTGGCTCCGCCGATAAGCAATGGTTGCTTCATGTTACGGCGTTTCATTTCATGTGCCACATGCACCATTTCATCTAACGAAGGAGTTATTAATCCGCTGAGACCGATGATATCTGCTTTTTCTTTTTCTGCAGTATCTAAAATTTTATCGGCTGGTACCATTACCCCGAGGTCAATGATGTCATAACCATTACAGCCGAGTACTACCCCGACAATATTCTTTCCGATATCATGCACATCGCCTTTTACAGTTGCCAGCAATACTTTAGCAGCACCTGCTGCTTCTTCATTTATGGTTCCGGCGGCCAAATGGGCTTGTTTTCTTTCTTCTTTTTCAGCTTCGATGAAAGGGGTAAGAACAGCCACACTTTTCTTCATTACCCTTGCACTTTTTACTACCTGAGGCAAAAACATTTTACCGGCACCAAATAAATCACCCACTACATTCATTCCATCCATCAGGGGGCCTTCAATAACATCCAGGGGTTTAGGATATTTCTGCCGGGCTTCTTCCGTATCCTCATCAATATATTCAGTAATCCCGTTAACCAAGGAATGTTTCAATCGTTCTTCGACTGAAGTACTGCGCCAGCTTTCATCTTTTATTATTTCTTTGCCCTTTGCTTTAACTGTTTCAGCAAAGGCGATCAGTTTTTCAGTCGCTTCATTATTATCGTTATTTCTGTTGAGGATTACATCTTCGCAGAGCTCCCTCAACGCCGGTTCAATTTCATCATATACAACCAGTTGCCCGGCATTTACAATGCCCATATCCATACCAGCTTTGATGGCATGGTATAGAAAAACAGAATGCATAGCTTCTCTTACATGCTCATTGCCACGAAAAGAAAAAGAAAGATTACTTACGCCACCACTTACTTTGGTCAGCGGCATTAGCTGCTTTATTTCACGGGTGGCTTCGATGAAATCAACACCGTAATTGTTATGTTCTTCCAAACCCGTAGCAACAGCAAATATGTTAGGGTCGAAAATAATATCCTGCGGATCGTAGCCAACCTGTTCTGTCAATATTTTATAAGCCCGGTGACAGATCTCTACTTTGCGTTGTTTAGTATCAGCCTGCCCCTTTTCATCGAAAGCCATCACTATAACGGAGGCGCCATAACTCTGGCAGATAATGGCCTGTTCGATAAATTTTTCTACTCCTTCTTTCATGGAGATAGAGTTCACAATGCATTTCCCCTGTACACATTTCAACCCGGCTTCTATGATCTCAAACTTTGATGAATCGATCATGATGGGGATCTTTGCAATATCCGGTTCACTTTGTACTAAATTCAGAAAAGTCGTCATTGCCAGCACACCGTCCAGTAAGGCATCATCCATATTCACATCCAGTACCTGAGCCCCATTTTCCACTTGCTGCCTTGCTACACTTAGTGCTTCTTCGTATTTATTTTCCTTGATAAGACGGGCAAATTTCTTGGAGCCGGTCACATTGGTTCTTTCACCAACGTTTACAAAATTGGTTTCCGGGCGGATAACCAGAGGCTCTAATCCCGATAATCTTAAATAAGGCCTGATAACGATATTGTCTTGCATCTATGAGTTCTTTTTCAGAAACAACTTTTTTATAAATGAAAAGTTGTTCACTATAAGTATGAGGATGGATAGTATTAATAACAGCTGGGCAGTTGTCATGCTAATTCTTTTTCAACCACCGGTAGTTGTCTTGGTTTAATATCTTTTACTTCCTGGGCAATATGCCTGATATGATCAGGCGTAGTGCCACAACAACCGCCAACGATATTTACAAAACCTTCTTTAGCCCAATCTTCCAAATAATGCGCAGTGTCTTCCGGATGTTCATCATATTCCCCCATTGCATTGGGCAACCCGGCATTTGGATATGCAGAAACATAGCAACTGGCTATTTGTGATAACTCTTCAATATACGGCCGCATTTCTTTGGCACCTAAAGCACAGTTTAAACCAATACTTAATGGTTTGGCATGCATTACTGATGTATAGAAGGCTTCCAGTGTTTGTCCGCTTAATGTTCTGCCTGAAGCATCAGTTATGGTTCCGCTTATCATTACCGGCAGCGCCACTTTTTTTGTATCCCTGAAATATTTCTTGATAGCGAAGATGGCTCCTTTCGCATTGAGAGTGTCAAAAATCGTTTCAATCAATAAAACATCAACACCTCCATCAACCAACCCTTTCACCTGTTCGTAATATGCGTTGACGACTTCGTCGAATGTAACCGCACGGAATCCTGGGTTATTTACATCAGGCGAAAGCGATAAGGTTTTATTCAATGGACCGATAGCACCAGCTACCCAGGCTTGCTTTCCGGATTGTTTGATTGCCTCCCGGGCACATTTGGCAGCTGCCACATTCAATTCATAAGCCAGTGATTGCATTTCATAATCCGCCATGGCAATAGAAGTGCTGCTGAATGTATTGGTTTCAATAATATCTGCGCCAGCATCCAAATATTGTTTATGAATACCGGTAATGATATGCGGCTGGGTGATGTTTAGCAGGTCATTATTGCCTTTGACATCACAATGCCAGTTCTTAAATCGTTCGCCCCGGTAATCTGCTTCAGTAAGTTTATGCCGCTGAATCATGGTGCCCATGGCACCATCAATGATTAAAATGCGTTCTTTCAAACAATCCTGGATTGTCTTCATACAATTATTGTTTGTGAACTATAAACGTTGGGAAACACTGTTGAGTGGTTTCGTTCCGTTTATTAGTTCTGTTTAGAAATGGCCGAACAATAAACAAATCCGCCTGTAATATGAGGACAAAGCTAAGTTATATAGGTATAATAAACAAGCCGGGCGGAGCTTAGCGGTTAGATACATAGTTCTCTACCGGCAGCCTGTTTTGAAGGCTTCTTGCGAGGGTCATTTCATCTGCATATTCCAGTTCGCCGCCAAAGGCGATGCCACGGGCAATAGTAGTGATACGGACATTAACTGGTTGCAGTTTTTTCTGAATATAATAGATGGTGGTATCTCCCTGGATATTGGGGTTAAGGGCAAAAATGAGTTCTTCTGTCTTTTCTTTCTCAATGCGATGAATGAGAGATTCAATATTTAACTGGTCAGGGCCAATGCCATCCAACGGGGAAATAACACCATTTAATACATGATAAGTGCCATTGAACTGCTGAGTGCTTTCAATCGCAATCACATCACGGATGCTTTCCACCACACAAATCACTTCCTGTTTTCTCATTGAGTTGGAGCAGATAGAACAAATATGGCCGTCAGCTACATTGAAGCAACGCTGGCAAAATTTTATTTCACTCCGCATCCGGGCTATTACTTCGCTGAACTGTCCTACTTCTTTGGTATCCTGTTTTAATAAATGTAAAACAAGACGTAAGGCCGTCTTCTTACCAATGCCGGGCAGTTTGGCAAATTCACTAACCGCATTTTCCAAAAGTGAAGAGGAGAATTGCATAAGACAAAGATAGCTTCGAGTTTTGAGCTATGCGCTACGGGCAAGGAGAATTTCTTTACCCTGTCGCCTGCAGCTATCGGTTCATCCCTTTTTACAAGGCTATTTCAAACTCATTTTGCCAAGCCCATTTTACGGCTATTTTTCGCTCAACCGGTTTTACCAGTTCAGGCTGTTTGTGTTTTCCGAAGAACTGGCCCGGATCCCATACCCCGTTTTTATTATCATCATATAAAATGCGTAGTTCGTATTCGCCGGGAAGGAAAAGGGCTTCTGAAAACTCCGAACCTTTCAGCGGAACAGATTTTACAATGCTTTCACCTGAAACAAAAAGCAGCACAGGGTTTTTACCCATATCAAGATTTCGGAACTTTATTTGCAATGATCCATATTCGGCCAGTTTCTTTGTCTTGAATGTCAGGGTGTCGGTTTTCAGTAACTTTTTCCCGGAGGAATCCTGAGCAAAATCCTTTTCCATAATAATATGGTAGGTGGTGTTTTCTTTCCAGGTGTGTTTAAGCATCACTTTTTTATTGCCAGTATCTTTTTGAAATGAATAAGTGACGGCAGGATTAAAAGCCGAATCAGTGTAGAGCCTGATCTTTGTTGAATCAAAAGAACGAAGCGGTTGTTCAAATGTCATAACAAAACTGATCAGCAGATCCTGTTGATTGTTAGCAAGATTAGTTTGATACTTTAAACGACTTTCAGCAGTAATACCGGTGCTTTTATTCCTGTTCCCTGCAAGATTCAGGCCTGTTGTAGCCGGTGCTGTGGTTGCTGCAGGTGTTTTTACTGCATACGCATATAAAGTAACTGGCTCGGATTTTCCATCAGTTACAATTGGTTTGTCCGTAAAGGCAAATAGTTGTTTATCGTTCAAATAACGTCGGGTGCCACCTTCGTCTTTCAATGCATACAGGTAGAAAGTTTTGGGAGGCAGGTTTTTGAAAGTAAAACTTCCTTTACCGTCAAGTTTTGTAATATAGCGAGGCTTATCTTTTACAACTGCGGAATCATCCTTGTTTGTATGCAATATGACTACCAGTGAGGAATCTATCTTTCCATTTTCAGCTAATACTACTTTGCCGGTTAATTCCAATGAATCGATATAGCGACCGGTTGAGAAAGTATATATAAAATCTTTGATGGGGTTGCCTTCAGTATAATCTTTAATAGCGTTGCCAAAGTTGATGGAGTAGGTAGTATTTGACTCCAGTGTGTCCTTTAATTTTACCGTCACTGTATTTAGCCTGAAATCAACAGAAGGATTATTCTTAGGGGACGGTGAAACATTTAGGTTTTCCTGTAGATTTTGAATGTCGACAAACTCATCAAAAGTGAAAGTGATCTTATTGCCTGTAAAATTCCGGGTAGAATCACCAGGAGTAGCTTTTAATAAGACGGGTGGAATAGAGTCTCTAGGCCCGCCCTGCGGGGGGATGATATTAGCACAGCCCGGGCCACTAGCTACACTTATCGCAATAATCGAAACAAGGGCTACTGATGATATTAAACTCTTGTAATTCATTTAAGGTGCAAACTTAACCCGTTTCTGTCTATCGCCTGCAATGGCTTTCTATTTAATCCCTAAAAATCATGTTAATCATGCTTCTGTTTCTTCGTCTTCTATCTCATGCAGGGCGACTGCCAGATTATTGGTCTTAACAAAATTGCACCAATGGCAATCTTCTTTGCCACAACCGATGTAGAATTCCCGGTTATGTATCTTTTCCCAGGTAGAAGTTATTTGTTGAGTAACCGTAGTAATATCTGCCGGGGTGATCACTACTTTCTCTTTCCTGTAGTTTTTCTTTTTATCCGGTTCAATAAAATCAAATTCAGTACTGATGACTTTCCAGTCTTTCTGTTCGTAATTGTCAACGAGTATTTTATAAAACACAGCCTGCCGCCAGTAATCTCCGCCGTTGGGCTCTTTGTCAGAGGGTCCTTTTGTTTTTGGAATAGCCTTATCCGGGTCGCCGGTTTTATAATCAACTACATTCACCGACTTGCCATCAAATTCCAGCTTGTCCAGCTTTCCTTTCAACGGTACATCTTTGATGACCACATTCCTGATATTACGTTCGATGGCAACGATCTTATTAAAGCTGTTGATGTATTTATCATAATAATTACCTAACACTTCTTGCCCGTATTCAAGGCGGCGGGCAAACTGTTCTTTGGTAAAACTTTCCCTGTGGCGATGCATGTACCATTCAAAGTTTGCAACGAATTCTTCTTTCGACTCAAACCTGTCTTTCTTTTCATCCTGCATTTTCCGAAATAATTTTTCCAGGGCATAGTGAACAGCAGAGCCGAACTCGGTAGCTTCGTTTTTAGGAGAAGGTATACGGATCAGGTTTTTGAAATAAAATTCCAATGGACATTTCAGGTAGTTGTTTAATGCGGTAACATTCATGACAAACTTGTCCAGGATACGGCTAATAAAATCTTCTTCTATTTTATCTATTTCCGGAGCTTCTGCTTCGCCAAAACTCAGGGCAGCAAATTCGGAGAGCACTTCTGTATCAATAATTATTCTTTCTGTTTTGATTTTGTGTTCGTCCTGTATTTCAGCAATAAACATAGAAGGTTCCAGTTCTTTACCATCGTTTTTAAATTTACTGTAAGAAATATACAAGTGCTGTTCGGCTCTTGTCAGCGCTACATAAAATAACCTTCGCAATTCTTCTTCCTCACTCGCAACAGGTTGAGAAGAAAACATGGTGTCAGGTAATTTATAACCTCCTCCTGGTTTTCTTTTCTTTTCCCAAAAAGAGGAATTGCAGCCTACAAGTAATACATATTCAAACTCCAGCCCTTTGGAACCATGTGCTGTCATCAGATTAATGCCTTTATCGCTGCCACTTACCTGCACCAGGGGTAAGGTAATATCCTCTTTTTCCATCAGTTCAATCAAATTCACCAGTTGTTGCAGGTCCAGGTATGGATTGCGATGAGTTTCTTCTTTTACAAAATCAAACAGGCCGGTAAGAATTTGTAATTGCCAGTGCTTATCAGTGCTTTGCATGATATGCTTCAGCGCACCGGCTTTACGAATGATGTTCTCAAAAATTGTTTGCAGTGTGACATTCGGAACATCGGCTATTAATTCCTCAATTGCAAGGGAAGCTTTTTTTAATCCTTCATGTAAACCATTACTGAAAAGGTCTTTGGCAGGGGTATTTCTTTTCTCTGTTAATAGCTGGCGAACAGATGTTTTGTTTTCAGAAAACCTTTTATCAGCCACTTCCATTGTCAGTTTCGCAATTTCGATAGAAGGGATATTGAACCAGTCAAAGTGTAATATCTCAAACAGCATTTCATCGCCGCTGTAGGGAATGTCATGTTCTGAGGCAAGGTACTTTAGCAATAAGGCAATCTTTTTTCCCAACGGTAGTTCAAGTATATTCAGATGTCGTTTGCTGTAAACAGGGATATTGAGCAGTTTAAAATACTGAGCCAGCTCTTCACCGTATTTATTCTCTTTGTAAATAATACCAATTCTTCCCGGGGAAACATTTTGTGCTACCAGGTCCTGTACTTGTTTTGCAATGCCAATCATTTCCTGGCGTTGCGTTTCATATTCACGGATATGCGGTGGATGTTTAAGCTGGCTGATCTCTTTTTTGCTCGACAGCAGATCTTTGCTTAATCCATTTATCTTTTTTACCAGCCTTTCCTCATTCCGATTGATGAGTGTTTTGGAAACATCCAGTATTGGTTGGGTAGAGCGATAATTATTGGTCAGCACTACTGTCAGTAAATCGTTTTTATAATTACCTGCAAAGTCCAGCATATTCTCCACGTTGGCACCTTGAAAACGGTAGATACTCTGATCATCATCACCCACGACAAACACATTTGGTTTATCCCAATAGCTGATGAGTAACTCAACCAGCCTGTTTTGCGTACCGCTGGTGTCCTGGTATTCGTCCACCAGTATGTATTGAAATTTTTCCTGGTAGCTGGTCAGCAAGTTTTTATTTTCTTCAAATGCTTTGATGACCCAGTTGATCATATCATCAAAATCATAACGATTCTTTTTCCGCATCATTTGCTGAAAATGGTCAAACTCATCAACAGCAGCCCGTAGTTTCCCCATTTTTTCTAACGCATCATGGTAAGCAGGCTTCAGGTCGCCTTTATTCCATTTTCCGGCCCGGCTTGTTTTGTAAACGAACTCCTCTCTTTCGGGTAGACTTTGTACATATTCATCAATTCGCTGATTGATAAATGCCGGTGTCCATCCTTCTTTCTTCATCGTACTAAAGAGAGATTGAAGATTGTTGACTTCAAAGTATACATCACCTCTGTATCTTTTTAATGGATGGTTTTTGGGGAAGGCATCGATCAATTCTTTAAAAAGTTGAATTTTCTCTAACTCTGAGATGGGGTCAAGCGAAGTCTTTTCAAACAGGGATAAATTTTCCTGTATTACATCATTACAAAAAGCATGGAAAGTATAGATGTTTACTTTGTAAGCATCCGGACCGATAAATTGTAATAATCGTTTCCGCATAGCCACCACACCTGCATCAGTGTAAGTAAGGCAGAGTATGTTTTCCGGAGTGGCATCTGTTTCCAATAATATCTTGCCTATACGACTTGCCAATATTTGAGTCTTACCTGTTCCCGGTCCGGCAATTACCATTACCGGGCCTTCGATAGTATTGACAGCCAATCGCTGTTTTTCATTCAGCCTTTCATATTCTTCGAGAAACTTCTTTTCCAATTTTTCTTTGTTAAAAGACATGTTTTCAGCGAACTTTTCTGGTTAAAAAAGGTTATTCAAACGAATTTAAACCAATAATCTGCATGGCAGCACATTCCGTAAAAACAGTTCAGAAAATTCCTATTTCGTTAGAAAGGGCCTGGGATTTTTTTTCCAACCCGGCCAACCTGCAGGCCATTACTCCGGGAAATATGGGATTTAAGATTATTTCGAAAAACCATGGAAATAAAATGTATGCGGGCCAGATCATTGAATACACGGTAAAACCGCTGCTAGGCATCCCGGTTTATTGGATGACTGAGATCACCCAGGTAAAGAACAGAGAGTATTTTATTGATGAGCAGCGGTTCGGACCATATAAATTATGGCATCATCAGCACCATTTCAAAGAAATTCCCGGTGGAGTGGAAATGACAGACATTATACACTATAAAAATCCACTTTGGTTCATAGGTAAAATTGCCAACGCTTTGTTTATAAAAAAGAAACTTACCGGCATATTTGAATACCGTTATAAGAAAGTGGAAGAAATGTTTGGCGCCTGGAAAGAAAATTAATCACTTATTTTATTCCTGCTCTTTTTTTTAACTCCGCAATTGGCATCACCATCATTCTGCCAATTGGTTTTTCCCCCCTGTAAGTAATTACTTTCATCGCAGCTGCATCTTTTGGTACAGTCAACGGTGTTGTATATGCAGGATAAAAATTATCAGGAAATGAATTGTCGAAACTGTAATGAATAGATAACCCCTCTACCTCTGTACTCAGTTTAACAACTATAGTGGCTGTATCTTTTTTACTTATTTCAAAAATCGGGTCATACATACTCGGTGCATATTTTACTTCTGCTGCGTCGAGTCGTTCAAAGTGTTTTTCAACTCTTGGTACAAAATCATACCAATTTCTTTTTTCTTTTGGTGACCATAGAGCTTCGGCAATAGCAAATGCCCTTGGCCAGGTCATGTATTGTGCATGGCGCATATTATACACTTGTTCTGTCCACAGGTTGGCCTGTCCGCCTTTGATAAACGAAGCATCAACACCTTCCGGCACTGGCTCAAACTGGTAGGCTTTTTTTAACCGCAGTGTAGCATATACCGGGGGTTCGATAATAGCATCACCCTGCATATAATCTATATAAGCAAAATCAGTTGGGCTCATCACCACTTCATGTCTCTGTTTAGCAGCTTCAATGCCGCCTTTCATTCCCCGCCAGCTCATTACGGCAGCATTAGGAGCCAGGCCACCTTGCAATATTTCATCCCAGCCGATCATCTTTTTGCCTTTACTGTTGATTATTCTTTCCACTCTTTTTACAAAATAGCTCTGCACTTCATCCAGGTCTTTCAGATTTTCTTTTTGCATGAGTGCTTTTATTTGGTCACTCTTTTCCCAAAAATTTCTTGCTGTTTCATCGCCACCCATATGGATGTAGCCAAAGGGAAATAGCTGTGCTATTTCTGTAAATACTTTGTCTAAAAACTCGTAAGCATATTCATTGGCGGGACAAATGGTATTATCTAGCAGGCCGTAAAAATGCTGCCCATCACCAGGCCATATCATAAACCTGTCGCCAGGGCTTACATAATACTCACCGGGGGTGCAGGACAATTCGGGATAAGAAGCAAGGGCTGCAAGGTTGTGTCCCGGCACATCAATTTCGGGGAGTATATTGACGTATCGGTCAGCAGCGTATTTCACTAACTCTTTAATATCTTCATGGGTATAGAATCCACCATATGTTGCAGCTTCGCCGGGTTCGGGTTTTGACAATCTTCCAAACGTACCCGTTCTTTCTACCCGCCATGCACCTACTTCAGTTAGCTTCGGTAAACTTTTTATCTGTATGCGCCAGCCCTGGTCATCAGTTAAGTGTAAATGCAACAGGTTGAATTTATATTTCACCATCTGGTCAATATAATCTTTCACTTGTGCTACAGTAAAAAAGTGACGGGATACATCCAGCATCAAACCTCTCCATCCAAAACGGGGATGATCTTCAATGGTGATAATCGGAACAAACCAGTTAACCGGCGATTTACGGACCCGGTGTTCTTCTACTTCTTCAGGTAATAGTTGCAGCAAGGTTTGTATGCCATAAAAGATGCCTGCAGGTTCGTTAGCAGCAATGGTTATTCCATTGGTAGTAACTTTCAGCCGGTATCCTTCTTTCGGAATTGTATTATCAGTTGTAAGTGAGAGGAATATTGATTTGGGAGTTGCGATAGTTCCCTCTTTTACTTTTACATCATTAGCTGTATTGCTTAATGTAACAGCAAGATTATCTGCCATTCTTTTTACTTCTGCATTTTTGGGTGCAATGATGAACAGGTAGTAAGGTAACTTAAGAGAGCCCTCACCGGCAATAACCGAAACCGGCTGTGGTATCAATGTATTTTTCCAATGAAAAACAGTCCGACTTTGTGCGGCTGCAATAATACATGCAAGAAGAAAACTGGTAAGCAGAAGTGTTTTTTTCATAAAGCAACAATATATGATAGCAAGTTACTTGTTTGTATTTGGGAATAAAAAAGGCTGACAAATTTTCTGTCAGCCTTTTTTAATGATTTACCATGTATTACCCAGGCATTCTTGAAATATATTTTTCAATTTGTTTTATCTGATCAACAATCTGCGGAGTGGTTGGCTTTAGGGCTTTACACTTTCTGAAGAAATCTTTAGCAGCACGGAATTCTCTTTTATTCATCATAATACTGCACATCTGTAAATAAGCAGCGGCTTCATTCTCTTTATCCGGCAATCCTTTGCGGATAGCTGCACGGATATAGCTTTCAGCTTGCTTCAGGTCGTTTTTTTGCATCATCAACATTCCCATTTGCAACATACTGGCTCCTTCAGCCTCTTTCATTGGCATGCCCAGGTCAAGGCCTTTCTTCATACTTTTTTCTGCCCCTTCAAAATCCTGTTTCATCATGGAGATATTTCCCTTTAAAGTATAATACACGGAACGGATGGGCTTGTATAAAAGATTGGGGAATTTAATTGAAGCAAGCACTTTTTCAGCACCATCCATATCACCCTCTTCCATATAAGTCTGAATAAGACGTAACGGTCCAAAGAAAAAATGCCCTAATACCAATATCACACCAACGAGGTATAATGGAAAGGCGGGCCAGAAACTGGCGGAATAGTTCACATAAATACCCAACGCTATCAGCACAATGCCAACCCAGAGACGATATTTTATGAGGAGATTGTAAAACTTCATTTTGAGGTATTAAAAATTTGTAGTCCCGACAGGAATCGAACCTGTATCAAAAGTTTAGGAAACTTCTATTCTATCCATTGAACTACGGGACCAATGGGGTGCAAATATAGGAAACACGGCATGTTTTCGTAAGTTACAGCCTCAAAACCCAAACCGTCTATCGTTGAATGAATTTGAGCTGATACAGGGCCTTCGAAATGGCGATGAAACCGCTTTTAAGTATCTGGTGGACACTTACCAGGACAGGGTTTATAACACCGCTATCGGAATAGTGCAGAATGCGGAAGACGCAGAAGATGTGGCCCAGGAGGTTTTTATACAGGTATATCGTTCCATACACAGCTTTAAAGGGGAGTCAAAACTATCTACCTGGCTCTACCGGATAGCCACTACCAGGGCATTGGATCTTTTGCGGAGCAGGAAGAGTAAAAAAAGGTTTGGCTTTATGCAAAAGCTTTTTGGAGACGGAAATGAACCCCTGCATGAAATACCTGATTTTAATCATCCTGGGGTGGCATTAGACAGGAAGGAGAATGCCGCTAAATTATTCAGGGCCATCGCTCAACTGCCTGATAATCAAAAAACAGCCTTTACCCTGCATAAATTGGAAGACCTTAGTTACCAGGAAATAAGCGAAGTAATGCAAACCTCTGTGCCAGCTGTGGAGTCGTTGATGCACAGGGCCAAACAAAATCTGCGAAAAATATTGGAAAAAGAAACCGACTGAGTAATTTACCGGGACGAAGGTTTCAGGCCGTCTTCCCGTCAAAAATGATGTATTATGAATAAAGACAGAAACCAGAAGATCGAAGACATTCTCGGCAGCCTTGATGGAAGCCCCAAAGCTGTTGTGCCAGATTTCTTCTATACCCGTCTTAAAGCCCGGATGGAAAAGGAGCTGGAACCAGTTAAAAGGCCGTGGATATTACGTCCGGCTTTTGCTTTAACTGCTCTTGCAGTCGTATTATTGATTAATGCTGTTGTTATTTTGAGAGGGGATGCAAACAAGGCAAATGGTGCGGTTGCTACCAGCGATTCAGAGACTTTTCAATCCATTGCTGCAGAGTATAGCCTGAACGATAATAATAGTTTGGTATACGATTTAAACCAGGATAAGTAAGATGAAAAACTCCAATAATAGGATACTGACTATTGCGGTTGTATTGCTGCTGATTGCCAATATCGCCCTGGTTGCTTTTATGGTGATGGGTAAGAACCGGAAAGATGGCAAGCCGAAAGGAAAAGGAGACCCGTCTGAAATGATGGCGAAAGAGCTGAACATGACCGAAGAACAAAAGAAGGAACACAAATTATTAAAAGAAGAACACCTTAAGAATATCAAACCCTTATTCGATTCAGTAAGAGCCGCTAAAACAGCCTTCTACGGATTATTGAAAGATTCAGTTGTAAGCGATAGTATACTAAATGTGTTCAGCCGGAAGATATCTGAACAACAAGCTGCTATTGATAAACTCACTTTTGCGCATTTTAAAAGGATCAGGAATTTATTTACTGCAGAACAGCAGCCTAAGTTTGATACGTTTATTCAAAAAATAATGCAGCGGGGTAAAAAAGATTCGGCAGGTAAAAAGGAGTAGTTCATTATTTCTTTTTCCAGATATTCCTTTTGAAAACGGCATTCTGAAAGAAATTTTCACCATTACATTGATTTATTTGCGGGCCGCCAAACCCACCAATTGTACATAGTTGGTTACAATTTTCATCCTTTATCTCGGTGGAGCCATCTGCAATTATTTTACCATCCGGGGCAAAAGCATAGACAAGACGGTTCTGAAAAAAGTATTCATCAACACTGCCGGTTTCCCAGTTTTTTCCATGCCTATTGATCTCCCGGCGAATACAACCAGGAGTGCCTTCAGCAATATCTTTATTGCAGGACACAGAAAAAAGCAATGTTACCGACAACGAGAAAATGAAAAAATATTTCATGCTGATGCTTTCTAATCAGGCAAAGAAAAATGTCCTGTCGCTGCATCAGGCATAAATTCTTTCTACAGCATCACGGTATTTTTCTATTACCACTTTTCGTTTTAATGACATTTTGGGAGTTAATTCACCGGTATCAACACTCCATTCATTGGGCAGCAGTTCAAATTTCTTTACCTGCTCCACATGATTGAAATATTTATTAAAACTTTCTACCAGGTCTTTGAACATGTCAATAACCTTTTCATTGCGGATAAGCTGGTCGTTATGGTCGTCAGTAATACCGTTTTTACGGCACCAATCCCGCAGATTGGGAAAGGAAGGAACAATCAATGCACTGACAAATTTTCTTTCGGCACCCACCAGCATCACTTGTTCGATGAATGGAGATTCTTTTAACTTATTTTCAATCGGCAGGGGGGCCACATACTTACCGCCGCTTGTTTTGAACAGTTCTTTTTTACGGTCAGTTATTTTCAGGTAGTTGTCTTCGCTCAGCACACCAATATCGCCAGTGTGGTACCAGCCATCTACTATATCTTGTCCAGTCAGGTCAGGTCGTTTATAATAACCCATCATTACATTAGGGCCTTTGCAAAGTATTTCGCCGTCTTCAGCTATTTTCACTTGTACTCCGTCTATTAATGGGCCAACAGTACCAAACCTTCTGCCATCCTCCTGGTAACGGTTCACCGAAATTACCGGAGAGGTTTCAGTCAATCCATAACCTTCCATGATGGGAATTTTTGCTGCTGTAAAAATGCGGATCAACCTTACCTGGCAGGCGGCACCTCCTGTTACAACACATTTCAGGTTATTACCCAAACCCTCTCTCCATTTACTGAAAATAAGTTTGTTAGCAATGCTTAACTTAAAATTGTACCAGGCTCCCATGTCTTTATTAATCTCAAATTTTTCTGCAAGACTGTGTGCCCAAAAAAATAATTTCTTCTTTACTCCAGTCAGCTCATTTCCTTTTTGCATGATGCGATCATACACTTTCTCTAATAGCCGCGGAACTGTAGTAAACATTTTGGGTTTTACTTCTTTCAGGTTATCAGCGATGGTATCCAGGCTTTCTGCATAGTATATGGAAGTACCTCTGAACAGGTAGAGATAAGTAACCATTCTTTCAAAAATATGGTTCAATGGCAGAAAGCTCAATGAACGAAGATCATCTCCCGGCGGGAAGCAGGGAATACATGCCATAACATTGGAAAGAATATTTCTGTGCGATAGCATTACTCCTTTTGGCGTTCCGGTGGTGCCAGAAGTATAGATGATGGTGGCCAGATCTTCGTAGTCGATTTTATCACTGATGGGTTTTATCTGTTCAATCAACTCAGGAGAACTTAATGCAGTTACTTCTTTCCAGTGTTTGGCATTGGCTACATGCTCAAAAGTGAAAATCTCTTTCAGGCTGGGCACTTTTTCTTTAAGGCTCAGCATTTTTAAGAAGAGATCTTCATCATTTACAAAGGCAAATTTTACCTGTGCATCTTTCATCACAAATTCAAGTTCATTCACATTAATAGTCGGGTAAACCGGTACCAGGATAGCGCCGATTTGCTGCACTGCCAGATCAAGCAGTATCCATTCCGGACGATTCTTGCAAAGGATGGCTATTTTAGCCCTTCCTTCTGCAGTCATATCACCACAGCTGACACCAAGGCTTAATAACCCGGCACTGAGATTGTCCACAATATTTTTTACTTCAGCAGTACTGTATTTTTTCCATTGCCCGGCTTCTTTACCAGCCAGCATATCCTCTAGGGGGCTCCGCTCCAGATGATATTGAATGCAGTCAAATAGTCTTTTTGGTTCAGTCATGGCAATCGTAATTGTATTAATTAATCAGGACTTAACGGACAAACAATTTAGGCAAAAACCAATAGATAAAAAAACAGCCCCTTCTTATTTAAAAAAGGGGCTGTGGCAAAAATTATATCAGGGCTCAAAAATCCTGGTAATACTGTCCGGGGGGCATCCTGAAGACCCTGCTTTTCTGGAAAGTGCTGAAGTTATTATATTCTTCTGCGTTGGTCTTTGTCCAGTTTTCATATGCCGCTAAATTTTCTGAAGTGCCAAACAGCCATTGATTATAAGCATTGAACATTCCTTCTGTCAGCAGCTGCCGCTGATAATCAAACAAACGAAAAGGATATTTGGTGGAGTAGTTGGCATACCAATCAAGAATGAACCTTGTACGTATCATAGTAAGTGTTTCGGTAGTCAGTCCTTTATTGGCCAGTGAAGAGAGGGTTGACATACTTTTCAAAAAAGTTTTGGCAAACTCACTTTTAGTATTCTCTTCACCTTTCATCAGATCAGCATCTGCAAAGAGTTTTTCTTTATATCCTTGCAAAAGGAGTTGTTTCATGGCAGCACCTCTTTCACTAAGGCTTTCCATGTTCACAAAAATTTCCCCGTAGATAAGACTCCATACTTTATCCTTTGTATAGAAGTAAAACAAAGCAGCATTGTAATAATTACCACTGTACCCGGGGTCAACCTTAATGCCTTCTTCCCATTGTTTGATAGCAGAAAAATCTTTTGTGGCCCATAATAACTCTCCATACTCGCTGTAAAGCGGTCCGCTTCTTGGAAATTTTTTAAGACCCTTTTTATAGAGTTTGTCACAATCTTTTACTTCTTCCAGAGCTTTATAGATATTACCTGCTATCTGGAATGTGACCACATCGGCATCTTCCCTGTCAATCAGGGGTTTTACATTCTCCAACGCTTTTGCATAATCCCTTTTGAGATAATAACTCATAACAAGGTCTTTTTGCATTTCCAGGTTGTTCTTGTCGTTTTGTAATGCCCTGTTCAATACAATAATGGCATTATCAAAATCACCTGACCGCATGAAGGTCTTTGCCGTTTCATGCAACACCTTGGGGTCATCTGGCTGGGCAAGTACTGCGAAACCTGTTGATAAGGCTAAAACAAAAGAGAGTAATTTTTTCATACTGCAAATTAAAAAAGAAGAGACGCTATAAAGAACGTCTCTGTTGCAAAATAACAAATATTTCGGCAGGGCGGTACTAAATAAGGTGTGTAAGCAGGCCATCTCTCAATTTGGGCTCAAACCAGGTGCTTTTAGGCGGCATTACGTTACCGCTGTCGGCAATGTCAAAAAGTTGTTCAATCGTAACAGGGTATAAGCTGAAAGCCACTTTCATTTCACCACTGTTTACTCTCTTTTCCAATTCCTTTAATCCGCGGATACCTCCAACGAAATCGATCCTTTTATCAGTTCGCTGGTCTTTAATGCCTAACAGTTTGTTTAGGATATTATTTGACAAAATTGTCACATCCAGCACACCGATAGGGTCGTCTGTATAAGTTCCTTTACGGGAAGTGAGTATATACCATTGGCCTTCGAGGTACATTCCAAATTCATGCAGCTGCGATGGCTTTACCGGCTCCGGGCTATGAGTAATAAAAAAATCATCCTGCAAACGACTAATAAGCTTCACGCCGGTTAAACCATTTAAATCTTTTACTACACGATTATAATCCAAGATGGCTAACTGACTGGCCGGGAAAATAGTTGTGAGGAAATACTTAGCATCCGCATTATCCGGGAACTGTTTGCTGACCTTAGCTGCAGAGGCAGCCCGATGATGACCATCAGCAATATAAGTGGCCGGAACATTCGTTTTAAACAACTGTGTGATAGAATTAACGACCATATCTCTGTCAATTACCCAAACGCTGTGCTGAATGCCATCGCTGGCCATAAAATCATATACAGGTTTATTGGTGGCTTTCCAGCCATTGATCAATGCATTTACTTCCATCACATCCCGGTAAGCCAGGAAGACATTACCGGTTTGTGCTTCAATAGTACTCATGTGGTCTATGCGGTCTTTCTCTTTCTCGGGTCGGGTAAACTCATGTTTCCTGATAACATTATTGAAATAATCATCTACAGATGAAACACACACCAAGCCTGTCTGGCTTCTTCCATTCATAACCAATTGATAAATATAATAGCAGGGTTTTTCTTCCCTGAAAAGTATATTTTCCTGGTTAATGAATCGCAGCAAATTTTCTTTTGCTTTTTTGTAAACAGCAGTGCTGTGGATATCAATATCAGCAGGCAGATCAATCTCTGATTTGGTGATATGTAAAAAAGAAATGGGGTTGTCTTTTGCTTCTGCCCTTGCTTCTTCGCTATTCAATACATCATAAGGTCTTGATGCTACCTGTGCCGCTAATTCCTGTTGCGGCCTTAATGCATTAAACGGTTTGATACTTGCCATTTAGTTTATCCTTTTTTTATTGCGAATTCTTTCATTAAATCGGTCAATACTTTTACACTTTCAATGGTGAGTGCATTGTACATCGAAACCCGGAAGCCACCCACACTGCGATGCCCCTTTACGCCTATCATGCCATTTGTTTTACAGGTATCCAGAAACTCTTTTTCAAGTTCCGCATCATCCATTACAAACACAGCATTCATCTTGCTGCGGTCCTCTTTTGCAACAGGTGCTTTGAACAAGGGTAAAGAATCCAGCGTATCATAAAACAATTTTGCTTTTGCATCATTTTGTTTTTCCATGACTGACACCCCGCCTTTTTTCTTTAACCATCGTAATGTCAGCATTGCCACATAAACTGCAAATACAGGCGGTGTGTTCAGCATACTGCCTTCTTTGATATGGTTGCGATAATCCAGAATAGTCGGTATTGCCCTTTTTACGTTGCCCAAAATGTTTTTATTAACCACTACGAGGTTTACCCCGGCAGCACCCATATTCTTTTGAGCTCCTGCATAGATCAAATCAAATTTATTAAACTCAAGTTGGCGGCTTAAGATGTCGCTGCTCATATCAGCAATCAGCGGTACGCCACAATCATAAGGCATTGTATGCCATTGTGTGCCAGCAATTGTTTCATTAGTAGTAATATGTAAATAAGAAGCTGTGGGAGTAACGTTGATGTTTTTTGGGATGCTTGTGTAATTATTTTCTCTAGATGAGCCAACAATCTCCACATGCCCAAACAATTTTGCTTCTTTGATAGCTTTGCTTGCCCAAACGCCTGTTTCTGTATAAGCAGCCATGTCATTTTCGTTCAGCAAATTCATTGGCACCTGCATGAATTGTGTGGTGGCGCCGCCATGCAAAAACAATACCTCATGTTCATCATCTAAATTCATTAACTCTTTAACCAAAGCCCTGGCTTCATCCATTACCGGCTGAAACAAAGGAGTACGGTGACCAATCTCTAAAATAGATAAACCTGTATTATTGAAATCAAGAACAGACCGGCTGGCTTCTTCGAAAACCTCTTTGGGTAAAACAGAGGGGCCGGCATTGAAATTGTGAATCATGGCGCAAAGGTATTGATTGAAATATTTTCTAATAAAAAATCCTGCTCCGGCTTAGCCAGCGCAGGATTTTATGAGTTTTATCGGAAATTATTAATGAACCAATACTTTTCCCTCTGCCAGTTTTTTACCGGTTGCATCGCCGATCACCACATAATAAATTCCGCTTTGAGCAGGTTTAATATCTACACTAAGTAAAGTGTACGGCCCTGTTACGGGAAATTTTTCGTTGTATACGTTGGCTCCTTTCGAATCGTACACCGTTACGGTTCTGGATGTGCTGGTTCCGTCATTATTGTAATACGATACTGTAAACTGACCATCATTCGGACTCGGGAAAATAAATAGTTTATCACTTGCCGAGGCATTGATTATAACAACCTGGGACTGGCTTGAACAGGTAAGGCCGCCGGAAAACGTTTCTTGTATCCTTACCTGGAAGCTACCAATGGTTTCTACCGTTACTACATATGAATTACCAGTATTAGAAAATGCCGTACCGTTTTTGAACCAATTTGTTGTTAGTGAACCACCTGTTGAAGCACTTGGTGTTGCTGTGAGTGTGGTTGTTTGGCCGGGTAATAAACTGGTTAGCGGAGCAGCTGACAAACCCACAGCCGGTAACTGACGTACTGTAAGAATTGCTGCACCAGAGATTGCCGGTATTGTACAGCTGGCATTAGATAACAGGCAACGATAACGGGTACCGGTTATAGCTGTACTTACAGAAGCAAGTGATAATGTTGCCGCAGTTCCGCCGGCAATATTGCTCCACGTTGCACCTCCGTCTGTGCTGAGCTGCCATTGATAAATAAGACCTGTGCCACTTCCAGCAACAGTAAAGTTTACATTGCTTCCCGAACATACTTCAGTATTTGACGGCTGACTTGTTACTGTAGCAGGACTGATAACGGTTAACATTGCAATACCAGAAGTTGCTGCTGGTGTACAAGTGCCACTGACAACACAACGATAACGGTTACCATTCATACCAGCTGTTGCTCCTGCAACGGTATAGCTTGAGTTGGTTGCACTACTGATAGTATTGTAGGTTATTCCGCCGTCTGTACTTACCTGCCATTGATAAGTAATTCCTGTTCCATTGGCGGTTACACTAAATGTGTTGCCGCCGCCTGTACAAATTGTTGCATCCTGCGGATTGGCTGTTATAGCAGGTAATGAATTAGCGGTTAATGTCGCTGCATTAGATATGCCCGGTGTAGTACAGGTGGCATTTGATAGTTGGCAGCGGTATCTATTATTATTCATTGCTACCGTTACACCTGTAATTGTGTAGATAGCAGCATTTGCCCCACTGATATTATTATAAGTAGTACCACCATCTGTGCTTAGTTGCCATTGATAAATAATACCTGAACCGCTTCCTGCTACGGTAAAGCTGGCATTAGCACCTGCACAGGCTGTTACATCGGTTGGTTGGCTTGTTACTGTAACTGATGTTACTACGGTAAACGCAGCACAGTTTGTAGTTGCAGATGATGTGCAGCCGCCGATACTTGTAACAAAACACCGGTAAAAAGTAGTTGATATCGGTGATGCGGTAAGACAAGCAGATGTAGCCCCGGCGATATTTGCATATGGCCCTGCACAGAACGGGGATGAAGCCCATTGATAAGTAAGATTAGTGCCTGTTGCTGTAACACAAAATGTGGCACTGCTTCCCAAACATTGTGTAACACTCTGCGGATGTGATGTGATAACTGGTACACCATTTACGGTCAGTATGCCGGCATTTGATGTGGTACTTCCGCAAAGTGTGGAAGCGATACAGCGGTAACTGTTGTTGTTCAATGCAACAGTAGCACCAGTGATGGTGAGTGTAGCCAGTGTAGTTCCTGAATAAACACCGCCGTTTGATAAATTATTATAAGTTACGCCACCATCAGCACTTACTTGCCATTGAAAAGAAGTAGCAGCAGTAGAAGTAACAGAAAAAGATGTGTTTGCTCCTTCACAAACAGCCTGGTTGACAGGCCCAGCTGTGATAGCAGGTCCTGCTCCTGCAGTTACTGTATAAGTAATATCTCTTGTTTGTGTAGTTGCACCTGTTGCCGTTCCTGTGATAGTGATTGTATATGAACCGGGGGCAAGTGTATTGGCATTATTTAAATTAGCAACACTGCTATTTCCGGGTGTAACAGGGTTTGTTCCGAAAGTAATATTTGTTCCGGCAGGTATACCTGCTGTGGCAGTAAGAGTAATTGGATTAGTAAAACCTCCGCTTGCAATTGTTCCAAGGGTAATACTCATTGTCGCTGGTGCAAGACAAGCAGCAGTTGCAGGACCAGGTGTGTTGAATGTAAAACCTGATGGTGGTGCTACGGTTGCAACAGGGCTTTCCCAAACACCGCGGCCATAAGTTGCCACTCTTATTTTACCTGCATTTTTTTGAATCTCCAGTTCATTGATCGCAACCAGCGGAAGGTTATCAGAATAATTTGTCCAGTTGGCATCGGGTTCCGTTTTATAATAAACACCGATGTTCATGCCCACATAAATGCCTCTTGGAGTATTATCATCAACAACTACAGCTCTTGCAACAATAGCAGGAAGGTTTGCGGAAACGTTGGTAAAAGTGGCACCTGCATCTGTCGAAACCATCACCCTGTTGGTAGTACTGTTGCAGGCAATCCAGATTTTAGATGGATTGGCAGGGTCAACGGCAATATCATTGATGGTGGCTGGTGCTGATCTGGTGGTCCAGGTAGCTCCATCGTTTGTTGTTACATATAATGTTGACCCGGTTGAAGCATAAATATAATTAGGGTCTGAAGGGGCCACGGCAAGATCCGCCAATGTAACGGAAATAGCCCCGCTGGAAATATTCGTCCAGCTTGATCCGCTGTTGGTTGATTTGTATACTCCTGTCCAGCCACCATATAAAATCGTTTCGTTGGTTGGATGTATAGCAAGCGGTGTTACCCATTGACCTGCTGAAGGCCTTGGAAGGCTGCTATAACTATTTCCTCCATTTGTTGATCGGTAGATACTTCCGTTTTGTGAGGTACCCCAGATATTCAAATGATTCGTAGGACTAACCAGGCCCTCCATACCATCAGCCCCCAGCCAATCGGCCCAAGTTCCGGAAGCCTGTCTTACCACAGAGCCATTGTCCTGTGCTCCGCCTGTAATTACTGTTGCATTGGTTTGCGAATTAGCTATCCTGTAAAATTGACGGATACCCAGACCAGTTGAAAGATCAACCCAATCATCTCCGTTATTGATGCTTTTATATACACCGCCATCAGAAATTGAATAGATAGTTGAGTTTACCCAAAACAGCCCATGCACATCAGCATGATTATATCCTACGCCATTCGGCAAGGACCATGCGGTGATAGCTGTGAAAGAAATTCCTTCATTTATTGACTTCCAGCAGATGATACCGGCAATATATACTTCAGCAGCGTTAATAGGAGATACATCCAACGCCATATCATAAGTGGCCTGACCCGATGTGCCGGTTCCATTTGTTTCATATCCAAAATAATTGGTACCGCTGGCCGGGCTGCCAACTACGGTTGTAGTAAATGTCAAACCCGCATCTGTTGATTTATACATTCTGCCAAACAAACTGCCGCTGGCTTGTACGGCATATACATAGTTGGGGTTTGCAGCAGAAACTGCCACCAATGTGCGGCCTGTGTTAGTGATTCCTTGTGCAACAGTAACCAATGTCCAGGTGATGCCATTATCGGTTGAACGATATACATCGTTGCCGGACGCATACATTATATTTAAATCGTCGGGTTTAAATTCCAGGTCTTCTTTACCTCCGGTGTGCACCTGTGTCCAGGATGCTCCGGCATTGGTCGACCGCCAAATTCCATTGGTACAAGCTGCAAAAACAATATTTGAATTGGAAGGGTGTATCAGGATTTTTCTGACATTACCTCCCGGACCAGCACCGGCTGCAGCTAATGTGGTACCACCATTTGTAGATTTTAAAATACCAGAACCGTTTGTTCCAACATAAATAGTATTTTGATTATTAGGATCAATGGTGATGGCAAAAATCTGCATCCACGTTGAGTTATTATCAGTAAGTGGTTGCCAATTGGTACCGCCATTAGTTGTTTTCCATAAACCACCTCCGGGTGAACCAACATATATCACTTGTTCGTTAGAAGGAAGAACAGCGACGGCAGAGATTCTTCCGGTGCCAGGATTCCATCCGCTGGTACGGTTCCAGCCCCATGGGCCAAGTTCAGTCCAGCTACCTGCATCGGGTAAGTTATTATTTGTTAATGATGGAAGGCTTTGCCGGTAATTGTTCCAATCGGTCTGTAAAGAGATGTAATTCCCATTTTCATCTGTATGAAATTTTCTTTCATATAACCAGCGTTGAAATTGTTTGTAGCCGGTTCCACGGCCCGTACCTGCACTGTCGAAATAACGGTTAGCTCTTATTTCCACTTCCCTCAGGGTAAGATCAGTTCTTTCCATCAACTCTAAAACTTGCTGAGCCGGGGAGATAAAAGCCAATGAACAAAATAAAAAGAGGAAAAAATTTTTTTTCATAAAATATTGATTAATGTTCCGGAAGTCTAGCCTGTAAAACTAAAAAAATAATCCGGGGATTTATAGCCGCTGATAAAACAGGGCAATCGGTTGATAATAGAGTGTTTACTCATGTTCACGGCCTTTGATGCCGCTATTCTTCCAGGAATTGTTAAGGCTTTCAAACTCCTTCAGATCTTCTGCAGAGAATTCTTTGTTGCCGAGATTTTTCAAATCAGGTTGCCCCGCATTAACCCAGGCTGTGTACCAGAAAGAAGCTACCGCATAAATAGATTGGCGCATTCTTCTTTCAATCATGCCCTTTAGTTTTGCATCGTAGGCTTTTGAAAAAGCAGACGAATACTGGCGAATGGTGATGCCATTCCGGTCTTCAAAAGAATATTTTTGGTCGCCGGGAAATTGTCTCGTCAGTTCTTTTTCATATTTCAAAACCGTATCTGCTGCTGCAGCACTTTCCAACACTCTTTTCCAGATAAAATCAGATGGATTCTTAATATATTCAGCTTTACCAATAAAAAAATCCCATTCTTTTTCTGCTAATAATTCAGGCACCCGGCTTTCCCAAAAACCATGGATGCCTTTTTGGTCGGTGTACTGTCCATTATGGTTGGAACTGGCATGCAGTGGTACATGCGAATCTGCAATGTAATGACCTATCTCGGCAGACAATTTTAATATCTTTGCCTGGTTTTTTTCTTTAAATGCATCTGTAAGCCGGTAAAGCATGGTTTGCAACCACCAGGGAACAATTCCATAAGTGTTTAAAGTATCTTCTGAATATTTTGCCACCGCATCGTTCCACCTTCTTGGTAAAGAATCATAAGGGTAAATGCCATAATGGTCAATATCAATATAATGCCGGGGTCCTTCCTCCGGAACAGCATATCTTCTTTTATCTGGGTCAACAGCATGTTCAGTTAAAAAATCAATTTGAGGTTTATATAATACCATCATTTCTGGTGGCAGCAGGAACACTGCGTAATAGTTGATCTTTTTATGTGCATAGAAACCCCAGCAAAAACAATCTTTGGTGAGTAATGAAAGGGTGAGTATGAGTAACAGCTTTCGCATTACTTGGTTTTTAGGTCAGTTATTTTTTCCTGGTCTCTTTCGGCATCAAGGTCCACCACACCACCGGTTACAGCGTATTTCATGGCCTCGCCTGCCGTTATCTTATCAATCTTCCTGACCTTTTCCCTGGGTAAAACATATAACTGGCCCGCAAAGTTGTAAGCCTGTGGTACATATACTGCCACATGATTTGCACCCATTTCAAATTTACCCATTTCTTCATCGGTAAGAAAGCCAACGATCCATACGTCTTCGGAAAAAACACTGGCCAGCACAGCTTTATTGAATTTTCGTTTGTCGCCGGCAAAGGCTTCGAAAAAATCTTTTGTGGAGGTATAAAGGAACTTAATAACAGGTGTTCTTGCCATCCACTGATCAAAGAAATTAATGAAACTACCCATCAGGAAATTAGAACTTATCCAACCAACAAAAATCACAAAGGCAATTACCACTACAAAACCAAGGCCTGGTATTTTTTTTACATTTCCGTCTGCATCTTCCTTTATCCAGGAGGGAAATATCTTATTGATAAGGTTGGGCAGCAGATCGTCAACAAAATTGAAAGCTGCTACAATGGCCCACACGGTGATGGCAATTGGGGCGATGATAAGCAGCCCCTGCATAAAAAACCGCAGTACTTTCTTAACGATGCTTTTTGGTTGTGGTTTTGCGGCAGTGTTCATTCATCTGATTTACAATCTAAGATAGTTTAAAATTAACGTCCTGAGCGGTGTTAAAAATCGGTGAACGGTCAAAAAAACAGGATGGAAACTTTGGTTACGAAAAAAGTTTCCATAGTTTTGCTCCCGAATTACAAACTAATGGAACCAAAAGATCGCATATTAATTAAGGCAGAAGAGCTTTTCATGCAGTTCGGGATACGGTCAGTATCGATGGATGATATAGCCAATAACCTTGGGATGAGCAAAAAGACCCTGTACCAGTATTTTGCCGATAAGGATGAACTGGTGGAAGCGGTGGTTGACGGGCATATCAACAAAGTGGAAGGAGACTGTATGAATTGCCGGACTGATGCCACAGATGCCATTCATGAGATTTTCCTGACCATGGAGCATATTATGGACGAGTTCAGCAATATGAACCCTATGCTATTGTATGACCTGGAGAAATTTCATTTTAAAGCTTACCAGCGGTTCAAAAACTATAAGGATAAATTTTTGCTGGAAATCATCCGTAAAAATATCGAATGGGGAATAAAGGATGAATTATACCGGGCAGACCTGAACATTGATATATTGTCAAAGTACAGGATTGAATCTATCATGATTCCGTTTAACGTGGCTGTTTTCCCTCCGGGCAAGTATAACCTGGCTAAAACCTCAGAAGTGATGATCGAAAACTTTACTTACGGCCTTGCCACTATCAAGGGACATAAACTGATCCAGAAATATAATGAACAACGACAAAAAAACCTTTCGTATGAAGAGAGTAAGAAGTAAGACAAGGATAATTTTAACCGGATTGTTTTTTTTACCGGCACTGGCGATTGCCCAGACGCCAGATACTGCAAAAATTACCAGGCATGAATTCTCTATTCAGCAAGTCGTAGATTATGCAAAGAAGAACAATGTGAATGTAAAAAATGCACTTGTCGATGTGCAAATACAGGAGCAGGTAAACCGGGAGGTTACTTCAAATGCTTATCCTCATATTAATGGCAGCATCGGAACAACTTACAACCCCGCTATTGCCAAGCAGGTATTGCCTGATTTCTTTTCTCCCGGAGTGTATAATGTACTTATTAATGAGGATGTAAGACAGGGTAATGGAAGCCCCATCACTATGCCAGACGATTTTGGCTTTATTGCTGCACAGTTTGGTACAAAGTTTAGCACCACAGCCGGTATCAGCCTCAACCAAATATTATTTGATGGACAGGTATTTGTTGGCCTGCAGGCAAGAGATGCTACTATTCAGTTTGCCAGGAAAAACGTGGAAGTAACCGAAGAAATAATCAAAGCAAATATTTATAAGATATATTACCAGCTGGTGGTCAGCAAAACGCAGGTTGAATTACTGGATGCTAATATTGCTCTTATTGAAAAATTATTAAGAGATACCCGTTTAATATATGAAAATGGGTTTGCTGAAAAATTGGATGTTGACAAAGTAAGCGTACAGCTTACTAACCTTCAGACCGAGAAGAGAAAAGTACTGAATGTAATATCAAATGGATATTATGGACTTAAGGTTTTAATTGGAATGCCTGTTAATCATGAGCTGGTACTTACAGATAAACTTACCGATGAACAAATAAAAGAGGGTATTCTGGAGGCAAGTGATTTTTCTTATGATAACAGGAAGGAATACCAATATGCTCAAATAGGCAAACAACTGAACGAGTTTAATATCCGACGGTATAACCTGAGCAAAATGCCCACAGTGACATTGAATGCCAACTATGCCAAGAATGCGCAAAGAGATAAATGGAATTTCTTTAGTAAGGGAGATTGGTTCACCGTTTCATCCATTAATCTGAATATTGCAATCCCGATATTCAATGGTTTTTATACTAAATCAAAGATTCAGCAGGCCAAATTACAATTACGAAAAACAGAAAACCAGATAGATGCTCTAAAACTTTCTATAGATAATGAAGTGGCGACTGCCAAAAATAATTTTCAGTCTGCTGTTGCCACCATGGATTTTCAAAAAAAGAACATGGAACTGGCCGAGAAAGTGTATCAGCAAACCAAGAAAAAATATGAAATGGGCACTGGTTCCCAAATGGAGATTAATACAGCACAAACAGATTTAAAGGCTGCACAAACTAATTACATATCCGCTTTGTATGATGCTATCGTTGCTAAAGTGGATTTTATGAAAGCAACAGGCAAACTACAATAACAAAATCAACAATGACTAATAAAACGAAGTATATGAATAACATTTTAAAGATTTCATTAACTGCAATAATTGCTGTTTCACTGGTAGCCTGTGGCGCCGGAGCAAAAGATAAGAAAGGCGATATCGGTGATATGAAAGTAAAACTGGAGAAGCTGAAAAAAGAAAAAAATGCACTGGATGTCGATATTCGCAAGCTGGAAGATCAGATCGCAAAAGCCGATCCCAAGGCTGCAGACGAGGTAAAAAAATTAGTATCTGTTGATACGTTAAGGGTGCAGGACTTTACGCACTACATAGAATTACAGGGAAAAATTGACGCAGAAGGCATGGCTTATGTGGCACCTACAGGGCAAGGGGGGCTGATAAAAGCTGTGTATGTAAAAGCCGGGCAAAGAGTAGGCAAAGGCCAGCTTATCCTGAAGCTGGACGATGCTATGGCGAGACAACAAGTGGTGGCTGCACAACAACAAACCGGAGTTCTGAAAGCAAGACTGGCCCAGGCACAAACGGTATATGAACGTTACCAAAACCTCTGGAAACAAAATATTGGCGCAGAAATACAGGTGATAAATGCAAAGGCGGATGTGGATGCATTACAAAGCCAGCTCAGGGCGGCACAGGCACAAGTTTCGATGGCACAGGAGCAGGCCAATATGTCGAATGTATATGCAGGTATCAGCGGAATGATTGATGAAATGAATGTAAAGGTTGGAGAATTTTTTTCACCGCAAAGTGCAGCAATGCCAGGTTCTGGAATACGCATCGTAAACAACAGCAATCTGAAAATCGTAACAGCTGTTCCCGAAAATTATTCAGCAAGGGTAAAAAAAGGAGATAAGGTGCAGGTAGTGGTGCCGGAAAGTGGTAAACCATTTTACGAATCAGTAATAAACATGGTAGGAGCTTCTATTGATGCGAAAACAAGGTCATTTACCACAGAAGCAAAACTCCCCTCGGACCCGACACTTAAACCTAACATGACAGCCACAATGAAAATTCTTGATTATGAATCTAAAGGCACAGTGGCTGTTCCCATAAACGTGGTGCAGAGTGATGAGAAAGGAAAGTATGTGTATGTGATGGAAAAGGCTGGTGATAAAATGGTGGCAAGGAAGAAAGTGGTAATAGCCGGAGAAGCTTATAACGGTCTTATTGAAATTAAAACCGGATTGAGTGGCGGAGAACTAATTATTACAGATGGTTACCAGACAGTGTATGATGGTCAGGCAATCACTACAGGGAAATAATTAATGCAGTGATCTGTAAACAAATCAACTGACGACTTAAAATATTTCAGATGAAAGTATTTGAAGGAATTAAAGACAAATTCAAAGAGTTCCGGCTTACCAGCTGGGCGGTAGATAATAAAACGGCTGTTTATATCATTGCAGTTATTATTACCATCTACGGGTTAATGAAGTTCAACTCCATGCCGAAGGAGCAGTTCCCGGATATTGTGGTGCCCACTATCTCCATCGCAACAGTATATGTAGGTAATTCACCAAAGGATATTGAGAACCTGGTAACAAGGCCTATCGAAAAACAACTGAAAGGAATTAGCGGCGCCAAGGTAAATAAGATTCAGAGTACTTCACAGGCAGATTATAGCCTGATAGTAGTTGAATTTGATACGGACGTAAAAACAGATTTGGCGAAACAGAAGGTAAAAGATGCGATAGATAAAGCAAGGGCTGATCTGCCAACCGACTTGACAAAAGAACCTGATGTGCAGGAGTTTGCTTTTAGTGAATTGCCAATCATGTTTGTGAATGTAAGTGGTGATTATGAAGGCATCAAGCTGAAACAATACGCAGATAAGATGCAAGACCGCTTTGAAGAACTCAGTGAAGTAACTAGAGCGGAAATAGTAGGTGCACCTGAAAGAGAGATACAGGTTAATGTTGACCCTTATAAAATGACGGCGGCAAGAGTGAGTTTCATGGATATCGAAAATGCTATCAGCCGTGAGAATAACGACATTACCGGCGGGTTGATAGAAGTGGGCAATATGAAACGTACCCTGAAAATAAAAGGACAGTTTACCAGTGCACTGGATTTGCAAAATATTGTTGTGCGAAGCAGTGCACAGGGGGCTTCTGTTTATCTCCGGGATATTGCCGAATTAAAAGATACTATAAAAGAAAAAGACAGCTATGCCCGTTTGGATGGTAAAAATGTTGTTACACTCAATATCGTTAAAAGGGCAGGCGAAAATCTTATCAACTGTGCTACTAAAGTAAAAGCAGTGGTGGAAGAAATGCAGAAGAGTGAAGAACTACCAAGAGATCTTCGGGTTGAGTTTACCGGCGACCAGAGTAAGCAGACAGCAACCTCTTTCAACGAATTGATCAATACCATCATCATTGGGTTTATACTGGTACTTATTATATTGATGTTTTTCATGGGTGTAACGAATGCCTTCTTTGTGGCTTTAAGTGTGCCGCTGAGTGTTTTTGTGGCATTTTTGTTTCTGCCGATAGCAGATGGCATAGTGGGAACAAGTGTTACTCTCAATTTCATTGTGCTGTTTGCTTTATTGTTTGGTTTAGGAATTATTGTGGATGATGCCATTGTGGTGATTGAGAACACACACCGGATATACAATAACGGAAAAGTCCCGATTGTACGAAGTGCCAAGGAGGCGGCAGGAGAAGTTTTCATTCCGGTGCTTGCTGGTACAGCTACCACACTGGCTCCTTTCTTCCCGTTGTTATTCTGGAAGGGATTGATCGGGAAGTTTATGATCTATCTGCCAACGATTCTGATTCTCACACTGGCAGCATCATTGATTGTGGCATTTATCTTCAACCCGGTGTTTGCGGTAAGCTTTATGAAGCCAGAAGGCAAGGAATTTGAAAAGCCAAAAAATGCTGTATTCAAAAGCAAATGGTTTGTTGTTTCCATTGCTGCTGGTGTTTTATTACACCTGGCAGGTATGCATGGCGTAGCTAATTTTTCGTTGCTCATGGCTGTGTTAATGGTTTTCAATTCGTATGTATTGAACGATGTTATTCATCGTTTTCAGCAACGGGCCTTGCCTAAACTGATGAACCGGTATGAAAAATTATTAAGATGGGTGTTGCAGGGCAAAAGACCGGTGTGGGCATTTATTTCGTTGTTCGGTGTTTTTGTTGTTTCTCTTGGTTTATTGATGGCCAGCATAGGGGCGGGAAGAACGAAATCTACTTTCTTCCCCAGTGGTGATCCGAATTTTGTGTATGTATATCTAAAATTACCGGTTGGAACAGATGTTAAACATACAGACAGTATTACGAGAATACTGGAAAAGAGGGTAGAAAAAGTGCTGGAGAAAGAGAAGCCGGGAGTGGACGGTGGTATTGTTGAGAGTATTATTACAAACGTTGCGGTAAGTGCTAATAACCCAAGGGATAATAACAGGAGTGTACAGTCTAACCTGGGGCGTATCCAGGTTTCATTTGTGGAGTTTGAAAAAAGACATGGCAAAAGAACCATGCCTTATAAGGAGGCGATAAGAGAAGCTGTTCAGGGTATTCCCGGTGCAAATGTGGAAGTAGCACAGGAAGACGGAGGCCCGCCCACTGATCCGCCGGTCAACATAGAAGTTATTGGTGATAATTTTGAAAACATTGCAGCCACTGCAACACGGCTTTTCAATTTTCTAGATACAAACAAGGTAAATGGCATTGAAAACCTGCAGGCTGATGTGGATTTGAATAATCCTGAGATCACTATCAATGTTGACAGGGAGAAAGCCATGTTTGAAGGCATAAGTACCGGTCAGGTAGGTATGGAAATAAGAACGGCTGTATTTGGTAAAGAAGTAAGCAAGATCAAAGATGGAGAAGATGAATACAAGATACAGCTTCGCTATACCGACCTGATGCGTCAGAATGTTACCGACCTGATCAACATGCGAATCACCTTTATGGATATGAATACAATGCAGGTGAAATCTATTCCATTGAGTGCTGTTGCAACCATCGATTACACTAATACCACAGGCGGAGTAAAAAGAAAGAATGTAAAACGTACCATTCAGCTGCAGGGTAATGTGCTTGACCCAACTATGGTAGGAAAAGTAAATGCTGACCTCCAGTTAAGGATTAATGACTTTAAGAACAAAGAAAAAATACCATCTGATGTTACTATAAAATTAAGCGGACAAAGTGAGCAGGAAAAGGAAACACAATCGTTCCTGGGAACAGCCTTTATGATTGCTGTGGGCCTTATCTTTTTGATATTGGTGTTGCAATTCAATTCAATGAGTAAACCCTTTATCGTAATTACTGAGATTTTCTTCTCTGTAATTGGTGTGCTGCTTGGCTATGCTCTTACAGGCATGACAATCGCTACTATCATGTTATTGGTGGGTATTGTTGGTCTGGCTGGTATTGTGATAAAAAATGGTATCCTGATCATTGAATTTACTGATGAGCTGCGTGGCAGAGGAATGCGGACAAAAGAAGCAGCAATACAGGCGGGCAAGATCAGGATCATTCCGGTATTGCTGACAGCCGTAGCCACCATATTAGGTCTCTTGCCACTGGCAGTAGGGTTTAATATCGATTTTGCCGGATTGTTTACACACCTCCGGCCGAATATTTTCTTTGGTGGTGATAGTGTAGTGTTTTGGGGACCTTTAAGCTGGACAATCATTTTCGGTTTGATATTCTCTTTTTTCCTGACGCTGATAATGGTACCAAGCATGTACCTGATAGCAGAAAGACTGAAAAGACCGATGGAAAAGTTCTATGGTGGAAAATGGATCGCCATCTTTGGTTTTCTTGGACCACTGTTCTTCTTCTTTGTAGGTATTATGTACCTCGTAAGAAGAATACAGGGAAAGAAAGTATGGCTGGGCAGATTGAAACCGGCAACTAAAGAAGACTGATAGAATAAAAATAAGTGTGGTTGGTTTTGGTTATGCAAAAGCGGCACTCAACTGAGTGCCGCTTCGCTTTTCATGACATTATTATTTATTTGTCAGGATGAAGGACGAATACTGTACTTATTTTAAATTCCAGCATCCGGATAGGGGTGTTATATACTTCAGCTACCTGGTGTTCATGTATCTGCTGTGTAGTGGCGTTAATGAATTTTACATTTAATGGTTTTCCGCCTGAAGCAGTGGGTGGATTATTGGCATCGTATAATTTTTTGGTGTTAATGTAATCAATATTGCCACCCCGGATATTATTTACGCTAATATCAATATAGCGGTGACCCATCTCTTTTCTTGTGGTGAATAAATTAAAGTCAATCAACACTCCTCCGCCATAAGCACCAGTAATAGCGCCATCTTTAATGATCGTCTGCTGCTCCAACGCCTTGCAGCCATCAGCATCATGAGGATCTTCGATAAATATGTTGCTGTAAAAACTGGTGTAACCGGCTTTGCCGCTGACATAGGGCATCACTTGTTTATCCTCTAAAAGATAAACCCTGCCTGCCAGGCTTGCCTGCACAACGTTACTGCTATAGTTAACCCATGTTTTTGTTGTGCTGCCGTTATCAAAAGTAAATGTTTGTTCTTTCCGGGTGTTCGCATACACTCCCCATCCGAGGTCAATACCAGCCTGTAACCGGCTAAACTTGCCAGGCATTCTGTAGGCCATATTGGTAGCAATACTGTGCAGGGGTTTGATATTATCAGCCATTTTCTGCTGTGGCGCACTTAGCGAATAGCCAACATCAAAGTGCAATTGACTAAAGGCGGAAAAACTAAAAAAAGTAAATAAACAAGTGTAGATAAATTTCATGCAAGCAATTTTAGACTATTAAGTAACAGCATTTATTTCAGGCATTAGCAAATCGGAATGTTAAAAAAAACTGATTATGGTATAAACAACAACGCCACCCCAAAGGGTGGCGTTGTAGAATGTTTGTTTTCCGTTGATTTAGAATCCCTTCTTCTCAATCTTCTTTCCTTCAGCATCCAGTTCGATTATTTCATAACCGAGTTTTTTCACTCCTTCGAGGATCTTTGCTTTATCTCCCACTAAAAGAATGTTCATCTTTTCGGGATTCAGCATTTTCTTTGCCATACCATCCACCTGTTGTTTGGTCAGGTTAGCGAGAATCTTGTTTTGCTGATCAACATAATTGGCCGGCAAATTATAATCAAGAATACGGCCGATAAAGCCTGCTTTCTGAATTCCTGTTTCATAGAGCAACGCATCTCTCTGGCCCAGTGAATTTTTCATGAATTTCAATTCAGCTTCCGTGATACCATTCTCCCTGTAATTTTTCAATTCTTTCATTACCTCCACCAGTGCACTGTCCGTAGCATCGGCACGGATACCTGAGCTGAACTCAAAGTCTCCGCTATGCTCATCAGCAGTAAAAGAGCTGCGGGCACCATATGTCCAGCCTTTATCTTCACGGAGGTTTAAGTTCAACCGGCTGTTAAAATCACCCCCTAATGCATAATTCATTAACCTTGATTTGTAGTAATCTCCGGTAGCATCGTATTTCAAACCAGTAGAATATCCGACACGGAACTGTGATTGAGCCGCCTTGGGAATGTCTACCATGTACACTTTTGTTTTATCAACATTGGAGGCTGATCCATCTATTTTTGGTAAACTGATCTTCTTGTTTGGGAGCTTGTTGAGAAACGCAAGCTTGGGAACCACTTCTTCCTGTTTTACATCACCTACCACTACTACTTTTACTCCCTGTGAGGTCATGTAATTATCATAATAATTCTGAACATCCTGCAATTTCATATTTCCAATAGTATATTCAGTCCCGTCCTCACTCATACTGAGAATACTGTTTGGGCCGTAGTTTACTTTGGCAAAAACTAAATCAGCAACAGCGGCCGGATCAGCCTTTGTTTGTTTAAAGCCCTGTAACCTTTGCTTTTGAATGCGGCTAAAAGCTGCTTCTGTGAATTTAGGATTGAACATCCTTTCTTGTACAAGGGCCAGTGTTTTATCCAGGTTCTTTTTCAAAGTCTGGATATTGAAAGTAATGCCATCGAAATTGCTGCCAACAGATACATTGCTGCCAAGCTTTTGCAGTTCAACAGCCATTTGTTCTGCCGTGTAGTTCTTCGTGTCTTCATTCATCATACTGCTGAACAGGCTGGCAAGACCAACTTTTGACGTATCGTTCGCCTGTAAGATGTGACCACCAGGTATTGTGATTGTGATAGTCACAGTTGGTATCTCATTGCTTTCTGTACCAATCAATTTTATACCATTTGACATATCTTTTCTCCAGAACTTTGGCACTTTTACGGTTGGATTAGCTCCATTGCCTGGAATTTTGCTGCGGTCAAAATTATCTTTCGCCTTCGCATATTTTAAACCGGCATAACCATAATCAGGAGCGGTATAGTTGGTAGAATCAATTTTATAATTATCAACGGCTGCAATCATTTTTTCCTGGCCTTTAGGAAGTACGCTGAGATATACAGCATGTTTGCCTTTAATATATTCATTGTAAACTCTCATTACATCTTCCTTAGTAACTGATTGGTACATTTTGATTAGATCTGCAATCTTATTAGGGTTGCCTGTAAAAGTCTGAAAAGATGCCAGCTGAGAAACTTTACCGGAAACGCTTTGCAGGCCATTGATCTGTTGGGCTTCAATACCACCTTTGAATTTGGCAATATCATCATCGGTAATACCTCTTGTTTCAAATGAATCCAATGCCTGGCGGTATAGTGTATCCAGTTGAGCCAGTGTTTTGCCAGGTGATGGAACCAGTTGTATTGCAAATTCACCGGCCAATTCGGATAGCTGGCTGAACGCATTTGATTGCAAGGCCAGTTGCTTCTTTTGTAATTGCTGATAGAGAACGGAATTTTTTCCCTGCCCTAACACCTGTGCTAAACAAGCCAGTGCTCCCATGTCTTTGTGATAATTCGGAACAGTTGGGTATACCACTAATAATAAAGGTAATTTGGCGTAATTATCAACATATGAAACATAACGATCAGTTGTTAATACTGCTGGCGGTACTACTACTGGTTTTACTTCCGGACCACGGGGAATGACTCCGAAATATTTTTCAACCAGTTTTACAACATCAGCTGGTTTTACATCACCACCAACAGTAACTGTAGCATTATTAGGCCCGTACCATCTCAAGAAGAAATTTTTCAGATCATTTACATCAACCCGGTTCAGATCTTCTACATAACCAATAGTGAGCCATGAATATGGATGTCCATAGGGATATAAATTTCGTGACGCAGTTTCATTTGCTAAACCATAAGGACGGTTATCATAGTTCTGCCCTCTTTCATTTTTTACAGTGGACCGCTGTATCTCAAATTTCTTTTGTGTAACAGCATCCAGCAAAAAACCCATGCGGTCTGCTTCCAGCCACAACATTTTTTCCAACTGATTGCTCGGTACTGTTTCAAAATAATTGGTGCGGTCACGGTTGGTGGTTCCATTTAATGTACCACCTGCATCAGACACAATTTTAAAGTGCTGTTCATCGGCCACATTATCACTTCCCTGGAACATCATGTGTTCAAAGAAATGAGCAAAGCCGGATTTGCCAATTTCTTCCCGTGCAGAACCTACATGGTAAGTAACATCCACATGCACCACCGGGTCGCTGTGGTCTTCATGAATGATAAGGGTGAGGCCATTCGGTAGAACATACTTTTCATAAGGGATAACCAGTTCGTTTCCCTGTTTGGTAACTTTTTCCACCAGTTTTGTCTGCCCGTTAACCATCGCCGATAAAACGAAGGTGAAGCCGGCCAGCAGTAGCAATCTTTGTTTCATATTATTTTTATTTTTTGAAAGGACTTCAAAGTAAGCGAATCTGCAGATTAAAACATCGCCATTTATCATTTTTGACCGGGTTGTAGCGATTGATATTCAGCCAGTGCTGATAAATCGACTCCTGACTGGCAATAGCAGAACGAAAAGTAGCTGGACTAGGCCACAGGGAAAAATTCCATGATTTCCGGTAGTCTGTATTATACCGCCTGTGTATACCTTTGAAAAAAATAAAAATATGAGTACTGCAACCCGCAACAACCATGAGATAGACTACAAAGTATATGGTGAAGAATTACAATTTGTAGAAATAGAACTTGACCCGCAGGAAACAGCCATTGCCGAAAGTGGTGCCATGATGATGATGGATGATGGAATTACGATGCAAACCATCTTTGGTGATGGCTCTGCTCAGCAACCGACCGGCTTTCTTGGTAAACTGATGAGTGCCGGGAAGAGGGTGCTAACCGGTGAAAGTTTGTTCATGACTGCCTTTACCAATGAAGGGCAGGGGAAAAAGAAGGTGAGTTTTGCCGCTCCATATACAGGAAAAATCATACCAATGGACCTGCGGGAATTGGGCGGTACCATCATTGCACAAAAAGATGCTTTTCTCTGTGCGGCTAAAGGAGTAAGTGTCGGAATACATTTCCAGCGAAAATTAGGTGTCGGCATTTTCGGGGGTGAGGGGTTTATTATGGAAAAGCTGGAAGGAGATGGTATGGCTTTTATGCATGCGGGGGGATTTATAATAGAAAAGGAACTCACAGCAGGCGAAGTTCTAAAAGTGGATACTGGCTGTATTGTGGCCTACACACCCACAATGTCGTTTGAAATTGAAATGGTAAAAGGGGTTAAGAATGTTTTGTTTGGCGGCGAGGGGCTATTCTTTGCCAAACTCCAGGGACCCGGAAAAGTATGGATACAATCATTGCCTATCAGCCGCCTGGCAGGAAGAATAGTAGCCTATGGTACATATCACCGTAAAGAAGAAGGAGGAATTTTAGGAGGCCTGCTGGATGGCAGGGGATAGATAGTTCATAATTAAAATACAACCAGTAATTATAAACCCGGAAAGCTACTCAATAGGGCAGGAGTACATCCGGGCAGTTCTTTAATTCTCTGAAAAAGAATTGTTAGCTGTTCAAGATTTTTGTCAAGTCTGAAATACTGATCATGCATTAGTATGACCAACTGATCAGGCCGTTTAGATTTACCAGGTTTGAGTTTCTTTTGTATTTCTTTTATCAAATCTTCAACAGGGGGTAATATCGCCACCTCTTCCATTAAAAAATCATCAAGGTCTTTTGCCTCATCATTTTCTTTCCACTCCACATCCCATCCGATTGGATTAAAACCAGCGGTATGCACACAATCAATAGCCAATTTGCTTAGCTGTACGTCTGTATAAGCAAAGTTACCGATCCGCCAGGCATTGCGACCGGGCATCCGTACCGTCTTGCTGTTGAAATTTAATCTCTCCTGGTTCTTTATCATATCATTTTTCACATAATCTGGCTGACTATAATAGGCATTATATTTCATGCCATGCGCATGAGTATAGCTATGGTTATATACTTCTATTTCAGGAGTATTTTTCATTTGTTCCCATAAAGCTGTTTGCCAGGGGCTTTCAAACACATGCTTGCCTACAATAAAAAAACTGGCAGGTATATTCGCTTGCTTCACAGCGGTAAGCACATTGGAGGTTCCACCCAGCGGACCATCGTCGAAAGTGAGGTAGATTTTTTTCATCCGGGAATTTATATCTTTTTCAGCAGAACCTTCTTTTGAGAAAAATTAAAAGCAGCATCCAGCATCTCCAGCAGTTTGGGCCACTCTTCTTTTTTTATGATCGTTTTTTTATAAACTTTTTTTACCAATATATTCAGCTTATTACCTTCGACAGATGCCAGCACACCAAAAGTTCCCACTTCATTGTCAATATTCATATTAAGGTTGTTAATTCCAACAACCTTATATCCATCAGGTATCGTGAAGTTGATAATATTGCGCAGGCTGCGGGGGAAGCTCATAAAGGCATCCACTTCTCTTTTCCGCTGATCCTGTGAGACAAATAGTTGCTCGCCAATAAGAGCAGGAACAGATACTAATAAATTGCTGCCGGCACTTTTTACCATATCGGTCAGGTCAAACTTGTTGGTATAATTCAATTCCTGTTTACGCCACGTTCTTCCATCCGAATTAAGAGTGAATTCTGTATAGCTGCCAATGTTATCGAAATCTTCTTCCAGGGCTTTTTTCATGTACTCCAGCTTGCGGGTCTTGTCTTCTTTTTTTCTTTCCCGAAGCTTGTCCTCATAACTTTCTAAGTAGGTGCCCTTCATACCTGCTCTTACATCATCTTCGCCGCCATAGCTGCGGTGATCATCATCCAGCGCAGTAGTATATACCAGACCCTGTATGTTATAGAATTGTTTGCTTAGGCCAACAATTGCCTTTTGCAAAACGATATTCATATTTCTGCCGGAGCTGTCAATAGTTGCGGTGATCGTATTGGTAGTAACATTTTCATCGGGTGTGCTGGCAGGTAAAGTAACAGGAGTGGCCGTAGGGTTTTTGCCTAATGAGATAATATAGGCAGGAGTATTTAAAAATTCTTCTTTGAAATCATAAGGGTTGGAGAATACTGTCGCATTAAAAATATATTTGCCTTTAACCCTTACCATCCATTCAGGTTCTGTTCTGAAAATAATATTCTCTGGTTTAGTAAGGTTAGCCGGCGTAGTTACAATAAGGTCATAAGGTATCTTTCGAAGATCCAGGCATTGGGTAAGGCAGGATGCAAACAACTCGCTGGAAAAACCATTGGCCCTGTAATGTGACATATGTCGGAGTATATAATAAGATTTCTGAATGAAATCCTCTTCCCGCATATCGCCATAGCCCAGTTGTTTTAAGTAGGCCTTTGCCATGGTGTAGTAGTAAGAACCATCGAGCCGGTTATAAAGGTTGTTCATCTTTTTTGCCAACTCTTCCGGACTGATGTTTTGTTTCAACTCACCCTTGTCGCCGATAAAAAGGTCAGAACGGTTCTCGCTTCTTGAGAATACAATTTGAAATTTCACCATAGGTAACTCCACATAACTGTTTACCCAACGGGTATCATTCAGTTTGTCACGGTTACGATCTTCCCATGTATAGTCTGCATTGGCTGCACCTGCTTCTTTAAACTGAGGAGCACCCATGGTGGATTTGGAATTCACAAAAGAATTGTTGTCAGTATCGATTTCAAACTTCTGGCTAAGTACCGGGTATTCTCGGGTGCAGACAAAATAGATAGGATCAAATTCGATATAGCTCATTTTCTTAACGGTATTGTCATCGTAGAAAATGGTTCCATAGTCAATAATATCACCAGGATCAAGATCAGGCACTGCTATTTTATAATAGATGACCCGGCTCTTACTTTTATCATAATAAGTACTGGCCTTACCGATATAGGGCTGAAAAGTGGAAGGCACATCACTATTATCTTCCACATACACAGCATTGCGTAGCGACACATCCTGTACGGTGCCGTTAGATTTTATGATCCTGATGCCAGCCCCGTCGTTCACAGAACCAATGCGGAAATAAACTGAAGAGTATGAATTGACAGCATCCCGGTCATTTAATTTGATACGACGGCGGGTTATTTCATACACGGCCAGTTTGTTAGCATCTTTATCGAAAGCAAACCTTGTTTTTTGTGCCAGTATAACGCCGCTTTCTTCCTTCCATTTTTCAGGAATAGCTGTTACTGTAAAATCAGCATCGCCATCATCCCAGATTGTTTTCATGTTTTTGGCGATGGATTCTAGTTTGGAAGGGGAGAAAGTGTCTTCATCTTCCTGTGCAATGACGACTGATGAAATCAATAAAGTAAGGGTTATATTAAGTAGTTTTTTCATGACTCTTTGTTTGAAAGGGTTACGGTTTCATGATGAGGATAAGGTTACTGTTAAAATCCTTTAGTTTTTTTGTGAATGTCTTCCAATTTTCAAAATCAGCTTTTCTGATACGGCCTGTATTAAACGATAAGGTTTTCTTGAAAATCACCTTATTGTCTTTGGATGAATACGAGCCACTTGCTTCATAATCTTCTGTTTTTTCGTTGATGGCGGCAGGCAAAGAGGTCACTTTGTAACCGGCGGGTAGCATAAGCTCTGTTTCATCTTGCGATACATAAGCAGAATGCAATGCATAGTCTTGCTGCCGGTCTTTATCTGGAACAAGTCCCCGCAGGTCTTCCGGAAAGAAGTCAATGCCCACATATATTTCTTTATCTTCTGTAATAACATAGTTGCTGAGGTCAATATCACCTTCTACAACAACGGGTATTTCCCGGTTATTAAGATCAGATGTTTTTACATTGGCCACTGCCAGGTTTTTATTACCAAATTCAAGGAAACGCTGGATCAGTTTCTTCTTATCATCAGAAGGAAGATCGTGGTAGTACTGGTGAAAATTGGTTCGTTGCTCTCCCGTCAGCGTCACTTTTACATGTCCTTTCAGGATGTTGTTCTCGAGTTTGAAAGTTGTTTGGGTTAATATCTTACTCTTTTCTTTATCCTGTAGCGGTACTTTTTTTACATCATATTTATCACCTTTTCCAATCAACACCTCCTTCCCTTGTATGCGCCATGCATAATCGCCAAAGGGAATATACTTTTCTGTGCCGTCTAAAAAATATTCTTTACCGCCAAGAATAACAGTGCTGATACAATGGTTATCTACTGCTAATGAAGGTAATGTGTAATCATAGGGGAGATGCCTCGTACCGATCCATGTCATGTAAGCTTCCAGTCCTGCTACTCTCAGCATTTCTGTCATCAGGTTGGCCATGCCTTTACAGTCACCATATTTGGATTTGAAAACATCCTGTGCAGTAGCCGGAATGAAACCAGCCAATCCATCTTCGAAAGCGATGTAACGGATATTATCCTGTACCCAGTAAAAAATAGCTTTTACTTTTTCAATATCATTGGCTTTGCCTTTTGTCAACTCTGTTACTTTTGCTTTCAGCTCATCTGGTTTGTTCACACATTTTTTGTACAGGTAGCTGTACCAGTTGTACAGGTCGCCCACATCACCAAATCCTTTTTCTTTTTTGCCTTCAGTCGTAAAAGATTTTACTACAAAAACCAGGTGGGGGTAGGAATATGCGGTGCCAACGGCTCTTTCTTCCGATTTCATGGCTATTACATTCTGCATTTTATAAGTGTAGACATTGTATCCTTTTTCTTGTGTTTTAGATTTGCTGATTTTATAATCAGCAAAGTTGAATTCTCTGATATCAAGCTCAAGCCATTCAGGAACTTTAATACGGACAATCTTTTCTTTGGCAGGAAACCAGGAATGGAAGTAGACACTGGTCAGGTATTTACTGTCAAAATATTTTTTCTCACTTTCCACTCTTGTAATATCTCCATAACCACTAAAACTGATGTTGAAAAACTTAACCCTGCTATCATCAGAAAAGAAATCACTGGAGCTTGCTGAACGGTCTATGGCATAGCCGACATTATAATTCTTCTTGATGCCAAACATTCCTTTGGCTTTCTCTAGTTGTTTGAAAGAAGTGATCTTGCAGAAAGAATTATAAAAATCAAAATACTGTATGCCGGCTCTTTCACGAAGCGATAAAAAATTGATGCCGATATTACGGGTAGCTGTAACCACTGGCAATTTATCATCGCTTCGGCCTTTGTCAAAATTGAATTCTTCTTCCACCAGGGTGGCCACCACCCGGTCATCCGGGAACACTTTCTTTAGCCGGTTAGCTTCGTAAATATCATCATCGGCTATTTGTGCCATTAAAAAATTGGGTAATAGCAAAGCCATTACCAGCAGCAGCTTCAGGTGTTTTCCCATAATAAAAGTTGTAATCAGCAATATAAAAATTGTTGGGCAAATCCCGGCTGACCGGAAAGGGTTTTTACAGGAAAAAAATCAGTCCATACAAGGCTAACTTGCTTTAAATTCGCAGAATAATTTTAAAGAATGGCAAGAAAACAGGAAGTCCTACAGGATGTAGTTATCAAATTCGCCGGCGATAGTGGCGACGGGATGCAATTGACCGGAACACAGTTTTCCAACAACACAGCTTTATTAGGAATTGACCTAGCAACTTTCCCGGATTTTCCGGCAGAGATCAGGGCTCCACAGGGATCACTGCCCGGGGTAAGTGGTTACCAGCTTCGTTTCTCAAGCGACAGCATCTTTACACCCGGCGATATTTGCGATGTGCTGGTGGCAATGAATGCAGCGGCATTGAAAGTTAATCTTAGTGGACTGAAGAAGGGAGGAAAGATAATTGTAAATACGGATGGCTTTGATGCCAAGAATCTTCGACTTGCCAATTACCCTGAAGGTGAAAATCCATTAGAGAACGGCAGTCTTGATAACTACGAAGTGATAAAGATGGATGTTACAAAAATGACCCGGGAGGCATTAAAGGACATCACTATGGGGATGAAAGAAAAAGACAGGGCCAAGAATATGTTTGTGCTTGGTTTCTTGTACTGGATGTACAACCGGGACATGAACAATACTACCAACTTCCTGAAGGAAAAGTTTGGTAAGAAGGCAGAGATATTAGAAAGCAACCTGAAAGTATTACAGGCCGGATATAACTATGGCGATACCACTGAAACATTCACCACAACTTATAAAGTGGAGAAAGCAAAGATGGAGCCGGGTACTTACCGTTCTATCATGGGTAATCCCGCCGTTGCATATGGATTGATAGCCGCTTCACAAAAAAGTGGTTTGCCATTGTTCCTCGGTTCTTATCCTATTACTCCGGCATCAGACATTCTGCATGACCTTGCGAAGTATAAAAATTTTGGTGTAAGAACTTTCCAGGCAGAAGATGAAATTGCTGCTATTACTTCTGCCATCGGTGCTGCTTATGGCGGTGCATTAGGAGTTACTACTTCAAGCGGACCAGGTATTGCACTGAAAGGTGAAGCCATGGGTCTGGCAGTAATGCTGGAGATTCCATTGATCATCATTAACATTCAGCGGGGCGGCCCTTCCACTGGCTTACCAACCAAGACAGAACAAAGTGACCTGATGCAGGCCTATTATGGAAGAAACGGCGAATGTCCAATGCCAATCGTTTCAGCATCTACACCTGCTGATTGCTTTGAAGCAGTGTATGAAGCTGTAAGGATCTCGGTACAGCATATGACACCCGTTATGTTCCTGAGTGACGGTTACATTGCCAATGGGGCGGAGCCTTGGAAATTTCCAGCCAGTAAAGATCTACCAGAAATAAAAGTTTCTTTTAAAAAGGGATTGGACGAAGGGGAAGAAAAATATTTACCATATAAAAGAGATGAAAAATTGGTGAGACCCTGGGCCATTCCCGGAACTGCCGGATTGGAACATCGCATAGGGGGAATTGAAAAACAGGATGTGACCGGTAATGTAAACTATGAGCCGGAAAATCACCAGCACATGGTGAAAACAAGGCAAGCCAAAGTAGATAAGATAGCTGATTATATTCCCGAACAGAAATTAGACAGCGGCCCTGCAAAAGGAAAGATACTTGTGTTAGGCTGGGGCTCCACATACGGAGCTATTAAAAGTGCCTGTTCGGAATTGCAGGCAAGAGGGCATGCAGTAAGCCATGCTCATTTGCGGTATATCCGCCCTTTCCCCAAAAACCTTGGAGACATCATCAAGAATTTTGATACTGTCTTGATACCGGAGATCAACAACGGACAACTTATCAAAATCATCCGGGATATTTATATGGTGGATGCGAAAGGCTATAACAAAATAATGGGAGTGCCTATTACTAAAACGGAGTTGGTCATGAAGCTGGAAGAGATGCTGGGCGGAAAGAATTAATTTTTTTATTTATCCCAATTGCGTGAATTAAGCAAACCCATTTGTGGTACTAAAATTTACATTCCTGCTAATGTATATTCTAAGATTATTTTGCGTAAAATTAAGGGGGAACCTGGCCAATTTCCCCCTACCGGCACAGCATAAATAACATATGCGCCAATTGAGTTATTTACATCAGGTGAGGAAATCGTATTATCAAATAAGGAGGTTTCTCCCGGCGATCCGGAAGAAGTTACAGAAGCCATTGGTGTAATAACATCATTTCTTTGCAGAAAAACGGAAAGGTTAATACTGGGTGAAGAGTCATAAAAATATACTGTTATTTTTGTAACTACTGCTCCTTCTGGTAAATGTACCGGAGCAACTATTCCTGTGCCTGAAGAACCTCCTGATATGTAAATCCCGCCAGATGACATGCCTTCTCGTTGAATTGTATTTCCAGAATTCACTTCATCAAAATCTGCCCCGCTTAATGAGTAATAATATGTTTTAGGTGAGTTGTAATTAAAGGCACTTGCCGAAACATTTCCCGTAGCAGTAATATTTACATTTGAGATAATATTATCTGCTGTGATTGCAGCTGTTGACAATATATCTCCTGCAACATGTAATTTTTGCAGCGGATTAGTAGCGCCTATCCCTACATTTCCATTTGGAAGAACGGTAAATTGCGCAGCGCCGTTATTAGTGTATAAATGAAATGGATTGTTTGTAACAGTGCCAAAGTATCCACCGCTCCCATCAATATAAGTTGAGAGTTTGATAGAGGATGATTCATGCGAAATGCCATACCCGCCAACTGAAAGCACACTTAGCTTCTCTTGTGGAGTTGAGGTGCCTATACCTACATTTTGTGCTTCACAAACTGTATATAGCCACACGAATCCTATAATGAAAATCGTTTTTTTCATAAATGGATGGTTTTATGCTTTTAAATTACATAATTGAAGAACAGTTTTTTACTGATCTTACTCATAAAAACATCCTCAGTTGAAATAACTAATGCGATTTTATTGCCTTTTATGGCCAACGAATTGTATCTCAGTGTTTTTTGAAAACCCGGAAAAAATTCAAATCACTATTGATCCTGTACTTACGGAAATAAAAAAACCGTTCATCAGGGAACGGCTTTTTATGACTGATACAAGTCAGCTTATTTGTTCTTCTTCATCTGATTCATTTGGTCCATAGCTTTCTGAAGCATTTCTTCGGCATTATCATCAAAGGTTAGTCCGCTGAAGGAAACTTTATCGATCTTTATTTCTTTGGGGTGATTCTTTTCTTTGTCCATCAGCATAATGCCCATGGCAGGAATGGTGAGATTTTCAATGGTACCGCTAATACTCCATCGGTGGCCGCCGGCATTGTTATCGCCAAGGTCTTTACATTCGGCAAGTGTTACTTTAGTGTCGTACAGCTTTTCATCTCCTCCGAGCAAGCCGCCAAACTGTTGTCCGGCATCACCTTTACCACGACCATAACTCATGCCGGTTAATGGATAAGTACCCGGTTTGGTATCGAAAACAAAACGAAGTATCATGCCTTCATTGTCGGGGCCACTGCTGGTGGTGATCATACCACGATAAGGGGCGCCAGCAAGAAGTTTCTTTTTGTCTTTGTCCACAAGGATACTTCCACTCAGGTTCAATTCCTTCCCATCAATTAAAATTGTGGTATTATTATAAGAACCAGAAGAATTTTGAGACGACTCAGCGGTTTCTGTTTGTTGCGCAGTGGTTGTGTTACTTTCATTAGCGGCAGTAGATGGTTCTTTTTTTGAATTGTTGCAAGCAACTAGAATTGCCAATACGGCAAACAGAAATAATTTGTTCATTTTCTATCTTTTAGTTAATAAAATATTTATAAGAATTTAGCCGGCTGTATATACTTCGGTAGCTTGTGGCAGCATAAATGAAATGGCAAAAGCAATAACTGCCAGAATCAGGCCGTACATAAAAATATTATAAGCAATTCTCAGATACTTGTATTTTTTTGCAAGCACCACACCAAGGAAATAATTGTCTTTTATCATACTATTATTGATGTATTCTTTATCTGCAAGCATTTCGGTCATTCCCCAGTTATAATCCTGCAGGCTCATGCCATGAAAATTACCAAAGAATAAGAGATTTGCTCTTTTGTGGGCTATATCATCCCTGGAAAATGTGCCACTGGATATATTTGGCCGGGTGGCAAGTATACCAAATATGATAGAAGTCACACAAACAATAGCTATTACTCCCATCGGAATTTGCAGCTGAGTGTCTGTTTGCAGTTTATCAATCAGGCTTCCTATAAGCAGGGAGAGAATGATAGAGTTTACAGATATAAGAATGTTGGCTTTGGAGTCTGCCATTTGGCTTAGTGCAGAGTGGTTTTGTGCCATGATCCGGAATACTGTGGCAATGCTTCGGTCCACTTCTTTTTCTTTTTCCTTTTTTCTTTTTAGTTCTTCAGCCTCAGCTGTATTAGCAGGATTTTTCCCTTTGTCTTTTTGTTTGTCCTTCTCTTTTTTATCAGGTTTCATTTCATCGGAGGTTTTATCTTTTTTTAGCAAGTCGGTAAGATGCTGATCCTTTACAGGCTGTAATTTCTCTTTTCCATAGGAGGTAAAATATTCGTGACGTTCAAGGAAACGGATATTTATTTTTCGCCAGTCTTTTTTTGATACATCATTATCGCCAAATTCGTTCAACTCCTGGCGTAGCAGTTTATTCTTTTCATCAAAAGCATCGGTACCCAGGTGGAACAGATCTGCATCACAAATAATTTGCTGAAGCTGGTTATCGGGGCTTTGGGGCATCCGGGTAGCATTGATACAGCCTTTTACTTTATCCTGAACCCCGGCATCAACCGATTTGGAATTCATGAATTCTGTGGCTATCTGGATGCTTACAGACTCATGGTCTTTTGAACTGCCGCTGGTATAGCCGGTATCATGAAACCAGGCAGCCAGCAGGAGGGCATGCCGGTCCTCATCAGGTAGTTGGTAGTAGCCAGCCATCTTTTCACAGGCAGCCACCACTTCCTGAGTATGGAGGAGTGTATGAAACTTAATACTTTTACTAAGTTTGTTTGATAAAAGGTCTGTTACCAGTGTTTGTGCTTCCTGTAAAAGCAGGATTTGATTTTCAGACATGTTATAAAGATAACTTTTGATAAATTTAAACAAAATAAGAAGAATGAGATTTTTAAATTTCCGGAAAAGCCTCTTTTGTTTGCTTCTGTTAGCCCTGCTGCTGAATATCGCCTGTAAGCATAAGACTAAAGTAATCAAATCGCCACCGCACTATAATTTTTCGGAAGCTCAAACCATCAAACTTGATTTAAAGTTGAAGGAAATATCTGGCCTGGCCTGGGATAGTGAACGGGATGAATTCCTGGCGCATTATGATGAAGCAGGAAAACTTTTTGTGCTTGACAAAGCCACTTATGAAATAACGCCTCCCTCACCCTATGTCTTTGGTGAAAAAGGGGATTATGAGGACATAGCTATCTACAAAGGGGTGCCTTATATTTTGCGAAGTGATGGAATGATCACTAAAATCATAAGAGACAGTGCCGGCATAAGGGGAGTAGAAGCAGGCAAAATTGGTATAACCGGAACTAATGACTTTGAAACAATGTATGCTGATACAGCCCGCAAGGCATTGATATTAATCTGTAAAAATTGTAAAATGGATAGCAAAACTGCGGTAAGTGCATTTGCGTTTTATCCTGATTCAATTGGGTTTGTCAATGACCCTGTTTTTACAATTGATGCAGCCGAGGTGGCAAAACTATCACCCCACAAGACATCAAAGTTGCAGCCTTCAGCAGCAGGTATTCACCCTGTATTAAAGAAGCTATTTATTATCTCATCAGCAGCTAGTTTGTTAGTTATCGCAGACCTGAATGGTAAAGTAGAATCAGTTTTCCAGTTGGGAGAAAAAATGTTTCCGCAACCTGAGGGGTTAACTTTTAAGAATAATGGCGATATGTATATATCAAATGAAGGGGTAACGGGCAGAGCGACTATTCACCGGTTCGTATATAAACCGTAATCATTTAATTTTTTCGCCTGCGGACTTTGTCCATTAACCATAGGCAGCTTATTAACCAGGCAGTGCCAATACAATATCCTGCGATAACGTCCGTAGGATAATGAACCCTAAGATAAACACGGCTGAATCCTATCAGGAATAGCAGGAATAACAGGAAGCTGATCATTATCCTTTTTTGCCATTTGTCTTTAATATTGTCCATTATCCACCAGATCAATAATCCATAAAAAGCTACTCCCATAAGTGCATGACCGCTTGGAAAGCCGAAATTAGTTATGCCTTGTACTAAAGAATTGGCGGGACGATGGCGTCCTATTAAATTTTTTAATAAGGACATCAACCCCAGGCTGCTTAGGGCAACCAACGCTGCTGTAAAAGCTCCCCATTTATCTTTCCGGCTTAACAGGTATGCAATAAAGAAAAGATTCGCAGGGATAAGAAACCTATGGTTGCTGAGAAACGAAATATTTTGCATGAAAACTGTACGATCTTCTGAAATGTATGGCGCTATAACAGTGAATGCTTCTTCGTCAGGGCTTGTATTACCAGTAACAAACACAAGTATGATAACAAATGCAAGAAGGAATAATGAGGTTATCAACAGCCATATCATCATTTTTCTATTGGCGGGTTGTATCAGCATACAATGAAAGATACATCCTTTGCCATGCTGCTCAAATTTTCAATGCAAATAATTCAATATTCTCGTTCCAATATTCTCGTTCTTCCCCTTCAGTTCTGCCTTGCCCATGCTTTCACTTTGCCTGTCTTTCATACTAAGCAGACCGGCAAACTCTTTCGATACAAGAAATTTTTGATTTAGCTCTGCGCAGGCACTCCGTATGCGGGCAGCAGTATTTATAGTGTCTCCGCTCAGGCTATCGCTATTACGACCAGCACTGGCGTTTTAATAAGCAGGGTTAACCACGAAGAAGTATTGCGAAGAAAATTCTTTAAAACAGCATTGAGAAAATACCCGATGATAAGGCTGAAAATAAAACATTCAACTCCCGCAGTAAGATGGTCTTTATAGCACCGTATTTTACTTTCTTATTTAGATGTATACGTCTTTTTCGCCAACCTGATAATGAAAATCAGAAAATCAATAATCGTCCATGCTACTGCAAGAGTCAGGATACGTCTCAACTCTTTTTTTTACAGCAGAACGACGGGTAAGTTGTATCAGGATAGGGGTATTTTTTCAGAATCACTACAAGGTAGCGAATCAGTTGCTGGAACACATTTTGTTTATTGTAAGGGTATTAATAAGTAAGATTGAACTTTGTACCCAATGTAAAGTTGAGCATTTTCTCGTCTTCGGAAAATCCTGCGGTGGCTGAAATAGCAAAGAGGTTGAAGGGCATATAATAGATACCTCCTCCGTAAGCGGCATGCCATTTTCTGGAACTCTCCCCTTTCAGCCATACACGGCCAATATCATAAAATGTAGAGATGCCGAAAGACCCGGGAAGGATATATGAGTTGATATCAAATAATTTTATTTTTAATTCCAGGCTGCTGTAAAACGAAGAAGTTCCTGCAAACCTGTTTTTTCTGAAGCCGTTTAATCCATTGTTGGCACCCATTGTTAATGCCTGGAAGTATTCATAATTTTTGCTGAAGATATGACCGCCACCTGCTTTTAAGATCGCCACCACTTTTGCGGGGTCGCTAAAACTTGCATAGATGGTCATGTCAGATGTATAGCGGAAATAGTTGTTACTGCCATTTGTAAGGCCGGTCATACCAACAAATTCAGTGTACCAGTGCATACCACGGGTAGGAAAGAATTCTTTGTTTGTGTTATCAATCAGTAATGCAAGCTTTCCGCCGGCATAGTTTTTTTTGCTAAAAACATCAGCCGAGTCAAGGTGCAATTGTTGTGGTTTGCCCAGTACGTTACCGGCATTATCAGTGTATTTGCTGTTATAGTGATAAAAGTATGGACCAATCATCAGGTGCAGCTTTTCAAAATATCTTTTTCGGAGTAGTGCTTCCAGTTCCAGCGATCTGTAACGGGTAAGATAGTAATTGAAATTTCTTGATTCATCAATGTGCGGATTATTTCCAAGCCCGGTGAAATTCCTCAACGAAGGATTAGAGAAACTTCCATTTAATAACAGATCGGTATTCCTGGTAATGTGATTGAACTCACCCCGGTAATTTAATTGATAAGCTTTTCTGTTAATAGCATAGAGAACAGAAAATTTCTGATCGGTTGCATAAGGGAGGTTTCTGAAGCCATACGTTCTTTTGGAAATACCTCCACCAATCATCAGGCCATCATCTGAGTTATAATGAAAATTAAGTCCGGGAAATTTTGTCATATTATAATTGAACCCAAGAAGGTTCTTATCATTTACCGGACCATCTAATGACAGGCGGTTTTTGGCATGACTGCTGTTTTTTACAAAATTGCCATCGGTCTTCATATCATATAACAGGGTTTCTACATGGCCACGCATATCAAAAGTATCATTGCCTTTACCACCAATGATGCGAATTTTTATCCGGGAATCCACGGTTTCCTCTATATCAAAAATGTCATCATCGTTTAACCCATATAGCCGTATCTCTTTGGTAACAGCAGGGTCAAACACCCGGTTATACATTACAAAGCTGGTGTCGTTGCCTTTTGATCTTGCATATACTTTTACCTGCAGCCCTCTTTCATTTTTGCTAACCCGGAAATATTCCCGTTGGTTACTGCCAACCACATTTACATGTTTTGAAATAAAACGGTAGTACTTCATTGCTTCTTGTTCCATCAGCCCACGACGGCTGATGAGTTTGTTGGCGAAAGTTTCACCATCAATAGCAAAGATTTCAGGAGGGAGTTTTTTTACTGCATTTCTGATAACAGAATCGTTAAGGCTATGCTGAAAAGTAACTATGGATTCTTTCCATTCGCTTTCATCAAGATCAGTAAGGAAGATACGGTCAAAATCCCGGGCACTGTATCCCAGCCAGTTCACTTTTGGGATATCAGTTCTGAATCCTTTCAGAAATGGCATGGCCCTGTTACTGACTGCTTTTAGTAAGGCACCATCTGAATAAAAATATGCCTGATCTCTGTCTCTTGGTATGGGGTAATAGATTTTTCCTTTACCCGTATCAATAGTGCCCCATCTCCACTGATCAAAATGCCTGTCAAAATCGCCGGTTAGAATGTCCAATAATCTTGCCCGCAGTACTAATGGCTGATCCGGCAAATGATCATTTTCATCCAGCATTTTATCAAAAACCTTAGCAGTCGTTTTTGTATCCGAACCATCGGGGCTGGCATCTTTTGGCTCCAGCATACAAACATTATTGGCGAACAATGGGCGGTAAAATCCCAGCGCAGGGTCATCAGGCACAAAAAATAATTCCGGTTGTGGCACTGACAGATCAAGCGGTTTGGCCAATGCAGGAAAAGTTAATGCCCCATAAGGATGGGATGCTGAATTTAATTCTGCCACCAGGTCTTCTGCAAATGTGCCACGGAATGCTTCGGGAATTGCCTTCGTTGAGCTTTTATTCAGACTGCGAAGCACCCATGCTTTTCCTTTTTTATCGATAAGCTTAAGTGATTTTGTTTGTTTACCGCCGCCGAGACCATCAATTCTCATCCCGCCTTTTTCTTCATTTATTTTGAAAACTTTCATATTTACAGGCGTAGACCATTCGGTCCTGTAATTCTGTCCCATGAAAAACTTCTTTAGACCGCCAATCTGTTTGAAGTCCTTACTTGCAGCAATGGTAATAGTGTCTTTATATTTCAGATACCTATCTTCAACGATATGTGCATTTGTATCAAGTGCTGTTTCGGGGATTTTAGAAAAATTAAGCAGAGTGGAGGTATATGCCTTTGTCGCAGCAGCACTGTCAGTAACGGTATAAAAAGTAATAGTTACATTTTTATTCCTTGAGACTTCCATCACTGAAAAACCCGTTGAGGAAGAGTTATAAAGACTGTTTTTTGCGTTGGAAGTTCTGTTTTGCTTGCAACCACCGCCACTTACAATGTAGTTGTATCCGTTGTCTTTAATGTGTTGAAGGTTATGATCATGTCCTGAAACAAAAACAATATTAGGTGAAGTTTTTACTGCTGCAGACACCTGGTCAATCATGTTGGCATAGTTAGGATGTTTCAAATCCTGGGGAGTGCCAAAAACACTTCTTGCAATAGGATAAGCTGAGCCTAAAATGGGTAATGGTATATACAGGTTCTTTTTTAGGTCAGTGAGTGGAAATAAATGTTGTTTGAACGTATAAAAACCGCCATGCATACCATTGCTTTTGAAAGGGTGGTGGCAAGCCAGTAATACAAGTTTTTTTGAATTGCGGGCCGCTATATCTGCAATTTGGGTAACAAGTTCTTCCTTTGTTTTACAGGGACAGTCTGATTCAATTTCCGGTTTGTCGTACGGATGTAACCACCATTGGCTGTCGAAAAGGATAACGGTGACATCATTACCAAGGCTTAGCTCTATTGGCCCCGGGCAACCATCTTCCGGGTAGTATTTTACATTCTTTTTACGAAGGAAATCAACATAGAGTTGTTGTCGGATGATGGCATCATAGCCGCCACGGCCACCATTTTCCCAGTCATGATTCCCAGGAATCATATAAACTTTTGCAAGAGTGCCATCTGCTACAGAAAGCTGTGAGTCGAGAACGGCTCTGGCGGCATTGTATGATTTGGCCTCGTCATCAGGTAAACCAATTTTATAAAGGTTGTCGCCGAGAAAAAGTACCGTGGTTTTTTTATCCATCGGGATAAGGCTCCTCACGGCATCTACCACCGGATGTCGGCCATTTGTCAGTTGCCCCGCATCTCCAATCAGTACAATCCGCTGTGTTATAGTGTCCTCCTGAGCTTTCGGGGACAGGTAAAAAAACAGCAAGCAACCAATCAAGACAATATTTTTTTTCATTACCACCCGATAACAGATAACTTGATTAATTCGTTTTTCATCATCGTTAGAGATTGCAAAACCACTACGGTTGTAGTGTCCCGGGTGGATTGAACAGCCCTCCCAAAGAAAGTTTCCAATTTACATAAAACTTTGACCGTTAGAGCATATAGTTTAAAAAATATGTCATTATTGGATAAAAGAGCAAACTTTTAACGCTGAACATGATTAAAATCATCTCATCCCTTTGTAAATCATTTTATACTGTTTTCCTAATATTTGCTTTTTTTTCAAAAAATCGTATCTTTTGCAATCGGGACTAACTACTTAACTTATTTACTTTATTAAACCTGCAACCATGAAACTGCTTATTGTGTTTTTCGTATGTTCATTTATTGCCATAACTCAAGGGAATGCCCAAACAGATTCCATTGCCGCAAAAGGAGGAAACTTTAGTACAAACCGTGGAAAAACATTCTGGATGGGAACCAACTACCGTGCAGAATGGAATACTCCGGTTAAAGCTCCTGTTCTTAACCTGTCAAAAGAAAAGGGCGGCTTAACGCCTGTAAAAAGGGGAGGTGGAAAACAAACCAAATCTCTGAGGGTGGAGGATCCCAGCGGAAGGCAATATACTCTTCGTTCAATTGCAAAATTCATCACCAGTAAAACACTGCCCGGTGATTTGCAAAGCGAAGCTGCTGCCGACCTGGTATCTGATGGCGTTTCTGCTTCTTATCCTTATGCGGCTTTGTCAATCCCCACACTGGCTACTGCTGCTGGCATACCTCATGGGGATGTAAAACTGGTCTACATTGCAGATGACCCAAAACTGGGAGAGCATCGCCAGGATTTTGCAAACATGCTGGCATTGTATGAAGAAAGGCTGCCTGATACTACCAAAAAGGGATATGATACAGATGAAGTGGCTGAGAAGTTAGAAAAGGATAATGATAACGATGTTGATCAAATGGCCCTGCTTAAAATCAGGATACTGGACATGTTTGTGATGGACCTCGACCGTCACGAAGACCAGTGGATATGGGGTGCTTACGATAGTCCTAACGGAAAGGGTAAAGTTTTCTATCCGGTTGCGAAAGACCGTGACCAGGCATTTTATATTAACCAGGGTGTTCTTCCGGGTCTTGTAAAAGGACGTTCTTTGGTGCCACAGTTGGAAGGATTCAAACCAGCTGCTAAAAGTATCAATCGTTTCAACTTTGCTGCCCGTAACCTGGACCGCTTTTTCCTGAACCAACTTACAGCTGATGACTGGAAAGCTGCAGCTGAAAAGTTTGTTTCTCAAATGACAGATGCTGTCATTGAAAAAGCATTGGCACAGCAGCCTGCTGAAATAAGATCTATTTCTGCTAATAAAATAGTTGAGACATTAAAAGCCCGTCGTAATAACCTGGTAGCTGAAGTGATGGAATATTATGCTTTTATTTCACAAACTGTCAGTATAACCGGAAGTGATAAGAAAGAGTTATATGATGTTACTCGTAACAGCGATGGTTCGGCCATCGTACAGGTTTATAAGATTGACAAAGATGGCAATCAGTCAGTAAAAATGTATGAAAGGAAGTTTGATCCGCAGGTTACTAAAGAACTAAGAGTGTATGGAATGGACGGACAGGATAAGTTTGTTATGCATGGCGATAATGATAAGATAAAAGTTAGACTGATAGGCGGTGGAGGTGAGGATATGTTTGAGAACAGCACTAAACAATCCGGAGCTATTATTTATGATAAAGCAGACGGCGGTAATAAAGTTACCGGCCGCTTTACAAATAAAATGTCAAATGACAGCGCAGTAAATTCATTTAACAGACTTGGATATAAATATCCTTTCCAGTCAATTTTTGCTACTATAGGATTTAACCCGGACGATGGCATTTTCCTTGGGCCTACTTTCAAATACATCCGTCATGGATTCCGTAAAACTCCTTATAAAACACTTCACCAGTTTAAAGGCTTGTATGCTTTCTCTACGAAAGCGGTGAATATCCATTATAATAACGAGTTTATGTCAGTGCTGGGTGATAAGACCGACCTGGTTACAGACATTGATTATAAAGGCCCTAATGCTACTTCTAACTTCTTTGGATATGGTGTAAATACCATTTATGATAAAACACAGCCCGGCCGTTTCAGATTTTACAGGATACGTTATGACCTTGGAGATATTACTCTTCAATTACGTCAGCGGTTCACTGATAATTTCATGCTTTTGTTTGGCCCTGAGTTTCAGTTTTATCATATGGATTCTACTGATGCGCTGAATATGAAACGTAATGTGAACCTGAATACAGTGGCGGCGGGTTTAAACCCTGCAACCATATTTGAACGGCAATCTTATATCGGCGCAAGACTCTCCGTTATTATAGATTCAAGGGATAGCAAAGTATTGCCTGAGAAAGGAGTTAATTGGGTAACTACTATTCGGAAACTAAAGGGTCTTGGCGATAACAGTTATGATAATATTACACAGCTTAGTACTGAGCTTTCTTTCTACCTTAACCTGATACCTGATCGCCTCACATTTGCCAACCGTGTTGGTGGTGGTACCACGTTGGGCGATGGATTCGAGTTTTTCCATGCACAATATCTCGGCTCTGATGAGCACTTGAGGGGATTCAGAAAAGAAAGATTTGCCGGGAAAACCAAGTTTTATAATCAGGCAGAACTCCGCCTTCGGTTAGCGAATTTTCAAACCTACCTTTTCCCGGCTGCCTTTGGAATTATGGCTTTTGTTGATGCAGGAAGAGTATGGGTCGAGAATGATACTGATAAGAAATTCTTTAGTGGATATGGAGGCGGTATCTGGTTTTCACCATTGCGTCGTTTTTTAATTACGGTGTCGTATGCTATTTCTAAAGAAGATAAAATACCATTGGTGGGATTAGGTTGGAAGTTTTAATATGTTTTCACTACATACGAATAAAGCCAGTTCAAAAGAACTGGCTTTATTTTTTGATAAAAAAATAAAGATGATTATCTGTCGCTTAATAACTGCCGGGAAGTGGTATTAGATAATTCTACTTTTTTTTCAGAATGAGGGAGGTTATCAAAGTTTACATCTACCCGCAGGGCTTTCAGGCCAACTACCCCCTGCAATTCTTCCAGGTCATGATTTTCAATCCCGGGCTTCAACAGCCCTTTGTTTTGTAAGAACTCAATGTATTCCGTGTACTCTGCAGCATCTTTTGCCTGTGAGTAAACAATGGCGATTTTACCGGGTTGAGTGAGTCTTTCATTGGTGTCTTTGATATGGGCTTTGTCAATACGTTTTTTTACAATCTCGTACCGGATATTGTAAGCACCATCCACATCAAACTTCCTTTCATCCGTCCGGAAAAGGATGGACAATGTCTGGCCATGGCATAAAATCAATTGCGTGGTTCTCAGAGGATGGCTTAATTCTTTCTCCAAAGTATGGGTTATCCTTGCAGCCTTGGTCAGTACTGTCAGCTCCCACATTTTCAGATTACGCAGGTATATCTCGTCAAATTTTTTGCGGGGCGAAATCGACTGACCAATATAAATATTAAACTCCAGCCCATCAGTTACATAACGTTCGAAATAGTGAGGATATACTTTCTGGGCAGCTGCCTGTTCTTTATCAATGAAACGGGCCAGTGTATCATTAATGCGGGATACACTTTGTTCGTATTCTTTACGATGATGGTATAGCATGGCTATTTGAGGATCAAGTGCTGCAAAATAATGCTCCACCTCTTTTTTCAGCGAAGGTTCTGTATTATGAAGGTGGTTAAAAACAGAAACGACCTGTCCTTGCAGGAATTCCTGGATGCTCAATTCCTCACTTGACTGCAATACATCTGAAGCAGCAACAATGAATTTATCAATTTTAAACTCTATTTCCTGCAATAACGGAAAGGGAACATCGGACTGGGCTTTTTTAATTACCCGCTGTGCCATTTCCAGTTGTTCTACAATATCCAATTGAATGGCATGTGATCTTTCTGTAGATGAATTACGGATGTCTATGGCGCCATATAGCGGATGAACATCAGGGAATGCAATACGTTCAACCTTTACATCTTCATGCTGTAATTTTTGAACTATATAATTCAGAGAGGCTTCAGTAAACCTCCATTCAACAGCCGGTTGAACAGAAGTAAATTTTTTCTTGATGACTGAATCCACCTGGCTATTTAGTTTTTCAAGACTTTTTTCCATGCCCAGTGTAAACAATGGGATAGCGGTTTCAATTTTTCCAATATGAGCAGGTTTTAGCTGGCCCGGCGTTTTTGAGATGATCTCCAGCATACCCAGCATGCCGTCATGATTTTTCAGAGGACAAACGATCAGGCTGCGGGCACCTTCCATGTAATAATACTGGAGACACTGTACATCGCTTAACGATTGTTCATCCAGTGTTTCAAACAAAAGCGGCTGATTATTTTCTCTGAAAAGAAGTTTACAGTAATCACTTATTTCATCCTTGTCAGCGGTAGAATGAAAATTTTTGAAAAGGATGCTGTTATTATTGTGCAGGTCAGAGTAAACATAGTGACCGTTTATCTTAAAAAAAGGTGTGATACCAATAGTAAGGTCTTTCAGGCCAATGAGACACTGAACATGATTTTCCAACTCGTTGTAAACAGCGGCATCGGAAAAGGCATTGATGTCAAGCAAACGATTTTTTATCAGGTTTATTACTTCCTGTTCTGTCATATCATTTACACGCAGAACTGATATTCCTTCAAAACAGAATTTTTCCAGGGGTACATGTTCCATTAATTCAGCGATGGTCATTATATTATTTGTATGCCTGTTCAAAATAGTTTCTGGCAATTCCGGCATTTCGTCAACAGGGTTCACATCAATGAACCGGGCATCAATTCGTAACTCCAGGTAACGGGTGAGGCCTGTTTCTTCATTTAAATATGGGTGGATAGATCGGGATGTTTCAGGACTGTTCACCCCGAGATATTTTTTAAGAATAAGACCATAAGCAAAATGCATTTTCTCCTGGTTCAAATTAATACCTGCCAGGCCTTCGGGTACGTTTATTTCATTGGTCCCGGGTTTCAGCATTGACTTAAAGCGGGGCGATGCATATACAGCCTGGTGTTTAAAAGGAATGGCAATGCCATACATATAGTTAGCTGTGGTTGGCGGAAAAACTGCTGAGAGCAATTCTTCTATTAATTCTGTGTACGGAAGTAAAATGCTCAGGTCTGTAATGGTGTTCATTAACTCCGTGTGTGACTCAAACTCTTCCACCACATTCCCATACAATTTTTTCATGCCGGGGTTTCCTTCAGCTATGTTCTTTTTTAAAGCTTTTACCAAAGGGTTGAATGAAAGGTAGCTGTTGAATAAGGACTCATTATATAGTAGAACTCCATCTTGCATGGTAAATGGTTTAAGGTTTATCTTTTCCGGAGAGAATGTATGTAAAGCTAATAAATAAGCTTTGTTTGAGAATACCCCATAAGGGTATTTGAGCAGGAGAAAGCTGCCCCAAACCCTGGTCTGACATTCAGTTGGTTGTATATAAATTAAAAAGGGGTCAATTAAGCCCCTTTTAAAAACGTTTTATTACAATTTTATCTTCTCTGGCGCCCAAGGGTAAGGCCTATTTTTAGCTGAATAGTAAAGAAAGAGTCATTGTCTTCCGGGTCGCCCCGCTGGTCACCAATATTTGTAATATCGCCGGGGTTGATTTCAGCCTTTCTGTTATATAACTGCTGTGCTATGGCTGCAAGATTTAGGGGCATATTATTGGTGTAGAATGTATTGGGGTCAATATAATCAGTACTTGCATCGTCGAGGTAATCGGTACTTAAAATGCGATGGTTTAATTCCAGGCGGGCATTAAAAGTGGAATTCAGCTCATATTTGACACCTAAACCTGCTGAAATATTTATTTGGTTCAATTTATAAGGTTTGCGGTCGGGATATTCTTTAAAGCCCTGTCCTTCGGTATGGAGTGGTTGTAATGAGTACCACTGGCCATTCAGTTTAGCCTGTGGATCAAATGAATAATAACCAACACCAATCACACCGTATGGGGATAAACGGGGAGGATCCTGTTCGTCAAAGTCTTTGAACATTAACGGATGTACTTCCAGTGCCAGTTGAAAATCTGCGATCTTACTTTTAAAGCTCAGATTTCGTTCGTAACGGCCAGCTGTGGTAGTTTTTACATTTTTCAGAATACTATCGTATGCATTTACTTCTCCAAAAGTGCCCTCCAGACGAAGGCCAATCATGTTCTGATACATGGCCATGGCATAGAAACCGAAGCTGGGCTTTGCATTTTTCCAATTCAGATCTTTGATGAATTTTTTTCCAATACCTTTTTTTCCACCGAGGTCTGTAAGAGAATTCATAACACCAAATGTGCCACCAATTTCCAACACTACTGCATTGTCGTAGTATTTGTCGTTATAAAAATAGTATTGGGCTTTCAGGGGTTGACTGAATACCAGGCCGCACAGCACCGCCATTACCGTAAATTTTCTCATCCTCAAACAAATTTTCTTTTAATAGAATTAAAATATTGGTTTTTGTCAGAGGGGCTGGATTATAGTAGGGGCGGGTGCGGAAACGAGGGATAAATGTATAGAATATACAGAACTGGCAAAGTTTAAATTATTGTATTGGGGAAAAATATTTACATGCCCGACAGCACTATTTTTCCCCTATATTCTAAAGTTTCTGTCCTTAATAACAATAAGTATGACCCTGCGGGCAGACTAGGAAAATTAATGATTAGCCTGCCGTTTTCTGAGGCTGATAATTCCCTTGTATAGACCTGCTGGCCGATCATGTTTACCAGTGACAAAACTGCTGTTTCATTTTGAATGATGCCTGAATTTTCTACAATTAGCGCCTTACCAGCTGGTAATGGATTAGGAAAAATATTCAGCACTGTACTGGCATCAAAATTCAGCATGCGGGCCGAAGTAAAGACTGATTTGTCCGTTACAGCCGCTTTGATGCGATAAAAATTCTTTCCGGTAGCTGGGCTGGTGTGCACCCATTCATAATCATTACGGATTTGATTGTTACCGTTTAAAATGGCGATTGTGCTGAAATTAATTCCCTCTGTGCTGTGCTGTACTTCGTATTGCACACCAGGTTCTTCATCGGCAGTTGTCCATTTCAGCAGCGATGACTGTTCTTTTTTTAGAGCAGTGAAAGAAATGAATTTGACAGGGAGGGGTAATGAGTTCATGCCATGGGCCCCTTGCAGGTATCCGGATGGATAACGCCATGGGCCATACACTTGTCCGGTGATCGCAGTTGCCTTGTCGTATTCAACCCGTACTCTTATCTTATTTTGAAAATTCAC
>JBGAQD010000050.1:0-13338 GCA_044220915.1 Chitinophagaceae bacterium
ATAAAGAAGCAGCAATAACACTGCGGTAACCACCGGCACAGTGTACATACAGGTTCTGATCTTCTTCCAGGTTGGCCATCAGGGCAGGGTCTGTCATATCATTCAACGGAAGGTTCAGCGCATCTTTCAGGTGACCATCTGCAAATTCTGTTGGACGACGAACATCCACTACTACCAGTTTATTATCATGCGGTATATCCATCATCAGTTCATCAGCTTCCACATCTACGATCATATCAATAGGCTCTCCGGCATTCTTCCACGCATCATAACCACCATCCAGGTAACCCTTCACTTTGTCAAAACCAACTCTTGCCATACGTACAATGGTTTCTTTCTCTTTTCCCGGTTCTGTTACAAGTAGGATCGGTTCATGGAATGGCAACAAACTGCCCGCCCATTCTGCAAACCGGCCCTCTAAACCGATCGAAATGGAACCCGGAACAAATCCCTGGGTGAACACATCGGCACGGCGGGTGTCAAGAATGATAATATCATCGGCCATTAATTTTTTGAACTCTTCTACAGGCAATGCTTTCAATCCCTGCACCAGCACATCATCCAGGCTATCATAACCTTCTTTATTTATTTTGGCGTTGATGGGAAAATAAGATGGCGGGGCTGCAATGCCATCAGTTACTTCTTTTATAAATTCTTCTTTGGTGGCAGCTTTCATAGCATAGTTGGATTGTTTCTCTTCACCGATCGTACTATGCGTATTAGGTCCGAGATTTTTGCCACAGGAACTTCCGGGGCCGTGAGCAGGATATACGATCACCTCATCGGCCAGCGGAAATAATTTTGAATGAATGCTGTCATACATCATTCCTGCCAGGTCATTCATTGTAATCTCTGCACCCTTTTGTGCCAGGTCGGGCCGGCCCACATCACCAACGAACAGCGTATCACCGGTAAATACACAATGGTTTTTTCCGTAGGCATCCTTTAATAAATAACAGGTCGACTCTAATGTATGTCCCGGTGTGTGCAATACTTCAATGGTCAGGTCGCCTACCTTGAATTGCTCTCCGTCCTTTGCTACACGCACCGGGAATTTTGTAGTGGTGTTTGGTCCGTAAACGATGGGGGCGCCGGTGGCTTTTCCAAGGTCAAGATGTCCGCTTACAAAGTCGGCATGAAAATGAGTTTCAAAAATATATTTTATACGGGCTTTTCTTTCGTTGGCAATTTCAAGATATGCATCAATATCCCGCAGCGGATCAATAACGGCTGCCTCGCCATTGCTTTCAATATAATAAGCGGCTTCGCTAAGACAGCCTGTATATAATTGTTTAATGTACATAGATTGTTGATTTAAATAAAACTCCCCGTAAAGGGGAGACGCAAAAGTACTTATTTAAACAAAAATGTCCCGGACTGGTTCAGTGGGACATTGCTTATCAATACTGGTCGGTTAACCAAGCAGTTCTTCCACAAATTTGTTTAATTCATCTATGCGGCTGGTATTTACAGAATAATATATGAATTTTCCATCCCGGGTTGTTTTTACAAAACCTGCTTTGCGCAGAATGGCAAGGTGTTGCGATGCAACAGATTGTTCAAGCCTTAGCTTCACATATAACTCAGTCACCGTCATTTTTCCATGTTCATCGATCAGTTTCAACATCTGTTGCCGGAGCTTATGATTAATGGCCCGTAGCACCAATGCTGCCTTTTTTACGTTTAGCAGATCTACTTTCAGTGCAGTTCCGCTCTCAGAGTCAGTATTCAGCAATAACGAATAATTGTTCATCGATCAACTGGTTAAGGTAAGAGGTAAAATTACTTCCGCAAATCTCTTTTTTGCCTTAGTATTTGTTAATACTGCTTTGCTTTTTTGCATGACAGCAACTTCTGTGACGAATTTTTTAATCAGGCCTTGCGGGTGGGAGAGTAAAATTCTTTGATATACAACGGTTCAGTGTAAGCAAGGTCAGCAAATTCCTTATTTCGAAAACAATTGTATGACAAATATGCAAGATGAGAAGCATTGTGAGTCCTGTCGCAAAAACCCGCATTCTTGTTTTTGATCAATGCTTGCAATTTTTTACTGCCGTTTCCGCAAAAAAGTATTGATGAAGATGATAGTAGGTCTGAAAAACTATCTTCATCAACGATCAATGCATGTGCAGGTGTTTTTTCCTGTAACGATTTATCATAAACGGCTGCAAATACTTCCATCCTGCGGGCATCGATCATCGGGCAGATAAGATCAGTGGCTTCTTCCTTCACCGAATAGGCCATTATTTGTAAGGTACTCACAGTGATCAAAGGAATATCCAATGCAAAACAAAACCCTTTGGCAGCTGCCAAACCAACTCTTAGTCCTGTGTAAGAACCCGGACCGATACTCACAGCAACAGCAGTAAGGTCGTTGGTACTGCAATTATTATTTTGCAGCATATCAGCTACGGCGTTGTGCAGCCATGCGGCCCGGCCATTTCGGTTTTCGTTGACAGTTAGTTGCAGTATTTCTTCATCCTTTGCAAGACAAACGGAAGCTGTTTCAAGTGCGGTATCTATGTTCAGGATAAGGCTCATGATGACAAAGCTTCTTTTTGGAGCAAAGAGGATGCTGTATAACGGGCATTTGTTTTTGCCAGTGTTGATAAAAGCGCAGATACATGTTTTAATCCGATCGTTTCACCCCATGCAAACGGACCATAAGGATAATTCGTTCCCAGTTTCATCGCCGTATCAATTTCTTCTTTGCTGCTCACTTGTTCGTCCAGTGTGAAATAAGCTTCATTAATGATCATACTGATCACTCTTGGGGTGATAAAGCCCGGGATATCCGGTACCCACTCAACGGTTTTATTGAAACAGGAAAATATTTTTTCAACGGCTGTACGATCAGCATCCCTGGAACTTGCTTCCACCAGTGTTCTTTTTAAAAAACTGCGCCATCCGTTGATGCGGGTAAATCCACCTGGCAGTTTATCTGCTGTATCTGTTACACTGTTTACAATTATTGTTGCAGGCCATAATAATTTCAAACTGTCCATCCTTTCAACAGAAAGATTGAACAAAAGGTCAATGTATGCATCAGCATCCGCCACCGGGCTTATTGCTTCCTGCCATTCTACCTGCACATCCTCCTGCAGCCCCTGCGCCAGCAATTCTTCTTTTAGCCACTCATTTGTTATCACCACAATCTTCATAATCCTTTTTTGCAAAGAAAACGTATAAAGCTAAATTCGTTCCATTGAATTTTATTAAAAGCTAACCATGAGTAAAGCCATCATTAATACTTCCAATGCTCCCTCACCCATCGGGCCTTATAACCAGGCCATTTTAACAGGCAATATGCTCTTTATTTCCGGGCAGATTTGTATTGACCCCGCCACCGGCGAATTAAAGAACAAGGACATTCAGGAAGAAACCCACCAGGTGATGCACAACCTCAAAGCCATCCTGCAGGAAGCCGGTATGGACTTCGGCCATGTGGTAAAGACCACCATCTTCATTACCGATATGAACCAGTTCGGTGAGATCAATGCTGTATACGGCAAATATTTCGAAAGCGAATTCCCGGCCCGGGAAACAGTCCAGGTTTCTGCTCTTCCAAAATTTGTGAATGTGGAGATCAGCATGATAGCAGCAAAATGATTTTTTTTTGTTGAAGCAAAGGCTCATTTTATACCCTCTTTGTGGTATGGTGAAAATTTATTTAGGGTAATTTCCTAATTTCACCCCGTTTTAAAACTCACCCCCGTATTTTTCAATCAATCTCATTTATGAAAAAATTTTTTACGATCAGCCTTGCCGGCTTTTTTACTGTTATGGCTGCAACCTTATTGATTACGGGTTGCCACCAAAAAATGGACCACAGTGCTAAAAAAATGAAGAAGAAAGGCGATAATAAATACGATGGCATGGATAAAGCTATCGAACTGGAAATTGAACAAACTAAAAACCCTTTCACTGGTAAAGTGCCCTGGCAACAGTGGCGGATTGCCATGGAGCAAACCGAAGCGGCAAAGGAAGCCAGCAGAACAGAAGCTATCCAGGCTTTGTCATGGATCGAAAGGGGACCCAATGGTGACTTCTCCCGTCAAAATGGTAATAGCCGCCCCAATGATGACCAGACATCAGGACGTATCAGGGCTACCATGATCGACTCCCTGGATCCCACACACAAAACTGTTTTTGTAGGTAGTGTGGCCGGGGGATTATGGAAAACTACAGATATCACCGCATCACCCGCCAACTGGGTTCTTGTTAATGACTTTCTTTCAAACCTCGCTATTGCGGATATCTGCCAGGACCCCCGTCCCGGTTTTCAGAATATCATGTATATGTGTACGGGTGAATCATACTCCAATGCTGATGCTATCAGGGGGGTGGGTGTTTTTAAAAGTGTGGACGCCGGTGCTACCTGGAATTTTCTGCCCTCTACCAGCACTTTTCTGAGTGGCACAAGGATACTTTGCGATTTTCAGGGCAACGTATATCTCGGCACAAGAAACACCGGTTTGCAACGTTCGACAGACGGTGGATCAACCTGGACCGATATTACACCATCTGGTATTGGAGCCAGTGTTTGTGACCTTGAAATTAGTTCTACTGCTGTTGCAGGAAGATTGCATGTTACGACTGGCATTTTCAGCACATCAGGCTATCGTTATACTGATAATCCCTCAACCGTTACTGCTGGCGGATGGACAAGTGCTGCTACCCCGTTCACTACGTTTAACCAGCGTACAGAGCTGGGTATAAGCGGTGACAATTTATTTGCCTGTCCTGATAACTCCTCTCACCAGGTTCCCACCATATGGAGGTCAACCGATGGTGGTGTAAACTGGGCTGCTGTGCCGGTTCAACCCGGCGGAGGAACATGGGCCAACGGACAAGGCTGGTATGATCTTTCCTGTGGTGTTAATCCTGCTAATCCTAACGAATGCATTGTAGGTGGTCTCGAATGTTATAAAACAACAAATGGGGGTACAAGTTGGGTAAAGATTGCAGTGTGGGTGGGCTCTTCCGGTCAGTATATACATGCCGACCAGCATGATGTGCAATGGTGGGATGGGGGTAGTAAAGTGATGTTTGCCTGCGATGGTGGTATTCACTATTCAGGAGACGGCGGCACCACTATCAGGGACAGAAATAAAGGATTACGGATAAAACAATTTTATTCCGTGGCCATTCACCCCACCGAGACAAACCTCTTTATTGCAGGGGCGCAGGATAATGGTATGCATCGGCTGAACCATCCCGGTTTGGACAGTTCAATTGAATTCTACGGCGGTGATGGTATGCTTTGCGCCATCGACCAGAACGAACCACAGTTTCAGTTTGGCTCGGCCTTTAATAATAATATCAGGAGAAGTTTAAATGGTGGTGCCTCCTGGGGTAATGTTGCCTTTTCCGGTGGCCGCTTTGTAAGTCCGTGGGACTATGACAATATCAACAATAAGATTTATCTCTGTTCAGGTTCAGGAAATTTTATCAGGTGGGATAATCCACAAACCGGAACCACATCTGCTACCATTTCTGTTACCGACTTTGGTGGATTGCAGGTATCTGCTGTTCATGTTTCTCCTTACACAGCTAACAGGGTCTTCTTTGGTACCAGCAACGGCAGTACCAGCAGGTTGGTCCGGCTGGATGATGCACATACAGCTGCACCCACCAGTACTATCATCACACCAACAGGTGCTGCTGGTTATTTGAATTGTGTGGTTACTGGTTCTTCCGATCAGAACCTGATAGCATGCTATACAAACTTTGGAGTGAATAATGTTTGGGTTTCATCCGACGGCGGCACCACATGGGCTGCTTCTGATGGTAACCTGCCAGACATGCCCGTAAGATGGGCACTCTTTCATCCGGACTCTGATACAAAAGCATATATCGCTACGGCAACAGGTGTGTGGGAAACAGATTTGCTGAATGGCGCCTCTACCGTTTGGAATGCGAACCCTACCTTCCCCAATGTAAGCACAGACATGATCAAATACCGGGCTTCAGACCGTACTATCGCTGCAGGTACTCATGGCCGTGGAATATGGTCCGCTACCATTCCTGCTGCAGGCGGCTTTAGTTTCAATAACCCTGCTCCTGCTGTTGCAACATGTCCTGCACCTGCCACTATGGATATTGTTTTGGGAACAATACCTGCCGGCGGATTCACCAATCCAATTACCGTTTCTGCAAGCACACCGCCTGCTGGTACAGCTGTCAGCTTTATACCCGGTGCAACTGTAACTCCCGGTAACAGTGTTACGGTGAGGTTGACCGGAACAAACACTTTGGCAGCAGGTTCTTATGTACTTACTATTACAGGTACAGCTTCTGGCGCATCCAACCAGCTGCGGGATATTACCTATACGATCAATCCGGGTTCCGGTCCCGCCATTACAGCACAGCCGGCCGGGCAGGTAATTTGTGCAGGAGCTAATACATCATTTAGCATTACAGCTGCAACTGCTACCAGTTTCCAATGGCAACTGAGTACAGATGGCGGAGCCACCTATAATAATGTTCCTGCAGCAGCACCATATTCTGGTACTGCTTCTGCTACATTGACAATTACCGGCGCAACTGCTGGTCTTAATGGTAACCGGTACCGCTGCAACGCTTCAACACTATGCGGTACCACAGCATCGAACGGTGCTTTACTCACTGTGAACACTGCCCCGTCTGTAACATCTCATCCTGTTGATGCAACAGTATGTACCGGTTCCGGTAACACATTTAGTGTAACAGCTACCGGGAATGGCCTTACTTATCAATGGCAGATCAGCAATAATGGTTGTGCAGGCCCATGGACAAATATTGGCGGCGCCATTTCTCCATCTTATACATTGACCGGTATTACGGCAGGCCAGAATAATACAGGTTATCGTTGTGTGGTTACTGGCGGTTCATGTACACCAGCCGCCACCTCCAACTGTGCATTGCTTACAGTGGTAACATCTGTTACCATAACCGGCCAGCCGTCTGATCAGTCTGTTTGCGAAGGAAGTAATACAAGTTTCACTGTTGCTGCCTCCGGTACGGGTATCATTTACCAGTGGCAGGTAAGCACTGACGGCGGCGGCACTTATACCAACATAAATAACGGAGGGTTTTACTCCGGGGCAACCGCTGCCACACTCAGCATCACCGGCGCTGCTTTTTCATTGAACAATAACAGGTATCGTTGCCAGCTCTCAAACCCCGGTTGTACCACACCCGGCATTTCAAATGCAGCAATACTTACCGTAAATACATTGCCTGCTATTGTAACACAACCTGTAAATGCAGCAATTTGTGCCGGCAGCAATAATTCATTCAGTGTAACGGCAACAGGCAGTGGCATCTCTTACCAGTGGCAGTTAAGTGTCAATGGTTGTGCCGGTCCATGGACAAATGTTGCCAATGCCGGAGTTTATTCCGGTGTAACCACTCCAACGTTGACAATCACCGGGGCTGTAACTGCGATGAATGGAATTGGATATCGTTGTGTCGTGTCAGGGCTCTGTGCCCCTGCAGCCACTTCCGCCTGTGCAATACTGACGGTGGTAAGCCCGGTTACTATTACTGCTCAACCTGCAAATGTGGAAGTATGTTCCGGCAGCAATGCCGTATTCAGCGTAACCGGAACCAGTTCGGAGACAATTATCTACAAATGGCAGGTAAGTACTGATGCTGGTGCTACATGGTCTGATCTTACCGGGGCCAATGCTTCTTCCTATACTGTCGTTAATACAACGGTACTGATGAGTAATAACAGGTACCGTTGCCTGTTATCAAATGCAACCTGTCCATCCGCAGTTGCTACAGCCGGCGCAATACTCACTGTTCGTCAATTGCCCGCTATCGGGCTAACAGCCGCTCCGTTAACAAGCTTGCTGCCCGGTCAGTCAACAACACTCACCGCCACACCAAGTGCATCAACCGGCGGCACATTGACCACCAGCTGGTATAAAGATGGCACAGCCTTCAGCAATACGGGTAACACTTATGTGGTGGATATGACAAAACTTGGCTCTTACCAGGTAAAGATCCAGGAAGCATTTGTCAGCGGTCTCAGCTGCTTCAATGAATCACCTATTCTTACAATTACAGCAGCAGCAAGCACACGGTTGTTCATTTTCCCGAGTCCGAATGATGGAAGGTTCACCGTTTCTTATTATAATAACGGAGGCACCGCTGCTGCAAGAAAATTGACTGTCTATGATTCAAAAGGTGCCAGGGTGTTTAATGCTAAGTTCTCCATCATCGGTCCTTATACATTAATGGATGTTGATCTTCGCCCTGCGCAAAGAGGTATTTATTATGTAGTGGTCGGAGACGCCGGCGGTAAGAAGTTAGCCGAAGGAAAAGTGATAGTACATTGGTAAAACAATAACACCGGGTAATACTGATCCCATCCCTTAAACCGGGATGGGATTTTTTTTGTCCGTTTACCGGGAGTGAACGTATAAAGAATCAGCAACTTGCCATACCGCACCTGATCCTGCATCTGTAGCACCGCAGTTCAAAATTCTTTCTTTAACCTTGTATCATCAATAAGCATGGGAACGCTTCGTAACATATTATCCAAACCGGTGCTCTGGGCCGCTGCAAAATTCTCTTCCAAACCAAACCGGGAAAGGATCTTTGAAGCACTTACAAAACTTTCAGCAGATATCATTAAGCATCCCGGTAAAAAAGGCCTGGTGATTCCCTTTGTGCAGCAGGCCGGTAAATTCATCATCTTCTCCGACCAGCACAAAGGCAGCCGCAATGGTGCCGATGATTTTAAACAGGCCGAAACCAATTACCTCCATGCACTGAATTATTACAGCGATAATGATTTCTGTTTTATCAATCTCGGCGACAGCGAAGAACTATGGGAGAACAGCATCTGGAAAGTGAAGAAAAAGAACAGGGCCACATTCGAAGCAGAAAAGAAATTCCTGGCGCACAACCAGTATGTAAAAATATTCGGCAACCACGACCTCTACTGGGACACCAGCCCCTGGGCTTCCTGGCACCTGAAGAATATGTATGGTGAAAAAGTAAAAGTATATGAAGGAGTCCTGCTGCAAACATTGATCAGCAGCAAACCATCAGCAGGTCCGGCGGATGATGTATTGACCATCTTCCTCACCCACGGCCACCAGGGCGATGCACAAAGTGATGGCAACTGGTTCAGCAAATTCTTTGTGGCTTACATATGGGCGCCGCTGCAGTCATTGCTGAAGATAAATCCCAATACACCGGCTTATGATGCAGAAAAGAAAACCCTGCACAACCATATCATGTACGAATGGTCGGCACAGCAGAAAAACACCATACTGGTAACCGGACACACCCACCAGCCCGTCTTTGCATCACTCACCCATCTTGAAAGGCTGTACAAACAATTCCAGCTGGCAGAAAAAGAAAACGACAAACACCAGCTCGATAACCTGCTTGATGAAATAAAGAAACGGGAAAAAGAATTCACTTCCGTATCCGTTGACTATATGAACATGAAACCGGCTTACTTCAATACCGGTTGCTGTTGTTTCAGCGATGGTGATATTACGGGCATCGAGATCGCAGACGGGTACATCCGTCTTATCAAATGGTCGGCATCAGATGGAAGATCCGAAAGGATCGAACTCGAAAAGATATTGCTGGAAGAGTTAATCGACGTCTCGCAGCCGGGCTAAGTGTATTGGGTGGACCCGGCGTCATTCCCGAAAAACGGCCAGTCTGGCCGCTAAACTTTTTATACTGCCAAAATACTGTAGGACAGGACTCACATGTACAATCCACAGAACATATGGGAGGGAAAAAAAGCCCAACGCTATGTGTGGTTGTCCTATACTTCATACCCTGCCAATCCTTCTCCCTTCAGTAATTCTTTTAGTTTATTATAGTCGTTATATTCTCCTAAATTATCTGTCAGGTATTCAGGCATTGTCAGGAGTCCGCTAAAACCGTCTTTTCGTAAATGCCAGTCGTCTGCGAGGTAATAAAGAAAATCTGCTGACCTGTCATTGCCATTTTCGAAGTCGGAATATTGAAAATACCCTGTCAGTTCTTTTTCAATGTCCATCCATAAAGTTGGGTTATTGATAAGGTAGTTTTTATAGTAGCTCAAAATAAGGGTTCTTAATTCCTGGTCGTTATAATTCCAGGTCACTTTTTCGGACAGTACTTCAATTATTTTATTCTTCGTCCGGGCCGTAACAAGGTCAAAAAATATATTGTCAGGTGCAGGCTCATTTATTTTGCGGACAGCCCAATCGGTTATGGCATTTGTTGTCACTTTATGGAACGAAAGTCCAAAGCGGATCAGGTGCGATATTTTTTCAAAGTCAGTCAGGTTGCTTAAAGTAGTTTACAATTATACACAACAGGCAGGGAAGAAGGCGGTTCGTTGTTATTCTTCTCCAACCAAATTATGGGTTCATTCTATTGAAAGTCGCATTGATAACATCCGGAGTTGCTTTTGCCATCACTTCACTAAAGCCAAAAGTCAGTTCTGTTTTTCCTTCTTTCATCTGTTGAAAAACTGCGTTTACAAAATCTGAAACAGGGGGTTGTCCATCATGTAACCCTTTACCACCAAGGTCTGTATTTAATGCCGGCGGTATCATTTCTATCACTTCAATATTTTTCGACTTTAATAGATGTCTTAATGAAAGAGTAAAGGAATGGAAAAAGGCTTTTGTGGCACAATAAACCGGAACTTTTGAAAGTTGAACGAAAGCCAGGCCTGAAGTCACGTTGATAATAGTGTTTAAAGACTTCAGGTTAGTGAACAAAGTAGTCAAATGAATGGGTGCTAAAACATTGGTGTTAATTTCATTAGTTGTCTTTTGGTAAAAGTCGGGGTCAGAAATATGCATCCAATTTTGAATACCAGCATTATTTACAAGCACATTCAGGTCTGAATGATTTTCTGAAACCCATTTATAAAGTTCAATTCTGTCCGCTTCTATTGACAAGTCGCATACTTTAGTAATGACAGACGGGAATTTGTCCTTTACATCTTGCAAGGCCGTTTCTCGTCTGCCACAGATGATCACAGTATTATTTTCCTGGATAAATCGTTCGGTAAGTCCTAAGCCAATTCCACTTGCACCGCCAGTAATTAAAATTTTATTGTTTGACAGGTTCATGTTTTTCTTTTTTTATTTGTTGATTCCTTCCCGGCCGGGTGTCTAAAATTAACGCTTTGTAGCCGATGTCTCACAGCCGGGCTATATGTGTGGGGTGAACCGCCTTTAAAATCCACAGAACACCCGGCAGTGAAAAATTAAATACCGTCCGCAGTTACCACTAACTGGCTTTTTGATAAATAAAATGATAAGAACTAAAGCTGGGCTTTCGGGATTCGTCAGATCAAACTGAAGATCACTGTTGTTTGGTTTCTTACACAGTTCATGTTGTACGCTGTTATTAAAAATTTAGTTTCCACCGATTCTTAACGCTGTCAACACCTAAGCTATCCAAACGCTTATATTTTTTATCGAAGTCAAGACTTATTGATTTGCTCTCATTTTCCATTGTGTAGAAAACTAAACCACTAACAGTTACGGTTGAATCCCTGTGAATTTTACTATCTATATTAAGTTGATAAAACAAAGTGTCATCTATTCTTTTTCGAAAAGCATCAGTCTCAAATGTAAGAATTGACCTGGCAACAGTTATGGTTTTCCAGGCATGTAAGGGGATTGTGTCGATTGGATATTTAATCGAAGTCTGCCAGCGGCTATCTGACAAGGCCGCAGATTCGTCAAGTGTCATATTACTATCTATAATCGGAAGGTGAAATTTTGCTCGAAGGTTGTTTGATTCCTTGCTGCAATAAAACTTCTTATCAACTTTAGAACAACTAAAAAGTGCAAATGAAACAATTATAGTAGATATTGTCCGAATAATATTCATACAGAGGAAAGTATACTAAAATAGCGTACAGCGGCCACAGCTCTGCGTTCGGCAGGTCATTCGGAAAACGTCCAGCCGGTACTGCAGCCGATGTAAGTTACAAAAGATGAAAATATATTCTATTGCTCATCTGTGTTGGGTCAGCCCGGATATGTAGCCGATATTAGTGCTGCTGATGAGGGTTTATTCGTCGCCCCCTGCTGACGCAAAACTGAATGTTGTATGCCGTTTTAGTTTGTGTTTTTGTCAAGCAAAGTTCGTATCTGATTTGCGATTATCACAAGGCCGTATGTGTCTGGCTGTTTCTGAGCTAGAGTGTTCTTGGCTAAAAATCTTAAAGGCGTTCTATGCATGTCCTCATCGTTTGGGCCAACATAGCCAACAAGGAATATTTTGTTCTTCAAATTTTCTAAATCGAATTCGCTAATAGGCAATTCAATTAGGTCAGAGCCATTTATTATTAGGAAGCTATTCAAAGTTCTTGAATATTCAATTGGAACTGATTTGTTCTCTGTATATGAATTATCAAGGGTTGGCTTCCATAGTTTTGCAATTTTGAGAGCAAAGGACATATGTATTTTTTCATCAATTTTTTTTACAGGGGTCATTTTGCTTACCAGTCCATTTGTTTCTTCAAAGTTTATAAGTCCTTCATCATCTACTGCATTAGTAAATTTGGAAATTGAATGTTCTTCTAACCCCCTTGTCCCAACGCCATAAGATAATATGTCACCCTTGAGAGTATTTAAAGCGATAGATAATAACGAATCTTCTTTCCCTTCCTTAGAGGACTTAAAATGGATATTGATGCCAACCACTTTTGGTTGAATGCTATCAATTTTCGATAAAATCTTTGCAATGAATGTCCGGTCTCCATTCTCAATGTTAATAAGAACAATGTCCCGTTCTGGTCCTATAGGTTTTACATTGGGACTTTGCGAAGAACAGGAAGTCAGGCTAATTATCGTTGCAAAAAATAGAAGTAGTCTCATATAAATGGCATACAACTCGCTGCTTTGCGAATGTTCTGGTATACAAGTTAATTGATTTTCAAAGTAATTCTATACCAACCACTGCTGAAAATACTTGCTTTATCAAACTCCGCCAATACCGAAAAAGGGTTATTGCTTATCGGTTTAATGCTGTTCCCTTTCGTTCCTTCTTGTTCATTTCAGTGCCTTACAGTTCCCTAAAGAGAAACCGGCCAACCCGCCATCTGGATATTGCAGGTATTAACACTTCAGTAATGCCATCATCTTCAATCATGCTCCCGGCATCCTCCATACATCCGTCCGGTATACCCCGCAGATGAGCCGTACTTAGTTCATCAATCTGTTCCCTAAATGGAAATAAATAATAGCTCCCGGGCATACCGGCAGTATCAGCAAAGCATCAAAACAGTATCAGCTCAGCATGAGAACAGTATGAAGTAAGCACTAGCTAAGTATGTCATAAGTATGGGTACAGTATCACATCAGCATC
>JBGAQD010000051.1:0-12744 GCA_044220915.1 Chitinophagaceae bacterium
GTACTGATCGGGATAGTATAATTGCTACCTGCTGAAACAACAGGTGTTGAATTCACAATTGTAGTTGTAACCGGGCAGGTCTTTGTTGCCAGGTTGGATTGTATCTGTGCAATTGATGCCTGATGAAATATGTCAATAGAGTGAGGCGCCACATCCTGGCTGGTAATACCGGCGTAACCCATAATAGTGATACCAGAGCCTACTTCCTTATTCACTCCAGTACCTTCACTGCTCATAGAGAAAGTATGATTTGCTCCTAACTGGTGGCCCACTTCATGTGCCACATAATCAATATCAAAATTATCCCCCTGTGGAATTCCATCATTAGGCGAAGTGATACCACTACCCTTGGAACCATTCACGCAAACGCAACCAATACAACCCGCATTTCCACCGCCACCAGAAGCTCCGAACATATGCCCGATATCATAATTGGCTTCGCCGATAACAGAAGTTAATGTTGACTGCAATTGTGCATTCCACTGACTTAATGTAGTAGAATAAGGGTCTGTTGACGGGTTATAATAAATAACACTCGTAGTATTGGCAATAAGATTCAAATGCAATGCAAGATCTTTTTCATAAACCCCGTTACAACGGGTAAGTGTTGCATTAAATGCCGCTAACACTAATGATACCTGGGCAGAACTTGTTGCACCAAAATAGTTGGAATACTCTGCATTACAGGATTGTGCCAGCCTCATAGTCTTTAAATCGCCACCTGATCTTCCGGTAATGCCTGTGTTAGCCACCTGTGCATTCAGATCAGTAGTTAATTGCTGATCAGGGGTAGAACAATTCCAGGGTAAAGCCCCTTTTGCTCTCTGAGACCTGAATACTGCGTACACAGTATGGTCCTGAGAATAGGCTTCAATGAATTCATTCTCTTTATCAGCCCTGAAAACCATTGTTTGTATGCCTTGCGGTGAAATGCTCAGTTTCAATGTTGCCGCTTTATCCGTAATACCTCTGCCGGAAAAAGCCCTGATCTCAGGGAATTGAGCCTGAAGTGCCGGTTCAAAATTGGAAGCTTCAAATACTTCAAATTGTTCAACCTGGCCCTCTGCATTAGGCAGGGAAATAACTGTTGAGTGCCGGGAGGCATTATTTCCAACAACAGAAAACAATTCCTGTCTTAATGGATCAACATTCAGATTAAATAGCTTAAAATCTTTCGGAAACGATAGTCTTGCTACAGATTTGTCAGTAGTGATACTGCCTGCATCAGTATTTGAAGACCAATAATTTTTTTGCTGCGCTGTCACTGCATACATCAGTGTGAATGACATCACAAATAGTAATAGTTTTCTCATAATGCGTTTGGTTTGTGAATTAAATATTTATGTTGTCGAATATAAATTAATATTCCAAACAGCTGTTAGTATAATTACGGAGGTAAAACCCGATGTGGATATTTTTTTATTCATCTGAAAATAGGATTCGGGTATTTGCCACTATCTGCTGTTATCTGCGTTTTTTGAAGGGAAAATAGAGGTAAACACTTATAAAAAACCTCATCGTTATGATGAGGTTTTTTGTGCCCGGGACTGGATTCGAACCAGCACATCCTTTCGAACGCCGCCACCTGAAGACGGTGCGTCTACCAATTTCGCCACCCGGGCTATAATTTTGGCAGGGCTGCAAATTTATTGGATTACAGCTTATCAATAAAACTTTTTTACACTGCCATCAGGCTGCAGCCACGCAGGTCGCTGCCATCAATACGACCCAATACCTCAAAGCTGCCATCTGTATGAATTTTCCCAACATCATCTGTGGCAATAAACGAACAGGAGTAAATATTAGCAAGATCGATCACATTGATTGTTCCTGAACCGGCTCTCTTTACAACAAATGGATCATCCTCGTCCCTGACCAGTATCCTCATCCAAGGCGGACAGGAAAAAAAACCTTCTCCCTTTGAATAAGCCTGTGACAAAAGCTCAGTCATTCCGTACTCGGAATGAATTGTTGGCACACTAAACGCTTTTTTCAACAATTCATGCACTGCTGGTCGTATCATTTCCTGCCTTCTGCCCTTCATACCACCTGTTTCCATAATGATGGTGTGCTGTAAACCCAATGGATATTTTTCTGCAAAATCAAGCAAAGCAAATGTGACTCCTATCAGTAATGTTTTTTGCTTTCTTTTCTCCAACTCACCCAATACTGCAAACAACTGATCAAATTCAGCCAGGTAAAACCCACTTTGCGGATGTTCACTCAACTGTATCAGCTTATGCACCATATGCACCAGCGAAGAGTTTGTTCTTTCCAGGTAGGATGGCAATAACCCGATGATACACCACTCTTTTACAGAACCATAAAAGAGTTCGAATCCCCGCAGAAAACTCTCTTCATATAAAGACAGGTCTTTCACCATATGCCTGCTGCTGATACTGCCGGTGGTACCGCTGCTTTCAAAGATGACAGCAGCTTCAAACGAAGTAGTTTGTACCATATGAGACTTGAAGAACCGGACCGGCAAAAAGGGAATTTGTTCAATTGCTTTAACAGAAGCCGGATCGGCTCCCAATGCCTGTAAATAGGCTTTATAAACAGTATTCTGTGCAGCCTGGAACCTAAAAATTTCAAGGGCCAGGGTCTCAAAATCCATCTCTTTTACCCCAAAAACTTTATGATTCCATTGCCCCGGCATACCTGTTTTGTGTTGTCAAAAATTGTAAATTTGTTTTCAATCAAATCGCACCAATGAAACTAAGCCTTCTTGTGATATCGATTCTTGTGGTTGTAGCGATTGCCTGCAACAAAGATAAGTTCCTGACAAAACCTACCATCAGCGTTAAATCAATCAACGGAAATTACATACCACTGAATGGCACTTTTGTGATTACCCTTGAATGCACCGACAAAGAAGGCGATGTGCAGGATTCCGTCATCATTATTAAGAAAAGGCTGAACAGACGGGTGGTCGCTACAAACAGGGATACCCTCCGCTATAAGTTTCCTGCTTTTCCTAAAAATACCCGGACACAGGTACAAGCAACGTTAGATTATCAAAGCATGTTATCAGCTCTGAATCCTCCATTTATTCCCGGTTCCACCCCTCCGCAAAGAGAGCTGGATACACTTATCCTGAGAATGGCTGTTCGTGACAATGCGGGAAATACCAGTGATACTATTGAGTCACCCACCATTTATGTATACAGGCAGTAATTTTGCCTGAATGGGAAAACAACTTCTCCACTTTATCGTTTACAGCAATTTTTTTATTGCAGCATGTGCCTTGGGCCTTACATACGAAACTTTTCAACTGCTTCATCTGCCCCATTCCCTTAACTGGTATCTTTTACTGATATTCCTATGTACAATTTTTGTTTATTGTCTTCATTATCTTGTTAAAAGCACTAAAGAAAAAACCGACAGCCGTCTTGAATGGTGCAGGCGTAATAAAGGCCTGTTACAGCTTATCATTTTGCTGAGCTTTATCCTCATTACAGGAGGGGTTATCTATCATTATCAATTCATTTTTGAAACTACCGGACAATTTAATTACCACAACCTGGCCTGGTTCATCATCATCCCGCTTCTTGCACTTGGTTATTCCTATCCGTTAAACCCCTGGAACAAAAAAAGCCTCCGGCAGATCGGATGGTTGAAAATGGCCTCATTAAGTTTTATCTGGAGTTTTACAACCGTTGTGTTGCCTGTATTAATGCTAAATGAAAAAACAAACAGTTCCGCATACAACCAGCAAGTCATTGTTCTGTTCATCAACCGGTTCTTCTTTATTGCCGCCTTAAGCCTTCTTTTTAATATCAACGATTATGAAGAAGACAAAGCGGATGGAATAAAAACAGTGGCCGTCTTACTCGGGCCGGCGAAAACCCTCCGGTTTGGAAAATGGATAATGCTATTACTGAATGTGGTGGCGGCTTTTCTCTTACTGTATTTTTTTGAACTGCAAAGCCCGGGTTTTTATGCTGCATTACTCATCCCGCTTCTTCTGCTTTTTACACTGTATGACAAGTTTACTCATGTAAAGGATGAGGCCATCTTTGTTATACAGCATGACGGGCTGATGATTCTTAAAGCCTTGCTGCTTATCTTCGCTTTACTAACCTGTTCATCATAAATAATTCGTCATGGCAAAATCAGTGAAAGCAAAAAAATCGATTATTACAGACAAAGCGTTTGAGTTTTTCAAATCCTATATCAATAATGCGTCTCCCGTGGGATTTGAAACATGGGGCCAAAAATTATGGATCGAATACCTGAAACCTTATGTTGATACTCATTATGTAGATCCATACGGTACTGCGGTTGGTGTAATTAACCCCGACAGTAAATTCAAAGTGGTGATAGAAGCCCATGCAGATGAGATAAGCTGGTTTGTAAATTATGTTACCGCCGAAGGATTGATATACCTGAAAAGAAATGGTGGTGTTGACCACCAGACAGCACCAGCATCAAGAGTATTTATTCATGGAAAAAAAGGACCGGTAAAAGCGGTGTTCGGCTGGCCGGCTATTCATACAAGAATCGGCAACCCTGATCAAAAAGAACCAACGCCAAGAACAGATAACCTGTGGTTAGATTGTGGTGCAAGGACTAAAAAAGAAGTGGAGGCATTAGGCATTCATATTGGCGCTGTAGTTACTTACCAGGACGGTTTTGATGAACTGGCCAATGGTAACTATATCGGCCGTGCCTTTGACAACCGCATTGGTGGTTTTATGATTGCAGAAGTAGCCCGGATGCTGAAAGAAAATAAGAAGAAGCTGCCGTTTGGATTATATGTGGTAAATGCCGTGCAGGAAGAAATTGGTCTTCGTGGTGCTGAAATGATTGCCCGGAGAATAAAACCTGATATTGCTATTGTAACTGACGTAACGCATGACACCACCACCCCGATGATCAGCAAAAATATTGAAGGGGATGTAAGTACCGGCAAAGGCCCATCTCTTTCTTATGCTCCGGCTGTACATAACAAGTTACTGGCCCTGGTGGAAAAAGTGGCGGCTGATAAAAAAATACCTGTTCAATGGCGGGCATTAAGCCGCAGCACAGGTACCGACACTGATTCATTTGCCTATTCTAATGATGGTTGTCCTTCGGTACTTATATCAATTCCGCTGCGCTATATGCATACGACGGTAGAAATGCTGCACCGTGATGATATAGAAAATACCATCAGACTGATGTATGAAACATTGCTAACTTTATCTCCTAAAACGAATCTCAGCTACCTGTAATGTCGCATTATCTACTGTATATTGACCCGGGCAGTGGCAGCTATCTGGTACAGGTAATTGCTGCAGCTGCGTTAGGAGTTGCCTTCTTTTTCCGGAATATCAAGGCGTATATCAAATCCATTTTTACCCGAACTTCCAAAAAGCCAACTGATAATAACCCGCCTGCCTGATGCCAGCTAATTTTATTCATCACCCTTCGTCTTACCGGGATCCGTCAGGATTTATTTTTGAAAAAGACGGGGTGCTGTACCGGCAGGTAAACAAAGTCTTCGGTGAACATTATGATCTTTTTATTCAAAGCGGCTGTTATGAAAATTTGGTAAAAAAAGGGTTGTTGATCCCTCATGAGGTAATCAACAATAACCTGACAGGTGATGAAGAATGGTATACAACACTAAAACCTGAACGGCTGCAATTCATATCTTATCCATACGAGTGGGGCTTTGATATGCTGAAAGATGCTGCTTTACTTACTCTTGAATTGCTGAAAGAATCGATTGCTTCAGGAATGATATTAAAGGATGCAACACCCTATAATATCCAATGGCATAAAGGAAGACTTATATTCATAGATTCCCTTTCGTTTGAGAAATATGATGAAACAATGCCCTGGATCGCTTACCGGCAGTTTTGCGAACATTTCCTATCCCCGCTTTTGCTGGCACATTATTCCAAACTACCCTTACAGGAAATGCTGCTTGCATACAGCGATGGCATTCCGCTGGCAGTTACCCGTTCGTTGCTGTCATGGAAGACAAAGTTCTCGATCCATACATACTTACATATACATCTCCATGCAAAATATAGTGCCAAAAGAACTACGGATACAACCGGCAAAACTGTTTTTTCAAAAAAGAAATTGCTGAACCTGGTCACAAGTCTTGAAGTATTGATCAATAAACTTCACTTACCAGAAACTAAAAGCACCTGGTCAAACTACTACGACGAAGCATCACAAAGAAAAGATTACGTTGAACACAAGCAGAAGATTGTTCAACAATGGCTGGCAAAAATAAATCCTTCATCTGTTGCCGACCTCGGTGCCAATACAGGTGAGTTTTCAAAAATTTCCGCTGCACATAATGTGCCGGTGATTGCCACAGATTTTGATGCCTTCTGTATAAATATTTTATATAAAACAATAAAGAAAAACGGAGAAAAGAATATCCTGCCACTGATCATCGATCTGTCAAAACCTTCACCTGCTATCGGGGTAAATAATAAAGAAAGAGATTCATTCATTCAGCGAACCTCTGTTGACATGGCACTTGCTCTTGCGTTAATTCATCATCTTGCTATCGGAAAGAATATTCCTTTCGAAAAAATAGCTGATTTTTTTAGCCGTATCTGCACTTATCTTATTATCGAGTTTGTTCCAAAGTCCGACGATAAGATCCGGCTGATGCTGGCCGGCAAGAAAGATATTTATACGCAATACACAGAGGAGGAGTTTATAGCCGCTTTTAATAAGTATTTTACAACGGAAGATAAAAAAGTAATTCCGGGCTCTGAAAGAACCATCTGCCTGATGAAGAAAAATGAAGGATAAACTGCTACATATCATCCGGACAAAACCAATTTTTCTTTTCTTGCTGCCACTTTTTTTTGTGCTGCATGGTTTTACGGAGAATTACAATTTCATCCCGGTAAAAGATGCGCTGTTGTTAACGGGTGTATATATTGGTGCTTCAGTCATTATCTCGCTGCTGTTCTGGTTGTTTTACCGGAATTTCACTAAAGCAAACCTTATTGCCTTTTGCATCATGGCATTTAATTTCTTCTTTGGCAGTATTCATGATACATTGAAGCGATTTTTTCCCGGCAGTTTTCTTTCCAAATACACTTTCATTCTTCCTGCAGCAGCTGTTTTATTTATCGTATTGATCATTGTTTTAAAAAGAAGAAAGAACCCATCATTTAAACTTACATATTATTTAAATGTTCTTTTCCTTGTATTGTTACTGGCTGACACTGCCGTATTAACAAACAAAGCGATCAGCAGAAAAAAAGTCTCTTTTTCCTTACCTGAGGGGTTTATCAGCTGCGATAGTTGCCGCAAACCAGATATCTATTTCATTCTGGCTGATGAGTATGCCGGCAATACTGAATTAAAAGATCTATTTCAGTTTGATGACAGTGTATTCCTTCATCAACTTGCCATGGCTGGCTTTCATACCATTCCGGAAAGCCATAGTAACTATAATTACACACCTTTCTCAGTTGCTTCGATCCTGAACATGAATTACCTGAGCCTGAAAGACAATGAAAGGGCCCAGCCGGATCTTACGTATAGTTATGAATCGATACGGGATAATAAACTCTTACAATTTCTCCGTTCACAGGAATATGATTTCTATAACTATTCCGTCTTCGACTTTGAAGGACAGCCCGCCAGGGTCAGGGAAACTTTTCTGCCCGTAAAGACCCGGCTCATTACAGCTCAAACTTTCCTCAGCCGGTTTGATAAAGACATTCGTTTCAATTTTGTTTACCGGTGGAAATCAAAAAAGAATCAGCACATCCTTACTTATGCTAACAAAAACAATAACGAAAATATTTATACCCTGACCTGGAAGCTGGCGGAGAAAAAAACAGCTGCTCCAAAGTTTGTGTATACTCACCTGATGATGCCTCATTACCCTTACTACTTTGACAGCAATGGAAATGAGCAGCCATTTGAAAAACTGCAGGAAGGTAACCAGGTGAATAAACAGGCTTATATAGGATACCTTCAGTATGCTAATAAAAAAATAATGGCCTTGATCGATCACATACTTAAATCATCTGCAACACCTCCTGTCATTGTACTAATGGGAGATCATGGTTTCAGGCATTTTAAGGAGCCGGTAAAATTCAAATACTATTTCCTGAATCTTGCTTCTGTTCATTTGCCGTCGAAAAAATATACTGGTTTTAGTGATAGCCTTACAGGTGTAAATATCTTCAGAGCGATCCTGAATACAGATTTTGGCCAACAATTGCCTTACCTGAAAGATTCAGCCAGTTATTTAAGAGATTAATGAAATTTGTTCCGGCAGTTTTATCCTCTATTTTTGTATGGACATGTTCACTCCGAAGAAAATATTAGTATTGGCTCCACACACCGATGACGGTGAATTAGGCTGTGGCGGCAGTATTGCAAAATTTTGTGCCGAAGGTAAAGAGGTCTACTATGCTGCTTTTTGTCTCTGCTCAAAATCCCTGCCTGCATCGCTGCCATCCAATACGTTGGAACTTGAATGCAGAAAGGCAACAGCTACATTAGGTATTCCGGCTTCCAATCTTATCTTGTTTAATTACGAAGTGAGGGAATTACCTCAATCCCGGCAAAAGATACTGGAAGAATTGCTGCAGCTGAATGCCAACATTAATCCTGACTTAGTGCTGCTGCCTGCCGCTTCTGATATTCACCAGGACCACCAGGTTATTCACCAGGAAGGTATGAGGGCTTTTAAAAATGTGACATTTGCCGGGTATGAGTTGCCCTGGAATAATTACAGTTTTCGTACTAATTTTTTCATCCGTTTATCAGAATCAGAGTTGAATAAAAAAGTTGAAGCACTAAAATCTTACCAGTCACAATCACACCGTAATTACATGCAGGAAGATTTTATCCGTTCATTAGCAAAGGTAAGAGGGGTGCAATGCAACAGCAACTACGCAGAAGTGTTTGAAATGTACCGGTTGATCTCTTAGATCAGAAAATTCAGCTTGCATACTGTATCTCCATTATAAAAGATAAAGCAGGAACCTCTGCTCCTGCTTTATCATAAATACCACAAATAATAAATTCTATTTATTTTTCTCTTCCAATGCTTTCAATCTCTTTTCTAATTGGATGATATAGAGGGTTAGCTCTTCTACCTTTTCTAATAAAGCGGAAGTCATCGGCCCCAGGTTAATCCCGTTCTTTTCAATATCGGTTGCAGATGGTACATTAGGAAGGTGTTTATTCTTCTTAATCGCTTTTTCGAGATCGCTGATAGGAAGCAAAGGATAGTTGTCTTCAAATACATAATCCGGCCAGCTGGTGCTGTTCTGAGTAACAAAGCTTTCAGCTATTACATCTCCATCCACACTCAATTCATACCCGGTAGCAATCCTCGCACTGTTACTCCCAATAAGCTGTGCCCCATTCAAATGGAATTTAGCATTTGGAGTATAAGTGCCGATCCCTGTATTACCCCAGGATGGTTGCAATACAAGATAGTTGTTAGAATTACTATTTGACCATAATACCAGCGAAGTATCCGTAGGGAAAATAGCACCGCCGAAAGCCACTTCACTAGCTGTGTAAAAGTTTATGCCGGTTCCGCCGAGGTTTATAGTGCGGCCATAAGTACTACCATTATAACCAATACCCATGCGGCCATCATCCCTTACCCGCATTATTGTATCCAGGTTACTGTTTCTTAATAGAAATGAGTTGGTGGAGGATGTTGTACCAGCTCCAATTACATCTAGTCTGCCGAGAGGCACACCAGGTCCAGAGAAACCACCAATACCTACATTACCATTCTGACTGAAATAATGTCTTGGTGTAATAGTACTGCCTCCGTTAGTAGTTATGTACCAGCGAAGATCGGCGCCTGCACCAGTAGTAGCCATTTGCCACTCGTTTGCACCCTGGTATCCAAAACGGATGAGACCATTGCTTGATTGAACAAAAAGGTCGCCACCATTAATATGCATCAGGTAGGCAGGATTCGTGGTTCCAACGCCAACCTGTCCGGAAGGATTGATAGTCAGTTTAGGGTTGGCCTGAATGGTAAAATGCAGTTTCCCGAGGGTATTTCCTGCTCCGGTACCAAAGTCCACATCCTCGGCGGCTCCGGAATAGGATCCGAGATAACCCCGGTAAACATCACCTTCAAAAATACCCATATACATAGGTGATGCTCCGTTAAACTGGCCTACATAGTTTGAGGTGGTTTTAACGTCCAGTTTTGCAGCAGGAGTGGTTGTGCCAATACCTACATTTTGTGCCCGGGAGGCATTAACGAATGTGATGATGATGCCTAATAAGAGAAACTTCCTCATATTTCAGGGGTTTATGGTTAACGATGGAATGGTTAAAAATCCCGATAAAGTTAACTGATAAATGCCATTTTTTCAGTGAAATGCTCCCGGTTTGCTATACTGGTAAAATACCGACAGTATGGATCATGGTTTTACCATGGACCAGTCGGTGTAGGATGGAAGGCATCGCTGATAAGGAATCCATCCGGATAAAATTGTCAATTTCCTTGTGGAGAAGGCAGTTGTTGCTGACCGGCCGTATTCAGCGGAGTGCCGTTCCTGTTGATGGGTATGATCCGCAATTCTCTTGGCGGAGATCCTGCCCCGGAACATCCCTGTATATAGGCTTCAAATTTAGATCCTGCTTTTACTTCAAACCCCGGATTGAGTGTTATGGAGCCGCCGGAGTTATACCCGACAGACGTTCCTTCTCCTCCTGATATAAACTGGGTGGAAGTAATGGTGGATGAAACTTCGGTGTATTCGAGCCCGAGTACATTGCCAGTAAGGTTTGTGGAACTGATGCAACCGGTATAAACTTCTGCATAAAAAACACCTCTGCCGAATGTGGCGGCATATACCCGGTGTGTAGCGAGTGAGCGGTTAATTTCAATGTCGTACACACGGGTTACCGGCAGGTTGTTGCTGTACATGATCCAATTATCCAGCACATCGTTTCGAACAAACACACCTATATCGGTACCTATGTAGATGGTATTGTTTGCATCATCGTCCATAGTAATACAATTGATGGGCACATTCGGAAGCGTGGCTGTAATATTGGTCCAGGTGGGTGTGGCTGCATTGGCATTGAAGGTTTCGTATACTTTGGTGGCCGCTGTATAGCCGCCATAGCAAACCACCACATGCGATGAATTGTTCGGGTCAACGGCCAATTCGGTGATATTGCTTGCGGGAAGGCTGCCCGTAATGATGGTGGCCGCCGACCATACACCTGCACTAAGGTTGAACCGCCTTACCGATTGGCCTTCTGTAGCATACAAAATAGTATTGTTACTTGGCGCAAACTCCAGAGATTCAATCGGATTGCCAAAACCGGTGGTGATGGTACTCCATGCCCCTGCTCCTGAAGTGGTGTTGTAATCAATATTGGTGAAGCCGAGATAGATATGGGTATCATTCCCCGGGCGCAACACGGCAGGTGTTGTCCAATTGCCGGCACCTCCCCTTATAAAACCATTGGTACTGCCGCCATCATCGCTGCGGAAAAAGTTGCCATTTTGAGTAGATAGGTAAATTACATTGGTGTTGGATGGGTTAATCACTGTTTCCATACCATCTCCGCCGCCAATACTAAGATACTGTGCCCCGGTGTTGCGGTAGCTGCCGTTGTCCTGCAGCCCCACCGTTACAAAAGCCGCTGAGGCGGTGGGGTCAATGCCCATGCGGTATACCTGGCCCGTTTGCATGTTTAGCATCAGGCTTACCCAGGTATCGGTACTGCGGGTCATGCGATAAATGCCGCCATCACTGGCGCAATACAAATAAGTGGCATCGCATTTCAGTTCAAAAATATCGGCATGACAAAAATTAGAGGTACTTGTGCTGGTCCAATTTGAAATCTGAACCCAGCCACCGGTGGCGCCACCCGTAGTGCTTTTATACACATCCAGGCCTCCTACATAAATGTCCTCTGCATCAGTTGGTGATACGGCAATGCAGATATTGCGCCAGGCCTGACTGCCCAATACGTTGGGTGTATTGCTGCGAAGGGTAAAACTGGTGCCGCTGTTGGTGCTGCGATATAAACCCTGGTAAGAAGTGCCATCGCCATACAACAGGTATATGTATGCACTGTTTGCTGCCGTTACGCCAATTTGTATCCGGCCCCCCGTAGTGGGCAAACCTGCACCCACTCTGTCCACTCTTAAGAAAGTCAGGCCCCCATCGGTGCTTTTATAAAAATAAGGACCATTGCTGGTGGCATACATGGTGGTGGTGCTGCCCGGCTGGTACACAATATCGTAGGCATTTGTGCTAAGGTTGAATTGTGTACCGCCTACTGTATTGTAATAGGTAACCAGATCCCAGGTGGTACCGCCATCTGCTGTGCGGAAAAGTCCATTGTCGGTACAGGCCCATACGACACTTGTGTTGTTGGGGTGCACTAATAATTTATAACCTTTTACATTACCGTTAGCCGGAAAATTCAGGCCTGTGGTGAACCATGTGTTGCCTGCATCGGTACTTTTTAACACACCGGTACTGCGGTACCCCGAAGCACCACCCACAGCACCAGTAAGTGCATACATGATGTTGGTATTGGTGGGTGCAATTTCAATATCCTGCACTGCCAGGTTGGGTATGCCATCTGTTCTGGCTGTCCAGTTATAAGCGCTGCCACCTAAAAAATCGCCAAACCACATACCACCACCGGGTGTGCTTACCCATAGATCGCTGCCTATAAAATCAACACTGCTGGTGCGGCCCACACCATTTTGTGCATCACCCACCTGTATAGTTGGGTTGGGTTGCCCGAGCGGTATCC
>JBGAQD010000052.1:0-12463 GCA_044220915.1 Chitinophagaceae bacterium
TGATTGCTTGATGAAGCCCTTCCGGACAAATGCCTTTACGCAGATCGGATGAAAAAAACTCTCAGCGCCTCTTTTTTGCCGTCACATATCCGCAAATCGATGACAACACTTCCCGGCAAAAAAGCAGCGCCTCCATGGTCTTTGTGCAACAGGCAGCAGGGTCTTACACGATCCACTGCGAAATCAATAATCACTTTTCAAATTATCGGGGTCCCTGTGCGTGGGCGGCAAAACGGGCGGAGCCATCGGGTTTGCCTTGAACTTTCTTTGGTCACTTTCGAAGCCTGTCCCGATGAAAATCGGGATTTCAAGACAAAGAAAGTGACAAAAGTTCCTTAAAAACCGTAATGCAAAAAAGCAAACGGGAACTATAACCAATAAAACAATTGGCCATGAATAATGAAATAGATAACAACGACTGCCTGAAGCAGCTCTTCAAAGACAAGAACAACTGTTACAGCCTGCGGGAGATCGCCACAGCGCTGCTGCTGCTGGCCCTGCTCGCCAGCTGGATCGCCAAACAATTCTTTCATAAAGACATACCGGAGTTCATGTTCTACTCCTTCGCCACCCTTGTCGGCGCAGGCTGCTTCGGTTATTCCATCGAAAAGAAAACATTTACTGACAACAACTAAACAACCATGAAGAAACAAAACATCATCCTTGCCATACTGCTCAGCTGGCTCTGCGGTCTTGCCTGCTGCCAGTTATTCATCGGTAATAAAAAAGAACAACGCATACCTGCCACCGATGCAGCCACCCTGCAGCAACAGGTATTGCAAACGGAAGCAGTGTACCAGGAACAGGCAGCATCATTGCAGCAACTCAACAGCGAACTGAACCATGCATTGCAAAGAACAACGGCATCATTAAAGATCACTCAGCAAAAAAACCATTACCTGCAGGAAACCCTGCAGCAAAACATCCGCAACAGGCAATACTACAAGCAAGAGAGGGACACAGCACAGCAACTTGCTTACTGTGATTCAATCAGCCGGCAAACAACGGCCTTTATACAACTGACCCGGCAGCAGGACAGTTTGCAGGCATCTGTACATACTAACCTGCTGGAACAACTGCATAACCGTGATACTATTCTTTTAGTAAAAGAAGACCAGTACCGCTTCCTGCGACGGCAGTTTGATAACAGCCTGCTGCAACAACAATCGCTGGAAGAAAATATAGCCGCCTGCCAGCGAAAGATCAAACGGCAGCAGTTGGGGAGTAAACTGAAAAGTATTGGCATTGTTGTTCTTTCCGGTATAGCAGCAAAACAGTTATTACAACGATAGCAACACTTATGATAAAAGGGAAAAGATGCTTAAATTTGAGTAATACATTCAATCATGAGTATTACGGAACAACTGGTATTGAATAAAAAGGGAAAGGCTGTTGCTGTTCAGATACCGCTGAACCAGTATAAAAAAATACTGGAGCTGGCAGAAGAAATGGAGGACATCAAAGCGTATGACAGGGCAATGAAAAGAAAGCACCAGTTTCTGCCTTTCACTGAAGCTGTAAAACAGTTAAAGGCAAAACGTAAAAGTAAATAACAATGTACCAGGTTGTTATTGACCGCTATGCCCAGAAGCAATTGGGGAAAATATCTGCCCCTCATTTCAATCGCATCATAAAAGCCATTCATGATCTTGCTGATAACCCCCGCCCGGCAGGGTATAAAAAACTAACAGGGCGTCCCGGTTACAGAATTCGTATTGGCGATTACCGGGTGATCTATAAAATAGAGGATAAGGTTCTGACAGTCTTTGTGATCGACATCGGCCACCGGAAAAACATTTACGAATAGCCGGTTGCTGCAACATCATTATAGTTCCCTGTCTTTCAATCCCAAAATGCTGTGGAAAAAGAATGGTCCGGAAAGGCTTCCGGTTGCTAAATAATTTAGCTAAGTTTATCCTCCCCTTTCAGTAAATGAAGGGGAGGATAATTCCGTTAATCAACATACGCAAATGAGTTATGAGCACTACGAACGAAACCACCGTAAAGGTCAGTACGGTGAAGGAACTGGCCTCCCTGTATGGTGTAAGCACCAAGACCTTCCGCACCTGGTTACAACCTCATCAGCAAAAAATAGGCGAACGAAGAAGCCGCTATTATACAGCGAGGCAGGTACGCATCATTATTGAGATACTGGGAGAACCATAATGCCCTGCTCCATTGTTTGCAGCACAGTACATGGTACCACCCGTTTTGTAATAAGTTTTTCTAACTTCCTGTTATGAAAAGAATCTTTTGTTGCTTTCTTCTTTTTCTGTCGGTATCAGCTACAGCCCAACAACCTTATAAAATAATCGCCTACTACACGGGCAATGGTGAAACCATTCAGCAATACCCTGTCAATAAACTGACGCATATCATTTACAGTTTTCTGAAAATGCAGAACGACACCCTGACCTTTCATAATGATGAGCAGCGAAAAACATTACAGCAACTGGTGCAATTGAAAAAAACAAACCCGCAATTAAAGATCATGGTGTCCATCGGCGGCTGGGGTGGTTGTGCCGGTTGTTCTGATCTCTTTAGCTCCGCCGCACAGCGCAACCGCTTTGCACAAACCACGGTGGCTTTTTTCAAACAATACCATGTGGATGGCATCGACCTCGACTGGGAATACCCGGCCATTGAAGGTTATCCCGGTCATAAATATGATACGGCAGATAAAACAAACTTCACTGCCTTAGTAAAAAACCTGCGGGAAGAAATGGGCAACGATTACCTGCTGAGTTTTGCCGCAGGAGGTTTTGTAAAATACCTTGAGGAATCCATTGACTGGAATGCAGTGATGCCGCTGGTGGATTTTGTAAACCTGATGACCTATGACCTGGTGGGTGGTTACAGCAGGGTAACGGGTCATCATACGCCGCTGTCCGGTTACCGGCCGGGGCAGGAGTCAACGGAGAAATGTGTGAACTGGTTACTCCGTAACAAGGTGGCTGCTGACAAACTCATCATCGGCGCTGCTTTTTATGGCCGGGTGTGGGAACAGGTTCCCGGCAGCAACCATGGTTTGTATCAGCCGGGGATATTCAAACAGGGAGTGGGGTATAATAATTTTGCCACTTATTTCAGTGATACCTCAGGCTTTACTTATTACTGGGATAAAAAAGCAAAAGCACCGTATCAATACAACGCCTCAAAAAAACTATTCGCCACGTTTGATGATAAACATTCCATCGGTGAGAAATCGAAATTCATCCGCCGGAAAAAACTGGGCGGCATCATGTTCTGGGAACTAAGCAATGACCTGCCGGCAAACGGGTTGCTGGATGAGATACACCGTCAATTGGTGAAATGATCTTTTTTGCCGGCATAAAAATATTTTTAGGATGAATAATACAAGAGGTCCTGGTGGTTCAGCTATAACGATACCTGCTCATTATATAATTAATGGTTTCGGCAGCGCAGCTGAAATAATTTTATCTTTAAATCAATAATAATAACAGCTTTTCATGACGAACCTCCGCCAGCAATTTGAAACCGATGGATATCTGGTGCTGAATAATTTCACCACGGCTGCCGCCTGTGATGCATTAATGAAACGGGGCGAAGAACTGGCTACGGGTTATAACTACGATGGGCACCCGTCCATCTTCCAGACCAATGAACAAAGCCGTACCAGCGACGATTATTTTCTTAACTCCGGTGACCGCATCTCTTTCTTTTTCGAGAAAGATGCTTTTGATAATACCGGCAAACTGAAGAATGATCTCTTTCATTCTTTAAATAAAGTGGGCCATGCCCTGCATGACCTCGATCCTGTCTTTGATGCATTCTCCCGTTCACCGCAGATGAAACAACTGGCGGCTGATCTTGCACTGGATGATTATCTCATCATTCAAAGTATGCTCATCTTTAAACATGCCCGGATAGGAGGTGTGGTGGATATTCACCAGGACGGAACTTTCCTGTACACCGAACCGGAATCCTGTATCGGTTTCTGGTTTGCCCTCGAAGATGCCACAACAGAAAACGGCTGCCTCTGGGCCAAGCCCGGCGGCCACCGGACAACACTGCGTTCATGGTTCAGAAGAAAAGAAGGCGGCGGTACTGAAATGATCACCCTTGACAGCGAACCCTATTCGATGGAAGGCATGATACCACTGGAAGTAAAAAAAGGAAGCTGTGTTGTATTGCATGGTTTGCTGCCGCATTACAGTTTACCGAATACAAGTGGCAGATCAAGACAGGCTTATTCGATCCATACCATTAACCGGAATGCACAGTATCCATCAGCAAACTGGTTGCAGCGGGATATGGGTGGTGTGAGGGGGTTTTAATATTATTTTTTTACAGTGATCTGTTGTACATCATACACTACGATTTGTGGTTTCTCTTTGTACAAACTGATCTTCCCGGTAACACATACCTCTTTGTCTTTATAAAACAGTTCGGGTTTGTTTTCAAACCTTGCCCTTGCCTCCGGCCCGATAACAATAGTGAGTGGTGCATTGGGATATTTATCACCGGCATTCAATAAAGTGAGTTGTTCTTTGCTGCGGTCTAAAAAGATACCGCCGTAAATCTTGCTGCAGACGGTGACAGAGTCACCGACATGTTTGCTGAGATCTTCCATCTTTATTTCCTGCTGTGCAAATACAGTTACAGACAACAATAAAGCGGTAAGGGCTACTAATCCTTTTTTCATGGTTTATTTTGAAGTGAGGGGTAAAGGTAGGCCTTTGAAATTCGCCAGGTACAGCCCACCGGCAATAACCCTAAAAGGTTATTGCCCATGCAAAGTATATAACCGAATTTCATTTACAACTATTTAACCAGCCATCATGAAATACCTATATGTTTTATTATTACTGGCATTCACGGCCTGTAATAGCGGTAGAAGGATCAGTAATGGTACTGCCCGCAAAATATTCAATGACAGTACGGCGAGAGTGATGTCGCTGGAAGAGCCAACCAACAGGGAGCTGGTATATTATATAACACCTGCGGGTAAAAAGATACTGCTGAAGAGAATTTCAGGGCAGGCAGAACTGGCACCGGCATCACATCCTGCAATATTGCGTGACACCGTTGAAGAAAGCGGTCCTGTACGGGATAGCAGGGTGGGAGCCAACGATCCGTTTACCGGCAGTGTGAGAAAAACACCCAAGACAACTTATTCTGATAAAGCATACAAAAGTTATAGAACTATACCGGCCCTTTTCCGTAAACTGGAAAGCAATGATTTTATGCGGGGCCTCGCTATCGGCCACAAAGATGAACGGGTGGAACAGGAGGACAGGAATGTGATTATTGAGAAAGCTTATTTATATACTATTACGGTGGAGGGAGATAATGACCTTCACCTGCTGATCGGTAACACCCCTGTATATAAAAAAGGTGTTACCCGGGTATTCAATGCTGAAATATCGGGGGTACCCCGTGATGGAACTGCAGAAGAAAAAAAACATTTTAAAGAATTGCGGGAAAAAATGATCAGGGAGATGAGTGATATCCCGCTGTGCGGCCGCAATGAATATTTGCAAAGCCATCGTCGTATCAGCATCCGGGGGTCATTATTCTTCGACTCACATCATGCCACCAAACCTGCCAGATGCCAGGAAGTGGAAGGTGAGTCGGCCTGGGAGATACACCCGGTATGGGATATTAGTTTTTAGGTATGATGATTCCTTTTTTTACTCAGAATCTTTTATCAACCCTTTTCATCTGCTGCAACCTCCTCTTCAATAAACTCATTTGTATAGATCTTAAACAGCAGGATGATATAGTTGACGAGCAGCGGCCCGAAGATGAGACCGATAAATCCAAACAAACTAAGGCCGGCGATAACACCCAGCACTGTCACCAGCGGATGGATATTCCCCATCTTCTTCAGCAGGGAAATGCGGGCCAGGTAATCAACATTACCTGTTACAATAAAACTGAACAGGAACAGCCCGGTGGCATTCCAGGTATCACCGGCCGCATACATGAAAATGACTATCGGTACCCAGATGATCATGGTGCCAACAATCGGAAAGAAAGCAAACACACCGGTAAGAAAACCCCAGAGTACAAATTCATCCACCCCAAAAATGATATAACCAACCGTACCCACCACACCCTGTATGATGGAGATAAGCGGAATACCCAATGCACTTACTCTTACGATTCGTTTGGTTTCTGCCGCCAGCAGCCCAATATTCGCTTTCTTTAAGGGTAATATTTTGGCGAGGTAGGCTTCCATCTCTTTGCCATGCACCAGCATATAGTATAATACAAACAGCAGGATACCAAGATTGGCCAGCAGGTTGGCGGTATCATTCAGCAGGGAGGGAATCAGGGAAGCGATCCTTTGCTGCAGGTTGTTCATTGTTTCTTCTGTGACCAATGTGAAGCCGGTGCGTTGCTGCATATCATCAATAGCAACTTTTGCTTTGTCGAGTACGGAGACCGGGTCGTTCAAAAAAGGATGTACCTGTTTTTCCAGCAAAGCGATCGTGGCATATACCAGCAGTGCCAGCAGCAGGAAATAAGATAAAAGATAGAGACCCGCTGTCCATCCCTTTCTCCATTTTCGGTGATACACCAATTGAAAATAACTGCCGCGGCTGAGGATGTAAAGTGTTAATGCCCCGAGCAGCCCCGGTAAAAAAATATAGAGCTCCTTCACCACTAAAAAGATAAGCAGCAGCAACACCAATAGTGTCATTACCTGTTTGATCTGGTTGTTGAAGCTGGGCATTGTATTCATACGATGGAATTACAAATGTATTGCTTACAAAGGTTGCAGCTTCTGTAAACAGGAGGAATGACTGCCGTTGGCTGGGAATATGATATTGCTTAAAGAAAACCGGGAGTTCATGCAGAAAACGGGCAAAAAATAAATTATCTTTAAAAGATAAGATCCGGTTATCAGCGCTGCAAAGGCATGCCTTTCAGCATTTAAACCTCCTCATGAAAAATTGGTTAGCTTTCTTTGTCATCTTTTTACCGGTTGCTGTACCTGCACAGGTAAGCTGGCAAAAAGTTCCCGGCCCCAATGAGGGTATCAGTTCCATTTCAGTCAGCAGCAGTAATATAGTATATGCAGGAACTTCCACTTACGGAGTGTTCCTGTCAGCAGACGATGGTAACAGCTGGTCGAACATCAGTTTGGGCCTGCCTGATTCACTGATCAGGAGTTTGCAGGTTTCTTCCACCGATAAATTGTTTGCGGGTACCGGTGCACATGGGGTGTATCAATATTTTGCCGGTAGCTGGACAGCGATCAACAATGGCCTGCCGGTTACCAATATACTAGTAACCGGTTTTGCAGCCGGCTCCGGCGGTAATATGTACATGATGGCCACCACCGGCAGGATCTATTACTGGGATGGAATAGTGTGGACAGACATTACGTATAATTTTCCTTCCCTTGGCAGGGCAATAGCCATCGGCCCGGGCGGAGTATTGTATGCCGGGGCATTTGCAAGCGGCGTTTATAAATTCGATGGTATCAATAACTGGACGATAGTAGGTGCCGCCATGCCCAATAATTTTGTCTTTAAAATGACGGTTGCCGCCAACGACACTATATATGTTGCGTGCAACAGTAATAATGTTTTCAAGTGTCATACATCAGGAGGCGGCTGGGCTTCTGCCAATACAGGTTTACCGGCAACAGATGCCACTTTTATTTTTGCTGATGCACAAAACAGGTTGTTCATTGGAAATAACACATCACCCGGTGTTCTTTATCGTTCGGTCAACAATGCTGATAACTGGTCGCTGGTTTCTTCGGGTTTATATACAAGCCTGTTTGCCTGCATGGCTGTTTCATCGTCCGGAAAAATATATGCCGGGGCATCCGGTGTTTTTAAATCAATCAATGGCGGCAGCAGCTGGATTGATATGAATCCCGGCATGGATGCAAGGAGAACCGTACTTGCTTACACCTGCACTTCAAACGGAACTATGTTTGTTGGCACCCGGTCTGGTCCGTGGAGATCATTGGATAATGGTATTACCTGGCAATTGCGGAACACTGGTATTAATCATCTCTCCACGTTACAGATAATGAGTAATGCTGCCGGCGACATTCTGTGTCATGGTATCAATAATGTACCCAAGGGAGCTATCTACCGTTCTGCCAACAATGGCGATAACTGGACACAGGTGGCAGCCAATGGCTGTGATATGTACACCAAGATCAGGCAACATAAATCAGATACCATCTGGGCCACTTCCCGTTTTTCCGGCGCCACCACGTTGTCGTATTCCATCAGCAATGGTGCAAGCTGGCTGAACAATCCATTGACAATCTCTGCTATCTGGGATATTGATTTTAGTAAAGAGTCAACCATATTTGTTGGCAGCGAAAGCGAAGGAGTGTCCCGTTCCGATAACGGCGGGCAAACATTTACCCTCGGCGTGGGCAACACTATTCCCTGGTATGGCAATGTAATAGAAATAGAAACAGATGTGAACGGGGTGATATTTGCCGGAGGCGACTGGTGGACACATATCCTATGGTATTCATCACCCGAAGACAATGGAAATGTATGGACACAATTTACCGATCCCGACCTGGTGATACAGGGGGTGCAGGACCTTGTATTTGATCAGCGCAATAATGCTTATATCGCAGGAGAGAACAGCGGTGTGCGGATGGCTTATTATAATAACAGCTGGACAGCAGGCTCCAACTGGATCGTCAGTTCCACGGGGTTGCCTTCTCCCGCCTCCAATGTTACACAACTTGGTTTTGATACGTTTGGCTATATCTATGCGGCTTGTCATTCAGCTGATGGGCATAACGCTGGGTTGTTTAAAAGTACCGTGCCGGTAAATCCCCCTGCATCTGCCACCTACACTTTTACCGGCAATGGTAACTGGGATGTGGCATCCAACTGGTCCAACAATAGTATCCCCCCGTCTGTATTATCAGGTAATGCCATGATCATTATTGACCCGGCAGGTAATGGTGAATGTGTTTTGAATATTAACCAGCAGGTTACCGGCGGAGCTATTTTCAAAGTGTTTCCGGGTAAAAAATTGACTGTAGCCGGCAACCTCACGATATTGCAATAGCTATTGTTATTTATTTACAGGTCTTATCTAAGGATCAGCTATCAGCTCAACCCCGTAATAACACCGGCTGCATCAATATCAATTCCTTCGGCTGCAGGTATAACAGGCAATCCCGGCATCCGCATCATTTCACCAAGTATAGGAATAACGAAACCGGCACCTGCAGCAAATTCAAATTCCCGTACCGTTACAATAAAGTTGGAAGGTCTTCCCACTTTTTTTTCATCATCCGATAAACTCTTGGGTGTTTTGGCCATACAAACCGGCATGTGTTCAAAGCCCAGCTCTTTCAGATGTTTTAATTGTGTCCTTGCTTTTACGGAATACTCCACAGCGCTGGCACCATAGATCTTTGTAGCAATGGTAAATATTTTTTCTTCGATAGACATGTCCCGGTCATACAGGGGTTTGAAATGACTTCCGTTCTTTTCGATCAATGCTGTTACAGCATGGGCCAGTGCCGTCATTCCTTTTCCACCTTCGGTAAAACCTTTACAGACGATGGCTTCTGTATCATAGTTTTTACAAAATGCATTGATAGCAGCTATCTCTTCATCGGTATCGCCGGGAAAATGATTGATGGCGACCACGGCCTTCATACCAAACAGCTGCATATTCTCCAGGTGTTTGCCAAGATTGGGTAATCCTTTTTCTACTCTTTCCACAGACGGGATGGTCAGCTCATCTTTTTTTGCACCACCATGATGCCGTAATGCCCTTACGGTAGCCACCACTACAACGGCTTTTGGTTTCAACCCCGCCTGTACACATTTGATGTCAAAGAATTTTTCTGCACCAAGATCAGCCGCAAATCCTGCTTCGGTAATCACATATTCACTGAGTGACAGCCCCATTTGTGTGGCAAGAATAGAATTAGTGCCCTGTGCAATGCTGGCAAAAGGACCACCATGCAATAAAGCAGGATTGCCTTCCAGTGTTTGCACCAGGTTGGGCTTGATGGCATCCTTTAATAAGATGGTCATGGCGCCCACTGCATTCAGGTCTCTTGCAAAAACCGGTTCACCACCGAATGTGGTGCCGATATAAATATTGCCGAGTCTTTTTTTCAGATCATCAATACCGGTACTCATGCACAATATCGCCATGATCTCTGATGCCGGTGTGATGTTGAATCCATCTTCCCGGGTAATACCATTGGCGGTACCGCCCAGCCCTATCACAATATGCCGCAGAGCCCGGTCATTCATATCCATCACTCTTTTCCATACGATAGTTCTCGGGTCTATCTGTAAACTTCTCTTTTTGTTTTGCAGGTTATGGTCAATAAGTGCTGCTAAAAGATTGTTGGCTTTTTCAATGGCTGCAAAATCACCGGTAAAATGCAGGTTGATATCTTCCATCGGTATGATCTGTGAATATCCACCACCGGTGGCACCGCCTTTTAACCCAAACACCGGACCGAGAGAAGGCTCTCTTAATACGGCCATTGCTTTTTTACCGGTAAGGTTGAGTCCGTCGGTAAGCCCGACAGAGATAGTGGTCTTACCCTCACCGGCCGGAGTGGGGGTGATGGCGGTTACTAAAACAAGATGGTGTTGTTTGATCTTTTCTTCATCGATCAGTGATAAGGGGAGTTTGGCTTTGTGCTTGCCGTAATACTCCAGGTCATTATTACTGATATCCAGCGACGCAGCGATCTCTTTGATGTGCCGGATAGAAGCGGATTGGGAAATGGCAATATCTGATAACATAACAATGCTGTTTTAGCAGCATTGCAACTTAGTTTGTGCTACTATGCTGTGGTATGACATACATCAATGCCACACCTGATATAAGAGTGATTGCCGGGTGACAAGATCAATCATTCTCCTCAAAGTGCAGGTGCTGGTGATGGGCCCCTGCTGCTATATGCAGTGCAAAGCACATGATGGCAGTGTCCTTGAGGATATTGATAAGGGCCATCTGCCGCATTTCTTTATCCCCTGCATTGTTATAATTCGGAACATGGATGGTGAGGATAAAAATGATCAGCATAACCACCAACAGGTAACTGGTAATTTTTACAAACTGGTTGGTGATGAAGGATAATCCCACCAGGATAAATGCAACACCGACAATATAAGCCCATGTAATGCCCCCTACCAATGACAGTGGTACATAAACCAACAGATCCCTGGGATATAAGAAATGAAAGACACCAAAGATGATAAGGACCACCGACAGCAGGTAAATGGCCAGCCGGGAGATGATGTGATAATGTTTCATAACAAAACAGTTTGGTTGTGTAAAAGGTAATCATTACCCCCGGGAGAAAACATGACTTTAGTTTTCAATAACTATGATTTGGCACAGCAGGTAAACCGGAGGAATATTGAAGCAGCGGTTTTTATCTCGGACTATTTCTTTCTCTATCTTTCCGTTATAAGAATGGCAGTATGCTTAACCCGCAGCAGTTAGTTGATAAATATTCCCTGCAACCACACCCCGAAGGCGGCTGGTATAAACAGACCTATAAAAGCACCGAATCTGTTGCAGCAGCAGCTTTACCGGAACGCTTTGGCGGCGACAGGCCTTTCTCCACGGCTATTTATTTTCTATTGGAGCAAGGAAATTTCTCGGCCTTTCATCGTATCAAAAGTGATGAGTGCTGGCATTTCTATGCCGGCGATACATTACAGGTGTATGTGATACAACAGGATGGGACACTGAAGATCATTTCACTCGGCCAGGCTATTGAAAATGATGAGTTGTTCCAGTATGTGGTGCCGGCGAATTGCTGGTTTGCCAGCCGCCCTGCACCGGGCAGTGCATTTTCCTTTGTTGGTTGTACAGTGGCTCCCGGTTTTGATTTTGCCGATTTTGAACTCGCCAATGCGGATGTATTATCAAAAGAGTATCCGCAGCATGCAGCCATTATCCGGGAACTTTGCAGGTAAATCAGTATTTTCATCAGCTAAAATCAAAGCTGATGTGCCGTATCAAACTACCTGTGGTTTTTACAATTGTGCTGACATTTACAACAACTGTTGTCATATCTCAAAAACCGAATCCCTCTGCTAACCTGGAAATAAAGCTGGCTGCTGAAAATGATGCCTGGCATATGGAAGGTAATATGCGGATACAGGACAGAACCGGAAAACCTGCTGCTATTTATCAAAGTGCTTACCGTGTAAATGCCGGGACTCCGGAAACACAGGCCCGTCAATATTTAACAGCCAATCAAAGTTTGCTTGGACTTACAGCAGGAGACATACAAAACCTCCGGTTGCATGCTGTTCGTACGGATGCTGCAGGAACAGTAGTGCGGCTGCGGCAAACATGGAGAGGATTGCCTGTTAATAATAACGCAGAGATCACTGTTCATATCAGTCCAGACAATGCAGTGGATTATGTCATGAATGGTTTTCAGTATGGTATTACGATGAGTGACATTACCCCGGTTGTTTCATCTGCATCGGCCCGTCAGCAGGTA
>JBGAQD010000053.1:0-10459 GCA_044220915.1 Chitinophagaceae bacterium
CGGAAAAATTCTTGCAAAGGAAATTGGATTTGATGATAAAGGCAAAGGCCCCATTGAAACAAAGCTGGAAGAAATTTTTGGTGCAGCAAAAATAAGTACTGATAAACCCGTATCCGATAAAGTAACACAAACCCCGAAAGTTCTAAATAGTATTCCGGCTACTCCTTTAAAGCAGTAACAAGCTCCGATTAGCATGATGGCAGTATAAAATAATAATAAGCCCGAAATTAAATTGAGGATAAAAATGAAAAAAATAGTATTGATAGCCCTTGTAATGTCTTGCATGCTGTATGCCAATGCGCAGGTAAGGCCGGCAAAGAAATATATCACTATCAAAGGGCAGGTTCAGTTTTTAAACCCGCCAGAAAAGATGAAGTACCTGGGATACAATTTTAATAAAGTTTATCTCGGAATTCGCAATGGCAGGGATTTCCAAATGATTGATTCATTTACATTAAAGGAAGATGGGCTTTGGCATTTCAAAGTGGATGCCACCCGTCCAAAATTTTATGATCTTGAGTTTGTAAAGTGGGACCGGGTAACTGTATGGGCCGATGCTGATATGACGATTAATTGCAGGGGTTATGATACGGCTAAAATGAAAATAAAAAATCCTCCGTTCGTATTTATTGAAGGATCTGCGGACAATAATTTTATCAATCTCGTTGAACATGCTTCTTACCGGAATTACCAAACAATGATTGCTTCAAGCCAGGAACAATACCAGGCTGGATTGATTGAAGACACAACTTGGTTAAGCTATCTCAAAAAGACTGATCCCTATAAGCAATTGTCAAATGACTTTACCGAACGTTTAAAAGTGTTGATAAAGGCTTATAAAGACCGGCCGGTTGTTTTATATGGAATTAAACGTTTGAATTGGGAACGAGAGCAGGCTTTTATTTTACCTATCATGGAAAATCTTGAAAAGAAATATCCATGGTTTAAGGATGTCGCTCAATATAGAAAGCAGGTGGAAGATAATATAGCACAGAAAAAATTATTACAGCCAGGTAAGCCGGTTCCCGTGGTGGCCTACAACAATCCTGATGGCAAACCGGTTTCCATTGCAGATTATAAAGGCAAATACCTCCTGATAGATTTCTGGGCAAGCTGGTGCGGGCCTTGTCGTGCTTCAATTCCTAAAGTGAAAGAAGTGTATAAAAAATATAAAGACAAAGGTTTTGAAGTGCTGAGTATCTCAATTGACAAAGATGAAAAAGCATGGCGTAAAGCGATGTTGGATGAAGCCATGCCCTGGGCTCAAACCTTAAGTCCGGATATGAACAAAACAATGGATCAGTTTCTCTTCAGTGGTATCCCAACAGTTTACTTAGTGGATAGAGAAGGAAAGATTGTAAAAAGTTATACAGGCTATGTGCCAGAGGTGGAAGAAAAAATAAAAGAAATATTTGGTTTCTAAAAGACAAAAGGCAAAGCATGAAAATATTACAAGGCTTCATCGGACTTATTCTTTTTACCTGTATAATACCAGTGAAAGGATTCAGTCAGATAGAAGAAGCAAAGAAAATATCCTGGGATATAGACTCTACCACCAGTTTCAAGGCCCCAAGAGACAATGTTTGGGATTTACTGAAAGACCTGTCTAAATGGAATGAAATAAGTGATGGATATATAGCACGGGTTGATGTAAAAAAAGTGGGATACAACATGAAAATGACCCTGGTTTTTGCCGACAGCAGCCGCAGAACTGATATGGTCACCCAATATCAGCCAGAGTATCGATTTATAGTTATTGAAGTAAAAGAACCGTTACCAGCCGGCGTTACAGAAAATACTTTCACAGTAGTTGTAAATGCTTTGACAGAGAATTCCTGTACGGTTAAATTTGGAATAAGAGCAGAAGGCGATGAGGTAGGGAGAACGCAATTATTAAAAGAGTTGAAACGTGAGATGGTTGCTATTCTCTCGGGATTGAACAAGAAATTATCGGCAGCAAACTAAAAGGATAATACAGTAAAGTCTTGCTGAAAGTTGATGTATAGTATCAGGTGTAAGAATTTTTCTCATGAGCAGTTAGTTTTGGTTAAGTGAGGGGATGTTTTTACATCCCCTTTTTAAAAATCAGAGTGATACCTGAAATATTTCTTCGTCATTCTTGCATATGACACAGCTATTAACCGGTTCATTGAATTAAACAAAATGGATAACTGATAATACAATTTTACAATCATAAAAAAATTGATGAAACAAAGAAGAAGTGAAATTTGAACCAACACATTAAACAACGCTTTGGTGTGGATCTGAACCATTTTCCGATAAAGCAGATTTTATACAAACAGTTAAGCTAAAGAATAACATAAGAAAACATTTATGAAAAGAAAAATTTGTCTTATTGCTGCTGCTTTTCTTTTAACAGCAGGTAGTTTGTTGGCGCAGGTAACCGGACGTCCGACGACCGATACCAGTTCGCAAACACCCCGCCAGCCGCCACGAACTTCCAATGGTGTCAAGCCTTACAACGAGGTTATTACTTCAGCGGCAAAGACTTCGAATGGGCTTTTTAAAGTGCATAAGGTGAGTGACCGTTATTTATTTGAAATAGCAGATTCGCTGATGGGAAGAGATATTCTTATTGTAAACCGTATCGCAAAAGCGGCGGCTGAAGGAAGAGTACAGACAATAGGATATGCAGGGGATGAGATTGGTACGAATGTAGTACGGTTTGAAAAGGGGCCTGCGAATAAAATATTCCTGAAAAGTATTTCTTACCGGGAAGTATCTAAGGATTCTTCAGAGAGCGGCATGTATCATTCCGTGTTGAATTCAAATTTGCAGCCAATTGTTGCTTCGTTCGAAGTGAAGGCGTTTTCAAAAGATTCATCCGGTTGTGTGATAGACGTAAACGATTTTATCAATAGTGATAATGATGTATTTTATTTTGATCAGTCTTTGAAAAAAACGCTGTCGCTCGGACAGCAAATGGCCGATCGTTCTTATGTTGATGCTGTCAAGAGTTTTTCATCTAATATTGAGATCCGTGCAGTAAAGACATATATGAAAATGCCTGCTGCTCCCGGGGCTTCTTCCTCAAACAGCGGCCCCGCAACTTATGAATTGAACAGTTCGCTTGTTTTATTGCCAAAGGTTCCGATGCAATCAAGATACTTTGATCCACGGGTCGGATATTTTGCAACCGACTATACAGATTTCGATGCCAATCCGCAGGGAATAAAAAGGATATCAATGATCACACGTTGGCGTTTGGAGCCTAAACCTGAAGATGTGGAACGTTATAAAAAGGGGGAACTGGTTGAACCTAAGAAACCTATTGTATTTTACATTGATCCGGCGACACCTAAGAAGTGGGTTCCCTTTTTGATCCAGGGAGTGAATGACTGGAATAAAGCTTTTGAAGCTGCCGGATGGAAAAATGCGATCATTGCTAAAGAAGCTCCATTAAATGACCCAGACTGGAGTCTTGAAGATGCCGGGCATTCTGCAATTGTTTACAAACCTTCAGATATTCCCAATGCAAGCGGTCCGAATGTTCATGATCCAAGAAGCGGTGAGATACTGGAATCGCACATCAACTGGTATCATAACGTCATGAACCTTGTCCGCAACTGGTATTTTGTACAAACTGCTGCGGTGGATCCACGGGCAAGAAAAATGCAATTTGATGACGAACTGATGGGGCAGCTAATACGTTTTGTTTCTTCACATGAAGTGGGTCATACTCTCGGATTGCGCCATAATTTCGGTTCGTCCTCTACTGTACCGGTTGAAAATCTCAGGAACAAAGCATGGGTTGAAGCCAATGGCCATACTCCTTCTATTATGGACTATGCGAGGTTCAATTATGTAGCTCAGCCGGAAGATAATATTTCTGAAGCCGGCTTATTTCCCCGAATTGGTGCCTATGACAAATGGGCTATTGAATGGGGTTATCGTTGGTTTCCTGATGCTATCTCACCAGAACAGGAGAAACCGACTTTGAATAAATGGATCGTGGAGCAATTAAAGAAGAATAAAAATTTATTCTTTGGAACCGAGCAGGATATGAACGATCCAAGAGAACAGAATGAAGACCTTGGTGACAATCCGATGAAAGCAGGCACCTATGGCATCATGAACCTGAAACGAATTCTTCCAAACTTAATTGAATGGACAAAAGAACCTAATGAAGGTTATGCCAATTGCCGGATCATGTATGGAGAAATCGTTAGTCAGCTTGGAAGATATATGGGACATGTGACCAAAAATATAGGAGGTATTACTACCACACCAAAAACCAGAGAGGAGGAGGGGACCGTAGTAGAATTTGTATCGGCCGATAAGCAACGTGAGGCGATGAAGTTTTTGCAACAACAATTATTTACCACTCCCAAATGGTTGTTGGATAAAAAGATATTCGATTTAACCGGTGCAGGCGATATGAGTACCATCATAGCACTTCAAACTCCCATATTGAACCGGCTCTTAAATAGTGCTACCATTGATAAATTGATCCAGTTTGAAGCATACGATCCTTCCAAAGCATATACTCCGGCAGATTTGTTTGCGGGTCTTAAAAATGGTATTTGGGGTGAATTAAGAACGGCCGGTGCAATTGATACTTATCGCAGGAATCTTCAAAAGATATATGTTGAAAAACTGATTGCATTATTGCCGGCAGCTACTTCTGTTCCTGCTAATCCGCCTATGCAGGGAACTGGTATCAGCAAAACAAATGATGCCCTTTCGGTTGTGAAAGGTCAGGTAAGGGAACTGATCGCTGAAATAAAAGCTGCTATCCCCGCCACGAAAGACAGGCAGACAAAACTACACCTGCAGGATGTATATGATCGCCTGGTGAATTCTCTGGATTCCAAGTGAAGTTGAATCAAAATAATCGTACTCTTTCTACGGTTTTGGTTTTGATTGTGGGATATTTTGCGTCCTTTTTTTAAGGAGCAGAAATGAGTCAGTGCTTATTAAAGTGCAATTGTGAACCAGTTTCTTATAGTAATCTATTACTGACGCTTTCGTCCGTTATTTTAGGCAGTATGCCATTTGTAATACCCGTTTTGTTGAATTCCTCAAAAACAGACCAATTGGTGGTGGAAATTTATCGTTATAAAAAGCTTAGTTATGCGTAAAAAACTATTTTTAGTAATATTTGTTTCGATTTCTTTAATGGGTTTTTCCCAGGTTCAAAACCCTGTAAAATGGTCATTCACTTCAAAGAAGATCAGCAATGACACTTATGAAGTTCACCTGACTGCTACGATTGACCAGCATTGGCATATCTATTCACAAACAACACCAGAAGGCGGACCCATACCGACTACTATTACGTTTTCTAAGAACCCTTTGCTTGTATTTTCAGGTGAAATCAAAGAAGTAGGCAAGATGGAACAACATCATGAAGCTTTATTTGATGTGGATGTAAAACAATACTCCAATAAAGTTGATTTTGTCCAAACAATAAAGTTGAAAGGTAATGTGAAAACATCAGTAACGGGTTCGGTTGAATTTATGGTGTGTAACGATAAGCAATGCCTGCCACCCAAAACAGTTGAATTTTCGGTGTCACTTAAATAAATGGAGCCATGCATCTTTTCAGAATAATTTCTTTAGCCTGTTTCTTAAACTGTTATTGTTTTTTTTCTCTTAACGCACAGGATGCAAACCCTGTTAACTTCACTTATGCAAAAGAAAGAACAAACGATGATGAGGTATTGCTTACCATAAAAGCAGCAGTCAAACCGGGGATCAAGTTATATGCCCTGCTGCAAACTAATCCTGATGCCATCGGTTCATCTATTGTATTTGATACTGTTTTTTCGAAATGGCTCAGTGGGGCAGTTATTGAAAAGCCGGATGCTAAAGCAGAGAAAGATGTCACACTGAATGCAGAAGTAAAGTACTTTACCGATTCAGCCTTGTGGCAGCAGAAAGTAAAAGTAGATGCGGCTGACAGCGTAGTGTTGAAAGGAACGATTAGCTACATGTATAAAGAAGGAGATGAGTATAAGCCGGGGGAAGAGAAATTCAAATTCTTTATTCAACCGGCGTCAGCTGTCAATTCTGTTTCTGCTTCAGGTAATAATAGCGTCGCTGACAGATCGCTGCTCTGGATTTTTCTGGCTGCATTCGGAGGCGGATTGCTTGCCCTGCTAACCCCTTGCGTATATTCAATGATACCTGTTACAGTCAGCTTTTTTACCAAACGTAGTAAAACAAAAAAGGAAGGAATCCGCAATGCACTTTATTATGCCGCTTCTATCATTGCCATTTTTACTTTGCTTGGATTTCTGATCACTTTAATTTTTGGCCCGGCGGCGCTGAATAATCTTGCCACAAACTGGATCGCTAATCTTGTTTTTTTTGCATTGTTTGTCATTTTTGGTTTTTCATTTCTTGGGGCATTTGATATCACACTTCCATCATCCTGGACAAACAAATCTGATTCAAAAGCAGGCACCGGAAGTTTTCTCGGAATTTTCTTCATGGCCCTGACATTGGTGCTGGTTTCCTTTTCTTGTACAGGGCCTATCATCGGAAATTTATTGGTATTGGCTGCTAAGGGAAATTACATGGGCCCGTTAATCGGAATGTTTGGTTTTTCCCTGGCACTGGCATTACCATTTGCCTTATTTGCCTTCTTTCCAAGCAAATTAAATGTACTTGGCAAAGCAGGTGGATGGCTGAATGTAGTAAAAGTTACATTAGGTTTTTTGGAGCTGGCCCTCGCCTTAAAATTTTTATCCAATGCCGATCTTGTAAAAGGATGGCGGCTATTGGACAGGGAAGTATTTATCAGTTTATGGATAGTGATCTTTGTTCTTCTAGGAATTTACCTGTTGGGCAAATTAAGATTCCATCATGATGATGAATTGCCAAAGAATGATTTTGGTCTTCCCTACTTGTCTGTAACAAGACTGATGTTTGCGATCACCTCATTGGCTTTTGCAGTTTATATGATTCCAGGGCTCTGGGGAGCACCGTTAAAGGCGATCAGCGCTTTTGTACCACCCATGGGAACACAGGATTTTATTGCAACCGGCCCTCGGAATAATGGCACAGTAAGTATTGGTTCGACTGGTGAAAATGAATTACCCCACCCGGTAAAGTATTATGACAGGATGAAGATGTATGAGCCGGAGGTGGTGATAACATATGGCATGGTTACTTATTTTGATTACGATGAAGCTTTAGCTATAGCAAGAAAATTAAAAAAACCATTAATGCTCGATTTCACGGGGATCAATTGCGTAAACTGCCGTAAGATGGAAGGGCAGGTGTGGAGTGATCCGGAAGTGATGAAAAGATTGAAGGAAGACTTTGTCATCGTGTCTTTATATGTGGATGTGCAAAACATCGACCTGCAGGAACATGAACAATACTATTCAAAGTCTTTAAGCAAAAACATAGAAACTCTCGGAGATAAAAATGCAGATATGCAGGTGACCAGGTTCGGGGCTAACAGCCAGCCTTATTATTTCTTCCTGGATGCCAACGAAAAAAAGCTGATTGAGGAGGGATATGGATACAACCCAAATGTTAATGCGTTTATAGATCTGCTTACCAAAGCAAAAGTAGAGTACAATAAAAAAAGTATATGATACTAGAGGATTGCCCCTGTTACGATGCCCCGGTAATTGAAGGGTTGGAAAAAAAGCTTGAAAATAAGCTCAGACATCTTTGGCACCTGATCGGCAATACCCCGATGCTTGAAATTGTTTACCGGTACAAGACTGAACGCAGGAAAATATATGTGAAGTGTGAGCATTATAACCTGACCGGAAGTATAAAGGACAGAATGGCATTATATATTCTTCAGCAGGCTTATGAACATTTACTGATCAAGCCCGGAGATATTATTGTGGAAGCGACCAGCGGTAACACCGGTATTGCATTCAGTGCTATTGGTAAAGCTCTGGGCCATGAAGTAAAGATCATTATGCCGGATTGGCTGAGTAAAGAAAGAATGGATATCATCCGAAGCCTTGGAGCTGAAGTAATATTGGTATCAAAGGAAGAAGGTGGTTTTCTTGGTAGTATAGCTTTAAGTGAAAAAATGGCAAAGGATGACAAAAGGATATTTCTGCCCAGGCAATTTGAAAATCTATACAACGCAATAGCACATGAGAAAACTACTGCGAAAGAAATCTGGATGCAACTTCAATCCATTGATGTAACTCCCGATGCATTTACTGCAGGTGTAGGCACGGGCGGAACGATAATGGGTGTAGGAAGTTATCTGGAGTCAAGAAACCCTTCTATAAAAATTCATCCTATTGAACCAGCAGAATCTCCGACACTTTCAACCGGATTCAAAGTTGGCTCACATCGCATCCAGGGAATATCAGATGAGTTTATTCCACCAATTGTAAGACTTGATAAACTGGATTCTGTTATTAAAGTTTCAGACGGAGATTCAATTCTGATGGCACAAAAACTTGCCAGGCAACTTGGGTTAGCTGTGGGCATTTCTTCGGGTGCGAATTTTATAGGAGCAATAGAATTACAAAATAAATTCGGCGCTAGTCTGAATGTGGTAACTGTTTTTTCAGATAGTAATAAAAAATATCTGAGTACTGACCTGATGAAAGAAGAACCCGAGAAGGATAATTATATTACCCCGGATGTTCAATTACTGGATTATAAAGCTATTAACAGGATTCAAACATCTTGATATGAACGAAAGAGTCGATTTATTGATTATTGGTTCTGGTCCTGCCGGATATACGGCGGCCATTTATGCTTCAAGAGCAAACCTGAGAACTGTTTTATACCAGGGGTTGCAACCGGGTGGGCAATTGACCATTACAACTGAAGTGGAAAACTATCCTGGTTATCCTGATGGCATACAAGGCCCTGAAATGATGGGGCATTTTGAAAAGCAGGCCGTAAAAATGGGGGCAGATATTCGTTATGGGATGGCCACTAAGGTTGATTTTTCTTCTTCTCCCTGCAAAGTAGAGATTGATGATGAAAAATGGATTGAAGCGGATGCTATAATTATTTCTACCGGGGCATCTGCAAAATGGCTTGGTTTGGAAAGTGAACAGCGATTGAATGGATACGGAGTAAGTGCCTGTGCAGTTTGCGATGGATTTTTTTTCCGTGAAAAAGAAGTTGCCATAGTAGGGGCAGGGGATACAGCTGCTGAAGAAGCACTCTACCTGAGTAAGCTTTGCAGTACTGTTCACTTATTTATCAGACGGGATGAAATGAGAGCTTCCAAAATCATGCAGGACAGGTTGTGCAATACAGCCAATATAAAATTATACTATAGTACAGAAACGGAAGAAATTCTGGGAGAGCATAAAGTGGAAGCTGTAAGGGTCAGGAATAACAAAACAAAAAAAATAAGCATTATTCCAGTTAACGGTTTCTTTGTTGCCATCGGACATAAGCCCAACTCGGATCTTTTTAGTGAGTGGGTGGAAACGGATGAAGCAGGATACATAAAAACAATCCCAGGGTCATCCAGAACAAATATTGCCGGTGTTTTCGCAGCCGGCGATGTGCAGGACAAAATTTACCGGCAGGCCATAACAGCAGCTGGAAGTGGTTGTATGGCTGCTTTAGATGCTGAAAAGTATCTCGCAATAAATAAAATGGACCATAAAAAAATATCCGCATCTGAGAGTTCCTTTATATGAGTTTCAAAGTTGCATTCTCATTCCTGGAAAAACGGGAATTTGTGATATTGTGTTCGTAGGTGCCTAAATACTGCTTTGACTGAAATAAGGCAACACCTCACCCAACTTGGAGTAAAAAGCCTGGTGAATTTGTGATTAACCTTAATGCTAAGCTGCGGTTTATTGAATTCAATCGGTTAGATAAGGCCATTTATATACTTTTAAAAGGGATTGATTTGGACAGCCTGAAAAAAGGGGAGCTTACACTACAAGTCCCAAAAAACCCTGGTTGAAATAACCAGGGTTGTAGTAGCCTCGACAGGAATCGAACCCATTTTAAAATATGGTGTACTATCAGAATCAAATGAGAAAGGTCAATTTTTATGATTACCATATTTTGTTGGGACATAAATCATTAAGAGCAAATTCGGAATTACCGGTGAGTTTTGCTCCCGCAATCGCATAGTGAGCGGATCCCATATTGCAAGTTGATCCTCACTCAGATCGCATTTAATCTGCTTTCCGATTTCTTTCCCAAAAAACATATTCTGATGTAAATGGGTGTTTATTGAGATTTAAGACCCTTTTTTGAATGTGCCGGGTAGAAGCAAATACTTGTTTTCATTTTAAATTGAAAATTTGGTGAAAAAACATTTTTTGGTGAAAACTGGGTGAACCAAAACGTGGGGAAAAACGAAATCAAGCGGGGTATAGTGAAAATAAAAATCCCTGCAAACATCTGATTTGCAGGGATTTTGTGTCGTACCGGGCGGTACTGAAATTATGTTATGTAGCCCGTACGGGATTCGAACCCGTATCACCACCGTGAAAGGGTGGTGTCCTAGCCCTTAGACGAACGGGCC
>JBGAQD010000054.1:0-7555 GCA_044220915.1 Chitinophagaceae bacterium
TGTGTGAACCTTTCGTCTGCATTTGAACCCGTCATACTCAAATGCCCTTCGAAGTGATAATGCTTGTTCATCGAAGGGTTCTTCTCATCTATCTTTCTTCCTTTTGAATAGCCTTTAGCAAATTCAACCGGGCTGAGCCAGGTACCAAGAAAGTCAGCACCAAGACTGACGATCACTTTAGCAGCGCCAAAATCATAAGAAGGGATCTTTCTTCCAAAACCACAGGCTTCGTTAGCCAGCAGCATACCGCTGTAAGAAACAGCATCGTATTGAACATGCTTTAAGTTCGGAAACTTAGCAATGATATCTTTTGTAGAAGGAGAAGTGATAGTTGATGTAAGCAATACAACAGAACCGCCTGCTGCTTTCATGGCGTCTCCCACCAGTTTATCAAAATCTTCAAAAGAAGGAACCTCGTTTACTTTACCATCTTTTGTTTTATGTATAGGGAATTTTGCCCTGTACATATCGTAAAGGTCGAGTACAGAAGCCTGTGCACGGGCCGAGGTACCACCACCAGTAGTGGTCGATAATGTATTGCCTTCGATCTTGATCGGACGACCATCTCTCACTTTCGCCACAACAGGTATCACATCACCATCTTGCACATAAGTAGTAGCATAATACTTCGCTACACCCGGAACCAGGTTTTCGGGTTTGTTGGCATAAGGAATAGCTTTTCTCACCGGTATCTTACAACTGGCCGCCAATGTGGCGGCAGCAGTGCTGAAGCCGAGATACTTTAAAAAATCCCTGCGGGGAGCTTTGGCATCTATCAATCCCTTATCATCAAACCCTTCAAAAGGCAGTTCTTCCTGGAATTCATCCTGGGACAATTTTTTAAGATTCTCCGGGTCATTCACCTCTCCGAAACTTTGCCAGTACTTGTTTTGGCTCATAGTAGAATTTGAAAATTTGACAATTCGACAATTTCGAATTTGCTCATTATTAATAGTGACATTTCTGACATTCCAAACCACCGATATCTTTTACGGTCACACTATCCATTTTTTTGTTCTTTATGTCATTATGAAACTTCTCGTAAATGCTGTAAAATTTGTTTCCTTTTCCTTCGGTGTAGTTAAAATCAACCTTGGTTTCCCGGTGACAGTTTACACACCAACCCATGCTAAGCTCAGACACTTGTTTTACTTCGTCCATAGCAGTTATTTCACCATGGCAGGTCTGGCATTGTACTTTACCGGCTCTTATATGTTGTGAGTGGTTAAAGTAAACATGGTCGGGCAGGTTGTGGATCTTCACCCATTCGATTGGTTTTGCTTTCGAAGGATCCCATTTAGTCGGGTTCTTAGGATCGAACCCTGCATATTTATAAAGCTTCTCTATCTCCGCAGTTCCGTTTATCTCATTACCGCTTTCATCATACAGTTTTGGACCTTTTTCATAAGTGTTGATAGCCTTATGACAGTTCATACAAATATTAACAGCAGGAATAGCAGCATGCTTGCTGTCCCATGCTGAACCGTGACAATACAAACAGCTGATCTGGTTAATGCCGGCATGTACTTTATGTGAATAATAGATAGGCTGAACCGGCTGATAGTCTTTCTGACGGCCCAATCCGATGGCGCCTTTGGTTACATAATAGCCGCCAACCACAAAAAATAACAGGGCCAGCATGGCGATGTAAACTTTATTTTTATAAAAAGGAACAGGGTCTGGGCGACGGATTCCTTCTGCATCATCACTCAGTTTTTTCAGGTTACTGTTAACCTGCATCAGTATCAGGGCAATAATGCCAAGAACAAGGGAGATAACACCAAAAATAACGGCGTTAGAATTGGTTTTCTTTTCGCCATCAGCAGCATTGGGGTCAACGACCGGGGCACTGTTCTTCTTTGCTACTTCATCATTAATATAGGCAACGATATCATCTACATCTTTCAGTTTTATGTCTCCAAAAGCTGTCATCATTGAACCAAACTTAGCTTTCAGCCCCTGTGTATAAGAGTCATTTGCCATATACCCGGCCGGGTTATTAATCCACTTCAACAGCTCATTATGATCTGACCACTTATGCCTTTGCTCAATATTCTCCAAAGAGGGGTAAGCCCCTTCCTTAAATATATTATGGCAGCTTGCACACCGGCTCAAAAACAAGGTCTTTCCCGCAGCCACATCACCTGTTGCCGCACCCTGTGCTGAAACATTATTAAATGTTGAAAAAACAAAAAGAGAAAGTACAAACAGCGTTAGTTTTCCGGCCAATGGTTTACAAGGAATCATAGACACAATTAATGCTGAAAAATGTGGATAAAAACTGATAATTAGCCGCAAAAATAAGTCAGGAACTTAACAAAAAGACAATGGGTTTAACTTTTTTTTGATCCGCTACCAGCCTGCATTTCAGAGGATTTATGGCATTTTTAAGCCCCCTGATAAAACTGTTTGTCACAAATTGGTCAACCTTGTGTCAAACTTCAACAGATATCAAATTTCAACGAAGAGTTGAATCTTTTTTCTGCACTTTTGCCGCATCATGTTTGAAGGGCTTCAAAAAAAATGGAAAGTAAGCGGTCCGCAGCTGGCATTAATACTCTTCACTTTTGCTATTGGCGGCAGTGCCACAGGCTTTGTTGGTAAAAAGATAATGAATGCCCTTTCCATTCAGCAGGACTGGCTGTGGGCGGTCATTTATATCCTTCTTATTACCATTATCTGGCCACTGGCAGTGCTGATTGTCAGTATCCCTTTTGGTCAGTTTCCTTTTTTCAGCCGTTATATTAGGAAGATCGGGGACAAAATGGGGTTTACTAAAAAAAATGACGCCTGATTATTGACTTTATATTTGCCGGGTGAAAAAAATCGCTGTTTTTGCTTCCGGGACCGGCAGTAATGCTGATAAGATTATCCGGTACTTTCGTCATCATACTGCTATCCGGGTTGCCCTGATCGTTTGCAACAAGCCGGAAGCCGGTGTTTTAAAGATCGCTGAGAAAGAAAATATACCTGCCCTTATCATCGAAAAAGAAACATTCTTTCAAAGCGATACATATGTAAAGGAGTTAAAGGAAAAAGGAATTGACTTTATTGTACTGGCTGGTTTTCTCTGGAAGATCCCAGCTGCACTGATCAAGGCATTTCCGGGCAGCATAATCAATATTCATCCTGCCCTGTTACCAAAATATGGCGGCAAAGGGATGTATGGCCGGTTCGTTCACCAGGCTGTTATTAATAATAAGGAAGCTGAAAGCGGCATTACTATTCATTATGTGGATGAAGTGTATGACCATGGCAAGATCATTTTCCAGGCTACCTGTCCTGTTCAAATCAACGATACACCTTCTTCGCTTGCAGAACGTATTGCCGTGCTGGAACATGAGCATTATCCAAAAGTGATTGAACGGGTCATTTCCGGTATTGAGCCACTTTAAAGAACCTTTTGCATTTTCTTTCGTTACTTGCTGACAATTAAAAAAAATTGCGCCGGCGTTTCATTTACATAATAGCTTTTATTGTTACCATCCTCTTAGCAACTGATTTTTCAGCGGCCGGTCAAACCTATATAATAAAAGGTATGGTGTATGACAGTTCCCGCAATTATCCACTGGAAGCTGTTAGTGTGCTGAGTACTTCCGGTAAAGGAACGGTGACGAATGCAGATGGTTTCTATGAAATTGAAGTAACGGAGAAAGATTCTATCTGGTTCAGTTACCTGAATAAACCCACAGTCAAATTCCCGGTACTGAAGATTGTCAATACAATGAGTTTTGATATTTCGCTGCATGTAAATGTGCCTGTTTTAAGAGAGGTAAAGATCAGGCCGAGAAACTACAGGCAGGATTCTATCCAGAACCGGATCGATTATGCAAAGGTGTTCAATTATCAGAAACCAAAACTTAAGCCTTCTGTCACCAGTTCGGGTGTCGGGTTTGACCTGGATGAAATCATTAACATGTTCCGCTTCCGGCGAAACAGGAGCATGGCATCCTTCCAGCAGAGATTATTAATGGAGGAAGAAGACAAATACATTGACTATCGTTTTAATAAAGCATTGGTTCGTCGTCTCACCTTGCTGGAGAGCCCCGAACTCGATAGCTTCATGCAACTATACCGCCCTTCTTACACTTTTACCAAAATGGCCGGCGACTATGAGTTCCAGTATTATATCAAAACAGCTTTCTTCAGGTTCAAAAAAGGATTGCTGCCTGAAGCCCTGCTAAAACAAGAAGAGCAGGAATAATCTCCGCAGGTTTTTCTCTTGAGTAAGTGCCAAAAGAAAAGTAATTTACCCTACTCTTTTTTAACCAACACTTACAGTTATGATGCGCCTCCCCTTATTACTGCTTGCCTTGTTATTTACCCATTGCAGCTTTTCTCAAACCGACTCACTTCCGCCTTTCGTAAAAGACAGTCTGGACACTTATGTAAACCGGGCTTTAACCGAATGGAAAATTCCCGGTGTGTCTGTTTGCATTGTAAAGAATGGAAAAGTAGTGCTGATGAAAGGCTATGGTGTAAAAGAAGTGGGAACAAATGACAAGGTGGATGAGAATACTTTGTTTATGATCGGCAGTAACAGTAAAGCATTTACTGCAACAGCTCTGGCCATGCTGGAGGCCGACAAAAAAATATCATTGGATGATAAAGTGCAGAAATGGCTACCCGATTTTAAATTATACGACCCTTGGGTGGCAAAAGAAGCCAATATCAGGGATTTGCTTTGTCACCGCCTCGGCTTTGAAACTTTCCAGGGAGATTTCATGTTTTTTGATTCTGATTTATCAACTGCACAAATGAGAGAGAAGATGGCAAAGCTTAAACCCATGTACAGCTTTCGCAGCAAATGGGGCTACACCAATTCTGCCTTCATGACTGCCGGCGAGATCATTCCAAAAGTTACGGGAAAGACCTGGGAGGAATTCCTGAAAGAAAAGATCTTTATACCACTGGGAATGAATAATACCCTTGCCCTTGCAAAAGATATTCCATTAGCAACAAATAAAGCAACTGCACATACCGTGGTGATGGGCGAACTGAAGAAAACCCCTTACGGAAAAATTGATGCGATGGCGCCTGCGGGTAGCATTTCTTCCTCTGTAAATGATATGAGTAAATGGGTGATAGCCCAACTCAACAACGGAAAGTTTGACGGCAAAGAAATTATTCCTGCATCAGCCATTGCACAAACAAGACTGCCTCATTCCATTATGGGTAATGGCGGGCATATGTTCAACAAGGCTCATTTTAATTTATATGGCCTTGGCTGGTTCATTGAAGAATATGCAGGCAGAAAAATTGTAGCCCATACAGGTGGTGTAAATGGATTTGTTACCAGTGTTTGCCTGGTTCCGGAAGAAAAACTGGGCATCATTGTGCTGACCAACACTGATGCTAATAGTTTCTTTGAAGCATTACGAAATGAGATCGAAGATGCTTATCTCGGACTACCTTACCGCAATTACAGTAAAGTTTTTCTTGGTTATGCTGATAATCAGCAAAAAGAAACAGCAGAGTGGCTGCGCAAAATGAAAGATACGATTGCAACAGCTGTCGACTCTTTTCCCCCAACCGCCTATACCGGCACTTACAGGCATGATGTGTACGGACTAATGACGATTGCTAAAGAGCAAGACAAATTAGTAGCCCGGTTTGAGCATCACAAGGGCCGCTATGCCGAACTGGAATTACTGGGTCCCGGTCGTTTTCTCGCTACTTTCAACGATCCGCTATATGGAATAAAGGAATGGAATTTCACTATCACAAAAGGGCAAATCAAATCTGTAACCGTACGGGTGGCGGACTTTGTTGAGTTCACCCCTTATGAATTTGTAAAAACAAAATAATTTATGAGAATAACTGTTTCACTTTTTCTTCTGCCAGCCCTGCTGGTATCAGCAGCTGGTTTTACACAACAGGCAAAGAAGATTCACTTTAAATCATCAATCCTTATTGATACCCATAATGATATTCCCACTACAGCTATTGATGCCGGTGTAAGCTTTGACCAGCCATTAAAACACAAAACACACTCCGACCTGCAGCGGATGAAAGAAGGTGGTGTGGATGCACAATTTTTTTCCATCTGGTGCGATGGCAATATGAAGAACCCTTATGCCTGGGCTAACCGGGAAATTGACACCGTATTGGCATGGACCAACAGAAACCCCGGTGCCATGATGCAGGCTTTTACTGCCGCAGATATTGTTACAGCATCAAAGCAAAAAAAACTGGCTGTATTATTTGGCGTGGAAGGCGGCCACATGATTGAAAATGATCTCAGCAAATTAGATGCGTTGTATAAACGGGGTGTCCGGTATATAACCATCACCTGGAATAATTCTACCGACTGGGCCACTTCCGCACTGGATGAAACAACCAGGGCCGACTCATTGAAACATAAAGGACTTACCAGTCTTGGTAAGCAGATCGTTAAACGAATGAATGAGTTGGGGATGCTGGTCGATCTTTCTCATGTTGGCGAACAAACATTCTGGGATGCTATCAACACCACCACAAAACCGGTACTGGTTTCTCACAGCTGTGTGTACAACCTCTGCCAGCACAGAAGAAATTTAAAAGATGAACAGATAAAGGCAGTGGCAAAGAACGGCGGCGTTATTCATCTTAATTTTTACAGTGGTTTTCTTGATCCGGCATTTGAAGCCAGAAGTGATGCTTTCACCGCAAAGCATAAAGCCGAAATGGACTCGATGCTCAAAGTAAATCCCGAACCCTATTTTATGGAAGTATATTTATTCAACAAATACCCCGATGAAGTGAAAGGGCTTCGTCCTCCAATGAGTTTATTGCTGGATCATCTTGATTATATTGTAAAACTGGTGGGGGTTGATTATGTCGGCCTTGGCAGTGATTTTGATGGCGTCAACTCGTTGCCCTCCGGGTTAGATGGTGTGGAGGACTTTCCAAAGATCACGGAAGGGTTATTAAAAAGAGGGTATAGCAAGAAAGATATCAGGAAAATTTTAGGCGGGAACTTTCTGAGGGTTTTCGCTGCCAATGAAAAATAAATAACAGTTAGCATGGAAGTACACCACCACTCACACACCCCACGAAAAAATTGGACACACTACTTCTGGGAATTTCTTATGCTGTTTCTTGCAGTATTCGCAGGTTTTCTTGCAGAAAACGAACGGGAACATTTTATTGAGCATAAAAGAGAGAAAAAACTGATAAAAGAAATGGTGGAGGATTTAAAGAAAGATACTGTTTATCTGAGCTTATGTATAAACAGGTTTATTCCCAATCACCTTATGCTGCTTGATTCGGCCATCAGGCTTCTCCGTGAGCAGGGACATGAAAAAGACAGGGAAACCTACCAGGCTTTTTTAACTGCAACCGAATGGAACTATAACTATGTGCCAACTGAACGTACTTTATCCCAGTTGCGTAGCTATGGATACCGTCTTATCAGGAACGCTGTTGTGGCCGACCGGTTAAGCGAACTTGAAATAATAAATAAAGTGTATTATGGAACCAACGATTATGTTCATGCCCTTCAAAATAAAATTGATGAATCAGCATCTATTATTGCTGATAAAACGATAGTGAGCAAATTATTTATTACCGATTA
>JBGAQD010000055.1:0-7097 GCA_044220915.1 Chitinophagaceae bacterium
AGCAGCGGATTTACTTCTCCCTTACGATTGGACTCCGCTTCGGAGATTGCAGCGTTGCTAAATACCAAATGGAAATTAGGATTGACCGGCTCTGTTTTAATTGCCAACCCGGTGCCTGCCGAACAGGAAATTACAGCCGATGAAATGGAAATACATATTGTGCAGGCGTTGAACGCAGCGAAAGAAAAAAATATTACCGGCAAAAAAGTAACTCCTTTTATATTACAATACATAGCCGAACACACAAAAGGCGAAAGCCTCGAAGCCAATATTGCGTTGATAAAACATAATGCGAAAGTGGGGGCGGAGATTGCATTAGCATACGCAGCACTGGCTTATTCTGAATAAATATTTTTAATGCCCGAATCAAAAGAAATAACCGCTATCATTCTCGCCGGGGGAAAAAGCACCCGCATGAAAACAGAAAAGGGATTGGTGTCCTTTGGCGGGAAGATGATCATTGAGCATGCTATTGACGCCCTGAAAAAAATAACCCAAAATATTATTATCGTAACCGCCAATCCTGTTTACAAACAGTTTGGCTATCCCTGCTTTGAAGACGAAATGGAAAACAAGGGGCCGCTGGGGGGCATATTTACCGGACTTATTCATTCTGGTGCACAAAAAAACCTGGTAGTTGGCTGTGATATGCCTTTTCTATCAGTGAATGTTTTGGCCGGCCTGGTTATTAATAGTGGTGATGAAGATGTATTACTTACCGAACACCTTGGAAAAGCAGAACCGCTTTGTTCCGTTTATGACAGAAGCTGCATCCCTCACTTTAAGACCTTGTTGAAGAAGAACCAGTTAAAAATCACTGATGCCCTGAAAGGATTGAAAACAAGAGTAACCATTTTTGATAAAGAAGAGTGGTTTAAAGGAAATGAGTTTACTAATATTAACTCCATTGATGAGTTAAAGAAATACGACCCCTGAATATCCTCAATACCGGGTACTTTCAGCGTATTGTTCCACCCTTTTTTATTTCTGATTGGGACTGACATTAAGTAAATTTGGTAATGCGGTCTTCCTCTATTGCAGCGGTTCAGATTCTGAAGATTACTTCTCCCGGAAGCGATAAAAACTCTTTTGCATCCACCCTGGCTGAAGATATGCTGGCGGTTGAGCAGCCTCTTGAAATAAAAATTTTATTCGGTCCTGAAGATAACCGTCAACTGAAAAATATATCAGTGACCATGTGTACACCCGGGCATGATGAAGAACTGGCAACAGGTTTTCTTTTTACAGAAGGAATCATAAAAAGCAGTGAGGATATTTTAAGTTGTGTTTCGACAGCCGGAGATAGTAATAATAGTGTGACAACCGGGTTAAAGCCCGGCATTTTATTTGACCCCAAAAAAATTGAGCGGCATTTCTATACCTCTTCCAGTTGCGGCGTCTGCGGTAAATCATCCATTGATGCCGTAAAAAACAGTTTCAGCAGGGATCGTGTTAATGATACGATCAGGATCCCGGCATTTGTTCTCATTCAATTGCCTGATTCATTGCGGAAGCAACAGGACGTCTTCGAACATACAGGCGGTCTTCATGCTTCAGCCCTGTTTGACCTGAACGGGCACCTGCTGCTAAGCCGTGAAGATGTAGGACGACACAATGCTTTAGACAAATTAATTGGTGCTTCCCTGGTAGCAGGCCATGTACCCCTGCATGAACACCTGCTATTATTAAGTGGCCGTGCCAGCTTTGAGCTGATACAAAAAGCAGCGATGGCGGGAATAAAGATTGTCTGTGCAGTGGGAGCTCCATCCAGCCTGGCGGTGGGCCTGGCCAAAGATCTTGATATGACATTGGTTGGTTTTTTGAGAGACGGACGATTTAATATTTATTCCGGTGAACAGCGGATACATAAATAATTTTTATGAAGATCAGAATTAAGGGAAATACTATCCGGTACCGGCTTACCAAAACAGAGGTAGCGGATTTTGGAGAGCAGGGTTTTGTTGAAGAAAAAACCGAATTTCCAAATGGTCCGGCTTTGCACTACCGGATTGAAAGAAAAGCTGGTATTGCCGATATGGAAACCTCATTTAAAGGAAACAGTATTTGTATTTTTATTCCGGAAAAAATTGCTGAAGAGTGGACAACCACTGATATTATTGGCTTTAGTCATAAAGAAGCAATGGAAAACGGGAAGGAGTTGTTCCTGCTGATTGAAAAAGATTTTGTTTGTCTTGACCATACATTTGAAGACCAGAGCGACAATTATCCCAACCCGAATAAAGTTTGCTGATCCAATTAACGGTTGCTATGTCAAAAAACCTGAGTGAACTTGCCGGCAGAAAAGGAGTGAATCAAACCTTGTTTGAGGAACTCGGCATTGCTGCCCGGCAAACAGGCTTTCCATCTGTTGAAAGAATGGAGGAGTTGGCTGATAATTTTATTTTCGGTAAGGCTAATGTATATGGCACTGCCAGTTTCTATGATTTTCTGAAATCGGAAAACCAGGGCAAGAAAGTTTATCTCTGCAATGGCTCTGCCTGTATAACCGCAGGCACACAACCAGCGTTAAAAGAAATACTACTACAGCACTATAGTGAAAGTGAAATAGGTGAAATGTGCTGTCTTGGCCGCTGTCATGAAAACAATTCCTTTCACATTAATGGACACAATTATTCCGGCAACGCTATTAATAGCATTGCTTCGCTGAAAAAAGAAACCCAAACAGTTTTTGATAAATACAATGTTGTTTCATACGGAACAGCAGTTTTAACTGCTCCTTTCCCCGGCATCAAAGAATATTATTCCACTCTTGAAAGAATATTGAATACTCCGGCTGATGAATTATTGAATGAATTAAAAGCATCCGGACTGAGAGGAAGAGGCGGCGCCGGGTTCCCCATTGCTATCAAACTGGAAGGATGTAAAAAGGAAAACAGCAAACAAAAATTCATTGTCTGCAATGCCGACGAAGGCGACCCCGGTGCTTACAGCGACCGCTATTTGCTGGAACAGCAGCCTCATAGTGTTTTATTAGGAATGATGGTCGCCGGTTACATCGCAGGAGCGGAAACAGGCGTAGTGTATATAAGGGGAGAATACCCGGAAGCAATCAGTATTACACAAAAAGCGATTGATGATTTATATAAACAAAAATTATTAGGAGAAAATATTCTCAGCTCCGGTTTCAATTACAACTTCAAAGTTATCGGCGCACAAGGTGCTTATATCTGTGGTGAGGAAACCGCTTTGCTTTCGTCTATTGAAGGACAAAGACCGGAAGTGAGGGTTCGTCCGCCTTATCCTGTGCAGCAGGGCTTATTTAATAAGCCAACTGTGGTAAATAATGTAGAAACCCTGGCCTGTATTCCGTGGATCATCCAAAACGGCGGAAGCAAATTTGCTTCTATCGGCATTGGCAAATCAACCGGAACAAAATTGCTATCGCTGGATGGTTATTTCAACAAGCCCGGTATTTATGAAGTGGATATGGGAACTCCGTTATCCGTTGCAGTGAATGATTTGGGTGGTGGATTTAAATCTCGGGTAAAAGCCATGCACATCGGCGGACCGCTGGGCGGATTGGTGCCCGTTCAAAAAATCAATGACCTTACGGTTGATTTTGAATCATTCAATAAAAATGGTTTTTTGCTGGGACATGCTTCGGTGGTTTGTATTCCGGAAAGCTTCCCGGTTGTAAAATACCTGGAACATTTGTTTGCATTCACTGCGTATGAAAGCTGTGGCAAATGCTTTCCCTGCCGCCTTGGTTCAACAAGAGGAGCAGAAATGCTGAGGAAGGCACAGGAAGGTGATTATAAAATTGACCGGGCATTGTTTGATGACCTGGTAGAAACATTGGAGATCGGTTCGTTGTGTGCATTAGGCGGTGGATTGCCATTGCCGGTAAAAAATGCGCTGCAGTATTTTGATAAAGAGTTGTCGGTTTATTTTAAAAGATCCTGATCATGGGTATCGTTTACAAAAAAGAAGATAAATACAAACAGAACGGGAAGGGTACAACCGTTTCATATGGCTCCGGCAACGGTAATACCAAACCGGATGTGGCCTATATCAACAACGAGCCTTTTGAAATAAAAGAAGGAGAAACGATCATTTCATTTATCAGGAGATATTTTGGAAAAGATGCAGTGCCTACATTGTGCGATGCGCCAAATCTTGAACCATTTGGTTCCTGCCGTGTCTGTAGCGTTGATGTGGCATTGGTTAAAAATGGTCCTTCAAAAGCACAGGCATCCTGTCATACTCCGGTGATGGCGGGTTCCTATATCTATCCCGATTCTGAAAGAATACAAAAACTTCGTAAGAACATTGTTGAACTGGTGTTGACCGATCATCCACTAGATTGTTTGACCTGCGAAGTAAATAATAATTGCGAACTGCAAACCGTTGCTGCAAGAGTGGGTGTCCGTGATGTTCGTTATCCTGCCGGAAAAAATCATTTGGACAGTAAAAAAGATTTGAGTCATCCGTACATGACCTCGGATTTATCCAAATGCATCAACTGCTTTCGTTGTGTGCGGGCCTGCGATGAAATGCAGGGGCAATTTGTGCTGAGTATGGCCGGCCGTGGGTTTGACAGCCATATCATCAAAGGCTCTGATGTAAGTTTTAATGAGAGTGATTGTGTAAGCTGCGGCGCCTGTGCACAGGCCTGTCCCACTTCCGCCATCAGTGATGTTTTTGAATCGAAGTCTGTTGTGTTTGACAAAAAAGTAAGAACCGTCTGTACTTACTGCGGTGTTGGTTGTAACCTGGATGTGGCTGTAAATACAGGAACGATTAAATCCATCCAGGCGCCTTATGATGCAGAAGCCAATGCGGGTCACACATGCCTGAAAGGCCGATATGCTTTCTCTTTTTATAACCATCCTGACCGGCTAAAAACCCCGCTGATAAAAAAGAATGGGGAATTTGTGGAAGCTACATGGGATGAAGCATATGATCATATCGCCAATAAACTCACGGAGATAAAAAACAATCATGGTCCCGATGCAATTGCCGGTATTTCGTCCGCAAGATGTACTAACGAAGAGAACTATATCATGCAGAAGTTCATCCGTGCGGTGATTGGCACCAATAATATTGACAGTTGTGCAAGGGTTTGTCATTCACCAACCGCTATTGGTATGCAAAGAACGTTCGGTACAGGAGCCGCCACCAATTCCATCGTTGATATGGAACACACTGATTGCATGATGGTGATTGGCGCCAACCCAACCGATGCACACCCTGTAACGGGCGCCAAGATGAAGCAACAGGCGATAAAAGGAAAAACGCTGATCGTTATTGATCCCAGAAAAACAGAACTGGTAAAGTATGCTAATTATCATCTGCAACTCCGGCCTGGTACCAATGTAGCGCTGCTGAACATGATGCTGTATTATATTGTAAAAGAAAATTTAGAAGATAAAAATTTCATTGACGCCAGAACCGAAGGATATGAAGAATTCAAACAAGGAATACTCGGGTTGAATATTGATGAACTGGAAAAAGTAACCGGTGTTGACAGAAGCTTAGTTCGTGAAGCGGCGATAGCCTATGCATCTGCACCCAATGCTATGTCATTTCATGGGTTGGGTGTTACCGAACACTCTTATGGCACTTACACGGTGATGCTGATTGCCGATTTAGCAATGATAACAGGGAATATCGGCAGAAGAGGTGTTGGTGTGAATCCCCTGAGGGGCCAGAACAATGTACAAGGTGCTGCCGATATGGGTTGCCAGCCTTACCAGGGTGCCGGTTATTTAGATGTAACTAATCCTGAGATACACAAAATGTATGAAGAGTTTTACGGTGCTAAGCTTCCCAATTACGCTGGCTTAAAGATTCCGCAGATGTATGATGCGGCGCTGAATGGAAAACTCAAAGCCATCTGGGTCATTGGTGAAGACATGGCGCAGACCGATCCCAACACACATCATGTACTAAAGGCTTTAAATAGTCTTGAGCTGTTCGTGGTACAGGAATTATTCATGACTGAAACGGCGAAGCTTGCTACTGTTATTCTTCCCGGCGCCTCTTTCCTGGAGAAAAGCGGAACATTTACCAATGGTGAAAGAAGAATACAAAAAGTGAATAAGGTGGTGGAGCCAATCGAAGGAACAAAATGCGACGGGCAGATCATTGTTGATATCATGAACCGGATGGGATATAAGCAGGCGGATTATGATCCGGATACCATGCTGGAAGAAATTGCACAGATCGTTCCTTTCTTTGCCGGCGTAAAATGGAATGAGCTCGGTGATAACGGAAAACAATGGCCGGTGAAAAAAGACGGAAGCGATACAGAGATTTTACATACGGAAAGTTTTACACGGGGAAAAGGAAAATTCTGGTTTAAAGAATTTAAAGAAAGCGAAGAGATAATACAACACGGTAAGGAATATCCCTACATCATCACCACCAACCGGGAGCTGGAGCACTATAACTGCGGCGCTATGACAAGGCGTACCCGGAATGTGGATATACTGACTGATGATGTATTACTGATCTGCGAAGAAGATGCCCGCAAACATCATATTGAAGACGGCGATATGGTTTGCGTGGAATCGGCAAGAGGCAAGGTGGATATCAAAGCAAAAATTACGGACGAAGTAAAACCCGGCATACTCAGCAGCACTTTCCATTTCCCTGATATCATGTTAAATAATATCACATCAAGTATCAGCGACAGCGAAGCCATGTGCCCGGAGTACAAAGTGGTGGCTTGTACGATCAGGAAGAGTAGGGGGAAGTATAAGGCGAAAGCCCGGAAGCAAATATTGTTTTGATAAAACATAATGCGAAGGTTGGGGCGGAGATTGCGGTGAAATATTCGTTGATTTAAATATTTCAACTATTCATTAACTGTCAAGATCTCTTTCAATTGCAAGTCTCCTGATGACCCCCCAATCATAATCCTAAACTCTCCCAGCTCCACCACTTCTTTCATATTTATATCCAGCATAGAAAGCATTTCCGGTGTAATAACAAATGAACAGTCTTTCGTCTCCCCGGCTTTTAAATAGACCCGTTGAAATCCTTTTAACTCCATTACCGGTCTTGCCACAGACGAAAGCATGTCCCGGATATACAATTGCACAACTTCGTCACCGCCTGTTGTGCCTATATTT
>JBGAQD010000056.1:0-6904 GCA_044220915.1 Chitinophagaceae bacterium
AATATGGCATTTAGTACATCAGGAGACCAACTTTTTGCATACCAGGGTACTTTCGCATCACCCATTTTTATCTCTGGTATTCATAAGAATGCTTACAACACTGTCGGAGGCGATCCCACCACCACTACTACCGGAGCCTGGGATGGTGTTATTGCAGGCCCATCTTTAAATGGTACCAGCAGCGGATTACCTGCTGGTCTTACCACCGGCACCAATGCTATCTGGATTGGTACCGTAAATGCGGTCAGCCCATTTACAACAGAATGGGATAATGCCTTTTTTGCCTGTGGTCCCGACGTAAGTACTGTTGCTTTAGCAAGGGCAGCACTTAATAATCCTGCAAATTGGACAAAAAGTGATGGGGCACCAGCCTTTACATTACCTACCGGTTGTAATTACCTCAATGTACTTTCTGCACCTACTATCAATACCAATCCTTCCAATAGCAGCATTTGCGAAGGTGCCAATACCAGTTTCTCCATTACCGCTACCGGTGCAAGCAGCTATCAATGGCAGGTGGACAATGGCGGCGGATTTGCCAACATAATTGACAACGCCACTTATTCAGGCGCTACTACGGCTACATTAAATATTACAGCAGCTCCGGCTTCATTCAATGGTTACTTGTATCGTTGTGTAGCAACTAATGGAAGCGGTTCAACAAATTCTACCAGTGCAACGCTTACAGTAACTGCATTACCGGTTAACCCAACCTTATTAGCTAAAACGCCCAATACTGCTACCGTAGCCGACGGTACTCCCGTTAGTGCCACCTTCAATGCGGGCAGCGGCGGATCAGGTTGTACAGACGATTTCCGTTATACAACCAACGGAGGCGCTACTTATTTACCCTATACACCGGGCTCTAATATCAGCACTACTGGTCTTGCAGCCGGTACAGGTGTTGTGACTATTGAAGGCAGAAGGGCAGGATGCGCCAGTTGTTCCGGTAGCTATGTGGCACTGGCCACATGGATCGTTACTCCATTACCAGCCGGTGCAACTACGTTGAATGCCGGCGATATTGCTTTCTCCGGATATATCTCCAATCTTGCTACCGATGAATTCTCTTTTGTTTTATTAAGAAACATAGGCCCGGGTACGGTTGTCAACTTTACTGATAATGGCTGGCTGAGCACCAACGTATTTGCCACAGGCGAACAAACTGTTACCTGGACCAGCAATGCTGCGTATGGGGCCGGCACAGAAATACATATCAGCGGGTTAACAGCCACACTTGCTTCCGGCGGATCGGCTGGTACGGTTACAGGTACCGCTTTAAGTCTTTCTACCAGCGGTGACCAGATACTGGCTTACCGCGGCACTGCAGCGTCACCGACATTCATCAGTGCCATACACATGAACGTATTTACCATTGCCGGTGGTGATGCAGTGAACACCACTGCTGCTGCCTGGGATGGAACTGCTACTGGTAACACTGCCAGTGCATTGCCAACCGGTCTTACTACTGGTACAAATTGTATCTGGATCGGTACACAGGGTGTAGCAGCTTCAGAATTTGAAAATTCCCGTTATGGTACTTGTGCAGGACCGGGTACTTTAGGTCCGATTAATACATTAAGAGCCGCATTGAATAACCAGGCCAACTGGTTCAGCACTAATGGTGCACCCGGCTTTACATTACCAACGGGTTGTGTTTATCTTGGTTTGGGTACACCACCAAATATTACCGGTCAACCGGCAAACGCTTCTATTTGTGAATTGGCCAATACCACTTTCACTATTACAGCCGGCGGTGCATTATCGTATCAATGGCAAGTGGATAATGGCGGCGGGTTTGCCAATATTTCCAATGGAGCACCTTATTCCGGCGCTACTACTGCAACACTTACTATTACTGCAGCACCACTCAGTCTGAATGGTTACCAATATCGTTGTATAGCCAGCAATGGCAGCGGTTCTTCTACTTCCAATGCGGCCACTCTCACTGTAAGTGCAGTACCAGTGGCACCGACATTGCTTGCTAAAACACCTTCAGCCAACGTAGTGGCAGATGGTACACCCGTTAGCGCCACTTTCAACGCCGGCAGCGGGGGCACAGGTTGCGCAGATGATTTCCGTTATACAACAGATGGCGGTGCAACGTATTTGCCTTATACACCTGGCTCTAATATCAGCACCACAGGTTTGGCTGCCGGATCTGGGTATGTATTTATTGAGGGCCGCAGGGCTAACTGTTCTGCAGGATGCCAAGGTGTTTACACAGTACTGGCTTTGTGGAGAGTTACACCATTACCTGTTGCAGCTACTACTTTAAATGCAGGTGATATCGCATTTAGCGGTTACACATCTGTTACTGCTGGTGATGATTTCTCATTCGTTTTATTAAAAAATATTGGTGCAGGCACCACTATCAACTTTACGGATAATGGCTGGTTAAGCACCAATGTGTTCGCAGTTGGTGAACAAACCGTTACCTGGACAGCTCCTGCCGGCGGTTTATTTGCAGGTACTGAAATTACCATCTCCGGTCTCACAGCTACCAGGTCTGGTGGCGGTGCAGCAGGTACAGTAACAGGTACACAACTGAGTTTATCCACTTCCGGCGACCAGATATTGGCTTATCGTGGTACGGCGGCTTCGCCAACCTTTATCAGTGCCATTCACATGAATGTATTTACCATTGCCGGTGGTGATGCAGTGAACACAACAGCTGCCGCATGGGATGGAACCGCTACTGGTACTACTGCCAGTGCATTACCAACCGGCTTAACTACCGGCGTAAATGCTATATGGATCGGTACACAAGGTGTTGCCGCTTCAGAATTTGAAAACTCCAGGTATGGCAATTGTTCAGGACCAGGTGTACTCGGACCATTAACAGGTCTGCGTGCCGCATTAAACAACCAGGCCAACTGGTTTAGTACCAATGGTGCACCTCCGGGCTTCACATTACCTACAGGGTGTAATTATTTATCAATACTGTGTCCAACAATCACAGTTACAAACCCTGTTAACGCCACAGGGGCTGCAGGAACAGCATTTAGCGAAACATTTACTGCTACCGGCGGCACAGCTCCTTATAGCTTTACAACAGCAAGCACATTGCCAACCGGCCTTACCTTATCAACAGGCGGTGTACTGAGTGGCACACCCACACAGGGTGGCACCTTCCCCATCGTAGTTACGGCCACTGATGCAAGCGGCTGTTCAGGTAACGGAGCAACTTATAATCTTATAATTAGTTGTCCTGCGAATTCAGCTACAGCAACACCTTCTTCACAAACAATATGTTCAGGTTCTGCTATCACCAACATTGTATTATCAGGTGGCCTGGCAGGAACAACTTATAACTGGACAAGAGATAATAACGTATCCGTAACAGGTATCGCAGCATCAGGTGCTGGTGATATCAGCGGTACATTAACCAATACAACCAGTGCACCTGTAACAGTAACCTTTACTATTACTCCGGTTATTTATGGTTGTAACGGTACCACCACTACAGCAACAGTATTAGTGAATCCTGCTCCGGATGCAGTGGCTACACCGTCTTCGCAAAGTATATGTACTGGTTCTGCGATCACTACTATCGTATTATCAGGTGCTGTGTCCGGCACGCAATTCGACTGGACAAGGGATAACACTGGTACCGTAACCGGTATTGCAGCCAGCGGCAGTGGTGATATCAGTGGCTCGCTGACCAATACCACCAATGCGCCTATAACTGTTACATTTACTATTACACCAACAGCCAATGGCTGTCCTGGTACACCTATTACTGCCACAGTAGTGGTGAACCCGATCCCGGATGCTACGGCTACACCATCATCACAAAGCCGTTGTTCTGGTCAGAACATCTCCACGATCGTAATGGGCGGCGCTGTAGGCGGAACAAGCTTCGACTGGGTGCGGGATAATGTTGGTACCGTTGGTGGCAATATTCCTGCCAACGGCAGTGGTAATATCTCCGGCTTCTTTACAAATAATACCGCTTCACCTATAACGGTAACCTTTACTATTACCCCTACAGCCAATGGTTGTCCGGGTACACCGATCACTGCGACTGTAACCGTTAATCCTTTACCGGTTGCCCAGATCACAGGTCCAGGAACGGTTGGCGCAGTTCCTAATTGCCAAAACTCTGATGTGGTGTTGTCGGGTGCCACTTCTACAGGCACTGGTCTTACTTATGCATGGGGCAGAAGCCTGTTCACAAATCCGTTTACGGCGATAGGCACTGCACAAACCCAACCAATCGAAGTAGGAGGTAACTACCTGCTTACTGTAACCAACACATATGGTTGTACTGATACCGCAATGACCTCGGTACATATCGCAGATAATATATTCAATGGTAGTCTTGCTGTTGGCGATGCGGTTCAAACTGGCCGGTTGAACAGATTTGCTGTTATATCAACCTGTGCTGCACCGAAAGCTTGTCCCGGTACCTTTACTACGACAGGCAGCCGATTGTATGATGCTTACACCGTTACCAATCCGTATAATACTCCTGTATGTGCAACTATAGGTATCACCTCATTCTGCGGTACTAATATTTTCTGCACCACATACCTGGGTGCTTATAACCCGACCAGTCTTTGTACTAACTACTTAGCTGATCCAGGCTCGTCGTTCCTTACAACAGGTTTCTACGAAGCAACGATTCCGGCCAATGCAACCATAACTGTAGTAGTACATGAAGTGAATACCAGTACAGGCTGCAGCGGCTACCGTGTTTCAGTACATGTTCCAAGAGCCGGCATTACTGTAAGCCCGGCAGGTCCATATTGTTCTGGTTCACCGGTAACGCTTACTGCGCCTCCGGCGAATAACTATACATGGACACCTGGTGGCGCAACCACCCAGACCATTGTTGTCAATCCTCCTGCAGGTACTACTAATTATAGTGTTACATCCGGCTTTGGCAATTGGGGATGCGTTGGTGATACCTCAGTGAATATTTTGTCAGGTACTACACCAAATGTAAATCCTGTAGCTAACCAATTCTATTGTGAAGGAGCAGCAGCAGGACCTATTACATTAACAGGATCAGTTCCAGGTACTACCTACAACTGGACCAATACAAATACCGCAATTGGATTGGGTGCAAGTGGCACAGGAGACATACCTTCCTTTACCGCAACTAATGGCACTGCCGCCCCAATCTCTGGTACGATTACGGTAACACCAGTAAATGGTGCTTGTACAGGAACGCCTGTCACCTTTACTATCAGTGTATCATCATTAGCATCTATTACCAGCGTAACAGAAGATTCTGTTTGTGCGCCAGGTGGTGTGGTGAACTTAGTAGCAGCAGGAACTGGTAATATCAACTGGTATAATGCATTAACGAACGGCATTGTAGTTAACTCAGGTAATACCTATTCACCGAATATTTCAGCCACCACTACTTATTATGTAGAAGCACTGGCTCCACCGGCAGCTGGTTCAACAACCCTGGCTATGCCTGCACAAAGCAATACTTTCCCAGGTAATGTAAGAGGTTATTGGTTTACGGCTCCGACAGATTTTGTGATCACATCGCTGAGTGTACCTACGACTGCTTCTTCTGCCGGACAAAGTATTGCCGTGTTGAAATTCAATGGTAATGTACCGCCACCCGTATTCTCTGCTACTACCAATGCGTTTACCACCTTATTCTTTACCAGGAATAATACTGGTTCAGCAAGCATCCCTTGTAATATACCAGTTGCAGCAGGTGAAGTGATCGGCCTCCTCGGTTATCGCGGAACGGTTAACTCTTATGCGCCGGGTGATTATAATACCACCATTGCCGGATTCCCTGTTCAACTGCAACGTCTGGGTATGCAGTTCCCGCTGACTACTACTGATCCGAGGGATATATGGAGAGAGTTTGGAGCAACGACCAGTATCTCAAGAATAGAATTTGAATATTCCACATCGCAGTCCTGTACCAGCACACCAAGAGTGCCTGTAACTGGAACGGTATTACCAAAACCTTTGGTGACAGCAACACCGTCTTCACAGACTGTATGCTCTGGTCCTATTACTAACATTGTATTAACCAGCAATGTGCCGGGTACTACATATGCATGGACAAGAGACAACCTGGTGAATGTAACAGGTATTGCTGCTAATGGTACTGGTGATATCAGCGGAACCTTGACCAATAATACGACGACACCACAAACGGTGACCTTTACTATCGTTGGAACAACAACAGACGGCTGTTTAAGCGATCCTGTTACCGCAACAGTAATTGTACAGGCAGTACCCACTATTACCTGTCCTGCAAATATTACGGTGAACAATGCACTTAACCAGTGCGGCAATACCGTAACCTATACGCCGACAGTAACAGGCATTCCTGTACCAACGCTTACTTATACGTTCACAGGAGCCACGACTGCAAGTGGCAACGGTGATGGAAGTGGTTCCTTCTTTAATATTGGTACCACCACTGTTACAATCACTGCCACAAATACCTGTGGCACGGCCAATTGCTCATTTACAGTAACAGTGAATGATACACAATTCCCGACAATGACTTGTCCGGGTCCTGTAACAGTTAGTTGTGAAGGTGATGTGCCATCACCAAATCCCGGATCCGTTACTGCGGCTGATAACTGTCCCGGCTATATAGTAACATTCAGGGGAGATGTGATTTCTAACCTGACCTGTTCTAACCGTTATACCATTACAAGAACGTACAGGGTAACAGATGCCTCTGGCAACTTTGTTGAATGTACACAGATCATTACCGTGGATGACCAGATACCACCAACACTGACCTGTCCTGCACCTGTAACAGTAAGTTGTGCTTCTGCAGTACCTGCTCCAAATATCTTAGATGTAACTGGAGTGAGTGATAACTGTGGTAGCCTCGCAGGCCCGGTTGTAGTAACCTGGCAGGGTGATGTGATCAGTGCTCAAACTTGTGCCAACAGATATACTATCA
>JBGAQD010000057.1:0-6850 GCA_044220915.1 Chitinophagaceae bacterium
CTACCTTTTTCTTTTTCTTCAAAATTTGCCATGGCAGCCCAGATGGTCATGCCACGCAATGTTTCTTCTCTTGTCAATGCGTTTTCCATCTGATAGCCACCGTTAGGGAATGCTTTTGCGTCTTTTCGTACTACAGCTGCAAAAAATGTTTTGAATGGTGATATATCTTCCACAGGGAAATCGGTTCCAAGCGGTATCCATCCATTCTGTTGCAGCAATTGTTTATAGGCATAAGCCCCTTTTACCCTGTCTGTGCCAAGGCGATCCCCGGCCCAGTACATGTCGCTGGTAGCATGGGTTGGCTGTACCGAAGGAATGATTGAGTTGGTACCAAATAGATTAAAGTCGGTTTCGCTTACCACCTGTGCATGTTCAATCCTCCAGCGGAGGTCATTTTTACCTTTCAGGTATTTGGCATAGATGTTCAGCATCGTTCTGTTACCGCTGTCTCCGATAGCATGAGTACACATCTGCCAGCCTTTTTGTGAAATATAATTCGCAATAGAATCAAAATGTGCAGGAGTGCTTAAAAGAAAACCTGACCAGTCCGGTTTATCGGTGTAAGGGTGTAATAAGCAAGCACCTCTTGATCCCAGGGCGCCATCGGCATATACTTTAATACTCCTTACGTTCAACCTGTCAGTTTTAATAATTCCTGTTTTTTCCAGGTAATTATAATTTTCCTTGTCATCACTCAGCATTACATACAGCCGCATTTTCAGATCGCCATTTTCATGTAGCTTCTTTATCCTGTCAACAGATGTAAAGCCTAACCCGCAGTCATCAATTGTAGTTAATCCCATAGCAAAGCAATTTTGTTCAGCCGCCTGCAATGCTTTTTTAAATTGTTCATCAGTTGTGTTGGGAATTTTTGCAGCTACAAGACCAACAGCATTATCAATTAATAACCCCGTAAGGGTTCCTTCCATTTCTTCTATTTCACCCCCGGTCAACGTATCTCCGGCTTTTATTCCGGCAAGGTCAAGTGCCTTTTGATTGGCAATGGCCGCATGCCCGTCCACTCTTCTAAGCAGCACAGGCCGTTCAGGAAATAGTTCATTTAATTTGAGATTGGTCGGAAAATCTTTGGTTGCCCAGTCATTCTGATCCCAACCCCGCCCGGTAATCCAGCCTTCGGGGTTTTCTGCAGCAAATACTTTTACTTTTTCAATCACTTCATCCCAACTATTGGTGCCCATCAGGTTCACTGTTTGTAAACTCAATCCATACCCGGTAAAATGTGCATGGGCATCTATAAAACCAGGATAGATGAATTTTCCCTGGGCATCAATTTTCTCTTTGGCGTCGTATTTTTTTTCGAGATCAGCCCTTTTGCCTGTCTCTAATATTTTGCCATCTGCTACCACCATTGCCTCAGCAGTGGAAAAACTGGAATCAACTGTATAAATAGTACCGTTATAAACAAACAGGTCCGCTTTCAATTTTTGCGAACAGCTAAGAAACAATAGTAATACTGGTAATACTGCGAGTATCTTTTTTATCTTGATATTTTTGATCATGGCAATTGCAGATATTTAGTTTAGGAATTTTCCGGGATGTTTTTTATTGTGGTCTGTTTTATCCTGGTAGGCTTTTGCGGCTGCTAAGATAGTAGCTTCATCATATAAATTACCAATAAGGGTGATGCTAAGTGGTGAGCCGGTTTGATTAAAGCCAATAGGCATACAAACTACAGGATGGCCGGTAAGATTTGTCATTGATAGCTGGCGGCCTGAAAAAGTAGGAACGATGAGTACGTCATAGTTTTTCATGAAATCATTCATGTTTTTGCAAAGAATTGAACGATAGCGGTTGGCATTAATATACTCAACAGCGGGAATCATCCTTGCTGCCCGGAAACTGTTTGGCCAGAAATCCCGGTCCTGTCTTTCAATTAAATCATCCCGGTTGGTTCTTGTCAGTTCATCGAAAGCTGCAGCACTTTCTGCATTTAAAATAATACTGACTAAATTGATGGGATACATCGCAGAGTCTGGAAAATTAACGGCTTGTACATTGGCACCAAGAGAACGGTAGGTGTCCAGCACTTTCCATTCAGGGGCTTCCGCATTCAACCGTTTGAAGAAATTTTCAGCATAAGCAATACGAAGCTTCGAAAAATCAACTTTGCCCGTATAATTGAATGTATGCCGGATAGCACTGGGGTCGTTGCCATCTGTTCCGTGAATAAAAGCATAAACAATAGAGGCATCTTCAGCACTGCGGCAGATAGGGCCCACTTTATCAAGACTCCAGCACAGCACCATGGCGCCATAGCGGCTCACCGTTCCAAAAGTGGGGCGAAGACCAGTTGCGCCACAACGGGTAGATGGAGAAACGATAGAACCTAAAGTTTCAGTACCGATAGCAAAAGGCAGCAGCCCTGCTACTACTGCGGATGCAGAACCTGCGGAGGATCCGCTTGAGCCTTGTTTCAGGTTCCAGGGATTTTTTGTTTCGCCGCCAAACCATTTATTATTATAAGCTAATGCACCTAAGGAAAGTTTGGCACATAAAACCGCCCCTGCTTCTCTCAGTTTTTTATAAACATAAGAATCCATATTCAATACCTGGTCTTTGTAAGGAGTACTGCCCCAGGTTGTTTTATATCCTTTCACGGCAAACAGATCTTTTAAGCCATAGGGAATACCATGCAATGGCCCACGGTAGATACCTGTCTTTAATTCTTCATCAGCCTGCTTTGCCTGTTTTAATGCCAGCTCTTCTGTTAAAGTAATGACACATTCCAGCGTATCGCCCCATTTTTTTAGCCGTTCAACAAAAAACTTAGTGAGCTCAACAGAGCTGATCTTTTTATTCAGTATCAGCGAAGCTAGTTGCGGGAGGGAGTAAAATGCCAGGTCATTTTTATTGGCAGGCATTTCCACTTGTAAAGGTATATCCCAGTATATCTTTTCCTTTTTGGTTGACACTTTCATAGTTGGGGGCGCCGGATTAAATGCAAAAGGATAAGAAATATCATTTGCAGGTAAGGTCTTATGCATGGATTTGTACAGGAGCAGGTAATTATTCAGGTTGCCGAGCATTGAGTCTGCTTCTGCATCCGTGAATTCGAGGTCATACCATTTTGCATTGTTCAGTACCTGTTGAATACTGTCGTTTCTATTTTGAGATTGTGCAGTAAGTAATATTGTACAAAGCAGGGCAGTTAGTAGTGGTCGCATACAGAAGATTTTTGCAGGTATTGAAATTAAGGAAATTCCTTACCTTATGAGCAAATGTGTAACCATGCGTCAGTTTCTTCTTCTTTGGACAGTCTTTTCAATTTTTAATTCCTGCAAGCAGGAGCATAAAAACGGGGTTGGCGGCCAACAGCCAGTTTCTGAATATTTTGATTATGGTGACAGCGGCGTACAATCAGCTGGAATAAAAATGATTCCTGTTAAAACACCAATTGGTGAGTTTAAGGTGTGGACAAAACGCTTTGGCAACAATCCACGCATAAAAATTTTGTTGCTGCATGGCGGCCCTGCTATGACACATGAGTACATGGAATGTTTTGAAAGCTTTTTCCCAAAAGAAGGATTCGAGTTTTATGAATACGACCAGCTTGGCTCTTATTACAGCGATCAACCCAAAGACAGCAGCCTCTGGACAACGGAACGATTTGTGGAAGAAGTGGAACAGGTAAGGCAAGCCATAGGTGCTGATTCCTCTAACTTTTATGTACTCGGCAATTCCTGGGGTGGGTTATTGGCAATGGAGTATGCGTTGAAGTATCAAAAAAATATAAAAGGATTACTGGTGGCAAATATGGTGGCCAGTGCCCCGGAATATGGCAAGTATGCAAACGAAGTGCTCGCAAAACAGATGGACCCGAAAGTGCTGGCCGAAATAAGGGTCATTGAATCGAAAAAAGATTTCGCTAATCCCCGCTACATGGAATTGCTGATACCTAATTTCTATCATGAACATTTATGCCGGTTACAGGAATGGCCGGATGGGTTTAACCGGACGATGAAACATGTTAACGGGGAAATTTACACCATTATGCAGGGGCCATCAGAGTTTGGTGTATCAGGAAGATTAGCCAACTGGGATATTAAGAGCAGGTTGAAAGAAATAAAAGTACCAACGCTGATGATAGGGGCAAAGCATGATACGATGGACCCCAATGCTATGGAGGAACAAAGCAAGATGGTGCAACATGGCCGTTATCTTTATTGTCCCAATGGAAGTCATTTATCTATGTGGGATGACCAGCAGGTTTTTATGAACGGGGTCATTAAGTTCATCAAGGATGTGGATGAAAGGAAATTCTGATAAATAACTTTTATCTTCGGACACCTAAAACCAATTAAATATGCAATTATTGAAAACATCTATGGCGATTCTCTTTGCAGCATCATTTCTTACAGCCTGCGGCGGCAAAGACAAGAAAGAAGGCGAGACTAAAGAACCTGAAACAAAAATGGAAACTACCGATGGCGGCCCTGCTACTAAATTAGAAGGGGCCTGGGAAATTAAAAGGGCTGAGGGAATGATGGATAGCCTGAATCTTGGAACGGTTTATGAATTCAAGGGTAGTAAATTATCTTTTGGCAAGGACGGTTATACCAATCCCGGCAAAACAGAAGTAACTGACAGCACCTTCAGTTTCCAGGCGGATGGCAACGAGCTGAAATTTATGTACAACTATAAATTCAACGGAGATACATTAGTGGTGGAGATGCAAAATAGTGGTGGACAGATTTTTCATATGGTGAAAAAATAAATCAGGAAGGATAAATAAGAAGGCCTCGTTTATCGGGGCTTTTTTATGCGTTCGCTACCGGGTTATATTTTTTCGAACAGCAGTGTTAGTATTCTCGGCATTTCATTCCTGTTATCCTCATCAAAATACTCGTTGATTTCAACAAGTGTTAACCCATTTTTTTGAGCAGCCTGTATAAAATCAGTAATGTGGTGATTAAAACAATCTACCACCTGAACACCTTCTGCTGTTTCAAACCTAGCCTTGCTGCCGGCATATTGTTTAAAAGGATGCAACTCGCCAATGTAAACATGACCACCGGGTTTCAATGCGGCGGCGGTTTCTTTAAAAATGTGTTCAAGAGTTTCGATATGCTCCAATACTAAACTAAAACTTACCAAATCGTATAATTGGTTCCTGAATCTCCAATCGGTTGTAATATCAGCCTGTACAAACTGAACCTTATCAGTAGTGATTTTCTCTTTTGCTTTTGCCAGCATTTCTTCCGATAAGTCGACTGATGTTATTTGTCCGGCTTTTTCAGCAAACCAAACTGTATTCTTGCCGGTGCCGCAACCAATCTCTAAACAACTTTCGAAAGAGATACCAGATAAAACAGTTCGCAATGCCTTTCCTTCCAGGTCTCTTGTCTTATTGATATTGGTATCGTATTGCGATGCCCAGTTATTATATGCTTCTTGAGTATTCATTTTAATTTTCGATAGTTATCATATGTAAGCTCCCATAGCTTAGCCGGTTGTTCAAAATTAAGCGAACCGGGAATAGAGATATGTTGTTTGACAAACGTAAAGCCAACTTTCTCCAAAGTTTTGTTGGGTGCAGGGTTTAATGCATAGGGTTCGCAATACAATTTCTTTAATTCTAGGTTGTTGAAGAAATAAGGCAATGTCATTTTCACCAGCGCAGCACCCATCCCTTTCTGTCTTTTATTGGCTTTCCAGAGGTGCAGGTGCATATGAGCTTCTTCGCCAAATAGTATCTTGTTGGTATTGGAATGCCCTGCCGGCACATCATCTACCAACCAGATGATGCAATAGGATTGCTTTTCTTTATACGATTGACTTAATTGTGTTGCCAGCATTATTTCCCAATCCTGCCGGGTAGGAAGTTTCGCAATGTCTGCACCCATACCGGCTAAAAAACCAGCATCAGCACTTAGCCAGTAATCAAGTATTAAATTAATATCGGCTTCTTGCATCTCTCTTACAGACAATATTGGTTGGCTCATATTAAGTCTTATTGAGTCAGTTTTTTTAGTATATCAAGCCCTTCCGGCCAATCTCCAAATCCTGATGCTGCATTGATATGCCCGGCTTCACCGATATTGATCAATTCACTTCCCCAGTTTGCTGCAAAAAGACTTGCCCTGTCTAATGAAACCCAGGGATCATTGGTACTGACTACCACAATTGTTGGAAAATTTATTTTACCAGTTGGTATAGGGTCAAAACCTTTTGCCGGAAAAGTATATTGTGGTGCTTCCAGGTCGCTGGGGGCAACCAATAAAGCACCTTTTATTTTTTTATTGTACTTTTTTGACCAATGAGCAATAGTGGCACAGCCGAGGCTATGGCCTATCATCACAACCGTTGCGGGATCATAGTCTGATATTGCATTATCTATTGTTTCAATCCAATCGCTGCAAACCGGAGCATCCCATTCTTGTTGATTAATGCGTTGAAAATTATCTCCTGATTTTTCAAAATAAGTTTGCCAATGTTCCGGCCCGGAGTTGCCAAGGCCTGGAATTATGAAATTAGTTGCTGTCATATTTCGGGATGAAAAATATTTTGTTGCAAGCCCAATGTTATAGATTGTTACTCTTGATTTGATATAAGAGTTGTTTTGAATCTCTCACAAAGTTATCACAAATAGAGTCTTTATGTTTTGTCAGCAAGCTGAATTTGAACTCTAGACTGTTCCCCTTTATTAACGTCGTGGCCCAAACAGCTTTTGAAAACAACTTTGTCGAATCGTTATAGTAGTCTGATGTTATTATCGAGTATTGCTTTCCATTGATCTCCTGAATAGTATCAAAGCGAGATTTATCCTGATACATAAGAGGTTCATACTTTGCGTTATCTAACATTCTTTCATGTAACGAGTTTATTGCTG
>JBGAQD010000058.1:0-5734 GCA_044220915.1 Chitinophagaceae bacterium
GACACCGCCGCCTCCAACGGCGCCGAAGCGCCACCGCCGCTCCCAGACTGGTGGAAGGCCATCGACCTGCGCCCCGGTGCCGGCCTCGCCGACACCCACTTCTACGACATCATGAGCGAACTCGAGGACACCACCCCCATCGCACCCCGCGTCGCCATCTCCCTCGGCCTCGCCGGCACCATCCGCCGCGTCGTGTTCGGCCCCGACAGCCACGTCCTCGACTTCGGACAAGCCGTCGACTACTTCCACGGGCCACTGCGCGAAGCCGTGGTCATCCGAGACCGCTTCTGCCGGGACGTTGGCTGCGGCCTCCCCGGCCGCGACTGCCAGATCGACCACGTCATCCCCCGGAGCAGAGGCGGCCCCACCGCCGCCACCAACGGCGAGTGCAAGTGCGGCACCGGCAACCGCCTCAAAGGCGACCGAATGCCCTAGCGGGCACCGCCCGCGTGACCTCAGAGCACGACCGAATGAACCGCCAGTGCACGGGCCCGACACCTCGTTGGCACTCGCTCGTGGGCACGAGCGGGACGAGAGGATCCTCCACTCGGTTCAAGGGAGCGCTCCCCGATGGGCACGCCAGGCTCGTCCCTACACGCGCACGCTCAGGTCGCCACCAATCGACGTCCGCTCGAGTAAGTGGGCCACCTGCCCGAGGTGCGATCTGGTCGCGTCGCCGGTCGGCGGCGACCGCGGCGTCCAGAGCCTGCCGCCGCCGCCGCCGGCGGTCAGTCCTCGGCAGGGGGCGCCGGCACCACCAGCACGGGCACCGTCGAGCGGTGGAGCAGCTTGTAGGCGGTGGAGCCGAGGATGGCGCCGACCACGGGACTCTCGCCGCGAGTGCCGACGATGATCATGGAGGCGCCTCGCTGCTCGGCGACGTCGATGAGGGCGTCGGCGGGGAGCTCCTCGATCTCGACCGAGGTAGCGGTGACACCGGTGCCTTCGATGGTGGCCATGGCCTCGGCGATTCGCTCGCGTCCCATCTGCTCGATGAGGTCGCGCTGGTAGCCGACGGGGCCACCGGCCCGCATCGAGGGGGGTTCGTAGCCGAACACCACGGCGATGCTGTCACCGGTGGCCTTGGCCAGCTCGATGGCTTTGGCCAGCGCCGCCTTCGCGCAGTCCGACCCGTCGTAGCCCACGATCATCTCGGCCATGTCAGTCCTCCTCCACGATCAACGAGCCTTCGGCGATGGCCTCACCCCGTGCCACCTCGTCGGTGGGTGTCTCGGCCTTGCGGGCGAAGAACTCGGGTTCCTTGATCCGCTGGGCGATCATCAGCGCCACCCCGACCAGCATGAACACCAGCGCGATCACCACGGGCAGGCCCACGCCGAACAACGAATCACCGGAGTCCGAGTTGGCCGGGTCCCAGTAGTCGATCATCGACTTCACCAGCACCCAGGTGAGCATGAGGCCGCCCAGCAAGGGGAACAGCCCGATGTAGACGAAGTTCTTCGCACTGGTGAAGAGATGCTTGCGGTAGTACACGACGCAGGCGAAGGCGGTGAGCCCGTAGTAGAAGGCGATCATCAGGCCGAGCGACAGCAGCGAGTCGTTGAGCACGTCCTCGGACACGATGGTCAGCCCGACGTACCAGACGATCGACAGGATGCCCATCCAGACCGTCGACGTGGTGGGCGTGTAGAAGCGGGGGTGGATGCGGGCGAAGTACTTCGGGGCCGCCCCCTTGGCCGCCATGGACAGCGACGTCCGGGTGGTCGGGAGGATGGTCGTCTGACACGAGGCCGCCGCCGAGGTCAACACCGCGATGATGAGCAACTTGCCCAGCGTCGAGCCCATGACCTCGTTGGCCAGCACGGCGAGCACGTCATCCTGGTCGGCGAGGCTGTCGACGCCACCGAAGGCCATGGCGGCGATGGTGACCAGGATGTAGATGCCGACGAGCACGAGGGTGCTGATGATCGCGGCCTTGCCCGGCGTCTTGGCGGCGTCCTCCGATTCCTCGTTGACGGTCACCGCCGAGTCCCAGCCCCAGTAGATGAACACCGCCAACAGGACACCGGTGACCAGTGCGCTCGTGCTCTGGATCTCGAAGGGGTTCAGCCAGCTCAGCGACGGGTCGACCGACCCCTGCACATCGCCGAAGTAGACCCGCACCAGGGCGATCACGGTGAACAGGCCCAAGGCCACGAGCTCCATGCCCAGGAGGAAGTACTGCGTCTTGGCCGAGACCTCGATGCCGATGTAGCAGATCCAGGTGACCACGACGATGAAGATCACGCCGAGGGTCGTCACCCAGAAGGTGTCGTTGGCCAGGCCGTCGGCCCCGAAGAGCAGGAAGGTGTAGATCCCGGCGATCTGAGCCAGTGCGGCCATCACGATGACGTCGGCGACGATGATGGCCCAGCCGCCGAACCATCCGGCGGTGGGACCCATGGCCCGCGTCACCCACGAGAAGGTCGTGCCGCAGTCCGGGTCAGCTCGGTTGAGGTAGTAGTAGGACGCCGCGGTGAAGGCCATCGGTACGAAGGCCACCCACATGATGGCGGCCGACTGGAAGCCGACCGCGGTGATCACGAAGCCGAGTGTCGCGGCGAGGCTGTAGCCGGGCGCGGTCGACGCCACGCCGATCACCACCGTGGACAGCAGGCCGAGGGCCCCGCCCTTCAGGCCCTTCTCGCCGGCGCCGGCACCCCCGCCCGGCTCGACCAGCATCGATTCCCCCACCGTCGCCCTCCCCATTCTGATTGGAGCGCCATGTTGATCGCAATCGGCGGCGCTCACAAGTGATTCGATCGTGAGAGTAGCTTCCGGCGATCGAACCCGCGGTCAGTCCTGCCTTCCGGCGATCATCTCGCGCAGCACGGACGCGAAGCCACCGCCGTCGAGATAGATGGTGCGCTCGACCCGCCGCCGGAACCGCCAGCACCCGTCAACGAGGACGTAGTCGTCCTCGTAGAACCCGCCGACGTCGAGAATCTCGGACTCGCCCTCCCAGTCGACGCCGTTGCGGTTGAAGAGGTGGACCCGGCCCGTGGCCGTGTCCACGCCCGTGAAGTGGATCTCGTGCGTGTAGATCGAGTGCATCGTCCACGTGAAGATCGACATCGCACCCGGCATCCACGCCCCGACCTCCGCTGGGGTACCGGCGATGCCGCCCGACGACGTGTAGTCGATACGAGCGTCGGGGGTGAACAGGGCCTCCCAGCGCACCCAGTCGACGTCGTCGACCGCGCCCGCGTAGGCGACGGCGAGCTGCTGGATGGCGAGGACGTCGGCCATCCGCCCCGCATCGGGCACCTGCCCGTCGGCGAGGTCGTTCGTGGACCCGTCGGTCATCAGTAGCCCCCCAGTGCGGTGGTGTCGAAGAGGCGCTTGGGATTGCCGACCAACATCTGGTCGATCTGATCGTCGGTGACCCCCCGCGCCCGCAGTGCCGGCAATACGTCGTTCGAGATGTGGGTGTAGTGCCAGTTGGGCAGCACCACCTCTTTGAGGTCCTGGTCGATCCAGTCCATGTAGCAGGCGGCGTCGTGGGCCAGCACCATGCGGTCGGCGTAGCCCTGCTCGCAGAGGTCGGCCACCACCCGCACCCGCTGGTCGAACGGGGCGTAGGCGTCGACGCCGAAGCGGTCCATCCCGATGATCGAGCCCTTGTCCATCATCTCGCGGAGGTAGTCGAGGTCGGCGGAGTCGCCGCAGTGACCGATCACGACCCGGGTGAGGTCGACCCCCTCCTCCTCGAAGACCCGCTGCTGGTCGCGGCCGCGGAAGGTGGCGGCCTCGGTGTGGGTGGTGATGGGCACCCCGGTCTCGCGGTGGGTGCGGGCGCAGGCCCGCAGCACCCGCTCGACCCCCGGCGTGAGGCCGAGCTCGTCGGTGGCGCACTTGAGGATGGCCGCCTTCACCCCCGTGTCGGCGATGCCCTCGGTGATGTCGCGCACGAACATGTCGATCATGGGCTCGGGGCCCTCGACCAGCGCACCGGGCCCCGGCTTCAGTCGGAAGAAGAACGGCAGGTCGTTGTACGTGTAGAGGCCGGTGGCGGCGACGATGTTGAGGTCGACCTGGGCGGCGATCTCCTGGACGCGCGGGAGGTAGCGGCCGAGGCCGAGGACGGTCGGGTCGACGATCGTGTCGATGCCGGCGTCTTTGAGTTGGCGCAGCTTCACGACCGCGTCGGCCACCCGTTCGTCCTCGTCCCAGTACTCGGGGTGGTTCTGGAGGATCTCGGGGCTGAGCACGAAGACGTGCTCGTGCATCAGGGTGGGCCCCAGCGCACTGGTCTCGATAGGACCCTTCACGGTCTCGATGGGCGCCATCACCCTCGTGCCTCCTTCGTCGGCACCCCTTCGGGATCCGGTTCGCCTTCTGGGGCAGCTCCGCTCCGCTGCGCAGCGTCACTCGCCATCTGCTTCGTGCCTCCTTCGTCGGCACCCCTTCGGGATCCGGTTCGCCTTCGGCGGCAGCTCCGCTCCGCTGCGCAGCGTCGATCGCCATGGTCACGGCTCCTTTGCACTGAGGGGGTCGGGGTCTCGGGGGAGGCCGAGCAGGCGCTCGGCGATCACGTTGCGCTGCACCTCGCTGGTGCCGCCGGCGATGGTGAGGCAGCGATTGCCGAGGAAGCCGGCGATCCACATGGCCGCCTCGCCGTCGGCGACGGCGCCCTGGGGCCCCAGCAAGGCGAGGCCCGCCTCCTGGACGCGCTGCTCGTGCTCGACGCCGAGAAGCTTGCGGACGCTCGACTCGGGCCCCGGCTCGGCGCCGGCGAGGGCCCGCAGCGTGGTGCGCAGCCCGAGCACCGCGAGACTCTGGCCCTCGGCCAGGAGCGCCCCGAGCCGATCGAGGACGAGAGTGTCGCCGGCGTGCCCGTCGCCGAGGGCCAACCGCAACAGGTTCTCGACGCCGGGACCGAAGGACGAGCCACTGCCCATGGACACCCGCTCGTTCTCGAGGGTCGTCCGCGCCGCCCGCCAGCCGTCGTTCACGGCGCCGACCACCGCGTCGTCGGGGACGAAGACGCCATCGAGGAAGACCTCGTTGAACATCTCGTGGCCGGTCAACTCGCGCAGGGGGCGGATGTCGAGGCCATCGGCACCCATGTCCACGATGAAGCAGGTGATGCCCTCGTGCTTGGGGCGGCCGGGGTCGGTGCGGGCCAGGCAGATGGCGAACTGCGCCTGGTGGGCCAGCGTGGTCCACACCTTCTGGCCGGTGAGGAGCCAGCCGCCATCGGTGCGCTGGGCGCGGGTCGTCAGCGAGGCGAGGTCCGAGCCCGCGCCCGGCTCACTGAACATCTGACACCAGGAGATCTCGCCCCGGAGCGTGCCCGGGATCCAGCGGTGCTGCTGATCCGGGGTGCCGTGGGCGATGAGGGTGGGCAGGACCCACGCCCCCACCTGGAGGTGCGGGCGGCGCAGCTTGGCGGCGGCGAACTCCTCGTCGATCACGAGCTGCTCGACCGGGCCGGCGCCGCGGCCCCACGGTGGGGGCCAGTACGGCACCAGGTAGCCGGCGTCGGCCATGCGCGGCGTCCACTCGGCCTTGTCCGCGGCCGTCGTCTCCCGCACGAAGTGGCGCACCTCGGCCCGGATCTCGTCGTGGCCGTCGGGAAGCTCGATCGCGAGCGAGCGGCGGTGGCCCGCGGTGGCGAGCTCCGCCCGTGGGTCGTCGGCTACCGCCGTGTGCTGACCGGCCGCTCGTGCGCGTTCTGTGCCACCGCCTCGACCCAGCGATACAAGAGCGCGGACCTCCTCCCGCTCCACCC
>JBGAQD010000059.1:0-5255 GCA_044220915.1 Chitinophagaceae bacterium
AAGGAATTTACATGTTGTGCGACTGGCAGTGTGTAGATCTATGTTGAATCGGAGGATTCGGTAAATCATAATTTGGAAATAAATGTTAATGACAAAGGAAGATTTATTATTGGTTCATTATTGGCTTATTGTAGCATGTCAAATACTCTCGTGAATTTACTAAGGCTACGTTAATTGTTGTTTATTAGTAATCTTTTTTTGCAATCCGGGTTTTCAACCACAGTTAAACCTTCCTGCTTTTAAGCATTTGATTAAAATATTCTAAAAATGTATTACCAATCGGAATAATCCTGTCTTTAATATATATTTCCTGTTTCTCAATGGCGTTTATTTTATCTAAAGCTACAATGTATGATTTATGAACCCGTACAAAACGGTTCTGTGGCAATGCTTCTTCCAGTTGTTTCATAACCTGCAGCGAGACAATACGCTGCGTCTTGGTATAAATTGAAACATAGTTCTTTAGGCCCTCTACAAAAAGAATATCGTCCAATTCAACCCTCACCATTTTGTTTTCCACTTTTATGAAAATATAGCCGCCGGTAGCCGGAAACATTTCCTGTGATTTTGAAATGGTTGCTGTCGGATTTTTCAGGTTATATGCTTTCTCCACTGCCCTGTAAAAGCGTTCAAACGAAATAGGTTTAAGAAGATAATCGATCACATTGTAATCAAATCCTTCTATGGCATATTCCTGGTAAGCGGAGCTAATGATGATCTGTGCCCGGTTTTGCAGCAACTGCATGAACTGAACACCATTCAATTGGGGCATTTGAATGTCGAGGAAAATAAGGTCAACCGGAGTTTTATTAAAGGCAAGTAGTGCTTCAAGAGGATTAGTGTAAATCCCCGCTAATTCCAAAAATGAGACTTTACCGATGTGATCTTCCAGCAGTTTTATAGCCAGGGGTTCATCATCAACGATCAGGCACTTGAACATTGTGATACAGTTAGTTTACCTATAAAGGTAACTGTAATTCTACAAAAAATTCATGTTCAGTCTCTCTGATATTGAGGGTATGTTTACCGGGGAAAAGAAGGGCCAGTCGTTTTCTGACATTTTCCAGGCCGATGCCTCCTGTATTATCTTTCAGGTAGTCATTTTTGAAATTATGAATGGAGAAAGACAATGCATGACCTGTTACTTTTATTTCAATCCTGATCGGTTTCTCCGGGTCATTCAGGATGCCATGTTTGCAGGAATTTTCGATCAGCGGGAAAAGCAATAGCGGGGGGATCTTTTTATCCCTTGTTTCTCCTTCAATTGAAAACTGTATATAAATATCCGATACATGCCGGAGCCTTTGCAGATCAATAAAGCTATTGATATGACTGACCTCTTTATCAAGGTTTACTTTATATTCTTCATCTTCCTTTTCATATAACATGTAACGGATTAGGTCAGAAAGTTTCATGATGCTGTCGCCTGTCCTCTTTGATTTTTCCGTTACTGCTAATGAATAAATATTATTTAGCGCATTAAAAAGAAAATGTGGGTTCACCTGCAGTTTTAGAAAAGATAATTCTGCTTTCAGCTTCTGGCTTTCCAGTTCCCGTCGTATTCTTTCCTGGAGAAACCATTGCCGCAACAGCATATATCCAAAAGCAAAAAGTATGATAACAATATTGTACCAAATATTTGCGATCAGGTAAGTTTCGAAATTGGGTATCCGTAAGGGTGAAGCGATAGAACTGCGCTGAGGTTGGTTGATTTTTACGGGGGATGCATTACTTTTTTTTGATGTATCCGCAAGAGCAATTCCTTTCAGACTATCTGGTTTTGGTACTGTTGGATTATTCTTAAGCTGCAATTGATTAACGGCCGTTACCTGTTGGTTAATTTTTTTCGTCTTTTCGATGAGAAACGCATTGTGGCGATTATCCAACCTGTATTTGACATAAGTGAAAAGATAAGCCGCCGCGATACATAAAAAGATCAATAACACCCATCTTCTTTTTTTTATAAAAAAGAACGGGATAATGAGAAAAGCCATCAGGGCAAAAAGTATAAAATTGACCGAGCCCAACAGGCCGATATTGTATTTGAAATATTCAATTTGAATAGGTCTCAATAAGGGGTTTATATTGGAAAGATAGTTAGGGACATAAGTCAATCCGTAAAGGAATATCCATACAATGTAATGCAGGGGTATATAAACGAAGGGATTCTTTATGATTTTCCTAATTTGCATTGACATTCCTTAAAAATAAACCTTCTGGTTTAAGAGAAATAAGATAATCGTTAGAACGGCTCTTCAAGTTCGAAAATGAATTTCGTTTTGCAGCCCTTTTCTTACCAATTATTATAATTCAAGGACGAACTTATGGATTTGGCCTTTTAATTCCGGATGATTCAATTGTTAAATTCGTCAGTTAGTTAGCTTAATTGGTGTAATATCATTAAAAACGGGGTCGTACCTGTTCTAATTTTCATTCCGAATTGAAAATGCTCAGGATAAAAAATCATAATTTATCTAAAACAACTATTATGAGAAGGTTAAAGCTTTTATTTATTATTTGTACTGGCCTGCTGCTTTCAGTCTCTGTACAGGCACAGCAAACAACCCCCCAGGTTCAGATTTCATCAAATAACCTGCAAAGGACTATTTCGGGTACTATCGTTGACCAGGAAACAGGGCAGCCTCTGGCTGCAGTTTCTGTTAAAGTAAAAGGCACAAAGTACGGGACTGTTACTGATAATGCAGGACGGTTTAGTCTAAAGGTCCCTGAAAACCAGGAAAAACTAGTGCTGGTAATAAGCTCTATAGGATTTGAGCCAAAGGAGATGCCAATTGCAAAAAGTACTAATACACAGGCTATTACAGTTCCTGCAATTCCCTTGGAAAAGGCCAGTAATACAATGGGTGAAGTAGTGGTAATTGGTTATGGCAAAGCAGACCGGAAAAAGCTAATTGGCTCTGTTGGTTCTTATAAGCCAGATCTAATTGGTTCAAATCCACTTACTGTTGGCGATCTGCTTACTAATAAAATTGCCGGGATGCAGGTAACAACTGCTTCTGGTGTGCCTGGTGCTGCAAATGCTATCACCATTCGTGGGGTAAGTACCATTAGTGATGGGGGAAATGCACCTTTAATTGTAATTGATGGTGTGCCTATGTACGGCATCGATAATTCAAATAATACGACTAGTTATTATACTTCTGGTACGTCTTTTTTCTTCAGTTCACCCGGCGCTGGTGCGCAAAGAGGATATAACCGGACCAACTCATTTGAAAAAAGCCCTCTTGCTACTTTAAACCCGGATGATATTGAAAGTATTGAAGTGTTGAAAGATGCTTATGCAACCGCAATTTATGGTTCAAGAGGAGCTGCCGGTGTTATATTGATAACTACAAAAAAAGGAAAGATAGGGAAAGCCTCAGTTGATATTCAGTATAATACCAGTATCGTACAGGCTTTCGCCAGACCGGCACTTATGAATGGTAGCGACTATGCAACGTTTTATAATACATTATTAGATACGCTTCGCCGCAACCCGCCAACCCCTTACTGGCCGGGTACGCTTGGGTATTTTAAAACAGGTATCAATACAAACTGGCTGGATCTGATAATGCGGACGGGTGTGGGCCATAATATTAATGCAACAATAAGCGGGGGCAATGATCGTACAAAGTTTTTTTTAAGTGCTGCCTATAATAAGGAAGAATCATACATCATTAGAAATGATCTTACCCGTGCACAGGCACGGATGAACATTGAACAAAAATTTTCTGAAAAGTTCAAGATTGGGGCATCTGCAGCTTTGAGTGTCACAAATAATAATTCATTGAATGCCGGGAGAATGTATTATGACGCAGTAACCAAAGCTCCAAATATGCCTGTTAAGGATAGCCTGGGAAACTATCTTTGGAGGTCATCTTCCTATACCTACTATGGATATGCAACACCCAATTATACTTCTTATGGAGGTTCCAATGATGTTAACCCGGTTGGCAATGCTTATACTTCTATTAATTATGTAAAAGATAACCGTGCTATCGGGAATGTATTTACTGAACTGAAACTGACTAAATGGCTGAATCTTCGTTCAGAATTTGGGGTTGATTGGTTTAATAGCAGGGCTTACAACCGTGAGATAGATAAAATAGGAACCCAGAAAGGAGCAGCGTATGAAACAAATTCTCAAAACACCAAATATGTAATTAATAACCTGCTCAATTTTAATAAGAGTTTTGGAAAGCACCAGTTATTGGCAGTCATCGGTCAAAGCTTTGAAAAATCTGTTGAAAACAAGGTTTCCACACAGGGAACAACATTTTTTAATGATCAGATATTAAGTATCGGTGCTGCCTCCGTAAGATCAGTTGGCGCCGACATACAGCAATCATGGGCTTTGTTCTCTGCATTCGGACGGATTGATTATACTTACAATAATAGATACTTGCTGGGTGTAACAAACAGGGTAGATGGTTCATCAAGATTTGCGTATAATCGGCGTTATCTTCAATTCCCTTCAATTGCCGGTGGTTGGATTATCTCCAACGAAAGCTTCATGAAGAATGTAAAAGCTGTAAATGAATTAAAGTTGAGGGGTAGCGTTGGTTTTGCCGGAACAGATGGTGGTGGTGGCTATTTTGGTTACCAGGGCCAATATGCGCTGAACGGAACAAATACATATGGGTCGAATTCGTTATTAACGGCATCCTCGCCGGCTAACCCCAACCTTAAATGGCAAAGGACCCGTACGATAGATGCCGGGATTGATCTTAGAATGTTTAATAACAGGTTAACGGTGAATGTTGACTATTATAATAAACACACCAAAAACCTTCTTGCTTCTATGCCGATGCCCGGCTTTATGGGTTTTGCCACCCAGTTACAAAACCTGGGGGAAATGGTCAATCGTGGTATTGAGTTTACAATTAATACCATCAATATAGAAACAAAGAATTTCAAATGGACTACCAGCTTCAATATAGCCCGCAACAGGAATGAATTAACAAAGTTGTATAGTGTTGATTCTTTAAAGAATGCATTAAATAATTCTTTGGCGAATGGACGTATATGGTTGCCCGGCGAATCAGCAACTGCGTTTTACCTGTACCAGTGGGGTGGTGTAAACCCTGCCAACGGTAACCCGATCTGGATAGGTTCAGACAAAACAACTTCTGAAATACCTTTTGATGTTCTGTATGCAAGCACCCTAAATGGAACTATCATAACGAACAGACAACGTGTAAACCGGGGTGATGCACTTCCCAAATTCTTTGGCGGAATGGAAAACAGGTTCCAAT
>JBGAQD010000005.1:0-166373 GCA_044220915.1 Chitinophagaceae bacterium
TTTTGACCGCAATATTTGAAATAGTCTCCTTTGTCGGAATTATTGTCCCTGCCGTAACAACAACCATTCACTGCTGTAATATTAAGTTGAGAATTACTTGTACGAAGTGTTTTCTTTGCGGTCTTGAAGTCCGCAGCCATTTTTGCAATCTGTGAACTGTTGCCCCAATTTGGTCCAGATTTTATTGTTACAATATAGCGAATGCCATCTTTGTCAAATTCTAAGTCAATGCCGGGAATTCCTGATTTGCGGCCATGATAAACTTTCTCATTTATAAAAATTGCAAGTCCTTCAAGCCAATCGCCAAAAATTGTTTCTTCTTGAGATGAAATAAAAGCATCAGTCAAGCTTTTGATAATGTCTTGTGCCGTTAAAATATATTTCGCTTTGAAGAGATAAGGATTCTTCTTGCCAAGAACCTTCTTTAGCTTCAAATCATTCAATCCGACAATTCTTTTTTGGTGAAAAGTCCCGATGTTTTTTTCAACGTATTGCGTAACGTTTTTTAGATTTAGTTGTTTCATATTTTACTTCCGGCTCTAATAAATATAATTTCGTTGGCTCTACTTGTTGTTTTACCATTTCGTAGTATTCGGGCATAATGTCAATGCCTATTGAATGACGCTTCATTCTATTGGCTACAAGTATTGTTGTTCCTGAACCCATGAATGGGTCAAGTACAACATCCTTTTCTTTTGTAAACAACTTCATAAACCATTCGGGAAGTTCTTCAGGAAATGCAGCACTATGATTTTTATTACTGCATTCGGTCGCTAAGTGCAATACGTTCGTTGGATATGCTTTGTCCCGTGTCAACCAGTTTGAAATATTTTTGCCGAAGCCACTTCCAACTTTTGAATTGTCTCTTATCTTGTCTGTATCGCTTAGATTTTTAAGTCTCGATTTTGCCCAGTCGCCCATAGGTACCATCACTTCCTCTTGATACATGTTAAACTTCTTGTCCTTGTTGAATTGTAGAAGTCTTTCCCATGAATCACGGAAGCGGTTAGGCCACTTGCCTGGGTAACAATTTTTCTTATGCCAAATAAATTCTTCGGTCCATAACCAACCTTGTTTGCGCATTTCAAGAATTAACTCCATAACATAAGTACTACGTTCTCCGTCAACAACTTTCTCTTTAATATTTAAAATGAACGTTCCGGTTGGTTTTAGAACTCGTAAAAGCTCTTTGGTTATTGGCAAAAACCATTCTACATATTTGTCATGATGGATGCCACCGTATGTTCCTTTTCGTTGGTCGGCGTATGGGGGAGATGTCACAATAAGATCAACCGAGTTAGCAGATAATTTTTTAAGCATCTGTTTGCTGTCACCAAGAAATAAATCTGTTCTTATCTCCATAATATATGTTCAGTTTCCACAAATATAAAACCTTTGTCTAGTAGATGCCAAAAATCTTAGTAACATAAGAAGGCTTGAAAAAATGGCGTGCAACAGTTGTATTTGCGTAAGAGTTGGTATATTTTTCCATTGATTATCAAGTGGAATTTATACCAGCTGCTAAATTAAACTAAATGAATATGCAGCCAGCAAAGCACCTGCAATAGGCCCAATCACCGGTATCCAGCTATAACTCCAGTCGCTGTCTCTTTTTCCGGGTATCGGTAAAAAGAAATGTGCAATCCGAGGTCCCAGGTCCCGGGCCGGGTTTATGGCATAACCTGTCGGCCCGCCCAGCGAAAGACCAATGCCTAATACCAATAGTGCAACTGGTAAAGCATCTAATGTACCCATGGATGCAGCCGGTTTTGACATAGCCAAAGCCCCGAATGTAAGAACAAAGGTTCCGATGATCTCGGTGATAAGGTTATAACCAACATTGCGGATGGCGGGTGAGTTGCAAAAGACGGCCATTTTTAAATCTGCATCGCTTGTTGCATCAAAATGTTGTTTGTAAGCCAGCCATGCAACACCTGCACCAAGAACAGCGCCGCCAAATTGTGCAGCAATATAGGCCTGCAGTAAGGAAGCGTCAAAATCGCCAAATACAGTGAGGGCAATGGTAATGGCAGGGTTTAAATGTCCGCTGCCGCCCAGTTTTGTGGAAACATATACACCAAGGAACACTGCCATAGCCCAGCCAAAAGTTATAACTATCCATCCGCTGTTCTGCCCTTTTGAATTGGTAAGAAGAACGTTGGCCACCACACCACAACCCATGACGATGAGTAAAGCAGTACCGGCAAATTCACCAAGAAATGGAGTCATGAGCAATCAGTTTGAAGTGTATAATTGTTGGTTTGTTATAGGGATGTAGTTCTTTGCTATTGCGTTAAAGTTATTGATTTGTTCTTTTATCCAAAACTCATCTTTATTCATTTCTTCAGCCATAAGCCGGGCGATGAGAGGGGCGGCTTTAATGGCCTCATTGGCATTCAGTAATAACTGTCTTGTTCTTCTTGACAGGAAATCTTCCACAGTCATGCACATTTCTTCTTCTACTGATTTTTTTATAGCTGCTTTTAACGTTTCAGCGCTTAATGAAGTTATTGCAGCCGGCATCACTGCTTTGTCATGCCCGTTCAGCTTAAGTTCTTTTGTAACGCAGGGATTACTATTCAGGTCATAGGTTTCTGCGGCGATGTCAATTACATCTTCCGCCATCTTTCTGTAAGTGGTCCATTTGCCCCCGGTGATGGTTATCATTCCTGAATCTCCAATGCTGATCAGATGGTCTCTTGATAAAGCCGCTGTCTTTTTGGTTTTTCCTTTTACTAACGGCCGTAACCCGGCAAACATACTTTGTATATCACTTAACTGCGGGTCTTTGGTAAGATAGCGGCCAATATGTTTTAGTATGAATGCTATTTCTTCCTGCAAGGGTGCAGGTTCAGCGGCAATGTTGTCAACAGGGGTGTCTGTTGTTCCCAATACGATCTTATCATGCCAGGGCACAGCAAACAATACCCGGCCATCATCTGTCCGTGGTATCATAATGGCCACATTGCCAGGAAGAAATTCTTTGTTCACCACCAGATGTATTCCCTGGCTGGGACTGATAATGCTTTCATGTTTTGCATCATCCATTTTCATTATCGCATCGGTAAAGACGCCGGTGGCATTAATAACAACTTTACTTTTTACTTCATACTCCTTTCCTGTTAAAGCGTCTTTAACCCAGACACCACAGATCTTGTTGTTGATTTTCAATAAACCGGCAACCGGAAAATAATTCAGCACAGTGGCTCCATATTGTGCGGCAGTTTGTGCAATGCTGATGGCTAATCTTGCATCATCAAACTGGCCATCGTGGTATAGCACAGCACCTTTCAGGTCTTCCGGGTCCAGTGCAGGGGCTAATTGCAGTGTTTCTTCTTTGGATAAGAACTGAGATGGGCCAAGGCCTAATTTGCCAGCCATCTTATCATATATTTTCAGACCGATGCCATAGAATGTTTTTTCCCACCATTTGTAATTGGGAACAATGAATTGCTGGTTGTGTACCAGGTGCGGAGCATTCTTTAGCAGTAACCCTCTTTCTCTTAAAGCCTCTGTTACCAATTTGATATTGCCTTGCTGCAAATAGCGGACACCACCATGCACCAGCTTGGTACTCCGGGATGATGTGCCTTTGGCAAAATCATATTGTTCAAACAAAACGGTCTTTAACCCTCTTGAGGCGGCATCCAATGCAGTACCCAGGCCCGTGGCACCGCCGCCAATGATACAGATATCCCACTCATGCGGGGATTCTAATTGTTGTATCATTTTGCTGCGGTTCAAATGGTATTTATTTAGCGTTGGCCCAGGCGATGGAGGCACTAACGGCTCTTTGCCATCCGTTCACCAGTTCATTTCTTGTTGTTGCATTCATCAGTGGAGAAAATTGTTTATCCACCTGCCATTGTTCCCGGATGTCGCTGATATTTTTCCAATAACCCACTGCAAGACCGGCTAAGTAAGCAGCACCCAATGCTGTTGTCTCTGTTACTTTGGGCCGTACCACTTTTGTGTTTAGTATGTCACACTGGAACTGCATCAACTGGTTATTGACTGTAGCACCTCCATCTACTCTCAGCTCTGCAATGCTGATGCCCGAATCAGCTTCCATCGCTTTCAGTACATCATAGGTTTGATAGGCAATGCTATCCAACGCAGCTCTTGCAATATGGGCATTGCTGCTGCCCCTTGTTAATCCAAAAATGGTTCCTCTTGCATATTGGTTCCAGTGTGGGGCACCAAGACCTGCAAAGGCAGGAACGAGATATACCCCATCGGTATCCTGCACCTGTGCGGCTAATTTTTCCACTTCAGCCGAAGTGCGGATAATTTTCAATTCATCTCTCAGCCATTGCACTACTGCACCGGCAATAAACACACTTCCTTCCAGTGCATATTCTGTTTTACCATCGATTTGCCAGGCAATAGTGGTCAGCAAATTATTTTTTGAAGTGATGGCTTTCTCCCCGGTGTTCATCAGCATAAAACAACCGGTACCATACGTATTCTTTACCATGCCGGGCTGTGTGCATAACTGACCGAACAGCGCAGCCTGCTGGTCACCGGCGATACCAGCAATAGGAATTCTTGAATCCGGAATGATATTGCCTGTTACGCCATATATCTTACTGCTTGGTTTTACTTCCGGCAAAACAGCGGCAGGAATATTAAATAGTTTCAGCAGTTCTTCATCCCATTGCAGCGAATGAATATTGAATAGCATGGTCCGGGATGCATTGGAAATATCTGTTACATGCACTTCACCATTGGTAAGCTTCCAGGTGAGCCAGCTATCAATAGTGCCAAATGCCAGCTCCCCGCTTTCTGCTTTTGCCCTCGCATCTTCCACATTATCTAATATCCACTTCAATTTGGTAGCAGAAAAATAGGCGTCAATGATCAATCCTGTTTTTTGTTGAATGGTATTGGCATGTCCTGTGGCTTTTAACTCATCACAATAAGCAGCTGTTCTTCTGTCCTGCCATACTATTGCATGATAAATGGGCTGACTGGTTTTTCTGTCCCAGACAACCGTTGTTTCCCGTTGATTGGTGATACCGATACCAGCCACTTGCTTCATATTAATACCGGCCTTTGCTACTGCTTCGGCCATTGTGCCAAACTGGGTGCTCCATATTTCGCTGGCATCATGTTCCACCCAGCCGGGATGGGGAAAGATCTGTTTAAATTCTTTTTGTGCTGCACTGATAATGTTTCCCTGTTTATCAAACAGCATACTGCGGCTGCTGGTGGTGCCCTGGTCGAGGGCCAGAATGTAATGTGACATGCAATTGTGTTTAGTAAAAGGAAGTTAGTGAAAATGGAACACTGATGGTACAGGCTGAAAGGATTTGCGCCGATTATTTAAAATGCCACCCTGAAACTTCCAAAGATGCCGAAGTTCTTATCGTTTACTCTCGTAAGCGTTGAGGGCAGTACCCGCCATACAAGATCTATACGGAATACATGAAAGATGTTATCAATGCCGGTACCGAGTTCAAGATAGGTTTTGCCATCCAGTGTTTGAAAATTGTGGCCCTGCTTAAAATTGAGGGATTTGTTGGCAGGCGAGAGGCTGCCCCATAAAGTTTTGGCTGTCCAGAACTGGCGAAAGCGAAGTTTGGGAAACCAGCGGAATATACCATTACCGATATTATGTTCGATGTTGATACCGGCGTATTTATCATGAATGAACTCCCAGCGGTTCATCATATTGAAAGCATATTTGTTGTAATAGTATAACTCATTGCCCGGCGCAATATCAAGGAGTATATATGGTAATGTGCCAAAAGTCTTTCCTCCATACACATACCAGGAAATGTTGCCAAACGGCGGAACATTTACATAGTCTGAAACACTGGCAGAAACTTTGGTGTATTTATAACTGCTTTTGAAAACACCGGCAAAACCATGGCTGATATTGATCTCTCCGATCGGGTAACCGCTGCCCAGGCTGGTACGGTAGAAATGACTTTCTAAAAAACGTTCAAGGTAAGCGAAGCGGAGCCGCAGTGATACTTCAAAATTGGTAAAGGGTTTGTAACTGCTGACCAACTTAAACGAATCGGCCGGCAAAAGGTTTCTCAGTGGCAGCGTATTTTTATGAGTCACCGTCAACAGCGTTGACATCCATGGCAGCATTTCATTGAAGAATTCAAACCTTTTCTCATTCACTTTAATATTCTTTACCGGAACATTTTTTTTGCGGATCGCTAAAGCGAAAACATTGTCGGACGATACTTCTCCATAATAATTCTGGCCAAAGTCAAGATCGTTGGTAAAGGAAGCGTAGAGATACATCCGTGGACTTTTTTTCGGAAGAAAAAAAACTTCTCCCATTCCCTTCAGCTTTTTATCACCAAACCCATAGGCCAGGTAGGTATGGAATTTGAATTTTTTATTAAAGTATTTATTGGTGGCCAGGTCAAATCTTACCCGGAAACCTTCCCAGCCGTTTGATGTGACCCAGTTGAACCACGGCCCGATTTCATAATTGCCTGTGGTTTTATAACCTGTGCCTATAAAAGCCATGGTCCGGGTAAATTTTTGAAAAACAGGAGCATTCGTAAGAGTGTCGATCATTTTAATGATACCACTTTCTGTTTTGGTAAGAGGCTCATGACGGACGGCGGCCCAAAATTCTTTTGGTTTTTCATTGGCTTTGGGTAAGGTGATTATTTCTTCCAGTATTTTGTTTTTACTCAGCTCATTGAGCACAGTACTGTCATTAACTACGATATTTCTATAGGTGGTTGTCTTGCGGGCAATAAATCCGGGTTTTTCTTTTCCGACAGGGGAGAGGTCAGCTACAAATTTATCCTTGGACAGGAACCAGGTAGAATCGTTCAGTAACTTGTACTCCTGTATCAGGCTCAGGTTCTCCAAAAAATTTATGTTGGCTTCTTTTCCAAGCCGGAGGTTCATCCGCTGAACCGCAAATGTGCCTACATGCACCCAGCAATCACCTTCAAAAGTATCGCCACCTTGCCGGCGGGGTGTAAATACCAGGTGAAAGAAACGTTGATTGTTGATGACCTGGGTATCTGCTACCCGGTAGTTGTAATAATAATCACCATTGTCGCTGACCGGGCTTACAAACTGTTTATCAAAAACAGGAATAAAATTATTGTAAACATTCACCACCTGGTCCATGCCTCCGAGCAGCTTTAAAACACTTTCATTTCGTACGCCGTTAGTATTGGCCGCTTTGATGATCTCTCTTCTTCGTTTGGGGCTTTTCTGGTAGTAATAATCAGACAATGCTTCTGTGAGATATGTAGGCAGATATTTTATTCCTTCTGAAGTATCAATATTCTGGTTGATGAGTTCGCTGATAGGTTTAAGAGGTTTGAACTTTCCAAATTTCTGAAAATTGATATTTTTCAGGTCAAGTTCAAGTTTATTATAAAGTTCGTACGAGAAATTATCAAAGCGGTATCGGTCGTTTTCCGGTTTATGCTGAACGATCTTTCTCCAGACAAGCAAGCCTTTATTTACTTTTACTTTTAGCTGTGCGCCGTCGTTAAAAGTGCCTCTTTCCATATTGATGGTAAGGGAAACAGTATCCTTTCTTTTATCAATAATGTAGCGGTATGGCTGGTAGCCGACACAGGTTATTTCAAGGGTGTCTGCCGGCCAGTCATTAAAATGGAAAGTAAAGGCTCCTGATGAATCCGTCAGTTTTCCAATTGTCGTGTTTTTAAAACTTACAGAGGCAAAAGGGATAAGTTCCTCGCTGTGCGAATCCCGGGTAACACCCCGGATAACTTTTGTCTGTGCAGAAAGAGGAATTCTTGTGACAAAGAACAGTACTAATAAAAGAATTAACCTGTATGGTTTTTGCACTAGCATTGCCTGCTAAAAATACAGCCCGAAGCCGGATTTTTATAGTTAAATTGGTCGTAAGCTGAAATCATATAATAAAAGTGACTGGATAAAATAAAAGTCTCCCAACCGGGAGACTTTTATTTTATTGAAACATTTGGTTGCTTAGAAATCCAATCCCATTGCAAAATAATACTGCGGCTTACCTTTAAATACACCGTTCATTTCCCAGGCTGCATCAAAGCGGAGGAAATAACCCAGTAATGTACTTCTTGCTCCAAAACCATAACCACCGGCAAATGGCCCGATACCGCCTGCCCTTACTTTTACTGTGATAGGAGGTGCACCATAAACAACATTGGGCCGTTCTAATTTATCAAACTTGCCATTCCATGCTGTGCCAAGATCAATGAACTGAACGATCTGGAAATTTCGCAGGAATGCATTGTTGATCGGTTTATTAAAGAAGGAAGTAAATACAGGAGCCCTTACTTCACTGTTTATTACAAGTGCATTATTACCGTTAGCAATATTTTGTTTGAACCCTCTCATGTTGACTGCCAGCGACTGGTAAGCATAAGCAGCATCCGGGTCAGGTTTATTTGTTGGGTTAAAATAACGGTAAGTGCCATCGTCCCGCAGGTTATTGCCAAACATCAGCCAGTTATCAACACCACCGAGGAAGTAAACGAACTTTTCATTACCCCATGAAAAATCTCCGGCGGCACGAACTGCCCAGATAATGTTTCGATAAATAGGCAGGTAATGCCTTGCATCAAATCCAAAATTAAAAGTGGTGGGATGGTCTCCACCTGTTGTTCCTTTTGGATTGGTTTTGGCTATACGGGCATTGAAATCCATATAGGCCTTCCAGCGGAGACCGAACCAGATATTGGTAGCAGGGCTGATGGCATCATCATGAACATACTCGATATGTGCCAGTGCATAGGTTTGCCTTTCATCTTTTCCTCTCAGCGATTGGTCGGGGAAAAATTCATTGGCCAGCTTCACATATTTATCACTTCTGTAGGCTACATTAAAGCGAAGACTCTTTATCCTGTTGAAAGGATATGTGACTGATACCTGGTACATATTGGTGTACTGCCTTACATTAAAGAAGGCTGAATCATCATACAGTGGCGGGTTCAAAACTGTATTCCGGTAATAAGTAAGCCCATAGTCAATTCTTTTCTTCAGGTATTGAGTGCTCAGCACATACTCATTATTGTCCAGGTTCGGGCTGATGCGGAAGCCACCGGCAAATTTCCAGTCTTCAAACAGGTCAGATGTGCCAACCCGGAGTATACCATTGAAGGGGTCGCCATTACTTAATTGTATCGGGCCATTGCCACCCTGGTAGGGTTGAAAACGGCTAACCAGTACATTATTATTAAATCCGCTAACGAGGTAATCATTAAAGAATTTTGGCGGACGGTACTCGTATACTTTTGCCTTTTTCAGTATTGGTTCTTTTGTTGCGATCGTAGCCGGTACAACCTGCCCGGTTTTTTTAGTACTGTCAGTTTTTTCATCATCAAAACCAGTATTGAAAAAGTCGTTTTGTTTTTTTGTAACCGAATCCGGTTTGTTTGCCTGAATGGCGGCCTCTTTCCTTGCCTCTTTCTTTTCTTCTTCAATTACTTTCCGGATGTATTCTGTTGGCCTCGCATTAATATTGCGGCGGCGCAGATTCATCTCATCCACTTTCAGGCGGTATAATAATTTCATATCACCCAGTTTCACTACCTCGCTTACTTGCTGGTTATCTCCCGCTGTCCTTGTTTCTAATAAACTGCTTTGATAATTCGTTAATGGGAAAACATAAGATGAATCATTGGTGACAGAAACATAGCCTACAGAGTCAATATCATTTTTATTCCATTCTTTCAGCAGGCTGTCAACATCTTTTTGCGCCGGGTTGCGAAGTACTTCATCGCCGACAAATATCAATGTATCCAACCCAGCCCTTTCTGTAGTAAAGAAACCGGCGTAACGGTTGTTAATGCCATTCTCATCGCTTACAAAAGTGAAATGCGATTGGTTGTATTGTGAAGGAAAACGGGCATTACCATGTTTCAGGTCTGTAAGTTTAGAGAGCTGTTTGAAATCAGATTTGTTCCAGTTGTCCACCAGGTAAATATTGAAATGACTGCCGGGTAATGAATCATCACTGCTGGCAGCCTGTGCTGTTGGCCTGTTACTGGAGTAAAGAATACCAGTTTTATTGGGAAAAGCCACAAACGACGGGTCAAGATCATCATACACATCGTTGGTTACCTGGTCAAATGTTTTTTTATCGATCTTGTAAACATAAATATCCGTCTGGCCACTTCTTACTCCGCTGAACAGCAAAGTATTATTGTCCAGCATATATTTCATATCCTGTATCTGGTCAAATTTTTCAATTTCATGTTGCCAGAGCTTACTGTGGTTTGCCACATCGTACACAAAGAATTTTGTTTTGCCCTCATCGTTGTATAATACAGCAAGCCGGGTTCCTTTGCCATCCCATGCAAGAATCGGATAGTTCGGGTGCTTCATATCTTCCCTTGACCGCACACCCAACTTCAGCAACACTTTTTTGTTTACAAAATTTTCCATCAGCACCACCTGGTAGCGGCCCTGTTTGAATTCCACATACGCATAAGTGAAACTCCTTGGGGTTGGATTTGCATTAAAGCGGATGAAATCTTTCTTTCCTATTTCTTCAGATACTGATAATTGGCCCTTAGGTGTATTACGACGGCCACGGATGTCTTTGAAATACTGCTGCTGCACTTCCACCATAAAATCTTCCAGCAGTTTTTTAAATTTCTTTTTCGCTATTTTATTAGACGCATTATTAAGATTGCGGTAGATACGGGCCAGGTACAGGAAGTAAGTGGTTTTGCTTTTGCCATACTTGTCAGCAATGTATTTCCAGAAAGAATGACCGGCCAGCATCGGTTTTGCAAAAGCAAAGTGATAAAACGTTTTATAATCACCGGCCAGCATTGCAGAACGGAGGTCATCATCCAGCGTAGTGTTCCAGTTCTCGGCAGCATATTCAATATAGCCATCCGTCAGCCATTTTGGAAGATCCAGTAAAGCCTGGTTGGCGGCAAACTCGCCAAGGTCATCGCCAAAGAGTACATTGTCCACTAATATCTTTGCAATACCCTGTCTTACCTGCCTGCGGAGGTTATCATGATTGCCATCGAAATAAAGGATCATTTTATTATTCACCAGTTTAGTTACCCCACCGGTGTTTTGCCAGTCAATACCCAATCCGATATTCGACTGCTGCATTTCATCATAGTTATTATATACTACAATATTGATGCGGCGTTGTAAACCGTATTCAACAAATTCTTCAATGGAAGGAAGCTCCAGTTCGGCAATTTGGGCTACGTATTTACCCAATCCCAGGCCATCCTGGCTGAAGTAGGTGTTGAAGTTCTCTGTCTGGTAATATTTCCACTTGAATTTCTGGTACTGAACCCGGTTCTTTCCGAATTCCACGGTGTTCACTTGTGCTGCAGTTTCCATAGCAAGCAGAACGGAAAGGCAGGCAATCAGGCATAATACTTTCTTCATAGACTCTTTTGCTGTTTCGAATAACTTGTTAATCGATCTTTTCTATTATTTGGCAGCCAGCTGTAGTTTTTCATGGCATCGTTCCTTGCGTCGCACATTTCAACTGCCGTAATTCTGCTCAACAGTTACAATTGAAACTATCTTTGCGACCGGAACCATCCAGATTTTAAAAGTACGAAAAAACCATCCATGTTAGCTGTTAAGTCATTCACTTTTAGCCCTGTTCAGGAGAATACTTATGTTTTGTATAACGAACAGAAGCAATGCTGCATTATAGACCCGGGCTGTTATTTCCCGGAGGAAAGGGACGAATTAAAAACGGGTATCGAAAAGACAGGCCTTACACCGGTTTTGCTGCTTAACACCCACTGCCATCTTGACCATGTTTTTGGCAATAAATTCGTACACGACACCTGGGGCCTGCCCCTGCACCTGCATCAGAAAGAGAAACCAGTGCTGGACTTTGCCCCACAATCCGGCCTGATGTGGCAACTGCCTTTCGACAATTACGTTGGCCCTTTGGTTTACTTAAAAGAAGGAAATACTATAAAAATAGGCGAGGAGGAACTGGAGATACGGTTCACTCCCGGCCACTCACCCGGCAGCATCTCTTTTTACCACGAAGCCGGTGGTTTTATTATTGGCGGCGATGTGTTGTTTAGTGGAAGTGTGGGCAGAACCGATCTGCCCGGTGGTGATTTTGCAACATTGGTCAACAGTATCCAAACTCAATTTTTTACATTGCCCGATGAAACCAAAGTGTATTCCGGGCATGGTCCAATGACGACAGTAGGTTTTGAGAAAATGAATAACCCGTTTGTGAAGTTGTATTAAGTTGTTTTGGGTTTCATAAATTTTCCAATTACCGGCAATTTCTCCAATTCCTTTCTCTCGATCTTAGCCACAAACCAGGTAAAGAAACCTAACAATAAGGTAGCTGTTCCTAAATTGAACCAGTGGTTATCCCACAAGTACACCACCCCCCGGTGAGCTAAGTAAATCAGTGTGACCAGCACCAGATAAGCGATCAGTTTTTTCTTTGCATACGGTACCGGGTAAAATTTCTGCCCGAGCACATAACTGGTTATCATCATAAACAAATAACAACAGAAAGTGGCAATGGCTGCGCCGAGGTAATGGAATTTAGGTATCAGTAAAATATTCAAAGCAATAGTGATGATGGCGCCGGCAATAGTGATCAATGCCCCGATCATATTTTTATTCTTCAGTTTGTACCAGATGCTCAGGTTATAATAAATACCCAGCATAATATTCGCCATGGCAAACAGTGGTACTACATACAATCCTTCGATCCATTTTTCCCGGTGAATGGCTACAAAGAACCATTTTACCACATCTATATATAAACTGATACCAAGAAAAAGGAAACAACAGACCAGCACAAAAAACTTCATTACTCTTGCATACACCCGTTGCGGATTTTCTTCTTTGCTCCGGTTGAAGAAAAAAGGTTCTGCCGCCATACGGAAAGCCTGAATCGTAACTGTAATTAAAATAGCAAGGCGGATGATATTTCCAAAAATACCCAGCTCATGTTCTGCCTGCGCCTTTGGCAGGTCTACCACATGCTGATAGATCAGCCGGCTCAGCATATCATTTATCACCCCGCCCATACCTACAAATACCAACGGGTAACTGTAATACATTATTTTTTTCCAGAGGGCACTGTCGAACCGAAAACTTATTTGCCGGAATTCTTTTCTCAGCAAAACAAAAGTGAGGAAGCTGCCGGCCAGGTTACCGATCAGGTAATAACCAATACCAATGTCTTTGTTGTAGATACTCTTCAAAAAACTATCAGGATGGCTGCTCAGGTATTTGGGTATGATGCCTAAAAACAACACCACTGTTACCACATTCACCATTACCCCTGATATCCGGGCAAATGCATATCGTTTTGGCCTGTTCTCCTGCCTCAGTCTTGCAAAAGCCAACGTAGAAATGGCGTCAAAAAAAATGATACCCGCCATCAGCCCGGTGAATTCAGGATGGTCTTCCAGCCCGGCCCATGCTGAAATAGTGTCTTTAAAAAGGAAGAGCAGGGCGGTAAAAAGTATTGTCGAGCCTATTAAAGAGACAGAAAGAGTGTCGTACAGTTTCTTTTGATCGGTGTCTTGCGAAAAGCGGAAGTAAGCAGTTTCCAAACCATAAGTGAACAACACATTTAAAAAGGGAATGATGGCATAAACCTGGGTCAGCTCAGCAGTAGTGCCGGGTTGCGCAAAGATAAGTGGCAGTGAAAGGTTCATCAGATAGCCCAGAAAACGACTGGCAATGGTGGGTACACCATACCACAAAGTTTGCCCGGCCAGTTTTTTAATACCACTCAAAGGATTGGAAATTTTCTGGACAAAAGTAGTCGTTAACCGGTCAAAAAACGAATATGGCTGCTTCGGGCAGCTTTTATTTAAGACAATTGCAACGCTTTTACGGCTTGCTGTATCTTTATTGCCAAAAAATAAGGTACATGAAGAAGATAAGTTTACTCATAATTGGTTTATTAAGTCTTTCAGCCGCAACAATGGCGCAGGCATATGAAGACAATGTTCAGTATGATAAGAAAAAGCAACCTGCAATAGCTATTGACTATTCATACCCGGCCCAGGCTGTGGAAAATGCCATTGTTGAGCGGATGGAAAAACTGGGCTACCGGGCCAAAGAAGAAAAAGGCATCTTAAACAGAGATAAGGGATTCCTGGTTTTCAAAAATGCATATGTTACCGACATTAGCACAGAAAAGATGGACTACATTATCAAAGTGGAAAGAAAGAGCCGTAAAGAAAGTGATGAGGCTGTTTTGTACCTGATAATGCAGAAGGACGGCGCAAATGCTATGGAAAAACTTGAAGCAAACGATATTGGTAAAGCCAAAGTCTACCTGAACAATATGTTGCCCGATATTGAAGCTGCCAACCTTGAACTACAGATAAAGGCCCAGGAGGAAGTGGTGGCGAAAGCAGAAAAAAAATTGAAAGGTCTGCAGGATGATAAGATAGAACTTGAGAGGAAGTTGTCTGAGAATGCAAAGTCGCAGGAAGATACCATCAAGGATATCGAAGCCCAAAAAACAAGCCTTGAAACTTTGCGGGGCAAAAGAAAGAAAGGTTAATGCTTATTGAGGTTGCTGAAACCTCGGATCGATCAGAAATGCAGAATCAGTTAATGTACGTAGGAAAACAGTCAGGTCATTTGCTTCTGCATTGGTTAATGTAATTCCACTTGTTAATAACGGATCAAGAGTAGTACTCTGCTGCACGCCGCTGCGGTAGTGGTTGATGCACTGCAGAAGTGTATTAAACCTTCCATCATGCATATAATTAGACGAAATGTAAACGTTCCTGAGGGTGGGCACTTTGAATTTTAGTGAATCTTCTTTCTTTCCCGTAATTCTCATCCGGCCATAGTCTTTCAAAAAATTATCTACCGGCAAACCGATGTTTCGGATGCTGTAATCAGTAAACATCGGTTCAGGATGACAGGTGGCGCATTTTGCTTTATACAATTGATAACCTCTGTCTTCCGGCGCAGTAAAAACATCTGTTCCTTTTTTAAAACGATCGTATTTTGAATTAGCAGATACCATGTAACCGGTAAACTGGGCCAATGCTTTTAAAATATATTCCGGCCGTATGAAAGGATAGCGAAAAACTTTCTTGAAACGTTCCTGGTAATCTTTATCATCTTTAATTTTATTAATAACACCTTCAAACGATTCTCCCATTTCAATATGGCCGTTGATGGGTTGTGCCGATGCATCTTTTAATGAGGTAAATTCCCCATCCCAGTGAAAATGGGTATTCCAGGCAAGATTAAAAAGTACAGGAGCGTTGCGAAGTGTATGTGAATCAAAAACACCGTGGCTTCTGTCATGCTCAAATGTTCCAAAGGCTGCTATTTGCTGGTGACAGGAAGAGCAGGGATGAAGATTGTCAATAGAAAGCCGGCCATCATAAAATAATTTTCTGCCTAACTCAAATCCCTCCTGGCTTAGCGGATTATCCTGGAACGTATATGCAGGTTGCGGAAAGCCGGCCGGTATTTCCTGCTGAAGCAGCTTAAGGCCATCTGTATTCTGATCTTTTTTACAAGAACCTAATAAATAAGAAGAAAGAACAACGACAAGGGAGAGGAATAGTATTGTCAGAATGCTTTTTCGCACAGGGTTCAATTGAATAGCTAATTTACGACATACTTTTGGCTAATAACTGCCCGGTCTCAACTTTTGCCTGCCTGATTTTATATCAGCGTTTCTTTTTTTCCATTCCAGCCTTTTCTCTTTCGAAGCTTTACTGACTTTCGTGGCAATACGGGCCTTTTTCTTCTCTAATGCTTTTTTTATGAGGTCATTTATTTTTTCAACAGATTCTTCTTTATTAGCCAGTTGTGTCCGGTGGGTTTGTGCTTTCACTTGCAGGTAGCCATCGGTACTTATTCTGTTAGATAGTTTTTCTTTCAATAAGGCTTTTTGTTCAACAGTAAATAATGCCGATGAATCAATATGAAAGGAAGCGATAACAGCTGTTTCCACCTTGTTTACATTTTGTCCGCCTTTACCGCCGCTGCGGGTTGTTTGAAAAGATATTTCTTTGCTTACGTCAATCATTTTACAGCTGTTACATTTGTAAAACAAAATTACGGACAATGCGGGCAGTTATTCAAAGAGTATCAAAAGCCAGTGTAACCATTGATGGAACAATTCATTCTCAGATCGGAAATGGATTACTGGTACTATTAGGTATTGAGGATGCAGACACAACAGAGGATATTGAATGGCTTTCCGGGAAAATTGTCAATCTCAGAATTTTTGATGATGCAAACGGCGTAATGAACGAGTCTGTGGCTGATAAGAAAGGGGATATCATATTGGTGAGCCAGTTTACGCTGCATGCATCTGCTAAAAAAGGGAACCGTCCCTCTTATATCAAAGCCAGCAAACCGGATATTGCTGTTCCACTGTATGAAAAAATGATTCAGCAGTTGTCAAAGGATTTAGGTAAACAAATCGGAACCGGCATTTTTGGGGCAGATATGAAAGTGGAATTATTAAATGACGGCCCGGTTACCATTGTAATTGATACTAAGAATAAAGAATGATCTATACACTATTGTATCCCGATTTTCTCTGTATAGATCTTCCCGTCGCTTAACCCGATCATCAGGAAAAAGGTTTTCTGGTTCACCGGGATGTTAATTACAAATGAATTGTTGTTGATCTCTTTTTGTTCCACTATTCTGTAACCGCTGGTGGTCCAAACCATCACATGCTGAATATTCTTGCTGCTTTTAATAGTGATCTGCCTTCCGGACGTCAGAATTTTATACGGCTTTGACTCCTTTATTATTGTTTCATTACCTGCCGGCTGTGCCTGTGAGGTAACGACAAAAAGTAACAGGGATACAGCAGTTAGTAGCCTGCGGATAGCATTCATCATAGAATACATTTAATCTTTTAAAGGAATTGGTTTGGGTTTCCAGGGGGACGGGAAGTGCTAAACGGCAATAATCATGCTATATTGCAATACATACTCCAAAATATTTGTTATGACAATTCAGCAAGCACAGCAACAGGTGGATGGATGGATAAAAACTGTCGGCGTTCGTTACTTCAGCGAACTGACCAATATGGCCATCCTTACAGAAGAGGTTGGTGAGTTGGCCCGCATCATGGCCCGCAAATATGGCGACCAGAGTTTTAAAACATCTGATCAGGATATGAACATGGCAGATGAAATGGCCGATGTTTTATGGGTGTTAATTTGTCTTGCTAATCAGACCGGGGTTGACCTCACAGATGCGTTACAAAAGAATTTTGCAAAAAAGAATACCCGGGATGCTGACCGGCATCAGAATAATGAAAAATTGAAATAGGACGGCGTACCCTTTAATTCTTCTTTTTAGGCATATAAGCTTCAGGATCTTTTACAAATTCTGCTTTGCAATGCTTAGAGCAAAAAGCAAATACTTGGTTTTTATAGTGAACGGTATCTTTCTTTTGATCATCAGCCATCATTCCGCAAATCGGGTCTTTCCGTAGTGTATCCGGAGAGATATAATATTCGTTGTTCGTTTGTAAACAAACCGGTGATTGGGCAGAACAGGATTTATCAGTGCTGTCAGATTGGTTAAAAACAAATAATGCAGCAATTAAAGTTGCCGGAATGGCCATAAAAAATGCAGATTTTTTCATAAACCTTTTTAAGATAAAGCAAAGGTAAAGAAAACCGTAAGTCATCATTTGGGCTTATTTTTGCCGCCTTATGGCAAACGATACAAATAAGTTCCAGGCGATAATCTCTCATTGTAAAGAGTACGGTTTTATATTCCCCAGCAGTGAAATATATGATGGTCTGCAAGCGGTGTATGATTACGGCCAGATGGGCAGTGAACTGAAAAAGAACATTAAAGACTACTGGTGGAAAAGTATGACCCAACTGCAGGACAATATTGTCGGCATAGATGCGGCAATTTTCATGCACCCTACTACCTGGAAAGCATCCGGCCACGTTGATAATTTCAACGACCCGATGATTGATAATAAAGACAGCAAGAAACGTTACCGTGTTGATCATTTGATAGAAGGCTATGCAGAAATTCTAAAAGCAGAAGGAAAGGAGAAGGAAGCTGAAACCTTGCTGACAGATATGGAAGCATTACTTGCAAAAGATGATTTTGCGGGATTAAAAAAACTGATCGAGGATAATAAGATCAAATGTGCTATCAGTGGTACCTGTAACTGGACAGATATCCGTCAGTTCAACCTGATGTTCTCTACAGAATTTGGTTCTACTGTTTCATCAGATGACGAAGATAATAAAGTGTACCTGCGGCCAGAAACCGCACAGGGTATTTTCGTCAACTTCTTAAATGTGCAGAAAACAGGCAGGATGAAAATTCCGTTTGGTATTGCACAGATCGGTAAAGCATTCAGGAATGAAATTGTGGCAAGGCAATTCATTTTCCGCATGAGAGAGTTTGAACAAATGGAAATGCAATTCTTCATCCGCCCCGGCACACAAAAAGAATGGTACGAGAAATGGAAGGAAACAAGATTGGAATGGCATAAGAGCCTTGGCATACCAGCTCAGAAATATCGTTATCATGACCATATTAAGCTGGCACACTATGCTGATGCAGCCTGCGATATTGAATTTGAATTCCCTATTGGTTTTAAAGAACTGGAAGGCATACACAGCCGTACCGATTTCGATTTGAAACAGCACCAGGAGTACAGCAAAAAGAAAATGCAGTATTTTGATAATGATGTTGACCCGGCTACCGGCAAACCTTATGGCAATTATATTCCTTATGTAATTGAGACTTCCATTGGTCTTGACAGAATGTTCCTGGCTGTCATCAGTCATGCTTATGAAGAACAGGATTTAACCAAAGACGATAAACCAGACAACCGTGTTGTTTTGAAGTTCCCGGCAAAACTGGCCCCGATAAAACTGGCTGTATTGCCATTAACCAAGAAAGATGGCTTGCCAGAAATTGCGGAGCAAATAATGAAAGATTGCAAACCTCATTTCCGTTGTTTCTATGAAGAAAAAGATTCAATCGGTAAAAGATACCGTCGTATGGATGCACTCGGAACCCCCTTCTGTGTAACAGTTGATCATCAAACAAAAGAAGATAATACAGTTACCATCCGTCATAGAGATTCAATGGAACAGGAGAGAGTACCAATTGAAAAGCTGAAAGAGATCGTACTAAACGCTGTCTCTTAATTGTAAATTATTTTTTGAAAGCCCTGCAGCTATGTTGCCGGGCTTTTTTTATTGCTCAAATCCTTCGAAGTCTCTTGTTCTTCAATATGATAGGAATCATTTTTCCGCTTGAACTAAGTCACCCTTCCCCTTCAATACAGGTTCTACTTTGCTGAGGTTATTTTACTCACAGGTGGCCAGGTTGGCCATTCAGTCAAAACTATCATCATGTCCTCAACTGACATTACCAAAGCGGTCGATCTTTCGATACATGCGGAAGGTACAGGCCCCAAACGACTTCGCCGGCCAGTTTATGTTGATTTTATGCCACCCTGTAACAGTGCCTGCCCTGCCGGGGAAAATATCCAGGGTTGGATGGCACATGCACAGGCGGGTCATTATTTTGAAGCATTTCAAACAATACTGGAGGATAACCCATTTCCCGCTATCATGGGCCGGGTTTGTGTAAAACCCTGCGAAACAGGTTGTAACAGGAATCATATTGATGATACAGTAAATATTCATGCCGTAGAAAGATATATTGGTGATGAAGCCATCAATCATAAATGGCAGGTAAATTATTCGACCAAATTTTCGGGGAAAAGAGTATTAGTGATTGGGGCAGGACCAGGAGGTTTGTCTGCTGCTTATCATCTTGCCCGGATGGGTCATGTAGTAGAAATATTTGAAGCCGGCGGCCATCCGGGTGGTTTGTTGTGGAGTGGTGTTCCGGAATATCGCTTGCCAAAGGAAATACTGGATGCAGAAATTGACAGGATCGTTAGAATGGGAGTAAAGATCCGCCTGAATTATAAAGTGAGGGATGTATTAACTGAGAAAGATGCCGGCAATTTTGATGCGGTCTATCTTTCAATCGGGGCTCAACTTATCCATAAGGAGGAATTTGAACATGATGACTCTGTGTATATCACTGATGCCTTTTCTTTTTTTAATGAAATGAAATCAAATACATCACCATATATACAAAAGAAAGTGGTTGTGTACGGCGGAGGTAAACTGGCTCTGTATTTATCCCGTATCATAAAAAGATTTGGTTCTGAAGTGTCTGTTTATTTTCCCGGTGATAAAAAAATGATGCCGGCTTACGATTATGAGACAGAAGATGCACTGGCAGAAGGAGTAGATGTGCAGTTATTGCGTAGTATCAGCAAAATAGATAAGAATACGGTTACTCTTGAGATAATGAAAGCCGAAAAAGGAAAAGCCGTTGGTACAGGTCAGTTTGAAACAATCCACGCCGATGTTTTGATCAATGCCAATAAGCAAGAAGCTGATTCTGGTTTTCTCCGTTCTGTTTCGGGTATTGCGATCAGCGATGATGGAACAGTTACCATTAATGCGGAACGGATGACAGGGCATGAAGGGATCTTTGCGGGAGGTGATATGCTGCCCGGTGAGAACAGGAGTTCAACCATTGCAATCGGTCATGGTAAAAAGGCAGCAAAATATATCAATGGATTTTTAATGAAGGATGCTTATCAGAAACCTGACAAACATCCAACTGCCGGTTATCGTAAACTGCATATGTGGTACAAGACTGATGCACCGCAAAAGGAACAGGATAAACTGGCTCCGGCGGTAGCCGTACAAAATTTTGATGAGGTAATTGCGGGCTTTTCCGAACCGGAGGCAAGATTTGAAGCACAGCGTTGTCTGAGTTGTGGTAACTGTTTCGAATGCGATGGTTGTTTTGGTGCCTGTCCTGAAGATGCCATTATTAAATTAGGAAAGGGTAATCGTTATAAGTTCAATTATAATGCCTGCACCGGCTGTGCGGTTTGTTATGAGCAATGCCCCTGCCATGCAATAGAAATGATTCCAGAACCTGTTAATTCAACTACTGATGTCAAATAAAAATAAATTAGTCGCAACGATAGATGGAAATGAAGCCGCTGCTTATGTAGCGTACCGGGTGAATGAAGTCTGTGCCATCTATCCCATTACCCCATCATCCACCATGGCCGAACTGGCCGATGAATGGGCATCCAAAGGGATAAAAAATATCTGGGGCAATGTGCCGGATGTGATAGAAATGCAGAGTGAAGGCGGTGCAGCAGGTACGGTGCATGGGGCATTACAAACAGGTTCTCTTACTACAACCTTTACTGCATCACAAGGCCTGATGCTGATGTTGCCGAACATGTACAAGATTGCCGGTGAGTTGACACCTGCAGTATTTCATGTGGCTGCCCGGTCATTAGCGGCACAAGGCCTGTCCATCTTTGGTGATCACCAGGATGTAATGGCAGCAAGAACAACAGGCTTTGCCATGTTGAGCTCTGCCAGTGTGCAGGAAGCACATGATTTTGCTTTGATAGCCCAGGCAGCTACTTTGAAATCAAGAATACCGATAGTACATTTCTTTGATGGATTCCGCACTTCACATGAAGTGAATAAACTGGAACTATTGAGTGACGAACAGATCAAATCAATGATACCGGATGAACTGGTGATTGCCCATCGCAAAAGAGGCTTAAATCCTGAACATCCGTTCATCAGGGGAACGGCGCAAAACCCGGATGTGTATTTCCAGGGAAGAGAAACGGTGAACCAGTTTTATAACAATATGCCGGCTATAGTGGAAGAAGTGATGAAAAACTTTGAAAAACTAACAGGCAGGAAATATGAACTTTTTGAATACACCGGTGCTGCTGATGCAGAAGAAGTAACTATCATAATGGGCTCTGGCGGAGAGACTGTTGAAGAGACTGTGAAGGCCTTAAATAAGTCAGGAAGAAAAACCGGGGTGATTGTGGTTCGTTTGTACAGACCATTTTCCCTGGAGCATTTGATAAAAGTATTGCCTGCCTCTGTTAAATCAATCGGGGTATTAGACAGAACTAAAGAATCAGGTGCTGCAGGTGAACCTATGTACCAGGATGTATTGTCGACATTGGTGGAAGCATTACAGCAAGGCAAACTAAAAAAATTACCCAATATTGTCGGCGGACGTTACGGACTTTCTTCCAAAGAATTTACACCAGCCATGGTAAAAGCTGCGTATGATGAGTTGAAAAAAGATAAACCCAAAAATGGATTTACTGTTGGTATCAATGATGATGTTACGTTCACCAGTTTGAAATACGACGCAGAGTTCAAATTAGATGAATCCGAATGGCGGCAGGGTTTGTTCTTTGGATTGGGTGCGGATGGTACTGTTGGTGCCAATAAAAATACAATTAAGATCATTGGTGAGAATACAGACTTGTATGCTCAGGGATATTTTGTATACGATTCCAAGAAATCAGGTGCAAGAACAGTATCGCATTTGCGTTTTGGACCCAAACCGATCAGGGCACCTTATTTAATTTCAAAAGCTGATTTTATCGCCTGCCACCAGTTCAATTTCACAGAGAAGGTGGAAATGCTGGAATTCGCCAGTGATGGAGCGACTTTTTTGCTGAACAGTCCTTATGGTAAGGAGGAAGTATGGGGTAAGCTGACAGGGCAGGTGCAGAAGAGCATTATTGATAAAAAGCTAAAACTATATGTGATTGATGCGACAACCGTCGCAAGAGAAACCGGCATGAGTGGCCGTATCAACACTATCATGCAGACCTGTTATTTTGCTCTTTCGGGAGTTTTACCAAGAGAAGAGGCTATTAAGCAAATCAAAAAGGCGATTGAAAAAACATATTTCAAGAAAGGGCAAAAAGTAATTGATCAGAACTTTAAAGCAGTTGATGCTACGCTGGCCCATCTGTATGAAGTGAATTATCCAAAGAAAGTTTCTGCAGCTGAAAATGAATTACTGACCGTTTCTGACAAAGCTCCTGGTTTTGTAAAAGAAGTAACAGCGGTTATGATGGCTGGCCATGGTGATGATCTGCCGGTAAGTAAAATGACGGTGGACGGAACATATCCAAGTGGTACCACACAATGGGAAAAAAGAAATATATCTGACCTGGTTCCAATCTGGGAGCCCGACACTTGTATTCAATGTGGTAATTGTGCCTATGTATGTCCCCATAGTGTGATAAGAGCCAAGTTCTACCATAAAGACCATTTGAAAAAAGCTCCGGATGGTTTTAAATCAGCGCCTATCAATGCAAGAGGTTTTCCTGAAACGCAATATTCACTGCAGGTTTACCTTGAAGATTGTACCGGTTGCAATTTATGTGTGGAAGTTTGCCCGGCCACTGACCCTCTCAACCGTTCCCGCAAAGCCATTAATATGGGTGAGAAAGAACCGATATTGAAAACAGAGCAGAAGGGGATTGAATTTTTTGAGAATATCCCATGGAACGATCGTTCTAAAATTGATTTTTCTACTGTCCATGGAGCTCAGTTTCTTGAACCGTTATTTGAATTCTCCGGCGCCTGTGCTGGTTGTGGTGAAACGCCATATTTGAAACTATTATCACAATTATTTGGTGACAGGCTGCTGGTAGCCAATGCTACAGGTTGTTCATCTATTTATGGGGGTAATCTTCCAACCACGCCATGGGCTGTTAATAAAGAAGGCCGTGGACCAGCATGGTCTAACTCCTTGTTTGAAGATAATGCTGAATTTGGATTGGGTATGCGTATCACTGCAGATAAGCAACTGACAGTCGCAAAACAATTGATATCTGAATTGAAAGATGAACTGGGAGTTGATTTTGTAAAACAAATACTGGATGCTCCGCAGGTTCATGAATCTGAACTGACCGAACAACAACAACGGGTGATGCAGTTGAAAGAGAAATTGAAGTCAATGACATCTTCTGCAGCTAATCATTTATTATCAGTTGCTGACCAATTGGTTCGCCGCAGCGTCTGGCTGGTTGGTGGTGATGGATGGGCTTATGATATTGGCTATGGAGGCCTGGATCATGCGTTAGCCAGTGGAAGAAATGTTAAGATACTGGTGCTGGATACAGAAGTATATTCTAATACCGGCGGACAGAGTTCTAAATCAACACCTACTGCAGCTACTGCAAAATTTGCTGCCGGTGGTAAAGCAGGTGGTAAAAAAGATCTTGCTATGCAGGCCATTTCCTATGGAAACGTGTATGTGGCAAGAGTTGCATTTGGTGCTAATCCTCAGCAAACATTATTGGCTATGCGGGAAGCAGAAGCGTATGATGGCCCTGCATTGATCCTGGCGTATAGTCATTGTATTGCACACGGCTATGATCTGAAAGATGGATTGAACCAGCAAAACAAAGCCGTTGCCAGTGGTCACTGGCCGTTGTTGAGATATAATCCTGTGTTAAGAAAGAAAAATCAGAATCCGTTTGTACTGGATTCGCCAAGACCTACTTTACCACTGAAGGATTATGCATATAACGAGTTACGGTATAAAGTGCTTACAATCACTAATCCTGAAGCAGCAGATACACTAATCAAACATGCACAGGAGCTGGTAAATCTAAAATGGAAAACATATGAAGAACTCGCTACCAAAAAAGCAAGTGATTTTGTTCCGGTAGCATAAAACGCAACGATATGAAAATGCATTCCACTTATATGGGGATGAAACTGGATTCCCCGATCATCGTTTCAGCCTGCACTTTATCAGAGCAGGTTGATAATATTGTGAAGATGGAAGATAATGGCGCCGGTGCTGTGGTGATGTTCTCTTTGTTTGAAGAACAGATTAGAAAAGAAGAAGCAAGATTTAAGGGAGTTATGTCTGAGACCACCTATGCTTTCCCTGAAGCATTGGATTATTTCCCTGACCTGGATGATTTTAATGTGGGAGTGGATGAATACCTGGAAAATATCCGGAAGGCAAAAGAGAAAGTAAAGATTCCCATCATTGGCAGTCTGAATGGAATTACTACGGAGGGCTGGATCGATTACTCTAAACTTATAGAGCAGGCTGGTGCTGATGCTATAGAAGTGAATATTTTCTTCATTCCCGGTGATATTGCTATGTCTTCTTCTGAGGTAGAGCACCGATACCTGAACATCATTGAGTCAATTAAGCAATCAGTAAAAATTCCTGTTGCGGTAAAATTGAATCCATATTTCAGTGCTATGGGTAATATGTCACTGCGGATGAAGAATGCCGGTGCTGATGCATTGGTATTATTCAACCGTTTCTATCAGCCTGATTTTGATATCAATGAACTTATTATTAAAACGGACCTGCATTACAGTGAGTCAAGCGAAATACGTCTGCCACTTTTATGGATCGCATTGTTGTATGGAAAAGTCAAACTATCGCTGGCGGCCACTACAGGAGTTCAGAGTGCTATTGAAGTGATAAAGTACATCCTTGCCGGTGCTGATGTGGTAATGACCGCATCTTCTTTATATAAAAATGGTATCCCTTACCTGAAAACCATGAATAAAGAACTGCAGGACTGGATGTATATGATGGGATTTGATAGCCTTGACTCATTCAAGGGAAGCATGAGCCAACAGCATATTTCCGATCCAACGGCATATGAAAGGGCTAATTATATTAAGATATTGGAAGGGGTAAAATGATTTAATTTTCTTTTACCGGCTTCAGTTTTGCTGTAAAATGCCTGAGCATTGGCGTTTCTTCTGTGATTGACAGCCCCCTTATCTCCTTTCTTTTATTAAACACTTCAATAATCACTTCAGCAACATAGTCAATATGGCTTTGGGTATACACTCTGCGTGGAATCGCCAGTCTTACCAGTTCCATTTGTGCCGGAATTAGTTTTCCAGACTGATCATATTTTCCAAACATCAGGGAACCAATTTCCACACAACGGATGCCGCCTTCTTCATACAACGCACAAACCAATGCCTGTCCTGGATATTGCTCAACAGGAACCAGCGGTAAAAAAGTTTTTGCATCGATATATACCGCATGACCACCGGCAGGCTGCATCACTGGTACACCAGCAGCAATCAGCTTATTGGTAAGATACTCTATACTGCGGATGCGGTATTGCAGATAATTTTCATCCAACACTTCCTGAAGACCAATAGCAATTGCTTCAAGGTCACGACCGGCAAGGCCGCCGTATGTAGTAAAGCCTTCAGTAATGATGAGTAAGTTTCTGCAACGGATAGCTAAATCCAAATCTCTCATGGCTAAGAAACCTCCGATATTAGCAAAGGCATCTTTCTTGGCACTCATGGTGCAGCCATCAGCATAGGAGAAAGTCTCGTTGGCAATTTCCAGGATGGATTTATCAGCATATCCTTCTTCCCGTAGTTTGATGAAGTAAGAATTCTCTGCAAAACGACAGGCATCAATGAACAATGGGATATTATGTTCCGTACAAACTTTCCGTACAGCTTTAATATTCTGCATACTCACCGGCTGGCCACCACCTGAATTATTGGTAATGGTAATTATCACCATTGGAATATTTTCAGCACCTTTCTCTTTGATAGTTTTTTTCAGGGCTTCCACATCCATATTTCCTTTGAATGGTGCTGGCACGGTTGGGTGTTTGCCTTCTTCACACAACAAGTCAATTCCTTCGGCACCCGAAAATTCGATATTGGCTCTTGTGGTATCAAATAACGTATTACTGATAAAATATTTTCCTTTACCACCAAGTATTGTAAAAATGATCTTTTCGGCAGCACGGCCTTGATGCGTTGGAATAACCAACGGCATTCCGGTTATTTTCTTTACTGATTCTTCAAACCGGAAAAAACTGGAACTTCCGGCATAAGATTCATCACCCTGCATGATGCCGGCCCATTGATTACTGCTCATGGCACTGGTACCGCTGTCTGTCAACAGATCGATAAGTACATCGTTGGCATGGATGCGAAAGGGATTATAACTGGCCTTTTCTAAAATAGCTTTTCGTTCTTCTTTACTGGTAAAATAGATTGGCTCCACCGATTTTATCCTGAAGGGTTCAATAATCGTTTTCATTCATGAAGATTTAATCAGCCTTTTCAGCTGTTATTGAAATAATAATGGTTGACTTACAGAAAAAGTGTAAGAAGAATCAGGTGGGTTTGCGAATGATATTTTTCCAGAGGCGCATAAATAAAAACCTGCCCAAAAGTAGGAGGGGCAGGCTTAATGAACTATGACTTTAATCAATGATATTGATCAGACGCCAAATTGTTTCAGGTGATGGTCAAGATGTTTCCAGGTCGCTTTACTCCATTGCTCTTTTGTGAGCTTACCGAAAACGGGATGTTTTTCATTGATCATATTACTTTCAGTAAAACGGGTAATATTATCCAGCAACTGGTTCTTCTCTTTATCAAAATCTTTGGCTTGACCTGTCATGATGAAGGATTTGTCAGTAGGTAAGCCTTGCTTCCAGGGTTTTTCATCGTACAAAGCTTTTTTAAATAAAGGCAGAATAAGTTTCATGACCCAATTGCCCTTCACTGTACTTGTACCAAAAGCTACACCCATTGGCACCTGCACATGTGCCAGCATTTGTGATACTTCCATTTTACCCCATATCCTTTTAGATTGCGGTGTCAGCTTATTTATCCTTTCAATGATTTCTTGTTTTACTGCAGGATCAAACAAATTTTTTATTTCCATGATGTTGAAGATTCAGCAACAAGGTCGTTTTTATTCCTAACATAAAAAAGCCCGGAACGGGAATGCTCCGGGCTTTTGTCGTTAAAGGATAATTATTTCCTGGGTGATTCTAAAGCTGCCTGTGCAGCCGCCAACCTGGCAATGGGCACCCTGAAGGGTGAGCAGCTCACATAGTTCATTCCGATGCGGTGACAGAATTTTACACTCTCAGGGTCGCCCCCATGTTCTCCGCAAATACCAACTTTTAATTTTGGTTTGGTTTGACGTCCTCTTTCAACGCCAATTTTTATTAACTCACCTACACCAGCCTGGTCAATGGTCTGGAATGGGTCAGAAGGCAATAGTTTAAGGTCGAGATATTTTGGAAGGAACCCACCAATATCATCCCTGCTAAAGCCAAAGCTCATTTGAGTAAGGTCATTTGTACCAAAACTGAAAAAATCTGCTTCTTCAGCCATGCTGTTAGCTTTTAAGGCAGCCCTAGGTATTTCTATCATTGTTCCATAGAGGTAAGGAATTTTTTTCACTTTCATCTTTTCACAAGTCTCATTATACACCGCATTCACAATAGCTCTCTGGTGTCTTAGTTCATGTTTGCCGCAGGTTACCGGTATCATTATTTCGGGCATTGCCTTTTTTCCACTCCTGATCAGTTCAACAGTGGCCTCAAAAATTGCTCTTATCTGCATTTCTGTTATTTCAGGATAACTGATGCCTAAGCGAACGCCTCTGTGACCGAGCATCGGGTTATTTTCATGTAAGGCAAGAACTCTTCTTTTAAGTACACTCATGCTGATACCTAACTCTTTGCTTAACTGGTGCAATTTCTCGGAATCATGTGGTACAAATTCATGCAGCGGTGGATCCAGCAACCTGATTGTAACAGGGTGTCCATTCATTACCTGTAAGGTGTCTTTGATATCTTTTTTTACGTACTTGAATAGCCCATTCAATGCGTCTCTTCTTTCCTTTTCAGTTTTACTAACTATCATTTTACGCAGGAGGAACAATGGTTGCTCACTTCCTTCTCCATAGAACATATGTTCAGTACGGAAAAGACCGATACCTTCTGCGCCGAATTTTAATCCCTGTGCAGCATCCTGTGGAGTTTCTGCGTTGGTACGTACCCCCATCACTTTTATTTTATCTACAAGCTTCATCAGTTCTTTATACGATTGGTTTTTATCAAGATCAATATCAACCAATGCCATACTCCCTTCATATACCAGACCTTTTGTTCCGTTAAGGCTCAGCCAGTCGCCTTCATGAACGATAGTTCCGTCTTTGGCTTTGAATGTTTTTGTTTCGCTGTGAATTTCAATATCACTGCACCCAACAATACAGCATTTTCCCCAACCTCTTGCCACCAGTGCAGCATGAGATGTCATGCCGCCTTTGGTTGTTAGTATGGCTTGCGACTTATGCATTCCATCTACATCTTCCGGAGAAGTTTCTTCCCGGACAAGAATTACTTTTTCGCCTTTCGATGCCCATTCCACAGCTTCATTGGAAGAAAATACCACACGGCCTTTTGCGCCACCTGGTCCGGCTGGTAAACCTTTGGCAATTGGTTTGGTGACCAGCTCCACTTTTGGGTCTAGCATTGGTAGTAATAACTCAACCAGTTGGTTGGGCGCAACTCTCATGATAGCTGTTTCGGCACTGATCAATTTTTCTTTATGCATTTCAGTTGCCATGCGAACAGCAGCAATGCCATTGCGTTTACCAACACGGCATTGCAACATATAGAGTTTTCCTTTTTCAATTGTGAACTCAATATCCTGCATGTCTTTGTAATGTTGTTCCAGTCTTTTCTGATAGCTGAACAGTTCTTTGTAAAGTGACGGCATTAATTTTTCCAGTGAAGTGAAATGTTTGCTCTGGTCGTTCATGGAATATTCATTCACGGGGGCCGGAGTCCGTATACCTGCTACCACATCTTCGCCCTGTGCATTGACCAGGTACTCTCCGTAAAATTTATTTTCACCACTACCCGGATTTCTTGTAAAGGCAACACCAGTACAACTGTCATTACCCATGTTACCAAATACCATCGCCTGCACATTTACAGCAGTTCCCCATTCATCTGGTATTTTTTCTATCCTGCGGTATTCAATAGCTCTTTTCCCGTTCCAGCTGCTGAACACAGCACCGATGCCACCCCACAGTTGTTTCCATGGGTCATCAGGAAAATCTGTACCTAATACTTTCTTTACGGTTTTTTTATAATCTTTTACCAGATTTTTCAGTTCGTCAACGGTCAGGTCGGTATCACTTGCATACCCCTGTTTATGTTTGATATGTTCCAGTTTTTCATCCAGCATTTTGCGGATGCCTTTGCCATTTTTTATTTCAATACCACCACCTTTTTCCATCACCACGTCGGCATACATCATGATCAGGCGGCGATATGCATCGTAAGCAAAACGTTCGTCACCGCTTTGAGCGATGACTCCTTTGATTGTATTTTCGTTCAACCCGATATTTAAAACCGTTTCCATCATTCCGGGCATGCTTCGCCTGGCACCGGAACGAACAGATACCAGCAATGGGTTAGCGGCGTCACCAAATTTTTTACCGGTGAGTTTTTCCATTTTACCCAATGCTTCCTCGGCTTGTGCTTTTAGAATTTTGGGGTATGTTTTTTTATGGGTATAATAATAAGTGCAGACCTCTGTAGTAACTGTAAAACCAGGTGGAACAGGTAAACGCAGTTTAGGGTGACCTGCCATTTCAGCCAGGTTGGCACCCTTGCCCCCTAACAGATTTTTCATTGATTCATTGCCATCGGCCTTGCCGCCACCGAAGAAGTAAACATACTTTCCGGCCTTTGTTTTTGTTGCCATAATATAAAAGCTTTTATGCTCTGCATAGTTATGGCTGGATGCAGGAAAATATAAAAACACAGGTCAGAGACAACCTTGATTCTTATCATTTTAAAGGAGTCTGATTATGGGTGAGAATCAGGAATGTTCGTAATAGGGGATCTCGTCATGGCTTAAAACCTCTTTCTGTTGCCAGTAAGCCTGGGTAACGATATGGCCATCTTTAGTCTTCAGCATCCTTCCAAAAATGGCGTTAATAGTATTGAAAGTATAATCAGTTACACCAACTGTGAAGGTTTCAGGGGCTGGTGGCGGGGGAGCTGGTATTGCAACTTCACCCTCTTTAGGTGCTGGGGCGGCGGGTGCTTTTGGTGCAGGTGTGGGAACAGTTACGACTGTATAACCATTGTATTCAAGTAATTCTTTGATAAACAAAACTCTTTCTGGTTTTACATTTCTTTCTACGATGCCGCATTTAACACCGTCCAGCTCTTCAAACTCATGATTTTTATTGAGTGCCATAAAACAGACTAGATTAATGTTTTGATATAATCAAATATCCAGCTCAATACACCTGTCAATACAATACCTCCTCCGCAAATGATCAGTGCCAGTTTTACGGCAGGGCTGATTTTTATCTTCTCAACAGGAATTTCATTTTTATCCATGAACATAGCTCTTATCACCCTCAGGTAATAATAAAGGGAGATGATCATATTAAGGGCGGCAATGATAATGAACCAGTAATCAGCTTTTGAACCGCCTGCCGTCAGCAGGAATAATTTACCAAAAAAGCCTGCTGTCGGGGGAATTCCAGCCAGTGAGAATAGTGCCAACGCCATTACCCAGCACAGGAAAGGGTTGGTTTTGTATAATCCTTTGTAATCATCAATATTCTCTTTTCCGATATGTTCGGAAATGACCGACGCTACTCCAAATGCTGCCAGGTTAGAGAATACATAGATCAGCATGAAATAAACTACTGACGTTACACCCATAACATCATTGCTGCTGATGCCAACTAAAATAAAACCAACCTGTGCGATGGAAGAGAAAGCAAGAAATCGTTTGATATTTTGCTGACGCAGGGCAAACAGGTTCCCAATAACCATTGTTGCAATTGCCAGTATCACCAGCATCATATACCATATATCATGCATTGGCTGAAAGACCTGGAATAACATGGTCATAAAAATAAATGCAACCGAACCTTTTGATATAACAGAAAGAAATGAGGTGACGGCGATGGGTGAACCTTCATATACATCGGCTGTCCATAAATGGAAAGGCACAATGGATAGTTTGAAGGCAAAAGCAGTAAAGAAAAAGACAAAGGCCAGTATCTGCAACGATGAACCATCAAGATGTTGTGATATTTCAGGAAGACTGATGGTGCCGGTTGCCCCATATATGAGTGAAATGCCAAAAAGCAGAATACCGGAAGAAAAAGCAGATGACAGTATCATCTTCATAGCTCCTTCAGAAGAACGTTTCTTATCAAGGTCAAAATTGGCCATAGCGGCCACCGGGATAGTAGCCAGTTCCAGTGACAGGTAGAAGATAAGCAGGTTGCCGCTTGAGATCATCAGGAACATACCGAGCAGGGCAGACAGCATCAGCATGAAAAATTCGGGAAGATGCGGAGTCTTCTTCAACCAGTCGGCACACAGCAATGAGATAAGATAGACACCAAGGTTCAGGATACTTTTCTGGAAGCTGATCAGCGATGTTGTATAGAACATATCACCGAAAAGATTGCCTTCTTTATTAAAAAAGAAACCAACAATAAAATTAACCAGCAATAATACCTGTACGAGTGCAAGCAGCGATTCGTTCTTCATCCCCTTGCCGATTTTAACAAACAGCAACAGGAAGATGATGGCTGTTATCACCAGTTCACTTTTCATCAATGTGAGAAATTCATTCATCCGGTCAGTTTTATTTTCCAGCAATCTTATTCATGATCTCTTCAGCAGCCGGTCTTAACAAATCGTTCAGCCAGCCCGGAGCAATGCCTATCGCTAAAATTCCAATTACTAATAATATGGCCGCCAGCTTTTCATTCCAGTTGGCGTCTTTTAATTGTAAATAACTTTCGTTTTTTACCGGGCCCATCGCCGTATTACCAATAGCCCGTAAAATGTACACCGCCGTAACTACTATGGACATGGCAGCTGCAATAGTGGCAATACGATGAAATGTATCGTCGTTTTGCCAGGAACCCATAAAAACAGTCATCTCTGCCACAAAGCCGCTCAGTCCAGGCAAGCCTAAAGAACAAAGCCCAACAATAAAAAACACAGTAGTAATGAATGGCATCATTTTCATCAAGCCGCCCATTTCATTTACCATCCTTGTATGTGTTCTGTCGTAAATCATTCCGATAACGGCGAAGAAGAGGGCTGTCATCAAACCATGTGATACCATTTGCATCAATGCACCTGTAATAGCTGTTTGTGTAAGCATGCCAATACCGAGTAAACTGAAACCAACATGGCTTATCGATGAATAGGCATTGATATATTTCAGATCTTTCTGCATCATCGTGGCGAAGGCACCATATAAGATGGCAATGGCAGAAAGGATAATAATAATATCTGCATATTGTTTTGCTCCTTCAGGTAATAAATAAGTAGCCACCCGCAGACAACCATAACCACCCAGTTTCATGGAGATACCCGCAAGGAACATCGAACCAGCTGTTGGGGCTGAAGAGTGGCCGTCTGGTACCCATGTGTGTAACGGGAATAAGGCAGTAAAGACACCAAAACCCACGAACAGCAAGGGAAATATGATATGCTGTGCATCGGCAGGAATCTTTGTTTTTGACAAAGTCATTATATCAAAACTGTTTCCGGCAGTAAAATACAAGCCGAGCATTCCGACAAGGATCAAGGCAGAACCACCCATCAGCATTAAAGCAAGTTTATTGGCACTGTATTCTTTTTTACCACTTCCCCAGATGCCGATGAGGAGGTATTTTGGTATCACTGAGATTTCAAGGAAGAAGAAGAGAATAAACAGATCAAGAGAGATAAAGAATCCATAAGCTCCGAGTGCAAGAAGAATAAGCAGGAAGTAAAACTCTTTGGTCATCTTTTCTATATTCCAAGAGACCAACACTCCGGCTATCAGTACAAATGAGGTTAGTAATATCATGGCAACAGAAATGCCGTCTACACCCAGGTGGAAATTGATATTCAGCGAAGCAAATAATTTGTAATGCTGCTCAAACAGCATTTGTGCAGCATTGCCGTCTGCTCTTTCAGTATTGAAAGCAAATAACAGCGCAAAAGCTAATCCCAGTTGCACAACAGAGCCGGCCAGCGATATCCATTTTACCTGCTGCTTATTGCGGGAAAGCAATACCGCAACAGCAGTCAGTAACGGGGCTCCTATGAGTAATAAAAGGTTCATCAAATCGTATTTATCAAAAACGTTCTATCTCCATATATAAATAAACAGTGTTGCCAAAACAATAACACCGGCTAAAAAGTAAAGGGCATATTGCTGTACTTTCCCCGATTGTAATTTTTTAATTCTTTCCGAAACAGCCTGTGTTGCTGAACCAGTAAGATTTACTATTCCATCCACCACATTCTTGTCAAACCAGGCAGCAGGTCTTCCAACCAGGTTAAACAGTACTTTTTTGGTAACAAACAGGTATATCTCGTCAATATAAAATTTGTGATAAGCTGCTTTGTATAACCCGCTGAATGAGGCGGCTAATTTATCAGGCCTGCTATTTTGGTTTTTATACAACCACATCGCTGCTAAGATGCCTGCCAGTCCTAATGCAACCGGAGCGATAGAAAATTGCAGATGGAAATGTGATTCCAATGCTTTTCCGTCCGTACTTACAAATTCACCAAAGGGAATGAAGCCGGCTGCAGCAGCTCCAACAGCTAATAAAACAAGCGGTAACATCATAACAAAACCGCCTTCACCATGCCTGTCACCATGCACTTCATGCTCCTTATTCCAGAAAATGCTGAAGTATAACCGGAACATATAAAAAGCCGTAAGACCGGATGTGAACAATGCGATCCAGTAAATCGCCATGTTGTTCTGGTAGGCAGCCAATAAAATTTCTTCCTTACTGAAGAATCCCGCAAATGGTGGCACACCAGCAATGGCAAGACAGGCTATTAAGAAAGTAATATGTGTAATAGGTAAATATTTTCTTAATCCACCCATATCTTTCATCTCATTACTATGTACGTAATGTATAACTGCACCAGCTCCGAGAAATAACAATGCTTTGAACATGGCATGTGTAAACAAATGGAACATGGAAGCAGTATAACCCAGCCCGTTCTCACCGCCATATTTTGATACTCCAAGTGCAAACATCATGTACCCTATTTGAGACATGGTGGAATAAGCCAGCACTCTTTTAATATCAGTTTGTGTACAGGCAATGATAGCGGCGATAATAGCCGATACAGCGCCGACCCATCCAACTATTTCCAAGACTCCCGGAGTGGTAAGAGCAAACACCGGGAATAATCTTGCAACGAGGTAAACACCTGCCACAACCATGGTTGCGGCATGTATTAATGCAGAAACAGGAGTCGGGCCTTCCATTGCATCAGGTAACCAGATATGCAAGGGGAACATGGCACTTTTACCAGCACCGCCGATGAAGACTAATGCAGCTGCCCATGACAAGGCAGATACACCGAGGAATGAATAGGTAACGGCTGTTTTAATTTCGTTTGACTCCGGAGATGTTAGTCGCTGAATGAGTGTGGCAAAATCCAGGGTGCCTGAACTAAACGATAATATTAATATGCCAATTAAGAAACCCAGATCTGCAAACCGGGTGACGATGAATGCTTTTTTACAAGCGGCTACTGCACTTGGTTTATCGTAGTAATAGCCAATCAGCAGGAAAGATGATACACCTACCAGTTCCCAGAAAATATAGATCTGGAAAATATTGCTGGCCAGTACTAATCCAAGCATGGAGAAAGTAAACAGCCCAAGAAATGAATAGTAAGTTGGGAACCTTTCTTCGCCTTTCAGATAGCCAAGGCTATAAATGTGTACCATTAACGAAACAAAAGTGACAACCACCAGCATCATCACAGAAATTGAATCGACCGTCAATCCTATGTCAATAGATACGCCGGGAGAGAATTCCAGCCAGGTTAGCTTCATCGGAATGAATTGCTGGTATACGCCATCAACCTTGCCGTACACAAAAAAATATTCGTAAGCTGTGTACAAGGCAAGGATGGTGGAAGTAAGTAAAAGGGCTGTTCCGATAAGGCCGGAACTATTTTTAAAGATCTTTCTGCCGAATAAACCCAGCAATAAGAACCCGGCAAGCGGCAACAATGGAATCAGTGCTATAATAGTTGCGTTGGGCATATTGGTTTAATACTTTAAGTCTTCAGCATTCTCCACATCAATGGACTGGTGACTGCGGTATAAATTAATAATGATGGCTATGGCTACGGCAGCTTCAGCCGCAGCAATAGCGATGATGAATAAGGTAAAGAACAATCCGTCCAGTTTGCCGGGCCACAGGTATTTATTGAATGCAATAAAATTCAGGTTCACACTGTTCAATATCAGCTCAATACTCATCAGCATGGTGATTAGGTTTCGCCGGGTAAGGAAACCATACACACCGATAAAGAACAGTGCAGCACTGATGAATAAAATATGATATAGTCCGGGTTCCATCATTTGGTTTCAGGTTTACTTCTTAAGGCGATCACAATACAACCGATCATGGCAGCAAGTAATAACATCGATATCACTTCAAATGGTAAGGCATATCCACCTTCTTTGGTGCTGAGCATATTTTGGCCTATGTTAGATACGGTTGGATATACCAATGCTTTATCAAAGTCGAATTCATGCTGGTACACCTGTACCATTGTTAATGCAAAACCACAGAAAACAGCCAATGCTGAAAATATTTTTCTACCAAGCTGTTGTTTGGGTAACTTTTCCCCTGCCTGTTGGGTAAGAAATATGGAGAAGATGATCAGTACTACAATGCCTCCCACATACACTACTATTTGTACAGCAGCAATAAACTCATATTGTAACCAGAAATAAATGCCGGCAATACCGATCAGGGAAAACAATAAATATATGGCTGAACGGAATATCTGCCTTGTGGAAACAGACAATAAGCCGCAGGTCAGTGTCAATGCTGCCAGTAAATAAAATAGTATAGTTGAGCCAGTAATCATTCTACACCTTCCATGATTTTAGATCCGGGGTTATTTAAAATTTTAGTCAGTTCATTTCTGTCAAACACACTGTGTTCAAATGTCTGTGCCATTTTAATAGCATCAGAAGGGCAGGCTTCCACGCAGAGGTTGCACATGGTGCATAACTCCAGGTGGTATACCAGTTTATCAATTGCTTTTTTCTTTTTGCCTTCGGGAGTCAGTTCATTTTTAAAGATCACTTTAATAGTACCATTGGGACAGGCCAGTTCACAGGCCTGGCAGCCGGTACAACGATGTTCATTGTTCTCGTTATGTGGCATCACCACTTCCCCTTTGAACCGTTCCGGCAAAACCAGCGTATCCCGGTTGTCGGGATATTGCTGGGTGATGATCTCTTTGTGATGGGTGAAATAATACAAGGTCCGCTTCATGCCGACAAGCAATGACCTTACTCCCTTATAAACATCTTTTATGTACTTCGTAATAAACATAATTTTAAAAATGCCATTTCAATATTGCCATCGCTGTTACTATCAATAAGTTTATCATGCTTATTGGCAAGAGGTATTTCCATTCCAGGTTCAGCAACTGGTCAATCCGTAATCTTGGGAATGTCCACCTGAACCACATAATGACGAATATTAAGAAAAACGTTTTTCCAAAGAACCATACACTCGATGGAATATAATCCATCACATGGTTGAAATCTGTCCAGTTGCCGATATGGAATGGCATCCAGCCACCGAGAAACAAGGTGGCACCGATAGCACAAACAATAAACACATTCACATACTCGGCGAGGAAGAATAAAGCAAACTTCATCCCGGAATACTCGGTATGGAAACCAGCTGTTAATTCAGATTCTGCTTCTGCCAGGTCAAACGGTGCCCTGTTGGTTTCTGCCGTTACAGCAATAATAAAGGTGATAAAAGCAACGACCATTGGAATATGCCCTTTAAATATCCACCAGCCATCAGCCTGCGAATGAATAATATCAGAAACCTGCAAACTACCCGTCATTACTACTACTGCCAATACAGACAGGCCCGCAGATAATTCATAGCTAACGATCTGGGCGCCACTTCGCATTGCACCCATCAGAGAATACTTATTATTACTTGCCCATCCTGCCATCAGGATACTGATTACCATGATGGAAGAGATTGCAGAAACATACAACACACCAATATTTAAATCCCACAATTGAAAATCTTTGGCAAAAGCAATGGGTGCCATCAACAGCATAGCAACGATCATGGCGACAAAAGGGGCAAGGTTGAACAATAATTTATCGGCACCATTTGGCGTCAATCCTTCTTTCACCAATAACTTTAACGTGTCAGCCAACGATTGAAGCATCCCTTTCGGGCCAACACGGTTGGGGCCAAGTCGTATCTGCATCCAGGCAGATACCTTTCTTTCCATGATGACCAGCACTAAACCCAATGCAGCAAACAAACCAATTACTGCAACTCCTGCCAGCACCATTTCAATGATCAATGTCATTGTAGGGTTGAAGGTTTCGCTTAACCATTTATGCAGATTGTTCGCTATGTTAGAAAAACTCCACATTATCTGTCTATATCAGGTATTACTAAATCTAATGTTCCCATCATCGCTACTAAATCGCCCAGCTTACTGCCCCTGGCAATATGATCCAGTACAGAAAGGTTAGAGAATCCGGGTGAACGGAATTTTATCCTGTACGGAGTGGTGCCACCTTCACTTACAATATATACACCCAACTCGCCACGGGCCGTTTCTACTCTTGTATAAAATTCCCCTTTGGGTAATTTCAATACGGCTTTTGTTTTCGCCTGGAAATCTCCTTCAGGAATATTGTCGATCAATTGTTCAATAATGCGGATAGATTGCTGCATCTCCCGGATACGAACCATATAACGGGCAAATGAGTCGCCGCCTGTTTCCAGTACTTCGTCAAATTCCAACTTATCATATATTTCGTAAGGATATATTTTTCTTATATCACAACTCACGCCGCTGCCTCTTGCTGCAGGGCCTGAACATCCGTAAGAAACAGCATCTTCTGCAGATAAATAACCAACATTCTTCATCCTGTTCTGAAAAATAATATTGCCGGTTACCAGTTCATCATATTCATGGATCTTACGTTTATATAATTGCATGAATTCTTTCACCTTCTTCTGGAAATTTGGGTGCAGGTCCTGCATCACTCCGCCGGGTACCATATAATTCATGGTCAATCTTGCACCGCAGGTTTCTTCCATAATATCATTGATGCTTTCTCTTTCCCTGAAGGCATGGAAAAAAGGGGTAAAGGCGCCGAGGTCCATCGCCATAGCTCCCCACCAGAGTTCATGGGAGGCAATTCTTGTGAGTTCGTCCATCAGCACTCTTATTACTTGTGCCCTTGGTGGAACTTCTACCTGCAATCCTTTCTCAACACATAAAGCACAGGCATGATTATTAATATGAGAAGAGAGATAATCCATCCGGCTGGTAACATAGATGAATTGCCGGTAACTGAGGCTCTCACACATTTTTTCAATAGAACGGTGTATATACCCCAGGTGTGGCTCAACCTTTTTGATCGTTTCACCGTTCAATGTAATGACCAGGTGCAATACACCGTGTGTAGCAGGATGTTGTGGTCCTACATTTATGATGATGTCGCCTTCAGTCGTTGTGCCTACTTCTTCAAACATATCAGAGTTTGATCATATTAATCGGGTCTTCAAAATCTTTTCTCAACGGGTTTCTTCCTTCCCATCCATCAGGAAGTATCAGTAATCTCAGATCGGGATGGTTGAGGAAATTCACCCCAAACATTTCATATACTTCTCTTTCATGAAATTCCGCAGTCTTCCATATATGGGAAACTGTTTCAATTTCAGGGTTACTTCTGTCCAGTTTTGATTTGATAACTATATTATGCCTGTGTTTGACAGAAGATAAATGATACACCATGGTAAGATGTGTCTTCCAGTCAATACAGGTCAGACAAAAGAGATAATCGAAGTATAAGGAATCGTCATTGCGAAATTGTTGTGCCAGCGGTAACCAGTCTTTCGGATCAATATTAATAGTGAGCCATTCGCCACCTTCTTCAAAAGTGGCTGCTGGCAGCAATTCGGTTATTTTGACTTTCAATTCTTCGTTCGACATGGTTATTCTTTGTCCTTTCTTATCTGTTCCCTTGTCAGTCCGCTTTTTATCTTTTCCTGCAGTTTTATCAATGCATGAAGCAAAGCTTCAGGCCTTGGCGGGCATCCGGCCACATACACATCCACCGGTATCACATGGTCAGCACCTTTTACAACAGAATAAGTATTATAGAAGAATGGGCCGCCACTGATAGCACAGGCACCCATAGCAATCACATATTTCGGGTCAGCCATCTGGTCGTACAATCTTTTTAATACCGGAGCCATTTTATTTACAATGGTGCCAGCAATGATGATAACATCGGCCTGGCGGGGTGTAGCTCTGGCCACTTCAAAACCAAAACGGGAGAAATCATATTTGGCGCCGGCTACCGCCATGTATTCAATACCACAGCAGCTGGTAGCGAAGGTCAGCGGCCATAAAGAATTTGATCTTGCCCAGTTGATAACATCATCTAATTTACTAAGGACGATGCCGCCACCCGGCGTTTCATGTATCTGCCCTGGAAAATCACTTTTAGTTGTTTGTTGCTTTACATCCATTTCAATGCACCTTTCTTATGGGCATATAAAAAACCCATGAATAAAATGAAAAAGAAAATGACAATTTCAATCAATGCTACCCAACCCATATTTTTTGCTACCACGGCCCAGGGGTATAGGAAAACAAGCTCCACATCAAAAATCAGAAAGATGAGGGCAAATAAGTAATAGCCTACATTTAATTGTATCCATGTCTTACCCTGTGTAGGTATACCACATTCGTAAGGTTCGCCTTTTTGTTTATTAGTAGTGGCTTTCAGCACAAATTTTGAAAGAAGGATAGCTATGCCGGAAAAGGCAATAGCAGCAATGATAAGTACAATAAGCGATGAAGCACCCATACGCAGATTGGTTTAGTACGAATATAGTAACTATGCGTTAAAACCAAATATGACACTTATCAACGCCGGGGTTGCTGAATGTCATCTGTAAATTCCTTGTGGTATTGCAGGAATTTTATCCGTAAAGTTCCAGGTGTATTGCTTTATTATCATATCCCATTTCAAGAATATGTTTTTTTGCTTCATCAACCATATGCTTCCATCCACAGAGGAAAAAAAGAGCTTCCTGTTTGTTTTTGCAAAGCTCCATATATATGGGATGTACATATCCATAGCCTCCCTCCCAATGTTCACGGGACAGGGTGGGGTGATAATGGAAGCCCGGTAATTGTTGTTCTAACTCTTTTAGCTCATTATAATAGAGCAGGTCAACTTTTTTGCGGCAACCAAAAATCAGGTGAATATTTTTGGTCGGGAGATGGTGCAGGTGAATATAATTGACCATGCTTCTGAATGGCGCAATTCCCGTACCTGTGCAGATAAGGAAAATATCTTTTTCAATATTTTCAGGCAACGTAAAAACTCCCTGTGCTCCACGTAGACTTATCTCACTGCCAACTTTTACTTCATTAAAAAGGTAACTGGTACCCAGGCCACCCTGTGCCAGCACTATCAACAGCTCGAAAATATTACTGCCGTCCGGCCAGGAAGCGATAGAATAGCTGCGCCATCGTTTATTGGGTTTTTCATGAATGGGGAGGTCCAATGTGACAAACTGACCCGGAATAAAATCAAACCGGCTCAACTCCGGAATCTCTATCCAGAATCGCTTTGTATTGTGTGTATAATCCTCTATCCGTATTACTTTGCCTTTGCGCCAGGGTTGAAGGGCCATTATGAGTGGTTTCGATAAAGGTAAAACCATTGACAGGTTCATATGTTCTGAAAAAGGGAAATTATTGTGCCATGACTTTTAAAGATGATTTATCTTTGCGCCTCTCATGAGTGTAAAGGATTTGCTGGAACAGTATCAAAACACCCCCCGCCTTTTTCAACTGGCGGACAGGCTTTCTTTTGCCCAATCTCAAAAAATCTATCTTAAAAATTTACAGGGAAGTTCATCGCAATTTGTAGTGGCTGCAGCTTTTATGCATTCGTCCTGTTCACGGCTCAACCATCTTATTGTTTTGAATGACGCTGAAGAAGCTGCTTATTTTCATAATACGCTGGAAAACCTGACAGAGGCACTGGATATTTTTTATTTCCCTTCTTCTTTCAAAAACAGGAAGAACTACCAGTTGCTTAATTCTTCCCATGTGATGCTTCGTACAGAGGCATTAACCAAAATTGCTGCAGGAGGAAATAAGAAGGTATTGGTGACATACCCGGAAGCCTTATTTGAGAAAGTTGTGTTACCATCAACACTTTCTTCCAATATTATTCATATAAAATCAGGAGATAACCTGAAAGTAGAAGACCTTTTATTGAAACTGGCAGATTATGGATTTGAGAGAACTGATTTTGTGTACGAGCCGGGGCAGTTTGCAATACGGGGGGGTATCCTTGATATTTATTCTTTTGGTAATGAAAAGCCGTACCGGGTTGAATTATTTGGAAATGATGTTGATTCTATCCGCATTGTTGACCCGGAAACACAATTGAGTGAAAGAAAGTTATTGCAGGTAAGTATCATTCCGAATGTTGATACACAGTTTGAAAGTAATGACCGGGTTTCTCTTTTTGACTTTTTGCCGGAGAATACAATTGTATGGATGCAGGATTATCAACTTTGTAAAGAGCATCTTGCAGATAGCGAAGAAGATCTCCATGCTTTCCTGAGGATAATGAATGAATCAGGTGTGTCGACAAGGGAAGCAGATACCGATAAAATAGAAAAAAAGAATGTAACAGCGGATGATTTCATACATGCGGATAGTTTAAGAGATGAGCTTGGTAAGAAGCATTTAGTTGAATTTGGCTATCAGTCTTACCTCGCTGATTTTGAAATTGAGTTCAATACAAAGGAACAGCCTGCATTTAACCGGCAGTTTGATCTCCTGATAAGGGATTTAAGAAGTTGGGAAGCAAAGAAATTCCAGTTATACATTTTCGCAGAAAACCCAAAGCAGCTGGAACGGTTGCAAAGTATTTTTGATGACCTGAAGGCTGAAATTGCTTTTAATCCTGTTGCCACTTCCATTCATGAAGGATTTATCGATGAAGATCAGAAAATTGTTTGCTATACTGATCACCAGGTTTTTCAGAGGTATCATAAATACAAAGTCAAGCAGGCTTATAATAAGAACAAGGCCTTAACACTAAGGACACTTCGTGAATTACAACCCGGCGATTTCGTCACTCATATCGATCATGGAGTTGGTATTTTCAGTGGGTTGCAAAAACTGGAAGTAAATGGAAGATTGCAGGAAGCAGTCCGGCTGATCTATAAAGACACAGATATTTTGTATGTCAACATCAACAGCCTGCACAAAATCGCAAAGTATACCGGCAAGGACGGCAGTGTGCCGAAAGTAAATAAACTTGGTAGCGATGTATGGAATAAGTTAAAAGAGAAAACAAAGACTAAGGTCAAGGAAATTGCTTTTGACCTGATAAAGCTTTATGCCAAACGAAAAGCACAGCAGGGCTTTCAGCATACGCCGGATAATTATATGCAAACGGAACTGGAAGCCTCTTTTATTTATGAAGATACTCCTGACCAAAGCAAGGCGACTGCCGATGTAAAAAAAGATATGGAATCTCCTGCTCCGATGGACAGGTTAGTGTGCGGTGATGTGGGTTTTGGCAAAACAGAAGTAGCCATCCGGGCTGCGTTCAAAACCTGTGTGGATGGAAAGCAGGCCGCCGTACTGGTGCCAACAACGATCTTAGCTTTTCAACACTACCAGACTTTCAAGGAAAGATTGAAGGATTTTCCTGTTACGGTTGATTATATTAATCGTTTCAAATCAGCGAAAGAAAAAAAGGAAACACTGAAGCGGTTAGAAGAAGGAAAAGTTGATATTATTATTGGCACTCATGGATTATTGGGTAAGGAAGTAAAGTTTAAAGACCTTGGATTGCTGGTGGTAGATGAAGAGCAAAAGTTTGGGGTTGGACATAAAGAAAAAATTAAAACGCTTCGTACGGCTGTTGATTGCCTGACATTAACAGCTACTCCAATTCCACGAACATTACAATTTTCTTTGATGGGAGCCAGGGATCTGAGTATTATGAATACACCTCCGCCGAATCGTCAGCCGATCCAAACAGAAGTGCAGGTGTATAATGAGGATTTTATCCGGGAAGCCATTTATTTTGAAACAGAAAGAGGCGGACAGGTTTTCTTTATCTATAACAGGATTGCCGGGTTGGCAGAAATGGCAGCGATCATCCAGGCTCTTTGTCCTGACTTAAGTATAGGCTATGCCCACGGACAAATGGAAGGTCATGTACTCGAAGAAAGGATCTTTGATTTTATTGACAGGAAGTATGATGTGCTGATTTGTACCAACATAGTAGAAAGCGGGGTAGATATCCCGAATGTAAATACCATTATTGTTAATAATGCTCACCAGTTTGGGCTAAGTGATCTGCACCAGTTAAGAGGAAGGGTTGGCAGAAGTAATAAAAAAGCATTCTGTTATTTACTGGCTCCGCCAATGAGCACTTTGCCAAATGATTCAAAGAAACGATTGCAAACACTCGAACAACACAGCGAACTGGGAAGCGGTTTTCAGATAGCTATGAGGGATCTTGATATCAGAGGTGCCGGAAATATGCTGGGTGGAGAGCAAAGCGGATTTATGGCTGAGATTGGATTTGAGATGTATCAGAAAATCCTGGATGAAGCTATCAAAGAATTAAAAAGGACAGAGTTTAAAGAATTGTTCAAAGAAGAAATTGCAAAACAGGATGATTTTGTTTCAGATTGTACGATTGATACTGATCTGGAGATATTAATTCCGGATGATTATGTAGAAAGTATCACTGAAAGATTATCCCTCTATCAACGCCTCGATAGTTGTGAATCAGAAGAAGATCTGCTGGCAATGAAAGCAGAAATGGAAGACCGGTTCGGTAATCTGCCACAACAGGTGGAAGACCTGTTCATTACTGTCCGCTGCCGCAAACTTGCTGTTGACCTTGGATTTGAGAAAATGAGTTTGAAGGATAATACACTTCGTTGTTTCTTTATCAACCGGCCAGACTCTCCTTACTTTGAATCTGCCACGTTCCAGAAAATAATTCAGTTTTTGCAAACCGGAACCAATAAAGCCAAACTAAAACAGACTGGAAAATTATTTATGCTTATCGGCGACAATATGAAAAACATGGAGGAGATGCACCGGTTCCTGCAAGCTATGCACTCATACTGTTTTTCTGCCGCGGAAATCCCGGTTTAAGAGGGTTTACGTATCTGCCTCAATCCTGTACAGTATTGTCTTTTCTCAGGTATTTGTATTATTTTTAGTATTCTTAAAAATCGCTATGAGATCCAATCCAATTCCCCTGATAACTATCTGCCTGCTTGTGAGTTTTTCCTCATTGGCACAGGGTGATTCCCGGTATAACCTGTTGCTCAAAACAGGAACAATTACTCCCCCACAAAATATTACTACAGAAAAGCTGAACCAGTTTAACCGCAATGCTGCCAGAACTGAGGAGAAAACTTTTGCAATTATTCAGTTTGAGCAATTGCCAACAGAGAATGAAAAACAGCAATTGAAACAATTTGGAATAGAACTATTGGATTACGTACCCAACAACGCATATACTGTTACGATCACAGGTTTATTAAATGAATCAGTTCTTTTACAAACAAAAGCAAGATCCATTGTTGAACTGACTGCTTCGCAAAAGATGCATGGTTCTGTTTCATCCGGACTTTTCCCTGCATGGGCAGTAAAAACTCCCGGCACTGTTGATGTTTGGGTCAGTTTTCCTAAAACATTTTCCTTTGAAGCAGTCAGGAGAGAGTTACTGGCAAAGAATATTGACATTATTAGTGATCTGCATAAAGGTTACAATATTCTTTCCCTGCGTATCGCCGCTCAAAGGGTTTTTGAGCTTGCATCATTTCCTTTTATTGAATATGTGCAACCGGCACCCGGAGAAGATAAACCGCTAAACGGCTGGACAAACTGGAACCGGGATGGCTCGAAAGCGACACTGCTAAACGCACCATTGAGTGTTGGAGGCCGCAACCTCAAAGGAACAGGGGTGGTGATTGGTGTGGGAGATAATTCGGACCCGCAACGGCACCCTGATTTTACCGGCAGATTAATTGACCGGTCTGCTATTACGTATAACAATATGCATGGACAGCATGTGGCAGGCATAGTTGGTGGTGCAGGTATACGGGATGAGTTGAGGACTGGCTTTGCTCCAAAATCAACGATCATCTCCCAGGTCTTTGCCGGAATTATAAAAAATGCACCTGCATATGTGGCGGATTATGGGATGGTGATTAGTAATAATTCTTACGGTAACATAGACGAGTGCAGTTACCATGGTCTTTATGATTTGTATTCAAGAATTTTAGATCAGCAATCGGTCAGCTTACCAAACCTCTCAACGATCTTTGCGGCGGGTAACAGTGGTTCCAATACCTGTTCGCCATATCCCAATGGTTTCAGAACGGTTTATGGCGGGTACCAGTCTGCCAAGAATGTTCTTACTGTTGGTAATGCTCCACCCAACGGTGATTTGTTTGCAACTTCAAGTAAAGGACCGGTAAGGGATGGAAGAATTAAGCCGGAAGTAATAACAATTGGGTCATATATCATGTCCTGTGCACCTTATCCCACCTATGATTATTATACAGAGAATACAGGTACCAGCATGGCATCGCCGGCTGTAGCTGGCGGTGCAGGTTTATTATATCAGCGATTCCGTCAGTTAACAGGTAAAGATCCTAAAAATGCCCTTGTAAAAGCTTTGATTTGTAATGGTGCAGACGACAGAGGTAATGATGGTCCTGATTTCAAACATGGTTTTGGCTTTATGAACCTGTGGCGTTCTGTGGATATGATGGAGAATAATCATATTGACTCTGCCACAATCACTACAGCGGCTACTAATTTTTTTATTATAAATGTCCCGGCCGGCTTATCAAAACTAAAAGTAATGCTGACATGGAACGATCCTGCCGCTTCAGTTATTGCGAGCCAGACATTGGTAAATGATCTTGACCTTGAGGTTGAAACTCCGGCACCATCAACAACTGTATTACCCAGGGTACTCGATACTATTCCTGCTAATGTAAATCTTACAGCCGGCACCGGAGCGGACCATATCAATAATATAGAGCAGGTAACTATTGATAATCCTGCTGCCGGGGACTATATAGTGAGGGTGAAAGGAACAGCTGTTCCGCAAAATTCACCACAACAATACTTTGTTGTATATGATTATGTACCCGTAGATATCAAACTGGTAGCACCGGTTGGGGGCGATACATATATTCCCGGGGAAAGAATTTTGATACAATGGGATTCGCATGGAGATGCTGCCAGCACCTTCACCCTTGAGTATTCGCTGAATAACGGGGCATCATGGACGCTGCTGGATAATGCTGTTCCCGCCAATATTCGCTACTGGACCGGTGGTCCTGATTTTGGGTTTCTTGTTGGTAACACACCCACGACAGAAGCCCTAATAAGAGTAACAAAGAATGCAACAGGTGCAAGCAGCACCAGCTTTCCATTCACTATTCTTGCACAACCTGTTGTTACATTGGCCCCCGATATAAATCAATGCGAAGGATATATCACTGTTAACTGGACAAGTGTTACCGCGGCTACAGACTATGAAGTAATGATGTTGCAGGGCGATGAAATGGTTTCTGTTGCAACAACAGCAGGAAACACTTACACCTTTAGTGGTTTGTCAAAGGATACAAACTATTGGGTAACTGTACGGGCAAGAATGAATGGTAATCCTGGTAGAAGAGCTATTGCAGTTTCACGCAAACCCAATACGGGCAGTTGCAATGGTACAATCTCTGATGGAGATATTAAACTGGATGTAATAGTATCACCGGCATCAAATGGCAGGATACTGACATCAACCGCATTAGGGAACAATGTGCCGGTAACGATACGGATCAAAAACCTTGATGATGTTCCTACTGCCGGCAACATTACTGTTAGCTATACGCTGAATGCAGGGGCACCTGTAAACGAGGTAATTACTAATCCTAACATACCCGGTGGCGGCACAATAGACTATACATTTCTTGCCGGAACTATTAATATGTCAGCTGTTGGCAGTTACGAAATAGCAGCCAGTGTTTCCATTGCCGGCGATCCGGTTCCGGTAAATAATTCTCTGACAAAAATATTTAAACAATTAAGTAATCCGGCAATTACTGCAATTGTTTACCCGGCAGTGTTCAATGATAATTATGATGCTGCACCGGTTCAATCTTATAACAGGCGACAAGTAGGCCTGACCGGTCTTGACCGTTACGATTTTGTAACCAGTAATGATACAGGACGGATCAGAACATTTATCAATACAGGTATGGCCTACTCAGGTAACAGGGCACTGACACTGGATGCGGAAATACTTAATACCGGCAATACAGATTCCCTGACAGGTACTTTCAACCTCGCTACATTTAATTCTTCTTCAGATGATGTCCGCCTTGACTTCCGGTTTAAGAATCATGGACAGGATATTAATACGGCTAATAAAGTTTGGATAAGAGGTGATGATACAAAGAATTGGGTGGAAGCATATGATCTTAGTGCCAATCAAAACGAAGTGGATGGAACTTTTAAACTATCGTCAAGTATTGAATTAGGTGACTTGTTGTCTAATGCAGTTCCGGGTCAAAATTTCAGCACCAGCTTCCAGATCCGGTGGGGTCAATACGGAACTCAGCAGGCTGCTGATAATGATGGAGCAGCCGGCTACACATTTGATGATGTGAGATTATATAAAGTGACGGATGACATGCAAATGATAAGTATTGACGCACCACTTGTCTCCAGTTGTGCATTAACATCCACAACACCAGTTACAGTAACTGTCCGCAACAGTGCCAATACAAATGTGAGCAATGTGCCTGTCAGGTTCCGGGTGGACGGCGGTGCATTTGTTCCTGATGAGCTTATTCCGTTTATCGCAGCTAATTCAACAGCCCAGTTTACTTTTACCACTACAGCCAATCTCGCCGCATTGGGCTCGCATCTTATTGAAGTAAGAGTTGCCTATGGAACTGATACTTACCCGGATAATGATACGTTGAGTTTAACACTGGTTAACTCTCCGGTTATCACTGTTACCAATGCAACACCGCACCTGCAGAACTTCGAGTCAGGTAATGGTTCCTGGTATACCGGTGGAAAGAATAATTCATGGGAGTATGGTACGCCAGCATCAACAAAGATCAGCAGGGCAGCAAGCGGCAGCAAAGCATGGAAGACAAGAGTCGCCGGTAATTATAATGATGTGGAAAAATCCTACCTCTATTCTCCCTGCTACGATATATCAACCGTTACATCTCCGGCATTAAGCTTTAGTGTTGCTTTGGATCTGGAGGATTGTGGCGGAAGTGTTGCTTGTGATGGTGCATATGTTGAGTATTCTTCTGATGGTGTTATATGGAACCGCCTTGGTGCATCCGGGCAAGGAACGAACTGGTATAACCGTGCCTATGCTGGTAATAATATGTGGAGTGTGGAGAATTATCATCGCTGGCATGTGGCTACTATTCCTTTACCAGCAGGGTTGAGCAGGTTACGGCTTCGCATTGTTATGGCCTCAGACCAGTCGGTGAACCGGGATGGGATAGCCATTGATGATATACATATCTATAGCAATGCAAATGGCATTTATGATGTGACCGGAGCAAGCCCTGTAGCTAATCAGCCAACGGTTAATGGTGCTAACTGGATCAATTTTATTGATATCGGTACCAATAAACTGATTGCTTCGGTAAACCCGAATAACCAGGATCTTGGCAGTACTAATGCTCAATCTTTTGTAAATACCGGGGGAATAAGAAATACTAACGGCCAGTATTATCATGACAGAAACATCACTATCAAACCGGCAACGATTGCTTTAGCCGATTCTGCAACGGTTCGTTTTTATTTTTTGGATACAGAAACAGAAGCATTGATCAATGCCACAGGTTGCGGCAGCTGTTACAAACCAACGACGGCATATGAACTGGGTGTTTCTAAATACAGTGACCCGGATGATAATTTTGAGAATGGAACTGTTATTGATGATCTGCAGGGAAACTGGCTGTTCATCAATTCTTCAAAAGCTGTGAAAGTTCCTTTTGATAAAGGTTATTATGCCGAATTTAAAGTAAAGGACTTTTCCGAATTCTGGCTGAACAATGGCGGGTTTAATAACAGCCAGGCTCTGCCTATACAGCTTCTTAGTTTCACCGCCAGAAAAAAGAATGGCAAAGATGTGATTGCAGAATGGGTAACCAGTTCAGAGAACAATGTGAACAGGTTTGAAATAGAAGTGGCAAAAGGGAATGCCAGTTACCAGCAAAATCATTTTGTAAAAATAGGAGAGGTGAGGAGCCAGGGGAATTCCACACAAGAGCAGCGGTATAGTTTTACGGATATTGAATCAGGAAAAATGGGGGTACGTTATTATCGTTTAAAAATTATTGAAAACGATGGCAGTTCCAGGTATACAGCCATCCGGCCTGTAGTTTTTGATGAGGTAATAACATGGCAGGTTTATCCCAATCCATCGGCAGGTATCTTTAACTTAAGTTTCCAGGCAAATGACGGGGTGTTGATCACAGCGAAAGTCTATGATCTGGGTGGTAAAATCGTCGGGTTGCAACAGTTACAGGCTAATGGGTTTGTGCAGAAGATTAATATTGACTTACAAGACTCAAGATTTGCCAGCGGTTTATACCTTCTGGAAGCTTCGGTTGGTGACCAGAAACAATCCTTCCGGTTGATTAAGCAATAAAGAAAGAAGCTCCGTCCTGTTTAAAACGGGACGGAGCTTCCTGATATTCTCCTAATCAGTTTAGTTGTTGTGTAGTGGCTCTTTTACCAGCCTTGCTTGGCAATACCTGCTTTAATGGCTGCCATTGCCTTTTCTTCACCCATCAGGGTTGTGAGCTTATTGCCTTTCCCATCATTGCCCTGGGCCATATAGGCTCCTTTTGCTGTTTTTGTTATCACAGCATCGAACATCTCTACTCCTTTTTCTTTGGTCTTTACGTTGTAAGCGGTGATTTTTACGTCTGACATGGTCAATAGTTTTTGAGTTAGTAATTCCTGAAATTAAGCAATCCGGCCGGTTTTAAGGGGGAAATTTTGCAAACAAGCATGAAAAAGCCCCGGATAACCGAGGCTAACTATCTTATTACTAGTTACTTAAGTTTTATATGTCCAGTTTTGCGTACTTGGCATGTCTTTCAATAAACTCTCTTCTTGGAGCCACTTCGTCACCCATGAGCATACTGAAAATCCGGTCAGCTTCGGCAGCACTTTCGATGGTTACCTGCTTTAAAGTCCGGGTATCGGGATTCATGGTAGTATCCCAAAGTTGGTTGGCATTCATCTCTCCCAAACCTTTATAGCGTTGAATGCTAACGGAGTCATCTTTACCTGCACCCAATTTTTCAATTAAAGCTTTACGCTGGTTTTCGTTATAGGCATAGGCCTGTTCTTTACCCTTTTTTACCAGGTAAAGTGGCGGCTGGGCAATATAAACATATCCTTGTTCAACCAATTCGGTCATATACCGGTAAACAAAAGTCAGGATAAGGGTGGCAATGTGTGATCCATCCACATCGGCATCCGTCATGATGATGAGTTTGTGATAACGAAGTTTGCTCAAATCAAGTGCTTTAGGGTCTTCGGGTGTTCCCATTTTCACACCAAGAGCCGTAAACATATTTCTTATCTCTTCATTGTCGTAAATCTTATGTTCCATGGCTTTTTCTACGTTCAGGATCTTACCCCTTAGCGGAAGAATGGCCTGGAAGCTTCTGTCTCTTCCCTGTTTAGCGGTACCACCGGCTGAGTCTCCCTCAACAAGGAATAATTCGCAACGATTTGGATCCCTGTCGGAACAATCAGCCAGTTTGCCAGGAAGACCTCCCCCGGTTAAAACAGATTTACGTTGTACCAATTCCCTTGCTTTTCTTGCAGCCGCTCTTGCCTGTGCAGCGAGGATAACTTTAGCAACAATATTCTTTGCCTCCTTCGGATTTTCTTCCAGGTAAGCTTCCAATACTTTTGATACAGTGGAATCAACCACACCCATTACCTCGTTATTGCCGAGTTTGGTTTTGGTCTGTCCTTCAAATTGTGGTTCCGGAACTTTTACTGAAATAATAGAACTCAAACCTTCACGGAAGTCATCCCCTTCAATTTCCACTTTGGCTTTTTCAAACAGTCCGTTTTTATCGCCATAGCTTTTGAATACCCTTGTTAATGCACGGCGAAAGCCGGATACATGGGTACCTCCTTCAATGGTGTTGATATTATTGACGTATGAATAAATATGTTCACTATAACTATCGTTGTAACTCAAGGCAACTTCGACGGCCACATTAGTGGACTCATCCCTTCCTTCCACGAAAATTACTTTTGGGATAAGTGAGTTACGTCCGGCGCTGCTATCCAGCATTTCCACAAACTCTACAATACCACCTTCACTGTAAAAGCTTTTGCTGTAGTTACTTCCATCTTCTTCTTTTTCCCTTAAGTCGGTCAATATGATGCAAACACCCCTGTTCAGAAAAGAAAGCTCTCTTAATCTTCCTTCTAAAATGTCTTTATTATAAACAGTAGTAATAAAGATGCTGCTATCCGGCCAAAAATGGACTTTAGTACCGGTGGTTTCGCTAACACCTGCTTCTCTAACGGGGTATTGAGGAACCCCTATCTTATATTCTTGTTCAAATATTTTTCCGTCCCGGTTTACTGTTACATGCAGGTTTGAGCTAAGTGCATTCACACAACTTACACCCACTCCGTGCAAACCACCTGATACCTTGTAGGAGCCTTTATCGAATTTACCACCGGCATGAAGAACAGTCATTACTACTTCCAGTGCCGAACGTTTCTCTTTTGAGTGCATAGCAGTAGGGATACCACGGCCATCATCTTCTACAGAAATGGAATTGTCTTCATGAATGGTGACATTGATATTCTTACAATATCCTGCTAAAGCTTCATCGATTGAATTATCCACTACTTCGTATACCAGGTGATGCAAGCCCTTCACGCCGATATCACCAATGTACATTGCCGGACGTTTACGAACGGCCTCCAAACCTTCTAAAACCTGAATACTATCTGCACTATAACCCGCCGATATAGCGGCTGCTTTTTCTTTAGCTTCTGTGGTCATAAAAATGATAAAAAACGATTGTGAGAAATGAAAAAATGAATACTGACAAATGTACGAAAATAAGCCCTGCTGACCCTCTTTTCAGCTCCCTTTTTTATACCAATTTTGGCTATTTGTGGATAAAAGAAAATGCCCATTTTTCGGGGCTTTCAGCCGAATTCAGGCTTATGTAAAATGGGCCTTTTTGACCTAAAAAAGATCATCCCCTGGTTGCCATGGTTTTTCGTCATTGTCATACGAAATATAGCTGAAAGCATCGAAGTGAAAAGCTGGAAAAATAAGCACTAATTGCACGGTATTAAGCAGCAATAAAGGGAACAGGATAGCAGTTACATCTTTTTGAGCATCAAAAAAAGGAAGCACCATAAATGCCACCAGCAATAAAAAATTCAAATACAGATTGATGTAGTATCCTGCCCGTGAGGAGGTAAGCAACCAGAAAAGTAATCCGGTAAGAAGATTTGTAAAAAAGGCCCCTGTTTGACCACTCATTAAAGAGATAAACAGGCGCAGTATAATAAGAACAATAAAAACGACTATAATGCCTCCGGCATTGGAAGCTGCAAGATCTTCCATACTTTTTTTCCGGTCCTTATATGCTGTTTGCTTTTCACTGTCTGCCAGCAAAATGAGCCATACAAAGAAACCGATAACAGGTAGTAATAACAGCCAGTACAAAAAACGGGAACTAAAATTGTAAACCAGGAAGTATTCCAGTAGAAATTTTCGCAGATACCATGCACAAGCCAGCAGCATCCCTGTCGTCATCAGCATATTAAACAGGTAATACCATTTTAGAAAAGAATAGGAACTGTCATAGTAGTCGTTAAAAAAGCCGCTATACGATCTGAGCATAACCATGCAACCCAGAACAGAGAGATAAAGGAATGTTTTTAATGACCAGAAAAGAATGGTGCTATTAAGTTTATTATACTCATTACCGGGATTGATCAGGCGGGGTTGAAAATTGTCTGCTTTACCTATAGCGTAATTCAGCAATTCACACATAAGGATAACATGAAGTAGCTGGCTGATGATGTACCTGGAAACTGCCCATGCTTTTTCGGGTATATTCAGGTGAACAGAGAGCAGCTCTGAAATCCACTCAAACCCATCTTGCGACTGGTAAAGCCCTGTTGTTCCAAACACAAGCATCAGAACGAAGAAAATGATAAGAAGTTTTTTTGCCTCAGTTTTTATAAAAAGAAAGAAAATAAAATATGGCAGCAGGTAAAAAAAATCCTGTAAAAAAAAAGCCCACCCATTACTGATTTCAGGATGATTTTTAGCTGTGAAGAGAAAATGTTCTGCGATAATTATAATAGTAAAAGAAACGATACTTCCAGTTACTGCTTTCCATTTTTCCGTGGCTATGCCCGTATTGATGAAATAAAGTACTATTGGTGACAACCTGATAAACTGGTAATAAAAACCTGAATCTGGTTTAACCAGCAACTTATTGCCAATAATAACAACTGAGGCGATACCCGCAATGGCAGAAATGATGAATATTATGCCGAACTGGCGGAGATAACCCTTGTTGTTTTCCATAGAAACGGCAAACTATGTTTTCACGGTGAATTTACTTTTTGATGATCTGGGCTACCAGGTCTGCTTCTGCACAAACTTTATTACCTACGTAGGTTGTGCCTTTCATTTCGCAAATTCCGCGGCGGATAGGAGCTGATAGCTCCATTTTAAGGATAAGTGTATCACCCGGCCTCACCATATGTTTGAATTTGCAATTGTCGATCTTGAGGAAGTATGTATCGTATTGCCCGTCGCCACTGAGGTTGATTGCAAGAATGCCGCCACATTGTGCCAGTGCTTCAATTTGAAGTACACCTGGCATCACAGGGTTACCGGGAAAATGTCCCTGGAAAAACCATTCATTAAAAGTTACATTCTTAATGCCGACAATATGGGTGTCGCTTAATTCAATGATCTTGTCGACCAATGCAAAAGGGAAACGGTGAGGTAATCTTTTTTCGATGAATTGCTGATCATACACCGGTGGTTGGTTAGGATCATATACAGGAACACCTTTAGTGTGTTTATTCTTTTTGATGTACTGTTTTATCTTTTTCGCAAATTCTACATTGGTGCTGTGCCCGGGGCGATTGGCAATGATGCGTCCTTTGATAGGATAACCAATTAATGCGAGGTCTCCAATAACATCCAGCAATTTATGCCTTGCCGGCTCGTTGGGAAAACGTAATTCAAGATTATTCAGGTAGCCCTCACTCTTTACTTCTATATTTTCTTTGTTGAATATTTTCTTCAGCCGGTCCATTTCTTTTTTATCAACCGGTTTGTCAACAATAACAATGGCGTTATTAATGTCCCCGCCTTTGATGAGGTTGTTATCCAGCAGCATTTCCAGTTCATGTAAAAAACAAAAAGTGCGGCAGGGTGCAATTTCTTCTTTGAATTCCTTCATTGATTTTAACCCGGCATGCTGGGTGCCTAAAACGGGAGAATTAAAATCAATCAGTGTTGTTACCTGGTAATCCATGGCCGGCATAGCTACCAATTCAACCCTTTTTACCTCATCATAATGATAAATATTTTCATCAATACTGTACCAAACTTTAGCAGCATCCTGTTCCATCACACCGGCCTCTTCTATCAGTTCTACAAATGGTTCTGAACTTCCATCCATGATCGGCATTTCAGGCCCATTTATTTCGAGCAGGCAATTATCAACTCCCATGCCTACCAGTGCAGCCAATACATGCTCTACTGTACTCACTTTTGCACCATTGGATTCCAACGTAGTGCCACGACTTACATCTGTTACCAGGTCGCAATCTGCTTTGATGATGGGCTGGCCCGGCAGATCTACCCGTTGGAACTGGTAACCAAAACCAGGATTAGCAGGTTTCATTGTAAGGTCGGCCATTACACCAGTGTGCAGACCAGTACCTGAAATGCTGACTGCTGATTTCAGGGTATGTTGCTTATCGGGGTTAAAATTGGGAGCCATTATGCCCTCAATATTAGCTTTATTTTCTGTAGAGGAAATCATGCGGGCAAAGATAATTATTCATTTTCAATGCCTTGAATTAAGGCCGGGGTTAAATAATCTTATAATTTCTATAGGAAAAGAGCCTTTTGCCTGTCATCTTTTCTATACTGTATAAAATCCTGTCTTTAAATGAAAATCTTTTCTTGCCTGTATCAAACCGGGCATCCCAATTTTTTTCAGCGATCCTTTTTTGCATTACTGCCGGGTGGGTGCCCCTGAAAAGGGCTACCGAATCAACATCTTTTGAAAAATCAAACTGGTCCTTTTCCTCCGGTTTGCCGGGCACATATTCTTTCCCATTCCAGAGACTGTAAAAGTTGGTGAGTTTTTCTAACTGCTTGTGCGGATGCCGGACCCATCCGTAGTGGTATATTTCTGCATCAATCTGTTTCACCCGTAGTTTTTTGTTTTCATTTGTCCGGAAGCCCTGCGCATCCCTGTAAGAAAGAACATTACCATTGTTTTTGATCATTCGTATTTCATGGCTGTACCATCGACGGGAATCACCCAGGTAATCGTAACTGCCATAAAAATGGACATATTTAAAAAGCAGGCCTTCTGTTTTTTTATCATCAGCATATTTTTTTGCAGCTGCAACAATGCTGTCTAAATGTTTTTCATGTACTACTTCATCTGCCTGCAGGTAAAAGGCCCAGTTGTAATCTGCAGGTACGTGGGCTAATGCTTTATCCGTTTCAACCGCCAATACTCTGCCGCCTTCTTTCAATGAATCATCCCAAACGGAATGAACGATTTTTATTTTAGGTGAGCCGATGGATTCGATCAATTGCAGCGTACCGTCATCACAATTGCCGACACTTACAATAAACTCATCAACGATGGAAAGAATAGAAGTAATAGATTCTACTACCGGATAATCAAACTTTACAGCATTTCGAACGAAAGTAAAGCCGCAGATTTTCATGAAGTGGTTAATAACGGGTTAGGAAACTTTTTCCTCTAATAATTGCTTCACCAATTTTTCCAGTTCTTTTATCCTTTTTTCCAGTTCTGGTAAGTTGCGGGCCATGGATTGGCTGCGGATGGCTTTATTATAATCATAAGCCGGAGAACCAGTTACTGCCTGTCCCGGTGTTTTTAATGATTTACCCAAGCCTGCCTGTGCATTGATTTTTGCTCCATCGGCTACTTGTAAGTGTCCGGCTAAACCGGCTTGCCCGCCAATCATTACTCCTTTCCCTACTTTAGTACTACCGCTAATACCGGCTTGTGCCGCAATAACAGTAAAGTTGCCTACTTCAACGTTGTGGGCTATTTGTATCAGGTTATCAAGTTTAGCACCTGATCGTATAATAGTAGAACCTATAGTTGCCCTGTCAATGGTACTATTAGCACCTATCTCTACATTGTCTTCTACCACAACATTTCCAATCTGGGGAACTTTTTTTAGAGTACCGTCAGCTTGTGGTGCAAAGCCAAAACCATCGCTACCGATAACAGTGCCGGCATGAATGATGACATTATTGCCTATTACACAATTATGATAAATTTTTACCCCGGCATGAATTACAGAGTTATTGCCAATGGTCACATTGTCGCCGATAAAAGCATTTGGGTGAATCTTTGAATTATCTCCAAGTTTCACATTTTCGCCTAAATAGGCAAAGGCACCAATAAATACTTTTTCGCCGTATGATGCAGAAGAGGAGATATAAACCGGTTGTTGTATCCCTGTCAATTGTTGTTGCACAATTTCCTGGTACTTGCCTAGCAGGGTGGCAAAAGCTGTATAAGCATCGGCAACACGGATCAGGGTGGCTGCAACAGGTTGTTTCAATTCATAAGCATCATTGATAATGATCACAGATGCCTTTGTACTGTATAGGAAGTCCTCGTATTTGGGATTAGCAAAAAAAGTAAGCTGGCCTTCTTTGGCTTCCTCAATCTTTCCAAAAGAAGCAACCGTGGCTTGCGGATCGCCTTCTAATCTGCCATTGATAAGCAGTGCTATTTGCGCAGCAGGAAATTGCATAAAGTATTTTAAATGGCAGGTTTAACTTAATATATTACCAATAGCGTCAAACCCTCCAGTAACAAATGTAATATTTTTTCACAGTGCCGCTCAGGTTATGCTGAATCAGGGCATTGTCCACTTTTGAAATATCTTTTACTGTTCCGTCTTTGAACAGAATATTGATCCGCTCATCACCCGGATTGTAGGTTGTATTGCTGGCTTCGCCGGTAAATACAAAATACCCGGATTCTTTTTCGCTGATACCAAGTTTATCACAAGCCTCTTTTGTTTTTTCTTTTACAAAAGCTATGTCAAAAGGTTCGGCCTGCAGTTTTACTTTTAGCAAGTTTCGTTCCACTAATGAACGGCAAAGTGTCGCTAATATTTTATCGGGATGATGGCTCCAGTTTTTAATAGTCGCCATAATATCATGATCATCAAGACGACAAAAAGTTTCTAAATGCTGCTCAATGGGAGAGGAGCTGCCGGCATCTTGCAAAAAGAAACTGAGTTCATCAGTAGCTGCTGTTACAGTTTCTCCGGCTGCTATCAGTTCTTTTGCCCGGCGAATGATCTTTACCAGCATCATTTCAGCACTCAGCACTGTTTTATGCAGGTACACCTGCCAGTACATGAGGCGGCGGGATACCAAAAATTTTTCGATAGAATAAATTGCTTTCTCTTCCACCACAAGGTTGCCATCTTTTACTGTAAGCATTTTAAGGATGCGGTCATATCCAATCACTCCCTCCGCCACACCAGTAAAGAAACTATCCCTGTTCAAATAGTCCATTCTGTCCACATCTAATTGCCCTGATACGAGCTGGTACAAAAATTTTTTGGAATGTTTATTGGTGAAGATATCAATAGCCGTTTTCAATTGTCCGCCCAGTTCATTATTTAGTTTTTCCATCAACAAAATAGATATGGCCTCATGTGGTACATCTTTTACCAACTCATTCTCCAGTGCATGTGAAAACGGTCCGTGACCAACATCATGAAGAAGAATGGCAACTTTTGCTCCCAGTTCTTCCTCTGCGGTAATTTCAACACCTTTACCCTTTAATTCGTTTAATGCAGTGCACATTAAATGATAAGCACCAAGGGAATGATGTAATCTTGAGTGAACAGCACCCGGGTACACCAAATGCGCAAAAGCCATCTGGTGGATATTCCTCAGCCTTTGATAGACCGGGTGTGAGATTATTTGCAGTATCAACGGGTGGTCGATAGTAATAAAACCATATACCGGGTCGTTGATGATTTTGCGGACAGTGGGCATTGTTGCTGTTTTGTTAAAGGCAAGACGGCAAAAGTACAAAGGGAGATTTTAATAAGCTATTTTTACCCATACCGTAACTTCACGGCAAATCAGTTTAAACTATCAGAATGGCAGTAGCAAAAATAATCTGGGTCGACGATGAAATAGAAAGTTTACAGTCTCAGAAAATGTTCCTTGAAAATAAGGGATATGAGGTGCAAACCTTTACTAACGGGTTCGATGCTATTGACTATGTAAAAGATAATCCCGTGGATGTAGTGCTGATCGATGAAAGCATGCCGGGCATTACCGGGTTAGAAACCCTGGCCAAGATCAAGGAAATAAAGCAATCACTGCCAGTTGTACTGATCACTAAAAATGAAACCGAGAACCTGATGGATGATGCTATCGGTTCGCAAATAAGTGATTACCTCATCAAACCTGTTAACCCGAACCAGGTTTGGCTGAGCCTGAAAAAAATAATCGATAACAGGAGATTAGTTGCAGAAAAAACAACGACAGCTTACCAGCAGCAGTTCCGCCATCTTTTTACAGCACTCAACAGTAACCCGGATTATAACGAGTGGATGGATATTTATAAAAAACTGGTGTATTGGGAATTGGAAATGGAAAAAAGCGACAGTCCGGAAATGCAGGAAATATTACAAAACCAAAAAAGTGAGGCGAATACAGAGTTTTTCAAGTTCGTTTCAAGAAATTATGGCAATTGGGTAAGTCCGAGGAGTACCGATGGCCCTGTAATGAGCCATTCTCTGATGAAATTTAAAGTGCTGCCGCACCTTGAAAAAGGAACACCTTTGTTTTTTGTACTGATAGATAATTTACGTTTCGACCAGTGGAAAGCAATTCAACCCATTTTTTCAGAAAGCTTCCGCATTTTAGAAGAAGATAGTTTTTACAGCATACTTCCCACTGCCACGCAGTATTGCAGAAATGCCATCTTCGCCGGACTGATGCCGGTGGAAATTGAAAAGCAGTTTCCTTTGCAATGGAAAAATGATGAGGAAGAAGGAGGAAAAAATTTACATGAAGAAGAGTTTTTCAGGGCTCAATTAAAAAGATTAGGCAAAAACGACCTCAGGGTTTCTTATACAAAAGTTGTAAATAACCAGGCGGGATTGGATTTGGTAAACAACATCCATAACCTGCTGAATAACGACCTGAATGTTATCGTCTATAATTTTGTGGATATGCTAAGCCATGCCAGAACGGAGATGGAAGTGCTGAAGGAACTGGCCGGCGATGAAATGAGCTATCGCAGCATCACTACTTCCTGGTTTGAGCATTCACCACTGCACCAGGCATTGAAGAAAATTGCCGATAAGAACATCAAGATCGTACTGGCAACTGACCATGGCAGTGTTAGGGTGAAGACGCCATATAAAGTAGTTGGAGATAAACAGACCACCACCAATCTACGTTACAAACATGGACGTAACCTGAATTATGAACCTAAAGAAGTGCTGGCTTTCCGTGATCCGAGGGAGGCAGGATTGCCGGTGCCTACGATTAATTCTTCATTCATATTTGCGAAGGAAGACAGCTTTCTGTGCTATCCCAACAATTATAATTACTATGTAAACTATTACCGCAACACTTTTCAGCATGGTGGTGTGAGTTTGGAAGAAATGATAGTACCGGTGATAAAGATGCAGAGCAAATAAGCAATAGTAGAAGATAAATAGTGAATGGGTTGTGGAAAATAATAACTGGTTTTGCCAGTTTGCCCGGGCAGATAATTTTACATTTGCACAAACAATTCATCTTCTGACTATAATATGAAGTATACACAAACCACTCTCGATAAATTAGAAGCCATTCCCGAAGAAGCTGGCTATGTGTTGCGATATGAAAGAGGAACATTTCAAAGTGGCTATTGTATCCTGGAATCTAAAAAGGTGGTGGTGCTTAATAAGTTTTTACAAACAGAAGGCCGTATTAATACCTTAATGGATTTAATTCCCCAACTGGATATCCATGCGGAGCAGTTAACAGACGAATCTAAGAAACTGTATGCCGAGATCATTTCGAAGCTGGAGACAGAGGAAAACGAACAGTAAATCTTCAATATTTCATATTCTACATTTTGCCCTTTACATTTGTTGAGTGAGTTATCCTGCTCTCAAAATAACTTTTCTTGGTACTGGCACCAGTAGTGGTGTACCTATGATCGGCTGCGACTGTGATGTATGCACATCAACAGACAAAAAAGATAACCGTCTCCGGTCAAGTATACTGGTTCAATCTGCGAATACCACACTGGTAGTGGATGCAGGCCCCGATTTTCGTTACCAAATGCTCAGGCAAAAAATAAAGCATCTTGATGCAGTTGTGTTTACCCATCCGCATAAGGATCATATGGCAGGACTGGATGATGTAAAAGCCTTTAATTTTCTTCATAAAAAGCCAATGAGTATTTATGCCGATTCATTAACGGAGGAGGCGTTGCGGAGGGATTTTTATTATGCCTTTACTGATACGAAATACCCGGGCATACCGGAGCTGAATCTTAATACAATTACACTGGAACCTTTTGTTGTTGGAGATATTCCTGTGGTTCCGATCTTGGTCTGGCACCTAAAAATGCCGGTATTGGGTTTCCGGTTTGGAAAATTTACCTACATCACTGATGCCAACCGGATAGAGGAGCATGAAAAGGATAAAATAAGGGGCTCAGAAGTACTGGTGCTGAATGCCCTTCGAAAACAAAAACATATTTCTCATTTTACTCTAGATGAAGCCATTGACATGGCTGCAGAACTGAAAGTGCCAATGGCCTATTTCACCCATATTTCTCACCAGTTGGGCCGCCATGCAGACATTGAGGCCGAGCTTTCTGATGATATACACCTGGCTTATGATGGGCTGATTCTTGAATTTAAATAAGAATATAGCCGTTCAAAATTTCCTATGCTAACACTTGTTAGTTTCAAATGAATTTCCCTTAACTTGCACCTGCCTTTAATGATTGCAGTTACGATTGCTTGCCCTCGTTCGAAGGCCCAAGACTGTGCCACCCCTTAACCTGGAGTGGCACAGTTATTACAACAACCAACGATTTTTATTTTTATGAATTTTCAATCTGCTGAGCTTACACAACAGGTAGCTCAAACCGCCAGGGATTTTGCACAACAACATATCAAACCACATGTGATGGAATGGGACGAAAGCCAGGAATTTCCAGTCCATGTATTTAAAGAAATGGGAAAGCTTGGTTTAATGGGAGTGTTGGTACCCGAGGAGTATGGTGGGGCAGGGCTTTCTTACTTTGAATATAAATCGGTGATTGAAGAAGTTGCCAAAGTTTGTGGTTCAATCGGACTCAGTTTAGCTGCACATAATTCCCTTTGTACAGGCCACATCATGATGTTCGGAAATGAGGAACAAAAGAAAAAATGGTTGCCAAAACTGGCCACTGCAGAATGGATCGGCGCATGGGGTCTTACAGAAGCTAATACCGGCAGTGATGCCGGCAATATGAAATGTACTGCTATAAAAGATGGAAATGATTGGATCATTAATGGAACAAAGAACTGGATCACACATGGGAAAAGCGGTGATGTGGCCGTAGTGATCTGCCGGACTGGTGAACCAAGAACAAAAAACAATTCAACTGCATTTGTTATTGAGAAAGGAACAGCCGGGTTCAGTGCCGGCAAAAAAGAAAATAAACTCGGCATGCGGGCAAGCGAAACTGCGGAAATGATATTTGATAACTGCCGTATCCCTGATGCTAACCGTTTGGGCGAAGTGGGAGATGGTTTTAAGCAAGCCATGAAAATATTAGATGGTGGACGAATCTCAATAGCATCTCTTTCCCTTGGAATTGCGAAAGGAGCTTATGAAGCCGCTTTGCAATATTCGCAGGAACGTTACCAGTTTGATCAGCCCATTTCTAATTTCCAGGGTATTTCTTTTAAACTGGCAGATATGGCAACCGAAATTATGGCGGCTGATCTGCTGACCTTACAGGCCTGCGATCTGAAAGAACGAAAACAACCAATGACCAAAGAGGCCGCTATGGCAAAATATTATGCCAGCGAGGTGGCGGTAAAAGTGGCAAATGATGCAGTACAGGTATTTGGTGGTTATGGTTACACCAAAGATTTTCCGGTGGAGAAGCATTACCGGGATGCAAAGCTGTGCACTATCGGGGAAGGAACCAGTGAGATACAGAAATTAGTGATAAGCAGGGAAGTGTTGAGGAATTGACAGCTAACAGATAAAGAACAATAGTGAATCCAGCTTCGGCGGGATTTTTACCTTACCTCCTGCATCTCTACCAACTTCCGATAAAAACCATTTTGCGTCAGCAATTCCTCATGATTTCCCCTTTCAACAATTTTTCCTTTTTGTAAAACAATTATCTCATCTGCATGGCGAATGGTGGAAAGCCGGTGAGCAATCACAATGCTGGTCCGGTTCTGCATCATATTGTTGATAGCATCCTGCACTAATCTCTCACTTTCAGTATCCAGCGATGAAGTGGCTTCATCAAGTATAAGTATCGGCGGATTTTTTAATACAGCCCTGGCAATCGTCAAACGTTGCCTTTCACCACCGCTGAGTTTGCTGCCCCTGTCGCCAATATTACTTTTATAGCCGCCTTCTTTTTTAATAATAAACTCATGTGCATTGGCAATTTTGGCTGCTTCAATTATTTGTTCATCAGTTGCTCCCTGGAAACCCAATGCAATGTTATTACCAATAGTATCATTGAAAAGTATTGGTTCCTGTGTTACAATACTCATCAGGCTGCGAACGGAGTGCAAGGAATAGTCCTTGATGTTTATTCCGTCAATCAGCACCTCGCCACCGGTCACATCATGAAACCTGGGCACCATGTCAGCCAGTGTTGATTTGCCAGCACCCGATGACCCTACAAGGGCAATTGTCTGCCCCTTTTTTACGATCAGGTTAATATTGTCGAGTATCACAGCGTCTTCATAAGCAAAGCTTACGTTTCTGAATTCGATCTTATCGTGGAAGGAAAGCAGCTGTTTTCCGTTGGGATTATCATCAACAGTGATCGGTGTTTTTAGTATCTCTTCAATACGGTTGATGGCAGCAGCCCCTTTCCGCATATTGCTGAAGGAAGTGGAAAGTGACTTGGCCGGGTTGATAATGTTATAAAAAATACCAAGAAAACCAAGGAAGGCAGAGGCATCCAGCAACTCACCCTTTAATACCAATTGACCACCGTAATACAAAACAATGGTAAACATCAATACTCCAAGCACCTCAGATAGTGGTGAAGCAAGGTCACGGCGATAAGCGATCCTGTTTTTAGCCGCCAGTAATTCATCGCTTGTTTTTAAAAACTTGAAGCGAAGCAGTTTTTCAATGTTAAAAGCTTTGATCACCCGTAAACCGCCCAACGTTTCATCAATGATCGAAAAGGTTTCGCCATTTTTTTGCGATACTTCCTGTGAATGTTTTTTCAGTGATTTGGTTATCCTGCCAATGACTAACCCTAAAACAGGAATCAGGATAAGAATGAATAATGTCAGTTTTGCGCTGATAAAGAATAAAACTGTAAGGGTAACAATAATGGTCATCGGGTCTCTGATCCAGCCTTCCAGTGTTCCAACCACTGAACCTTCCACTTCGCCTACATCATTCGACATCCGGCTCATCAGGTCGCCTTTTCTTTTTTCGTTAAAAAAACCAATCGGAAGCTTTAATATTTTATCATAAAGGTCTTCCCTGAGATGGTTGACCACCTGGTTTTTTAACGGGTTAAGAATATAATAAGAGAGGTAGAGAAAAAGGTTTTTCAGTAAAATGAAAATTATCATCAGGATGCAGATAAAGCCCAGCGTTGGGATCTTACCTCTTGTGTTCAGCGAATCATTCAGGAAATCGTTTACGGATTGTACAATGACGTTGCTGCTGCTGCCCGGTGGCCTGGTGCCGACAAATATCAGTTGTAAAAAAGGCATCAGCATACCGATTGAAATGATCGAAAAGATGATGCTGAGTAAGATGAACAGGAAATAAAGAACGATCTTCCCTTTATAGGCTTTGAGGTAGTCGAAAATCCTTGCGTATTGTTTCATTGAAAATGCTTCAGCTGCAAAGCCGCAAAGTAACTAATTTTACATCGCCTGCCATAGCTTTAGCAGGGGCTGACATAAATAATGACAAAATAATGGAAGAAGGTAAAAGACAGAAACAAATAGCCGGATTGCTGAATGAGGAGATGAACACCATTTTTCAGCGGCTGGGGTTAAGTATGATTGATGGGGGAATGGTATCCATTTCGTCGGTAAAAGTTACACCGGACTTGCTGGAGGCCCGGTTTTACCTGAGTTTTTTCCAGGTAAAAGAGGTGAAAGCAGCCTTGCAAAAAATTGAAGACCGCCATCATGAAATAAAAAAAGAACTGGCTGCTAAAGTGAGACACCAGCTTCGTAGCATACCAGTATTGAAATTCTTCCAGGATGATACACTAGACCATGTGTTTAAAATGGAAGAGATATTTAAGAAGATTGAAGAAGAAAAACCCCCAACTCTGCCTGCCGGGCAGGCAGATCCTGAAGAAGAGTAATGAAATGTGCGGTAATGCAATAATAATATTCAATCATCAAAAATTCCCTTTTAGGGGATAGGGTTATATGCATTTTCTTTTTGCCTGGCGATATTTCAAAGCAAAAAAATCTACCAATGCCATTAATGTCATTGCCTGGATAAGTATTACGGCTATAATTATCGGTACTACGGCTTTGATTTTGGTATTAAGTGTGTTCAATGGTTTTGAAGGGCTTGTCAAATCCTTATATTCCTCTTTTTATACTGATCTGAAGGTTTCTCCTGCTTCTGGAAAAGTGATGACGGTAACTCCTGAGCAACTGCAAAAGTTAAAGGGGATCAGCGGCATCAAAAATTATTCGCTGGTTGTAGAAGAAAAAGCCCTTGTAAAAAATGGAGAATATCAATCCATTGTATACTTAAAAGGGGTTGATGAAAATTACCGCTATGTATCAGGCGTTGCCGATAACCTGGTAAACGGTACTTATGACCTGGGGAATGGAGAAACTCCAAAATTGATATTGGGTGCCGGGGTAGAGGGTGCATTGGGCATCCAGGCAGACATGAATATTTATACTTTAAAAATTCATCTGCCCCGCAAAACAGAAACAGAACAGTTTGATGAATTGAATGGGATCAGTAATGATGATATCCGTTCGTCTGCCGCTTTTCGCATTCAGCAAGATTTTGATAATAAGTATGGGATTACCAATATAGATTTCGTAAAAAGATCTCTCCAACTTGGTGTAAACGACTTTAGCGGCCTTGAGATTGCACTAAAAGACCCGGCGGCATCAGGTGAGATAAAAAAAGAGCTCAAAGTAATTTTTGATAAATCTTACCTGGTGCAAAATAAGTATGAGCAAAACCAGAGTCTCTATTCAATTATGAATGTGGAACGATGGGTTATCTACGGAGTTCTTTGCCTGATACTGGTAGTAGCAGCCTTTAATATGATCGGTGCATTGACCATGCTGGTGTTAGAGAAACAAAAGGACATTAGTGTACTTCATGCCCTTGGAGGTAACAGAACGTTTATTCAACGTATTTTTTTAAGTGAAGGGATGTTGCTGGCATTGATTGGTGGGGGTATCGGGATGTTGCTGGCTTTATTAATTGCATGGCTGCAGATGAAATTTCATTTAATCCCCCTGGCAGGCGGCTCTTTTTTAATCAACTATTTTCCTGTAAAGCTCCGTTTAATGGATTTTCTGCTGGTTGGAGCTACTGTTTTTGTGATTGCTTTAATTGCTTCGTGGCTGCCATCAAGAAAAGCAGCAGCCCAGGATTTTTCATTGCGGAGTGAATGACAGGCTGAACTATTCCCTTGCTGTGTTTCATTAAAAGAAAAAGGATCAGCAATTGTTATTGACTAATCCTTTTAAATCAATCTTATTGTCATTCTTAATAATCTCCCAGTGTCTCCGGTAGCTGTGCTAATGCTTTGGCCAATTGCTCATCGTTCGGGGCAATGCCATGCCACTCATGGGTGCCTTCCATAAAATCAATTCCTTTGCCCATAGCGGTATGCATCATAATGCCAATAGGTTTTCCCTGGCCGGTTAGTGTTTTTGCTTTCTCTAAAGTCGCTACCACATCGTCCATATCATTTCCGTTCATTTCTAAAGTGGTCCATCCAAAGGCATCAAATTTTTGACGGATATTTCCCAGTCCCATTACTTTATCCGTGGGCCCGTCAATTTGCTGACCGTTCCAGTCAATGGTAGAGATGAGATTATCAACTTTATGATGGGCTGCAAACATTATTGCTTCCCAAATTTGACCTTCATCCAGTTCGCCATCACCGTGTAATGAGAAAACAAGATTATTATCCCCATTTAATTTTTTGGTCAAAGCAGCGCCAATAGCAACACTCATTCCCTGTCCTAATGAACCGGAAGCAATGCGGACACCGGGCAAATGTTCATGAGTGGCAGGGTGTCCCTGCAATCTTGTATTCAGCTTGCGAAATGTAGCCAATTCTTTTACATCGAAATAACCAGAACGGGCAAGAGTGGAATAAAAAACCGGTGATATATGACCGTTGGATAGGATAAATACGTCTTCATTTTCGGCATCCATATTGAAAGAAGGGTTGTGTTTCATCACTTTGAAATACAAGGCAGTAAAAAAATCTGTACAACCCAACGATCCACCAGGGTGGCCGCTGCTGGCGCCATGTACCATTCTTACAATGTCTCGTCTTATTTGTGATGCTATTTCGGTTAGTTGAGCCATAAAACTAGGTTCTTTTTAAACTTTTTGTATATTGTCGGTTCAAATGCGGGTTGTGCTGCAAAAGTGCAATCTTTTTGAATACAAAATCTATCCGGATTAATCTATCTGTCAACAAATTCAAGTCATCCTGTGGTTTACGTAAAATTAATGTTGCTTTGCATTAAATAATGCAGGCAGATTGATGAAAACCAAGAGGGTTACGCCTATTTTTGTACCATTATTAAAAGCTGCTTAGATGCTTGACGTTTTATTGACAGCCTCTGTATCGTTTATCATCACTTTTCTGGCTATTCCGGTGGTGTTGCAGGTGGCGGAGAAGAAGAAATTATATGATATTCCTGATGAAAGAAAGCTACATACCCGGCTGGTGGCTTCTTTGGGGGGTGTGGGCATATTTGGAGGCTTTATCCTCGCTTCGCTTTTGTCCATCCAGGGACAATTCAATTTTGAGTTTCAGTACTTTTTTGCGGCTGCGATTGTGATTTTCTTTCTTGGTCTTAAGGATGACCTGATGATATTGTCGGCGAGTAAAAAATTCATAGGACAGATTATTGCTGCATCAATTCTTATTCATTTAGGGGGTATCCGGCTTGACAGTATGTATGGTCTTTTTGGGTTTGAACAAGTTCCGGAAGGTTTTGGTTTGGCATTATCTTACCTGACAATCATAGTAGTTATCAACTCTTTTAACCTGATTGATGGGGTGGACGGTCTTGCCGCCAGCCTGGGAATACTTACCATGGTTGTATTTGGTGCCTATTTCTTTGCAATTAATATGCAGGCATATGCCTTGTTGTCGTTTTCGCTGGCAGGCAGCCTCATCGCCTTTATGATATTTAATCATCACCCCGCCAAGATTTTTATGGGTGATTCTGGTTCCCTGATGATTGGATTAGTGAATTCGATCCTGGTTATCAAATTCATTAATGTGGCTCACGAACCTTCAGTGGCCATCCCTATTACTTCCTCAGTAGCTATTGGCTTTTCTATTTTGATTGTGCCTCTTCTTGATACATTACGGGTGTTTAGCGTCCGGATTTTAAATGGCAAGTCTCCTTTTACACCTGACCGTAACCATGTTCACCACTTATTACTGGACAGAGGTCTTGGTCATGCAGCTGTTACATTAACCTGTGTGGGTGTCAATGTAGGATTTATTTTGTTGGCATGGTTTGGCCGGTCGCTCGGTTCTACACTGCTATTGTCTATTATGCTGGTGCTGGCTTTTTCAGGTCTCGGTCTGCTGTATTATTACCGCAAACGTCGCACTATGGTAATTGCCAGACGTATAGATGGGGCCACTGAATTAAAAACCACATCAAAAGTGTTAACCCTTACAAAGGAAGCAAAGGCAGCCGAAAAAAATTAATAGATATAAATTGTTGATAACAGGCCCCGGTAAGAATCGGGGCATTTTTTTTGAATACCACTGTTTCATTAGATTTGCCGTCCGGTTGGCAGAAAAGACCTGAAGCCGTTATAAAACTAAAAATTATGACAGAAGATATTGCATCAATTATTTCAGTGGCAGACGACCACATGAAAAAAGCCATTAATCATCTTGAAGCAGAATTACTGAAGATAAGAGCCGGGAAGGCCAATCCGCAAATGCTCGATGGAATCCAGGTTGACTATTATGGCTCACCTATGCCAATTAACCAAGTAGCGAACATCAGCGTAATGGATGCCCGTACTCTAAGCATTCAACCCTGGGAAAAGAATATGTTACAACCAATAGAAAGAGCCATTATTGCTGCAAACATTGGGATCAACCCTCAAAACGATGGGGCATTGATTCGTATCTTTTTGCCACCCCTGACAGAAGAAAGAAGAAAAGAACTGGTAAAAAGATGCCAGGGCGAGGGAGAGCATTCTAAAGTGGCTATCCGAAATATCCGCCGCGATGCAATTGAACATATCAAAAAATTACAGAAAAATGGTTTGAGCGAGGATGCAGCTAAGGATGCAGAAGATGAAGTACAACAAGTAACTGATAAGTATACAGCTGCTGTTGAAAAACACCTGACATCGAAAGAAAAAGAAATAATGTCAGTGTAGTAATCTGTAAGTAGTTTTGTAAAGCGACATCAAACGGTGTTGCTTTCTTTTTTATCAGGCCTGTTGGCCAGGTAAACTCCTAAAAGTATAATACCCAAACCAACAACCTGTATCCAGGTTATTTTTTCATGGTCCCGAAATCCCCAGGCAAGTGCTACAAAAGGGATACCGTAGGTAACCAGTGAGGCAAAAAGGCCGCCGGCTCTTTGCACCAGCACATAAAACAGCGCCGTTGCAATGGCACTTCCTGCAATGCCAAGTGCAATTGAATTAAATACAGCACTCTGAATAATTTTATCATTAAAATCAAGATGCAAGAAGCCTTGCTGCCACAAAACAATACCAGAAGGAATGGTCATGCAGGCGAGAGAAACCGTGGCGGCATAGATTGGGTTGACACCTTTGAGATAATGGCCTACCATATTTACATTAATGCCGTATAATAACGTAGCAGCCAGAATCAGCAGCATGTAGCCAAGGTTATTGAAAGTAATTGTTTTTTCGCCAAGTAATGCCGGGCCGATTGTAAGTAAAACAAGACCGGAGAAGCCAATCAATACCCCAATTATCTTTTGTCTTTTTATTTTGTCTTTAAAAAATACTATGCCTATAACGGCTACACAAATGGGGGTAAGTGAATTAAGGATGCCGCCAAGAGAACCATCGATTTTCGTCATGGCTACTGCAAATAAAAAGGCAGGTAACAGGTTTCCGAAAACTGCACTAAGTATTACTGTACCTAATTTTTGCCGTGGAATCTTTGAAAAATAAAACAAGGCAAATGGTGCAAACACTAACCCGGCAGAAAATATCCGTAGCGCAGCGATTTGCATAGCATTAAGGCCGATGCTGCTATCTTTCATCAACTTGAAAGAACTGCCCCAAATGATACAAAGAATGATGAATATCGACCAGCGGATGAAATTATTGTTCATAGAAGGAAGTGGCAAAGGTCATAAAACGAAATCACTCAGCAGCATTTTTTTTATATTGTGCCATCAATTGCACAAATAAGAATTTATGACACCTATCAAATTAAGCGAAATTTCTACCCGTGCCCCTAAAAATCTTGATAAGACCGAACTAAAAAAGGAAACAGAAAAACTATTGGAAGAACTGGATGAGTTACAAAACCTTCTTTTTGCTGAGGGTAAGCACTCTGTACTGGTAGTAATACAGGGTATGGATGGAAGTGGAAAAGACGGGGTTATCAGAAATGTGCTGGGAAATATGAATCCACAAGGGGTGACGGTCAAGTCTTATAAAGCTCCCACTACAGAAGAATTGTCACATGATTTTTTGTGGCGCATTCATCATGCTGCTCCTGCCAAAGGGATGATACAAATATTTAACCGGTCACATTACGAGGATATCCTGGTTACAAGGGTGCATAAATGGTGTGATGATGAAACGGCAACAAGAAGAATGAAGGCGATAAATGATTTTGAGCAATTGTTGACGGAGCATAATAATACACACATACTGAAATTCTACTTGCATATCTCACCCGAAGAGCAGCATGAAAGATTAAGCGAAAGAATGAAAGACCCGGCCAAAATGTGGAAATACAACGAAAAGGATTTTGAAGAGGCAAAACTTTGGAATGTCTATATGCAGATGTATGAGGATTGTTTTAATAATTGCAATAATCCTGCATGGACAATAGTACCTGCTGATCAGAACTGGTATAAAGAATATATTATTGCCTCAAAATTGTGTGGTCTACTGAAAGGGCTGAACATGCAATTTCCCGGATTAAAAAAGTAAGAAAATAAATTACTACTTTCACTATTGTACTTCGGACTAAATCTATTTATAAATCAAAAAATGAATTTTATGGGAATGCTTCGAGAATTTAAAGAATTTGCTATGAAAGGCAACATTGTTGACCTTGCCGTAGCAGTTGTAATTGGTGGTGCTTTTGGTTCAGTAGTTACAGCACTTACAGATTCATTGGTTATGCCATTGATAAGTATGATACTTGGTAAAGGGGGTGTAAGCGAACTTTCTTTTACAGTCAGCAATACTGTTTTCCCTGTCGGGGTCTTTTTGCAGGCGGTTATTAATTTTATCCTGATTGCTTTTGTGCTGTTCCTGATTATCAAGGCTATGAATTCTATGAAGAAAAAAGAAGCGGCAGCAGCCCCTGCTCCTACGCCTGAAGATATCCAGTTACTGAGGGAGATCAGGGATGCTTTAAAGAAATAAAAGTGGAAAACGGGGGCTTAGCCTCAATCTCAAATTCCCTTACTTTTGTAAAGTCCTGTTTTAATAGCAGGACTTTATTTTTCTCTCATTAACAAGATATTGAAGTGAACAATACGTCGTATCAGATAAAATTGCCGCAGTTTGAAGGTCCTTTCGATTTGTTACTTTTCTTCATTGAAAGGGATGAACTGGATATTTATAATATACCTATTACCGGTATCATCAATGATTTTCTTGACTACATCCATAAAAGCGAGGAATTAAACATTGAATTAAGCAGTGAGTTTATTCTTTTTATTTCTACGCTAATGCGTATTAAAGCAAAAATGTTATTGCCAAGAAAGGAACTGGATGCTCAGGGTAACGAGATTGACCCCCGCCAGGAGCTTGTTAATAAGATTTTGGAGTACAAAAGATTTAAAGAGGCATCTGCGCAGATGGCCGAAATGGAAGCCATGCGGATGCTGATGGTGAAGAGAGGAAACATTCAAAAAGAATTATCACAAATAGGTGAGGAAGACAGCGAGGGTACAGAGATACAAAACATAACACTGTTCAAACTGATGAGAGCCTTTGAAAGGGCCATGCAAAAATACAGTGACCGGCTGAATAAGCCTGTACATACGGTAGTTCAATATAACTATACGATGGAAGCCAGCCGTGACCAGATGCTGACACAGGCGAGGGAACAGCGGAATATGTCATTTGAAAGAATATTTGATAAATGTGAGAACAGGGTTCATGCTATCTTTCTTTTCCTCTCGTTACTGGAACTGGTACAGCAAAAATTTTTAAAGATCATAATTGGCGAGGGTAAGAATAATTTTATCATTGAATATAACGAACCAGAAAACCGCCTTGCGGAACTGGAAGAAGCAAACCAACTACCTTAATCTAAAAATTACAAGTATGAAACGTTCGGCAACTGCCAACTGGAAAGGCACAGGTAAAGAAGGAATGGGGAAAGTAACTACCCAATCCGGAGTTTTAAAAAATAAGAAATATGATTTCAGGAGCCGTTTTGATGATGGCACCTATACCAATCCGGAAGAATTGGTAGCAGCTGCACATGCTGGTTGTTTCTCCATGAAACTGAGCTTTGTATTAGGAGCTGCCGGTTACACTCCCCGTAAGATAGATACTGTATGCACAATTACTCTGGAAAATGGCGCCATTACTCAGGCCCATCTTGAGGTGAAGGCCAAAGTGCCCAGAATGAAGGCAGATAAGTTTGCTGAATGTGCTTTAGAAGCAAAAGAAAACTGTCCTATCAGTAAATTGCTCAACACCAATATTACAATGGACGCATCACTGTCCTAAATGAGTAATAAATAGCAGAGTAATAGCAAGCTGTAGATAGCTGGCAGCTTGTTTACTTTAAAGAGATAAGTTCTCTTAAAACTAAAAGCCATCCTCGTTATCCGGGATGGCTTTTAGAATTTTCAAAAGCAGTTGGTGTTGGCTAACTGATCACTTGTTGTTGAATTTTCGGTTTAATGGTAAATGGTCTTTGATCAGAAATATTTACAAGAACTTGTGTTATCACTTTGACATGATAAATCTAAGCCAGCATTCAGACCTGTTTTTTTTTAATTTCATCAATAATTTGGTCAGGTAAGTAAGATTTTTATCTCTTTTTTGTATTTATTAATTGAAAATCATGCAGATAGGTCATTTTGGGGGAGATAAAAATTTGGAGAAGAAATGGGTAAATTGCTTTTAGTATTTGTAATATTTGAAGTTGTAAATAATACCTTTTAACCACAATGAATACGTCTACATCGGTTTTGTGGCAATTGATACAAAGTATGACCAGAAGTGAAAAGCTTTTTTTTAAGAGAAAAAGCATTGATACAGGAAGTACAGCAAGCCCCCTTTACATGAAACTGTTTGATGTGATTGTAAGCCAGAAAGAATACAATGAGGAAGCGATATTGAAAAAATTATCTCCTAAGATCACAAAAAAGAATATTGCCTTTCAAAAACACTATTTGCATAACCAGTTAAATGAAAACCTTATTGAATATAACAACCGGAATAGTATAGAACAGGAGATTTACAAAAATATTCAACTTATACGTATTAACCGGAAAAAGGGATTGTTGAATGAAGCCCTGGCATTGTGGGAGAAAACTATCAATAGAGCAAGAAAGGTAGAATTGTTTTCAATGGTACAGCTATTGAAGAAGGAGTTTGAAAAAATGATTCTTTTTAGCAGTGTACAGGTAAAGTATGATGAATTGCACACCCTTTTCAGGTCAAACATCATGTCTTATGATGAGTATGCTGAAATGATTACTTTCCGGGATTTATATACGGAGATTTTAATGTTGAGGCGAAAGGCTCATTTTGACTTCGATGATGACCTGAAGAATGACATCATTCATTTATCGGATAAAGTCAATAAAAGGAAAATGGGTTTGGAAAGCCGCTCATTTTGGTATCGGCACTATAGCAGAATGTGTCATGCCACCTTATCTTATTTGTCTTATGATACTGCCTCTTCTCTCCCTTTAATACAAGATGCAATAAAAGATTGGTGGGAGCACAAAGGGTTTATGGAAACTGATACCGAGCATTATATTGAGCTGTTGTATATGGTGAACTATGCCGGTGTAATGCATGGAGCCTATGATTATGTAAACTTTGTATTTAATCATAAAGCTAATGACCTGATAAAAGATGAAGTGCAAAAAGCAAACTTTGAGGCGGTGAAGTACCTGGCCCTAAATAAAGTATATAACAAAACAGCCAGGTATGGTGAGGTTGCAAAATTGGTGGAGAATATGAAAACAAAATATACTAATTGGGAACCATTGCTAAATGCAGAATTGAACAGGACAGTATGTTTTTCGTTAGGTATTGCTTGTTTTGTACTTGATAATCATACCGAATCATTACAGTTTATAAAACGGGGAGTAACCTATTTTAAAGATGGTACCCGGGAAGAGCAATTTATCTTTGCTAACCTCTTCTTGCTTCTTATTCTATATAATATGAATAATGCCAAACTGTTTGATGCACAATATAAATCTACTTATGCCTACTTCTACAAGAAAGGTCGCCCACACAAATTATCACCCCGTGGTAAAGTACATTCATTTGAAAAGATACTCATGCATTGTTTTCACGATACTTTTTACCTCACATCGTTTAATGAAAAAAATGCGTTATTCCAAAAATCCATAGATGCGTTGAATGCAACCCGGGACAGTGACGTTCAAAAACAGACAATGAATATTTTTAATTTTCACGGCTGGCTTCTAAGCCAGGCACAACGAATTTCTTATAAGGAGTATGTGAAACGAAAGTACTTGACAGAAGCAAACCCGGAAAAGAAACAGGCGATTGTTTTATGACTAATCATAAATCCATAACAACAATGGCTTTTTTGAGTTATTGATAATTGCTTTTAATTTCAACAGCATTCCTGGTGAAACGGTCGGACATCCATTACTTTGGCAAATCTCATCAGTTGTTCCAGTTTCGGGCACACAACTATGAGAGTGTAACACTACGGTTCGTTCGAATGCATTGCTGTTAGTGCTGTCGAGTCCATGTAGTTTATATGAATAACCCCATTTGCCGGTGTAGGATGCCCCGATTTTGTATTTACCCAAAGAAGTACAACCACTACCTACTACATTACTATACCTCCTTCCTTCCAGCCAATATTCGAAACAATTGCCATGCGCTACGGGACCAGCAGCCTGTATAGAATCTTTTTTTAAATCGTAGATAAAAAATCGGTTTTGTCCTGATGCGAGGCTCATATCAATCAGAAAACAGGTTGTTTCGTTGAATCCTTTTTTTTCTGCAATTTTTTTTGCATCCGCAGCTTTCTGCACCAGTTTTTCCATTGTTTTATTTAAATAAGAGCTGCGGGTTTCCTTTCTGGAAGCAGGCAGAGCTGCTTTTTTTTCCGAAGGGGTACTGGCAGAAAACCAGGCAACAGCAACAATAATGGTACCTGAAAGTAGCAGAAGACGGACAATTTTCATGTAAAAGCGGTTGAGTTTGGTGAGATATAAACTCAACGAAAATCCATAAAACTAATTTTCAGGATTCAGTTAAAGGTTTCTGAAAGCTTATCAAAACCGCCAGCCGGCATATAATTGCACCACATTATTCTTTGCAGTAAGACGGGGAATATAAGAAGGCCAGTTGCCACCGATTGGCGGCTCCTCATTGATGCTATTGAAGCTGATATTGATCCGTCCGCCGACAAAGAACCCGCTGATAGGAAATATCTCGATGCCACCTGCCGCCGCATAATCAAAGCGGTTGAAATAATCCAGCAGTCCGTTATTGGTGTTACCACCGGTACTGTCTACATTGGCATTCAACAGGAAGGCGATCTGCCCGCCTGCATGGAATTGGATCCGTTTGCCCAGGTTAATGGTAAGTAATTGCGGTAATATGAGGTAATCAAGGTTTACATTACCGGTGTTGGTATTGCTTTTATAATCATAGCCCTGGCGGGAAAGAATGATCTCGGAACGAAATCCGAATAGTTTTTTTGCTTTTGGGGCAATATATCCTCCCACCATATGGCCGGTACGGCTGTTGTTGCTGAATCCGGCCGTGGATGTAACATTGGCGAAGTTTAAACCTGCTTTGATGCCAAAATTGATCTGCGAAAATGAAAGTGCAGGAATAAGCAGCAGAAAGAGAGTATGCGTTTTTCTCATAAAAAGATTGATAATTACGGTGCTAATCAATGGGCCAGACGAGACATTCGTTGTACAAATATCCAAAACCTTTTTAATAACGAAGGGAAAATCGTTTCCCTTCGGTGAAGGTCATTTTTGCCCGGGTGGCTCATTGATTTTGTGCCCCGCTTTTTTCTTTTATGCAGAATTAGGTTGAGAAATTTATGTGCACAAAAAAGGATGCGGGTATGCTTCGCATCCTTCAACGTAATAACGATTCACTAGTACAGGTACATCAGCCGCAATCAACCAATTCTTTTAAGTACCATGTAAAAATCCATGTAGCCCTTCGCCGCAGAAAGTTTCATGTCTTTAGCACCTCTTTTTATCGTTTGTTGAAGCAGCATGGGTATCCGCCTGCGGATGATAATTTCTTTTTGCCCTTCCTGGAAACTGCCGCTTATCATATCCCATTCTCCATATTGTACATAGAAAAGGTCGTTCATGCCATGCCTGGAATTCAGTTCCTTGTTTACAGTATCTTTTTTCGCAGGGTTAAAAGTGGTAGTGATAAATTGTTGGGTACCTGGTTGTTCATACTCCAGAAAGGGGACCGCAAAAGTGTAGGTGCCGGTGGTATGATCAATTTGTAAATCAGTATTACTCAGCCAGCCTTTAGCCCACCCGCCTGCAGATGTCCAGGTGGTTTTTTTTTCTATAGTCCCCGTTATTGCATCACTCGTCATCCCGCTGGTTTGCTCAGCAGATGAAATGGTAACATCCACATTGGAGTAGGTAAAAGAAGTACCCGAACGAATCCAGCTTTCCCATCTGGTGCCATTGTTCTTGTCAGGCTGGTTTACCCGGATAGCACCTCTTACTTCTGTTGGAAATTCAATGAAACCGCTGTGCACGCAATCGGCCTTTACTTTATAAAATTGTTTAAAGGTTCCCATCTTTCCGCTGGATTCTCCATCGAAATGGACTTCGTATACAAACTGTCCTACCCATCCTTTTTTTATTTTGGGAGAGTAGGGAATGGTGGGAAAACTCATGCCGGGTAAAGTATCTGTTTGTGCATCTGAATAAGAGCACACCAGGATAATTAAAACTAATGACAATGCTTTTTTCATATAATTGGTTTTATTCTATTCTAAATAAGGTGTGATTCATTGGACGACTATCAGAATTTTCTACATATAGCAAATACCCGCTTTTCATTTTTCTCAGGAAGGGCTTGTCATCTTTTTCTTTGAGAACAAGTATAGATATCGAATTCCTGAATTGACTGATTATTTAAAAGACTTGATTTGTATGAAGAGAATTAAAGTGTTTTGGGTGAAAAATATTTTATTACCATATCTGTTTTTTTGAATTGCTTCTTATAGTCATTCATGATAATTATTGTGATATTACCTGGACAATGAATGAATTAGAAACATCCGGGAATGAGGTCCCGAAATAAACGCCAAGTGACCCCGCGGCTTTTGCTTTTACATTAATTGTATGAGTCCCGGCAGGTACAGATGCAATATTTGTTCCTGTCAGTGTCATTGAGTAACCATATCCCATATAGTATTTGTTGGCACCCAACCCGGTTCCGTTTACAAAAAACTCCAGATCAATAGGGTGGCCGGCGCTACAAGTACCGGGGCAGGCTGGTGCATAGGCATATACAGCATAATGAATAATTATTTTAGCATTGCTAAAAGTCGTAAAAGTGTAATTCAGCCCCGGTATAGTTACATAAGTAATACCCTGGTCGATATACACATCGGAAGAACCCTGAACCTTTACAGTGTTATTATAAAGTTGATCTGTAGGCGAAGACCAAATTGCCGGAGAATTAAGACCGTTACTGGTTAAAACCTGACCCGGCAGGCCTTGTGAGCCACTGATTGAAAAGGCTCCCGTTCTGGTGTTCATCAGCAAACCCCATCCTGCACCGTTATTGCCATAAAATCCAACTGTAGTGTCAGACTGCAATCCGACAAACCCTCTTGCAGAATTAGCAGCATTCTTAAACCAGATTCCAGCAGTTTCTGTTCCTGTTATTAACTGTAATCTCCCTGTAACCGACAGACCTATTTCTCCGCTATTGATGATCCTTGCCCTTTCTGTAAAGGAAGCACTAGAACCATAACCAAAGGCAATATCGTCTCCTGCACCGCTGCTGTGCACCTGTAAAAGGCTGCCTTGTATCCCAAAACCATAGTGTGAACCACTATTGCCATATAAAGAAATTTTATCCCCTAAAGTATTTGGAAAGTTGAGGGGAAAGCCGGGTGATGACATTCCGATGCCAATATTTCCGGTTGAAGTTTTCATAACTAACCCCCAACCACCGGGAGCATCGCTACCGTAAAAGCCTATTCCATCGTTACTTTCCATTCCTATAAAAGCCGGGCTTGCGTCATTTGCATTATTATTGAACCAGATGCCTGCGCTACTGTTATTATCTCCGCCGCTGCGAATGCGCATTCGGGAGCCAACATCCAGGCGGAAAACAGGGTCTACACCAATTCCGACATTGCCATTGCCTTTAATTCTTAATAACTCTGCGGATGAGCTGGCTCCTGCACCGGAATAAAAAATATGGTCATCCCCGGACGAAGAAATCTGGTAGCGTAGTGATGATCCATTGACGCCAAAACCATAAAACTGATGATCATCATTAGCCCCTTCCCATAAGACAATTTTGCGGCTTGATGTTACATTGGCGAATTGTAAAGGGGCATTAGGTGAAACCGTGCCAATTCCGGTATTACCGTTTCTTAAAATAGTAATTGCATTAGTTCTGTTGCCTGAGGTGCCGTTTCCAATTTGAAAAACCCGGTCTCCTGCAGATGGGGTGGAAGGCAAAGGTGTATCAGTAATATCATTATACATTCCAATTACCATCCCGCCATAGGCTTTTGATTTTATAAACCTTCCTATACTCACAGCATAGTCGCCTATTGCATGTACTCCATACCCCATACCTATTGAATATAGGCCGCTGGCCGTATCTGTACTGCCAATGCTAATAGCACCTGGACTTTGAGCAATCGAGGTAGTGCCCATACTTATGGTGCTTACATCGTTTGCAAGAGTGCCATTACCCATGCTGATGGAAAGAAGGCCGCTGGCTAAGGCGCCGAAGCCTAAGCTGGTCGAATAATCTCCGACAGCCGTTGTAAAGGCACCCAAACTTGTGGATGCTTTTCCTTTAGCCATGGTATTATATCCCGTGGCAAATGATAAGGAGCCAATACTATCTCTGTCCCATTGTACTCCATCGACATAGCCTGCACGAAAGGCACCGAGGGCTGGAAACCACATCATACGGCTGCCAGATCCTTGTATAGGTGGATTTATAGTTGTGGTCAGGGGCGGCGTAGCTGTTGCTCCGGAAAAGAGTACAGCACTGTCGGCTACATGGAGCCTTGCAAGGGGGGTTGTAGTACCAATACCTACATTTTGTGCTGTTGCAAAAAATGTAACGGTGCTTGATACTACCAACAGCAAATATTTTTTTACCATGTTATTTGTTTAATAATCGTTTTGTCAACGCTTCCAGTTTTTCTATTCTCTCATTCTGGTTGCTGATTTGTTGTTGCTGTTCTTTAATCGCCTCCAGCAATACAGGTACCATGCCGCTGTAGTTTACACTCAGTATGCCTTTATCATTTTCTTTTACTAATTGCGGATATACTTTTTGCAGTTCCTGTGCCAGCAGGCCTATTTGTTCATCAGGGTTGGATGCATCTTTCCAGTTGTAGGTATACCCGTTTAATTGTTGAACGGCTTTTAATGTATTGGAAAGCGGAACGATATTCTTTTTTAACCTTGCATCACTACTTTGGGTAAGTGTGCCCTGCAACCACGCATCGCCGGTAATAGTGTTTACATAAAATCGCCAGGAAGGTGTACCCGTTTGTCCGAAGAAACCAACTTCTGTATCTGACCGCATCCCGATAAATGCATTGCTGGCGGTATTCGCATCATTATTAAGCCATAGCCCGGCTGTTAAACCTGAGGTAGACCGGATACGCATCCGGGCACCCACATCCAGCATAAAGGCAGGTGCTGCCACCCCAATACCCACATTACCATTTCCTGCTATCACCATTCTTGTAGTTAATGCTGCTCCTCCCTTTGTAGAGAAAAATAAACTGGTTGACGGAGTTGTGCCGTTTCCACTGGTCTCGTACACAGAAGATATGCCTGACAAAACTCCACCGCCCGTTGTAACCGATGGGGAGGCAAAATATACGCCACCAATGCCACCGGCAAGCGAGGCGGTAGTAAGGAACAGAATGGATTGACTGCTGGTAGCGGTACCGTTATTATGTATTTCCATGGACCTTACAGTTCCCGGCAAGCCGTATGCATCATTGACGACTGATTTACCGACAGCAATATTTTGTGTAAAGTCTGCACTGCCTTCCACACTAAGTTTGTTTACAGGCAGCAATGTGCCGATACCTACATTGCCATTGCCTTTTATCCGCATACGTTCAGTAAAAGAACTGCTGCCGCCGTATCCGAATGCAATATCAGATTCGTCGATATCTGAATAAACTTGCAGAAGGCTGCCTTGTATTCCAATCCCGTATTGTGCAGTAACGCCGCTGGAAAAGAAACTGATCTTGCTTCCTGTTGTATTGCTGAATGACAGGGGCGCATCAGGGATGAGGTTTCCAATTCCCATATTCCCGTTTCGAAGTATGGTTATCGCATTTCTCCTGTCTGAAAAATCAGTGCCATTGCCGATTTGAAATATCCGGTCTGTGGGAGATTCTACTAATGGATTTGGATTGTCCAGAAAATCGTTGTAGCTGCCAAAAGCTGCGCCTGATTTTGATTTGGCAAAGACGCTGTTACCCATAGCAGTTGAAAACTCACCGCTGGCCGAAGAAAAATTGCCCATGGCAAAAGACGATACTGCGGATGCCTGGTTGCCAAACCCCGCGGCAAAAGAATAGTTGCCAATATTATCAATATTCCACTGGGTACTAGCTGCGCCTCCTGTTCTGAAGGCGGCTTTGTCAGCGTACCAAAAGGTACGATTGCCCGGCCCTGATATGGGTGGAAGGGCTGGAAGAAAGGGCAGCGTAGCTGGTGCTGTAAAAAGAACACTATTGTTCGCTACATGCAGCAAAGCGACAGGTGCATTGGTGCCAATTCCTACATTCTGCGCCACACTCATCCATGATATAAAACAGCAGGCTACTGCACATAATAACTTCATAAAATTCTTTTTATAAAGTTCAAGTAGCAAGACGGTGCAGGCAATATAACCTTTGTTAGATACGGGAGCTTTTGCGCTGTATTATTTGCGCAGCATTTTATTGATGGCTTCTGTTTTGTTGCTTACATGCAGCTTCTCGTAAATGCGGTGGATATGCTGCTTCACAGTACCGGAAGTGATGGATAATTTATCGGCGATCTCTTTGTACAACAATCCTTCGGAAAGCAGGGAGAGTATCTCTTTTTCTTTTGGGGTCAACGGGGCCAGGGCATCCTGTTGCGGTACGGGCTTTTGATAACGCTGTACCAGTTTGCGGGCTATCAAAGCACTCATGGGGGAACCGCCGGCATATAATTCTTTTAATGCTTCCGCTATCTGCGGCATGCTTGATTTCTTTAGCAAGTAGCCACTGGCGCCTGCTTCCAGGGCGGTGAATATGTTCTCATCATTCTCATAAATGGTAAAGATTATGAACTGGGTATCGGGACATTGGGGCTTTACCTGCTGAATACATTCAATGCCGCTGATGCCGGGGAGGTTGATGTCCATGATCACCACATCCGGTTGCAATGCAGGTATTGTATCTAACGCTTCTTCTGCCCGGCTGAAAGTAAAAACCAGCTCAAACGCCTCATCCCATAGCAGCAGGGCTGCCACCGCATTGCGGATCTCTTCTATATCTTCCACTATACCTACCCTTATTCTAGACATATACACAAATGTAGTTTTTAATGCTGCCGGCTGCTTATAACTTTTGTTAGAGTGGAATGCTGAAGCGCTGAACCGTTCCTTTATCAAATTCAGTCTGCATTTTTCCCTGAATGGCTTTCATCCTTTTCTGCATATTGCTCAGGCCATTGCCACTGGCCATCTTCTTTGGATCAAAGCCTTTGCCATCATCCCGGATAGTGATCTGCAGGTTGTTATCAGAAGTTTCAATGGTCAACCATACATTTTTAGCTGCCGCATGTTTGATGATATTATGAATACTTTCTTTTACACAAAGAAAGATATGCTGTCTCTTTTCCCCCCGGATACTGGTGGATGCAATAGCTGAGGGTAATGTGAAATGTGGTTGCAGCTGATGTTGTTGGGCATAGTTGGACACCCAGGCCTTGGTATAGAAAATGAGATTATCAAGGGTATCGTTCTTTTCATTCATGGCCCAGATGATATCATTCATCTTGTCCACTAGTTCATCTGCTTGTGCTGCTATTTTAATATTGTTTTGTTTTTGTTGCTCAAAAGGAATGTATGGTGCCGACTGGCTCAGGTATTTGATGGTGGAAATACCTGCGCCCAGGTCATCATGCATATCGGTGGCTATGCGGGTACGTTCCAGGGCGACGGCCTGCTGCTTTTCCAGTTCGATCCGTTGGTGCAATAATTTCCTCCGCAACAGTGCCTTAAAGATTATATAGATGAGCAGACCTGCCAAAACAAACATTGTTAACAAGAAGGCAGTAGTCTTCCAGAAAGGGTTTTTAATGATAAAAGTATAAGTAAGCATTTTGCTCACCGGGGTGTCTCCGGGAAAGATACCCGTCACACTAAGGGTGTATTTCCCCGGTAGTAGATTGGAGTATTCGAAATCAGCCGACCGGGAATTTTGTACCACATTAGTGCCAGGTCCGTTCAGCCGGAAAATGAAACGAATATTTTTTTCATCAATAAAACTGGGTGCACTTACGGTAAAGCGGAAATTATTTTTATTAAAAGCAAAACTATTTTGATGTCCGGCTTCAATCAGGCTGCCATTTGCCGTAATGGAATTAAAATAAAAAGAAGGACTGACCGGTGAATTGGTTTGTGTCTTCAGGTAAATATTGTAGGGAGTTCCATTGTCTGTAAATGCAATAATAGTGGAATCATTCTTTTGTACGGCACTGGTAACGCCGGTGAATAATCCTATGCGGGAAAACAATTGCTCTACCGTGGTATCTGGAATATTGAAATGAACAATATCCAGCCCGGCAACGGTGGTGGCCAGTAATTTTTTATCGCCCAGGCGAATGAGGCAGGAAACAAAATTGTTGCTCAGGCCTTTTTCAATACCCGAAATACTAACCAGTTTGTAGGCGCTGGAGTTGGCAATAGCAAATACGATCCCTTTATTGCGGGTGCCAATACAAAAGCTGTCTTTATTCCAATGAATGGCATACCGGGGGCTATAGCTTTTATCGGTATAGGCCACCTGGCGTTCCAGTTTTATATCAGCCAGCGTATATTTCAATATATCACCATTACGGGCAAAACACCAGTAATTGTTTTCCTGGTCTGTTACAATATTGTCGGTGAAGTAGGGGAGTTCAATACTGGTAAAACTGAGATCGGTATTTATAAGGGCCATAAAATTGCCGGCAATAAGGAGTTTTCCTTCTTTATCAAAGGAGACCCGCGGAGATATTTGTTTTGTTCCGGGAGTAAAAGAAGCGAATTGAATGTGTTTGCCCGATTCGCTTTGCAGAGAGCCGGTATTGTATAAGGTCCAGATATCTTCGTTCCAGTAAAAGGTTTGCAAGGCACCCGCATTTGTCTGAATATTCTCTTGTAAATAAGTATCTCCTTTAATAAGATGAATGGTATTCCCTTTTTTCAGGGTAATGGTTCCATCTGGTGAAATGTTAGCAGACTCAGTTTGTTTTATCAGATCGCCGCCGGGCAGGGAGAGTGGCGTTACTTTACTTTGCACCAGTTTGCCTATACCCTTGCCGGTGAGAGTGAACCAGTAATTGCTTTCAGCATCCTGGAAGAGGCTGCTGGCAGATTCGGGCAGGCCATCTGCGGCAGAATAGCAAGTCACCTGTTTTGCCGAAGGCTGAAGAAGACATACCTGTTTGTTTGTGGTGAAGAGCCAAACCTGCTTTCGGTTATCAATGAAAAAATGACTAACAGTTTTACCAGAAGGAATAAAAGGAGCAAAGGATAATGGTTCTGTATGGAGCAATCCTTTTTGCAGCGCCTCGTCGTTCAATTGTACCCAGCTGTTGTTGATAAAGATGTAAACGGTATTATAGAATTGGAGAATGTCAACCGGTTTGTCTGCCACCAGTTCGGTAGCGGCCTGTTGAAGTTTCCAATTGTACAGGCTTAGTTTATACAAGCCGCTGGCCGGAGAAAAGGAAGTGCCTATAAGCCAGTTATTGCTGCATACGGCTTTGTCAAACAGCAAAGGGGATCGATGGTTGTTCTCTTTTGTTGTAAATAAAGGGGTAGTTCCTTTTTCATTGTATAAGACAACTCCCGAATTGGCCAGTATTATTTTATCGCCGTTGCTGGTGTTAAGAATATTGCCCGGCTCCTGCAGCGACCTGAACAATTGTGTATCTTTTTCTAATTTGTTGTCCTGCAAATAGTATATACCGGAAAGGGCGGAGATGAGCAGGCGGCCATTTTTATCTTCTATAATATCATTAATGACAGAGAGTGGCTGGTCCTGGTAATGCGAAAAATTTTGAAACCGTTGCCCGTCAAAACTGCTGAAGCCATCACGAGTGAGAAAATACAATACACCTCGTTTGTCCTGGAATATTTTCTGAACTCTTGCATCAGTAAGCCCATCTGCAGGAGTATAGATATTGAATGTAAGCGACTGGCTGCCGGCAGTAATAGATAAAAAAAGAAGGAAAATAAGCTTCACCGATTTCATGTACTTAAAAGTAGAATAAAGATTTGGGTATAAAAAAACACCGATGGTTACGGTGTTTTAAAATTATTTAACGGAATAATATTTATCCCAACAACTGGCTCACCCTTATTTTATCTTTCAGCATCTCTTTTACCGCATCGGCAATTCCCTGTGCATCATAACCACATTCCCGGTGCAACTCTTTAGGCATACCGTGTTCTACGAGCTTGTCAGGAATACCAAGAATCTTAACATCATTCTTATAACCATGCTGTGCCATGAATTCAAGAATTGCGGAACCAATACCACCTTCAACGGTTCCATCTTCTACTGTAATTAATTTTTCGTAGTTCTGGCAGGCTTCGTGCAGTAATGCTTCGTCCAGGGGTTTTGCGAAACGCATATCATAATGGCCCGGATTCAAGCCATCGGCTTTTAAATCCCGGATAGCCGATGCAGCAAAATTTCCGGGATGGCCGAAGGAAAGAATAGCAATATCTTTTCCGTCTTTCAATTTTCTTCCGGTGCCGATTTTTATTTCTTTCATCTCTGTTTTCCATTCCGGCATCACACCTTCGCCTCTTGGGTAGCGGATGACAAATGGTAGAGTGGTTGATTCTAATTGTGCAGTATACATCAGGTTTCTCAATTCACTTTCATTCATCGGCGCACTGATGATCATATTAGGAATACAGCGGAAATAAGCCACATCATAACAACCATGATGGGTTGGTCCATCATCACCCACAACACCGGCACGATCCAGGCAGAAAACCACAGGCAGTTTTTGTATCGCTACATCATGTACTACCTGGTCGTAAGCCCTCTGCATGAAAGAAGAGTAGATATTACAGAATACTTTCATGCCCTGTGTAGCCATGCCGGCACTTACCGTTACCGCATGTTGTTCAGCAATACCAACATCAAAAGCCCGGTCTGGCATTCTCTCCATCATAAGTTTAAGCGATGAGCCAGATGGCATAGCAGGAGTAATGCCAAATATCTTATCGTTTTTTTCCGCCAGCTCAATTATAGTATAACCAAATACGTCCTGGTATTTTGGTGGTTGTGGCAGGTCGAATTTCTTCTTTTGTATCTCACCGGTTATTTTATCAAACAGGCCAGGGGCATGCCATTTGGTCTGATCCTTTTCAGCCAGTTCATATCCTTTGCCTTTAGTAGTAACAATGTGCAGGATTTTTGGCCCGGGGATACTACGTAAGTCTTTTAATGTATCAACAAGTTTCGCCACATTATGTCCATCAATCGGCCCAAAGTAGCGAAGCTTCAGTGCTTCAAAAAGATTGGCATGGCTGCTCATCATTCCTTTCAACCCGTCACTTAGTTTATGTGCCATTGCCCTGCTGAAGTTTTTACCAACAGGTAATTTGCCCAGCAGTTTCCAAACATCATCCTTTACTTTATTATAGGTAGGTGAAGTAGTGATGTCAGTTAAGTATTCTTTTAATGCACCTACATTCGGATCAATGCCCATACAGTTGTCATTCAAGATAATCAGCATGTCTGCATCGGCCACACCGGCATGGTTCATTCCTTCAAAAGCAAGACCGGCTGTCATAGCACCATCACCAATTACTGCAACAACCTTTCTGTCTGTTTCGCCTTTGTACTTTGCTGCCATGGCCATACCAAGAGCTGCAGAAATAGAAGTAGAAGAGTGGCCAACACCAAATGTGTCGTATTCGCTTTCACTTCTTTTTGGGAAGCCACTAAGTCCTTTGTATTTACGGTTGGTAGGAAAATTATCACGGCGGCCAGTTAATATTTTATGGCCATAGGCCTGGTGGCCTACATCCCAAACCAATTGATCATAGGGGGTATTGTAAACATAATGCAAAGCTGTGGTAAGTTCTACTACACCAAGACTGGCTCCAAAATGTCCGCCATGCACACTTACCACATCAATGATATACTGGCGCAACTCATCACATACCTGGTGAAGTTTTTCACGGGGTAATTTCTTCAGGTCAGCAGGAGAATCAATTGTTTTTAAAAGAGGTCCGGGTGTAATTTCCATTTATCCAATTTAAGCGGTGTAAAAGTAGGATTTTCCGTTCAGCCTTTTTTGCTAAAGATTGTGTAACAATATACTAAAAGGAAAGTTCTGTAATACAGGGTTTATGGTAGTATAGGTATAATAATTTGCCCCATTTGTAAAACCTATCCACCACTGGTATATTTACGGAACCCGGCTGGGCCGGGATTGATTAGATTTGCTTCTATGTGGCTCGGTAAACCTAGATATTGGATATTTCAGGCATTAGGGTGGGGTAGCTTTATCCTGCTGTATACTTTCTTTGCCTTCTCGTTTTCAACCCTCGAACTTGTTTTTTTTGAGCGACTGGGAACCTTTGTGGTATTTGGTATCATTTTTTCACACCTGATGCGGTTGGTTATTCTTCGTTTAGGGCTTTTGCAAAAAAACCTCACCAAGCAGATACTCCAGTTTTTTGCTATTACTATCGTTGCTTCCCTTATTGCTTCTTTTGCATACATAGAAATCCTTATCGCTTCCGATATTCTGAAAAAAGTGGATCAGGAATTGATAACTGAGAAGAATTATAAATACTGGTTTGCCATCTGGCTGGTGGTGTTGAATAATGCCTTTTTGTACTTCCTGCTGTTCTTTATCTGGAATTTGATCTACTTCGTGTATCATTATGTAGATAAAAGCCGTAAACAACAAATGGATACACTCCATCTGGAATCGCTGGTGAAAGAGCTGGAGTTGCAAACCATCAAGGCGCATATCAATCCGCATTTTATATTTAATTCATTGAACAGTATCCGTGCCCTGGTGGATGAAAACCCTCAACGGGCAAGAAATGCAGTGACAGAATTAAGTAATATCCTGAGGAGCAGTCTTCAGTCGGACAAAATGGAAACTGTAACCCTGGAAAAAGAGTTGAGTATTGTAAGAGATTACCTGGCCCTGGAAAATATGAGATTTGAAGACCGGTTAAAGATTGAATATGATGTTGATGAAGACACCCTTGATCAACCAGTTCCACCAATGATGCTGCAAACACTGGTCGAAAACGCCATAAAACATGGAATCGGGAAGCAAATAAACGGGGGTATCGTAAAAGTTATCTCCGACTTTAAAGGCGATTATCATGAACTGGCTGTGCAAAACACCGGTGTTTTAAATGGGTATAAGTATGGTGGAGAGGGGTTTGGCCTTTCGAGCACCATTAACAGATTAAGTTTACTGTACGGAGATAAAGCAACATTTGAAATAAAACAAATAAACCCTTCATTGGTAGAAGCAAAAGTGAAGATACCAGTGCCTACTAATTAAATTGACTAACATGAAAGCAATTATTATAGATGATGAACGCCTTGCCAGGGCTGAATTAAAAAAACTATTACAGGAGTTTCCCGAGGTGGAAATAATAGATGAAGCTGCCAATGCAGAGGAAGGTCTTAATAAAATTGAGAGTCAGCAACCTGATCTTATTTTCCTGGATATTCAAATGCCTGGAAAAACAGGTTTTGATATGTTATCACAATTAGAGAGGACTCCACAAGTGATATTCACTACAGCATATGATGAGTTCGCTTTAAAAGCATTTGAAGTGAATGCACTGGATTACCTGTTGAAGCCGGTAGAGCCAAAACGCCTTGCCGATGCTATGCAAAAACTGCATTTTACGGATCATAAAGAAGTTAAGCCTGAAGGCGAGAATTTTAATAACAGCATACTGACAGAAAGTGACCAGGTGTTTGTAAAAGACGGCGAACGTTGCTGGTTTGTAAAACTAAGCGATATACGTTTGTTTGAAAGTGTCGGTAATTATGCAAAAGTTTTTTTCGGCCCTAATAAACCGCTTATTCTTAAATCACTGAATGCACTGGAAGAAAGGTTGGATGAAAAAACATTCTTCAGGGCTAATCGTAAGCATATTGTTAATCTGCGGATGATTGACAAGATAGAACCCTATTTCAACGGCGGTCTGCTGCTGGAATTAAAGGGTGGAGAAAAAATAGAAGTAAGTCGCCGGCAAACAGTGAAATTTAAAGAAATGATGAGTCTCTAGGCTTATTTCTTTATAAAAATAAATTCGCCACCTTCGTCTCCTACGTTCCTGATGGCTGCATATTGCGGCAGGTTCTCGGAATTGCTCAGTATAGCTTTATAAAAACTATCGAACAATTCTTTTGCTGTTAAATACTTCTCAGTGTTTTGACCAAGCTTTTGTTTCAGGTAATAAATGAATTTACTGTTATCCGGTACTGGTTCCAGGTTACCGCTGGCCATTACTTTACGGCTTGTTACAGAATATTGTTTCTTGATCTCTTTTGAAGCTTCAGCAGGCAATTCCCGGGTAAAGGCACCGCTAAAACAGGCATCGGCAATTACCAGTATGTGTTTTGCATTGCTCCTCTTAATGGCCTTATTAATATCATCTGCAGAAATATAGCTTGCGTTCAATCCCTTTTTTGCAGAAGACGGAATCCAGTAGCCATCCACATCCCCAAACTTGTCTTTTTCTGCAATACCATGGCCGGCATAAAAGATTATCAGGTTATCATTTTCTGTCAGTGAATTGCACCGCTGAACAATAGCCTGCATAATGTCTTCACGGCTTCGGTTAAATAATGTTTCAATATTGGCCGTATCAAAAGTGTATTTACTTTCCAAAATGTTTTTTAATTCCTGTGCATCCTTTACCGGGTTTTGCAAATCGGGAATATTCGGGTCGTCATAATCCTTTGCTGCAATCAGCAACGCAAAATATTTTGGTGAGCCGCCGGGAATAAGAGATTGATCAGGCTTAATATCTGGTGTAACTGCGCCGACCGAAGTGTTTACGGTAAATGATTTGTTGGTGGTATTGCCTTGTTTATCAGTAGCAGAAATAGTTATTGTGTTGGCGCCGGATTTTAAAACGGCTGACGAAATAAAAAGTCCGTCTTCTTCTAATCTGGCTGCCACATTGTTAATTTTTACCGATATAATTCCTGCTGGATCTTTTGCTTTACCAATTATCTGTGTTTTGGCATCATCTGTTTCTATGTCGAAACCCCTTGTTGGGGACGGGCTGATTAAAGTAATATCGGGGCCGGTATTATCAAGGGCCCTCGTGGCGGTCAGCTTTTGTTCCAAACGTTGCAGGGCCGCTTCCACATCAGGTTGTTTGGGGTCAATTACCAGTGACTGTTCATACATGATCTTGGCCTCTCCTGTTTGCTCCGTTTTTTCCAGGATATAAGCGGCCAGGAACATCATATCAATATAACCCCGTTTGGTTTCTACTTTTATTTCAGTGCCATATTCCTCTGCTGCTAATTGGAGTGATGCATATGCTTCTTTTAATTTTCCATCTGCCAGTTGACCTATGGCGGAAATAAAGGATGTGTAAAACTGGTAGGTCTCAGATTCAAGGTAGGAGGATAGTTTTTTTTGCTTGTACTGATCATAATAGTTTTTTGCTTCGGCAAACCTGTATAACCGGATCAGGGGCGAAATAATATTGATGTAGGCGAGACTGTAACCGGGGTCTTTTTCGAGGCAAGATTTGAAATCGGCGGCCGCCTCAGCAAAATTTCCAAGTTCATTGTTGCAATGTCCCCTGTTATTATAATTTCCTGCATTATCAGGATCAAGGCTGATAGCTTTGGTAATATCCTCCATGGCAAGTTCAGGCTGATTATTGTTATAATAGGCCATGTGCCTGTTTGTATAATTACTGGCATTACCGGGATCTGCTATAATTGCTTTTGTATAGTCCGGAATTGCCAGGTCGTACTGGCCTGTCATGTAATAGGCAATGCCCCGGCTTACATATAAATATGTATTGGTATCATCAAGCCTGATCGCTTCACTGTAATCTTTAATTGCCTGGAAATATTTTTCAATTTTGGAATAAATATCACCCCGCCCGATATATGCCTCTGTATAGCCCGGATCCAGGCTGATTGCTTTTGTAAAATCTTGTATAGCCAGATCATCCTGGTTTTTACCATCATAAGCCCTGCCCCTTCCGGTATAAGCGTAAACAATATTCCCCGGATTCAATTTAATGGCTTGTGAATAGTTGCTGATGGCAAGATCATAATTTCCATTATTAAGATGCTCATCAGCTTTATTGATATACCAGGCTGCATCTTGTGCTGAAGCAACAGAAAAACAAATGGTCAGCAGAACACAGAAAACAGGCTTAAAAAAAATATTTGATTTACACATGTTATTTTATTTTGTTCTCTTTTCAAAAATAAACTGGCCACCAAAATCACCTGCTTCATCAAGAGCAGCATATTGGGCAAGGGTTGATTTTACTTTTTTAGACACATCTTCCCAAAGATCCTTTGCACTCACATATCTTTCCTGTGTATTTTTCTTCAGGTATTCTGTCAGGTAATAAATAAACTCACTGTTATCAGGTACTTCTTCAATATTTCCGCTTGACATTATTTTCCGGCTTTCCAGTTCATATTGTTTTTTAATATCGTTAGGAACATCAGGAGAAGTTTTTCTTGTAAAAGTGCCGCTGTAGCAGGCGTCAAGAAGTATCAGGATATGCTTTGCATTACTTCTCAATAAGGCCTTGAATATATCTTCTGAAGTAATATAGTAGGATGTCAGATCATTTCTTGCAGAACTGGGTACGAGATAGCCATCTATTTTGCCTTTTTTATCTATCGTTGTGTCACCATGACCGGCATAAAAAACCAACAGGTTGTCTTTATCAGTCATTTTTTTGCACCGGGCAATAATTGTTTCAATAATATCTTCCCGGCTGCGGTTATAAAGTGTATCAACGTTAGTTGAGTCAAAAGTGTACTGATTGATTAATATCTCTCTTAAATTGTTTGCATCTCTTATAGGGGTTCTTAAATCCGGAATTGAGGGATCGGCATAATCTTTCTCAGCAATTAATACAGCATAATATTTCCCGGCTTCTGTGTCAACAGCTTTAGGATTGAGGGATCCGGAAAATTTATTATTTGTTAATTCATTTAAATCAAACGTTTTGGTTGTACTATCTTTTTGTGTGTTAAAAGCGGTAATTAATAATGAACTGACATCAGGCTTTAATGTAAGGTTGGCGAAAAATGTACTACCATTAACATATGCAGCAAAACCGTTGATTTTTAAGGAGTCAATTCCAGCGTCATCTTTTACTTCGCCGATTAAGGACACCTTTAAAACGTTGCTATCCGCTTCAATAGTAAAGCCCCGTGTCTGTTTCTGCACATTAGCAGTCTTTATTTCTATTTCAGCCTTTTTTTTATTTAAACTCCTGGTAAGGGTCTGTTTTTTTTGTAAATCGACTAACGCTTCACCAAGGTCCGGTTGCCTCGGGTCAATTACTAAGGATTGTTGATAACTGGCCTTTGCATCTTCATACCGTTCCAGCTTCTCTAAAACAAAGCCGCTTAAAGAAAGGACATCAACATAAAGTCTTTTCGTATCGTCTTTTGGCTCTGTACCATATACTTTTGAGGCCGTATCCAGGCTTGCAATCGCATCATTCCATTTTGATTCTGCTACTTGTGTAACTGCTTTTAAATAGTAATTGTAAAATTTATACTTATCAAGATTGAGAAAAGAATCAAATTTCTTGTCACCAAATTTTGCATTTTTTTCTTTGTATGATTTTTTTTCTGAATACAGGTTGTAAAAAAGTGCGGCTTCGCTAAATCTTTTCAGGCGGACCAAAGGAGATATGATGTTTATATATGGATTGCCGTGGTCTGGCACTTTAAGGATGTAGGTAAGAAAATCAAGTATCGAAAGTTCGTATTCTCCGAGGCTGTTGTAGCATAAACCCCTGTAATTATTATTCATGTAATTAGCGGAATCAATACGGAAAACATGGGCAATATCTTTTATTGCCGAATCAATCTGGTTGGTATAAAAATAAGCTTTGCACCTGTTCCTGTAAATATCTGCCCGGGTAGAATCCATGCTGATCAGTTGTGTGTAATCCACAATGGTTTCGTAATACATTTTTTTTTGCTGATAGATATCCGCCCGGCTCTCATAAAAATCAACCAGGCTCCGGTAATTGATGGCGGATGTATCTGTTTCAAGACTGATGGCTTTTGTAAGGTCAAGTATAGCAGAGTCGGCAAGTTTCTTCCTGTTATAGGCCTGCGCCCTGTAATAATAGAAGTTGGATGAATCCGGTCGCAAGCTGATAGCAAATGAACAATCCTGGATTGCTCTATTAAGCTGTTTAATATAGGCTTCCTGGTTCTGGTTGAAGTCAGCCACATAAGCATACCCACGGTAAGCATAAGCTACAGCATATTTATCATCTTTGCTGATGGCTGCGGAATAGCTTAAAATGGCATCCTTGTATTTCTGCTTCGCAAAAAAATCATCGCCCCGTTCAGTATAATATTTTGCGTCTTTATCCTGTGCGGCTGCATTATAAAAACAGAATATCAGCAGTAAACTGACAGCGAGACTTTTTAAGCATTCCCGGTATAACATATAAAAATGTTTTGGTTAGAATAAAGTCTAAACTTTATTATATGAAGTTAGTTATGATCCATCTCAACAAAAAAGCATAATACCGACTGGTCATCAGCCGGTGCCTGAAAACTGATTTTGTCGTCCCTGAATTCGGTTTTCTTTATCAGCCTTGAACCTAATTTTTCTTTTACTCCCTGGGCAATACTTATCCTTTTTTCTTTAATATAATTCATAAGGTCTTCAAAATCGATTTTGGATTTGCTGTATAAAATGCAAAAATTTTCTTTACCTACAGTTTTATCAAGCGTTGCATGAGTTGAATCAGAAGGAAGATAATATGTTGCGTTGGATGAGTTGATAGCAGCACTGTAATATGACTCCACCGGGAAAAGCAAGGATATTTTTTTCCTGGGATCTTCACCAAAAATGTAAATGTAACAGGGAGCAGCAGTGTTGAATTTAATCTTGAACTTATCGCCACTTTTCAGGGCATCAGTAAGCTTATACAGGCTATAATCTGCTCTTCCTTTCGCTTGAACCGGGTCATTATTGCTGTTTATTGAGGACCTCGTTACTTTTAAAGGAATATCAGAACCGTTTACCAGTTTGATAAACTCCAGCTCACCGGAGAGTTTTGTTCTGCCGGCTTCAAAATCCATTAACTCTACGGCATAAACACCATCTTTCATTACCTGTTTATAACTCAGCCAGAAAAAACCTTTATTACCCCAGTTGGCTCCCCAACTATTCATTACTTCAAATGAGCCGCCGCCAACTTTATCGTCATATCCAATAATGCACATTGCATGGCTGGCAGGTATTTTCATATCATCAGGACCAACAGTCAGTATGCCAGAAGCTGGCACTCTTTCATATGAGTCATAAATTTTCATACTGATGACAACCGGTTTTTTTTCATACAGGCTTTTCTTGATCTTCAGAATATCATTCTTGCTGATGGAGTCAAAGGTTTTATTCAAGGCAAGAAAATCTTTGATCTTGTAGGGAGGGGCTTTTTGCTGTTCAGTAGTTTCTGGTATAACGGTTGCACAATCAACCAACCCTTCTTTTTTCAAGATGGCGCCGGTAGCGGTCATTACCTGCATGGCCTTTAATATTGAAGCTCCTTCTTTACATTCAGCATCGGTTGCATCCTTGACTTTGTAATATAGATACCCGGGAGAAAAAGCATATTTCTTAATACTGTCCGGCTGGGTCATATTTCTTTTAATTGCATAGCTGATGGTGCGGGCCGCATAGGCTGAACTCCATGCCACACAGGTACTATATGGTATTTGATTTTGTGGTGGCGGAGCATATTTTTTCATGGAAAAGGAAGGGGGCAGATTGGTAAGGTCACGGGTAGATCGTTCAGCTGCTTTTAAAATTGCTTCGAACTCAGCAGCAGAAGTTTTATCACCCGTGGAGTATTGGGCAATTGCTCCATACATAGCCATAAACCCTGTAGCCAGCAGCAATATTTTTTTTATCATTATTTGATGTTAAAGACAGACAGAACCTTAATAAACAATGAGTTTTTACAGGGGACTGGTTGATGGATAAAGAAGTTACTTATCCAAACACCTAATTTAATCTGAATATTCAGGAATTGCAAATATTAATACTCCTGTTAAATGACCAATAGCCACTATTCCTGTTCAAACGGTACAGTTTATCGGCCACATTTCAATAGTTTTGAACTTCAACCATGTAAGGATGAAGAAATTTTTTATAAAGGCATTATCGCTTTCCGCAGCCTCTTTTCTATTGCTTGCCACTTGCAAGACACCGGAAAAAGTACAAACTGTAACCGGCGATATGAATGCTATTATCAACACCAAAGAAGTAGAACGTATTGAAGGAATACTGGCTTCCGATGATATGCGTGGCAGAAAAGCCTTTACCCCAGATATAGATAAAGCAGCCGATTTTATAGCAGCTGAATTTAAGGCCGCAGGATTAAACACCTGGAATAACAGCGAAACTTACCGGCAGGAGTTTTCACTGATTCGCCCCAAACTGATCAGTGCTTCAGCAACATTGGATGCCGTTAGTATTGACGCAAAAAATATCATGGCTGTTACTACCAGGCCGGAACTGAAGATCAGCCAGTCATCTGGCTACGAAAAAGCATTTATAAAAACCGGAGCCAACCTGCAAACAGAGGCAAGAAAGCTTGCACGGGGTAATAAGAATTTGCTGGTATTGGTCGATAAAAGCTTTTCCAACAGCTTTGGCAACCTGGCAAGGCTGCGTTCATCATTGTTTACATCTGCAACAAGTGTTGTTTTTGTATTATCCGATACTGACCCGGCTGTTTATGAAATAGAAATTAAGCAGGAGATTGCCGAACAAAAAATGGCGAATGTAGTGGCCGTATTACCCGGAAAAAGTAAAAAGGATGAGTATGTGATCTTCTCAGGCCACTATGACCATTTGGGTGTTGGCAAGGCAGTAAACGGGGATTCTATTTATAATGGGGCTAATGACGATGCTGCAGGAACTACCGGTGTTATTATGCTGGCAAAATATTTTAAAGCGCTGAACAATAATGAAAGGACGATTGTCTTCGCTGCATTTACAGCAGAGGAAGTGGGAGGCTTTGGCTCACAATATTTCTCCCGCCAGTTTGAGGCAGACAAAGTAGTCGCTATGTTTAATATTGAAATGATTGGTACAGAGAGTAAATGGGGTAAGAATTCTGCTTATATAACCGGGTACGAAAAAACCAATATGGGAGAGATATTGAAAAAAGACCTGGAAGGGACTGGTTTTACTTTTTATGCTGACCCATACCCACAGCAGCAATTATTCTATCGTTCCGATAATGCCACACTGGCAAGACTGGGTGTGCCGGCACATACTATTTCTACTTCTAAAATGGATGTAGAGCCACACTACCACAAATTGACCGACCATATAGAGACGCTGGACCTGGTAAATATGACCGAAATAATAAAGGCCATTGCATTAAGCTCAAAATCCATCATCGAAGGAAAGGAAACTCCAACAAGGGTTAAGGTGGAAGAATTACGTTAGGCCTTCACCGGCACACTATGCACCGCATCACTCAATTCTTTGATAAGCGAGGCGTCTTTTTCAATCCCATTGTCCAATACAAATTACATAAGTGCATGCTTTGCAGTTTTATTAAATAGCTAATCCCGGACCGCTTGTCTTGTAGGCAGGTAGCTATCAGGAGTCAATCCCTGCGGCAACGAACAGATAAACCGTTTCTCTTTGCTTGGCTATTAGTTATGATGTCGTCATCGTCGTACCTCAGTTGGCGGGCCCAGGCTCCTGCACCACTCTGCGATGTAGAACTCCACCAGAAGCCATATTCCCCCACATTCCCGAACAAGCCATTATAGTTACGGTAGCCGCCCGGCAGACCTGTGAAATCGCTGCTGTTGGTGGCTCCGGTATTAGGACTTTGCCAATGTATAGTACCGGATTCTTTCATTGCTCCTCCGGCTACAGATGCACCACCCAAACAGGTTTCAATAGTGGTCCATTCTGCATCGCTGGGTATATGCCAGCCTGCAGGCGCAAGGCCTCTTGGGTCATTCACTGCATACCAGTTATATAGTTTTCCATAAGTGGCCGCATAAGTTGCAGAGTCGTTATTATAATAACAATAGGCACCGGTAGTTAATGCTTCCCAGGCTGTTGGATCGGTAACCTTTGGTATCGGGTCGCCGTTTCTATACCTGTCTACATCCAGGTTTTTATCAGTCCAAAGCTCATCGCAGATTTTAACAGATGTTGCGCTACCTGAAAGTGTAACCCAGGAATACCCATCATATCCTTGCCATTCACCGGTTGTTCCGCCATTAGTACACCAGATCATTAAGCCTGCGGCAGGGTTTGTAATAGCACGACGCTGAGAAGAGGTCATTCTTGGTGGTAAAAATCCCTTGGACGTAGAACTTATATCAAGCTGTGCTGATGCATTAGGGTTGGTTGTTCCAATTCCAACATTAACTCCTGATGCGGCTCCGTTTATTCCATTGACAGAACCCAGCACCAGGCAGTTATTGCAATCAACTCTTGCATTAGCGCCGATAGCGGTTGCATTGGCGAGTGCATCCGTATTTACATTGGCATTGTAACCCAGGGCGGTATTCAGTGTTCCGGTTGTATTAGTGGTCAAAGAAGAATTACCAATGGCCGTGTTGTAATTACCACTAGTGTTGGCGTAAGCAGCAGACCGGCCAAAAAAAGAATTGGAAGATCCAATGGTATTACCAGAACCTGTAGCCCGGCCAAAAAAAGAATTGTTATCACCTGTAGAATTAATGTTGCCAGCAGCCTGGCCAAAAAAAGAATTGGAGTTGCCTGTTGTGTTTGACGAACCGGCCAGTTCTCCGCTAAATGTATTATATGAACTAGAGTTGATCATACCTGCATCTCTGCCAATAAAAAGATTACCGGTTCCAGGCACGGCAAGAACTGTGATTGTTCCAATCCGGTAAACTGAATCGGTATTAATACTTCCATTTTTTACATCCAGTTTAAATACAGGAGTAGGAGTACCAATGCCCACATTTTGAGCCATCAATATTTTTGAGGCAAACAGTGCAAATAGTAACAGCATCTTTTTCATGCTTGAATATTTAAAGGATGAGAGATCCGATCAAATATTACACTTTCACCGGCACACTATGCACCGCATCACTCATCTCTTTGATAAGCGAGGCGTCTTTTTCAATCGCATTACCAACTACGATTACGTCGGCACCGGCTTTGCAATTCAGGTAGGCTTTTTCAGGTTGTATGATACCGCCGCCAATAATAAGGGGGGCTTCTATATGTTTGGCAACGGCTTCAATCATGCTTTCAGTAATAGGACGTTTGGCGCCGCTTCCTGCATCCATGTAGATAAGTTTCATGCCGAGCATTTCACCGGCCATTGCTGTGCACATCGCTATTTCATTTTTATCGGCAGGCACAGGTGCTGCATTACTGATATAAGAAACAGTTGTCGGCGCACCGCCATCTACCACAATATAACCGGTTGGCATTATTTCTAATCCGCTTAGTTTAACAAACGGAGCAGATACCACATGTTGTCCTATTAATAATTCAGGATTACGGCCGGATATTAAAGAGAGGTATAACAATGCATCAGCGTACTTGCTTACCTGTGAAGGGCTTCCGGGAAAAAGGATGACAGGGATATCGCAATTCTGCTTGATATGCTGCACACATTCATCCAGGTGGTTGGAAATAACGAGACTGCCACCAACCAGCAGGTAATCAACTTTAGCGGAGGTAGAAAGTTCAATCAGTTCATCCAGCACCGATGTGTTGACCTTATCAGGGTCAATAAGAACTGCAAAGGATTTCTTCCCTTGTTTCTTCTTCTCGGCCAATGCGTTATAAATAGTTGACTTCATCCGGTACCGGTTGATTAGTGCAAAAATGCGAAAAACTTCCGGTATTGCCCACTTGAAAAGCAAATATCCTTTTTCGCAAAAAACGGTTGTAACTTCCCTTTAAAACTAATTATTATGCGGTCTATTTCAGTTTTTATTATTGCACTGTTAATAATAGCCTGTAAAAATTCGGCTAAGAAAAAAGACGATACAAAAGATACGGCTAAACAGGTAAAACAGATGCCTGTAACCTTATCGGCACCGGATACTATTTTTACCGGCTTTGGAACTGAACCATTCTGGTCGGTATATGTGATCCGTGATAATAAAATAGTATTTCATCCTGCTGATGGTCCTGATGTGGCAGTACCTTTCGTGGCTGCTACAACCCCTGATGCCATTACAAGAAAATATAGTTCTGCTTCCGGCAGTACCACAATGGAATTAACGATCACAAAAAAAAGTTGCAGCGATGGTATGAGTGAAGTGGAACATCCGTATCAAGTGATGCTGATGATCAATACAACAAGACATTCCGGTTGCGGAAGAGATGGTAAATGAATAAGCATACAGGGCACCTGACTGAATTATGGATAACAAGCTTTCTTACGTTAGGTACAAACGAAAATCCGGGCCGTTCTTTTATGCAGGAAGATTTTACTGCGATAAAAAAACTGTAATGCCTTTCTGTAAAGGCTTTGCGGCGACAAAATTTCTGAAAGCCGCTACCCACAACGGTTTCAGGGAGTAATATCGTAAAAACCCTTGCCTGTTTTGCTTTTCAGTTAACAATATGGTAACATTGTTTTTTTTAGGATAGCAGAACTAATTTTCCAAAAAAAATTTACCCTAAAACCCGTTGCCCATTGTGAAGAAATGCCGGGATGCAATACAGGCTTGCATTAGCGGTTTTTACATACCCCTTATCCACAGAATGTGAATATCTCTGACTATGAATTACAGATACTTAAAAATATTTTCGGTGAATAGTTAATAGTTACTTAACCCGTTAGAAATTCTTTTAGTTATGGCTACCAAAACCAAAGCATCCGCTAAGGGCGGCTTGCAATTTTCCCGTCGCTTTACCCGGGACGACGTGAGTGTATTTGATATGTTTGAGTATGATTACCGCACTTCGGTTATTCGTAACCCAAGTGGTGAAGTGGTGTTTGAGATGAACAACGTGGAAGTGCCCAAACAATGGAGTCAGATCGCAACTGATATACTTGCCCAAAAATATTTTCGTAAAGCCGGTGTTCCTCAGCCCGATGGAAGTTTGGGAAGAGAAACATCTGCCAAACAAGTAGCTCATCGTTTAGCTAATTGCTGGAAAGCATGGGGTGAACGTTATGGATACTTCGCATCTGAGAACGATGCAAAAGTTTTTTACGAAGAATTAGTCTACTCAATTCTGAACCAGATGTGTGTGCCTAATTCACCACAATGGTTCAATACGGGTTTGTATGAAAGCTATGGTATTGCCGGTAAACCACAGGGTCACTATTATGTTGACCAGGTTGACGGGCAATTAAAAAAATCACAGAATGCATACGAACGTCCCCAGCCACATGCCTGCTTCATCCTGAGTGTGAATGATGACCTGGTGAATGAAGGCGGTATCATGGATCTCTGGGTTAGGGAAGCACGGATTTTTAAATACGGCTCAGGAGTTGGTACCAACTATTCTAACCTTCGTGGTGCCGGTGAAAAATTAAGCGGAGGTGGTACATCATCCGGCCTGATGAGTTTCCTGAAAATAGGTGACAGGGCCGCTGGTGCTATCAAATCTGGTGGTACTACCCGTCGTGCGGCTAAAATGGTTTGTTTGGATCTTGACCACCCCGAGATCGTTGACTTCATCAATTGGAAAGTGGAGGAAGAAAAGAAAGTAGGCGCATTGATCGCTGCCGGCTATCCTTCCGGTTATGAGGACGAAGCATACAGAACAGTAAGCGGACAAAATTCAAACAATTCTATTCGCATACCCAATTCATTCTTTAAGGTATTAGAAGAAGATGGTGATTGGGAACTGAAAGGAAGAATGGATGGGAGAGTGATGAAGAAGATTCCGGCAAGAGAATTATGGAATCAAATCTCTTATGCTGCATGGCGTTGTGCTGACCCCGGTACACAATACAACACTACTATCAATGAATGGCATACTTGCCCTGAAGGCGGCGAAATAAGGGCTTCCAATCCTTGCAGCGAATATATGTTTCTGGATAATACAGCCTGCAATCTTGCATCTGCCAACCTGATGAAATTTTTTGATACAGAAACCAACCAGTTTGATGTAGAGGGATATGAATACAACTGCCGTTTGTGGACAGTTGTATTGGAAATATCTGTATTGATGGCCCAATTCCCTTCAAAAGAAGTGGCACAACTGAGTTATGAATACAGAACACTGGGGTTAGGTTATGCTAACCTCGGCACTATGCTGATGGTTAGCGGTATTCCTTACGACAGTGAAGAAGCAAGAGGAATTGCTGGTGCTATCACGGCCATCATGACTGGTATTTCTTATAAAACATCAGCGGAAATGGCACAGGCTCTTGGCGCATTTCCAAGATACGAAGAGAACAAAGCCCACATGATGAGGGTAATGCGTAACCACCGCCTTGCTGCTTATGATGCCGATGAATATGAAGGATTGAGCCTGAAGCCAATGGGCATCAAAGCAAAATATTGCCCTGATTATTTGTTGAAAGCTGCCTGCAAAGCATGGGATGATGCAGTGGAAATGGGAGAGAAGTATGGTTATAGAAATGCACAGGCAACTGTAATTGCTCCAACAGGAACAATCGGCTTGGTAATGGATTGTGATACTACAGGGGTTGAGCCAGATTTTGCGTTGGTGAAATTTAAAAAACTTTCTGGTGGTGGTTATTTCAAAATCATTAACCAATCTGTACCAGCGGCATTAAAAAATTTAGGCTATTCTGAAAAAGAATCAGAAGCAATCATCAAATATGCAACAGGTTCTGCATCATTTGCAGGAGCTCCTTTTATCAATCATCAGTCATTAAGCGAAAAAGGATTTATCGCCGATGAGATCAAGCGCCTTGATGCGGCTGCATTAACCGCTTTTGAAATAGGATTTGTTTTTAATAAATACACCTTGGGTGAAGAATGTCTGCAAAGACTTGGTTTCACCCCTGAACAATACAACGACTTTGAGTGGAGCCTGCTTGAAGCATTAGGCTATACCGATGAGCAAATAGAAGCCGCCAATGATTATGTATGCGGTACAATGATGCTCGAAGGCGCCCCATTACTAAAAGAAGAACATTTGCCCGTTTTTGACTGTGCCAACAAATGTGGAGCAAAAGGCCAGCGGTATATTCATGCACATGGCCACATCCGCATGATGGGAGCTACGCAACCGTTTATCAGCGGTGCTATCTCTAAAACTATCAACCTGCCGCATGAAGCGAAAGTGGAAGAAATTGCAGATGCCTACTACCTGAGCTGGAAGCTGGGTCTGAAGGCAAATGCATTATACCGTGATGGTTCTAAATTATCACAGCCACTCAGCAACAAATCTGATAAGAAGAAAAAAACAGACACAACAGTTGCGGAAGAGGAACAATCAACAGCAGGCAATCAGCAACCGGAATCCAACATCGTTGATCTGGGTAAACTGACTGTTGAAGAATTGCTGGAAGAAGTACAGAAAAGAGTACAGGCTTCGCCTGATACCAAGCTGAAAAGAAAACTGGCCAGCATTGTAGAACGCCGTGCCTTACCAGCCAAACGCCGTGGCTTTACACAAAAAGCAAAAATCAACGGACAAGCCATCTTCCTCCGCACCGGTGAGTATGGTGATGGAACACTGGGAGAAATTTTCATTGATATGGCAAAAGAAGGCGCCACCATGCGCAGTATGATGAACTGTTTCGCCATCTCCATCTCTATCGGTTTGCAATATGGGGTGCCATTAGAAGAATTTGTTGACAAATTTGCTTTCACCAGGTTTGATCCATCCGGTTTTGTAGAGCATCCGAATATCAAATCAACAACTTCAATAGTTGACTTTATCTTCCGGGTACTCGGTTATGAATATTTAGGTCGTACAGATTTAGTGCATGTGCTCGACAAACCAGAAGTGATGAATACTGGCGCAGATGAGTGGGATGAAGTTCCTTCTAATCCTTTGGAATATGCAGAGCCTGAATTGTCAAGTGTACGGGTAACCCCTTCATCGGGAACTGTAGCACCTCAGCCGGTGAAAAACCAACGGACCGCACAAACAGTAAAAACAGAAAGCGGACTGGATGCCCTGAACGCCGCCACCAAGAGTATGCAAAGTGATGCACCGGCCTGTAATGTTTGCGGTCACATTATGATGCGCAGCGGCACCTGCTACAAATGCCTTAACTGTGGTAACCAGGGTGGTTGCAGTTAAACTAAACATGTTTGGACTGAAAAACCAAATAAAGAGTGTACCCATTAATTCTACATCCCGGCCAGAAGCCGGGATGTTTGTTTTAGTAAAGTTGCTATCGGGATCGGGTGGAAAATTCAGGCAATAAAAGAATATTTCAGTAGTAATTCTTTATCACTTTTCTGAAACGCAGCTATTAATTTCATGCCTTAATCTGCTAACTATGAAAACCAGGATTGTTGTTGTATTACTGATTGCTGTTGTATTTCTCGAAAGCTGTGCCCGAAGTTTTACTCCTTACCAGGCAGCCAATAATCCAAGGGGAAAAAAATGCGGCGTCATTAAGTAAGCTCAACTTTTTCCGGTTGCTGCCGGGGCGGGGTTCAGTTATGCAGCAATGTTTAATTGTCCCCGCCAAATACATTATTCACTGCCCCTTCCAGCATCGGGAATTTTTCTACTACAAAATTCTTAATGGTTGTAATAGCTTGTTTGGCCTGCTCATCTGTAAGACCGGCTTCGGCTTTCAGTTTATCAATTAGTTCTTGCATGGTATTTTATTAAAAGAAATGGTCAGACATTATTGTCTGACCAAATATCATGAATAATGAGGTTAATAGAAAATCTATGCCACTTTCAAAAGGCTCAGCTTGCTCTTATCAAACTTACGTTTGGCATATTCCAGGTCAAGTACAAACTGTGTTTCCTTGGAAGAAGGCAGCTCATACATTGCATCAGTAAGGATGCCTTCACAAATGCTTCTTAAGCCCCTGGCGCCGAGTTTATATTCCATAGCTTTCTCTACCATGAAATTCAGCACATCTTCTTCAATGGTCAGCTGAATGCCTTCCAGCTCAAATAATTTCTTGTATTGTTTTACCAGTGCATTCTTAGGCTCGGTAAGAATAGAACGGAGTGTCGCTGCATCCAATGGATCAAGATGAGTTACCACCGGCAAACGGCCCAATAACTCCGGTATCAATCCAAATGACTTCAGGTCTTGTGGGTTCACATAACGGAGCAGGTTCTTTTTCATGTCTTCCTGCAGTTCTTTGTCCACATTAAAACCAATAGTATTGGTTTGTACCCGGCGGGCAATCACCCTGTCAATACCATCAAAAGCGCCACCACAGATAAAGAGGATATTTTGGGTGTTGATCTTTACTAATTTTTGCTCAGGATGTTTACGGCCTCCCTGGGGTGGCACCAGCACTTCTGAACCTTCCAGCAGTTTCAGCAATCCCTGCTGCACACCTTCACCGCTAACATCACGGGTAATGGAGGGATTGTCACCCTTCCTGGCAATCTTATCTATCTCATCAATAAATACAATACCTCTTTCTGCGGCAGCTACATCATAGTTGCAAACCTGCAGTAAACGGGAAAGAATGCTTTCCACATCTTCGCCCACATAACCAGATTCAGTGAATACGGTAGCATCAACAATAGTGAAAGGAACGTTCAGTAAACGGGCAATACTTTTTGCCAGTAACGTTTTACCGGTACCGGTTTCCCCAACCATAATGATGTTACTTTTTTCGATCTCCACTTCATTATTCGAAGAAACAGCTTCGTTATTTCTTTGCTGTAAACGTTTGTAGTGATTGTATACAGCAACCGCCAGTGTCTTCTTGGCTTCATCCTGGCCAATTACATATTCGTCTAAGAATTTCTTAACCTCAATTGGCTTCTTAACAGTAAGCTTGAAAGAAGAAGTGCCCTTATCATCTTTTACGGTCAGTTCCTGGTCGATGATCTCCCGGGCATGCTCTACGCAGTTTTCACAGATATGTCCTTCCTGTCCGGCTATAAGGATCTTAACCTCATCCCGGCTGCGGCCACAAAAAGAACAGTGTAAAGGATTTTTTGCCATATTTTATTAGAGTATAACGGGTTATAAACGGATTCGTAACTCACAAAATTATAAAACCGTCCCGATTAGGACGGCTTTATTTATAGTTTTAGCCTAAATGCCTCGTTGAGAGGGATTTAGAGTTTTTCAACCATCTTATCAGCAATACCATATTCAATGGCCTGTTTGGCATTCATCCAGTAATCCCGGTCAAAATCCCTCATGATCTGCTCCACCGTTTTGCCGCAGTTATTGGCAAGAATGGTGGCTCCGATCTCCTTTACCCGGCGGGTTTGCTCTGCCTGTATCTCAAGATCAGCACTTACACCCTGTATGTAGCCGCCAAGCGAAGGCTGGTGTATCATCACCTCGCCATGCGGGAAAATATAACGGCTACCTTTTTTGCCACCACTGAGCAATATACTGCCCATTGATGCTGCAAGACCCATACAAATAGTGCTGACAGGACTTTTGATCATTTGCATGGTATCATACATTACCATACCACTCGTAACCACCCCGCCCGGGCTGTTGATATAAAATTTGATCTCTTCACCGGGTTTGTCTGCATCTAACAACAGCAGTTTACTTACCACATCCTTTGCACTTTTATCATCTACCACACCCCAGAGATATACAGCTCTTTTTTCAAAAAAATAGCGTTCCAGTTTTTTGCTGAACATACCGATATCACTCTTGGGCTGCTCTTCTTCTTTTTCATCATCATCTTCGGCTTTCCAGTCGTTGTATAAAAATTGTTTGCGGTTCATGTAGTTATTTTTAAGATTTATTCTTTGCTTAATCTTTTTTCTGTTTCCTTGGATTCGTTAATAATACCTCATCCACTAATCCATATTCTTTGGCTTCAGCAGCGGTCATCCAGTTATCCCGGTCAAAATCTTTTTCGATCTGCTCGATTGATTTACCGGTATGAATGTTTACCACTTCATACAATTCTCTTTTAAGCTTGCGGATCTCATTCACGGTAATTTCAATATCACTGGCCTGGCCACCAATAGCGCCACTTGGCTGGTGCATCATGATGCGGGAATGCTTTAACGCAGCCCTTTTGCCTTTAGTGCCTGCACCCAGTAACACACAAGCCATAGATGCTGCCACACCGATACAAATGGTGGCAATATCAGGACTTACATATTGCATTGTATCATACACACCCAAACCGGAATACACACTACCGCCCGGGCTGTTAATGTACATATTGATATCTCTCGATCTGTCGCTTGAATCAAGGAATAGTAATTGTGCTGTTACAATATTGGCTATCTCATCATTGATGGGGTAACCTAAAAAAATGATACGGTCCATCATCAGGCGGCTGTATACATCCATCACTGCCACATTGAGAGAACGTTCCTCAATGATATTAGGCGTCATGGCTGTCACCATATGAGAAGCGTAACTGTGCAGGGTATTGCTGGAAAGGCCACGGTGTTTCACCGCATATTTTTCAAACTCGGAATTAAAAGTCATAGATAATTATTTAGTTCTGAACAGGTTCAGTTCATCAAATATCCGTCCAAATGCCAAAACCACAAAATTGCTGACAGTAATACCTTTAATATTGACTATTTGGCACAAAGCAAAAAAGAAACCCCGCATTTGCGGGGCTAAAAAAGCTAATGACTCATGTACATAAGGCCACCTTTAGGGGACCAGGCTAATGATGATGGTGCTGATGCGCCTCCACCATTTTGGTGAATTCTTCTGCACTGATGTCTTTATCTGTGGGTTTCACCTGGGTAGCTGACCATTCAAATATCTTTTGCGTCTGAATACGATTGTATGCGTCCTCTACATATTTCCTGTCTTTCATCATTTTTTCTACGTAATCTGTTACCCATGGCTGGTCATCACTCAGGTTGGCACCACCCATATAGCTGAACAACTGCTGTTTGGCAAAAGCCCTTATTTCATCGGGATTTACTACGATAGCATTATCCTGAACTATTTTGTCAGAGATAAGTGTCCATTTTAACTGGCTGATAAAAGTGGGGAATTCTTTTTCTACCTCTTCATCAGTTTTGGCGGTCTCACCTTGTGTCTTCACCCATTTTTTCAAAAATCCTTCAGGGAACTCGATCTTGGTATGGTCAACCAATTGGTGAAATACCTGGTCATGGATCTGGTTCGTAGCCTGACCGTTCCAATAGCTCTGGATTTCTGCTTTTACTTTATCCCTGAAGTCGGCCTCTGTTTTTACTTCCTGGCTAGGGTACAATTGGTTGAAGAATTCTTCGTTCAATTCCCTTTTCTCCAGCAGACCAACCTTGGTGATCTCTATCTTGAAATATTTATCCGCAGCGGCTGCATCTTCTTTATTGAACCCAAGGTCGCCGATGATCCACTCCCTTTCTTTTTCGTCAAATGCTTTTTTCAGTTGCACTGTTGCAGTATCACCTGCTTTTTTGCCCATCCAGTTTTTGCGGTAGCCTTCTGCAAAATATTTTACCAGGATGGAATTGTCTTTTTTAGCACCGCCTTCCACTTCGTTGCCATCAGCGTCTGTTTCAATAAAAGTTACATTCAGCACATTGTCTTCAGTCGTCACGGTCTCCTCATCTTTCATATTGCCGTAGCGGTTCTGCAAACGGTCCACTTCGTTGTTCACCATTTCATCTGTAACGGTAACCACATAACGGGTCGTTTTTGCTTTTGCAAGGTCAGGTAAACTGAAGTCCGGCTTCATACCTACTTCAAACTCGAAAGAATAATCAGAGGGATTATTTACATCTAATTGTTTGAAATCTGATTCTAATGGAAGCGGTTGGGCAAATATGTCCAGCTTGTCATTTTGCAGGTAACCGATCAGTTCCCGGTCAACAGTTTTCAGCACCTCATCAGTAAACAGGGAAGGGCCGTACATTTTCTTGATCAATCCTGCCGGTACCATCCCTTTTCGGAAGCCGGGGATATTTGCTTTTTTGCTGTATTCTTTCAACGCCTTTTCAAAAGAAGGCAGGTAATCGGTCTTTTCCAGCTTCACTGTCAGCTTTTCATGCAGCAGGCCGATATTTTCTTTTGTAACTGTAGCCATAAACTTTATTTTTTGTCCCCCATCTCCGCCAGCAGGCAGAGGGTAAAGAAATTTTCAAAAGATAAAAAACAGCTGCAAACAGCAACTGTTTTTTATTCCCCTTCAGGGGTTTCTGTGCGGGTGGAGGGACTCGAACCCCCATGCCTCACGGCGCCAGATCCTAAGTCTGGTACGTCTACCAATTTCGCCACACCCGCAATTTTGGGCTGCAAATGTAGGGCATTTTAGCTTCCGGGAATGACAAGAATCGGGATAAAATAAACCGGCGGCAAAATCCCGCAAAATTGTTTTCACTAATCGTTTAATTATTTGTACGTTTGGCCTGTTCCCCCGTTTACTATCCGGTATCTTCAGAATATCCATTTAACAGGCTCTGTTTCCATTGAAAATTTCACTTTGAAAGACTGGCAGAACTATTCTGCACCAAAACTTTTTTCGCAACCAAACCTAATTGCTGATGAGAAAGATTATTTTACTCTTGCTCGGCGGATGCTGTGTTTTCCTTGCTAACGCCCAAAACCCTGCTACCGTTTTTACCATTGCTAACAGAACTATTACATTGCCCTGCGGCACCACCTGTACCTCCATCTCAGCACAGGTACCCCACATTAAGCAAACGAATAGTTATGTTATAACCAATCCTGCTTATGTACCATTTGCCTATACCACGCCGGGGGGTACAGTAGTATCAGCCATTTATATTGATGATACATGGAGCCCGGTGATCAGCCCCGGTTTTAATTTCTGTTATTACGGGTCAACTTATTCATCGTTGCTGATGGGTTCAAACTCTGCTATCACTTTTGATATTCAGCGGGCAGGACAGGGAAGTGGCTATTCTATTGCGGCGAACGGAACCATTCCGAGTACAAGCTATGCTCCTTCCATGATTTTCGGACCTTATCATGATATTGACCCGGGATTAACTTCGACCAATAAAAAAATTGAATGGAGAGTGGAGGGTACAGCACCTCAAAGAAGGTTTATCGGAAGTTATAATGATATGCCTTATTTCGGTTCAAGCTGTACTGCACCAAGGGCCACACATCAGATGGTATTGTATGAAGGAACAGGAGTTGTTGAAGTGTATATACATGACAAACCATTTTGTACAGCCTGGAATGGTGGCCGCACTATCCTGGGAATGCAGGATCAAACACGGACAAATGCCGTTGCCGCGGCCGGTAAAAATGCTACCGTTTGGGGCTCCGCCGGCATGGACTCCTGTTTTCGCTTCATCCCATCTGCCGGTATTTCAAGACTGAAAAGTGCACAACTGGTTGTGAATGGAACTGTGGTGGCCAATGCTGATACTAGCACTTTGGCAGCAGGCGTTTTAAATCTGAACTTTCCTAACGTTTGCCCTACTGCCGACAGTACCGCTTACGTTTTAAGAGTGACATACAACGATTGTATCGGCGATCCCCCCCAGGACATTGTTTTTACAGATACAGTATTTGTGAAAAAGAATGCTGCCCCTGCTTTAACTGCTGCAAAAACAGATGCATCCTGTTCTACCGGCGGGTCCATTACTGTAACAGGCTCGGGTGGAACAACACCGTATGAATACAGTATCAACAATGGCACCACCTGGCAATCGTCTAATATATTTACAGGACTCGCCGCTGGTACTTATAATGTGCGGATACGTACAGTCGGATCTACTTGTATTTCATCAGCACAGGTAGTTAATGTGGTATTCAATAATAACCTTACTGTCGGTACCATCAATGGCGGAAGCATCTGCCGTGGCGCATCATTTACCCCACAGGTAACCGGTAATGCTACCTCTTATAGCTGGACACCAACAACCGGAGTCAGCAATCCGAATATTGCTAACCCGACATTGACGCCTGATGTTACAACGACTTATACTGTTACGGCAACATTAGGAACCTGTACCACACAGCGTACTGTTACTGTAACGGTGTTCCCCGGTGCTACTGCTAATGCCGGACAGGATGCTATCCTCATTGCAGGAGACACTTACCAGATGCAGGCTTCAGCTTCTGCCGGTACTTATTTATGGACACCATCAACAGGGCTCAGTTCAGCTACCGTTCTTAATCCGCTGGCCACCCCTGCTGTTACCACCACTTATACACTCAGAGCAACAACACCGCAAGGCTGTTTTGCAACAGATGATGTTACATTGACAGTGATCCCTTATTGTATTAAAGTGATGGAGGCCTTTACACCAAACGGTGATGGTATCAATGAAAGGTGGCTAATCACTAACGGTAACTGTCTGTTATATGCCAAAGCACAGGTGTTCAACCGTTACGGCTCCAAAGTTTTTGAATCCAATGATTATAAGAATACATGGGATGGAACTTACGAAGGCAAACCTTTGCCTGATGGTACTTACTACTATGTCATTTCATTCCAGTTGTTAAATGGAAAAGTAGTGCTGTTGAAAGGAAACCTGACCATTCTGAGATAATCATTAAAAACTAACTTATATGAAACGTTATATATTTCTTTTCTTATGTCTTGGCGCTGTAACAGTTTCTTCTGCGCAGCAGCTAATGACAGCTTCGCTGTTCGATCAGCATGGCAACCTGCATAATCCTGCTACTGCAGGTGCAGGAAAACATGGCAGTATCGGCGCCTCTTACCGCAAAATGTGGGATGGAATTGCCGGCGGTCCGCAAACAACCATTGTATTTGGTTCAGGCTACCTTGGTGGTTCTAAACTGGGAATCGGTGGTTATGTTTACAACGATGTTACAGGCCCAACAAAAAGAATGGGTGTGCAGGCCGCTGTGGCTTATCATATTCCATTGGCCAACGATGCTACTTTCTCATTAGGACTTGAAGGAAGGTTCCAGCAGTTCTCGATCGACAAAGTGAAACTGCAGGAATCATTGGGTAATGATCCGGTGCTGGGTGCACAGGACAGTCGTTTTAAAGGCGATGCCGGTTTTGGTGTGGCCTACAACGGAAAAAAATTACAGGTAGGAGCTTCAGTAAGCCAGCTGATACAATCAAAACTGGATTTTTATAGTGGTAACCTCACAAGAACAGAAGAAGCAAGACTGTACCGCCACTATTACCTGCATGGTAAATATGTTATCAATGCAGATGGCAGCACAAAACTGATCCCGAATTTCCTCTTCATCTATCTGCCCAATGCACCAACAGAATTTCAGGGTGGTGTAAGGGTGGAGCACAAAGATATTTTCTGGTGGGGTGTTGCATTAAGGGCAAGACAAAGCTGGATGCTCTCTGCCGGTGTAAAGGTTCAGAAGAAATTCACCATTGGTTATTGCTTCGACATTTTCAGCACACCGCTGAGTGTCTATGATAAAGGATCGAACGGGCATGAGATTTTATTGAAGTATGATTTTCTGAAATAGAACTAAGCGTTTAAATAGAAAAGGGGTAAAGAGTTAAACAAAGACTCTTTACCTCTTTTTAGTTTGCCCAAATCATTATCCCGGAACTTTGAACGGCTGCATGCTTGATCAGGTCTCTCTTTTTCCCTTTCCCTCTTTCTCCTCTTAGCTAAATTCAGTAAATTCGTAGACAATGGAAACCGTAGCACAGATACCGAAGTATAACTTAAACGAAGAAGAAGAGAAAAAGCTCATCCTCCGGGAGTACCGTTCTTTACTGAAAACGCTGAAGACCAAATTAAAACCCGGCGACAAAGACCTCATCCGTACTGCTTTTGAAATGTCTGCCGAAGCTCACAAAACCATGCGCCGTAAAAGCGGCGAGCCCTATATCCTTCATCCCATTGCTGTAGCAAAGATCTGTGCTGATGAAATTGGCCTCGGTGTCCGCTCCACCATTTGTGCTTTGTTGCATGATACGGTTGAGGATACCGATATTTCATTGGAGGATGTAAAAAGGGAATTTGGTGAAGAAATAACCCGTATCGTTGACGGGCTTACAAAGATTGCTAACGTTATTGACGTAAACGCATCGCAACAAGCGGAGAATTTCAAAAAAATATTACTGACTCTTACCGATGACCCGAGAGTGATCCTTATAAAACTGGCCGACCGCCTGCACAATATGCGGACACTCGACAGCATGAAACGGGAGAAGCAGCTCAAAATATCTTCCGAGACAGTATATGTATATGCACCACTGGCACATCGCATGGGGCTGTATAATATCAAGACCGAAATGGAAGACCTTGCCATGAAGTACATGGAGCCGGATGTCTATAAAGACATTGCGAGAAAACTGGCTGAAACAAAAAAGGAAAGAAGCAAATACATCAATGAATTCATCAAGCCTATAAAAGAAAAGATAGACAAGGCACAACTGAATGCCGAGATATACGGAAGACCAAAAAGTATTCACTCCATCTGGAACAAGATGAAAAAGAAAGGCGTGGAGTTTGAAGAAGTGTACGACCTTTTTGCCATCCGGGTTATTTTAGATTCACCAACAGAAAAGGAAAAAGAAGATTGCTGGAAAGTGTATTCCATGATCACCGATGAATACACACCATCACCGGAACGGCTAAGGGATTGGCTCAGCAATCCGAAGGCCAATGGGTATGAAGCATTGCACACCACTGTGATGGGGCCGCAGGGTCGTTGGGTGGAAGTGCAGATCCGCACCAAAAGGATGAATGAGATCGCCGAAAAAGGATTGGCGGCCCACTGGAAATACAAGGAAGAAACCAACGATGAAAGCCGCTTTGATAAATGGTTTCAGCAAATACGGGAAGTGATCACCAACCAGGAAACAGACAGTATAGATTTCCTGCAGGATTTTAAAACCAGCTTCCTTGCAGAAGAAATATATGTTTACACACCCAAGGGTGATGTAAAAATGCTCCCTGTTGGTTCTACGGCACTTGATTTTGCTTTTTCTATTCACAGTGCCATCGGCGTAAAAACGATCGGTGCAAAAGTGAATCACAAATTGGTTCCTATCAGTCATAAACTCCACAGCGGCGACCAGGTGGAGATCATCACCAGCAATAAACAAAAAGCATCAGAGGACTGGCTGCAGTTTGTTGTTACATCCAAAGCAAAAGGAAGGATACGGGATGCCCTGCGGGAAGAAAAAAGAAAAGTGGGTGATGAAGGCAAGTATGCAGTACAGCGAAAGTTGGAAGGTATGGGAGCATCATTTACACAGCATAACATTGACGAACTGGTACAATGGTATAAACTGCCCTCTAACGTGGAATTGTTTTACCAGGTGGCTGTTAAGAATATTGACCTGAAAGATCTCAAGGATTTTAAAGTAGTTGGCGATAAGATTGAATGGCCGAAGCCGGTAAAAATTCACACGGAAAAAGCAGATTACATACCGCAGCCGGGTAAAAAAGATGCAGAGCTCATCATATTTGGTGAAAGCAGTGATAAGATAGTTTACAACCTGGCCAATTGTTGCAAACCTATTCCGGGTGATGATGTGTTTGGATTTGTAACTACCGGTAAAGGATTGACCATTCATCGTACCAATTGTCCTAATGCTGCCAAGCTGCTCGCCAACTATGGACACCGGGTAGTAAAAACAAAATGGGCCAAGAACAAAGAGATATCATTCCTTACCGGTATCAAGATCGTTGGTATGGATGATGTGGGAGTGGTGAACAAGATCACCATGCTGATCTCCGGCGAACTGAAAATAAATATTGCTGCATTGACCATTGAAGCCAAAGAAGGATTGTTTGAAGGCAATATCAAACTCTATGTGCATGATAAAGAAGAACTGGACAAACTGGTTCAAAGCCTGCTGGCACTCCCAGGTATCGAATCCGTAGAACGTTATGACATGGAAGACATTCCTTCCTGATTCGTAAAAACCCCTTTGTTTTTTGTGCATAATCAAGCCTTCCCGGCTACCCCGGAACCGATATTTTGATTAACTTGTCTGCCGGTTAATGACACCAAAATTACCCGGCTCAACTGCACACTTTTTATGAGACAAAAACTGCTGAAACTCTTCGCAGCAACAGGCTGTTTAATTTTTTTATCCGGCAATATCCATGCACAGGGATTTTCGTTTAACTGTTCAAGGGATACGATCATTCCCGGTTGCAATCCTGTTTGTTTTACATTGAAAGGCATCATCCCTGATATTTATGGAACCACAAGCTCTTACGTTATAAATCCTACAAGCCCGATAGCAGGTTGTGCACCTGTATACGTTCAGCCGGATGACCCGACCGGCACTTCAACCAATTTATTGATTGATGATAAGTACAGTGATGTGATCAATATCGGGTTCCCGTTTCAGTTTTATGGAACTACTTACACACAACTCATCGCAAGTACCAACGGATATGTTAGTTTCGATATTTCAAAAGCCAACGGCTTTGCACACTGGTCTATCGGTGCAGACCTGCCCAGTGCCACTTACGACAGGGCGATGATCATGGGGCCCTACCATGACCTGCACCCGTTTGTTGGTACATCGCCTTCGAACCGGGTACAATACCAGCTATTTGGTGTTGCTCCTCACCGGAGATGGATACTGAGTTTTTATAGGGTGCCATTATTCAGTGGTGCCTGCAATGCATTAATTGAAAATACGCACCAGATCGTTTTATATGAATCAACCGGTGTCATCGAGGTAGTTATATTCAGTAAGCAAATTTGTCCGGGTTGGAATAATGGCAGGGCCATCGTTGGTATCCAGGATTGGAACCGTACACAAGGCCTGATGGCTCCCGGCAGGGCTGCTATCGCAAATGGTCCCTGGAGTGTTTCGCTTGGTGCTACTGAAAGCTGGCGGTTTGAACCGGCAGCAGGGCCATCACTTTTTAAAAGAGTGGAGCTGCTTGACGTTGGCGGAAGTATTTTATCAACCGGCACAACAGTGCCTGCCGGCCCAGGAAGATTAGAAGCCTCTTTCCCGAACACATGTGTACCAGGAGGTCCATCAACCTATATCATCCGTTCTGTTTATACAAAGAACGATGATCCGCTGACAGAAATATTCGGGGTGGATACAGTCAGAGTTACAAGAGCCACCACGGTTGCTGCCACTACAACTACCAATTCGGCAACCTGTGTAGGTGCTAATGACGGAACAATAACGGTTACACCTTCATCAGGCACACCACCCTTCTCATATTCGTTAGACCTTGCTGCTCCTGTTACCGGCCCCACGCCTTATACTTTCAACGGCATTGCTCCCGGTCCGCATACTATTGATATTACCGATAATAACGGGTGCACTTTGCAGTTAAATGTAAATGTGGCAACAGGCCCTGCTATGGTGACGGCTGTCAATAAAACAGATGCACTTTGTAATGGTACTTTAACAGGAACGATAACCGTAACGCCACCAACAATCGGCACTCATCCTTATTCTTATTCCTTGGATGGAATAACATGGCAGGCGAGTAATGTATTCAACGGTTTACCTGCGGGTAACTACACTGTTCATTACCGGTCATCAGACATTTGTCCCGGCAGCACTAATATTACTATTACTGAACCACCAGTGTTATCTGCCGTGTCAGCCAACACCAACGGCACCTGCGATGGTGGGGCAGATGGTACTATCACGGTGACTGCTAATGGAGGCACTGCATCTTACCAATATTCAATTGACGGCACAACCTTCCAGGCGTCCAATGTTTTCAATGTGGTGCCCGGCAATTATACGGTTACAGTAAAAGATAACCAGGGATGTATCACCACATTTAACACCGTAGTTGGGCTCAATGATAACCTCAGCTTTACTCCGCAAACCGACCCAACCATTTGTGAAGGCAGATCCACCCAACTATCACTCACAACAAATGCTACTGGTTTTGCATGGACACCCCGTATCGGTTTAAGTGATACGGCAATTTATAACCCTGTTGCCAACCCTGTATTAACAACAGAGTATCATGTTCGGGCAACACTCGGCGTTTGTTTTATTATTGATACGGTAATTGTAAATGTGCATGCAGCTCCTGTTCCCAACGCAGGACCAGATGGTTTTATTTGTTACGGGCAAACATACCAGCTACAGGCTTCCGGTGGTGGTACACAGTATGCATGGTCACCTTCCACTTTCCTGAACAATCCCAATATCGACAACCCTGTATCAACACCCACAAAAGATATTACTTATACTCTTTCTGTTCTTTCCGACCCGAATGGATGTGCATCATTAGTAACTGATCAGATCAGGATAGATGTAACACCACCGATAAAAGTGAAAACTTTTCCCTACGATACAATTGGTTATTCCAATGATCAGTTTCAGTTGCTCGCAATTCCTTCTGATACGGATGTTATCAATTTCTCATGGTCACCGGCCACAGGGTTAAGTGACCCCACAATTGCCAATCCGGTTGTTACAGTAGGTGCTACTGGCGATGTGGTAACATATCGTGTTACCACTACTACACTGGCCGGATGCCGGGGCGATGGTTTTATAACGATCAGGGTATACAAAGGCCCGGATATTTACATGCCGACCGGTTTTACCCCAAATGGAGACGGCCGGAATGATCGCTTCACACCATTCCCGGTGGGAATTAAAAGTTATAAACATTTCCGGGTGTTCAATCGTTGGGGACAAATGGTGTTCTCCACCGCCAAAATGCATAATGGCTGGGATGGAAAACTGGATGGCAGGGACCAGGCCTCAGGCACCTATGTATGGATGATAGAAGGGCTGACCAAAGACAATAAAGTAATTACCAAAAAGGGAGTGGTGACGCTTATACGATAAATTAATCCGCACAGAGCTTATAATAAACCATTCTGTTTCAGCAGGATGGTTTTTTACTTTTGACGAGCCGCCGGAAAATTTGTGTACAATCAACCTCTGGATATCCCGCCGAACGATTATTTTGTTTAACTTGTTGCCTTCTTTTAAAAGGCCCCTGATTATCATTTAAATAACTGCTAATTGTATGAGATTTAACCGGCTGCAACTTGTTATTTTATTGTTGCTTTCTTCCGCTAATGTTTTTGGACAATATTGGTTTAACTGCGCAAGAGACACGGTGTTGCCTGGATGTCCGCAGGCGGCTTGTTTTTCTATTAAGGCAAGAGTTCCTGATCCTCAGCGGGGAGCTACTACCTACGCTGTGAACAGTCCCGTTGTTAATCCCGCCTGCTTACTGGCTGCTTATGACCCGGCTGTTCCTCAATCACCTACAATGCTGAATATTGATGACAGGTACACAAATCCTATAAACATCGGTTTTCCATTTGTGTTTTTTGGCAATGTTCGTACACAGCTTTTGGCAAGCAGTAACGGCTATGTCTGTTTCGATCTGACTGAGGCCAATCAATTTTCGCATTGGAATATAATCAACGGAGGAGTGCCACAGGATCTTCCCAGTACTTTTTATGACAGGGAAATCATCATGGGGCCTTACCATGATATTGACGTTAGTATTACTACATCTCCCAATCGTCTGATTTCTTATGTTGGCTCAGGAATTTCGCCTTACAGGACCTGGACTTTATCTTATTATAAAATTCCGCTGTTCTCAGGAGCTTGTAACAACCTGATAGAAAATACGCATACTATAACCCTTTATGAATCGAACGGTATCATTGATGTGGCTCTGTATGATATGCAGATTTGCCCAACATGGAATCAGGGCAGGTCAATGGTGGGTTTACAGAACTTCGGCCAGAATATCGGTGTAATGGTACCTGGTCGCCGTGCTTCTGATCCGCCATGGGGTTCTGTGGGTATGTCGGAAAAATATCGTTTCGTACCAATAGGAGGAGTACCACTTTTCAGAAGAGCAGAATTGTATGATATGGCCGGAACGCTTGTAGCAACCGGTACTTCTGTGCCTTTGGCAAATGGTGACAGGGAAGTTACTTTTCCCAATATTTGTCCCCCTCCGGGAACCTCTACACAGTACGAAGTAAGAGCCTTCTATGATAAAATTGATGATATCACCGTGGAAGTGATGGGAAGAGATACCATCCGTGTTGATCGTCAACAGGGCCTCGCTGCAACAACCGCCACTGCAGCTGCCACCTGCGGTGTCCCTAATGGCACTATTACAGTTTCTAATGTTTCTGGTGGTAATGGTGGTCCGTACGAGTATTCTTTAGATGGCATCACCTGGCAGTCTTCCAATATTTTTACCGGATTGGTGGCGGGTACTTATACTGTATATGTAAGAGATATTGGCGGTGTATGTACAGGTACCTATTCAGCAACTGTTGCTGTTATTGGCAACTTAGCTGCTGTCACGGCCAATACTGCCGCTTCTTGCACAGGAGTGAATAATGGAACGATCACTGTTAATTCCTCAACGGGAACAGCGCCATTTACATTTTCCTTAGATGGAGGCGCCTTTACAGCAGGTACATTACCATACACATTCACTAACCTTGCTCCCGGTAACCATACAGTGGTTGTGAAAGATGTCAATAACTGCGTTACTAATACAATTACTATTAATATCACCACCGGAACCGGGGTTACAGCTACCACTTCATTTACTCAGGCCACTTGTGCCGGGGTAAATAATGGAACTATAACGGTGAATGTAACTGCCGGCACCGCACCATTTACTTACCAGCTGGGAGCAAACCCTCCACAGGCTTCCAACGTATTTACAGGCCTTGCGCCAGGTACTTATAGTATTGTGGTAACAGATGCGGCGGGCTGTACCCGTACACTTAGCCGTACTGTAACTGCTGGTTCGGGTATTACGGCTAATGCAGTGCCGGCTGCCACTTCCTGTAATGGCGCTGCCAATGGATCTATTACTGTTACACCTACCAGTGGTACAGCACCATATACTTTCTCACTGGATGGCGCCGCCCCGGTAGCTGGCCCGGCTCCTTATACATTCAGCAATCTTGCCGCTGGCGCACATACTATCCGTGTCACAGATGCAGCCGGGTGTGTTACGAATGTGATAAATGTAAACATAGCTGCCGGTCCTGCATTGGCTGCTACCGCCGCTGCTAATGCCACAACCTGCAGCGGGGCAACAAATGGCACTATAACTGTTACCCCGACAAATGGTAATGCCCCTTATACTTTCTCATTAGATGGCGCAGCACCTGTAACCGGTGCAACCCCATATATATTTAATAATGTACCTGCAGGTCCACATACCGTTGTAATGACGGATGCAGCAGGTTGTGTTACCGGTACGATCAATGTTAACGTAATTGCTGGTCCGGCTTTAACTACCACTGCATCGGCAACCGATGTATTATGCAATGGCGGAGCTACAGGAAGTATTACCGTGGCTCAGCCTGCAATTGGCAGCGGACCTTACGAATATTCACTCGATGGAACCACCTGGCAATTCTCTAATAATTTCCCCGGCCTCATCGCAGGAACCTATACTGTTTACTATCGTGAAGCAAACGGTTGCCAGGGAACATTATCTATCGCAGTTGCTGAACCAACAGCATTAACAGCATCCGCAGCCATGGTGCCGGTTGTTTGTAATGGTCAGAATAACGGTATCATCACCGTTACCTCTGGGGGTGGTGTAACACCATATGATTATTCAATTGATGGTGGCGCAACATGGCAGGCAAGCAATGTGTTTAACGTAGCAGCCGGCAGCCATACCATTACCATCCGTGATGCAAATAACTGTACCACTACGCAAACGATCAACGTAACTGAACCAGCAGCGTTGACAGCTTTCTCTGCTAACGGTCCAGCCAGTTGCGATGGTGGTAATGATGGGGTGATAACCGTTACCGCTAATGGTGGTAACAGTGGGTATCAGTATTCACTGGATGGAACCAACTTCCAGTCCTCGAACGTATTTAATGTGGCACCCGGCAACTATACTGTTACGGTAAAAGATAATCTTGGCTGTATCACCACATTTAATACAACAGTATTATTGGGCAGCAACTTTACAATGACACCACAGACCGATCCTGTTATTTGTGAGGGTACCTCTACCCAGTTACAGCTGACCTCCAATGCAACCCAGTATTTATGGACACCTTCAGCAGGACTTAGTTCAACAACCATCTCAAATCCTGTTGCGAATCCAACAGTGACAACCACCTACTACGTAACTGCCACACTCGGCCGTTGCAGCGGGCAGGACACAGTGATCGTTAATGTGAATGCGGCACCAATTCCCAATGCAGGAGTGGATGGATTTATATGTTACGGGCAAACCTACCAGTTGCAGGCATCCGGAGGAACACAATACTCATGGACGCCGAACAACTACCTGGATAATCCAAACATTGCCAATCCCATATCAACACCAACTAAAGACGTTACCTACACACTGTCCATCATTTCTGATATCAATGGTTGTGCTTCTCTTACAACCGACCAGATAAGGATAGATGTGACACCGCCGATAAAGATGAAGACATTCCCATACGATACTGTAATGTATAACGGGGATATGATACAACTGCTGGCTGTACCATCCGATAATGATGTTATCAATTATATATGGTCACCGGCCACCGGTCTCAGCGACCCGAACATTGCAAACCCAACTGTTACCGCAGGTGCTATTGGTGATGTAGCCCACTACCAGGTCATTGCATCAACCATTGCAGGCTGTAAAGGTGAAGGGTATGTGACAGTAAGAGTGTATAAAGGCCCGGATATCTATGTAGCTACCGGCTTTACACCAAACGGTGATGGTAAGAATGATAAATTCACTCCGTTCCCGGTTGGTATTAAGAATTATAAATACTTCAGGGTGTTCAACCGCTGGGGCCAGTTGATTTTCTCTACCACCAAACTGCATGATGGCTGGGATGGAAAACTCGGCGGCAGAGATCAGCCATCTGGTGTCTATGTCTGGATGATCGAAGGAATGACAAAAGACGACAGGCCTATAACCAAAAAAGGAACAGTTACATTGATCAGGTAAACCTGTCGGTCCTAAATAGTTTAAAGCCCCGGTTTGGTATAGCCGGGGCTTTTTCATGCCAGCTCTATACCTGGTGTACAGCAGCGGCATAGCACAAGTATGGCTAAAGCATGGGGAGTGTATGTAGAGTGCATGAGATGAGGTTCCAGCGTAACCCCGGACTCAGGGTACGATTCTTGCTTTGTAGTCGGGTCAACTTCCTCTTGCCCGGTATTTTATGTACCTTGTATGCTGGTTCGAGACCCATTAAAACCTTATTTACCTTATTATTCTGATATGAGAAGCAAGCTGACGAAGTTACTGGCTCTCTTGTCCCTGGTAGTTACCGCATATGTACCCGTCAGTGCACAAAGCTTTACATTTAATTGTACAAAGGATACATTGATTCCTCGTTGTGTACCAGCTGCTTGCTTTACCCTGAAAGCCAAAATACCAGACATTCATGCACAAACAGGTTCCTACACGGTCAATTCAATCGGCGAAACACCCACTGGTTGTTTTCCCATCTATGTACAGCCAAATGACCCGGCCGGAACTTCTGCCAATTTGTTGATTGATGACTTTTATAGTTCAGTCATTAATATCGGCTTCCCTTTTCCTTTCTATGGATTGACTTATAATACGCTTATTGCCAGTCCTAACGGTGTGGTGTCTTTTGATATTTCAAATGCCGGCCTCATCACACATTATGGTATTTTAAGAGACATTTTTGGACTAAGTGCATTGGCCGGAGTACCCGAAGATCTTCCCAGCAGTTTATACGACAGGTCAATTATTATGGGTCCTTACCACGACCTTAATTTTCAGGAACCAACTTCACCGGGCCGCCGCATTCAATACCAGACAGTGGGAACAGCTCCGCACAGGAAATGGATATTAAGTTATTACATGATGCCATTGTATTACAATACCGGGGGTTGCAACTTATTAATTGAAAATACCCACCAGATAGTTTTGTATGAATCAACAGGCATAATAGAAGTGTTGATGTTTAGTAAGCAGCCTTGCACACCCTGGAACCAGGGCCGTGGTATGATAGGCATTCAGAACAATTCCCGAACACAAGGGCTGATGGTAAATGGGAGAAAGGCTTCTGATCCGCCATGGGGAACACCCGGTATGCAGGAGGCTTATCGTTTTGTTCCTTCTGCCGGTTCTTCATTATTCAAACGGGTTGAACTTTGTGATCTGTCTGGTACAGTTTTACAAACTGGCACTGTGGCAAGTCTTGGTAATGGTAAACTTGAAGCATCCTTTCCAAATATCTGCCCTGTCGTTGGTTCAACTGTTACCTATGTTGTCAGGTCTGTATATACCAAGTTCGATGATCCAGCTACCGAAGTGTTCGGAACTGATACAGTAAGGGTAACCAAAAGTGCAGACCCCGATTTGCATGCTACGGCAACAGCAACTAATACAGATTGTTATTCACCAACGGGTACTATTACAATAAATGTTCCTGTAACAACCTCTCCGCCACCATACCTGTTTCAGTTGGATGGTGGTACACCGGTTAGCGGTTCAAGTCCTTACACATTTACGAATATCGGCCCCGGACCCCATACTATACTGGTTACTGACCCGACTGGTACTTGCTCCAGTACAATTAACTTAACTGTACCAAGAAATAATTCTGTTACCGCAAATACTTCATCAACAGCTACAGCCTGTCTCGCTGTTTCTACCGGCACAATCACCGTAACAGCTACAAATGGTGTGGGTCCTTATATGTTCCAGTTAGATGGATTTATGGCAGTGCCGGGTCCTAATCCATATACATTTACCAATGTCAACAGTGGTATACATAACGTAATTGTTTACGATGCAACCGGTTGCCAGACCAATATCTTGAATGTAACAGTGGCAGCAGGAGCCGGTGTGAATGGTAACACATCTACGATCCCTTCGTCATGCGCAGCGGTATCAAATGGTTCCATTACTGCCACAGCCACAGCAGGTATAGGGCCGTTCACCTGGCAGTTGGATGGAGGTGCTGTTGTAAACGGTGCAAACCCTTACACATTCACCAATGTATCAACAGGGGCACATACAATTACTATTTATGATAATGTCGGTTGCAGCAGGTCTATTAATGTGAATGTGGCAGCAGGCCCCGGAGTTAGCGGAATAACAAGCTCCACACCGGCGGCCTGCCAGGGAATCAATGATGGAACAATTACGGCTACTGCCACTTTTGGCATTGCGCCATTTACTTTCCAGTTAGATGGTGGTCCGCTTCAAACCGGTACTAATCCTTATACGTTTACCAGTGTGTCAGCAGGTGCTCATACGATTGTAATAACAGATAATGTCGGTTGTTCAAGAACAATTAACCTGAATGTTGGTTCAGGGCCGATACCTTCTGCTACCACCAGCTCTACTGCTACCAATTGCAATGGTGCTTCTAATGGAACAATAACAATAACCCCAACAGCAGGTGTGGCTCCATTCCGTTATTCATTAGATGGGGCACCTTCAGTAGCAGGAGGAGTTCCCTATACTTTCACTAATGTCAGTTCCGGTCCGCATACCGTTGTTGTTACGGATGCACCCGGTTGTATATCTAATGTGATTAACGTAAATGTCACCCCCGGGCCGGTTATAACAACAACAGTTGGTAAAACGAATGCACTTTGTAATGGCAGTGCCACCGGGTCAATCACAATTCTGCAACCTGTATTAGGTGCTGCACCCTTTCAATATTCATTAGATGGGGTAATATGGCAGGCCGGCAATAATTTTACTGGCCTGACAGCCGGTACTTATACTGCATATTATCGTTCTGCAAATGGCTGCCAGGGCTCACAGCCGGTTATTATTTCTGAGCCTGCAGCATTGACTGCAACCACCTCAACAGTTCCTGTAAGATGCGATGGGGAAAATAATGGTATCATCACTGTTACGCCGTCTGGCGGGGTCGGCCCGTACCAGTATTCTATCAACGGGGGTGCTTCATGGCAAAGCACTAACAGCTTTACAGGTTCAGCCGGCAATTACACTATTTCTATCAGGGATGCGAATAATTGTATAACAACAAGATCTGTACTACTTACACAACCAGCTGTTCTTGCTGCTGTTTCTGCAAATACCAACGCCAGCTGTGATGGAGGTAATGATGGCCGAATAATTGTAAACGCAACTGGTGGTAATTCAGGTTACAGCTATTCAATGGATGGATTCAATTTCCAGGCATCTAACACATTCTTTGTGGCACCCGGTACTTATACAATTCATGTAAAAGATTTTCTTGGTTGTGCCACTACATTCAATACAACTGTTGGCCTTACGGTGAATTTATTTCTTACTCCACTTAATGACCTGTCTATTTGTGATGGCAATTCAATACAGCTGAATGCTGCTTCCAACGCAACGATCTATTCATGGAGTCCGGCAACAGGATTGAGTAATCCAAATATTTCTAATCCGGTTGCTAACCCAGCAGATACAACCACATACTATCTCACCGCAACCTTGGGTCGTTGTACTACTTATGACACCATGATCTTAAATGTGAACGATGCGCCGATTCCCAACGCAGGCCCTGATGGAGATATTTGTTATGGACAGAGTTATACCTTACAGGGTTCAGGTGGATTTCAATACATATGGACGCCTGCCATATACCTGAACTCAGCAACCGGACCTAGCCCCATTTCAACACCTTCCAAGACGACCACTTACACATTGTCTGTGGTTGATAACATAGGTTGCCGTTCGTTAGTTACGGATGATGTAAAAGTGGTTACATCACGGCCAATGCGGATAAATACATTCCCCTTTGATACTGTTGCTCACTCCGGCGATCAATTCCGGTTACTGGCGACTTCAGCCGGTATTACTTACACATGGTTGCCTGTTCAGGGATTGAGCAATCCAAATATTCCTAACCCGATCGTTACAGTAGGAAATGTTGGGGATGAGATCACATATCAGGTTGTTGGTGTTACAGAAGAGGGGTGCAAAGGAGAAGGATATGTGAAAATCAGGGTATACAAAGGGCCAGATATCTATGTTCCGACAGGGTTTACCCCAAATAATAATGGGAAGAATGATAAATTCACACCATTCCCGGTCGGTATCAAAAGTTATAAGTACTTCAGGGTATTCAACCGCTGGGGGCAGGTAATTTTCTCTACCACCAGGCTAAACGATGGCTGGGATGGGACATTGGGTGGAAAAGATCAGCCTTCCGGAGTCTATGTATGGATGATCGAGGGATTGACCAAAGACAATAAAGTCATTACCAAAAAAGGGACTGTCACACTGATAAGATGACAGGTTAACAAGTCTGTTTTATTTGGGTATAAAAATTACTCAGGGCAACCGGATTTAATGAGGCGGCTTTTTGGTGAAGCCTTATTTTTGCCCCGCACATAATTTAATATCCAGCAAATGGTAGATGTAATACTCGGCCTCCAATGGGGCGATGAAGGAAAGGGGAAAATAGTTGACTTTTTTGCCAAAGACTATGATGTGGTGGCCCGGTTTCAGGGTGGCCCCAATGCAGGGCACACTTTATATGTAAATGATAAGAAAGTAGTGCTGCACCAGATTCCTTCGGGGGTTTTTCGAAGTGGTATAACAAACCTGATAGGTAATGGTGTGGTGCTCGACCCTGTTACACTAAAAAAAGAATGTGATACTGTTGCTTCTTTTGGTATTGACCTGAAAAAAAATCTTTTTATAGCAGAACGTACACATCTTATTCTGCCTACACACCGTGCATTAGATAAAGCAGCGGAACTGTCAAAAGGGAATCAGAAAATTGGTTCAACCTTAAAAGGTATTGGCCCGACATATATGGATAAAACCGGTCGTAATGGTTTAAGGGTTGGTGACCTTCTCGATAAGAACTTTACTACTTCTTACATTAAACTACGGCTGAAGCACCAACGTTTGTTAGATAATTATAATTTCCAGGAAGATATAACTGCATGGGAAGAAGAATTTTTTGAGGCACTTGAGTTTCTGAAGCAGTTGAATATTGTCAATGGGGAGTATTTTATCAACAACCAGATCAGGGCGGGTAAAAAAATATTAGCTGAAGGCGCCCAGGGTAGTATGCTTGATATTGACTTTGGAACTTTTCCTTATGTTACTTCCTCCAGTACGATCTCTGCCGGTGTATGCAGTGGCTTGGGTATTGCTCCCCAGCAAATAAGGGATGTGATTGGGGTGACAAAAGCCTATTGCACCAGAGTTGGCGGCGGCCCTTTTCCAACCGAACTCGAAAATGAAACCGGCGAAGAATTGCGAAAAATAGGTAATGAATTTGGTGCCACCACGGGCCGTCCTCGCCGTTGCGGATGGATTGACCTCGTAGCCTTGAATTTTGCCTGTATGATTAATGGGGTGACAAAGATCGTCATGACAAAGGCTGATGTGCTGGATGCATTTAAGGAACTGCAGGTATGCACAGCTTATAATCTAAACGGTAAAGAAAGCCGGGAGATACCCTTCCAGATGGACAGGCAAAAGCCAGAACCGCAGTATAAAGCTTTTCATGGCTGGAATACAGATACCAGTGCAGCGAAATCCTATAATGAGTTGCCTGATAGCATGAAAACCTACGTTAAGTTCATTAATGAGTACCTTGGCGTTAACATTCACTTTATTTCTAATGGACCGGGCAGGGATCAAATTGTAGAGGTAGGCTAAACCCGGATATAAAAGCTAAAAAAAAGATTTTAAAAATTTGGCTAATTAAAAACTTCGCTGAAATTTTACAGCAATAATCCTGTAAAGACTATGGCAGTAAAACCCAATAAAGGAAAAAGCACCCCGGCGAAAACTAGTTCAGCTTCTGAAAAAGCAGCCGCAAAGAAGCCGTCATCAAAACCTACTAAAAAAGAGGAAGAAGATGACGACGATGATGATATTGAGGATGATGAAGATGTGAAGCCTGCAAAAAAAACAGGAAAAGCAGCTGCATCTAAAAAAAGTAAGGATGAAGATGATGATGATGACGATGCTGGTGAGGACGAACCGGATGATTGGGAAAAACCTGAAGAGGAAGAAGAGTGGGACCCGGATTTTGAGGAGTTTGATGTTCCTAAATCAAAAGGTAAGAAGGCTGGTGGTGGCATTGGTAAGAAAACTGCCGATGATGATGATGACTTTAAAGTGGATGATGAATTCAAAGACATGTTTAATGACAAGGACTTTGATGATGATGAGGATGACGACTATTAAACACCCCGCTCCGATCGGGGAGTGAAGAATATTTTGAATACAACAATCTCAACTACCTGCACTTTTCCAATAAGTGATTTTGAACAGGTGAAAGAAAAAGTGTTGAACTGGGCGCAACGGTTCAACACTTTTTGTTTTTTAGACAATCACCAGTACCAGATCGAACCACACTCCATGGAATGCCTGCTCGCAGCAGGGGCGAAACGGCATTTGAAGGCAGATGCAGGAAATGCGTTACCCCTGCTTCAACAATTAATAGATGAAAAAAAAGGCTGGTTGTTTGGTCATCTTGGTTACGATCTAAAGAATGAAATAGAACGACTTTCTTCTGTTAATCCCGATGGTATTCATTTTCCTGACATGTTCTTTTTTGAGCCCGAAGTTGTTATCCGGCTTTCCATAAAGGAAATGATAATCGATGCGGACGAACCAAAGGCAGTGTATGCTTCGGTCTTTGCAACCTCAGAACTGACTGGTGTGCCGCTACAGAAAAAAATAAGTATTCAAAACAGGTATTCAAAGCAAGAATATATAGCCGTTATAAAAAAACTGAAGCAACACATTCTTCGGGGTGATTGTTATGAAATAAATTTCTGTCAGGAATTCTTTGCCGAAAATGCAGCTATCGATCCTGTTGAAGTTTACAAAAGACTAGCTGCTATTTCACCTAATCCATTTTCTGCTTTGTATAGAAACGATAATCAATGGTTGCTTTGTGCAAGCCCAGAGCGGTTTTTAAAGAAGCAAGGAAACAGGGTTTTATCACAACCCATCAAAGGCACCTCAAAACGGGTTTTAAATGATGAGCTTGAGGATGACAAAAGCAGGAATGAATTACAGTATAGTGCCAAAGACAGATCGGAAAATGTAATGGTGGTGGACCTTGTCAGGAATGACCTTGCAAAAGTTTGTGAAGAAGGAACTGTAAAAGTGGATGAGCTATATGGAATCTATTCTTTCCCGCAGGTGCATCAGATGATCTCTACTGTCAGCGGCGAGTTGAAAAAAGACATATCATTCACAACAATAATCCGGGCTACTTTTCCTATGGGTTCTATGACGGGTGCCCCAAAAAAACGGGTAATGGAACTGATAGAGGAATATGAACAAACCAAACGGGGTATTTTCTCCGGGGCAGTTGGTTATATTTCTCCGGTAGGCGATTTTGATTTTAATGTGGTGATAAGAAGCATTATGTATAATGCAGCATCAAAGTATCTTTCTTTCCAGGCAGGTTCAGGTATCACTTTTTACAGCGAAGCTGAAAAGGAATGGGAAGAATGTTTAATGAAAGCGGAAGCGATGAAAAAAGTGTTGAAAGAAAATAGTAAAGATTAATTGGTGCCGGCGTTTGCAGATTTTAATAATAACTGCAAACTCTCATCCAGTATCTCGTATCTTTTAGATACAAAAGTGTTCATCTTTTGTGTTGGAAGCCTGAGCTCATATTTTCCTTCCAGGGCTATCTTGTTATCAAATCCCGGGTTATAACGGTCAAAAGTAGCTTTGTCTATTTCTACGTATTTGATAATTACAGTCGAGTTGAAACGTCCGGTAATATTATAGGCCGTGGAGTTGTTCATTTCGTCTTCTTTCAGGTTAGAACTGCCGCCTTTCACCAACAGGTCTTTCGTCTCAGTTTTGGTAATAGTAGTAATGCCACCTTCACCTTCAAATATATAATGTGTACCAATGAATTTTTTTACATGGTTCATTGATTCCACCGGCAGATAATATTGCAGTGTCCAGAAATCTTTGCTACCACCACTTTTTTTAATGGCTTTGTTAACATTACCAGGCCCCCCATTGTATGCTGCCAGTACCAGTAACCAATCTCCGTATTTCTGGTAGAGATCGGTAAGTAATCTTGCCGCAGCATGTGTGCTTTTATAATAATCTAACCTCTCATCGTTGTGCTTGGTCATTTTCAAACCATACTCTTTGGCCGCAGCCGGCATAAATGCCCATGGGCCAACAGCACCGCTCCAGGAATTAGCATTGTGCTTTAATCCCGATTCTATTACAGCGAGATATTTTAGTTCTTTTGGCAGGCCGTGCTGGGTAAGAACCTCATCCATCATGTCAAAATAAGGTTTAGCCCATTCCTTCATGGCTAAGAAGCCTTTTCGGTTTTTAGAAATGTAGTTTTGTACAAAACCAATGGCCATTGGGTTCAGTTTGGCCCCATTCACCCCGTCACCAGTAACTGCAGTTGTGAACAGGTTAGTAAATCCCTGTTTCGGATCAGTAACTGATAAGGCTAATGAATCATTTTTGATAGTGGTATCAGAAATGACTGTTCTGCTCCTCCAGTCAGTTTGAATTCCGGTAGCTTTTGTGGCCTGAACCAACGAAAAACCAAGAATACTCAGAATCGATATGTGTTTAAACTTTCTCAAAATGTTTGACTATTAATACTTTAGGCGAACTATCTGCCTAAAAGCAGCTTTGAAACCTGCAGCAAAGATACTTCATCAAACCGGTTTGCCATCACCTGCAAACCAAAGGGCATACCGTTGCTATGCCTGAAAAGAGGAAGAGAAATGGCTGGAATTCCTACCAAATTGGCCATTACTGTATAGATATCAGCGAGATACATGGCTATGGGGTCGTCCATTTTTTCGCCGGACCTGAAGGCCGGTACCGGAGAAGTTGGCAAAAGAATAAAGTCGAAGTCGTTGAAAATCAATTGGGTTTTTTCTGTTAAAATTTTTCTCACTTTTTGAGCCCTTGTAAAGTAGGCATCGTAGTATCCGGCACTTAAAACGAATGTACCCAGCATGATCCTGCGTTTTACTTCTTTTCCAAAACCAGCTGACCTGGATTGCTTGTAAAAATCGGTCAACTCAACTCCTGAAACCGGAGAACGGTAACCATATTTTACCCCGTCATACCTGGATAGATTGGATGAAGCTTCAGCGGTGGTTAGAACATAATAAGCCGGAACGATATAATCAAGTAAGTCAAACTTAACCGGGCTTACCTGGTGTCCTTCCTTTTGAAGTTCTTCAATCCGCTTCTTTATGGCCGATGAGATTTCCGGGTCTGTACCTGGATGGTTTAGGGCTTCTTCAAAGTAAGCGAAGCGAAATTTTTTACCAGATGATAGTTGTTTTGAATAGGCAGGAACTTCTTTATGCGAAACAGTACTGTCATAATCATCAGCCCCGGCCATTATTTCAAGCATAACCGCTACATCAGAAATTGTGTTTCCAAAAATACCGATCTGATCAAATGACGAAGCATAAGCGATCAAACCATAGCGGGAAATTCTTCCATAGGTTGGTTTCAACCCGATGATACCACAAAAATCTGCCGGCTGACGAACGGAGCCGCCGGTATCGCTTCCTAAAGAAACCATACAAAGCCCTGCCTGCACTGCTACGGCTGAACCCCCGGAAGAGCCACCGGGAACTCTTGTCTCATCCAATGCATTCAGCACTTTTCCATATGCAGAATTCTCGTTGGTAGAGCCCATGGCGAATTCATCACAGTTGAGGTTACCAATGATGATGGCATCTTCCGCCAGCAACCTTTCAACGGCTGTCGCAGAATAAATGGAAGTAAAATCTTTTAGAATATTTGAGGATGCGGATATCTTGTGGCTCTTATAACAGATAACATCTTTGAGTCCAATAACTACGCCATGCAGTTTACCTGAAGGGTTGCCATTTTTTCTTTTCTCATCCAGTTCTTTTGCTCTTTGAATTGCTTCTTCAGCGTACACTTCAATAAATGCATTAAGATGTTTTGTGGCATCAATGCGTTTAAGGTAATGCTCTGCTACCTGTAAGCAGGTTACATTTCCTTCCTGTAATTGGGCATGGTACTGCTCAATGGAAGAGAACTCAAACAAATGAGATAGCTTTAGTGTAAGGAAAATTCGTTAGGAGGGTTACTCTTTTACAGAGTTCTTTACATCGCTGGCACTTTCTTCAATCTCCTTCTTCACATTGCTTTTAGCGTCGTTAAACTCACGGACACCTTTTCCTAATCCACGCATCAGTTCGGGTATCTTACGACCTCCGAATAACAACAGAACAATAACCAGTATAATGATTATTTCGTTGGTGCCAAGCATTCCCAATAATGTAGGTTGTATCATAATCATGAAAAATTAGAATTCAAAGATAGTAAGTACTGAAAAATAAAGGAACAATTAGTTATAAAGGCCCGTAAATAATGAAAAAGCCCCGATGAATACGGGGCTTTTCAAATAATATATCGAAATATTACTCTGCAGTTTCAACCGCCTGACGCTTTTCACGGATCCTGGCACTCTTACCGCTGCGGGTACGCTGATAGAACAGTTTGGCACGGCGAACATTACCGGTTTTGTTCAAAACGATCGATTCAACGTTTGGAGAGAAGAACGGGAAAACCCTTTCAACACCCACTCCGTCAGAGATCTTACGAACGGTAAAGCTGGCAGTAGCGCCGTTTCCTTGTTTCTTGATAACATCGCCTTTGAAAGACTGGATCCTTTCCTTGTTACCTTCAATGATCTTGTAGTTAACAGTAATGTTATCACCAGCTTTGAATTTCGGGAATTCTTTCTTGCCGGTCAGCTGCTCATGTACATATGCTATAGCGTTCATAATCCTGATTTTTAGGGAGGGCAAAGGTAGGGGGAAAAGTTTAAAATTTGAAGTTTAAGGTTTATTGTTTTTCATCAAATTAAAAGGTTCCGCTTTTTGGCAGAACCCTGAACTTTAAACTCTTTAAAACGAAATATTTACCTCGCCACATTCACTGCTCTTTTCTCCCGTATAACCGTCACTTTTATCTGGCCGGGGAAGGTCATTTCGGTCTGTATCTTCTGGGCTATCTCAAAAGAAAGCTTATCTGATTCCTGGTCGGTTACTTTGTCTGCCTCAACAATTACCCTTAACTCACGGCCAGCCTGGATGGCGTAGGCTTTTTCAACACCGTTGTAGGCCATTGCCAGGTTCTCGAGGTCTTTGATACGCTGAAGGTACTGCTGCATAATCTCCCTTCTGGCACCGGGTCTTGCGCCGCTGATGGCATCACAGGCCTGAACGATCGGGGAAATAACATACTGCATCTCCATCTCATCGTGGTGGGCCCCGATGGCATTTACCACAGCTGGATTTTCACCATATTTTTCGGCCAGTTTAGCACCTAAAAGGGCATGGCTCAGTTCACTTTCTTCATCGGGTACTTTACCAATATCATGGAGCAAGCCGGCCCTTTTGGCCAGTTTTGCATTCAATCCTAATTCAGCGGCCATGGTGGCGCAGAGGTTGGCTGTCTCCCTGCTGTGCATCAGCAGGTTTTGGCCGTAAGAAGAACGGAATCTCATCCTTCCCACCATTCTTACGAGTTCTTTATGCAGGCCATGGATTCCCATTTCAATCACTGTTCTTTCACCGATCTCCATTACCTGTTCTTCGATTTGTTTCTTGGTTTTTTCCACCACTTCTTCAATCCTGGCAGGGTGAATACGACCATCGGCCACCAGTCTTTGTAAACTTAAACGGGCAATTTCCCGGCGGAGTGGGTCAAAGGAAGAAAGGAGAATTGCTTCCGGAGTATCATCTACAATCAGGTCGACACCGGTGGCAGCTTCGATGGCACGGATGTTACGGCCTTCACGACCGATGATCTGTCCTTTTATTTCATCGCTTTCCAGATTGAAAACGGTGATGGTGTTTTCTATGGCTTGTTCGGCAGCGGTACGCTGAATGGTCTGGATGATGATCTTTCTTGCTTCTTTGTTGGCTTTTTGCTTGGCATCATCAATGATCTCCTGCTGAATACCGAGGGCCTGTGTATGTGCTTCTTTGGTCAGGCTTTCTATCAACTGCGATTTTGCTTCTTCGGCAGTGAGAGTGGCTATCTTTTCCAGGCGGCGGATATGCTCTTCCTGGTGTTTTTCCAACTCGGTTCTTTTGATGTTGACCAACTCTATCTGGCGGTTGAGGTTTTCTTTGATGGCCTCATTTTCTTTTACCTGTTTGTCAAGGTTGGCTTCTTTCTGGTTGATGGATTGTTCTTTCTGGCGGATACGGTTCTCGGTATCGTTTATCTTTTTGTTTTTTTCGAACAGCTCTTTGTCGTGTGCCGACTTCATCTGCACAAAACGTTCTTTGGCTTCGAGTTCCTTTTCCTTGCGGATGGTTTCTGCTCTAAGCTCGGCTTCTTTGAGAATGGTTTGTGACTGGATCTCGGCTTCTTCTACTTTTCTGCTGGTGTTTTTGGCAAATATCAATTTACCCGCTACAAGGCCCACAATGAGGGCGGCAGCACCGATGATGATGTATAATATATTCGGGTCCATGAATGTTTTTGTTTAATTGTTGCACAATGCTATTTCTTAATAATAATGTCATACTGCTAGAAGTATGTAGTTGGCGAAGATACAAAACGTAGTGATATGCAGGAAATTGCGAATGGCGGAGGTTGGGACAGGACTTTCCTGCCTGAAATGCCACCCGGCAGCGTTGTTTTTGCATGAGGAGAAGCAGGGTTTACGGTGGCGGAGGCTGGTTTTACACTGGCGGAGATGGATTTTACATGCCCGGAAGTGATTTTTACATGACGGAGTAATGGTTCTTACATTGGCGGAGGTAAGCCTTACACCGGCGGAGACCCTGCGGCCTGGCATTTGTTGATAGGGTTTGGTGGGGTAGGTGCAACTTAAAAAGAGTTGCAGCATAAATGTTTTTTGACTGACATTAGAAACTTTGAAATTGCTGAGTAGAATTGATACAGTACAAGAGTGCGACGCAAGGGACGCTGATAGTAGTAATGCAGCGGGTTATCTAATTGCCTTATTTGGCGTTGAGTTGACTGTCGAGCAGTTTTTCGAGATTGGTGAGCTGTTCTGCCAGGTTATCGTTTTGGATGCCGGCGGCAGCACCTTCATGCTGTTCGGTGGCGTACCAGATGAGCACCATGGCAATGTAGTCCTGCATGTCTTTACCGGCGAACATGGTTTTGAACTCGATAATCTTATCGTTGATGGTCTTGAGGGTCTTTCTAACCACTTCTTCATCTTCGGGGGTGATCTTGATGCGGTAGCTGCGGTCGGCGATAAGGGCAGAGATAGCAATTAATTCACTCATATTGTTGGAGTTTTCGATATCATTTGATTACATTCGGCATCCCTTACTAACCCCCCGGCCAATATCCAAGGTAAAAACCAGCGTTAAGGATACCTGCGGAAACGATTTAAACTTTTAAACGTTTGCCATGTTTGCTAAAGTTAAGTCATCAGTTTTTATTGATGCATTGCAACTTCAACTGAATGCCCCCAAAGGTAATTGCCTTCGTGGTGTTTTGAAGGATGATAAAGGAAGTATTTGCCGCACTATTGAAAAAGATATTGCCACCGGCGGGGAAATACTGAACTGGGAAGGACTGAATGACCTGCCTTATGGCAAATACACCCTTGAATTGTCGCAGGGAGATGATGAGATGAAAATGAACCTGGTGAAGAGAGTGTAGTTATTGTCCCAGCATCGTGATACAACGGTCGATCTCTTTTAAGTAGCCGTTGATCCTTTTTTCAAATTCCTTCTTGTCGGCCTCACTTATATCGCCAGCAGTTACTTTTAAAATACTTACCTGTTGTTTTAGTTCGTCTGCATTTTTTTGCTGTGCTGCAATTTTTTGCTGCGCTGACCCCAATTCTTCTTTAAGCTTGCTGTTCTCTTTTTGCAAAGCGGCATGCTGCTTCAGCAGTTGCTGGAGTTTGTCCTGTATGCGTTTCAGATGTTGTTCGGTGTTGCTCATTTCCTGATCTCTGCTTGTAAGTCTTTTTCAAGGGTGGACATTATCTTGCTCATCCAGCCATCGATCTCTTTATCGGTCAGTGTTTTTTCTTCGTCTAAGAAAGTAAAGTTAATGGCTACTGATTTTTTACCGGCGCCGAGTTTTTCACTTTCAAAAATATCGAAGAGTTTGATGTCCTGCAGTTTGTTCAGCTTTATCTTTTGCACGGTTTGCTGCACCTGCTCCCAAGGCAACTCTTTGGCGACTATCATAGCCAGGTCCCGCTGCACGGCAGGATATTTTGGCAATTCTTTTACGGCTTTGGTTTGTTTGGCGGCTATATCAGCCAGCAATGCCCAGTTGAGCCCGGCGAAAAATACCGGCTGTTTGATGCCGAACTTATCTAAGATGTTTTTCTTTACTTCGCCAGCACCGGCAATGACCTGGTTATTCAGTTTGTAAACGATGTGGTTGTCCAGTTTTGGCACCTGCAGTACTTCGACAGAATCGGGAGTAATGCCGAGTACTTTCAATACCGCATCAACTGCCCCTTTCAGGGAATAGAAATCAGATGAAACACTTTTTTGTTTCCAGCTGTCTTCATTTTTATTTCCGGTGATGACAATGCAAAGTTTTTCTGCTTCGGTATATTTAGCAGAGCCAGTAGTGCTGTATGATTTTCCAAATTCAAATAAGCGGAGCGAATTGTTTTTATGATTCAGGTTGCGGGCCACCACTTCCAGTGCAGTTTCAAAAAGTGAATTGCGTAGCACATTCAACTCAGAGCTCAGGCTGTTCAGCATTTTTACCATGCTTTGCAGTTCTTCTTCGGAAAAGTAAGCAGCATTGGTTATGGAGTTGGTCATCATTTCATTAAAGCCCAGGCCTACGAGGTAATCAGCCACTTTTTCCCGGTACACTTCTGTGGCATAGTTTTCTTCGACAGCCGGGGTAATCGTAATTGCTTCGGGAATTTCAATATTATCAAGCCCGTCTATCCTTACAATTTCTTCCACCAGGTCGGCCGGCAGGCTGATGTCTGGTTTGTGATAAGGGACAGCCACCCGTAATTCATCAATGCCTTCTTTTAATATTTCAAAACCGAGGCTGCTGAGAATATCTTTTACCGCATCGGGATGATAACTTTTGCCGCTGAGCTTTTTTATGAAATGATATTTAATCGCAACTTCTGTTTTGGGTTTTTGTTTTGGATATACATCAACGATCTCAGATGCGATCTCCCCACCACCGATCTCTTTGATAAGATTGGCAGCTCTTTTCAGCACATTTACGGTGGCAGAAATATCCGTTCCTTTTTCAAATCTTGATGCAGCGTCTGTTCTTAATCCATGACGGAAAGAAGTTTTGCGGATCACTATTGCATCGAAACAAGCACTTTCAAGAAATATGTTTGTTGTTTTATCTGACACACCACTGTGTAAGCCGCCAAAAACACCGGCAATGCAAATACCACCGTTCGCATCACATATCATCAGGTCTTCAGCACTGAGTCTTCTTTCTTTTTCATCGAGTGTAACAAAGGGAGTGCCTTCTGGCAGGTTTTTTACGATTATTTTCTTTCCCGCTATCTGGTCTGCATCGAAAGCATGCAGTGGCTGACCAGTCTCATGCTGGATGAAATTGGTGATGTCAACAATATTATTAATAGGACGAAGACCAATAGCTTTCAGCTTTTGCTGTAACCATTTGGGAGATTCTTTGATCGTTACATTGGCAATGCTTACGCCTGAGTAACGGGGGCAAGCTGTCTCATTCTCCACTTTTATATCAATGCTGAAAGAGGTATTGTCAACTTTGAAACCATTACCGTTTGGCAGTTTTGGTTTAATGTCTTTTTTGTCGTGATGACTTAAATAAGCACAAACATCTCTTGCCACACCCCAATGGCTCATAGCATCCATGCGGTTGGGAGTGAGGCCAATTTCGTACACCACATCTTCGTATGGCTGAAAATACTCAATAGCGGAAGTACCCACTTTTACATCAGCAGGTAAGACCATGATGCCTGCATGAGAAGTGCCCAGACCTATTTCATCTTCGGCGCATATCATTCCCTGGCTTTCGCTTCCTCTTATCTTTCGTTGCGACATGGTCAATGGATCACCGGCAGCAGGATAAATAGTTGCCCCAACAGGAGCCACCACCACTTTTTGCCCGGCAGCCACATTCGGTGCCCCGCAAACAATGTTAAGCGGTGTGTTGTTGCCAATATTTACAGTAGTCAGCGTCAGTTTATCAGCATTGGGGTGTTTCTCTGCAGTTAATACTTCACCAATTATCAGGCCCAGCAGGCCGCCTTTCACTTCTTCGTAGTTATCCATGCTTTCCACTTCCAACCCGATGGAAGTGAGGATGCGACTCAACCTTTCCGGGTCAACAGTTACGGGGAGATATTCACTCAGCCATTTATAAGAAATCGTCATGTTCTGTCTCTTCTTTTAATTGCTGCGAAGATATATTAAACGCATCAGACAGCTGAAGAGCTTCAGATGTGGTAGCAAACCGCATTGATGTTCATACCGGCACCAACAGAAGCAAAGAGGACGATATCACCGGCCAGCAGCTGATGGTCATCCATTTTTCCTTTTCTTACCATATCAAATAATGTGGGGATGGTGGCAACAGAGCTATTGCCAAACTTATGAATGTTCATCGGCATAATATGTTCCGGTATTTCTTTTAAGCCATACAATTTGAATAAGCGGCGTATAATTCCTTCATCCATTTTTTCATTGGCCTGGTGGATGAAAACTTTTTTTACATCCTGAATTGATACACCGGCTTTGTCCAGGCAATCTTTCATGGCGGCAGGTACATACTGCATGGCATATTCGTATACCTTCCTTCCTTTCATTTTGATGAACCGTATCCGGGAATCTGCATCGGGAAAATTGCTTTTGCCCAAATAGAGATAATATGCTTCATCCAAACAATGGCTTTGCACCGACCAGGAAAGGATGCCGTTGTTGGTCTTGCTGTCTTGTCTTGCTTCCAGTACAGATGCGCCGGCACCGTCAGAAAATATCATGCTATCCCGGTCATACATGTCAATGACCCGGCTCAGCGTTTCGGTACCAATCACCAAAGCTTTTTTAGCAACACCTGCTTTGAAATAAGTATCAGCTTGTATAACACCCTGTACCCATCCCGGACAGCCAAACAGAATATCGTAGGCCACACAATTGGGGTTTTTTATGCCGAGGTCATGCTTTACTCTTGAAGCAAGAGCCGGTAACACATCTGTCTGGATAGTATTCTTAATTACATTGCCGAAGTTGTGAGCAAGAATTATCTGGTCGAGTTCCTCCGGATCAATACCGCTTTCTTCAATGGCTAACCTTGCTGCAATAGTGGCCATGTCAGATGAATTCATGCTATCATTCACATACCGTCGTTCTTCAATGCCGGTAATGTCCTGGAATTTATCAACGATCTCCTGTGAAGGAGTGGGGATCAATTGTGCATCTTCTCCATAAAAATCCTGTTTGCTAAAATCCTGGTTTGTTTTTATTACTTCAGGGATGTAGCATCCTGTTCCGGTAATAACGGTCTTTATACCCATGCTTTGGATTTAAAATAGGAAGCGAGGCGGGGGAACGCTGTAAAGGTAAAGATGAAATGAGCAGGTTGCGTTTACACAGCCAATTAAAATAACCGGGTTACAAAACTGAAAAGCAGTGGCCCGTCAGTATATTCGTTGCGAATGAAACTAAAAGCTGTTGCGATATTATTGATCATTGTTTTTTCGCTGATACCAATGTACATGCTATACCAGTACCTGCAAAAGATAATGCGGCCAAGGGAATCTATGCGACGGTTTCTTTTCTGGATGCTGACAGTGTTTGTTTTGATATTCGCTTATACTTTTTTACTGGTATTTACCATCAAAATGCTGTTTCCGGGAGCTTAGAAATATCTCCTTATTTTTACCGCCACAAAATCAATTGCTATGGCTTATAATCTTTTAAAAGGGAAAAGAGGAATCATTACCGGTGCACTGGACGAGAATTCAATTGCCTGGAAAGTGGCCGAAAAGGCTTACGAGGAAGGTGCATCTATTGTGCTGACGAATGCTCCCATTGCGATGCGGATGGGTGAGATCAATAAACTGGCGGAGAAAACAAAATCAGAGATCATTCCGGCAGATGCGACGAATGTGGATGAATTGACCAACCTGTTTACCAAATCGCAGGAAGTATTGGGTGGTAAGATCGATTTTGTGCTTCATTCTATCGGCATGAGTGTGAACATCCGCAAGAAGATACCTTATACCGAATCGAATTATGATTATTTCATGAAAGGGATCGATGTATCTGCGATGTCATTTCACAAAATGCTGGCGGTAGCTAAAAAGCTGGATGCTATCAATGAATGGGGTAGTGTGGTGGCCCTGACGTATATGGCTGCTCAGCGTACTTATCCTTTTTATACCGATATGGCTGATATTAAGGCCATGCTGGAATCCATTGCCCGCAGTTTTGGTTATCATTATGGAGTGGAAAAGAAAGTTCGTATCAATACTGTTTCCCAATCTCCAACAAAGACCACTGCCGGTACGGGCATAAAAGGCTTTGGTGATTTCTTTGACTTTGCCAATTCAATCGCCCCGTTAGGCAATGCCAGTGCAGAGGATTGTGCTAACTATTGTATTACTCTTTTCTCTGACCTGACAAGAATGGTGACTATGCAGAACCTGTTCCATGATGGTGGCTATTCCACTACCGGGGTAAGCAACGAAGTGATGCAGAAACTCGGCGTAGATCCCCAAACCCCCTAAAGGGAAGTTTCGGTTTCCGATAATTGAAGAGTATTTTTAAATCAAAAGCCTCCGCTATGGAGGCTTTATACTTGATGCACTTTTATTTTAGTTTATCATGGTTCACCCTAGAGACAACGACTAATACTCATCCTCATTAAAAAGGAAGTCATCCTGGGTAGGATAATCAGGCCAGATGTCTTCAATGGTCTCATACACATCTCCTTCGTCTTCCAGTTCCTGCAGGTTTTCCACCACTTCTATAGGTGCGCCAGAACGGATAGAGTAGTCTATCAACTCATCTTTAGTGGCCGGCCAGGGAGCATCTTCGAGGTACGAGGCTAATTCTAAGGTCCAAAACATCTTCGCAGGGGTTTAATTTTAAATGGGTTTACCACCCTAATTTTCGGCAAATGTAGCCCTATTAACGAATTTTCCAAATCCTTAGTTGTACACGGCTTTTTGAAGGATTTCTTAAAAAATCGGGCCTATGAACAGTTCCGGTTTTGTGGTGGGTTGCTATTTGCAGATATTTGATTTTCAAAACACAGGAATGGCTGCATGATAACCGGAAAAAATATTCATAAGCGATACGGAACAGTAGAAGTTTTAAGAGGTGTTGACGTAGCAATCAACAAAGGCGAAGTGGTTTCCATAGCCGGGCCTTCCGGTTCCGGGAAAAGCACCCTGCTGCATATTCTCGGCACTCTTGATAAGGCAGACATTGGTACGATCAGTATGAATAATACAAGTATTGGTTCGCTCAGCGGTAATAAACTGGCTGCTTTCCGGAATAAACATATCGGGTTCGTTTTCCAGTTCCATCATTTATTGCCGGAGTTCACTGCCTGGGAAAATGTGTGTATTCCCGGCTGGCTGGCTGGCAGAAAAAAGACGGAAGTAAAAGAAAAGGCTGAAGGATTATTAGCCATGCTGGGTCTTTCTCACCGCCTTGAAAATAAGCCCAACGAAATGAGTGGTGGTGAGCAGCAACGGGTGGCAGTAGCGAGGGCCCTGATCAATAACCCGGATATAGTTTTTGCCGATGAGCCGACCGGTAACCTTGATTCAGCCAATGCAAAGGAATTACACCAATTGTTTTTTGACCTGCGGGATAAATTCAATCAAACATTCCTTATCGTTACCCACAACGAAGAACTGGCCAAACTCAGCGACCGGGTCTTGTATATGAAGGATGGAAAAATTGTTTAGTCTTTTACTTTATCATCAGGGATGCCCATTGAACCAGGTTTTTAATTCCTCCATTGTATTTGCTGTTTTTGTTGCATCTGTCCACCAGTCGTGAAATACCAATGGATAGGTGATGATCCGTCTGTCCACACCCAATGTTCCCAGTTTTGTATACATGCTGCTGCTCTGGTCAGGTGTTACCACAATATCCAACTCGCCATGAAAGAATATAGTAGGAGGAACTGTAGCTGTAGCCTGGTACTGCGGGCTGCAATCTTTATATCGTTGTGTTGCCGCCGGGGTAGACGGAAAAAGCGGTACACCCAAAAACGGCTGGAGGATTGGATTATAAATATTGAAATTGTAGTAAGACATGGCAAATAAATCAGTAGGCCCGGCTAATGAACCTGCGGCTTTTACTTTGCCAGCAGCATTCCTTGTATAGGCATAACATAATGAAAGATGCCCCCCTGCACTGTGCCCGACGATATACAATTTCTGGCCATTAAAAGTATAAACTGATGATTGCCTTAAAGTAAATTGAACAGCACTATCAAGATCGTCCAGCTGCATTTTATAATTATCAGGCTGATTTAATGTAAGCCGGTAATTAATATTGGCTACAGCAAATCCTCTTTGTTTTAACCCGGTCAATAACCAGGTAAGTTCATTTTTATCACCAGTTGACCAACCGCCACCGTGTACCACAACAACAAGTGGTGTGTTAACTGTTCTTCCACCGGGCAGGCCAAGGTCTAATTTTTGGCTTGCATTGGCACCATAAGAAATATTATTGATGGTAGTGTCTCTTAACGGACCGGGCGGCGGAGGTGGAGGATTGATAATATCATCCGGCTGACAACCAGTTAATGATAATAATAAAACTAAAATGGCAAGGAAGTTAATCCTCATAGGTTGTTGTTTAGTGAAAAACTATTACGGTTCAATGACGGATTAAGTCTGCAAACCGTTGGAATTCGCTGCTGTAAAATAGGGAATAAATCCGGGGATATTAAACTCTTGGTTTCCAGGGAATTTCTTCCACATTCATCTGGTGACCAGCATAACGACTCAGTACAAACAGGTAATCGCTCAGGCGATTAAGGTATTTGATGATAATTGCTTCTACTTCCAGGCTTTCCTGTTCTAAACGGACACAACATCTTTCCGCCCTGCGGCAAACACAACGGGCAATATGTAATTGTGATAGTGTAATATGACCGCCAGGAAGAATAAAACTCTTCATCGGCGGAACGGTTTCATTCATCCGGTCCATTTCTTTTTCCAATAACTCAATATCTGTTTCTTTAAGATCTGGTATCTGCATTTTTGGTTCTTTAACTGGGTCGCAGGCCAATGATGAGCCAATGGTAAAGAGCCTGTCCTGTACTTCGAGTAATATCTTTTTTCCCTGTTCATCTGCCAGCAGGTCTTTACAAAGGCCGATGTGGGAATTCAATTCATCTACTGTTCCATAAGCTTCAATACGCAAATGTGATTTGGGTACTTTGGTACCACCGATTAAAGAAGTGGTGCCATTGTCTCCGGTCTTGGTATATATTTTCATTGCCATGGCAGGAAAGTTCATTGTTAATGGTTCAAACTTTATTGCTGAACCGAACAGCGGTAAAGATGTAACAAAAGTAGAAAGTCTAAAGTTGTAAATTAAATAAAGAAAATAGTATGGGAATGGTTCTATGCGCTGTAAACTGTTACCTTCTCATTTTTCTTATCGGTTTCAATTACACCATCTCTCAACCTTACAATCCTTCTGGCATGATTGGCAATATCCTCTTCATGAGTAACAGTTATAATGGTATTGCCCTTACTGTATATTTCATCAAAAATTCCCATTATCTCGTAAGATGTTTTGGTGTCAAGGTTACCAGTAGGTTCATCCGCCAGGATGATAGATGGATCATTCACCAAAGCTCTTGCAATGGCAACCCGCTGGCACTGCCCGCCCGAAAGTTCATTGGGTTTATGGTGGCTTCTGTCCGTCAGACTGACCATCTCCATTACATGCATAGCTTTTTCAGTACGGAGTTTTTTGCTCATGCCTGCATAGACTAATGGTAAAGCAACATTTTCCAATGCCGTTAATCGTGGCAACAAATTGAATTGCTGAAATACAAATCCGATTTCTTTATTCCGGACTTCTGCCAATGCATTGTCTTCCATCTGGCTTACATCTTTCTCGTTCAGTATATACGTTCCGCCAGAAGGAGTGTCAAGGCAGCCGATAATATTCATCAGGGTGCTTTTACCGGAGCCAGATGGTCCCATCAGTGCCACATATTCATTTTTAAAAACATCCAGCGAAATGCCTTTCAGCACCTGCAGCTCCTGTTTGCCCATGAAATAGCTTTTCAGAATATTTTCAAGATGAATGATTCCCTGGGCCATATTACTTCTTTATCACTTTTGGTACCTTAAAAAATTGGTCATCATGCAAGGGGGCATTTTTCAACGCTTCTTCCCGGCTTATTGAGCCTTTTATTTCGTCTTCCCGCAACACATTTACTTCATCACTCATAAAAAGCATTGGTTCAACACCGTCAAGGTTCAGCTCATTCAGTTTTTCTACAAAACCAATCATCCGCTGAAGGTCATTTTTGATCTCCGCCTTTTCTGTTTCATTAAACTGCAGCCGGGAAAGATGGGCCAGTTTATCCACCATTGCGTCATTTACTTCCATATATCAAAGATAAGACACCGGGTACAAGGCGCAAGGAACAAGGTTCTCCTGAGGAAGTTGTACTTTCTTGTGCTTTTTCATTATTATCTTCGCCGCCTCATGGATATGCAGAAGAAAATAGTAATGAGTGGCATCAGGCCAACTGGTTTTTTACACCTTGGTAATTATTTTGGTGCCGTTAGAAATTATGTGCGGATGCAGCAGGAGTTTGAATGTTATTTTATGGTGGCCGACCTGCATTCACTCACTACCCATCCCGATACGAAAGAATTGAAAGAAAATGTTCACCGGGTATTGTCGGAAAATATTGCCTGTGGATTAGATCCTGATAAAGCCGCATTATACTGCCAGAGCCATGTGTATGAAACTTCCGAATTATATCTCTACCTGAATATGCTGGCGTATAAAGGCGAATTGGAAAAGACGGTAACATTTAAAGATAAAGTTCGCCAGCATCCGGATAATGTAAACGCAGGATTACTTACTTATCCGGTTTTGCAAACTGCCGATATTATTTTACACCGGGCATCTTATGTGCCTGTTGGTAAAGACCAGGAGCAACATTTGGAAATGGCCCGCAATTTTACCAACCGGTTTAATCATCGATATGGAGATGTATTTCCAGAGCCGCAGGCCTTTAATTATGGTGATGAGCTGGTAAAAGTGCCCAGCCTTGATGGAACCGGTAAAATGAGTAAGAGTGAAAACCAGTATGCCACACTTTATTTGTCTGATGATGATGAATCGATTCGAAAAAAAGTGATGAAAGCAAAGACTGACAGTGGCCCGACAGCCCCCAATTCTGTAAAACCAGACTATATTGAGAATATCTTCATGCTGATGAACCTGGTCAGTTCTTCCGAGGTGATCGCAAAGTTTCAAGCAGATTATGATAATTGTATTATCCGCTACGGCGATATGAAAAAGCAGTTGGGTGAAGATATGGTTAAGTTCATTTCGCCTATCCGGGAAAAAGCTGAAAGCATCCGGAACAACCCGGCTTATCTTAAAGAAGTAATGGAAAAGGGGGCTGAGAAAGCCCGGAAAAGTGCCCGGGCTACAATGGAATTAGTACGACAGGCTATGGGGCTTAATTATTTTTAAAAATCCCAAACTTAAAAATCCCAAATTCCAAAAAAGAGGTTTACTTTGATTCTTTCCCCATTTGGGGTATGTAATTTAATAGGGAATTTATCCAGTTATGGCAAAAGCAAAAAAACCAAAGCATATCGCAGTAGCCGGGAATATCGGTGCGGGAAAAACTACGTTAACCGAAATGCTGAGCAAGCATTACAAGTGGATCCCCAATTTTGAGGATGTTGATCATAATCCTTACCTCATGGATTTTTATGAGGATATGCCCCGCTGGAGTTTCAACCTGCAGATATTCTTTTTAAACAGCCGCCTGCGCCAATTAGTAGAGATACAAAAAGGAACGGAAACTGTTATTCAGGATAGAACCATCTATGAAGATGCTAACATATTTGCGCCTAACCTGCATGAGATGGGGTTGATGAGCAAAAGAGATTTTGATAATTATTTTCATTTCTTCCAGACATTAAAAACACTGGTACAGCCACCCGATTTACTTATTTACCTGAATGCTTCTGTGCCAACCCTCGTTGGGCAAATACAAAAAAGAGGCCGGGAATATGAAGAGAATATCCGTCTTGATTACCTGAAGAAGCTGAACGAATATTACAATAAATGGATCGCTGATTATAAGGAAGGCCCGTTACTTATCATTGATGTTGATAAGAACAAGTTCGGCGAAAAAGATGAAGATTTTGGCGAAATCATCCGGAAAGTGGATGGCCAGTTGTATGGCTTGTTTTAAATGAACAGTTATGAGGAGTTTTTTTTTACTTTTTTCCTTATTCCTCGCTTTAAATAGTTACTCACAGGAATTTAAAGACACTACATTCTCTGTCAGAGGGTATGTTTGCCAGTGTAAATACAACATCAATCCTGAGGAAGATAACAAGATTTTTGACCGTTCAGCAAAACCAGCTCAATATCCGGGCGGAGATGAAGAATGGAAAAAATTTGTGAAGAAAAATATGGATAAGGGATTTAAAGGCAATCACCCGGTGGAAGTCCGGTTCGAAGTGGACAAGAATGGGGACCTGTCTAATTTCCTTTTACTGAATAAAGCACCAAACCAGAAGTACGAAGAGGTGTTACGGTTATTAAAATCGTCAGGTAAATGGTTCCCTTCGGTTCAAAGTGGGTTTTGTGTAAAATCTTATGTCAGGCTTTCTTTTGAGCTTTAGTAATCAGCCCAGTCAGCATATTCTTCCAGCATCGTGGCTATCTTCTTTAACCACTCAGCCTGTTTTTCTTTGTTGATGCTATGATTTGTTTCCTTATCGTATTTATTTTGCGTTTCTGTTTTTTCGTTGGTCACATCTTCATAAATTTTCTTCAGATCCTTTTCATAGGTTCTTTTATCAAATTTATATTCACTCATTTTCTTGTTCAGTTTCCGGGCAAATATTTCAGCAATGTCAAAATGGCCTTGTTCATGGCTAAGAATATAATCAGTTTTATGCAGACCCCAGGAGTGGGTTTTTGAAAACCGGGATTCTATTTTATAACTGAAGCTGGTGCTTGTAATGTTGTAGTCAATACCAAGATAAGTAGTGGTGGAAGCCGCTGCATCACTATCCGGGTTAGGCTTTGCTTTGTAATCTGCCCAGGTGAGTTTGCGGCCAGCAGTCCATTCTAATAACTCTTCATTGCTGCTTTGGGCAGATAAGGCCAAAGGAGCAGCCAGGAAAAAAAGAATAAAATATTTTGCGAGATAATTCATGATCAATAATCAACGTAAAGTCGGCAGAAAAATTTTACCAGCTGCATCGATGCCAGTTAAAAAAATGAAAAACCCCGGTGTAATCACCAGGGTTTTAAAACCGTCCTGTACTATAGCTTATGCTTTGGGGGCTGCTGCCAGCACTTCTGCAGACACTCCATCGGCGTATTTCTCAAAATTTCTGACAAACAAGCCTGCCAGGTATTTTGCCTTTTGGGTAAATGCAGTTCTGTCTGTCCATGTGTTAATCGGATTCAATATTTCTGCCGGAACATCAGGACATTCTTTCGGAATGGCAACTCCAAAGATGGGATCTGTTTCAAATTCAACATCATTGAGTTTTCCCTCAAGGGCAGCAGTGATCATAGCCCTGGTATATTTCAGTTTCATGCGGCTGCCAATACCATACGGGCCACCTGTCCAACCGGTGTTTATCATCCACACATTTACTTTATGTTCCTGCATTTTATCACCCAGCATATGGGCATACCTGCCTGGATGCAATGGAAGAAATGGAGCACCGAAACAAGCACTAAAAGTGGGTTTTGGTTCAGTAACACCTAATTCAGTTCCCGCAACCTTAGCAGTATAACCTGAAATGAACTGATACATGGCCTGTCCTGGTGTTAATTTAGAAACCGGAGGCAATACACCAAACGCATCACAGGTAAGGAAAAAGATATTTTTTGGCAGGCCGCCAATTGATGGCTCCAGTGCATTGCTGATAAAATCCAGCGGATAGGAAACTCTTGTGTTTTCTGTTATTGAACCATCATCAAAATTTATTTTATTGGTGCCGGAATGAAAAGTTACATTTTCAACCAATGCCCCGGGGCGGATAGCATTAAAAATCTCCGGTTCTTTTTCTTCTGTCAGGTTAATCGTTTTTGCATAACAGCCGCCTTCAAAGTTGAAGATATTGTCAGAGGTCCAAGCATGTTCATCATCACCGATCAGTTTGCGGTTAGGATCAGCACTTAATGTTGTTTTGCCGGTGCCACTTAATCCGAAGAAAATAGCTGTATCACCATCATTGCCCATGTTGGCACTGCAGTGCATACTTAGCACACTCTTTTCATGTGGTAAAATATAATTGAGAATAGTGAAGATGCCTTTTTTTGTTTCGCCAGTGTAACCAGTACCGGCGATTAGTATCATTTTATGTTTGAATGAAACAACAGCAGCATTATGCTGGCGGGTGCCGCATTCCCTGGGGTCCAGTTTTAAACCCGGGACACTTAATATTTGCCATTCCGGTTCAAAATTTTCCAGTTCTTCTTCTGTTGGCCGGAGGAACATATTATAGGCAAACAGGTTATTCCAGGGCTTTTCATTTATGACCCGGATATTTAAACGGTAACGGGGGTCGGCGCATGCATAGCAATCCCGAACCCAGATCTCAGGAAGTTTATCTAAGTACTCTGTTACTTTTTTGAAGATGATATCAAAATACTTTGGTTCAATAGGAATATTAAAATCATTCCAGTGAACGGAGTCGGCTGTGGTCTCATCTTTTACTGTGAATTTGTCTTTCGGAGACCTTCCGGTGAACTCCCCGGTCCGGATAACCAATGCACCCGTATCGTTTAAAACCCCTTCGCCAATGCGGATGGAGTCCTGGACCAGTTCTTCGGGAGATGGTTGATAATGAATAGATTCTGTGTTTTTTAATCCCAGTTTAAGAAGGTTTTTCACAGGGATAGTAATAATAGGCACTGACATATTTTGCAATCGTAATTTGTTGAAGGCACAAAGGTAAGTGTCAAACGCATTTCAACACAAACAAGTGTTAGTCATACACATTAAAATGAAGCTAAATTTTCCAACAGCTGGTTGGTATCCGTTCATTTTGTTGTTTTAGTATTGAAATATCTTAAAAGAGGCATTATTAATCTTGAAAATCCTTCAATTCTGTTTCACTTTTCCATTTTTGTGATGAAAGATATTTGGCAGATATGTTTGCTCATTATCTTTAGCTGTAATATGCCGGACAGATTTATTAATTGCCATCAAACCAAACCTTAAGCTTATGAAATATTTACCCCTCAACAAAGACATCTTTATTGAAAACCGGAGACGGTTTGTCAGCCAGATGCAGAAAAACTCCATCGCCATTTTTGTAAGTAATGATGAAGTGGCCTCTAACGGGGATGCTATTTATGGGTTTAAACAAAACAGCGACCTATTCTGGTTAAGTGGAGTAACCCAGGAAGATAGTATGGTTATCCTTTTTCCGGATAATCCTGATCCTAAATACCGGGAAGTACTGGTTTTAGTTCGCCCCAACGAATTGAAAGAAAAGTGGGATGGAAAAAGACTGCGGGTAAATGAGGCGCAGGAAACAAGTGGTATTAAAACCATTGTATGGTTAGACAGCCTTGATGGATTGCTTCAACCCTGGATCCATTTGGCGGATAATATTTACCTCGATAGTAACGAGAACGACCGGAAAGCCAACCTGCTTCGAACAAGAGAGTATCGGTTTGTTGATGAAATGAGAAGCAGGTATCCATTGCATAATTATTTGCGGGCGGCAAAGATCATGAAAGAGCTTCGGGGAATTAAAACTGCTTTGGAAGTAGAAGTGTTGCAAAAAGCGATTGATATTACGGATAACACATTCCGCCGTCTGCTTAAGTTCATAAAGCCTGGCGTAATGGAATATGAAATAGAAGCAGAGATATTTCATTCCTTTCTCAGTCAAAGGGCTACAGGCCCTGCTTATGGCAGCATCATTGCAAGCGGCGACAGGGCAAGAACATTACATTATGTAAGTAATAATGCAGAATGTAAAGATGGCGAACTGATACTGATGGATTTTGGCGCTGAGTATGGCGGTTACTGTGCCGACCTTACACGGACTGTTCCTGTAAACGGAAAATTCAGCCGCCGGCAAAAAACAGTTTATAATGCTTGTCTTCACCTGCATGATTACGCAAAAAGTATTTTAAAACCCGGCATTAGTATCGTTGATTATACAGAAAAAGTGGGTGAGGAAGCAACTCAACAATTTTTGAAAATTGGGTTATTAAGAAAAGGTGAAGTAAAGAATGAAGACCCTGAGAACAGGGCTTATCGAAAATATTTATATCATGGCATCTCTCACCACCTTGGTATAGACGTACATGACCTTGGCACAAGAACAGAACCTATCAAAGCAGGAATGGTCTTTACGGTAGAACCCGGAATTTATATTGAAGAAGAACAGATGGGCGTCCGTATCGAAAATAATCTTTGGATAACAAGGAATGGCAACAAGGACCTGATGAAAAATATCCCCATTACTGTAGAAGACATCGAGGCTCTCATGAAAAAATAAATTTATCTTGCCTGCATGAAGCAAATTCCGAATGTCTTTACGTTACTGAACCTTGTTTTCGGCTGTCTGGCTATTGTTTTTACCCTGCAGAACGGGGTTATGATTACTGTAAATGCTGAAGGCACGGAGTTGCTCTATATTCCTGAAAAAATATGGATGGCATCGATGTTCATCGGGCTTGCTGCTGTAGTGGATTTCCTGGATGGTTTTGTAGCCCGTTTTTTCAATGCTACTTCAGAGATGGGTAAACAACTCGATTCATTATCAGACCTTGTAAGCTTTGGAGTTGCTCCCGGCATGATCATCTACCAGTTACTGCGGTTAAGTTTTGCGCAGGAAGCAGGTGGGTTGGATGTATCTCTTCTTTGGTTGTTGCCGGCATTTATTCTTCCTTGTGCTGCTGCATGGCGGTTGGCAAGGTTTAATCTGGATAACAGCCAGTCTTATTCTTTTAAAGGCATGCCGGTTCCGGCTGTCGGGTTTTTGGTGGCCTCACTTCCATTGATCTACTGGAATGTAAATGAAGAAACTATACGGAGTTTATTGGTAAACAAATGGTTTTTGTACGGCCTGGTGTTGGTACTTTCCTGGTTAATGGTTTCAACATTGCCGTTAATGGCGTTGAAGTTTAAAGATTTCAGCCTAAAAAATAACTTGCCAAAATACCTCTTGATTGTGATTGCTGTTGCTGCCATATTAATTCTAAAATGGCTGGCAGCTCCGGTAATAGTGCTTACTTATGTTCTTATATCTTTGCTATTCAAAAATAAAACAGCATGACCTACACAGTTCAGATAAAAGTAATGCCGCTGAAAGAATTATTAGATCCGCAGGGTAAGGCAGTAATGGGCGGTTTGGAGAACCTTGGACTCAATGGCGTGGAAGATGTGAGGATAGGAAAGAATATCACCTTGCAGGTAAATGCTGATTCTCCGGAGAAAGCAAAACAAATTGCCGAGGAAGCCAGCAAAAAACTATTGGCGAATCCGGTGATGGAATATTTCGAAGTATCAGTAAACTAAAGCTACGAGCTATTAGTAATGAGTTGCGAGTTGGCGTCTCGTACTCGAAACTTAAAACTCGTAACCTGAAACCATGCTCTACCTAGTTCCCACACCGATCGGTAATCTTAAAGACATTACTTTCCGTGCTATTGAAGTATTAAAAGAAGCTGATCTTATTTTAGCAGAAGATACAAGGACAACTTCTCACCTGCTCAATCACTATCAGATCACTAAACAGCTTTCTCCTTATCACCAGCACAATGAGCACAAAGTGCTACAGCATTTAGTCAGTCAGCTACTCGAAGGGAAAAAAATGGCGATTGTTACAGATGCAGGCACACCTGGCATTTCTGACCCGGCTTTTTTGTTGGTAAGAGAATGTATAAAAGTTGGAGTAAAAGTAGAGTGTTTACCCGGGGCCACTGCATTTGTTCCGGCATTGGTCAATAGCGGTATTCCGGCAAACCGTTTTTGTTTTGAAGGATTTTTGCCGTTAAAAAAAGGGCGGCAGACATTATTGAAACAATTAGCGGAAGAGGAAAGAACACTGATCTTTTATGAATCACCGCTGCGGCTTGTAAAAACACTGGAAGAGTTCTGTACTTATTTTGGCCCGGGGCGTCAATGCAGCATTAGCCGTGAGCTGACAAAAATGTTTGAAGAGAATAAAAGAGGCACTTTAAGAGAAGTAGCAGATTACTTTAAAGAGAAAACAGTTAAAGGTGAGATTGTGATTGTAGTGGCGGGTAAAAACTAATAGCATTTTATTATAAAAAACTGGCATTATTTTTTCCGATAAAAGAATTCATTAAAAACCACCTATTATGAAGCCGATCAGAGTAATAATAATTTGTCTTTCCCTGTTTGTAAGTTCCCCTCAGGCACAAGCACAGGTCACTTCTATTCCTGAACAGGCGAAAGAGAATTTTTTTAAACAATATCCTGATGCAAAAAATGTGCAATGGGAAAATGATCTCGTTAATGTAAATGTCCGGTTTGAGCAGGACAGTAATAAGATGAATGCGGAGTATAATAACAAGGGTATCTGGAAGAGAACCCTGAAGGACTGGACTTATGATAAACTGTCTGAAGATGTAAAGGATGGTTTCAAAAAAAGTAAATATGCAGGTAAGCAGGTGCTTGATGTTAAAGTGCTGTACCTTCCGGGATATGTGATACAATACAGGATAAAAGTGGAGAAGAATAATGTCGAAAATAAATTTCTTTTCTTCAATACTGAAGGCAGGCTGATCCGGACTACAGTTGCAATTTAAAGACCCATCACCCGAAAGAATAATAAAGCCGCCCTTTTTAAGAGCGGCTTTACTATTTCATAATTTCAGCTTGATTATTTCTTATTTCCTTTTCCAAGTATGTGAACTTGTAATCCCACATTTACAGGGATGTAGAATCTTGAATACTCACTGGTATAATCATAGCCAGTACCTGATGAAGGTCTGTATTCATACATGGTTTTGCTTTTTCCATAGTTAAACCCAATTGTTCCGTAGAGACCTACATTTGGAGTGATGAAATGCTCATAGCCAAAGCTTAAACCTGCATTCCAGTCGCCTTTGGGGTTAGTAGTTGTTTCGCTGCTGCTACCGGTACTCGTTTTACTTTCGCTTTTACCGCCATAAATTCCAATCTGGAAGTTTGCTTGAGCAAATGGCATTCCTTTCGGGCTGCCGCCAAAATAATAACGGGCCAGTGGTCCGATATAAAATGAGGGCTGGGTTGATTTGCTTTCAGACGTAGTAGTCGAAGATGTGTTGCTGCTGTTGCTCTTTGAGCTGTAGAAAGAAACACTAATGCCGCCACCAATAGCCAGGTTATCATTTACAAACCAGGCAACGTTTGGATTAATGCTGATGCTGAAGGAATTTCCATCACTGTTATACACGGTTGGAGTGTTACTGTAGGTTGTTTTGCTATCGCTGTTGGTATAGCTAATACTGCCGATACCAACACCCACCAGCTTATCGCCTTTTTTTGTCTGGCTAAAAACCGAAAGGGATAATGCAACACACACAAGTGCAAAAAGTAGTTTTTTCATAAATTAAATAGGTTTAATTGTTAAATTATGGTGCAAAGGAAAATCAAAATCAGTTAATGGGCAATACCATTTACTGGTATTTCACATTTTTTGCTGGTGTGTGTATAAAAACCGCAGTAAAATCCAGCAGTAAACATTCCTTTGATACTAATTACTGGTATCATGAGTGCCGAAATAAACCCTTGCCGCCGGTCATTTTCACTTTTTGTATCCATCTCTTTTGCCGAATTTTACCTGAATAAATTGGAATGAATGAAACGAATTAACCTGGTACTTGCTTTTTCGCTTTTTTCGCTTTTATCCTTTGCTCAACCGGACCGGTGGCAACAACGGGTGAAGTATACCATGAATATTGACATGAACGTACTTACCAACCAGTTTACAGGCAAACAAAAGCTGGAATACTGGAACAATTCACCTGACACACTAACAAAAGTTTTCTATCATCTTTACTTCAATGCTTTTCAGCCGGGTAGTATGATGGATACAAGAAGCCGTCGCCAGGGAACTATCAGCAGTGGTCGTGGTCAGGATTGGGATGCCAGGGTTAAAGACAGAATATTAAATCTGAAACCTGAAGAGATCGGTTATCAAAGGATTATTTCACTGAAAATGAATGGCCGGCCACAGAATTTCAAAATGCTGGAAACGATTCTGGAAGTAAAACTTGATAAGCCCATTCCACCTAAGTCAAAGGTTACTTTTGATATGGAATTTGAAGCGCAGGTGCCATTACAGGTTCGTCGCAGCGGCAGGGATAACCCGACTTCGAAAGTCCGTTATTCAATGAGTCAGTGGTATCCTAAGCTTTGTGAATACGACTACGAAGGATGGCATCCCACACCATATGTGGGCCGAGAGTTTTATGGAGTGTGGGGAGATTTTGATGTTAGTATATCGATCGATAAAAAATATATTTTAGGCGGAACGGGATATTTACAAAATCCTAACCAGGTTGGTTATGGGTACGAGGAAAAGGGAACCAAAGTAAACAGGCCGGCAGGAGAGAAGATGACCTGGCGTTTTATTGCGCCCAATGTGCATGACTTTATGTGGGCTGCTGATCCGGATTATATCCATGTATCAAGAAAACTGAGAGATAGTCTTACAATCCATCTGTTATATAAGCCAACCAACACTCCGGCAAAACAATGGGAAGACCTGCTTGATATGGCACAAAAAGCACTGCCGTTTATTGAAAAAACATTTGGTGCATATCCTTACAGGCAATTTTCTTTCATCCACGGTGGTGATGGTGGTATGGAATACCCGATGGCAACTTTGTGCATAGGGCCGGGTGCTGCGCTGCATGAATGGATGCACAGCTGGTATTATGGTTTGTTAGGAACTAATGAATCTTTATACTCCTGGATGGATGAGGGTTTTACTCAATACGCAGAAGAAAGAGTTGCTGCATTTCTGAATAACAGTACAGGCTTTGCACAGGCAGATGCTTATGCAGGATATTATTCATTAGTAAAAAGCGGCAAAGAAGAGCCGCTCACCACACATGCAGATCATTATAACAGCAATGCTGCTTACGGAGCCGCATCCTATTTAAAGGGAGCAGTTTTTGTAGAGCAATTAGGATATATCGTTGGCGCACCAGTAAGGGATAAAATATTAATGGAATATTATAAGCAATGGCGTTTCAAACACCCCAATGCTGCTGATTTTATCCGTATCTCAGAAAAAGTAAGTGGAATGAAACTGGATTGGTATAAAGAATATTGGGTTAACTCCACCAAGACCATTGACTATAATATTGACAGCCTGTGGGAAGAAGCTGGTAAAACGAAAGTAAGGTTAAGCCGCATTGGGTTAATGCCTATGCCAATCGATCTGCAGATAACTTTTAAGGATGGGAGTAAGGAAATGCATTACATACCAATGAATCTTATGTATTGTGAAAAGCCGGATGAAGATCCAACTGTACCCCGTAAAATATACGAACCGTGGAAATGGACACACAGCACTTATACTATTGAAACGAGCCGTAAGCTGGCCGATTTTACTATGGTTGAAATAGATCCCTCGCTAAGGCTGGCCGATGTGGACCGAAAGAATAATAAACTTGAACTGAAGTGGTAAATTAGTAAGCAGTTAAATAATATAAAAGCCCCCTGTTGCTGATAAACAGAGGGCTTTTTTTGACGGTTTTCGATCAAGGGCCCCTTTTTATGCTTACGATATAGGTTAATGGTTAATAGTACAGGGGTTTCAATTGCTCGATATATCAAATGTAGCGAGATGATAGTACCACTACAATACCCCATATGTGGTATTTTTTGGTCCTAACTGCGGAGCTTGCCCGCAAAAAACTGCAAAATTTATCTTCCGTAGTATTTATTGACTGCCGCCACCCGGTTGCTTACGTGGAGTTTTTCGTAAATGTGGTAAACATGTTTTCTTACTGTCTCCGGGCTAAGGAATAATTGTGAGGCGATTTCTTTATACATCAATCCCCGTGAAAGGAACTCCAGTATTTGTTTTTCCCTGTTAGAAAGCATGTCGAGGTCTTCACCTTCAGAGTTGCTGACGGTTTGTTGTTGAAAAGCTATCACTACTTTCCGGGCAATCTGGCTGCTCATCGGGGCGCCACCCTCATATAATTCACGGATGGCTTCGAGCATCCTGGCGGGATCGGTCTTTTTTAATATATAACCACTGGCACCTGCAGTCAGTGCCTGGAATATTTTTTCATCTTCTTCATACACCGTACACATCATGAAGTTGGTATCCGGGATGCGGGGTTTTAATACCCTTACCACATCAATTCCACTTTCTTCTGTTCCCAGGTTAATATCCATGAGTACAACGTCGGGCCGAAGGATGGGGATTTGATTTACGGCATCTTCAGCTGTGCCGATGGTGCCAATGCATTTATAACCTTCAGACATAGTAACTATCTCTTCCAGGGCATTTCTCAGTTCCTTATTATCATCTACTATGCAAACAGATATTTCCTTCATATTCGTTAAAGTTCGGATTTCAAACAGATACTGGCAATACCACAAAGTGGTAATTCTTTACCGGCAAGTATATAACAAGTATTTGTCTTTAAAGTATTCTTCGGGAAAAATGGAGTTGATTTCCATCATTTTTGGACGAACACCGCTTTCCTGTATCTCTGCGGCAAGATCGCCGCCCTTAAGGCATACAAGGCCGGGAGAAAATTCTGTTTGTGTCTTTATCTTTAAAAGAGGCTTGCTCCACCGCCAAAGATCTTTTAATGGTGCAACTGCCCTCGAAACAACAAAATCAAATTTCCGGTTTTTGATGTCTTCGATCCTGCTGTGCTGCGTGGTTATATTCTTTAATCCAATCCCTTCAGTTACAGCTTCCACTACTTTCAGTTTTTTGGCAATGCTGTCTACCAGGTGAAACTTTACCGATGGGAAAAAAATGGCCAGTGGAATACCCGGAAAACCACCGCCGGTGCCAAGGTCGAGTATTTCTATGCCATCTGGAAATTCAAAAGCTGCGGCGATACTTAAGGAGTGCAATACATGTTTTTCGTAAAGACTGTCAATATCCTTGCGGGAAATCACATTGATCTTCTCATTCCATTCTTTATATAAGGGTTCTAACAGCCTGAACTGATCAAGCTGGCCGGGTGTAAAATCAGAAAAGTATTTGAGTATAATTTCCATAGGTCCTCTTTTACCAGCCCTTTCTGGGCCTTCTCCACAGTGCCGGGGCAAAGATGATATAATAAAAGAACATCCACATGTCAAGGAAGATGAACCAGGGCCACAGGTCTTTTTCCCCCATCTTTTTCATGGATCTGTACAATACAAAAGCTTGCAGCAGGATGCGAAGACCAAACACAGCTAAAGCAAATCGCCAGTCGTAGAAAATAATAGCAGCAGCCAATAAGGGATAGAAAACAAATTGTGTGGCAAAGTACAGGCCCAGCAAAAATTTATGCTTTGGTTTATAATATTTAGCGGTTGTATAATGTCTTGATTTTTGCCGCAACCATCCGCCCCAGGTTGTTTTTGGGATAGAACGGGTAATGGCATCCGGGTCGATCACAACGGCGGTGTTATGTTTGGTAGCCGCTTTGTTCACAAACAGGTCATCATCACCACTGGGAATATGATTGATGGAGGAAAACCCTTTGTTGCGAAAGAATAAACTTTTCTTATATGATAAATTTCTGCCTACACCCATATAAGGAATACCGGCCAGTGCATACGACAGGTATTGCAGGGCTGTATGAAAAGTCTCAAACCGGATAAGCTTATTCAACAAGCCCTTTTTCTTGTGGTAAGCTCCATAACCTAAAACAATCTCAATTCCCTCATCATACCCGTTCTGCATTTTTTCCACCCAATGTTCGCTGGCAGGAACACAGTCTGCATCCGTCAGCAACAGCACTTCATGTTTCGCTTCTCTAATACCTACAGACAAAGGATATTTTTTACCGGAGATATGCACCGCTTCCTGTGTCAGCTCCACTACATTGAGCGACTTGAATGTTTTTTTCAGTTCCTGTAAAATGTATTTGGAATCATCCAGCGAATTATCATTTACCGCCACCACTTCATAAGTACTGGGGTAGGACTGTACTAACACTCCCGGCAGGTTACGGGCCAGGTTCTCATCCTCATCTCTTGCACAAATGATGACCGAAACCGGATGGTGCTGCGTCTTTGTTTTTGATCTTGGTTTGTAAAAAGCAATGCGGCTGAAAAACCATGCATAATAAAATACTTGCACAGCAGTAACGGCAGCGAAGCTGTAGAATATGATCTCTCTCCAGTCAATGGGTGGCATAGCGGCGAAGGTAGATTTCAACAGGCAATAGGCAATAGCCGGCAGGCAAAAGCTTTCCACAGTTCAATGCCTCATTGTCAATTGCCTATTGTTTATCTTGCGACCCGATATGGCAGACCTGCAATTTCAATTACAACATACTGACAGCAACTCAAAAGCAAGGGCTGGTAAAATAACCACTGATCATGGTGAGATACTTACACCCATCTTTATGCCGGTGGGAACAGCAGGCAGTGTGAAAGCGGTAACACAACAGCAACTATTATGTGATGTAAAAGCACAAATCATTTTAGGTAATACATATCATTTGTATTTACGTCCCGGTCTTGAAGTACTGGAAGCTGCCGGTGGTTTACACAAATTCAATGGCTGGCCCAAACCAATACTAACCGACAGCGGCGGCTACCAGGTCTTTTCACTGGCCGGAACTAGAAAGATAAAAGAAGAAGGTGTCACCTTTCAATCGCATATTGATGGCAGCAAGCATTTATTTACGCCGGAAAATGTAATGGACATACAGCGGACCATTGGTGGTGATATCATCATGGCGTTTGATGAATGCCCTCCCGGTGGCAGCGAATATAAATATGCAAAGACATCGATGGAGATGACGCACCGCTGGCTCGACAGGTGCTTTACCCAATTTAATTCCACGCAACCAAAATACGGGTACACACAAAATTTGTTTCCAATCGTTCAGGGCGGAACCTTCAAAGACCTGCGCAAACAATCCTGCGAGTACATTGCATCAAAAGAAGCAACAGGCAATGCCATCGGCGGCCTGAGTGTGGGTGAACCTGAACCGGTGATGTATGAAATTTGCGACTGGTGCTGCGATCATCTGCCAACGGATAAACCAAGATACCTGATGGGTGTCGGCACTCCCTGGAACATTTTAGAATGCATCAGCATGGGTATTGATATGTTCGATTGTGTGATGCCAACCCGCAATGGCCGAAATGCCATGCTCTTTACCAGCAAAGGGGTTATCAATATCGACAATAAGAAATGGGAAAATGATTTTTCTCCGATCGATGATGGCTTTGATTGTGAGGTAAGCAATTATTACAGCAAAGCCTACCTCCGCCATTTAATGAAGGCCAGGGAATTTCTTGGTTATACTATTGCCAGCATCCACAACCTTGCATTTTATTTATGGCTGGTGACAGAAGCAAGAAAACATATTCAACAGGGAGATTTTACCACCTGGAAAAATGAAATGACCGAAGTGGTAAAGACAAAGCTCTGACAACATCTTTCACAACCCCGCAACGTTTTTTCTTCTACTTTTGAGCCCGATGAAGAAAATTGACTGGTACATACTGAAGAAGTTCCTCGTCACCTTTATTTTCTGCCTGCTTATGTTCACTGTTATAGCTGTGGCGGTTGACAGCAGCGAGAAAGCAGATGATTTTGTTAAAGCCAATCTTGGCACCATGGGCATCATCAAAAAATACTATCTCGGTTTTGTACCGTGGATATGGAGCCTGTTGTTTCCACTGTTTGTTTTTATCGCCGTTATTTTCTTTACCAGCAAAATGGCCACAAAGTCAGAGATTATTGCAGTGCTGGCCAGTGGCACCAGTTACAACCGTTTCTTAAGGGCCTATGTAGTTGGGGGTTTGTTGCTGGCTGTTTTATTATGGGTGGGCAGCCGCTACTGGATACCCCGTGCCAACCTGATACGCAGCAATTTTCAAAGCAGGTTTGTAGATAAGAACGACCCGAATAAAAACCGGGAGTTCGGTTGCCTCAGTTGTTATTATCTCCGTATTGACAGCAACACATTCATCGGTATCAGGGATTTTGATACCAGTACAAAAGTGGGAAGGGGATTTTTTCTGGAACGGATAAAAGACAACCGTGTCATTTACAACCTCCGGGCAGAATCCATGCAGTGGGATACGGCCATCAATAAATGGCAGCTTACCAATGCGGCCGAACGATATATTGACAGCATGGGAGAAAGGATGACACAGCACCAGCAATTTGCTGTTGCATTAAACCTGCGGCCGCATGAACTTCGCAAAGACCTTTACCTCAAAGACAAGCTCACCACTCCCGAACTCATAACTTTCATTAAACAGGAGGAAGAACGGGGCACTGAAGGATTAAGCGTTTACCGGGTGGAACGATACCGGCGAACAGCCACACCTGCCGCCGTGTTACTGCTAACCATCATCGGGGCCGTTATTGCCAGCCGTAAAACAAGGGGTGGCAGTGGTGTGCACCTTGCCATCGGTATTGTTATCGCCGCCATGTTCATTATGTCCGACAGGTTCTCTACCGTCTTTGCAACGAAAGGAAATTTTCCGCCCATGCTGGCAGCATGGTTACCGAATATTGTTTTTGCGGGGGTGGCTTATTGGCTTTACCGTCGTACACCCAAGTAGCAAAATCCTGCAATCATTTTACGGGTTTCGTAACTCAACTTTCATCCTGTTTTTTTGTTAAGGCAGGGGGCATTGCCTACCTTTACGCATTGAATATTTCATTCAAAAGATCCTGAAAAATAAGCTGTCATGGGTATTATAAAAGACCGGTTCAAAGCCAAAGCAGATAAGGTTTCTGTTGAGATAAAAGACATGCTGAAAGAGCATGGCAATAAGGTGATAGGTGAAGTGCAGTTATCACAGATCTACCAGGGCATGCGGGGTATCACCGGTCTTGTTTCTGAAACATCGTTGCTGGATGCACAGGAAGGCATCCGCTTCCGGGGTTATTCCATTCCGCAACTGCGGGAAAAACTGGCCAAGGCACCGGACGGTTCTGAGCCATTGCCCGAAGGATTGTTTTACCTGATGCTGGTGGGAGAGTTACCGTCTGAGGAGGATGTGCATCACATCAGTTCCGTTTGGCAGCGCAGAAGCCATGTGCCCAACCATGTATTTGCAACCATTGAAGCACTGCCGCTGAACACTCACCCGATGACACAGTTCGTGGTGGCAGTGATGGCCCTACAGACCGAAAGCCAGTTCGCCAAAAAATATGCAGCCGGGTTAAATAAGAAAGATTACTGGGAAGCCGTGTTTGATGATACCATGGACCTCATTGCCCGTTTGCCAAGAGTAGCTGCATATATCTACAGAAGGAAATACAAATTCGGTGACCATATACAACCCAACGGCCTGCTCGACTGGGCCGGCAACTTTGCCCACATGATGGGGTTTGAAGATGAAAGCTTCAAAGAACTTATGCGGTTGTATATGACGATACATGCCGACCATGAAAGCGGTAATGTATCTGCACACACCACACACCTCGTTGGCTCTGCCTTAAGCGACCCTTACCTGAGTTATGCAGCCGGTATGAACGGCCTCGCCGGTCCTTTGCACGGCCTTGCCAACCAGGAAGTGATAAAATGGGTATTTGAAATGCAGGAAGAACTGCAAACCAGCCTGCCAACCAAAGAACAGATAGCCGAGTATGTAAAGAAAACTTTGAGTGAAGGGAAAGTGGTGCCGGGTTATGGCCATGCGGTGCTGCGCAAAACCGATCCCCGCTTTGAAGCACAGATGGAGTTTGGGAAAAAACATATGCCCGATGATCCGCTGGTGCAAACCATCTGGAACATTTATGAAACGGTGCCGCCCATTCTGCAATCGCTGGGAAAAATCAAGAACCCCTGGCCCAATGTGGATGCACACAGCGGTGCCTTATTGGTACACTACGGTATGAAGGAATATGAATTCTACACCGTGTTGTTTGCCGTAAGCCGTGCATTGGGTGTACTGGCCAACCTGTGCTGGTCAAGGGCATTGAACTTCCCGCTGGAAAGACCAAAGTCTGTAACAACTGATTTGGTAAAACTGTGGCTCGATGGAAAAGATAATATCTGGGGAGAGTAAATAGCTAAGCAAAAAAAAATTCAAACTCCTTCGTTATACGGAGGAGTTTTTTATTGCACGGTAAACGATGCTTTGTTGATTATTTCAATGGTTTATAATGGTGAGTGGTGAAACGGTTCCAGCCTTTTTTGGTTTTTGATTCAACAGCCCAGTTAAAACCGCCTTCGGGGTTGGGCCAGTAGATCATCCGGGCAAGCCCGGCCGGCATTTGTGCTTCAAAGCAGATGGCTTCTGCATGAATATCAGTTCCGCTGGCAAGAGTACCCCGTGAGTTTTTTCCATCTGAAGTAAATGACCAGAATGTAGGTACATTATCCTGCATACCGATAATGGCATGTTCCCGGTATACATACTTCGAAAAATCCCATGCCGCTGTTAATTGAATATAATGGCCGCCGAGGATGGGTTCAAAAGTTCTGGTACACTTTAATTTACCCATCGGGGAATTAGCTTCGGCAATCCATGAACCGAGCAGGGGAGACAGCACCCCTAATTTTCCACGGCCTTTTTTCCAGGCAGGTTTTTGTTTAGCCATATTTTAAAATTACTGGTTATGGTAGTTGTGTCAAAACCAGGTTGGTTTTTTACACGGTTGATGTTGGTAGCAGTATTTCGTGACGGTTGTATCGATCAAATTCTAGTAAAAAAGACCGAAAAGTTTTTTCTTCTTTTCCAATGAGATTTTTCTGGTAAAATAATAAGTCAGTAAAGAAACACTAACAACCGGGAAATAGAAAACGATCTTATTTTTAAGAAGTAAATACAAGATTCCGTCCCCGATAATTGAAAACAGAATCACAAATTTAAACTCCATAATACTCTTAAAATTCAAATGCGATGAATAAATGTCTGAAAGCTGATTCATATGTCTCGTTGCCAGGGCATAACTTTCTCTACTTGTCAGAAATAAATTGTGTTCTTCGATTTCTCGTACATATTCGTTTAGCTGACTTAAAACTGTTTCTTGCAACTTTCCATGAGGAAGATTTTTGAAATGAAAAACAAAGTTTCTCAATGAGTAGAAATGAATATATCGCTTTTGTTTATTCGTGAAGGAGTCACCCCAACTTGTTAAGATATTTTCAATTTCTTCAATCGTCACTGTAGATATATTATGAATTCACGGTAGGAATAATATTGCAGCCAACGTTAGAGGCTTGCCGCAGGGCTGGTATTTTTTAACTATCTGCCCGGCAACTGAAGCCGATTAAAAAACTGAAGTTAACAACTAAAAGTAAAATAGAATTTGGGCAAACAGGATGGTTGGTTGGGGTGGTTAGATCCCTTTAGTTAAAAGTCTTTGTCTAACATTTGTCAATATTATTTTCTTGTGTCAACAAAGAACTGTAATAATTCAAAATATTTTCTACGATTTTATCAAAGTCTGGTTGGTTATAAAACTTTGTGGACACATCTATTACTTTGACGATAGAACTTCCTGCTTCTAACTGCCAAGCATTTTGCCCGTCGAAACTTGTGTTATTCAACTTTTGAATTGTCAAAGGAGTGCCGAAATAGCTTTTAACTTCTTTTATGAATTCTGCAATTCTTTCTTGGTTCATTGTCTGCCAATCATTCATTGCCGCTAAAAATAAAATTGCTATGTCTTTTAGTTTATGGTCTTTTGTGTCAATATTTACTAAGTCCCAAAGTTCCGAATATGTTAAGATAGGTTTGTCCATTGGAGTGGTCATATAAGCTTGCAGGTAATGGTCAGGGCTTGCTGCTGTGCTGGCATACTGTGTTACGGCTGCCCTGCAACTGAAGCCTATTGAAAAACTGAAGTTGAAGTTAACAATAAAAGCCAAATATAATTTGAGCAAACAGGATGGTTGGTTGGGATGGTTAGACCTTTTTAGTTAAAACCAGGTTGGTTTTTACACTGTTCATGTTAGCTGCATGTGCTACTGTTCATCTGAAGCCGTCAAGCCCGAAGTCCGAGCCAATGTTTATTAGTCAAGGTATTTTTTGTAAGTCGGTCTGTAGCCGAACAAATAGGAAAACGGTGTCAGGATAATGAACAGAATTTTTTGAACTGCAAAAGGTGGGCTAGCAAGCCGGAACACATCGGAATATTTATTTGCCATCAAAGCAACTTGTAAAATGTTTGGCATTCCATCGTTATTTGTCTTACCGTCAATGGCAAGCCCCGTTGCAGTTTCTAATAAGTTGTCAGTGTCCATTGCCGGCTGAATTTTCCAATTTACAATTGTCTTTTCATCTGTGTCGTTCCACATTGAATGCACTTTGTTGATAGGAATATGCAAAGTGTCGCCTTGCTTTAAAACTTTTAGGTGTTCGTCCATACGCACCGTCAGTTGTCCTGATAAAACCGTAAAGTCCTCAACCTGGAAAGGATGATAATGTGCAGCGGGTTCTTTGGAGTGTGAGTTATATGTTGCCTCCATCTCTAAAAGTTTTCCGTCAGTATCCTTTGCTGTCTGAAGAAACTTTATGTCCTGTCCCGTTTTTGGGTTACTAATTTGTTTGTTCTTAAAAGCCATCTTTCAATATGTCTGATTGCCTTACAAATTTAGTTTTTTGTCTGTTCGTTTTATCCAGAATGTTTCAAGTTAGCAGTGTCCCAAAGCATTGCAGCTAACGGCTACAGCTTTGCGTTCGGCAGGGCATTTGGAAAACGTTCAGCCCGGAACTGCAGCCGACCGAAGTTACAAAAGTTGAAAACATATTCTATTGTTCATCCGTGTTCGGTCAGCCGGATATGTAGCTGATAGTAGTACTGCCGATGAGGATTTATTCGTCGCCCCCTGCTGAAGAAAAACTGGCTGTTAGCAGCAGCTTTATTTGGGTTTAAAGTTTTTATACCAGTCAGATATTTGCTTTATTGTAAAATATTCATCGGTTCTTAAATGTTCCTTAGTCATGTCCCAATAATTGTCTGGTGGTAGTTGTCGGTCGTTTCTTGATAAATGAAAATTGTAACAAAAATCCCTGAAGTTCATGGCATTCCCTTCAGCAGAAATATCAATGTTTTTAACAGGTGTCAAATCAATGTTACATACAAAATGTGTTTTGTGTTTATCAATAACGGTATCTCTGACCCATATAATATCAAATCCAATCGTATATTGTTCTGGAGTCGAATACATTACTTTTCGACCACAAAAGCGTAGACTATCACATGAAATATTGTTTGCTAATATAGAATCATAGTAATTGTTAAAACATATGGCGTATCGTATACCATCTTTCGATTTATGAAAGTTCATAATTGTTCCTATAAAATATCTGTTAAGAGAGTCCTGAAACAAATAATTATCTCCCTGCTTTGCATGCAATTCTTTTGGGTCAATAGGCAGCGAGGATTCCCATTCGTTACTTATGTCATTGGGATTATTGCAACCAGCCAGGATTGCAAGAAGTAAATATTTAGAAATAAACGAGAGTCTCATTAAAGTTGCTGCTAACACATAAATTTATAATATAAGGCAGACCTTTCAAAAAAACGAGCATTGAAAACTAATGAATTGATGTTATACATTTTGTATTGTCGTTAGGACAATCCACTCTTCCAATCCGGGTATTTACTTAAACCATCACTTCACCAGCACCAACCATCCCCAACCCTCCAGTGTAACCACATCATCTCCTTTTAATACGTACGGTATACCGCTAAACCAATCTGTGTAGGTTCCTGCATAGTGTTTGGAGTTCAGTTTTGCTGTAACTGGTTTATACGTAAAGCTGATGAGTGCAACTACTTTATTACCATTTTGCCCCCGGCAGAAGACCCAGCAGGGAAGCCGGACAGGGCTCTTCTATCCCCCGATTGTGGTATTTTTTACCCCGTTAGCAAGGCTTATTTTCGAAATTCATTCAACCACTTTGGGTCATCGTTTCAGATGAACAGGAAAGATGGCAGGGCCTGACCAGTAGCAACAATCAGTATTGTAACCTTATTCATCATTTTAAACAGCCAAAATGTCCGCAACATTTTTACACCGGGTGACATCCATACGGATTTTTACCGCCCTTCTGCTCCTCACTTTCGTGGGTTTATCATCCTGCCAGAAAAATAAAACCGCAACAAACGAACCAACGAAAGAAACGATACAACCTGCGCCAACCGACCGGCTGCTTTCTGTAGCCAATGTGTATTACACCCAGGATAGCAGCAATGCCGAAGCCTGGTTTTATGAAACCCCGCTGGTGTTTGAATTCAGCACCGGCAGCGATCGTGGCAGACAAAATTTTGAGGTATTGCAATATGCCAGGGAAAATAAAGTGCCGGTAAATGTTCGCCTGCTGGCCCACACCGAAAACCGGATTGACCTGATTATTCCCGCCACGGCAGCACAAATAGAAAAATATAAAG
>JBGAQD010000060.1:0-5223 GCA_044220915.1 Chitinophagaceae bacterium
ATCACCAATACAAAACTGATTCAGTTTCTCGGCGTGGTGGCTTTGTTATTGGTATTTGAATTTTTAAACTTATTGCTCCATCCTTTTTTAGAACGCATCACCCATCACTCCCCTGTGCTGATGTTGCTGGCATTGGTTTGCATTGCTGCATTACTTGTACCATTACATCATAAATTAGAAAAATGGGCTACACATAAATTGGTGGAGAAGAATAAAGCTATACGGCTGGCTGCAGCGAAGAAGACAATTGAGGAACTGGATAGGAAATAAGTAACTTGTAAAAAATATATACCATGTTTGGTGATAATACCACCTGGAGAGGCCGGTTTATCCGGTTTGTAATCTATGTGGTGGTTGGATTTCTTTGTGCCTTTCTGTATAAGTATTTGAAAAAATGACCAAGCAATGGAAGTACATGCACATTCTCATACTGCCCGAAAAAAATGGACTCATTATTTCTGGGAATTTTTAATGTTGTTCCTGGCCGTGTTCTGCGGTTTTCTGGCGGAAAATAAAAGAGAACACATCGTTGAGCATCAACGGGAAAAAAAATTCATCCGTTCACTTATCAGCGACCTTTCGGCTGATACAACCCGGCTGGGTACAATTATCAATCTGCGTAATGAACGGGCAGTCATGCTTGATTCGTTTATGGTACTGCTCAATAAACCTGATGCCGAAACATATGGCCGCTCTATTTATTATTTTAATTCCTATGCCACCCGTGGCGTAGCATTTCGTTTTACACCCGCAGATGGCACCATGCAGCAACTGAAAAATGGCGGTAACCTGCGGCTCATCCGCAAAGCTGCCGTCAGCGACAGCATTATTGCCTATGATGTAGTGAACCGGGCTTATGTATGGGGCAACCTTGATGAAGAGGAGATGATGGATTCTTACCGCAATATTGCAGAAGCAGTATTTGATGGCCGTGTACTGGATGCCATGCGGGACGAAGACAATAATGTATCCATACCGGATTATGACCCTCCTTTCCGAAAAACAGAAGATGCTGTATTTCGCCTGAACTACCGCATTCACATGCTTATTGCATTCAACAAAACGCTGCGGCGCCAGGCAAAAGAATTGAAGGAAAAAGCCAGTCATCTCATTTCGCTGCTTAAAAAAGAATATCACCTTAAATAAACTATTATGGAACAAACAACCCTCGGCCCCGGCACCCGTTTACAACATACTTTGTACGGCCCCGGCGTGATCGTGGCAATAAAGTACGCCACCTATATCATCTCGTTCATTAATCATGGCATCAAAGAGATCGACAAAACAGATGAAAAACTGGATGAGATCATCCCGGAGAATGTAAGTGCAGAAATAGAGACCAGCAGCGAAGTGGAGAAGTCATTGCTGAAAATTCTTCGGCTTTGGGGTGGTATTACCGAAAATGTGCCCCTTGGCGATAAATGGATAAAAGGAATAATGCTGTTGCAACCGGCCGACAAAAGTTTAAAACCGAAAGAAATTCCTATTGATGATTTCTTTCATAAGATCGTAATGCTGCGGGACCGGCTGCGGGTGCTGGAACAAAACATTAACAGCAATAAAACGCTTACTGATGAAGAGAAAGTAAACATTCAGCAGTATATCACCCGGTGCTATGGCTCCCTCACTACTTTCAATGTTTTGTTTAAAAACAAAGAACATTGGTTTGTGGGAGAAAAGGGGAGTAAAGAAGATTGATTAATATAAAAAGGCGGGAAAGCACATAGCTCCGCCTTTCATTTTTTTTATCTCCCCTTTGGAGCAAAGAATTTTCCGTTATTACTGTTTCCGTGGGCAGGTGTTTAAACCCACCAATGTATACAACGGGCAAAAACTTACCAGGCTGGTTAACACAAAAACTCCACCCAATACTACCAGCACTATTCCGGGTATCCCTGTTACAGTGCCGCTGAAATACAGGTAAGCAAATACAGCTGCCAACAGCACCCTGATGATACGGTCAGCATTGCCCATGTTCTTTTTCATATGTTGTGTTTTAGTTTTAAGTAAATATCAAAACCAGTAATGTAACCAGGCCTGCACATAGCAAACAAACAATGGCCAGCTTTACTCCTTTATTCATCGGAGCATAAAGGTAAACAGATGCCTGTATGACGCCTTGTGATATTAATCACATTCGTATAGACTAAGAAATGCTGCCGTGATAAGGAATATCAATTACAATCAGTAACTTCCTTTACTCTTTCGTCCCCCACCCTAAGAATGCTACTAAACACTAAACCAACCAATCATGCAGACCTTAGCTCCTGTTCAAACCAAGGAAAGAGAGATATTTATGGATGTACTCCGTGGATTTGCCATCCTCGGAATTTTTATTGCCAATCTTGGCAGCGGATTTAGCTGGTATAATGAGCAGGCACATGCCACGGGTCCTTACTTGCTCCCGGAGCTGGATCATAAAATGAGTTTCCTGCATCACATGTTCATTGAAGGAAAGTTCTATTCTATTTTCAGTCTGTTGTTCGGTTGGGGCATTGCCCTGCAGTTTAAAAGGGCAGAACAAAAAGGCATCAATGCTGCACCGACAGTAAGAAGGCGGTTGTTCTTTATGCTTTTGCTGGGTGCTGTTCATTTACTGATATGGCCCGGTGATATTGTTTTCTTTTATGCCATGCTGGGTTTTATATTGTTGCCCTTAAGAAAGTTCTCCAATAAAACATTGCTGATAACCGGGGTCATCCTTGTTCTTTCACCCGTTTTATTATACGGCCTGAAAATGTCATTCCATGATTTAAACTACCCGGCGCAAAAATTATTTGATACCGGTAATTGGGCTGATGTACAGCTTAATCCTGCATTGAAGAATATAAAAAGCGAAGAAGAGTATATTGCCTTAATAAAGAATCAGAACTGGTGGGATGTACTTAAAGCAAATATGGCTGGCTTTTTTTATCGCTATGGTTATTTATTCTTTGTAAGCCGGGTACCCAAAGTGTTGGGCATGTTTCTTATTGGCTATGTGGTTGGCCGTTCAGATTTTTATAAAAACATCCTGCAGCATAAAAAACTACTGTATTGGGTTATTGGCGTCGGATTAATAATTGGTTTGCCGGCTAATTTTTACCTGGCCCGGTATATGACTTATTTTAACCAGGATTATTTCGGATTAAAAGAAAAAGGCATGTACCAAACTATTTTTTATGCACTGGGTGTAGTGCCGCTGGCCATGGCCTATGTTGGTTTGTTTATGCTGAGCTTTAAAACAACTGCTGGTAAAAAAATATTATCCTTGTTGGCGCCGGTTGGTAAAATGGCATTCAGCAACTACTTCATGCAATCATTGATAGGTAATTTTGTATTCCTTGGTGCCGGGTTGGGCTACATGGGGCAGGTGGGCCCGGTCTATTATACCCTATTTGGAATAATTGTATTCTGCATACAAATAATCCTGAGCACTATCTGGCTAAGATATTTTAATTACGGTCCGCTGGAATGGCTGTGGCGAAGTGCTACTTATAAAAAATGGCAGCCAATGATAAAAAGAAGCAACAATAACGCAGGAGGTCAATTAATATAATTAACAAGCTACGTTTTTCATTATTCTGTAACTTGACGGCATGAAATGGATATTTCTTTTATTATTTCCTCTTACTCTTTCCGCACAGGACTGTGATATACTTATCACTAACGGAAAGATCATTGACGGCACCGGCAATAATTGGTATTATGGAAATATAGCTGTCAAAAACGGAAAAATCATTAAGATCGGCCGTGATGTAAACTTATCTGCGAAAAAAACCATTGATGCAAAAGGATTGATCATTGCTCCCGGTTTTATTGATGTACACACACACCTTGAAGATGACGAAAAAAAAGACCCCAATGCCACTAACTTTATTTTAGACGGAGTTACTACCTGCGTTACCGGCAACTGCGGCTCTTCTAATGTTGACATTGGGAAATATCTTAACTGGATTGATTCTCTCAAACTTTCTATTAATGTCGCCACACTTATTGGCCATAATGATGTACGCAAAGCCGTGATGGGCCGGGCCAACCGGGATGCCACTCCCGGGGAGATGAAGCAAATGGAAGATCTTGTTGAAAAAGCTATGAAGGATGGAGCCGTTGGTTTATCAACCGGGCTTATTTATATACCCGGCACATATACCACAACTCCCGAAATAGTAGCCCTGGCTAAAATTGCCGCAAAGTACGATGGTGTGTATGCAACGCATATGAGAGACGAAGGCGATAGTGTTACTTATGCTATCAATGAAGCATTGACAATTGGCAGGGAAGCAAAGATCCCGGTAGAGATATCCCATTTCAAACTCAGCGGCCAGCATAACTGGGGACGAAGCAAAGAAACGGTACCCATGATCGAAGCCGCAAGAAAAGAAGGTATTGAAGTAACGATCGACCAATACCCTTATACCGCCAGTAGCACATCCATCAGCACACTGATACCGGATGAAGTGCTGGCAGACGGACAGGATTCCATCAAAGCAAGATTGCAAAGACCTGAAATAAGAAAGCAGGTAATCAATCACATCCTGGCGAGACTGAAAAAGAGAAAACTGAAACACCTTAGTTATGCCGTGGTTGCCAGCTATCCGGCTGACAGCTCTTACAATGGAAAAAGCATTGAACAGATCAATCTTGTTAAAGGAAGAAAACACAAAGCCCGGTTTGAAGCAGAAACCGTGATGGACATCATGATGAATGGTGGTGCCAGCGCCGTTTTCCATGGAATGAGTGAAGAAGATGTAAAGTTCATTATGAAATACCCATTCAACATGTTTGCCAGTGATGCAAGTATACGATTGCTGGGTGCCGGCGTACCACACCCGAGGGGTTATGGCACCAATGCAAGGGTGCTGGCCAAGTATGTGCGGGAAGAAAAAGTAATTTCACTTGAAGAGGCAATAAGGAGAATGACCTCATTGCCTGCTCAAAAATTTCAGTTGAAAGACAGGGGTCTTTTAAAAGAAGGCATGGCTGCTGACATTGTCGTCTTTGATGAAAAAGAAGTGCAGGATATTTCCACTTTTGAAAAACCGCATGCTTATTCAAAAGGTTTTCATTTTGTGATAGTAAATGGTGTGCTGACGGTGGAAAATGAAAAACATCTTGGTATAAGAGCCGGCAGGGCTTTAAAAAATAGTTTGTAACTTTTCAAAAAAGAAATTATGACAGTATTGGAAGGAGCCATCATCGGTGGCGTTGTTGGTCTTGTAGTAACTATTATTACTTATTCAG
>JBGAQD010000061.1:0-3886 GCA_044220915.1 Chitinophagaceae bacterium
GCGAAACATAATGCAGAGATCTATCAATATGTGGGTGATGAAATTGTACTGAGCTGGCGCATGGCCGAAGGATTGGAAGACCTTGCCTGCATCCGTTTTTATTTTGCCTGCAGCGAACAGTTTGCTAAACGGGCCGGGTATTATGAAACACAATATGGCCGCCTGCCTTTTTTTAAAGCCGGCTTGCACGGCGGAAAGATCACCGCCGTGGAGATCGGCGAGATAAAACGGGATATCGCTTATCATGGTGATACGATCAATACGGCTGCAAGGATACAGGGCCTCTGTAATACCTATCATAAGAGTTTGTTGCTGAGCAAGGGGTTTACCGAAGTGGATGGGTTTGATGAACAGTTTGTGACGGTGCCGCTGGGTACGGTGGCATTAAAGGGAAGGAAGGAAGCGGTGGAGCTGGTGAGTGTGGAGGAAAAAGAAGCCCTGAAATAGTTTTACCTTGTTGTATTATGTTTTCCCCTTTTATCACAGCACTCAGCACCCGCCTGTCGTGGGAGGATATGGCGCTGCCGGCGGATACCCGAAAAGCCCTGCAGGAACTATCATTGCAAATACAACTGTTTACCACAACAACCCCTGTGGCGGAAAAAACAAGCCGCCGGATAAAACGGGGCCTCAAAGTATTGTTTCATGGTCCTCCCGGCACCGGTAAAACAATATCGGCCACCCTGCTTGGTAAAGACAATGGGATGCCTGTTTACCGGGTCGATCTTACAGGCCTTGTATCAAAATATATCGGCGAAACAGAAAAGAACCTGGAACGGTTGTTTACCAAGGCAACGCAAAAAAACGGGATCCTTTTTTTTGATGAGGCGGATGCATTGTTTGGTAAACGAACAGGGGTAAAGGATGCACATGACCGCTATGCGAATATCGACACTGCCTGGCTGCTGCAACGGATAGAAGCCTATAAAGGGGTGCTGATCTTTGCCACGAATAGTAAGAACAATATCGATGATGCGTTTATAAGGCGGCTGCAGGCCGTGATTCATTTTCGGGTGAGTAATATCGTCTCGAAAGATTCCGGTCCCGGATCGTAGTCCGGGATGACAGCCTGGAATTATGCAATAAAAACAAGGCCCCGGACACATAGTTTTTTGTAATTTTCTTACCCATTAACCAAAACCTGTTGTATGAAAAGATCAGTTATCCTGCTGGCCGTATGCTCCCTCTTCTGTTTCCAGTCATCACGGGCTGCCGTTATTAAACCCACACCTGTATTACCCGCTTCGCTATATAATATGCCCCTGCGGGAGTTTTTACAACTCTCCCCCCGGGAGTTTAGTGCCGTTACCGGCAAACACCTGAACCTGGAACAACGCATCGCCTTCGGCTTCCTCCGTTCCTCCATGAAAAAAGCCGTACGAAAGAACCCGGTCATCACTGCAGGCGAATATTTTTCGTCCCGCAAAAAAATGAAGGGCTGGCTCAAGATACTGCTGATCATTCTTGGAGTGTTCCTGCTGGCCTTTATCATTTTTGCGATCGCATACGGGGCGGGACAGGAATAATTTTTTTGGTTGATACAGGAATTAGCACTGCTTTGAAAGATTCCGGTCCCGGATCGTAGTCCGGGATGACAGCCCGGAATGACATTCCGTTTGTTTGGTCAGAGATGATAACAATCATCCGCTTCTTTGCAGCCAATCATAACCAAAGACCTTCTCTACAGCGTACCTTGAGAAAAACGAGTGGTATGAAAAAGGCTATGCCCATCATTACCTCTTTATTGTTGCTGTGTCTTGTACTAACAGGTTGCGACAAAGCCCCTGAGGTGTTTTCAGTCAATAATTTTTCCATGCTGCATGACAGCAGCCGGGCCCGTATCGGGGTAACAGCGATTCTCCTTCCCAATATTTCCGGCTACTGGACAGGGATGGAGCATAATATTGATATTAATATCACCAATGGCATGAATGGATTGGATTTGTATTCCGTGACACTTATTGATACGGCTGCATCCCGTGACAGCGGCAGCACATCATTTGATATAAACTTTATGGCCACTGGCGGCAAGCCCTATGCAGAAGTGTATAGCTGGAATAGCTGGAAGGCACATGAATTCAACACACTAACAATAACAACTTACTTAAAAATCAATAAGCTTACAGCTGATACTATCATTGTGCAGATGATGGACAGCCATTTTACCAAAAGCTGGCTGAAGGTAAAGGGATACCGGTTTTTTACTCCTGCTGATGAAAAAGCAGGGGAAGACCATACTGTTTATTTAACAGAGAATCTGCCACGGCTTGCCACCCTGCTGAAAGAATTATACCGGTTTCCTAAGGCTTTCCAGATGGCGGACACCATAGTGAGGAGAGTTGTGAAGGAGACGGATTAAATAGATATTTTCATTACAACTCGAAACCGATAATTATAAAATGATTTTTTACGATCCGAAAGATTCCGGCTCAAGGCCGGAATGACATTTCGTTCCTGTACTAATCATTACTTCCTCATCGGTTGCTTCTTCCAATAGGTCAGCGAACGCCACACCCATTCAAAGGGTCCAAACCGGAAATATTTCATCCAGATGGAAGAGAAGATAAGCTGGAACACCCACACAGCACCCACCACATAATAGAGCTGGTGAAACCGCAGCTTGTTATAATACCCGAACCCATAGCCGTAAAAGAAAAGCGTACAGATAATGCTCTGCATTAAATAATTCGTAAAAGCCATCTGCCCCACATTGGCCAGTGCCTTCATCAGCCATTTAACAGCACCGCTGCGGAAGATGAGCATGATCAAACTGGCATGCCCGATCGCCAGGGGTATGCGGCGGAATTCGGCAAACACATCATGCGATGTCCGCCAACGGTCCGTATATATGCCGGGGTTGCCAAAGCCCATCCAGTATTTATCAAAGATGAGCCAGGCCACCGGTATACCGATGCCATAACCGATCAGCATCCACATGGCATAGGTGGAGGTTTTTAGTTTATTACTGAAGAAACCCCAGCCAAACAAGGCCATCCCGAGAAACATCATACAGAAAAGGTCCCACGGATCATTATACATATATGACACTTCAAACCCCACATTCCGCGGAATAAAATAGGTAAAGATGGTGGCATAGCCCGACTGCATCTTGCGGTAGTTCTCATTCATCACCGCTGTATCCGGCTTTTGATTTTTTTCCACGTCTGTCCAGAAAGCAATGGCCCCCTGCTGTTCTTCAGTCAGTTCTTTCTTTTCTTTTTTCGCCTCCATTGCCTCCACATAAGCTTTACGTTTATCCCGGAACTCGTCCCAGTTCCATTGCCTTTTCACCATGGCGACCGCCACGCAAAACAAAGCGATCATCAGCAGGTATTTGGGCTTCAGTTTGCGGAAAGCAAATAAGACCATACCGGCAAGACCATAAAAGAAAAGTATATCACCACCCCACAGCAATACAAAACAGTTGAACAAACCAAACAGCACCAGCCATAATAAACGGCGGTAATAATATTCCGCCACCGTGGGCATACCCGGCACTTCTCTTTTATTCATCATGAACAATACCATACCGGCGCCAAAGAGCATGGAGAATAAACCCCGCATCGTTCCTTCGAATAAAGTAAAGACCGTAGCAAACGTATAATAATCGCTGCCGCGGCGGGGACCATTCACAAGCGGATACCAGAAATCCCAGTTAATGCCAAAGCCGGGAATGTTCATCAGCAATATGCCCAGCAGGGCCACACCGCGGATGGTATCAATGCTTTTGATACGGTCGGCGGAAGCTACCGGGGCTGTACCTGCTGATAGTTGTTGGTCCATGATGGTCGTTTAATATTTTTTTATAACGGAACGCTGATTGTTATAAGTAGTACTATCTGCACAGCTATATCATATACATCATAATAATCTGCATTCCCTCTAT
>JBGAQD010000062.1:0-3306 GCA_044220915.1 Chitinophagaceae bacterium
GGATTGACCCATGGTGTAATGGTAACACTACTGATTTTGGTTCAGTCATTTAAGGTTCGAATCCTTATGGGTCAACAAAACCCGTTCAGCCCCGGCAGAACGGGTTTTTAGTTTGTGATCAGCCTCAAAAACTCTTCTTTCTTCCGGCGGGCTACATCCACCACATCCCCATTTTGAAGAACAACCTGCCCTCCTTCCCCACGGATATATTTCTGTATAAAATTCAAGTTGATAAGGTGCGAATTGTGCACCCGGAAGAAACGGTAAGGCGTCAGGATATCTTCAAAGTCTTTCAAAAGCCGGGTAACAAGCATTGACTTTCCATTGTCAAGGAAAATTTTTGAATAATTAGAACTGGATTCAATATGGATGATATTTTTTATCTGTAAAAATTCCAATCCATCGCTGGTAGGTACGGCAATCTTATCTTCCTGGCTTTTCTGTTCAGAGAATGACTGCCGGAGAATGTCCAGCCTTTCCTTTGTTTCGCTTTGTTTCGATTTCACCAGCCTTGCAATGGCATTTTGCAGATCAGAGATGGATACAGGTTTTACCAGGTAGTCAAATGCACTCATCCGTATAGCATCTACAGCATAATGGTTATAGGCTGTTGTAAAAATAATTTCCCCTGTGTAATCAGTCAGTTCATTCAGCATCCGCAATCCACTCATCCGTGGCATTTCAATATCTAAAAAAATCACATCCGGCTTATGCTGTCGGATGAGAAGTATAGCATCTTCAGGTTTTTCAACCGTCCCGATCACCAGTACATCAGGACAAAATTCTGTGAGTTTCTGGTGAAGGTTTTGCAGGCTGCTTCTTTCATCGTCCACCAATATTGTTCTTATTTTTTCCATTCAGACCGCTTTTAAAAGTACTTCTACCCGGGTGCCGCACGGTTCATGATCGTCAGTGTAAAGATCAATTACTTTTACTGCATTGGTCTGCTCCTCCCGGTTAAAATGGGCTATCCTTTCGGCAGTTATCTGCAAACCAATGCTTTTATGCCCGGGCTTATTTTCCCTGTTATACTCACTTGCTTTTGCCCTTCCAATTCCATTATCCTGAATAATATACTTAATGTGGTTATCCTGCAATACAGCTGTAACGGTAAGTTCCAGTTGTTCTTTATGACTGTGTGCAATACCATGAACAATTGCATTTTCCACATACGGCTGAATCAAAAGAGAAGGCACCACATAATCACCCTGTGTTAACTGCGGGTCGGTATGCATACGGCAAATAAATTTATTTTGAAACCGCAGCTGTTCCAGATCAGTGTAGAGTTTTAAGGATTCCATGTCTTTTACCAATGGCACCAACTCATCTCTGCTGCTGTCAAGAATACTTCGTATCAGTCGGGAAAATTTATTGAGGTAATCGGATGCAAGTCTTTTTTCATTTTGCATAATAAAGTTCTCAATACTGTTAAGGCTGTTGAAAATAAAATGAGGATTCATTTGTGAACGCAGTATCTGGGTCTCCAGCTCTGCCCGTATCTTTTGTTCCTGTATCTTATTTCGTTTGTTTCGCTGGTAGTAAATAATAAAAAACAATAATCCCAGGAATACTGAAAGCAGCAGATAAAAAACTTTCATACGACGGGCATTTTTTACCTGGAGGTCTTTAATATCGTTATCCTTTTTCAGAAGACCTATCTCCTGCTCTTTTTGTAATGTCTCGTAGCTTACTTCCAAATCGTTCAGGTCAGCTTTCGATCTGCTGGTAGCAATAGAGTCTTTTAGTTCAATATACATTGTGTGATATTGAAGAGCAGACCTGTAATTCCCTGTAGCTGAATGCACCATTGACATTTTTTGTAAAGCCTGAACACGGAAAGGTCTGAAGTCGTTTTCACTTGAGATCTGTAACACCTGCTCAAGATGTGCTTTCGCTTTATTGTAATGACCAAGACTTGTATCCAGCTCTGCATAATTAAGCAGGACCCTGCATAATGTCCAGTTGTTATCGGTAGCGGCCAGCGAGGATATGGTTTCATCCAGAATTGCTTTGGCCTTTGCATATTGCATTTGACCAATGTAAATTCTTGCCAGAACAGATTGATTACTAATCCTGGTTTCAGCATCATTTGTTTTCTCTACAACATCGTTTGATAGTTTTAAATAATGAAATGCAGAATCAAATTGCCCAAGTGTGACATAATAATCTGCGATGTTGGATGCCGTTTGCATATACGGCATATTTACATCAGCTAGGTTCTGAAGCGCTTCTTTTGAATTAAGAATCGCTTTTTCGTAGTCATCCATCTGGCTATAAAGTTCACCCAGGTTGGCCAATGCAAGCCCAAGGCCCCGGGAATTATTATTCTGACGGTTACCGTTTATTGCTATGTGGTAATACCGGATAGCTGTCCTATACATACCAAAACCCTGGTAAACCACTGCAATATTTTGTGACAAGGCGATTTTCCGGGGAGAGGAATCCGGCATTGTATCAACCAGGGCTTTAAGCATTTCCATGTAAACAAAGGAAGAATCCCTGTTGCCCAAATCAGAATACCTGTCCATTATTTCCCGGAGAGAAAAAACATGGTATTTACTGAGTTTATCCGGAAAAAAAGGAATTACCTGTTTATAATAAAATATGGCGCTGTCATATTTATTATACTTATAAGTGAACGCTTTGCCAATATCATAAAGAAATATCCCTTTCAGCGTATCCACTTTATTTTTTTCCGCCATTTGCAGGCCCAGCCTTGCCCATGCAAGCACAGGCGTAAGCTGTGCCTCATCAAGAGAATCAGCAATAGCTTTCACCAGGAATTCCATTTTAGCTATATCATTCTTTAACAGCTTATACTCTGCAGGCAATGTAGCAGTCGTTATCTTTTCATCGACCTGGGCTTTTAGAGAAGTCGTGTTTATTGCTAACAGAAAGCAGCACATAATAATCTGCTTTAGCATAGCAAAATAATTATGCTTTTTTATTGCGGTACCTGCTATTGATAATTGTTGTATCACTCAAAAAACTTTGCTCCTTCTAATTTACGAAAAGATAATGGCGAATCGTTCATTCTTAAGCAGACTTTGCGTTGTCCAATTACGGGCAAATCCCCCGAACGGGTTTGTGACTGCACTTTAAGTCGCTATAATTTGTAAATAAGAAAACTGAAGGTATTATCCTCATCCTGGGATGCCGAAAATGTGGTGAGGTAACTAAATACATCGTTGCAACTGCTGCAGAAAGCATTCGTATAGTTGATCCTCGGCTGCGCTGTCCGAAACTGTATATTATTATTGATCTTGAATTCAACTGAGACGAATTTCGTCAACGAAGATTCAACGG
>JBGAQD010000063.1:0-2978 GCA_044220915.1 Chitinophagaceae bacterium
GATAAGATAAGAAACCAGCTGGCTCAACTAGGTATTACACTAAAGGATGAGAAAGGGGGTGAAATGAGCTGGAATATTGAATAGCAGGATGAATTTTTAAATCAAAGGCCGGAAAATAACCCGGCCTTTTTTATTACGAAAAGTCTTCAACAGAATTACTCTGGTTGCACTACGGTTCACACTCTTTTTCAGCCGGCTCACTCCAATTGCTGTATCCAAATAGGTTCAGGGGATGTTATCTGATTAAACAAAACCTAAACGATTATGAAACTAAAACATCTTATCAGCACAAGAAGCCTCTTGTTACTATTCGCATTCCCTTTTTTCATTACAAGCTGTGAAAAAGACGATGATCCGGCACCAACACCCACTATTACTGAAACGGTGGTGGCCAACCCCAATTTCAGCCTGTTAAAAACAGCGGTAGTCAGGGCAGGGCTGGGTGATTATCTGAATAATACCCCCAACCTTACTGTATTTGCGCCTACAAATGATGCATTCCTGGCTGCCGGATTAACTGAGACAGCTATTAATTCAACACCTGTAGCAACTTTGCAGGCCATTCTGCAATATCATGTGCTGACCAGCAGGATTCCAAGCAGCAGTGTACCATCAGGCCCCAATGCCGAAGTAACAACAGCAGGTGGTAATAAGGCATTTGTTACAAAAAATGCTGCCGGCGTATTTATCAACGGTACCAGTGTGGTAACAGCCGATATTAATGCTTCTAATGGAGTGATTCATGCCATTAACGCCGTGTTGATACCGCCAGTTGGTAATATTGTGGCTACGGCACAGGCTAATCCTAATTTTAGTTACCTGGTAGCAGCAGTATTAAGGGCAGATGCAAGCGGCACCAGCATCTCAGGCGCCTTATCAGCGGCTGGTCCATTAACTGTGTTTGCTCCTACTAACCAGGCGTTTATTGATGCCGGGTTTCCTACCATTGCTTCTATTAATGCGGCAGATCCAAACACTTTAAAGAATATTTTGTTGTACCATGTTATTGGTGCCCGGGTGTTTTCAAGTGACCTTGTAAATAATTCCACAGCATCGACAGCAGGCGGAGGTACTGTATTGATAACCCTTACCGGCGGAGCAAAAGTAAAAGGAAACGGAAATGCTTCGGCATCCAATATTACCGGTGTAAACTTAGTAACAACCAATGGAGTGATACATGTTATTGATAAAGTGTTATTACCATAATGATGTAAAATAAAAACTCCTGTGTAAAACGAGTATCGGTTCCGTTCCGGGACGGAACCGATTTAATTTTTAGATATGTTTAACCACCGCCACAGATACCTCTTTATAGTATTGCTTTCCTTGTACACTTTTTTAAGCACTGAGCTTTGTAATGTGTATCATTACTTTGATATTGAAACAGAGTGGTACTATGCTCTTCTTACCATTTTACTTATAACCGGCCTTACCTGGGAAGGAAACCGGCTGGTAGAGCCCATTATCTGTAAAAGAATATCCCCTGAAAAAAGCAAAGCCCGTTACCTTGGTTCTTTTTTTGTTGCAGGAAATATCATTGGTGCATCGGCAGCTTTATTGATAGTTTACCTGGTGGGCAATGTTCTTCATGATTATAGCTGGCAGCAAAACCTGAATCCATTAAAACTTAACATTATCTATGTCACCCTGGTGAATTTATTATTTCATCTGGTTAATACTATTTTCTTTTTTTTCAGGGAGTATCAAAAAAAATGGATGGAGGCTGAAGAACTCCGCCGTATCAGTTCCCAGGCAGAACTTGAACTAATAAGAAGCCAGATTAATCCTCATTTTTTATTTAACAACCTGAATGTCCTGTCGGGGATGGTAATAAAAAATAACCCGGAGGCCAATAAGTTTATTGAGGAATTTTCCAAAGTGTACCGGTATATACTCAGCAACCAGCAAAAAGAACTGGTAGAACTTAAATCAGAACTTGATTTTATCCAACCTTACATTTTCTTATTACAAAAGCGATTTGATAATGGCTTGAAAATAGATATAAGCATAGGGGAACAGTATAAAAGCCATCATGTGGTGCCGGCAGCTTTACAAATGCTCATTGAGAATGCCATTAAACATAATGTGGTTTCCCGTAACAGGCCATTGCATATAGATATACATACAAATGGAAACAACACACTGGTGGTGAAGAACAACCTGCAACTGCGGCAGGCAGCAGAACCTTCCGGGCGGATCGGGCTACAGAACATCAGGAAAAGGTATGAGCTTATTAGCGGACAGGATATTACCATCACTAAAACAGAAGAGTCTTTTGAAGTAATACTTCCATTATTGCATTTAAACTGACCGATATGAAAGTGATTGTTGTAGAGGATGAACGACTGGCTGCCGAAAGATTAAAAACCTTGCTTTCAGAGTATGATTCATCTGTGGAAGTGGCTGCCTGCCTCGAAAGTGTCGAAGAAACAGTGATATATCTGAAAACGCATGCCCATCCGGATCTCCTGCTGCTGGACATTCATTTATCAGATGGGCGCAGTTTTGATATCTTCAACCAGGTTCAATACAACCGGCCCGTAGTGTTTACTACAGCCTACGATCAGTATGCGCTGGAAGCTTTTAAAATGTTCAGTGTAGATTATATATTAAAGCCGGTAGCCAGTGAAGCATTATCGGCCGCATTGAATAAATACCGGAATATGGCGGCTTCATTCAGCCTGCCCGATTACAGCCAATTGGTTCCACACATCAACGAAAAGGGCAGCAAGAAAAGGTTTTTGGGAAAAGTAGGTCAGCGTTTATTTTTTATTGATACCGCTGATATATTTTTTTTTCAGGCGGATAATAAAATTGTCTACCTGGTAGATAAAACCGGTAACCGTTATGTAGTGGATTACACCATGGAAAAACTGGAAGAAGTGCTGGAGGCAAAAGAGTTTTTCCGGCTGAACCGGCGATATATAGTTCGCATCACTGCCATTGATCAGGTAAAGCCTTATTTTAACAACCGCCTT
>JBGAQD010000064.1:0-2500 GCA_044220915.1 Chitinophagaceae bacterium
GAATTTATAGCCCTTAGATTTTACTCCTTTGATGTACCAATTATCTGTGAGAATAACACCGTATCTAATCAGGTAGTCGAGATAGTCCCGGTAATTTTTTACTTTTTTCTGAAGTATTGGGGAATAGATGGGAACGAATCCGTTAATTATGTCCAGATCTTTATTGGTAGCCTGGATTGAGGTCAATAGGTGAATGATGTAGATTAAACTATCCTTTTTGTATTGTTTAATCTGTGAGGGAGGATGCCTCCTTAATAACTCGTCGATGTCGAGTGCCGCCGGGATAAAATGTTTCATCTTTCAAATAATTAATGTCCGCTAATAGTTCTTTCATTGCAGTTGGGTTTATGTGTTTTGTTTAAGCAAACAATATCCGTGTGCCATCTAAGCACAAATAGTGATCATTAAGTTTTAGGTGATTTAGCTTTTCATAGGTTGGCTTCCTGGGAAGGAGCTAAATCTTAAATGTTTGAAAGCATCTGGTTAAGCGGCGTTTCTTTTATTGGCTTCAAGCACTTTCATTACGTCCAGCCTGGAGTAATAAATTGTACCACCCATTTTAGTAAAGGGTAGTGTGCCATTCACTCTAAGGTTTTGTAATGTACCAGGTGAGCAAGCTAACATGTTCATTACATCGGCGCTTTTTAACCATTCTTTTTGTTCTGTTGCAGGGCTTAAAAACTTTTTGATTTCATCAATAAGCTCTACCTTTAAATCCTGAAAATCCTTCTTTGTGACTAATTCTAACTGCATTGTTTTTTATCATTTAGTTACAACAATTCCTCTCTAATAAGGATAAGACAAATTTACCCAATTTTAACGCTAATATCCTTAGCATTTATCCACACAATATTCACTATTTACCAATAAAATCAGGCATTTCCAATCAAATTCTACAATCCGATGTTTCAGACAAAATATTTAGCATTGACTACGCAATTTTTGCTTTTGTTGTCTTGTTAAGCAAACTCATTTTCTCTTTCAGCAACGCCATATCGTTGCTTACTTTTTTATCCAACACTTTTGCATAATGCTGTGTAGTGCGGATTGATTTATGACCTAACATTTTTGAAACACTTTCTATTGGTACATCATTTTGTAACGTTACCGTAGTTGCGAATGAGTGACGGGCAATATGAAATGTGATATTCTTTTCAATTTCACAAACGGCTGCAATTTCTTTTAAGTAATCATTCATCTTTTGATTGGAACTTACGGGCAACAAAGTTTTATCTGCACAGCACTTAGGATGATTGGCATACTTATCTAAAATTGCCTGGGCTGATGGCAGGATAGGAATACTTGAACGGGTATCTGTTTTTGTACGGTTTACTTTTATCCATCTTTCGCCATCAATACCAATGATAACATGGTCCCTTGTGAGCTTCTTTACATCACTGTAAGCAAGGCCGGTAAAGCAACAGAAAAGAAATACATCTCTTACCTGTTCTAATCTCGATGTAGCAAACTCTTTATCGGCGATAGACTGTATTTCATGCTCATGCAAAATTTCTCTTTCAACTTCATTCAAACGAAAACGATAATTGATGAAAGGGTCTTTATCTATCCAGCCATTGCCAAGACAGATACGCATTATCTTTTTGAAGTTGGTGAGGTATTTAATGGCAGTATTATGTGAACACTTGCGGACAGCTTTTAGAAAATATTCATACTCGGTAACGAACTCATGATTTACTTGTTTAATAGGATAGTCGGAAACGTTATACTTGTACTCAATAAACTCTTTGGTGTGATTTAACGCCGTTGCATAACGTTCATGTGTGCCAAATGAATATTCCTTGCCGATTAAAGATTTCATCTGGCTGTTGTGATATTGAAAAACCTCCATGATGGTTTTACTTTTCTCAGTAATACCGAAGTAGGAATTTTTAACTGTATCAGCAGTGATTGCTTTACCTGTTTCCAGTAACCGGTTGTAGTGCTGGAAGAGTGCAGTACGAACTGTCATAATGTGAGCATTCAAAGCCCGGATTTCTTCGGTATTTCCTTTTGCTATTCCGGCTTTGTTTATCCACTTATCCGGCTCAATAAATCGTTTCAGGGAAAACTCGGTTCTTACTTCATTAATGGTGATCCTGGCATAGATAGGAGCCTTTCCAAACTCGTTCTTTTTTGTAGATTTTACCTGAAAAGACAGGTGCATTGCGTTGTTCATTTTTTGTCTGATTTATGGTTATAAATTTACTAAAAATATTGGGATTTTCAATCAATGAAATATCCACAAAATGCAGACTGATAAAGGGTTTCAGCGATTTAGCGAGACCTTGAAAAGTGAAGCAAAAAGGTCTCGATTTAGACCATTTTCTTTGAGGGATTTTGAATGATTTGGGGAGTATCCAAAATAAAAAACCCTTGCCCACATTGAGTTTGCAAGGATTTAATACTTTTTGATTAGTTATCCAGCGGAGAGAGAGGGATTCGAACCCCCGGACCTTTTGGGTCAACGGTTTTCAAGACCGCCGCATTCGACCGCTCTGCC
>JBGAQD010000065.1:0-1122 GCA_044220915.1 Chitinophagaceae bacterium
CTTTTGGAAATGATATGTTCCGGTGATCATACTGCTTCGAAAGATTCCGGCTCAAGGCCGGAATGACATTTCGTTCGATTGGCCGGAATGACATTTCGTTCGGTTGGTGACGATTTTGAATTGTGCATTCAATAAACCGGGAATGATGTTTTGTTCGACCGGAGTTTTAAGAATACCAGTCTTTCGCCAGATCAATCATACCAGGATTTTCTTTTGTAATCAGGTCCGTCTTCCATTTCCGGTGCCAATTCTTCAATTGTTTTTCTCTTGCGATAGCATTATTAACATCGGCATAATCTTCATAATACAAGAGGTCATGGCAATGATACTTTTGTGTAAACACTCCTCCTTCTCCATTACGATGTTGCCACACTCTTTTTTCCAGATCATTGGTTACACCGATATAAAAAACGGTACGGGTAAAATTTGAAAGAATATATACTGAGTAATATCCGATGCGGGCCATGTTTTAAAATTAAAAAGGAAACATGGTTTGTGATAGGGGAAGAAATAATTTTCCGAAAGATTCCGGCTCAAGGCCGGAATGACATTTCGTTCGGTTGGTTGCGACTTTGAATTAAACATTCGACAAACCTGGAATGACGGTTCATTAACGAAAGGTCTCCGGCGATAACAATGTCACCCCAGACCTGATCCGGGGTCTTTTGGAATTGAAATGTTTCGGTGAATATACTGCTCCGAAAGATTCCGGCTCAAGGCCGGAATGACATTTCGTTCGGTTGGTGACGATTTTGAATTGTGCATTCAATAAACCGGGAATGACCGTTCAATAACGAAAGGTCTACGGTGATACAATGTCACCCCGGACCTGATCCGGGGTCTTTTGGAATTGAAATGTTCCGGTGATTATATTGCTTCGAAAGATTCCGGCTCAAGGCCGGAATGACATTTCGTTCGATTGACCGGAATGACATTTCGTTCGGTTGGTTGCGATTTTGAATTACACATTTGACAAACCTGGAATGACAGTTCAGTAACGAAGGGTCTACGGCGATACAATGTCACCCCGGACCCGATCCGGGGTCTTTTGGAATCGAAATGTTCCGGTGATCATACTGCTTCGAAAGATTCCGGCTCAAGGCCGGAATGACATTTCGTTCG
>JBGAQD010000006.1:0-150122 GCA_044220915.1 Chitinophagaceae bacterium
ATTCGAGTCCATGTGCGCCGGTGTCTTCTACTTTCTTTATTAATTCATGCCAGCTTTTTTTATCGTTGTCGGCCATCAGCGAAACGATCATGGCCCGGTCGGGAAATAATTTTACACACTCTGCAATTTCTTTCAGGTTAATATCGAGTGGTCTGTCACTTATCAATTCAATATTATTAAACCCCATTACTCTTTGTCCGCCAAAATCCACTGCTGAATATCTTGAGGAAACATTTTTTACCTGGCTGCCCAATGTTTTCCAAACCACGCCGCCCCAGCCGGCTTCGAATGCCCGGAGGACATTGTATTTTTTATCGGTAGGAGGGGCTGACGCTAACCAAAAGGGGTTGGGGGATTTTATTCCTAAAAAATTTGATGTAATATCGGCCATAGTATTTTATTTTTTTTTTCACGCAAAGCCACAAAGGGGCAAAGACGCAAAGGTTTTTATTTCTCGCAAAGGCGCAAAGGAGCCAAGGCGCAAGGTTTATTTTTTTCACGCCAAGGCGCAAAGGGTATTCCTGGCGTCTTGCTTCTATACTTAGCGTCTTTGCGTGATATTCTCACAATTTGTTTACTATCCTGTGAATCCCATCTTTGATAAGAGCTACATTGAAATTTACAAGCAATCCAAGCTTGCATCCTGTCAGTTTTAAATAAGTCTGTACCTGTTTATAATGAACAGGTGCCAGTTGTTCAATTGACTTTAGCTCAATCACTACTTTATTTTCAATGATCACATCAGCCCTGAAGCCGGCATCCATTTTTATTTCTTCATGAACCAATGGAATGGGATGCTGTCTTACATAGGAAATATTCTTTTTGCTCCATTCATAACAAAAGATCTCTTCATAAACTGATTCAAATAATCCCGGACCGTATTGTGTATGAATCTTGAAACACAAATCCACAACTTCTTTTGCTATTTCGTTTTCTGTCATACTTACTATTATTGTTTCTTGCAAAGTCGCCAAGGAGCAAAGACGCAAAGTACTTTGCACCTTAATTACTTTGCGCCTTTGCGTGAAATATTCAGATAACTCAAAATAGCAGCAGCTCCATCCTTCCCTGCCTGTACCGCATCCACCACTTCTTTACCACCATTCACCGCATCACCACCAGCGAAAACGCCTTTGATATTGGTGGCGCAGTTTTCATTGATCACAATCTTCCCGTTCTTATTATCCAGTCTTGATTTATTAATTAATTTTTCAAACGGCACTTGCCCCGCCGCTTTGATCACCATGTCAACCTCCAATGTAAATTCTTCACCAGTATCAACAGGGGAGCGGCGCCCTGAAGCATCCGGTTCACCGAGTGTCATTTTACTGCAGATAAGCTGTTTTACTTTTCCGCCGGAGCCTTTTATTTTTTTGGGGGCAGCGAGCCAGATTACTTCACAACCATCCAGCATAGCAATATCCAGTTCATGCTGTGTGCAGGGTTTTTCTTTTTCGGTACGGCGATAGACCATGGTTACTTCTTTTGCGCCAAGGCGTTTGGCCTGCGTGGCCGCATCAATGGCCGTCATGCCCATACCGATGACGGCTACTTTATCACCAACGGGAACAGAACTGTATCCTTTGCTTCTTATATCATAAATAAAAGAGATGGCATCCACCACGCCTTCTAATTTTTCACCAGGAATTTCTAATTGCCTGGCTACACCCACACCAATGCCGAGATAAACCGCATCGTATTCTTTTTTCAACTGTGACAATGTAATGTCTTTGCCCAATTCCTGGTTGTATTTAACCTCAATTCCACCGATGGATAAAATATAATTCACTTCGTCTTCGCAAAACTGCGGTGTTACTTTATAGGCAGCAATGCCATAGGTCATGAGGCCACCGCCTTTGCTTTCTTTTTCATAGATCGTAACATCAATACCTTCTTTTGATAAGGAGTGAGCACAACTTAATCCTGCTGGGCCTGCACCAACGATCGCTACCCTTCTCACACCCCCGGCCCCTAAAGGGGAGGGCTTCCGCTCAAACAGCTGCCAATTTTCTTTCATGGCTATTTCCGTACTATATCGCTGGAGCTTGGCAATGGGGATGGGTTCTTCTTCCAACAGATTATACACACAGGCCCCTTCGCATAATTTTTCTACCGGGCAAACTTTGGAGCAACCTGCACCCATAATATTGGAAGAGAAAATTGTTTTTGCTGAACCTTTAATATTTTCAGTAGCGATCTGCTTAATGAATTTCGGCACATCAATACTGGTGGGGCAACTTTTCATGCAGGGTGCATCATAACAAAACAAACAACGATTGGCATCCACCTTGGCCGCCGTAATATTTTCATACGGAGGATGGATATCGGCGAAGTTGGCTTCGTATTGTTCTTTGGAAAGCTTATTGGTGGAAATAGCCATAAAATATTTTTTTATTTAACCGCCGTCGAAGTTTTCAACTGTCGACGAGGTTTATAATTCTACTAATTTACCATAAGTCTCCGGCCTTCTGTCCCTGAAGAACTGCCACACACTTCTTACCTGTTCAATCATATCCAAATCAAAATCAGCAATTAATAATTCATCATTGTCTTCTGATGCCTGTGCAAAAATTTGTCCTCTTGGATCAACGAAATAAGAAGATCCGTAAAATTTACCGAGGTTCCAGGGTTTTTCTTCACCCACTCTGTTGATGCAGCCCATAAAGTATCCATTGGCTGCTGCATGAGCAGGTTGTTCCAGCTTCCATAAATATTGAGATAGGCCGGCTACCGTTGCGGAAGGATTATAAACTATTTCAGCCCCATTCAAGCCCAAACATCTTGCTCCATCAGGGAAATGCCGGTCGTAGCAGATGTACACACCCACTTTAGCATACTTTGTTTGAAAAACAGGGTAACCTAAGTTACCGGGTTTGAAGAAAAATTTTTCCCAGAAGCCAGATGTATGCGGAATATGATTTTTTCTGTACTTCCCTAAATAAGTTCCGTCGGCATCAATCACAGCCGCAGTATTATATAATACACCAGCCTGTTCTTTTTCATACACTGGAACGATGATAACCATGTTATACTTCTTTGCATAGGCCTGCATCCTTTCAATGGTAGGACCGGGAACAGTTTCTGCACTTTCGTACCAGGCTTTGTCCTGGCCGGGGCAGAAGTACGGTGTATTGAATATTTCCTGGAAGCAGAGTATCTGCACACCTTTTCTTCCTGCTTCTTCGATATACGGGATGTGCTTCTGCACCATGGCTTCTTTGATTTCTGCAATGGTTCCTTCACCTTCGGTCTTTGGAAGACTTAATTGAATTAATCCTGATTTAATTAGTCGTGGCATTATTGATTTATTTTAAATGTTGTGTGTTGAATGTTGAATGGGTTTATTCAACATTTATCATTCAGCATTCAACATAATTTATATGACCTGGCTTACTTTCGAACGTTTTATAAATTTACCATATCCTTTTTCAATTTTACATTCATTATTTTCAATAGCTACTTGTCCTCTCAATAAAACTGTTTTCACTTTTCCTGTCAGTTCCCAGCCTTCATATCCGCTATAATCAACATTCATGTGATGTGTTTTAGCCGATAGTACATGTTTTTCGTTTGGGTCGAAGATGACAATATCAGCATCACTGCCAACAGCTATCGTTCCTTTTTTCGGGAACATGCCGAATATTTTAGCAGGATTCGTACAAGCTACTTCCACATATTTGTTCAAAGTGATCTTTCCTTTGTTTACTCCTTCACTGTATAATAACTCCATCCTGTTTTCAATGGCCGGGTGGCCATTGGGGATTTTAGAAAAATCATCTTTGCCCATTAATTTTTGTTCCCATTTAAAAGGGCAGTGGTCTGTCGCCACCACCTGCACCAGGCCTTGGTTGATGCCCGCCCATAAAGTTGCCTGGTCTTTCTTTTCTCTTAAGGGTGGGCTCATCACCCATTTGGCACCGTCTTCTCTTTCGTATAAGGAAGCATCAATGATCAAATATTGAATACAGGTTTCCACAAATACTTTCTGGTTTCTCCGGGTTGCATTGCGAACGGCATTCAATGCGCCTTCACAAGTAAGGTGAACAATATAGCCGGGGCAGCCTGTATAGTTCGCCATATCCGCAAATCGTCCGCTGGCTTCGGCTTCGGTTACTTCTGGTTGTGATAAATAATGATACAGCGGAGAGAGTTTTCCTTCGGCCCGGTGCTTGGCAATTAAAAAATCAATCATATCACCATTGGTGGCATGAACATTAATCAGGCCGCCATGTTTTTTTACTTCCTGCATCAACCCAATCATCTGCCTGTCATCAATCATCAATGCGCCTTTATACGCCATAAATGTTTTGAAAGAAGTGATGCCTTCTTTCTCGATCATTTCCTGTATTTCCTTTTTTGTATTCTCGTTAAAGTCTGTAACAGCCATGTGGAAACTATAATCACCCACACAATTGTTATCGCTCCTTCCTTTCCATTCTTCCAGTGCTGAACGTAAACTGTTTCCTTGTTTCTGTAAAATAAAATCGATCACCATTGTAGTACCACCGTACAAGGCTGCTCTTGTTCCTGTTTCATAATTATCCGAAGAGAAGGTGCCCATGAACGGCATATCCAAGTGTACATGCGGGTCGATGCCGCCGGGGAAAACCAATTTGCCGGAAGCATCAATTTCCTTATCAGCTTTAACAGCTAAATTTTTGCCGATAGCTTTTACAGTTTCTCCTTCGATGAGAATGTCAGCCACATAATCGTCGGTAGCTGTAACAATCCTTCCGTTTTTTATTAGAATACTCATTTTTTATTATTTTAAATGCTGAATGATGAATGTTGAATTAGCCAAAGCCATTCAGCATTCAAAATTTATCATACAACATAATTTCTATTTTTCATTAATAACCAATATACAAAACCGCTGATAAAAAAGCCAACGAACCAGGCATAATGATATAAATCGGAGATCCATCCCGGAAAGGCGGAGGAGGAGATGACTTTTATCTGCAATAAAAAGCCGGGCACATTTGGCAGTATACCAGCCAGTAAAGCTATGATTGCTGCAGTGTTGAAACCATTCCGGTAATAGTATTCGCCTCCATGCCTGTAAAGGTCAGCAGCGTTTAATGTTTGTTTCCTGATAAAAAAATAATCGGCAATCATAATTGCCCCGATGGGGCCCAGCAATGCCGAGTATCCACCCAGCCAGGTGAAAATATAATTATCAGGCAGGGCAATGAGCTTCCATGGAAATATGAGTATCCCCAGCACACCTGTTATATAACCACCCAAACGGAAATTGATCTTTTTGGGGGCCAGGTTTGAAAAATCATTGGCCGGGCTTACAATATTCGCAGCGATGTTTGTTGCTAATGTCGAGAGCACAATGGCGATCATTGCAAAACTAACAGCCAGTTTATTATCAAATTTTGAAGCAAGAACTACCGGATCCCAAATAGTTTCTCCATAAACTATAGTGGTGGCAGAAGTAACAACCACACCGATGAAAGCAAATAATGTCATGGAGGGAGGTAAGCCAATTGCCTGTCCTCTTGTTTGTGATCGCTGGTTTTTGGCATACCGGGTGAAATCTGGGATATTCAGTGAGAGTGTTGCCCAAAAACCAACCATGCCTGTCAATGCGGGGAAAAAATATTTGAAAAAGGACGACGAGTCCTGAAACTTTGATGGCTGGCTCAGGATTGGACCAAGGCCATTTACTGCTGTAATAGCCCAAACCAATAATGCCAACGCCGCAGCTGGTAAGAAAATGGCCTTAAACAATAATAACTTCTTAATGCTATTGACGCCGAGATAGACGATAAACATATTCAGCAACCAAAAACCCATGAAGCAGATCATGGGTAGTGTCTGCGGAAGTAATGATGCTGTATCTATCGCTGCCAGTGATGGATTCCATACTTTGAGGAAAGTGTAAATAGCGGCTCCGCCAATCCAGGTTTGTATGCCAAACCAGCCGCAGGCAACAATAGCCCGGAGTATTGCAGGAATGTTTGCACCTCTTGTGCCAAAACTTGCCCTGGCAAAGACAGGAAAAGGAATTCCATATTTAGCGCCGGCCCTTCCATTAAGTATCATGGGTACAAGCACTATAGTATTGGCAAGAAAGATGGTGAAGATCGCCTGCCACCAGTTCATGCCACCATTGATAAGACCACTGGCAAGCATATAGGTAGGTATGCACAAACTCATGCTGATCCACAATGCAGCATAGTTCCATGTTCCCCATTTTCTTTTTTCCGGTGGAATGGGGGCAAGGTCTTCGTTAATGAGAGAGCTGTCGTGTATGCTTTGATTTCCGTTCATGGTTTATTTTGAATGTTGGATGTTAAATACTGAATGAAAACAGCCATTCATTTAACATTCAAAATTTATCATTCAACATAATATTGATCTGCTATTGAAATCGCCTCACTAATGATCTTCAAGCCTTCATCAATCTGTTCTTTCATAACACAAAGTGGTGGTGCAATGAATATATAACTCCAGCGAACAAATGTGTACATACCAAGGTCTTTGATCTTCGCAGCCACTTTATTCATCACGGCCATTTCGTCGGGTTTGGCGTTGAAAGGAGCCATAGGTTCTTTCGTTGTTCTGTTCTTCACTAATTCAATACAACCCAACAAGCCTGTATTTCTAAAATCACCGATGCTTGGGTGTTTTTGTTTTAGTTTTTCAACTTCTTCGTTTACATACCTGCTCATCACTGCACAGTTTTCAATCAATCCTTCGTCTTCATAAATTTTCAATGTTTCTAACGCAGCGGCGCAACTAACAGGATGGGCTGAGTAGGTGAGGCCTAATGACAAAACAGTATCATCATATTTTGCAGCGATCTTATCTGATACCATCAAACATCCAAAAGGTAAATAACCACAGGTCAGTCCCTTTGCCATAGCAACCATATCAGGAACGACGCCATGATTTTCAAAACCGAACCACTTGCCGGTACGGCCAAAACCACTCATTACTTCATCGGCAATTAATAAAATGCCATGTTTGTTACAGATTTCTCTTACGGCTTTCAGATAGCCAACAGGATATTTTAAACAACCAGATGATCCTGATTCGCCTTCTAATAATATGGCGGCGATATTTCCGGCACCTTCATAAGCAATCACTCTTTCCAATGAAGCAACAGATTCTTTCAATAGATTTTCTTCTCCGTATTCCCAGCGGTATAAATACGGTAAATCGAAATGTACAAAGTTGGGTGCCTGTTGTGTATCCATTGGCAAACGCCGCGGATCACCGCTTGCACTCATGGCACCGTAAGATGCACCGTGATAGGATTGATAGCGGGTCAGTATTTTATGACGGCCTGTATATAATCTTGCCAGCTTGATTCCATTTTCAATAGACGTAGCACCACATAAGGTAAAGAATGCTTTATTCAAATCACCGGGACATATCTCCGCCAGTTTCTTTCCCAGTTCTCCCCGCACTTTTGTTACACAGCTTGGCGTCACATAGGCTACTTCCTGCATTTGTTTTACTACTGCATCGGTTACACGTTGGTTGCCATGCCCAATATTCACATTCATCAACCCCGATGAAAAATCAATATAGCGTTTGCCATCGTAGTCATATAGGTAAACACCTTCGGCATGTTTTACGGCGATAGGGGCGATGCCTTTTTGTTTGCTCCAGGAAAAGAGAGTGTAATCAAGATTGTCCTGGATGATGTCTAATGATTCGGAGATGACTTTAGTTTCAGACACTTTTATTTATTTTAAATGTTGAATGTTGAATTTTAAATGCATTATTCATTCAACATTTAAAATTCAACATTTATAATAATTTATTAACTCATCCAATTCACCCCCGCCTCCGGGTTCCACTTCGTTGTACTCTTCTTCAGTTTCGTCCAGAATTCAATAGAGCTTTTTCCGGTGATATCACCCACACCAAACTTGCTTTCATTCCATCCGCCAAAGGAGAAGGGTTCTCTTGGCACCGGCACACCTACATTCACCCCGATCATACCGGCACTGGCACGGTCAATAATGTAACGGGCCATGCCGCCGTTTTGTGTAAATACGGAAGCTGCATTACCATAAGGATTGGCATTTTCAATCGCCAATGCTTCATCAACGGTGTTGGTACGCATAATAGAAATAACGGGACCGAAGATCTCCTCTTTCGCCACACTCATCTCAGGTTTTACAAAATCGATCACCGTTGGGCCGACATATGTACCATTTTCTTTTCCTTTTACTTTGGTATTGCGGCCATCCACTAAAATTTTGGCACCATCTCTTTCTGCTTCGCCGATATATCTTTCAATCCGTTCTTTACTTTCTTTGCTGATCACCGCACCGAGGTTTTCTCCGGGAATAATTTTTCTGGCTTCTTCACAAATTTTATCAATGATGGCATCAACATTGCCCACGCCAATCATAGCAGATGCAGCCATGCAACGTTGTCCGGCGCAACCACTCATACTTGCCGCTACATTCTGTGCCGTCATTCCCGGAATGGCATCGGGTAATACCATCAAATGATTTTTTGCTCCACCGAGTGCTAATGCTCTTTTATAGTTTTGTGTTGCTCTCTGGTAAACTATTTTGGCAACTTTAGTGGAGCCAACAAATGAAACGGCTTCAATGCCCGGATGATCGCAGATGGCAGTTACGATCTCGCTGTCACCGTTTACTATATTCAGCACACCATCAGGCAAGCCGGCTTCTTTTAATAGTTGTGCAAGTCTTGCCGTACTCAGTGGTACTTTCTCTGATGGTTTTATGATCATGCAGTTGCCGAGTGCAATTGCATTTGGTATCGTCCAGTTGGGAACCATTGCGGGAAAATTAAACGGAACAATTGAGGCTACAACTCCCAGCGGCACATGCTCCGTTCTGCATTCAACACCTTTACTTACTTCCAGTATTTCACCAGTTACTAATTGCGGAAGTGAACAGGCAAACTCTGTCAGTTCAATACTTTTTTCCACTTCAGCGACAGCTTCACTGTAGGTCTTTCCATTTTCTTCCTGTACCAGTTCAGATAATTCCTTCAGGTGCTTTTCCAATAAATATTTATACCGGAAAAAGACCTGCACTCTTTCTTTGATCGGTGTTTTGCTCCAGGCAGGAAAAGCGGCTTTGGCTGCTTTCACCGCTTCATCAAGATCTTTGGCGGTTGACATAGGTACTTTGGAAAGCAGGTTACCATCCAGCGGGGAGATAACATCCAGTGTACGCTGTGAACTGGCATCAACAAATTTTCCGTTGATATAATTCTGAACAGGGGAGTATTTCATATGACTAGTTTCTTTTGAGTTTATTTTTCGAAATCACCAACTATAAATATACTTAATTTAACGAAGTTTGCAAGCTAAAGGCTTCAATCTCAATGACCCCGGAAAGACATCAACGGCTTACATCTGTATTAAATAAAAGGCAGGGCGATATCACTATCGTACTGGAAAATGTATTTGACCCGCATAATATTTCAGCTGTGATGCGGACAGCCGATGCGGTAGGTGTGCAGGATATTTATATTCTCAATACAAAGATCCCAAGGCACAAAAAGTGGGGAGCTAAAAGCTCATCCAGTGCTGCCAAATGGTTAACCGTTCACCAGTTTGAAAATGCGGAGGAATGTTTCTCATCACTTAGAAACCGCTATTCAACCATTTTAACCACCCATCTCAGCAGCGATGCAGTAGGTTTACATGAGATTGATTTTACAAAAAGTATCGCCTTGGTATTCGGCAACGAACACAGTGGGGTTAGTGATGAAATCAGGGCCTTAGCAGATGGTAACTTTATCATCCCGCAGGTGGGCATCATTCAATCACTGAATATAAGTGTGGCTTGTGCGGTTACGCTGTATGAAGCTTATCGTCAGAAGAGCAATGCCGGGCATTACAACCAACCAAGCCTGGATGACGTCAGGTATAGTGAGCTTTTTAAAGAATGGGAGAATAATGGAAGGGGAGAGAAGACATCGGAATAAAATATTCAATGACCATCGTAATGCGAAAATTCTATTTAATTGCGACCTTATTACTGGTATCAGTATCTGTCTTTTCACAGGAAGTAAGAAGTGTGAAGATCACAGATGTAGAAAAGATAATAGCTGAAAGCAAAACTCCGCTTATCATTAATATGTGGGCTACCTGGTGTGTGCCCTGTGTGGAGGAGTTACCTTATTTTCAACAAGAAGTTGCCTTGCATAATGCGTCAGCCGGACCCGGCGATAGCATACAACTGCTATTGGTCAGCCTTGATTTTAAAGAATCGTTCCCGGAGAAGATCCGGAAATTTATGAAGAAGCGGAATGTGACGGCTGAAGTAGTCTGGCTGGATGAAACAAATGCCGATTATTTCTGCCCTAAAATAGATGCTAAATGGTCGGGAGCAATTCCGGCAACCCTTTTTATCAATAATAAAACAGGCTACCGGAATTTTATTGAGGAACAGATCTCCCATGAGAAGCTAAAGAAAGAAATCATGGCTATACTTGAAAAACGCTAAGCAGCTTCTTCGGCTTCCATTTCCAATTCTTCTTTGGCCTTTGCCAATATATACAGGAAATAGACTGCTGCTCCGAGAGCAACCAGGGCCAGTGTTATTCCCATAAAGCTTTTATGATAAATGGCTTTGGCAAGGCTAAAACCTACCAAGATCATAAAGGAGATAATGATAATGCGGTTGAGTGTGGGTCTGGAGATCATAAGCCGGTTTTTAAATTCCGTCCTTCGATAAACTCAGGACATACGGAACAGGTGAACAATCAAGTTACTTATTGGCTGAGATGCGTCCACAAAAACATTCCATAAAGTTTTTATAAAAAAAATCCCCGGCAAAACCGGGGATTTGGAATCTAAACGAATTTTTTTACTGGATTCTCTTGATAGTGCAGCCGACTGACCTGGATTCTTTAACCGAAATCTCTTTACCGGCATTCATTTCATCTATTGCGGCAATCAGGTGCTTACGGCTTACAGCTGAAGCATCGGAGGGGTTGTCATCAATAGCACCATGATAGACAAGTTTCCCTTCCCCGTCGAACAGGAAGCACTCTGGTGTACGATTGGCTCCGAAAGCATCTGCAAGGGCAGAATTCTTATCGACCAGGTAATACCATTGATAACCTTGTTCTTTGGCGTAAGCTTTCATGTCGTCAAATGAATCATCTTCACTTCTTTTCGCTTCATTGGAATTGAGAATGGCAACGCCGATACCATTGCCCTGTGCATACTTGCAGGCCTCATAGGTCCGGGTTTGATTTTTAATTACATAGGGGCAGGTATTGCAGCTGAACATTACAAGCAGCCCCTTATTTGTTTTGGCATCTTTCAGGGAAACATCGTTCCCTGAGATGTCTTTCATTTTTGTTTCAGGATTGGGGATAGGCGAACCAAGTGGCAGGGGGTCGCCAATGGATTGCATAAGCATCATAGCTGCAGCCGCAACCGGGAAAGCAGCAAAGAGTATTTTTTTCATAATTAATGATGATTTTAAGTAATAACCAAATTTCGGCAATTAAGTTGACCGTTCATCGCCGTCTGCGGGGTTATCTTTCCGTTCGTCTGCTATTTTTTTAAGTGAGGTGATGCTTACATTTAATTCAAAACCAATGAGCAAGACAAGGGAGTTGATGAAGATGAGTATCATTAAGATAAGAACGGTGCCTATTGAACCATACAATTGATTATAATTTCCAAACCTGCCTACCCACCAGGAAAAGAGCAGGGTGGTGAGTAGCATAAGTACCGTGGCAAGTATAGAGCCCGGATTGATGAGCCGCCATTTCTTATGAACGGCTGGTGCATGCCGATAGATATAGGAAATGCACGCAAAGAATAAAAGTATAATGATCAGCCAACGGGCATTGATGATGATATTCCTTACAACCTCACTTTGGATACCCAGGAATTTTAAAACAGATTCCCGCCCCATCAATAATAGAACTGAAATAAAGACCAGGATAAAGAGTACCATGGTTATCTGAAGTGCAACACCTCTTTTCTGCAATCCTTTTCTTTTTTTAAAGCCAATATAATTTTTATCGAATGACCGCATAATACCCATCATGGCGTTGGAAGAGAAAAACATCGATAAAACAAAACCCAGTGAAAGCAAGCCATTTCTCGGGTTATTAATGAAATCCTTTAAAAAATTGATAAGCACCGGGCTTTCCTTCTCACCCGGTATCACATCCCGTATCAACCCGAATATCTCTTCCTGGAATTTTTCGGTAATCGGCAGAAAAGGGATCAAAGTAAATAGAAAGATAATAGCAGGGGGAATAGCCATTACAAAATTGAAGGCGATGGCGGATGCCCTTTCTGTCATTCCCACCGTTTTTACCTGCCCAATGAAGAATTTAACCACATCATACAGGGGTATGCCCCTGAAACCAGGAAGAGAGGTCTCTTTACTTTTATTAATAATTATTCTTGCCGGTGGCGTTGCTGCGATCTTGTTCCCTATTTTAGTAAAGATGGACATTACTCTGCAGGTTTCTGTTTTGCTTTACTGGCAGAATCCATTCGCCTTGTAAGTTCCTGTTGATACAACCTTGCATATTTCAGATGGTCCCCGAAATTAGTGGTGAAAACAGAAGAGCCGTCAAACTTATGGCTGGCTACGAAATACAAGTATTCGGTCTTTGGAGCATTAAGTACTGCATCAATTGATTCAGGGGACGGAGTGCAGATAGGTCCGGGTGGAATGCCGGCATACATATAAGTATTGTAAGGCGAGTCGGTTTTTAAATGCACACCTGTTACTCTTTTCAAGGCAAAATTTTTCAAGGCAAACTTTACTGTAGGGTCAGCCTGCAGTTTCATCCCGATACGGACCCGGTTGAGGTAGGTGCTGGCAATATTGAACTTATCTGCTTTTTTATTGGTCTCTTCTTCTACGATCGAAGCCAATGAAATAACCTGTAGAGCGGTGAGGTGAAGGCTGTCAGCTTTTACTTTTCGTTCATCGGTCCAGAATTTCTGATAAGCCGTGTAGAATTGCTGAAAAATCTTACCGGGGTTGCTGTTCCATTTCAAATTATAGGTATAAGGCATTACAATTGACATGACAGTGTTACTGTCAACCCCGTACTTTTTAAGGGAGTCGTTGTTGTTCATGAAATTTATCATCTGCAATGAATCACATTCCAGGTCATATTTTTTGCCTGTACCTATTTTCCCGGCGAATATTTCTTTTGTTCTTTCTTTATTGATGACCATTTTTACTTCAGCATGGCTACCACTGCGGAGCATCTTTACCAGTTTGTAAAGGCTCATGCCATCCTGAAGTTTATAGCGTCCGGGTTTAGCTTTTTTGTATTTGAGAAATTTACATACCATGTCAAAACTGCCACCACTGATATATTGCTGCGATACCAGGTTCTTCTTCACCGAAGCCACATCATCGCCTGTTCTGATATAGAAATAACTGTCTTTTTTATTGGAGACGGCTGGTTTGAATAGTGTGTACCCGATGAATGCTGCTGCAGCAATGATTACTGCAAGAATTCCAAGGATAATTTTCTTCTTCATATACAGTTACAGTGTCTAAAGTAAATAAAAAACCCCGACGCTTCAGCCGGGGTCTGCAATATTATAATAAAAGATTATTTATTCGGAACGGGTTGTACTGGGGTTGGGTTCAGCGGAACTGAATTTGCCGGTGCAGTTGGGTTGCTTGAAGGCAATGTTGCATTTTTTGCATCACTTGCGCCTGTAGAAGTACTTGTCGCAGTCTTAGGAATAAAAAAAACAGAAAAGAGACATAATGCAGCAATTACGGCAGCAAAGATCCAGGTACCTCTTTCCAACACATCGGTGGTTTGTTTTACACCCATAAATTGGTTGCTGAAACCAGCCACATTACCAGCCAGTCCGCCGCCTTTTGGGTTCTGTACCAATACGATGAAACCAAGCACCACAGAGGCTAAAATGATCAATATGATAAATAAAGTCGTCATGTCAATTTGTTTTCTTTAAATCTTCAATTTTCGCTGCAAAATAAGGGCTTTTAGAGGGATCAAGCAAACTTAATTTGCTATAAACCTCGATGGCTTTAGCGGCATTTCCCTGCTTTTCCCATACTTCTGCCATTGCTTCAGTCACCACTTCCCGGTCTTTTAAGGAGTGTTCGGCCAATTGCTCTACTTTCTGCTCCGAATTGACCTCAACCGCTTTAGTTATTTCTGAAACGGGTAATCTTTTCATCGTTTTCAGCCAGTCGGTAAAGCTTTTCAACTGCTGGCCAAATTTGTCCTTTGGCTTTTCTTCCTCTTTGAATTTAATACCCTGGGAGGCGAAATAGTCAACTGTATGAAAAGGCTCAAAAGTCAACTCTGCCGTTGCAGGGTCAATCGCTTCTATTTTTAAAGCAGGAATATCAATTGCCGGTTCAGCAACTTCGGTGGTTAGTTCCGGAGCTGTTTCAGCAATGATGGTCTGCTGTTGGTTCATTTCAGGTTCTTTCATTTCTGCGGAAACTAAAACAGGATTTTCTATTTGCTCAACAATCACTGGTTCTTGTTGTACCTCGGCAAAAATCGGCTCTTCCAGTTTTTTTTCCGGAGCAACGATCTCAGCGTTGCCGGTTTCATTCAGCAGGTGTTGTACCCAAAGCGGATTATGAAAAAAGAGAAATGTTTTCTGTAATTGCTCGTCGTACCTGTCAGATTTTTCTTCCTGCAGCTTTTTTGTAAGCAATAACTGGGCTGCACCAAAATAAGGGTTGCGGTCAGCAAACTGCTCCACTTCCTGCAGGCTGCATTGCTCAAGGTTGTCCTTTTGCAAAAGCGATTTTACCAGTTGATTGATCTGCAAATTCATCGTTACAAGATAAGGGGGAATTACCAGTTTGAAAATAGCTTATTGAAAATTTCGTCTGTCAGTGTTCTAGTTATTTCGTCCAGCAGGGTTGCCTCGGCTTGTTGGTAAGACTGGTTCCCTTTAAATTCAAAACTCCGGTTTACATCATGATCTTTTATTTCATCAGCCTTTCTGTTATTTAAAGTGATATGGACAGCTATCGTAAGCCTGTTAGTGGCTACCTGCTGACCTGAAATAGCAGATGTGCTGAAAGAATATTGTGAGATATAGCCACTTATTTCCCAATCGGCATTATCGCTGTTTGTCTGGGAAAGCCTTGTTTGACCTACGATCTTCTGCCTTATCTTATCTGTCAGCCGGGGACTCAACTGTGGGTTTATGTACTGGGCTTTATTTTCAATGAAATTTACTTTCACCGTTTTTATACTGTCAGGAATAGTAGCTTCATTGAATTTATAAATATTGCAGCCTGAGTTGCTGAATATTGCCACGAGGGAAAAGGCACATACTATTAGCAAAAGGGATATTTTCTTTAAAACTTTCATTATTCTTCTATGTCATATTCTTTTAATTTTCTGTATAAGGTCCTTTCGCTGATGCCGAGGTCAAGGGCTGCATCTTTTCTTTTGCTTTTGTGTTTTTTCAATGCTTTGATGATAAGTTCTTTCTCTTTATCAATGATGTTCAGGCTTTCTTCCACTTCCACATGGTCATGAATATCGTTATTCATGATGACGGGCTGTGAATTTTGTACTGCAGGCTGCATTCCGATCGTCATTGGAACCGGCTGCATAACTTCATTACCCTTTAATTCTTTCAGCTCATTAATGAACGCCTGGTTCTGTGCCACCATAGTAGGATTTTGCAACACATCCAGGAACATCCTCTTCAATTCGGTCACATCTTTCTTCATATCGAAGAAAAGTTTGTAAAGAATTTCCCTTTCGTTTGCGAATTCCGGACTGTGCCCGTTAGCAGATGCCAGTACCGGCAACCTGTTACTGGAATAAGGCTGAAGGAATTTGCTTAATTCTTTTGCGCTGATATTTTTATCGGTTGAAAGAACTGATATCTGTTCTGCAATATTCTTCAATTCCCGCACATTACCCGGCCATGGGTAGCTTATTAACAGTTGTTTTGCTTCGTCATCCAACTGTACCGGTGCTGTTTTGTATTTATTGGCAAAATCAGCGGCAAATTTTCTAAAGAGTATATGAATGTCTTCCGGTCTGTCGTGCAAGGCAGGCACCCGGATTGGAACAGTGCTTAATCGGTAATAGAGATCTTCCCGGAACCTTCCAGATTGCACTTGCTGCAACAAGTCTTTGTTGGTAGCAGCAATTACTCTTACATCTGTTTTTTGAGTTTTGGAAGAACCCACCCTGATGTATTCACCTGTTTCCAGTACTCTTAGCAATCTTGCCTGTGTACCGAGAGGTAGCTCGCCAATTTCATCCAGGAAGATGGTACCACCATTCACTGTTTCAAAATATCCTTTTCTTGCATCTGCTGCTCCTGTGAATGAGCCTTTCTCATGACCGAATAATTCTGAGTCAATGGTTCCTTCAGGGATAGCACCGCAGTTTACTGCTATAAAAGGGTTGTGTTTTCTTGGCGAAAGCGAATGAATGATCTGTGAAAAGACTTCTTTACCTACTCCACTTTCTCCATTGATCAATACTGTAAGATCGGTACTGGCCACCTGTGTTGCCACCTGCAATGCATAGTTAAGGGCAGGGGAGTTGCCTATGATACCAAAACGATTTTTTATACTTTGAATGTCCATTTTACTTCTTAATTATTGAATAATTTTTCCGAGCAGGGTTCCCTGTGTGCAATCACTTGCATTTACCATCACATAATCCCCCTTTTTCAAATCATAATTTTCTTTGGGAAAAACAAAAACTTTTCCTTCAGAACTTCTTCCCATCCAGTCTTTGTCACTTTTCTTACTGTCACCTTCTATCAATATCTTGAATGTTTTACCAATATCCCTTTGGTTACTCTCCAGTGAGAGCCTGTTTTGAAGGTCCACTACTTCCTGCAGCCTTCTTTTCTTTATATCCAGCGGCACATCATCTTTGTATCTTTTCTGTGCAAGTGTTCCGGGTCTTTCAGAATAGAAGAACATGTAGGAGTAATCATACTTTGCATATTCCATAATGCTCAATGTATCCTGGTGGTCGCTTTCTTCTTCGGTACAAAAGCCGGTAATGATATCGGCACTGATACCACAACCTGGAATTATCTCTTTTATCCTGTCCACCTTTCCCATATACCACTCCCGGGTATATGTACGGTTCATCAATTGTAATATCCTTGATGAACCACTCTGCACCGGGAGGTGGATGTAGTTACAGATGTTATCATATTTTGCTATTGTATGCAGCACATCATCTGTAATATCTTTTGGATGTGACGTAGAGAAACGTACACGGAGCAGGGGGGATATCAATGCTACTTTCTCAAGCAGCATCGCAAAAGTTATAGTCACATTATCCGTTTCATCAGGAAAATAATAGCTGTCCACATTTTGCCCGAGTAATGTTACTTCCCGGTATCCTTTTTCAAACAGGTCTGTACATTCTGCAACGATGCTTTCAGCGCTGCGGCTTCTTTCTCTTCCTCTCGTAAAAGGAACTACGCAGAAAGAACACATATTGTTGCAGCCCCGCATGATACTCACAAAAGCACTAACACCATTACTGTCTAAACGGACAGGTGAAATATCTGCATAGGTTTCATCACGGCTTAATAAAACGTTCACTGCTTTTTGCCCGCCTTCAGCTTCATCAACCAGGGCTGGTAATGAACGATATGCATCTGGCCCCACGACTATATCAACCAGCTTCTCTTCTTCCAGCAATTTTGACTTTAATCTTTCTGCCATGCATCCAAGTACGCCAACCAGCATCCCCTTTTTTTCCAGTTTCAGTTTTTTAAATTCAGTGAGGCGTTTGCGTACAGTTAGCTCTGCTTTTTCCCTGATGGAACAAGTATTTAAGAATATAAGGTCGGCCTCTTCTACGTTCCTGGTAGCACCAAAACCCTCTTTATTAAGGATGGAAGCCACAATTTCACTATCGGCAAAATTCATCGCACAACCATAGCTCTCGATATAGAACCGTTTTTTGTACTGGTTCGGGTCAGCCAGAAAGGGAGCAAATGCCTCACCTTGCCGGTTCTCATCATGGGCCTTATCTGTCACTAAGTCAAGCATATAAAGTTCACATTGGATTGCAAATATACTGCTAAGACCGGGATTTGTGACAGGATGGCAGCAAATGAGAACCAGGCTAAAACCTTTGAAAAAACCTTTCAGCCAGTTCTTTGTCAACCTGTTAGCAAGGTTGGGAGTATCTTTACGTCTTATATTTTGATTTGAAAAAACTAGCCCTTCTTATCATCCTTTCTGCCTTTGGCTTTTATTCCTTTTCGCAGGGTAATGACCCCGGCATCATCACCGGCGATGTGCTTGATGAAGACAAAAAGGCCATGGAGGGGGTGACAGTTATTCTTATTCCACTGAAAGATACTACTAAGCGGCGTTCATCTTTGACCGATAAGAATGGCAATTTCCTTTTTGAAAAAATAAGCTTTGGCTATTATCGTCTTCGTTTTTCCAACGTTGGTATGCAAAATCTTTCGATTGACAGTATCAATATCAGGCAGGAAAGATTTGATTTCAATCTGAATGATGTTGTGATGAAGCCAAATGCTAATCAGCAATTGGATGAGGTGATCGTTTATGCAGAGAAGCCATTGATACAGTCAAAAGATGGTAACATTACTTTCAATGCCGGAGAATCTGCATTGGCAGCAGGAAGCAATGCCAGTGATCTGCTGAATAATGTTCCATTGGTTTCCAAAGACCCAAATGGAAAAATTACTGTACGGGGAAAAGAGCCGAAGATCCTCATTGATGATAAACCCGTTGAATTGAATCTTCAACAATTGCAGGACTTACTCGAGTCGTTACCCGGCAGTTCTATTGAAAAAATAGAGGTGATGACGAATCCACCACCTCAGTATGCAAATGAACAGGGGGGAGTAATAAATATTACCACCAAAAAGGGAAAGGTAGGCAGAAGCGGAAGGCTGAACATATCCGCAGGTACAAGGGGTGAAGCGAGTACCAGTGGTAACTTCAGTTATCGTAAACAGGGCCTTTCGTTAAGTATAAATGCTGGTGTTGGTTATAACCGGTTATTGGGTGATGGTTATTCTGTCCGGAATAATATCTATACAGACTCCTCTAATTTCTTTAATACAAAGAACCATTACCTGAATAAAAACTGGCGGCCAAACTTCCGGATGAATATCGATTACGATCTGAATAAAACTGAGTCAATTAATTTTGTATTGCAGTATAATCAAAATAATTACAAAAACGATAATACGACTGAATACACTAATATTAACCGGTTCGGGAATATTTACAGGCTGAGCGAAAGGAATATTCTAAATAACGGGGATAATTATAGTCCCAATATCAATTTTACTTATACCAAAAAAGGAAAGATTGCCGGAGAGTCTTTAAAGATCATTACAGGTGCCAATCTGTCTCTTAATAAATCGGACCGGGATTTCTTTCAGCAATTCTTCAATCCAGATCATACACCTAACGGAATTGATTCCACACAGGAGCAGTTAACAAATAATCGCAGCAACGGATATAATGTGAGGGTGGATTACAATAGACCATTGAGTAATAAAAAAACTTTTCTCTCTTTTGGCAATTTTTATAACAGGAGTAACAGCCATATAGATGTAAATGCGACATACCTGAAAAAACCGGATATGGCTTTCGTAAAGTCGGAACTGCTGAGTAATGAGTTCAGGTTTCACCAGGCCATCATCAACTTCAGGGCATCCGTAAGACAGGTGTTAAAAGAAAACTTTAGTGTTACAACGGGTGTCTCTGTTGAACAAACTTCTATCTGGTTTGAATTGTTTAAGGACAACAGGGTCGCAAAAAATAATTACTGGACCTGGCTTCCGTTTGCAAATATCAACCGTACCTGGAAGGAAAAACTCAACCTTACAATAGCCTATCGCCGCAGTATCCGCCGCCCCGGAATAAATGAATTAAACCCTACGATCGATTTTGGCGACCCGTATAATGTTCGTTTCGGGAACGAAAACCTGGAAGCTTCAACCGCACATAATTTTGATTTCGTTTTGGGAAGGACGAAGCAACTCTTTTACATAAATCTGGGTTTGGGATATAATGTTGTCCAAGATATTTTCAGCCAGGTAAGGACATTGCTGGCAGATGGCAAGACACAAATAACCTGGGAGAATATCAGCGGCCGTAAAGAATATGAAGTAAGCACATGGGGTGGACTAACTATTAACAAGAAACTGAAAACTAATCTCAGTGCCAGTTATACATTTAATGAGTACAGCACATTTGATAAAACAGTGAACCGTTACCGCAATGGGGGCTCATTTACTTCTAATATCAGTTCTACGTTTACTCCAAAGGATATTTTGAATTTTACCGGCAGCTTCACATTTAACCGCTTCGCAACCCCCCAGGGCTTTGCCCGTTGGAACTGGAGTATGAATGTGGGTGTGCAGCGAAAATTCTTTGATAAAAAACTGACAGTAACAGTAAATGTTATTGATCCTTTTTTGCAGGAGAGCAGGAATTATACCTACGGAACTAATTTTAACCTTCAAAGCTATAGTACGGCACAGACGAGGAACTTTCGGCTGAGTTTAGGGTATAATTTTACAAAAGCTGCAAAGAAAAAACCTGTATCGCCAGTAAAAAAATAAACTGAGCGGAAGACCGGACTCGAACCGGCTACCTGCAGCTTGGGAAGCTGCCGCTCTACCAGGTGAGCTACTTCCGCTTTTAATTTCTAATTTACGAAACTGTTTTTGAAAATGAAATTCTGCTGTTCAGCCAGCTGTCTTTAACCGGAATGATCCATTTGGTTTCAAGTTCTTGCTTTGTCTGCACCAGGTTGTTGAAATATAATGTATCGCCATTAATGAACCCGTTTTCAGCGGCGTACTGCAACTGGGGAAGAGGCAGCATTTGAACTTTATCTTTTACCAGAAAAGCAAGATTGGTCCGGTCAAACATATTTACAAGAAAACGTTGCTCAATATCTTTTATTAATCGTACGGAGCTATCCGTGCTGCATCCGCTAACGCCGGTGGCTGTTTCATCCGCCAGTAAAATAATGAACTGGCCAAAAAACAAATGTGCTTCGCCTTTTACCGGGATACCGTGACTTTTCCAGTGCAGAATAAATTCTTTCAACATTTCTTCTATTTCAAGAGCTTCATTCATTGTAAAGAGCCGGTTGCATTGATACACCCATACCCGGGAATCGGGATGAAAATTACCGTCGAGAAGGTATTTGTAGTCGAGGTTCATGCTGCTAAATTACAACCTAATTAGCAAGCTGTGAGTTACCAATTTAAATATGGAAAATGATATTAGCTCAATGGACTTATACAAAAAACGAATGGAAGGCTTTCTTACGGTCATCTGCCGGCAAGAATAATATTTTTAAGCGGATTGTACACTTCCTGCTATCCAGAACGTTGAAAACTGCGCCAATTGTAAAAATAACACCGGAAGTACTGTGGATAGGGGGTGACCAGCGGCATTTCAACAATACTACACATAGGCTTAAACAGATCAGCATCCGGGAAGCGAATGCTGTTAATATGATGGAGATAACATACGAAAGCCATAATAATGGCAGAGTTTCATCCAATGAAATACAGATACCCATACCAAAAGGAAGGCTTAAAGAGGCGATTGAAGTGGAAGAAAAATTAAATAAAATAAGAGATGCTAATCAGCAAGGCTAGCCGCTATCAACTCTGCCACATCCAGCACTTTTACACTATCTTCTTTTTCAGCAAGTTTTACTCCATCAGTCATCATGGTATTACAAAAAGGGCAGGCAGCAGCAATAACAGAAGCCCCTGTCCCGATGGCTTCGTGGCTCCGTTCGATATTCACTCTTGTGATGCCTTTTTCTTCCTCTTTAAACATTTGTGCACCACCTGCACCGCAACATAAGCCGTTACTTTTGCAGCGTTTCATTTCTACTAATTCTGCATCTAATGCTTCCAGCACCTTTCTCGGGGCTTCATATATATTATTAGAACGGCCGAGGTAGCAACTGTCGTGGTAGGTTATTTTTTTGCCTTTAAATGTACCGCCTTCCTTCAGTTTTATTTTTCCATCATCGATCAGGCTTTGTAAAAAGGTAGTATGATGAATGACTTCGTAATTACCACCCAGTTCAGGATATTCGTTTTTAAGGGTATTAAAACAATGAGGACATGCGGTTACGATTTTTTTAATACCATAGTTGTTCAGTATCTGAATATTCTGGTATGCCATCATCTGGAACATGAATTCATTACCGGCACGGCGTACCGGATCGCCGGTGCACATTTCTTCCTTGCCAAGGATGGCATAGTTGATGCCAACCTTATCCAGAATTGTAACAAAAGCTTTAGTGATCTTTTGTGCCCTTTGATCAAAACTGCCTGCACAGCCAACCCAGAATAATATTTCGGGACTTTGGCCGCCGGCAAATTTTTCGGCTACAGTTGGAACCTGCATGTGTCAAATTTGTTTCAAATCTAAATCAAAAAGACAATTCATGGCAGTATGATTTTCTTTGCTTTATTTTGTTTTTATTACTAGCATGAAGAAATTTTTTCAAAAGTTGACAAACTGGGAACTGTGGAATTTTTATGTTCTTTATTTTCCAATAGGACCAGTATGGCTCTGGTATTGTTTGCGCAGTTGGTCTTTCTGGTATTTCAGTTCATCCAACCCTACTATTACGTTTGGTGGGTTTGAAGGTGAGGGAAAAAAGGAAATGTACGACCAGTTGCCTCCGCACCTGGTGCCCCGGACCATCTATATCATGCATGACTGGCCTTTTGAGGAAGTAAAAAAGAAAATTACAGAAGCAGGTTTCACTTTTCCCTTCATTGTAAAGCCTGATATTGGCATGAAAGGAATATTGTTCCGCAAAATTGATAATGAGGACCAGTTGGCAAAGTACCATGAAAGGATACCGGTTGAATATATTGTACAGGATCTGATCCAACTCCCGGTCGAAGTCAGTGTTTTTTATTATCGGTTTCCATGGGAAAAAAAAGGAGTTGTTAGCGGATTTATTGATAAAGAACTGCTACAGGTGAAAGGTGATGGTACCTCAACTCTAAAACAGTTGGTGCAGGCACACCCCAGGGCCCGGTTTCGTATGGAAGAGATGCAGCATCGCCATGGACATCGCTTTGACAGGATAATACCCGATGGGGAAACATTCTATTTGTCATATGCAGGAAATCATAACCGGGGTGCACATTTTACAAACCTGCATATGGAAATTGACGAATCTCTTCACAAAGTGTTTGATGAGCTCAGTCATTACACAGATAAATTTTACTATGGCCGTTATGATATTAAAACGACTTCGATCGAAGACCTGAAGCAGGGTAAAAATTTTCTCATACTTGAATTTAATGGCTGCGGGGCTGAGCCCAATCATATTTACGATTGTAATATGAGTATCTGGAAAGCTTATGGAGTGCTGCTGCATCACTGGAAGGTATTATATAAGATAAGCCGCTATAACCACAGGAACGGTACTCCTTACTGGTCCTTTCGCCGTGGCTGGAAATACCTGAGCGACGCCAGGAAGCATTTTAAGATGCTGGAAAAGTATGACTAAGCTTTCGCTACCTTTATTGCATGCTGAAACATTGCCGATATGTCTGCTGATGAAAAATTTCTAATACTCCGGAATTATGATCTCTGGTGCCACCTGGATGACTTTGAGTACGAGGAATTGAATGTTGCTCATCACTTCATCGAAGCTAAAAAGGGAGATTATATCTATTTTGATTCCCATCATCTCAATAAACTCTATTTTGTAAAAGATGGATATATTAAAATAGGGTATGTTGATGAAGAAGGAAATGAGATCATCAAAGAGATAATAAAGGAAGGGGAGATATTCGGGCAGTTCGCATTAGAAAAAACAAATCTGAACGGTGAATTTGCCCGGGCTTATAAAGGCAATGTAAGCCTTTGTGCTTTTACAATTGATGATTTTGAAAAATTGCTCAGAAAGAAACCTGAACTGGCCATTAAATACAGTAAACAGGTAGGAGATAAGCTTCGCCGGGCAGAGTTCAGGCTGATTAATATGCTGAACAAAGATGTTCGTTCCCGTTTACTGGCCTTCTTTTATCATTTAACGATGATGGATGGCTATAACGGAACTTCCCCGACCCACAGTTTCAATAATTTTTTGACACACGATGATATTGCCAAACTGATCGGTAGTGCCCGTCAAACCGTTACAACATCTATTAATCAGCTGGAAGATGAGGGGCTATTGAAAATAACCCGTAAAAAAATCATCATCCCAGATGTAAAACGTTTGCAGCAACTGGTGATTGTAACTTAGTTATTCTTCTTATTTTCGTTTCATGCACCCCCTGCTGAAAATCTTCTTTACAGGTATGTTGGTTAGTTTCCTCGGTTCATTGCCGTTGGGAACTTTGAATATTGCAGCCATGCAGATATCTGTTTCAGATGGTATAACAGCAGCAATGTTATTTTCAGCAGGTTCATTACTGGTCGAAATTATCTATGTCCGGGTTTCCCTTGTTGCTATGGACTGGATAAGAAAGCAGGAGAGGGTACTGAAGGCCCTCGAATGGATAACACTTTTGATAGTAGTGGCGCTGGCTGTGTCCAGTTTTTACGCAGCTCTTAACCCAAGTGTGAAGGAAAATGTTGTATTGAGCAGTTCCCTTCCCAAGTTTATACTTGGATTTGTTATGAGTGCTCTTAACCCGGTGCAGATACCTTTCTGGTTTGGATGGAGTACTGTTCTGTTTACCAAGAAAGTATTATTACCAAGGTCTGATCATTACAATTCCTATATCATAGGGATAGGGGTTGGCACTTTTATAGGTAACTGCGTTTTTATTTTTGGCGGATTGCTTATTGCCAATAAGATCAGTAATAACCAACACATCCTTAACTGGGTGATTGGCGGTATTTTTAGTATTACAGCTATCATTCAGCTTTGGCGAATCCTAAAAAAAAAGGATCCGGCTCACAACCTGGAGCATCCGGAGGATCAGATACCAGATTTCGAAAAAAAACTTATTGACTGATAAATCAGGTAAGACTAACCTAAGATTATTGTATTGTGTAATCAGTTAATCCTTGTGCGTCGCCGGCAGATGTTGTCGTTAATATCAGCCCAATATCATTTGCGTAATAGTATTGTGTAAAATAGTTAAGCGGTATCAGATTGCCATTCATCAGTAGTTTGCTCTCCGCTTCAATCATCACCACATTATTATAAGTCTTTCCTTCTACTTCTTTTGTAATACCTGTTTCTTTGACAGTATTTGCCAAAATACTTTCAAGGCCGTTGGCAGTGAATTTTACCTCCCATGTATCCCCTTGCGTGGCATTATCTTTCAACAGTAACTGGAAGTTGGTGCCATCCCAATGATTTGCAAGGTAAGTATCTCCATCTTTACGCATTTGCACCGGATCAGGCGTCATGGAATTCTTCATAGTAAAAAGATTGCCGTCAACGGCTGTTACTTCATTGGTGTAAGTGTTCCCGTCTTTCAATTTGTAAGTCCATTTGTTGCCGGTGGCGAGTGGATAATAAGCCATGTTGATAAGGTTTAGGTTTGAAGGCAATTTAGTAAATCTCATCCAGTGGAGTAATGATAATTCAAATTATCTTTCAAACCAGCATAGCTTGTTTGCGTTGTTGAAAAAAATCAGAAACGATACCCGGCGGATAATGAGGGTATAAGCCGGCCTCCATCGTCTTCATTCAACGAATTGAAGTCTTTACTCACTTTTAAAGTATATCCATACCCGATTGAAGGGGCTGCATAAATATGTTTTGCAAAAACGAAATGATAACCTGCTTCTGCCCAGGGTGTAACAAAAAGACTATTCCTGTTTGTCTGACCCTCAAAATTTTCAAATGAAAATAATACCCTTGCTCCGGCAAAAATACTGCTTGGTTTATTGGTGAATGAATAGCGGTAACCAAGGTAAAGTCCAAAACCGCTTGAAACAGAATAAGCTTTTTTTGATGATAGCTGGTAAGTAATACCGATGCTGAGACTGCTTTTGTTATTAAATGATTCACCCCTTGCAGCCACTTTGGCACTGTTATAACCTTTGCCGATTGCCCGCAGGTATTCGCCACCGAGTTCAAAGGGTTTTTGTGAATACCCGCTGATACAGGTGAATATTGCTGCCAGGATAAATGTTAGATGCTTACTCATTGCTGGTAAAACGTAAACGTAGTAATTATATTTTATAAAGGCTGCAGTGTTAATCAACGATAAATAATTTACAGCCTGTGGCTGTAGTGGTACGGTGTGCTTCATCATTATCTCCTACGAAATAACACATGCCTTTGGTTAGTTTCATAATACGGCCATCATCCAGTTCTGAATCCATTTCTCCTTCCAGGCAAAGAATGATGTGCCCTTTGCTGCACCAGTGATCGGCCTTATAGCCCGGAGAATATTCCACCATTCTAACCCGGATATCATTTACTTTTTGTACCTGCCAGCAGGCCATGCCGGTTTCGCCAATATGCTCTTCTTTAGGAATAGAAGACCAGTTTAGGGTTTGGAAAGGGAAGGAGGGCATTTTCATGTTAATCGTTTTCGCTTTAATTTTTTAGTGTGCACTGATTGTTTCAACGTCAGGAATACCTGTCAGGTGTAACCTGATATGTTTGTGATGGGCCTTTGCTTTAAACTCATTGATGGCTTCTATTACATCATAGTCAATGTAAACGCTGTCCTCTCCATCTATATTAACTACAGAGTGATCGGGTATTTTTTCCAATTCATCCTTTAGTTTTTTCTTATTGATGAAACTAACATTGATCGCAAGACGGAAGTCATAGTAGCTGACGTTCTCTTCAATCCTGGTATCCAGTGTAAATCCTGCTTTATAAGTGTTTTTGAAAATATAATAGCCGGCGTAGGCAATGCCGATGCCAACACCAATTAAAAGATCGGTAAACAGGATGGAAATAACTGTTACAATAAAAGGCATGAATTGTTCTCTGCCAAGCTTATACACCGAACGTATCATTCGGGGTTTGGCAAGGTTATAGCCTGTACGAATCAGAATAACTGCTAACACACAGTATGGAATATAATTTAACAGCGATGCCAGAAAGAAAGCAAATACAAAAAGCCAGATGCCATGAAAGAAGCCCGAAAGCTTTGTTCTGGCACCGGCTTCAGCATTGGCAGAACTTCTTACTATGACGGCAGTAATAGGTAATCCACCAATCAACCCACTTAAGAAATTACCGGCTCCCTGTGCTACCAGTTCCCTGTTTTGTGGAGTAATGCGATTGTAAGGGTCGAGTTTATCAACTGCTTCTATGCTTAGTAGTGTTTCAAGCGATGCAACAACACAGATAATCACTGCATTTTTCCAGATAGCGGTATTGCTGAACAAAGCTTCGTAGTCTGGGAATTTTATTTCAGCAAACAAGTTGTGGGGAATGTTGACAAACTGTGAGTCTTTAAGGGCAAGGGCGGGAGCAAATTCTTTAAATAATAAAGCCATTATTATTCCGAAAGTCACCACAATGAAAGAAGTGGGGATGAAAGTGATCTTTTTGGCCAGTGTGTTTTTCCAGGTGATGAGCAGCGCCAAAGACGATATGGCGATGACAATAGCTCCTTTTGACGTATGATGATAGATATTCTTAACATGTTCGAAAGCATTATTAAAAGAGATCACATTGAACAATTCGTTTGTCCAGAAATCAGCTTTATCGTATCCAAGCAACAATGGTACTTGTTTGGCAATAAGAATAATGCCGATAGCGGCCAGCATTCCTTTTATAACAGTAGAGGGAATAAAGTGGGTAAAACCACCCAGTTTGAAAATCCCCAGCAGCATTTGAATAACCCCTGCAACTGCTACTGACAAGAAAAAAATATCAATAGCACCAAGTTCTGTAATTGCCGCAGCGCAGATGGCTGTAAGACCGGCTGCGGGGCCACTCACACTGATATGTGATTTACTGATAGCCCCTACAACAATACCGCCGAGTATACCGGATATAAGCCCAGAATAAAGCGGGGTGTTAGACGCTAAAGAGATACCCAGGCAAAGGGGAAGGGCAACAAAGAAAACGGTAATACTGGCTTTGAAGTCATGTTTAAGAAAAGAAAGAAAATAAAATTTTGCCCGCCTGTTGATGATGCTCATTATTGAGGAATATGGTTATCTCTGTGGATATTCGTGGCATAAATTTACAATTCTATTTTTGAAATCAGTTAAAGAACAAAAAAGAGAAGAGTGAGAAATGAAAAGACGAACTGTTTATTAAATAAAACAAGGATCAATGTTGAATGGGGATCGAAGAAATGGTGCCCAGCCACACTGTAATCAATACGGAAAATATGAGACCTGCCCAAAAGAGGGCATCCCTTTTTTTACTAAAATCTATTTCTGATTTAAAGTAATGTTTTGCACCAACTTCTATCAAAAAACCAAGGCAGAAGAAAAGATTTGCCATGGTTCCATAAATAATGATACCAATTAAATCAATAATTGTAAGCTCCCAGCCTCCTGAAAAAAGAACGTAGATGCCGGACGCACCTATGACAGCATTATAAATGATCCTTTTCTTTTCCCACCAGGCAAAAGCGGAAAGCAATGATTTGTTATCCGGGGTTTCAAAAATATCTTTCTCTTCCATGTTATGCGTTCATTTCTTCCACCCACTTATCTCTTTCATCCGGGCTAAACTTCCATGGTGCAAAATTATTCTCCACATTGCTGAACATACCAGCCCATTCCTGTGGTGAATTACTTTCTTCCATTACCAGGTAGCGGCGAAGTTCAAGAATAATATCCAAAGGACTGATGCTTACAGGACATTCCTGCACACAGGCATTGCAGGTAGTGCAGGCACGGAGTTCTTCCACAGAAATATAATCATGCAACAAGCTTTTGCCGTCGTCTTTAAACTCACCATTCTTGTTGATACTCTTTCCCACTTCTTCTATCCGGTCACGGGTATCCATCATTATTTTTCTTGGTGAAAGAAGTTTGCCAGTTTGGTTGGCAGGGCAGGCGGCTGAACACCTTCCGCATTCAGTACAGCTATAAGCATCCATCAGGTTTTTCCAGCTGAGGTCGGTTATATCTTTTGCTCCAAATTTTTGCGGGGCTGGTTGTTCACCAGCAGGAATCAATTCAGGCTGCATGGCATACAACACTTCCTTTTGGATAGATTCCATGTTGTCCATCTTTCCCATTGGTTCAAGTCTTGCATAGTATGCATTGGGAAAAGCCAGTACAATATGCAGGTGCTTGGAATAGGGCAGGTAGTTAAGAAAAGCAAAGATGCCAACGATGTGTAACCACCAGCAACCCCTTTCCATCAACTCTAGCCCGTTATCGCTTATATTATTGATTAATGGCTGTAAGTGCTGCGAGATAATAAAATTTCCTGTTGGATGTGCTGCATAATGTCCAATACCTCTTGCCTGCAGCAGTGTGTCGCTGGCATTCAAAAAAAGAAACAGCGACATCAGCACTACTTCAGTAATCAAAATATAATTAGCGTCACTTCTTGGCCAACCATCTAAATCTTTACTTGTAAAACGTTTTAGTCTGATGATATTTCTTCTGACCAGGAAAATAAGGCAAGACACCAGTACCAGTAAAGCCAGTACCTCAAATGCATTGATAAGAAAAGTGTAGATGCTCCCTAACGGTTCAGCAAATAACCGGTGTTTACCAAAAAAGCCATCCAGCACTATTTCCAGTACTTCAATATTGATGATGATAAAGCCGGCATACACAAAGAAGTGCATCACGGCTACCAGCGGATTACGGAACATTTTCTTTTGTCCGAAAGCCAGTAGTAAGAGATTTTTCCATCGTTGGGGTTTATTATCGCTGATATCTTCATCTCTTCCAAGCCTGATATTGCGCCTTATTTCTTTTACTTTTTTTGAAAAGAGCCAGATAGATATAGTGCTAAGAAGGATAAACAGGATTTGTTGGGCAAGTTGCATAACAGATAATTACGCTGCAATTTAAGATTTGTGGCCTTAACAGTAATTGTTTTATCTGTTATTGTATCAATACCGGGTATTTAATTCTCAAGGGTCACATCCACTTCCTTCGTCACTTCATTTGAGTACTTATCCCTGGCAATTACTTTTACTGTTGCGATTGTAGTGGTCGTAATGCCTGTGATGGTCCAGTTCCAAAGAAAACGGTAAAAAGATACGCTGCCTGTATTTGAAGATTGTTGGAACAAAATGGCATTGGTTATCTTGTTTCTTATCTCTACTCTTGCAATTGCCAATCCGTTATTATCTGTCATATCTCCTTCTGCCTTAAGGACGGTTCCATTCAGGTAAATGGCTAAGGAAGAAGGAGATGTTATATTAATAGTTCCGGGAATATTTGCCGGCGGGTTGCTGCTGTCATCATCTTTACTGCAACCAGCAATAAGAAGTGCTGAAAAAAGAATTGTAATAATGTTTTTCATTTCTGAATTTATTTTAAAAGTACAAAAAATGTCCTTTTATTTTCCCATTGGATAATTCAAGTGCCGGGGCAGGGAATTTAAAAGCACTCAGAACCGTCAATAAAAAATTTACAGCTTTGCTCTTTGTTTTTATTTTACTTAAATCAATGTCCGGCGCCAGGTACCATTGCCGGTAGCGTTTAATATCCCTTCTGTCAAAAGTTATCACTCCGTTATTATCCCTCGCTATGTTTTCTTCGCCGCCAAACATTCCTTCTGCGCCATAGCCAAATGATACACAAAACCAGGCCGGTAGTTTTGATTTTGGGAAAAATGATTTGAGGTTTACACTTGCCCAATAGGTTTGCCCGTTATAATCTTTTAAAAAACGTTCGGGTGAGCTTTTGCCAAATAATTCATCACTTCGCCTGTTCAAAGTGGCATCGCTGTAGGCCTTACGATGAAAAGACCATTTTAATTTTATGCGCTGCTCATCCCAGGCCAGTTCCTGTGCAATGAAAGTGCTGCTGCCAAGGATATTGGCGCCAAAATCTGACCAGCTCCATCCCCATTCGGCGCTTTTGCCATCTAAATATTCAATGGTTGTTTGAAATGCAAATGAGGTAAGACCACTTATCCAGATACGTTTTTTTCTTTCCATACCGGTCCATTTCCACAGTTCATTATTTGCCCTGCTCTCGATCCATGTGCCGTAATAATGCCCCACTTTGTCTACCTGTTGCCATTCTTTACTGTCGTCAAAAGAATGCAATTTTGTTTTTGTGTAATCAGCATACCAGGCAGAAGCAAGGGCTGCCATAACACCGCCATAGCCAACTGTCTGTAAACCGGTCATTATCCAGGTACGTTTCTTCTTTTGCTCAGGAGTAAGTAAATAATAATTGCGATCAAGGGAAAAAAAATTACTGAAATCAACAGGCAATTTACCTGAGCTTGTTGCTGTTGAGGATAATATACTTGCAAGGGCGGTACTGTCGGGCAATACTGTATCCGATTTCGAAACCTTTAAAGAATCTATTTGAGCTGACAATCTGGAAGAAAATAAAATGGACATTGCAAAAACGCCCAGTAGCGAACTGAACCATGAAGTGTGAATTTTTTTTTCTCTTCCATCGGAAGAAAAAAAAATTCCAATTTTCTGGATTGCAAGAGACGATGATAATAGTACTGCCGGTGACCTCATAAATGACAAATTTACGTTTCCCCCACAGAAACAGATTGAAAAGGTGAAATTCAATATCTTAGGCTTAAATTTTAAATACAATTATGGACGCAGCAATACAAGCAAAGATCGGTACATGGCTTTCCGGCAATTTTGACCAGGACACAAAGAATGAGATAACCCGTTTGCAAAAAGATGATGCCAGTGAGCTGGCAGATGCTTTTTATAAGAACCTCGAATTTGGTACCGGTGGTCTTCGTGGCCTGATGGGTGTGGGTACGAACCGTATGAATAAATACACCGTAGGCATGGCCACACAGGGTTATGCCAATTACCTGAAACAATGTTTTCCCGATGGGGTGAGTGTGGCGATTGCACATGATAGCCGCAATAACAGCCGTTTCTTTGCTGAAACAACGGCAAATGTATTTGCAGCTAATGGAGTAAAAGTGTATTTATTTGAGGCATTGCGACCAACACCGGAATTATCTTTTGCCATCCGGGAACTGAAATGCCAGGGTGGTGTGGTTTGCACAGCATCGCATAATCCAAAAGAATACAACGGATATAAAGCCTATTGGAACGACGGCTCACAATTGGTGCCGCCGCATGATAAGAATGTGATCAAAGAAGTGGACAAGATCGCATCAGTGGATGATGTAAAATGGAGTGGGGGTGAAGCGAACATTACGATCATTGGAAAAGAGATGGACGAAAAATACATGGAGATGGTGAAAGGCTTGAGTGTGTATCCGGAGATCATTACGAAACATAAAGACCTGAAGATCGTTTACACACCTATTCATGGTACAGGTATTACTATGGTGCCACAAGTATTGAAAAAATTTGGGTTTGATAATGTACATATTGTTCAGGAGCAAAGTGTGCCGGATGGAAATTTTCCAACAGTAGCTTATCCCAACCCGGAAGAAAGTGAGGCAATGAGTTTGGGGTTAAAACTGGCTGAAAAACTGGATGCAGATATTCTCAGTGGGACAGATCCGGATGCAGACCGCATTGCTATTGGCGTAAAAGATTCCAGTGGAAAATGGGTGTTGATGAATGGCAACCAGACCGCTGTATTGGCCTTTAACTACCTGATCGAAGCAAGAAAGACAAAAGGTATTGCACAGCCCAACGATATGGTGATAACAACCATTGTAACTACCCCAATGATCGATGCTATTGCAGCTAAGAACGGGGTGGCTTGTTACCGGGTGCTGACTGGTTTTAAATGGATAGCGGAAATGATCCGGCAGAAAGAGGGAAAAGAGAACTATATCATCGGCGGAGAAGAAAGCTTTGGGTTAATGATAGGAGATAAGATAAGGGATAAGGATGGGGTGAGTGCAGTGGCGCTTTTATGCGAGATGGCAGCCTATGAAAAAGAAAAGGGCAGAAGCCTTTATGAAAAAATGATCGACCTGTATGTGGAGTACGGTTTCTATAAAGAGCACCTGATCTCCATCACCAAAAAGGGAATGGACGGGCAGCAGCAGATAGCGGCGATGATGGAAGCCTATCGCAACAATCCGCCGAAGGAAATTAATGGCTCGGCAGTGGTGATGCTGCGGGATTATGAATTGCAGGTGGAAAAGAACCTGCTGACCGGCGAGGAATGGAAACTGGAACTGCCAAAATCCAATGTATTACAGTTTGTACTGGATGATATGACTTCCATTTCAGCGAGACCCAGCGGAACAGAACCGAAGATCAAGTTTTATTTTAGTGTGAATACACAGTTGAACAATGCCGGGGAGTTTGAACAGAAGAATAAGGAACTGGATGAAAAAATAAGGGCGGTGATTGCGGATATGAAATTGTAAGTGAAGATTTATTTTTATAAAGCAGCATATTGCAATGCTGCTTTACTATTTTCGCTCAGCTTATGAGACCCACAGATGATACTTACCGCCACAAAGGCCTTCGCAAAAAATTAGTACAGGGCATTCATGCTAAAGGCATTACAGATGAAAGAGTGCTGGATGCTATATTGGAAGTGCCCCGGCATTTTTTTCTCGATTCCGCTTTCGACGAACAGGCTTATGAAGACAAAGCATTTCCGATAGGGGAGGGACAAACCATTTCGCAACCTTATACTGTTGCATACCAAAGCCAGTTACTGGAAGTAAAACCGTTTATGAAAGTGCTGGAGATCGGTACAGGCAGTGCTTACCAGGCGGTAGTACTGGCAGAAATGGGAGCACAGGTGTACACCATTGAAAGACAAAAGAAATTGTTTGAGTCCAATAAATCGTTTGAGTTTTTAAAGAAATATAAATCCATCAAATTCTTTTATGGAGATGGATACGAAGGATTACCAACCTATGCACCTTTTGACCGGGTGCTTATTACAGCTGCCGCTCCTGAAGTACCGCAAAAATTAATTGAGCAATTAAAGCCCGGGGGCATGATGGTGATCCCCCTTGGTGCAGGGCATACGCAACAAATGATGCGGATAACTAAACTGGAAAATGGAAGTTTGAAAGAAGAAGTGTTCGATCATTTTTCTTTTGTCCCCATGCTGGAGGGTAAGAAAGATTAAACAAATTGCTCCAGCAATTCAATTCGCTTCTCTATCGGCGGATGCGTGGCAAACATATTATCCCAGGAAGCAGATTTATGAACAGATGGTTTGGGATTGTCAATAAACAATTGTGCAACATCCCGGCTTTCCACCGCTTCTATCAATGGATCGCCGGAAATTTTTCGCAGGGCGTTAGCAAGTGCATAAGGCTTTTTGGTTATTTCTGCTGCACCTGCATCAGCCAGGTATTCTCTTTTGCGGCTGATGCCAAAACGAAGAAGTATAGAAATAAAATAGGCAATTGCAGTAATAACTATGGCTATTAGAATGATGGCACCGCTTCCTTTACTGTCTTTACTTTTTTTGCCGCTTCCCACATGGCGAAGACTACGAAAAGCCACCTCTGCTAAAAAAGCAAAAATGCCAACAAAGATGATAGATACGATCAGCAAACGGACATCCCTGTTTTTGATATGGGTAATCTCATGTGCAATAACACCTTCCAGTTCATCATCATCCAGTTTGTTAATGATACCTCTTGAAAGAGAAACAGAATAACTGCTGGCATTGATACCGCTGGCAAAAGCATTCAGTGAATCATCTTCGATGATGTAGACCTTTGGCATCTTCATGCCCTGGGAGATGCAAATATTTTCAACGAGATTATAAACCCTTTTGTTTTCCATCCTGTCCAGGGGCTTGCTGCCGGTGGCCATGCGGATAAATGCGGAATGCCCCGCCCATGCTATCAGGAACCAAATACCCACAGCGGCCAGCACTACCGGCATAGTCTGCAGAAAAAGTACATTGGGGTCTTGTTTATGCTCACTTTGAAGAAAATAAAGCAAGGCATAAAGCATTCCCAGCAGTAAGGCCGGGAATGCTATTAATAAAAGAACAGAGTTGAAATTGTTTTTCCTGATCTGTTTATCTAATCCAATGTATTCCATCAGGAACTAGAATTGAATTTTCGGTGGTTCTTCCATTTGCTTGCGGGTATCTGTTCCCAAATCAAACATGATCTCTTTTTGGAATCCAAAGTTTCTTGCCACCAGGTTGCCCGGGAAGGACTCCACTGCATTGTTATACTCTGCTGTTGCAGCATTGAAGAAACGCCTTGATGCGGCCAGTTTGTTTTCAATATCGCTAAGCTCTTCCTGCAGTTGTAAGAAGTTCTGATTTGCTTTCAGATCAGGATAAGCTTCTACCTGCACCTTTAACCCGGCAAGGGCTGAGGAAAGCTGCTGCTCTGCAACGATCTTGCCATCAATAGTGGTGGCAGCCATTGCAGCACTACGGGCTTCAGTGATCTTTGTCAAAACCTCTTTTTCATGCCCGGCATATCCTTTTACCGTATCCACCAGTTGCGGAACAAGGTCATGTCGCTGACGCAATTGAACATCAATATCGGCAAAGGCATTCTGCCTTCTGTTTCGTAACCGAACCAATCCGTTGTACAGGCTTACAAGCCAAATAACAATAAGGACAAGAATACCGATTACAATTAATACTGGCATAGATATTTTTTTTAATTGACTATGAAATTAGTGAAAAAAAAGCACCTGCATATTTCTGACACATTTTGTGAAATTATTTTTGTTGCGTTGACTATTGATTCTTGTATCCCTGCGAAACCCCGCCGGTATTGATATAATTTTTTTTCAGGCAGTCAATGATCTTAGTGGAAGTTTCACTGCCGGTGAGATAGAGTTTTTGCTCGGTGATCCGGCTGCCGGTATAGATGTATTCAATTTTGTGAAATGTCAGGTCTTCATCATTCAAGTATGCAGTAGCATTTACGGGACTGCCATTCCCGTTAAAATACCTGATGTTGCTGATCCTTCCCTTGTTATCATAACTGTATTTGATGGAGCCAAAACCATTGACAAGGCTTTTGGCCATTGTTATCCCGTCACTTCCGTTCAGGTATTTTCTTTCAATCAATTTGGAATTGCTGCCATAAATATTTACCACCCTTGAATAACCGGAAGTGCTGGTGAACAATTTCCCGTTTTGGTCATAAAAAGCATATTCAATGTCCAGGCCATCATCATTGTATTTACTGATCTCTTCATGATAGCCGTCCCATCTTACCATTTTAGTAGTGCTGTTCTGCCAATAAGACTCAGATACCTGCCGACCTAGCTCATCATATTTATATTTTACCATATACACTTGGTCGGAAGGATCTTTTACAGCATTATTGTTTTTATCATAGTAGGCTAGCTGGATCGTACGTCCTTTATCATCCTTTTCATACACATATTTATGAATGCTGTCCCGGTTGATGGCCCTGTTCCCATATTTGTCATAATAGGATTGTGAGGTCATCATATCCAGCGGGTCATACGTATAAGTGATGGAATGGTAGCCGGAGTGACCGTTAATGGGCTGATCGTTTTCGTCAAAATAGGATTGTTTAATCCGATTACCGCGGTCATCATATTCATACTTCAAAATGGCAATGCCATCTCCGGCAGCGGAGGCACGGGCTGTTTTAAAATGTTCATCAAACCGGGTTGACCGGGTTGTCAATCCATTTTTGTATTCATAAGATGAGCCGGCTACACCGTACGAATTGGCGACAGGTTCGTCGTTGATGCCATAAGTAATGTTGCGGAGCAGGTGGTCATTGTTATCATACTCATTTTTTGATTTGAAGCGGCCAAAGCGGTTAAGAAGTGGTTCATTATCCGGGCCATAATAGGCAGTGGAGAGCTGGTTGCATCGCAGGTCATATTCATAAACGATCCTGTGATAATCGTCACTTTGTGATATAATGGGCTGGCCTGTTTCATCAAAATAGCTTACTTCATTCGACAATGAATAACGGCTTTTGTCGGTGTATCTTTTATACTTAACGATAGCCACTCCATCGCTGTAAGGGGCCACTTTGTTATTAAAATCTACATAACGGACTTCCGCCAACAAACCATTCCTATATATATAACGGGCGGCCTTGCATGGAAGAAAACTGTTTTTCCCGGAACTCTTTCTTGTAACAATAAACTGGTCTGGTCCGGCAATGGCGAATTTGGTGACTTCGTAGGTATCACCCCATCTGTCCGTGCGGGCCATTTGTGTTATTTTGCCGTTTACAAAGCGGAATGTTATCATACCGGTTTGCATGCCTGCCACATTATAGCTGTAAACTTTTGATGTTAGTGCATCTGTCTTTATGATCTTATAATAAGGCCTTTCCGAAACATCAGTCAGCTTTACCAGGCCAAATACTGCCGTTGGGGAATAGTTCCAGTCTTTAAAGAATGCTTCTTTGGCGGTAGCAGCAATCTGCGCATCTGCAGATAATGTTGCAACCAGAAAAAGAAAAGTGGTAAATAACATTTTTCTCATGACAAGAATTTTTAATTGAGTGCATCCGTAGAATACAATGGAAAAGGTAGAAATTATTTATTGATTCGTAGCTACCAATATTTTGGTATTCTACGATTTTAGGTTTTGAAGAATCTGTGTTTTATAAGGCTTAAAAATTTCTTGCCACCCGTTTGAAGTATCTTTTTTATCTTTCGCTATCATTTTTTGCCTATGCGTATCGTCCCTTTTGCAATTTCAACAGTTGTCACCGCTGGTTTAGTTTTTGCCTTCAACCGTCCTTTGGGGCCCTTGCCTATGCCAGCAGGAAAATTTTTAAGTCCGCAGCATGGTTTCTGGCAGAATGCTGAGCCATCTGGTAAAAATTTTGATGCTGACCTTGCTTTTCCTGACCTTAAAGGGAAAGCTGAAGTATATTTTGACGAAAGATTGGTGCCGCATGTATTTGCAGAGAACGATGAGGACCTGTATTTTATTCAGGGTTACCTGCATGCAAAATTCCGGTTGTTCCAGATGGATCTGCAAACAAAAGCAGCTGCAGGGAGAGCAAGTGAGATAGCCGGGAAAAAAGCTATCAATTTCGACAAAGAGCAAAGACGGCTGGGGATGGTATATGCTGCTGAGAATGCAATGAAGGAGGTGGATAAAGACCCGTTATCTAAACCGATCTTTGATGCTTATACCAATGGTGTGAATGCTTACATCAACTCTTTAAAAGAAAGCGAAATCCCAATAGAGTATAAATTACTTAATATAAAGCCTGAGAAATGGACGAACCTCCGCACTGCTTTATTATTGAAGATGATGGCGAAAATGCTTTCTTCCGGGACAGAGAGTGACCTGGCAAATACAAATGCAAAATCAGTATTTATACCTGATGAATTAAAAATGATGTACCCACAGGTGCATGATTCGCTGGAACCGATCGTACCAAAGGGGACAGCTTTTGAAAAGCCTGGAATTATTCCGGTAAAACCAGCTACAGCAGATTCATTGTACTTTGGGAAAAAAGATATTGTTACTGCTCATGAAATATCAAAGCCGGATATCAACAATGGCAGTAACAATTGGGTAGTGGCAGGCAGCAAAACACAAAGTGGTTCTCCCATTCTGTGCAATGATCCGCATCTTGAATTATCTCTGCCGTCAATCTGGTATGAGATCCAATTGCGTACGCCAACCAACAATACATATGGAGTTTCATTGCCGGGTAGCCCGTTTGTCATTATTGGGTTTAATGACAGCATTGCCTGGGGTGTAACGAATGCACAGCGGGATGTAAAGGATTATTACGAGGTTAAGTTCAAAGACAATACAAAGCAGGAGTATTGGTTCAATGGTAAATGGGAAAAAACAACCCGTAAAGTAGAAACGATAAAAGTAAAAGGCGGCAAGGATGTTATCGACACAGTGGCTTACACTGTTTACGGTCCTGTAATGTTTGATGAAAGTTTTTCTAATGAATTGTCCAATAAAAGAAACCTGGCTGTTCGGTGGACAGCTCATGATGCAAGCAATGAGGCATTTACTTTTTATCATCTTAACCGGGCAAAGAATTATGATGACTATGCAGAAGCGATCAAAACGTTTCAATGCCCCGGGCAGAATTTTGTTTTTGCATCCAAATCAGGAGATATAGCCATTTGGCAACAGGGGAAATTCCCGGCACGGTGGGATGGACAAGGTTTATATGTAATGCCCGGCGAAGACAGTAGTTATATGTGGCAGGGCTTTATCCCTCAATCAGAAAATCCGCATAGCAAAAATCCTGAAAGAGGATTTTTGGAAAGTGCTAATCAACGACCGGTTGATTCTGCCTATCCTTACTTTATTCCGGGTAGTTATATCACACCAAGGGGCATTACGATCACTAACAGGCTCGCTGCCATGAGCGGTATTACTCCGGTTGATATGATGAAGTTGCAGAATAACTATTTTAATACCCTGGCAGAAGATGCAAGAGCTACTATGCTGAAATTTGTGAAGGAAAACGAACTCAGCGCAACAGAGAAAAAATATCTTGACCTGATGAAGAATTGGGATCTGATGGCATCGCCGGATTCAAAAGGGCAGACCATTTATCAATGCTGGTGGGATAGCCTCGAGGTGGAGATATGGAAAGATGAATTATCAAGGGTGAAGCCTGAAGCCCCGTGGCCGCAAAAACAAACCCTAATGGAGTTGCTTAAGAAAGATACTGCGACAAGATTTATTGATAATATAAATACACCACAAAAAGAAACTTTATATGATGTTGTGACGGCTGCATTGAAAAAGGCCAGTGTTTATCTTGCTAAACAGGAAGCAGATGGAAAACTTGAATGGACCAAATTCAAGAACCCAACTGTATATCATCTGATAAAAGATTTAAAAGGTTTTGCAAGACCGGGCTTGAATGTTGGTGGTAATGGTGACATTGTAAATGCAGTTACTCATAGTCATGGGCCAAGCTGGCGTATGATTGTGCAGTTGTCAGCACAAACAGAAGCTTATGGTGTTTATCCCGGCGGACAAAGCGGCAACCCTGGCAGCAAATACTATGATGATTATATTGATAACTGGGTGAACGGTAAATACAACAAGCTATGGTTTATGCGGGATGGAGACAGAACAGATAAAAATGTTAAGTGGGTGATGAAATTCAGCAAAGGTTAAGGATGTAATTTTTAATTAACAAACTCAGGATATGAAGTTTATTACCGCAATCATACTTACAGCATTATTGGCATTCATCAGTGGTTTGTTCCTGCCGTGGTGGGGGATAGCTATTACATCATTGCTAGTTGCAGTGCTGGTGCATCAAAAAGCTGGCAAGGCATTTCTTTCAGGAATGCTGGGTGTTTTTATCTTATGGGCCGGCCTTGCCTGGTGGATTGATATGAAGAATAACGGGGTGTTATCAAAAAAGATTGCAACTGTACTTCCGCTGGGGGGTAATTCTTTGCTGTTGATCTTAGTAACAGGCCTTATTGGCGGATTGGTGGCCGGATTCGCTGCCATGAGTGGGAGCTATCTCCGGGCCTCATCTAAGTGATGTTAAAAGTTTCCAAACAACAGGATCAGTAATTATAAAAATCACAGCTTCAGGTTATCTTGTTGTATCGCCGCATTATGAGAAAACTATTCTTCCTTTTCACTCTCTCTGTTTCTTTTCAAGTAGTCTATTCTCAAAAAATCAAAGGCGTAGTATCAGATAATACTGGTAAGATATTGCCATTTGCTTCCGTTTTTATCAAAGAAAATAATAAAGGAACTAATGCTAACAACGAAGGGAAATATTCCTTAAAACTTGAACCCGGGCAATATACATTGGTTTGCCAGTATGTTGGCTATAAGAAGGAGGAACGAAAAATAAACCTGGGGAGGGATGAGGACCTTGAAATTAATTTTATACTGGCCTTGCAGGAAATGACCCTGTCAGAAGTGGTAGTGAAAAATGGGGAGGATCCGGCCTACCAGATCATCAGAAACACTATTAAGAAAAAGGAATACTACAAGAAGCAACTGGATAAATTTGAATGTGAGGTTTATACCAAAGGCCAGATGCGTATAAGAAACCACCCCGATAAATTCTTTGGCCGAAAAGTGGATTTTGAAGATGGCGATACCGGCAGACAAAAGATGCTTTATTTATCTGAAACAGTATCGAAATATTCGGTTGATAGGCCTGACAAAGAAAAAATAGAAGTTATTTCCTCAAAAGTTAGTGGTCAGAATGATGGATTTGGATTGAGTGCCCCACGTTTTTTTTCGTTATACAATAACAATGTATTTATAGGAAACAATCTCAATCCACGGGGCTTTATTTCACCTATAGCAGAGAATGCATTGAATTTCTACAAGTATAAATTAGAAGGAACCTATTTTGAAGATAGCAGGGAAGTTTCGCATATAAAAGTTATTCCGAAGCGGAAGTATGAACCGCTTTTCAGTGGCTACATTGATATTATAGCAGATGACTGGCGCATCCATTCTGTGCAGTTGTCACTGACCAAGTCATCACAAATGGAATTACTGGATACACTCAGGCTTGAGCAGTTATACCGGCCACTGAACAAAGATGTTTGGTATATGGCCAGCCAGGTCATTTACCCTGCGGTTAAAATGTTCGGCTTTGATGCCTATGGCAGTTTTATAAACATTTATTCAGGATTCAATGCTGACCCGGTTTTTGAAAAAAAGAGTTTTGGTAACACTATATTAAAATATACCGACAGTGCTAATAAGAGAACGGAAGAATATTGGGATAAAACCAGGCCTGTTCCGCTGATGACAGACGAGATTAAGGATTATAAACGAAAGGATAGCCTTGCGTTAGCAAGAAAAGATCCCCATTACATGGATTCGTTGCAAAAGATCAGGAATAAAATAACCCTGATGAATGTGCTTTTACTTGGTCAAACCTTCCAGTCAGAAAGAAAAAGGAGGTCGGTTAATTTTCCATCTCTTTTTGAAATGATAAGTTTTAATCCTGCAGAAGGGTTGGTTGTAAACCCCGGGTTCACCTGGGTCAAAAGGTTAGATACTACTGCTTCGGGACGAAAAAGTATTTCTGTAGCACCAAATTTCAGGTATGGATTTACCAACGGCCATTTTAACCCTCATGTTACAGTTGGATATATATTCGGAAGAAAATATTCAGCAACCATAACACTGTCAGGCGGAAAAAGGGTTTTCCAGTTTAATAATAACAGCCCGATCGGCGAAAGAGGAAATACTTTATCCTGCCTGGAAAGCGAAGAGAACAGGATAAAAAGTTATGAAGCCACTTATTTCAGAGGTAGTTTCAGAAGAGGAATCGGGGATGGCTTTTCTATTGTTGCTGGTTTTCAATACCAGGACAGGCGACCGTTGGATAACCGGACGGATTATACCTGGCGGAATAAAGCTGGAAGAGACTATACCCCAAATTATCCAAACGAAATAATGACCGGTAATATCAGCCGTCACCAGGTTTTTACAGGCCTGATTGGGTTTTCTTGGCAACCCGGTGCCCGGTATATTGAACTGCCGGATAGGAAGATCAACATTGGGTCAAAGTACCCGGTTTTCTCGTTTCGGTATATGCAGGGATTTAAAAATGTATTTGGCAGCGATGCAAGTTTTAGTAAATGGCGATTGGGCATCTACGACGATATAAATTTCCGTTTACAGGGAAAGCTCCGCTACCGCATAGGTATTGGGGGTTTTATTGATACGGGTAGTAATCTCCAGGTGCCGGACTATAATCATTTCAACGGGAATATATCAACTCTTGCCACCGAGTATCTTAATAGTTTTCAGTTGTTGCCAATCTACCAATTCAGTAATACGTCAAGATTCTATGCACTGGCACATGTTGAGCATAACTTCAATGGATTTCTGACCAACAAAATTCCTGGTTTCAGAAAACTTAATCTCTATCTGGTTGCCGGAGGAAATGGTTTTTATATCAATAGCAGTAAGAATTACTATGAAGTCTTTCTTGGCTTTGATAATATCTTCAAACAACTCCGGATTGATTTTGTACAATCTTACCTGAACGGGAAGGCCTGGCAAAACGGTTTCCGCATCGGCTTTAGCCGGCTATCAGGAAGAAGGGGAGATGACTGGCCCTGATGATTAATATCATATCGTCCTGCTTTCATTTTTTGGGGTCTTCAATTATCTTTGCGGTGCTTTAAGAATTTTGCCCAACCTGCAATTGGGTCCGCCCCGGCGGATAAAATTTATACAATATGGCACTATTACACAATCGTATCTCCCGGAAGGAGCTGAAGGAACGTATACTTAACGATCCCACTCCAAGAACTACCATTTCCTTTTATTGTTATTTCAAGATTGAAGAACCACCGGTTTTCAGGGATCAATTGTATAAGCAACTGAAAGAACTTGGTGTTCTGGGGCGAATATACCTTGCGGGAGAGGGCATCAATGCGCAGATCAGTGTGCCAACGGACAATTTTGAAGCATTCAGGTCTTACCTGTATTCAATAGAGCCGTTAAACGGACTCCGGTTGAATATTGCAGTGGATGATGATGGTAAAAGTTTTTATGTACTGGATGTAAAAGTCAGGAACAGAATTGTAGCCGATGGCATCAAAGACCCTGATTTTGATATGGCAAACAGGGGGAAGTATGTTAATGCAGAACAGTTCAATCAACTTACGAATGATCCTGATACGGTGGTGATTGATATGCGGAATCATTATGAGTATGAGGTTGGACATTTTGAAAATGCGATTGAAGTGCCCAGCGATACTTTCAGGGAACAGTTACCGATGGCTGTAGATATGATGAAAGCCGATAAGGACAAGAATATCATTATGTATTGTACCGGCGGTATTCGCTGTGAAAAAGCCTCTGCATACATGCTCCATAAGGGATTTAAAAACGTATTTCACCTGGAAGGCGGCATAATTAATTATGTGAACCAGGCAAAGGAAAAAAAGCTGACTAATAAGTTTCATGGAAAGAATTTTGTTTTTGATCAAAGGTTGGGTGAGAGAGTAACCAATGAAATTATTTCGCAGTGCCATCAATGCGGCAAACCTGCGGATACTCATGTTAACTGTGTAAACGATGCCTGTCATCTTCTTTTTATTCAGTGTGATGAGTGCAAAGAAAAAATGGAAGGAACTTGCAGCCAGGAGTGTTTCGATTTTATTCATCTGCCGGCAGAAGAACAGAAAAAGCTTAGAGCAGGTATTGATAAAGGGAGAAACGTATTTAATAAATCCCGGGTTTTAAAGCAGAATCTTCACAAGTCTTCATCGTAAAAGCAATTCCTTTTCAATTAAAAGCATCTGTTGAAAGTTGCTGATAATCAGGATAAACAAGCTGGTTTATTCTATTTGTTTTGCAATAAATACTTTTTCAGACCGTTTATCAAAATCCATTCGGGAAAAGTTATCGTAGCTGACTTAAGACTACCGTTTTTAATCCGGCTGGGATTATTAAAGAGCCATTGCAATCAGACCTTATCCGTATTCTGCGAAAAACACTGATTCTGAACCATTCATTTCGTACCATGAATACTATTCTGCATCCACTGCTTAACCCGGTCATTAACTTCTATTGGCGTATCAGGACCAATGGGGACTCTCCAGAACTGGAAGATTTTGAAAAAAGAAAACTGGCCATATTTAACCTGTTGAATTGTTTTGGCCTTCTTAATGGTATTATCATTCCCATTGCAGGTTTGTTCAGCGAGGACAGGCTGCCGCTGTTTGCCACTATCATTGCTGCTTCCCCGGCCGTCATAAGCACCATAGCTCTTATCGGAACTTACCATCGGAAATATGAACAGGCAAGAATGGTGTATTTCATTTTTTATCCCCTGGTTACTGCTCTTGCTTATGCCACAAATACAGATATGGGAATTGAACTGTTCTTTATCGGGTATGGAGTACTGGCTATATTTCTGTTGAAAAAGTTAAGCAATGCGATCATTTCCTTTGGGTTTTCAATTCTGTTATATTTTATCGTCTTTGTGGTTTGGAAAGATTATGAAGCAAGACTGTCAGATTTCAGTCCAGCCTTTTTTGTGTTTACCCATATTCTTGCCGCTGTGTTTATCTTTTTTAGTCTTTACCTTTTTAAGACAGAAAATAATGCACACCAGCAGCGTTTGAAAAAGAAAAACCTGGAGCTGGCAGAGAAGAACGTTGAGATTGAGAAGCAAAAACTGGAGATTGCAGAGCAGGTGGCCTTACTGGAAATACAAACAAACGAACTGAAAGAACTCGATGCTGTAAAAAACAAACTCTTTTCGGTAATTGCCCATGACCTGAAAACACCGATGTATGCACTACGTAACCTCTTCCGTAATATGCAGCAATTTGACCTGCCGGGTGACGAAATAAAAGTTATGATCCCGGATGTGGTTACAGACCTGAACTATACAACAGGTCTTATGGAGAACCTTTTGCAATGGGCCAAAAGCCAGATGCAGTCAAACGCAATGAAGCCACAGGTAATTGATGTAACAGCATTAATAAAAGAAGTAATGCAGTTATTACGGCTGCAGGCGGATGGTAAAAAAGTTTTCCTGGAAAGTAAAGTTGATGCACCAGTTTATATTTATGCCGATAAAGACATGGTTAATCTTGTTCTCAGGAACCTGCTTTCCAATGCGATCAAATTCACACCGGAATATGGCTATGTGTATTTAGGAGCCAATGAAGCCGATTCATTTGTAGAAGTGTTTGTACAAGACACCGGTACCGGAATGAGTAATGAAGCCCTGCAGAAAATAAATGCCAATAATTTTTTCACTACCAAAGGCACAGCCAATGAATCAGGAACGGGTCTTGGGCTGATGCTTTGCAAGGAGTTCCTGGCAAAGAATGGTGGAAGGATGTTCGTTGAAAGTGAACCTGGTAAAGGGAGTGTATTTTCATTTACGTTACCATGCAGTAATTAATAAAAGTTACTTTACTGCTACCCATTTGATACAAACGGGTTTGCCAACAGCAATCCTTTTTCCCGAATCAGAAAGAAGACCCGTCGTGGGGTCACGGTTAAAAACTACAATCTCATCGCTATTCTGGTTTTCACACAACAAAAACTTACCAGACGGATCAATACTGAAATTTCGGGGTGTTTTGCCAAGAGTTGGCTGATGCCCCAGCAAAGTGAGTGTTCCAGCTTTCTTATTGACCCTGAATATTGCAATTGTGTTAGCATCTCCCCGGTTGGAAGCGTAGAGAAACTTGCCTCCCGGTGATAAATGGATATCTGCACTACCTACAAAGCTGGTATCACCTGACGGCATTGAACTGATACGTTGGAGTAATCGTAATTTATTTTTTCTGTATTTATATACACTTACAGTTCCGCTAAGTTCCTCTATTACATAGGCCATCTTTTTCTTTGGGTGAAAAGTCAATAGCCTTGGCCCTGAACCCGGTTCTGATTGTACAAAAGGTTGTTCTGATGAAATCAATGCCCCCGTTGAAGCATTAAAAGAGTAGATCATTACTTTATCAATACCAAGATCGGTAACAAAAAGCTGGCGGTTATCTTTTGAAATGATGGCACCATGTGCATGCGGCTCTTTTTGCCGTTGCGGATGTTTTCCGGATCCACTATGCTGTATTGTGTTGGCTTTGCCTAAACTGCCATCCGGGTTTATCGGGAGTATTGACAAAGTACCACTGCTGTAATTAGAAGCAAAGAGCCATTTCCCCGTTTTGTCAATTTCCACATGGCAAGGATGATCACCACCGGAAAGCTGTCGGTTTATCAGGGTCAGTGTTCCTGTTTCTTTGTTAAATGTAAATGCTGCAATGTCTCCTCCTTTACCATCCTGCGGCGCTGTTTCATGTACTGCGTATACAAATTTTTCGTCCGGGGAAACAGCCAGAAAAGAGGGATTCGGAGTTTTTATATGACTTACTTCTTTTGCAGACCCATCAGCGCTGTTGAATTTGTAAACATATATCCCTTCGCTTTTTGGGGAATCATAAGTTCCTACGATCAGGTAGTGTTCCTGGCCTATTGCCGGCAGGAAAAACAACGATAGCAGGGCGTAAAGAAGAACCTTCATGCCAACATTTTAGAAAGTGAATATCCCTTTTTCAAATGATTTTAACAAAACCTGTATCAACGCTGGCACGGTCTGGCACAATCTTATCATTGTTTGTATGACTGACAAAAATTATTTAAACCATTTTAAAACTTAAGTCATGAAAAGAATATTTACTTTATCAGCTATTGTACTTTCTGTCACCCTTTTTCTCAGTAGCTGCGTTAAGAATTATCACCAGGGTAATGATGAGAACTACTGGTTATCAAAAGAACAGGGTGAAGTAGTGTACAGCGATACTTATTGCAGCTATTACGTAATTGAAACCTACTATGGCTATACTATTGTCCGGGCCTATGGCAGTTACAAACCTTATGAAGGAAGCATTGTATATGGCAACTTCAGCAGCCCCGGCACAAGGGATATGTATAACTATTCAAGCGGAGTTGTTTTCACCGGCACAGTTACAGATTACTGGCTGAGTTATACAGAAGCACAGGATGCACTTGACTATTATTGCCCCTATGGAAAAAGTGCCGATGGAAAAATCCTAAAGAGAGAATTTAAAAAATCAACGCTGTTCAAGAAATAAAAAGTTAAAAACCCCTGATGAAGCTGTCCCGGAATGTTCCGGGGCAGCTTTTTTGTTTTATCAATGATAAAATTGTGGTTAAGTGAGGGAAGGCTTCATCAGACGATAAAATATTCTAAAGACTTATATTTTTTTCAGGGAATCAATAATGCTGTTGTAAGTTTCTTCCTTGTTCAATTTTCGGGGTACAAACTCTTGGCCTATTACCTTTTCATATAGTTCGATATATCTTTTGGAAATTGTATCCACCCATTCATCACTCATTTCCGGAACGGTTTGTCCTTCCTTACCCATAAAGTTGTTTGCTATCAGCCATTCCCTGACAAACTCTTTGCTCAACTGCTTTTGTCTTTCTCCTTTGTCCTGTCTTTCTTCAAAACCTTCTGCATAAAAGTATCTTGAACTATCTGGTGTGTGAATTTCATCCATCAATACTATTTCGCCATTCAGTTTCCCAAATTCATATTTGGTATCCACCAGTATTAATCCCCGTTTTGCGGCAATCTCTTTCCCCCTTGCAAAAAGTTTCAATGCATAGTCACTTAAAATCTTCCATTCATCAGCACCGGCCAGTCCTGCATTTATTATTTCACCAGGCGAAATATCTTCGTCATGTCCTTCTGCAGCTTTGGTACTGGGTGTGATGATGGGAGTGGGGAAATAATCATTTTCCTTCATTCCATCCGGCATGGTAGCACCGCAAAGCACTCTTTTACCAGAAGAATAGGTCCTCCATGCATGACCGGTCAGGTTTCCCCGTACCACCATTTCAATTTTAAATGGCTCACACCTTTTACCAATCGAAACATTGGGCGCCGGTACATCCAGCAGCCAGTTAGGGCATATATCTTTTGTGGCATTAAGCATATATGCAGCGATCTGGTTCAGCACTTGTCCTTTGTAGGGGATAGGGCGGGGTAAAATGACATCAAAAGCAGAGATGCGGTCGGATGCGATCATCACCAGCAGATCGCTGCCGATGGAGTAAACATCACGAACCTTTCCCCGGTAAAAAGCAGACTGGTTTGGGAAGGAAAAATCACTCATTTTTCGAAAGTAAGAAGGGCATAAAAATAAGCCATTTGGAGGGGCTTTAAGATTTCAACAATTTATCCTTTCCCCTTAAAAATTAAATTTTTAGATAAACTTTACAATGCTTATTTTTCCGTCAAATTCCAAAACTAAAATCTCCCTATTATGAGAAAAAGCTACCGCTATTTGGCTGCCTGGCTGATGGCTGTTTTGTTTTCGATTGCTGCTAATGCTCAAACAGTTACTATTTCCGGAACCGTACGTAACTCAACCAGTAAAGAGGGTATTGTTGCTGTGACTGTTGCAGTAAAAGGTACCAGCCTGGGAACCTATACAGACCCCAACGGCGCATTTAGTATTAAAGTGGCAAAACTGCCTGTTGTGCTTGTGTTTACATCGACCGGTGGATATGATGCCCAGGAAGTAACTGTTTCTGATGCTGCCCAACCATTGAATATTGATTTGAAAGTCAATACTGTTATGGGGCAGGAAGTAGTAGTTTCAGCCAACCGTGTCCCTACCAAGATATTAGAATCTCCCGTTTCTATCGAACGCCTCAGCAGCTCAGCCCTTAAGAATGCGGCTGCGCCAAGTGCTTATGAGGCAATTGCTAACATGAAAGGTGTGGATGTGCATACTGCCAGCCTTAGTTTCCGTACCGTTACAACCCGTGGTTTTGTAAGCAGCGGTAATACCCGTTTGAACCAATTGATTGACGGTATGGACAACCAGGCCCCCGGTCTGAACTTTGCCGTAGGTAGTGTAATTGGTCTTACTGACCTTGATGTTGACAATATAGAAGTACTGGCAGGAGCTTCTTCAGCACTGTACGGCTCAGGTGGTATGAATGGAACCGTTTTGATAAACAGCAAAAGCCCTTTTAAATATACTGGCCTGAGCTACAATATCAAACAGGGTATCATGCATGTAGATGGTAAGCAACGCAATGCTGCACCTTACTACAACTGGTCATTCCGCTGGGCTAAACAATTTAAAAATAAGCTGGCTATCAAACTGGCTGCCGAACTGATAAAAGGTAACGACTGGCAAGCTGATGATTACAGAAATAAAAGACTTGATCCAACAGGATTGTTTGCTGTAGCCGGAGGTAACCGTTTTAACACTCCTGATTACAATGGTATCAATACATATGGTGATGAAACAAGTGTAAACCTTGCCGCTCTTTCGCAGGTTTTACAGGCAACTATTGTAGGCGGTGTACTTCAGGCCTCCGGTGGTGCTGTTAATTTGAACACATCAGCAGCGGGCTACTTTGGACTTATAGGTAATCCAACCTATCCTACGAATACTCAGGTAGCCAACTTTATAGCACTATTCCCAGCCACTTTACAGCCTGCAGCACAGCTTTTTGTTCCATTCTATCTTGCTAATACAAGAAATTATTTCGGTTCTAATCCTGCAGACAGGGCCAATAATAACGTAACAAGGACCGGCTATGAAGAGAGGAGCCTTGTTGATTATGGAAACCTGAATGTAAAATTTGTAGGCGGCCTTCACTATAAGATCACCAATAACCTGGAAGCTTCCTGGAATTCTTACATTGGTACGGGTACTACTGTTTACACAGGTGCTGACCGTTATTCTCTTCGCAACTTAAAAATGGCACAGCATAAACTGGAGTTAAGATCTAAATCATGGTTTGCCAGGGTTTATACTACGCAGGAAAATGCCGGTGAATCATATAATGCTTCTGCTGCTGGTGCTTTCTTAAACGAAGCATGGAAACCAACTGCACCTGTTTCTTCTCTTGGATTGCCAGGAATAGCTTCTTCATGGATAGGTACTTATATGCTTACTTATTCAGAAACACTTCGTCAATCTGGTGCTGCCGGTGCCCCATCAAGCATGGCTTCATTGCACACAAATTCCCGTGCAGCAGCTGATGTTGGCCGCCTGTTACCAGGAACTGCTGCTTATGATGCGGCTTTAAAGAAAGTAAGGACAACCCCAATTAAAAATGGTGGAGCCTTATTCTTTGATAAAACTGACCTGTGGGCTGGCGAAGCACAGATCAATATTTCTGAGGCCGCAAAATTTACTGCAGTAGAGATAATTGCTGGTGTTCAGTGGAAACAATACATCCTTAACTCACAAGGAACATTATTCGCTGATAACACAGATACACTGATCGGTTATGCTAAAATTGCTAACCGTGGAAATATTAAAGTAAACGAGACAGGTGGATACATTCAGTTAAGGAAAAAACTGTTTAATGATGTATTGACACTTAGCGGATCTGTTCGTTACGATAAACAAACCAACTTTGATGGTAAATTCACTCCAAGGGTAACAGCGTTGATTAAAGCTGCAAAAGATAATTTTGTCAGGTTGTCTTTCCAATCAGCTTATCGTTTCCCCACTATGCAGAATCAGTATATAGCACTTTCTACCGGAACTGCTGTACTGATCGGGTGTCTTCCTGAATTCCAGAACTATTATAAATTAAATACAACTCCATTCCAGGGATATACAGCTGCAAGTATTATTGCTGCCCGTGCAGGAGGTGGTACAGCGGCTCTTGTTCCTGCCGTGTATAAAGAAGTGAAGCCTGAATCAGTTAATTCTTTTGAAATTGGTTATAAGGGCATTGTGATGAAGAAACTAATGGTAGACGCCTATTTATACTACAGTCAGTATAAGGACTTCCTTGCAACCATAGTTGTAGGTCAGGCAAGAACAGGTGTCGCTACTGATTTGCTTTCTCCATTCAGCACAACCAACCTCTCGTATACACAAAACTCACCCGACCAGGTAAAAGCTATCGGATGGGGTATTGGCCTTGACTATAATGTATTCAAGAACTATTACCTGAGTGCAAATGTATTCTCTGACCAATTAAGAGATGCACCGGCTAACCTGGTTACATTCTTCAATGCTCCTAAATACAGGGTGAATGCAGGTTTGAGGAATGATAACGTTTACAAAGGGATTGGTTTTAATGTTATTGCAAAATGGCAGGATAATAACTATTACGAGGGAACATTCGTAAAAGGAACTCTCCCTTATTTTACATGGGTTGATGCTCAGGTTAGCTATCGCCCTGCCGGAACTAAGAGTGTATTCCGTGTGGGCGGAACTAATCTTGGTAACAACTACTATCGTACCGGGTATGGTAGCCCTGCTGTTGGTGGCTTGTATTACATCAGCTATGGCTTTAACATCAACTAAGGAAATTGGGTTATTTAAGTATAAAGGCCTCCTTCGGGAGGCCTTATTTTTTTGAACTCTATGTGAAAAAAGTAACTATATACTAGTTGGTAAGTACTTGTTTTAGCGATTGAAAAAAGAGGTATCAGGGAGTAGGGTATCGGAATTGAATGCCTAAGGCTTAATTAATAGAATTACAGTCAAGGTATTAAACAGAACAGTATTACTTGTTTATTTATAATGAAGTTGGGGACTTAAAAATATTTTATTGCAGAAGCTTTAAACCAGCTAAAAACTAATTCAGCATCTTCATCGTCTGCCCGATCTTGTATCCATTGTGGTATACCTGCATGGTATACGTTCCTTTCAAGTATTCCTCAGCATTAAGAGAGAATATGAGTTGCTTTGATTCTCCTTTGTTGTATTCAAACCGGACTTTCCGTGTATAGTTGATGCGGCTGCCGTTTTGTAAATTAATTGTTGTGGCATCCCACACATCTTCATTCTTTAATATGCGGCCATCAGGCTGCGTAATCACAACAAAAACATCCGCATTTTCATAGTCGGTAACATTGTTTTGTACCGCAAATGAAATAACCAGTTTACTGGTTTTTTTGGCCTGGTTGGTTTCTTGTTCTTTGTCATTTTTCACCATTACGGGTGACAGTTTTAGCTCAGATATAACGAAAGCAGAAGCCAGGTTGACTTTCTCCGTAAGAGCCCTGTTTTCCTGTGTCAGGTTCTGTACATTGCCCTCCAGATTTTTTACCTGAACATTTACTTTGTCCAGTACATCCGTTATCTGTTTTTTCTCTTCCTCGATAGTGATATTCTTGCTTTGCAGTTCTGCAACTAATTGTTGTAGCTCAACCGTTTTCCTCCGGGCCAGGTCTAGATCCTCCTTTTTAAAATTATTCCGTTTAAGGATAGAGGCAATTTCTGCTCTTAGCCGGTTGATCTCAGCCAGTTTCGTACTTAACTCACCTTGCAGCAGACCTGCTGTATTTTTGGTTGAGTCTAATTGGGCGTCAAGTGTATTAATTGTACTGGAATAAATTTTTTGCAAGGAATCCTGTACGCCTTGTGCAACAGCAATCGAGTCTTTGATGTACACCTCGTTTTTGCGTTGGGAATATTGTGTTTTATCGTAGAGATGATAGATCCAGGTGCCAACCAGCCCTACCGATAACATACCTAGCAATAATGACTTAGTATCTTTCACAAGAGCAAACTAATGATTTGAAATCTTTGTAAATGAAAAAAGAGTCCACATTGTGGAAAACCTTAAACTTACTACTTATCGATACTCTGGTCTACATAGGCAGAGACCCAGCCAACCTGCCCATTCTTGACAAGGTAAAACTGCTTACTGGCAAATGCTGATTCGAATTGCCGCATGATCTTTAATAAGAGCCCGGTTCCGGCCATCAGGGCTTTTTGGTCAAAGACCTGGTGAACTCTTGTTAATTCCTTAAGGGCATGGGCTTTTTCTTCAGGAAAATTAATATTGGTTGTAAGGAATTTCGCTGAAAGTGCATCGAAATTATTGTAGAGTTTATCGTTGAATTTTACCAGTTCTGCAAAAGTCATGGGGATTACAGAATTATCTATCAACTCTGGGTGGATCAAAGAAGCCACTGCCCAGGCAATACCACCGCTGACAGCAATGTTATCACTAACAGGATAGGCGCCGCTTGAATTCACAGCATAAATAATTTCAGAGTTTTCGGCCCCTGCAAGTACACGATAAAGCTGCTTATTATAGTTTGCAAGACTTTTGTCATCAATACAGTTTTTTTCAGCGGCGTTGCTGGTGCTTTTAGTGCCCCAGTTTAATTGAAAAAGTTTAAAATCATTGGTGTTTCCATAGGGGAAAAATCCGCCTTTTGTATTACCACTGCCAATGTCAATAAGAAAAGTACTGTATCGCCTTGAGTCAGGAACGATTCCAAGATGGGAGAGACGTCCTTCTGCCATTGCATCCACTACTTCAACAGTGCGGTTAGGTTCTTTTATCCTTAACTTAAAAGAGTCTATCAGGTTGTTAATCCATGCCATTTTGGTGTCCTTCTCAGCCTGCATCTTCACACCACTGCTGATAACGGTAAATATTCGTTTAGCCGGAATTTTGTAAACATCTTCTGCAGTGCCGTACAAACCGCAAAGTCCGTTCAGCGTGGCTTTGAATGTGGCATCAGTAAAAGAGATAAAATCAGTATTAACTGAAGTGTCTTTAAGGATATTAAATGCACCATTAGTTTGTGCATTTTTCCCAATCTCTATTACACTCATCTTCACGCCTTTGGAACCTACCTCAATTCCTGTATAAACTGTAGAGTTACTGTACTTCGGCTTTATACTGTTTTGTGCTGTTGATGAAATAAAGGCGAACAGCGACACAATGGGTAATAAGCGTTGCAAATAATTGTTGGGCATTGGGTTAGTAATTTGCTTTATGTCAAAATTACTGTATTGGGTTGCAGTTTTTGGGGTTTGCTAATGCTCTTGTACAATATGTGTAAAAGATGTGTTTAAGTGAGGTAAGCTAAAACAAAAAGCCGGCTCATCTTGGAACAGCCGGCTTTTCTTGCAGGAGTTACTGCTTTTAACCGAATAAACCACCTTTTTTAAGGCTTCTTACGCCTTCTCCGATCTTGAAGCCATTATGATAAATTTCAACTTTGTAATTGCCTGTTTGAAAATCTTCCCGACGGATAGGGAACTGCACTGGTTTGCGTTCACCTTGAACATATTCCACGGGAATCTTAGCTGTGAAGTTTTTATCCCCATCAGTCCGGGTGTTTAATATACCTCCGTTTTCTGAAATTATTTTTCCATCAGGGGCTGTTACTATCAGATACATATCCGCCGGGCCAGATTTGGCAATACGGTTTTCTACATCAAACGACACTACCAGCTTGTCAACTCTTTTAGTTTTATCAGTATTTTTTTCCTTGCCGCTTTTCTTTTCGTCAACAGGAATTACCTGTATGTTAGAAGCACTGAATGTAGAAGCAACATCCACTGTTTTTTCCAAGGCTTCTTTTTCTGAAGTCCTTGTTGTAAGATTTGTTTCAAGGTCGGCTTTTTCCTGCTTCAGAGTAGTATTAGCAGTTGTAAGCTCCTGGTTCTCTCCGGTAAGCCTTGTAACTTCTGCTTCAAGGCCAGTTATTTTTTCATTCAATTCTGTAATCATCGTTCTAGCTTTCGCCAACTGCGCCTGGGTAGCATTCTTGTCATTCAATATTTTACGGATCTCTGCTTTTTTAGTATCAATTTCTTTTTGCAAGGCAGTCTTTTCGCCCTGTAGTGAATTGTTGGCGCCGGTAATTGAATCTAACCTGGCCAGTGATGCATTGAAGTCAGCCTGCAGGTGGCTGTAGTCATCAGTTACTTTGGTGATCTTTGCGTCTTTCTCGGTAATTGTTTTTTCAGCTTTGTTTTTATCATAAAGCAGGTAGCCCCAGGTGCCCAGCAGACCAGCTGCAAGCAGACCTATCACTATGTTTTTGGTGTTTTTGTTTTTTGGCGGCTGACTTTGTGGAGTTGGCGTAGCCGAAGGATAATTTGTGTTTGTCATAAAAAGGATTTGACGTTAAGTTAATAAATCTATCGTGGAATTTAAAACGGCCGCAAGGTAGGATGCCGGTTGCATCCTGTTTTGGTAAATCCTGTTAAAAAATTCCGTCCGGGTCACAAAATTTCGAAAACCATGCCAGAAAGGGTTAAAGGGTTTTCAACAGAGGTGAATTTTTTAGCTCATAGCGAAGGTGAAAGCCTGTATCTTAGCATTTTATGAGTGTGGAAAAGATAATCTCCGATTGGAAAAAGAAAAGCTTTAAGCCGGTATACTGGCTGGAAGGCGAGGAGGAATATTTTATTGACAAGGCAATTGAGTATGCCGAGCATCATATCCTGAATGAAAGCGAAGCTTCTTTCAACCTGTCTGTTTTTTATGGCAAAGATGCTAACTGGGCCGATATAATAAATGCTTGCCGCCGCTACCCGATGTTTGCTGAACGGCAAGTGGTGTTATTAAAAGAAGCTCAGCAGATGCGGGAAGTAGAAAAGTTGGAGTCATATATTGAAAATCCGCTTGGATCAACTGTTTTTATTGTTTCTTACAAGGAAAAGAAACTGGATGCAAGGAAGAAGTTTGCCAAGCTGGTTAAAGAAAAAGGTGTTCTTATCACTACCAAAAAAATGTATGATAAGGATTTACCTGAATGGACGCAGCAATTAGTCCATTCAAAAGGGTTGACCATAACGCCCAAGGGACTGGCATTGTTAGTTGATCATATTGGCAACGACCTTGTAAGAATTGAAAATGAGGTGGATAAACTTTCCGTAAATCTTGGTAAGCGGACAAGTATTACGGAAGATGATATAGAGCAATATATCGGAGTCAGCAAGGATTATAATGTTTTCGAACTTCAGTCAGCAATGGCTGCAAGAGACCTTGCCCGTAGCATACGTATTATTCAATATTTTGAAGCAAATCCCAAGGCGGGACCTATACAATTGGTCTTGCCATCACTGTATAGCTTTTTCAGCAAAGTGTTTATGGTATTTGGTGCTGGGACCAGCGATGAAAAAACAATTGCCACAGCAATCGGTGTTAATCCTTATTTTATGAAGGATTATATGCTGGCTGCCCGACTTTATACCTATTCAGGAGTAGAAAAAGTGTTGTTGCTGCTTCATCAATATAATCTCAAAAGCGTAGGGGTAGGAAGCACTAACACCGAAGATGCCTCTCTCCTGAAGGAAATGGCGGTAAAAATGATGTCCTGAACAATAACATACTGATTGAAGTAAATCCCTTTTCTTTGTGCAACTTTTTTAAAAAGTATTCATCTTCTTTGCCTAACAAACTTTAAATCATGCGGAAATTTATTTTATCTGTTCTTACAGCCTCCACTATCTTTCTTACAGGTTGCCTGGAAACTACCCAGGAGATTACCCTGAATGACGATGGCAGCGGTACCCTGACCAATACCAATGATATGAGTGCACTGCTTGGAGTGGCCAAACAAATGGGTGCCGGCTCCGACATGGAGAAAATGCCACAGGAAGTAATTGATTCTACCGTATCAATGAAGGAAGGTGCTGATAGTATCCCCAATCTTACACCCGAAGAACGAGAAATGGCCCGTAATGCCACTCTTCGTATTAAAATGAACCTTAAAGCTGATCAATTCCTGACCAGTCTTATTTTCCCTTTCAAATCCGCATCACAGATAGCAGCATATTGTGGTCTCTCAAACAAAATAATGGCTGAGACAATGATGGATCAGATGTCTGAGGGCTCACAAATGCCGGATGACCAGATGCCTGCGCCCAGTTCTTTTGATGATTATTATTCGCTTGAGTTTTCAAATGGAGAACTGACAAAGAAAGTAAACAAGGAAAAGTATGCCGGAATTGAAAGTGATGAATATCTGAAAAGTGTTCAACAAGCTTCAGCAATGGGGCTGTCTATGAAGGCTACTTATATTATTAACTTGCCTCGTCCTGCACAAAAAGCCGAGGGCAAGAATGTAAAACTGTCTGAAGACAAGAAGAAAGTGACAATAACTGCTGATATTAATGACTTCTTTGAAGATCCTGCCTCATTAGAATTCAAGATCAAATACTAATTGTACAATAGTTATGTGATGATGTTTAAAGGCAAGTTAAAAGCTTGCCTTTTTCGTTAGTAGCGGTAAATTACCTAAAGTACTTTCAGGCTGTCTATTTTATCCTGGTCAATTTGTTTTATTAAAGGCTCAAGTCCGTCAAACTTGATTTCTTCCCGCAGGTATTTTTTTACAAACACTTTTAATACCTGGTCGTAGATATCTTTGTCAAAGTCAAATATATTCACTTCAATAACTCTTTTTTTCCCGTCAACCGTTGGCCGGAAACCAATGCTCATCATAGCTTTTAACCGCTCTATTGAACCTTCGGGTTGTGCATAAACAGCATATATACCATTGCCGGGAACGATTTTTTCTTCATCAATAACTTTTAGGTTGGCTGTCGGGTAGCCTAGTTTTCTGCCAAGCTTGTCTCCATGTACAACCACACCTGAAAAGAAAAATTCATAACCAAGCAGTTTATCAGCAGTTGCAATATCGTTGTGTAAAATTGCTTGCCTGATATTGGTGGAACTGATAGATATGTTCTCCAGGATGTGCTTTGGTATTTCTTTTAGCCGGTAGTTATATTTAGAAGCATCTTTTTCCAACAACCGGTAGTCGCCTTGTCTGTCACGGCCAAACCGATGATCGTAGCCAATAATAATAGTATGTGGATGAAACTTCTCAATAAGGAAGTTTTTTATATAATCTTCTGCAGGCTGATTGGCAAATGCATCGGTGAAAGGCACCACCACCACATGGTCAATCCCTAATTGTTTCAGCAGTTCAATTTTTTCGTCGAGAGTATTGATGAGCCGGATACCTAGAATAGTCGATGAGACAACCTTACGGGGATGTGGATGGAAGGTAATGATAACCGTTTCGCCATTGGCTGCTATTGCTTCAGATTTAAGCTTATCGATCACTTGCCGGTGGCCCATGTGTACACCGTCGAAAGTGCCGATAGTAATAACAGCATTCCGGAATGATGGCAGAGAGTCTATATCGTAATGTACTTGCATAAAGTGCTGCGAAGATAAATATTAGTCATTAGTCAGTAGCCACCTGTCTTTAATCAGGAATAGTTAGTTTTGCGACTCAAATCTCCTTATGAGCTTGTATTCAAAAAGAGGGGTGTCTGCCCAGAAAGAAGAAGTGCATGCTGCTACTAAAAACCTTGATCAGGGCCTTTATACAAAAGCCTTTTGTAAAATCTATCCTGATGTTCTGTGTGGTGATGATAGTTGGGTGAATGTAATGCATGCAGATGGTGCAGGCACCAAGAGTATCCTTGCCTATCTATACTGGAAAGAGACCGGCGATGTATCAGTTTGGAAAGGAATTGCACAGGATGCAATTGTGATGAACCTTGATGATTTACTTTGTGTAGGTATTTATGATAATCTTCTTTTTTCTTCAACAATTGATAGAAACAAGAATGTAATTCCCGCTGAAGTACTGGAAGCAGTAATTAATGGCACTCAGGAATTTTTTGATACAATGAGGGGATTCGGCATTAACATCACTTTCATGGGTGGAGAAACGGCTGATGTGGGGGATGTGGTAAGAACAATGGCAGTAAACGGAACGATGACGGCCCGGTGGCCAAAAACAAAACTAATAACCAACGAAAAGATAAAGCCCGGGGACGTAATTGTTGGGCTAGCCGGGTTCGGTCAAGCTAATTATGAGACAGTATACAATAGCAGCATTGCCAGTAACGGGCTGACTTCTGCCCGCCATGATGTATTGCATAAGACCTATGGTGCGAGGTTTCATGAATCCTATGATACAGCATTAGATGAACAGGTGGTGTATATTGGTCCGTACCGTATGACCGACGAAATTAACGACGGAGGACGAACCACTACCATCGGCCAGCTTCTCTTAAGTCCGACAAGGACATTTGCTCCGGTAATGAAGGAGATATTCGATAAACATTTCGATGCAATACATGGGCTCATACATTGCAGCGGGGGCGGACAAACCAAGTGTCTGAAGTATGTGCCGGAGAATGTTCGTATCGTTAAGGATAATCTATTTGAGCCTCCTGTAATTTTTAAACTTATACAAGAAGCCAGTAAATCGGACGAGAGGGAAATGTACCAGGTTTTTAATATGGGAACCAGGATGGAGATCTATACTACAGAGGAGGCAGCTGCCAGTATCATTAAGGTTTCAAAAAGTTTTGGTGTAGATGCACAGGTTATTGGAAGGGTAGAAAGAAATGAAAAAAAATCTTTACTGATTATGACTCAAAATCAAGAAATAGTTTTTTGAGTTTGTTAACCTAGTTTCCTTTATTTTGCAACAAACCATCAGGAATGTCAGAACCTATTATTGAAATACGTCATGCCAATATTTACCAGGGCGGCAACCTCATTTTGCAGGATATAAATCTTACAGTTAACAAAGGAGAATTTGTATACCTCGTAGGAAAAACAGGTACAGGAAAGTCTAGTTTGCTTAAAACCTTATATGGCGAACTTCCTTTGACGGAAGGAGAGGCTACAGTAGCAGGTTATAATCTCAGAGATCTTGATTGGAAGAAAGTTCCATATCTCCGTCGCAATCTGGGGGTTGTATTTCAGGACTTTCAATTGCTGACAGACAGAAACGTAAATGATAACCTGAAATTTGTTTTAAGAGCTACTGGCTGGACGGATGAAAAACTTATGAATGAAAAAATAGCTGATGTGCTCGATAAAGTAGGGTTGAAATCAAAAGGATTTAAAATGCCATTTGAGTTAAGTGGTGGCGAACAACAAAGAATTGATGTCGCCCGGGCCTTGCTGAATTCCCCCAAACTTATATTGGCAGACGAGCCCACAGGAAACCTTGACCCTGAAACATCGGATGAAATAATGGCCCTGCTCTTTCAAATATCAAGGGACTATAACACAGCAGTTGTTATGGCATCACACGACTATATCGTAGTACAAAAATTTCCGGCCAGGATGATTCGCACTGAAAGGGGCAGGGTTAGCGACAATGCCAGTATAAGTATTGAATAACCTGTGGGATTATCTATTCTCATACCAGTCTATAATTTTAATGTCACCTCTTTAGTACAGGCATTAGCCGGTCAGCTTGCCAGGTTAGAAATCGGCGCAGAGATCGTTTTACTCGATGATGGTTCTGATGCTTCTTTTCTTCCATTGAATAAATCGCTGCAAAGCATTACTGCTGTTTCTTTTTTTCAAAACGAAAATAATGAAGGGAGAATGGCAGCCCGTTTAAAATTGGCTGCTCTGGCCCGATATGAGTATTTATTGTTTCTTGATTGCGACAGCATAATCATTAGGGATGATTTCATTGCGGCATATTCTGCTCTGATAACAAAGAATGTAGTTCTTGCTTCCGGGGGGAGAGCATATGCCGGAACTATTCCGGCCGACTGTGACTTAATGCTTCACTGGAAATATGGAACTGTAAGAGAAAGCCGGAGAAACAATAGCAAAGCCTTCATGTCAAATAATTTTTTGATTAAAAAGGAACTTTTTAGCCAACTGGATAATAGCCTTGAGTTGACCGGGTACGGACATGAAGACAGTTGGTGGGGAATTCAGTTTGAACAACTGGGAATCAATTGTTATTTGCTTGATAACCCTGTGCTGCATGCTGATATAGAAAAAGCAGCTGTTTTTTTGGAAAAATCGGAAAATGCGCTGAAAAACATTCTATTATTGTCACAAAAAATCGACAATGATTTATTGCGAAAGCACATAAAAATATTCAGATGGTATGCCCGGTTGAGAAATACCGGTTTTTCCAGGGTATACATTTTCTTTGAAAGACCTTTTCATAATTACTTCCGCAGAAATCTATTGTCTTGTAAACCTAACTTGTTCTTTTTTGATTGCTACCGGCTTGCTATGCTGGTGAGGATCGGGAGGCCTAAATCAACTAAATAACCACTCGGTTAATTTTGTTGCGGGTTCATCCTTATTTATAAAGCTGAATATTTTTTTTCTTAGTTCAATTTCCTCTTGTTCAAACGGCTGGTGATATAACTGCAGGATGATTGATTTGAAGGCAGCAGCATTTTTCCCGATATGACATGCACTTTCATAAATAGTTCCTTTTACCGCATTATCGTTAACAATGCAATGCCTTCCCCGGGCAATTGCATGAACCAGTTTCAGTTCTGGTAATTTGTAACTAAAGGAAGGCAGTATATTGATTTGAGCTTTGGTTATCAGGTCATCTATTTCTCCCCGGGAAGGGTTTGCTATCAGGCAGGTGTGAGAATAGAACTTGCCTAATTTCTGTAATTGCTTTCCTGGATTATTGCCGGCTATTACAAGTGGTGTATTAATATCATTAAATACTTTCGATAATAGCCATAATGCAGCTTTTTCATTACAAGGGTCTGCAAGGTCGCCGTGGTACAAACAAAAATTTCCAAGACCTGTTTTACCAGTCGCTTCATGAAACGGAGAAAATACAGGCAGATGCCGGGCATTTATCAACTGATGATCCTGATTTGAAGAACGGGTTATCTCTATTGTTGGAAAAGCATAAATACAGTTTTTGGGAAGCATGTCCTCTTGCTTTTTCAGTTCACTTGTACGACGATTAAGCCTAATCTTTTGGAAAAAGGAAACAGCGGATCTTGCAAGGTGATCATTTTGCCTGCATTTGTCATCATACATCCTTACCACCACTTTCCTTTGTGAGCCAGCAACTTGTTTCAGTGCTTCAGCACAACTTATATCTTCAAATAAAATAGGATGATTGTCGCAGTTTAGCGCAGTGAATATTTTGTTATAACCTTCGTCTAAGCCAATTGAAGTATTTGTTATCTGTTTTTCAGATGGGTAAGTATGAACCGATTCGCAATATCTGTTCAGTTCTGTGGGATGGCAATTTTGATTGGAGCATAAATAATGCAGGTGAATTTTTATTCCTTGTTTATACAATGCTTCTATCTGGCAGAATATATCAACGGACTTGCTATTGTTGACAGGCCAGGGTACATTGTTACAAATAATATGTAAATGACGGTTCAATTTTTAAAAACGGATTGATAAATGCTTAGTATTTTTTTTTCTTCCTGCTGCCAGTTTAGCTTTTCTCTTGCTTTTAGGCAATTTCCTTTCAGCTTTGCATATAGAACATTATCAGTAAGTAAATTGTTTATGGCGCCAGCTATTTTTTCAGGAGAAATATCTTCCAGCAGTACAGCTATCTCAAATTGGCTATTGATTTTCTGGTATTCGGGGTAATTAACTGTTATTTGTGGAAGTCCGGCATGAATATAATCAAACAGTTTGTTGGGAAGTGCCAGGTATTGATTTAACCCTTCCTTCTCCGGTACTGCAACGCCGATATATGCTCTTTGTGAAATTTCCCTGAGTTCATCAGGAGGTAGCATTCCGGTTAGTTCAATTTTTTCATCCAGTTTATAATTACTGATTAATTTCTTCAACTGTTGCATAAAATTACCATCGCCACAGATAACCAGTTTGCAATTCACCCACTGCATAGCAGGGATAAGATATTCAAGGCCTCTTGCTTCATTAACCGCACCCTGGTAGAGTATAAACTTTTCTGCCTGTTTTATATCTTTCAATGGTTTGAGTATGGGGAGATTCCGGATGGTATCATAATTCACATTGTAACGCCGCTTGAATTCTTCAGCAATACTTTCGCTGACAGTGTAACCCAATTTGAATTGAGGCACAGCTTTTTTTTCGATTCTCATCCAGGCTTTTTGAACGGCGGGTCTTGTTATTACTTCTTTCAATTCTGTAAATAATTCATGGGCATCATAAATGCGGGGAATTCTTTTCCATTTAGAGATTTTGAGACAGGGAAGAATAGTATCCAGGTCAATGGCACAGATCGCATCTATTTTTTTAAATAGCAGAAAAAAGAATAGCCGGATGTTATACTCTGCATAGAACCATTTTGATTTGGTGAACCAGCAGTAGATTCTTTTTTGTCTGAATTTACTTTCTGTAAGTGGGAGTGAAGACACCAATCGTCTGCCAACTAAAGTAACGGCATAACCGTTTTCTGCCAATGAAGTGCAAATACGTTGCATCCGTTGGTCATAGGTGAGATCATTCGTAACTGTGAAATAGATTCTTTTCAAAATGTCAGGATAAGCAAAAGAAAAAGGCTTTGCAAATATGCAAAACCTTCTACTTTTAAACTACTAAACCTTAATCTTTTACTTATTGTCCCATATTCACATTATCCATTCCATCATTGCCCTGGTTTTTATTGTTCTTACGTTTGAACAGGTTCGGGTCAAATTTACCAAATCTCCAGTTGAAGCTAAGCCGGGCAACCTGTGGGTCACGACGGCGGAAAACATCCTGAGTGAAGTAAGGAGATTCAGAGTGCACATCAGAACGGCGGGTCCTGAAAATATCATTAATATTAAGTGAAACAGATGCCTGCTTATTCTTCATAAACTCATAGCGGAAACCTGCATCTACAAAATAATTGGCTCTTACATATCCCTGTGAGGAGGTGGCTTGCCCAAACATACCGCCACCGCCACCACGACCACCGCCACCACTACTTCCGCTTCCCCCAGGAGGTAATATTGTTTTGGACTGATATTCTCCTGACAATTGCATGCTGAAGTTCTTGAACAACTTAAAAGTATTGTTCAGTTTTCCAAACCAACTTGCAAACTGATCCTGTTCTGGCTGACCGGCAATGCCTGTATTGATCTTTGACGTAAACAGGTTCATGTTGGTGGTCATATCCCACCATTTCGTCATTTTTGTTTTTAAGGTCAGTTCTAATCCTGTTACATAGCTGGAGGCAGCATTGATATAAGTGTTAACTAAAATATCTTTACCTGTAACAGCACTTGTTTCTTGAACCTGGAAACGGGTAATCAGGTCGTTAGTATTTTTGTAATAAATTGAACCAAGGAAACTATCCTTATTCTTCTTAAAAGTTTTTTGATAAGATAATTCAATTGAGTTGGTAAATTCAGGTTTAAGATCAGGATTTCCACGGCTGATATTCAAAGAATCTGAATAATCCGTAAAAGGATACAGCTGGAAGAAATTAGGGCGATTGATCTTGCGGGTATAGTTCAACTGTAGCTCCTGGTCATTTTTTAATTTATTACTAAGGAAAACACTTGGGAAAAGGCTTACAGGGAATTCAATGTTGAATACCTGTCCTTTATCTGGTAGCCTCCCTTCATAGTCAGAACTTTCAAGCCTTAATCCCAGTTGGTATCCGAAGTTTTTTATCTGGTTAGTATAGGTGGTGTAGGCCGCATATACTTTATCGGTACTGTTGTAATTAACGGATGAAAGGGGGTTATAAATTGCAATGCCTGATGAACTAATAAGGAAGAAATCATTTTTATTATCCACTTTTCTGATGCTTACTCTTACACCCATTTCAAATTTTGACTTATCGCTTAGCGGATTGGTATAGTCTGTCTGAAAAACGAAGTTTTCATTTGTTCCTTTGCCATCTTGTCTTTGGGAAGATGTCTTAACAACATTCTTAGTAGAAAGATCCAATGAATCAGTCTTGATAAGGTTGGTATTCGAGTTTTTACTCCTGTTATATGTTATGTCTGCTGTGAGTTCATGTCCTGCCTTTGGGAAATTTCTTTTATAGCTCAACATTGTACCACTATTCTGGAACGTATTCTTGGAATTGGATAAACGCTCTGCCAACGATGAAACAACCGGTATGCTAAGAAAGTCAGTTTCCATGCTGCTGGATGTACTGGGTTTAAAACTACCCTTTGCCATGCTTCCTGAGAGAGAAATAGTATTACGATTATCAATAAAATAGTCAAAACCGGCACGGCCAAAACCAAAATTTCCCTGCATAGTGCTTTTATCGGTTTGAAAAAGCTGGTTGTTTGGGGTCCCATATGTCAGACGATCGGTCGTACCTGTGCTGATTGACTTGCGTTGATTGAAGTTGCCGCTTACAAAGAAATTTATCTTTTCCTGGCGGACATTTATATCAGTACCTAATCCAATTCTTCCTCTTGAGTCAATATTAGTACGGATGCTTCCATTGTAACCAACTTTCTTATTCTTTTTTAATACAACATTGATAATGCCAGATGTACCACCCGATGCATCGAACTTGGCAGAAGGATTGGTAATGATCTCTACACTCTCAATTACATCAGCTGGAATTTGGTCCAGGCTCATAGTTGTTGGCCTGCCATCTACAAACACTTGTGGTGTGTTGTTTCTCATCGTTACGTTTCCATCAAGGTCAACACTGACTGAAGGAACGTTTTTCATTACATCTACTGCAGTGCCGCCAGCAGAAACAATATTTTTATCTACATTGAATACTTTTCTGTCAATACCTAATCTTAAACCTGGATTAGAGGACGCAGTTACCGTTACGTTTTCAAGTAATTTTTCATCCAGCTCAATTTTCACATTACCCAGATCTTTATCCAGGGCGCCCATCATGGCACTCATATCGCCGTTGTTCCCTCCGTTCATTTTAATGTCGAATGAAACAGTCTGCTCAAAAGATTTATAGCCTACGACAGTAATTTTTAATTTCGATTGACCCATTATAGAAATATTCTCAAGGCTGAATTCTCCATTTGCTTTTGTCAGCATACCAGCCACGACTGTTTCTTTTCTTTTCTTGGTAACTGTGTCCATCTTATTCTGGAGCAATTGAACAGATGCATATTCAATCGGTTTACCTGATTTAGCTTCTACCACTTTGCCATAAAAACGACCTGTTGGCATCTGACCACCGCCGGGCCTGTTTCCACCGCTGGAAGGAACCTGGGAATATGTTATAAGTGACAGTAAAACAAGGGATAAGGCAAAAATTGACTTTCTCATCTATAAGAATTTAATGTTTAGACGTGCAAAGGTGTTCCAACTTGCTGACGGTGTTGTGACAACTTGATGGATGGCAGTAAGACAAGTATAAAGGGGAAAAGTTCGGTTTTCTGGTCTTTGTTAAAAAATCAGGTAGTTAATTGGGTAATGAGTACCTGCATCAAGCCTATAATAAAACCGATTACTGCACCAATAATCTCAACAAATCTGAACTCTTTAGACATTATTTGGTAGAGTACTTCTTCTAGTTTATCAGATGAAAAACCAGCTACTTTTTTTATAACGATTTGCTCAAGGTCCAGTTCATGTTTAAGATTGGCAGCGTATTGTTTCATAACCTGGGGAAACAGCAACTCTATTTCCTTCATGAATGACTCCTTAAGCTTATTAATAGTCTTTTCTCCGATAAACATGCTGATGACGGGCATTTCATTGCTCAGCCTGTTTCTAAGAAAATCATCAATGTGATTTTCTATCAGCGGCATGATCTTTTTCAGGTTTTCAGGATCGCTGATTTTTTGTTCGATATCATCGAAGGATAGAAACTCTGCGCTAACCAGCTTTCCCAGTTTCTCTGCAAACTGCTGCTGGCGTTTAGGAAAAATGCCGTGAAATGTAATGCCCAATATCTTTTTTGGGTCACGGGGATGAAACAGCATTTTTATTGCAACCCAGTTAGTAACCCATCCAATGAAAGCGGAGATAGCCGGGATAATTATTAATAACCAGTAATTCATTTCATTATTGTATAAAATTAAACCCCGTCTCAACAGAAACGGGGTCTTTTGGGGTGGCTAACCGGGTTCGAACCGGCGACCCTTAGAACCACAATCTAATGCTCTAACCAACTGAGCTATAGCCACCATTTTCGGAGCAGCAAAAGTAAGCAAAAGGATTTTTTGTAAAAAATAATAGACAGAGTTTGTTGGTTTTGTGGAATAAAAGTTTGTCTGGCATCAACTCACTAACAGCCATTCATCAAAAACACTTGTTAAAAGCCTGTAAAGGCAAGAAAAACAGCGTTTTTGCGTTATTTTTGGATTATGCCTAATGCAATTAAATACCTTTTGAATATGAAAAGACTTCCAATTGTGATCATGATGGTGGTGGCAGGTTCATTTCTTGCCTTTAAGACGATGGGAACCGGTACCCGCAATACATCCGTTAATCCTCCCTCCAAGTATGAGCAGATACTGAAATTAGTCGGCTCAATGCTTTCCGAAGCCCACTTTAGTCCGCAGGATATTAATGATGCCTTCTCAAAAAAAGTGTTCATCAAATTCATGGCCGACCTTGATCCGGACAAGAATATGTACCTGCAAAGCGACATGAATGCTCTGAAGAAATTTGAAACAAAGATCGATGATGAGATAAAAGGCTCACCGGTAGAATTCTTCCTTGAAGCAGGTAAGATTTTTAATAAAAGGATGGAAGAGGTCTCTGTTATTTACAACTCAATACTGGCCCAGCCTTTTGAGTTTAATACGGATGAAGAAGTAACCCTTGATCCTGATAAGCTGACATATACAACTACTGATGCTGAACGAAGGGATCGTTGGAGAAAGAAACTGAAATACATGACGCTGGAACGATATGTAGATCTGCTGGATACCCGGGAAAAGAATAAGGGTAAAGAAGGGTTTGTTGTAAAGACTGATGAAGAACTGGAGAAAGATGCCCGTGAAAGGGTGAAACGTATTATGGACAGAACTTTTGAACGTTTCCGTTTCAAGTTTACGGATGATGATAAATTCAATGTGTTTGTGAATGCTATCACCACCACAATGGATCCGCATACAGAATTCTTCCCACCCGTTGACAAAAGGTATTTTGATGAAGAGATGAGTGGTACATTCTTTGGCATTGGCGCCTCATTGCAATATGATGATGGAAATATAAAGGTCAGCAGCGTTTTGACAGGAAGCCCTGCTTCAAAATCAGGTGAGATACAACCCGGCGATGTAATTATGAAAGTGGCACAGGGAAAAGAAGAACCTGTCGACCTTACCGGTTACATCGTAACAGATGCCGTAAAAGTGATTCGTGGAAAAAAAGGAACAGAAGTAAGGCTTACAATCAAAAAGCCGGACGGAACAATAAAAGTGGTGACACTTATCAGGGACAAGATCGTACAAGATGAAACATATGCACGGAGTGCAATTGTAAAGAACGGGAATTCCAAAATCGGATACATTTTCTTGCCTGAATTCTACGCCAACTTTGAAGATCCTAATGGTGCCCGTAGTTTTGTGGATGTGGCAAATGAAGTGAAGAAACTGAAGGAAGAGAAAGTTGATGGTATTGTAATTGACCTTCGTAATAACGGCGGCGGTTCTTTATATGATGTGGTGCAGATGGCTGGCCTTTTTATCGAAGACGGACCAATAGTGCAGGTGAAAGACAGGGAGGATAAACCCACTGTATTAAAAGATAAGGATCGCAATGTTTTATATACAGGCCCATTAGCTGTAATGGTAAACGAGTTCAGTGCTTCAGCTTCTGAAATTTTTGCTGCAGCTATACAGGATTATAACCGGGGTGTTATCATCGGCAGCACTTCCACTTATGGTAAAGGAACAGTGCAACGTAACATTGGCCTGGATGAGAATGGCTTTTCTGCCAATGCTGAATTAGGAACCGTTAAGCTGACCTTGCAGAAATTTTACCGAATCAACGGGGGATCCACTCAGCTGAAAGGTGTTTATTCAGACATTGTTTTGCCAGATAATCTTGAACACCTGAAAGTAAGAGAGAAAGATGATCCTGATGCATTGCCCTGGGATGAAATTAACAAGGCGCCTTATTCAAATTGGACTGCTGGTTATGACCTTAAAACGATACAGCAACTGGCCAGCCAGCGTTTGGATAGCGACCCAACATTCAAACTGATCAAAGAAAGTTCAGAGTGGTTGTCAAAACAGAATGATAAACAATATTCATTGCAGATTGATAAATACCGTACAGAGCAGAAAGCTATCCGTACAACAATGAAGCAACTGGAAACCCTGATGAAATTAAAGGAAACTCTGGATGTTTCACCTCTTCCAAAGGAAGTGACCCGCTACGATGAGGATAAAAATAAGAAAGACCGGTTTGCCCAATGGATAAAAAGCCTGCAGGAAGATATTTATCTTGAACAGGCGGTTAAGGTAATGAATGATATGATAGGGCAGCAAAACCTTGTGAAAGTAAAAACAGGTGAAGAACCTGTGAAAAAAGGCTTCTAAGCCGATAAGATACTATTTATAAAAAGCTTCTTGTAATCACAAGGGGCTTTTTTATTACAGGTATCTTTCCTTTAGTACTTTAACATGATGATTGATATGGCCCACAATTGTAAAGCAAATTCCCAATACATACACCGGGTTTCCGCTGGAGGTGCCGTTAGTGTCCAATTGTTTTTTATCAAAAGAACCAATTAATATCTCATTTGATCTCCGAACAGCTTTAAATTCTTCTACAAGATCATCCCAATTCCTTTTAGCAGCTTTTGAACTGTCGGCATATTCATTCTCATTAAATCCGGGAAAAGCTGTCTTGTCCTGGCGGGCAATACATAATGCCCGGTATGCAAATATCCTTTCTGTATCAATAATATGCTGCAACATTTCTTTAATGGTCCATTTACCCTTGGCATAACGGTAATTTCTTTTTTCAACCGGTATTTTCTTTAAGAACTTAATGAATGAAGTTGTTTGATCCTTCATTGCTTTCATCAGGTTGTTTTCAGGTACCTGGTTGATGTAATTATGATAGAACACGGGTACCCGGTTAAGGTCTGGGCGGGGCATAGTATTACTCGTTTAGCATATTATTAAATCAATTCTCTTTTTTGGCAGGCTCCTGGGTTTGTATAACAGGTTTCTTTGCTTCGTTTGTTGCAGCAGGGACAACAGATGGAGTGCTTGCAGTTGCTGGGGCGCTGTTAAGCGGAGCACCAACAGCAATATCGCATCGATGCCCGGGTTGTCCGTGAGCCGGGTTCATGCCTGGTGCAACGGCGGCAGTTGCGGGTGCTGTTTTTGTAATAACAGGTGCAGTATTGGTAATTGAGGGTTTCAGATTTGCAGCGGCATTATTAGTTGTGGTCGGGGCACTATTAAGCGGTGCGCCAACGGCAATATCGCAACGATGGCCAGGTTGTCCGTGTGCAGGATTCATGCCGGCGGCAGTTGTTGCTGGTGTTGTAACGGCAGCAACTGGTTGTGATTTATTAATGATAACAGGTGCCTGGTTTGTTATGGAGGGATTCGCTGCTACTGTAGTTGCTGTTGTTGGTTGGGTGGCCGGTGCACTATTAAGTGGTGCGCCAACTGCAATATCGCAACGATGACCTGGTTGCCCATGTGCAGGATTCATACCAGCAGCACTGCTGGCAGTTGTTGCCTGTGTAGGTACATTCAGATCAGGAGCAGCTATCTGCGGTGTTGCAATATTAGTAACCGTTGCCGGAGTGGTGGGGATAGTTGATTGTGTGCTGGCAGGAGTGCCAGCGGAAGGTGAATCCGTATTTGTTTCGTTAGATCCGCTGCCGCAACTTATAGCAATCACTGATGCAAAAGCTGCTGCAAAAAAGTATGACTTTCTCATTTTATTGATTTAGTGTTTTGAGAGAACCTGAAAATTACTCAAGATTCCTGATAGTTAGCAGTGTTTTTTGATTACTGGTCGCTGTCCGGAGTTGCCTTCCTGCGGGAACTGAACAGCTTCTTTCCAAGCTTGACAGGAAGGAGCGGATGAAGCATTTGCCCGATATAGTTTTTTGGAAAGGATTCCTGAATTCCAAATGCATCGGGTTCTTTTTTGGGACAGGTATAAGTACCAAAAATAATATCCATTAAGGGGGAAATATTGGCATAGTTACCAGCTTTGCGGTCAAGATCATGGTGCCAGTGGTGAAGTTCAGGTGCGCCGATCAGCATTCGTAAAGGACCGATAGGTAAGCGGACGTTGGAATGAATATAGATGGCCCATACACCACGAAAGGCAATGAAGCCGGCCAGTGTTTCCAGAGGAAACCCGAGAATGAATGCCGGCAGATTAATAAGTCCCACAGTATAAATAGTATCCAACGGATGTTCCCGGTGGGCAGCGAGCCAATCAAGGTGTTCTGCACTGTGATGCACTTTATGAAACCGCCAGAGAAAACCTGCTGAATGCTGGAGACGATGCCCCCAGTAGATAATAAAATCACTTAACACAATTACTTCAATGGCTTGTAACCACCAGGGCTGTGCGGCTACTTTTTTACGAAATGTTTGCGGTACAATATCATCTAACCAGAAACTGAAATAACTGAGTGCCCATAAGACCAATGCACCCCACAACAGGTACTGACCAAGAAAGAAACAGAGATCAACCCACCAGGAAGGTCGGAAGAATTTTTGCCCTTTTTTCGCCGGGAATACTTTTTCCATCGGGAAAAAGATGAGTACCAGCAGTAATAAACTTAACCCGGTCGCCTGTGCTACATCATAAAATGTCATAATGCAGAATTATTGCTGATGTTTGGCAGTGTCTAGTGTTGTTTTTCGGGGAGTTATCATCGGGCCTGATTTGGAACTTGGCATCATGACCGGTGGTGGTGGCTTTATTGTATCGGTTGCTGCTTTGTTCTTATTCTTCTTTTTCAGCTTTCTTTTCAGCTTGCCGTCTTTTACGATGTATTCATATTCCACATCTGTCATGACCATCGACTTAGAGCTGGACATTATTCTTGGCAAGGTGGTGGTATCAGGTTTGGGCAGGGTGTCATACTCATAATCGCTGATGGTATTGGCGGCTATAGCCTGGTTGTTATTTTGCTGACATGCCATCATTTTATCGAAAGCACCGGAACGGTAAGCCACGAAGCCGCTGATAAGCAGTATGAAAACCGTAACTACTATTACTTTGGTAAAGGGGGAGTTTGGTTTCATGACTGAAGGGGTTAATGTGTTTTCAAATTTACTGAATAGAACCGGCACGATTAGTTAATAAAAGGGAAAAGAAAACCCCGGCTAATATGCTGGCCGGGGTTTTTTAAAATTTTATACTGGCTGACTACCCGTTCACTTTTGGTTTTACGGTAGATTTTGTTGGTTTTACCGGGGCTGTTTTTCTTTCGCCTTTAAGGGTGGAGGCCAGTTTGATGGCTTCGAAGGCATTTACAACACCACCGGCACGGCTCAGTTCGCTGAGCGGTACCATTTCATCATCACCCGGATTTTTTACTTTGTCAGCAGGCGCCTGTGATGATTTTTCGATGACCATCTTTACCTGTGCTGCACTTAGGTTTGGATAATATTCCAGGATGAATGCAGCCAGGCCAGCTACTACCGGAGAGGCCATGCTGGTTCCCTGCAGGTTCTGGTAAGTATTGCCGCCGGGAACGGTTGAATAGATCTTTACACCGGGTGCAAAAACATCCACTTCGTTTTTTCCATAGTTAGAAAAACTGGCAGTAAGGCCACCGGCTTTGGGGTCGCCGCTGGCACCAACAGTGATCCAGTTGCTGGGGCGGGTGCCATCGAGTAATTGTGGTGTTGGATAATTGAATGAAGTGTCAAGATTCTTTGCATCGTTACCGGCTGCATGCACCATCAGCACACCTTTGCTTTCTGCATACTTCACGGCTTCATCCACCCATTTCTTTTCGGGTGAATAACCTTTTCCAAAACTCATATTGATAACCTGTGCTCCGTTGTCAACCGCATACCGGATGGCAAGGGCAATGTCTTTATCATGTTCATCACCATCTGGAACTGCACGGAGGCTCATGATCTTTACATTATCAGCCACACCGTCCATTCCTTTTCCATTTCCCCTTGATGCGGCTATGATGCCGGATACATGGGTACCATGCAGGGCCGATTTATTGCTGACCATTACATCGTTGTTACCATAAAACTTATCGTTGAAGTCGCTGTAGTTGTCTTTTACGATATCTGCTCTGTAATTAGTGGGGGGATTGTTACCGGCGTCTGCTTTTTTCTCCTCGCCGCTTACATATTCGCCAAAACCCTCTAGAAATTCTTCGTTGGTGGTTTCCATCGCATCGTTGCCTGACATCAGACTAAAGAGATTATTCTTTGCCTTTTTTACATCAGGGTCAGTAGGGCTGTAGTCGCCAAGTTCTTTACCGGTGAATTTTTCTTTCTGCATTGCCTTGCGGAGAATACTGTCGCTCTTAAGGCAATTGGTATAAGCTCTTTTCAGGAATATGAGTTCGAGGCCGGCACTTTTGTCGCCAACCACTTCGGTTTCTGACCGTTTCCACATTTCGTATTGAAACCTTTCGTCTTTTGACAGTGTTGAGGGATCGACTTCTTTACCATCAAACTTGCTTTTGAACTGGTGATATACCCGGGCAGCTTCATAAGAATCCTGTTCTACACTTTTCCCATCACGGCCGCCGAGGAAATTCCATCCATAGACATCGTCTACATAGCCGTTCTTATCATCATCAATGCCATTGCCTGGAATTTCTTTTGGATTTTTCCAGAGTACTGATTTTAGGTCTTCGTGTAATGTATCAACACCTGAATCAATAACAGCTACAATAACTGTTTTGCTTTTCAGGTTTTTTGATTTGACAAATTCGTAGGCTTTGTCAACACTGAGACCGTAGTAGCCGGTGCTGGCTTTATCCATCATGTGCCAGCCTTTGGGTACCTCATCCTTTTGGGCAAAGAGTACGGAGGATACTAACCCGCAGATGGCAAGCAGGGAAGTACGTTTCATTGAAATATTCATGTGTTGGGTTTTATACTACAAAATTGGTGTAGGCGTAAAAATACAGATTACCATTCATACATTTTACATATACAAAGCCCTGTTTTAAAGGGCTTTTTAAGGTTTTTTTGACGGGCGGTATGAACGAATGGTTGCCTGTTGATTGTTTAGAATCAATTTTTATAGAATAATTACACATCAAACTTAATTCCCTGGGCCAATGGGAGGGAAGTGCTATAGTTGATGGTATTTGTCTGACGACGCATATAAGCTTTCCATGCATCGCTGCCACTTTCACGACCGCCGCCTGTTTCTTTTTCTCCGCCAAAGGCTCCGCCGATCTCTGCGCCTGATGTGCCGATATTAACGTTAGCAATACCACAATCACTGCCTTCATGCGAAAGGAATTGTTCTGCTTCCCGAAGGTTCAGTGTCATAATAGAGGAAGATAAACCCTGCGGTACTTCGTTTTGTATTGCAATTGCCTCGTCAATCGTTTTATACTTTAATAAATAAAGGATGGGAGCAAAGGTTTCATGCTGAACGATCTTATAGCCCGGCTGTGCTTCTGCAATACAAGGTTTTACATAGCAACCGCTTTCGTACCCGGCGCCCGATAACTGCCCGCCTTCCACAACAAAATTTCCACCCTCGGCTTTACATTTTTCAATTGCATCCAGGTACATTTTAACTGCATCCTTGTCGATCAACGGACCAACATGATTGTTCTGATCCAACGGGTCGCCGATGCGAAGCTGTTTGTAGGCGGCCACCAGTTTATTCTTTACTGACTCATAAATGTCTTCATGGATGATCAATCTTCTTGTAGAAGTGCAACGCTGGCCGGCAGTACCCACAGCACCGAACAATGAACCAAGTACTGCAATATCAAGGTCAGCATCTTTTGAAATGATAATGGCATTGTTACCGCCTAATTCCAATAAAGCCCTTCCCAATCTTGCGCCAACAGTGGCACCCACGGCTTTACCCATTCTGGTAGAACCGGTAGCGGATACTAATGGTATCCGTGTGTCAGCAGCCATCCATTCACCCACTTCACGGCCACCAATGATCAATCCGCAAACACCTTCAGGAACATTATTCTTTTTAAATACTTCAGCAATAATATTCTGACAAGCCACACCGCATAAAGGAGCTTTCTCCGAAGGTTTCCATACACATACATCACCACATACCCATGCCAGCATGGTATTCCAGCTCCACACCGCTACCGGAAAATTGAAGGCTGAAATGATACCTACAATTCCTAATGGATGGTACTGTTCATACATTCTGTGACCGGGACGTTCGCTGTGCATAGTAAAACCATGGAGTTGTCTTGACAAGCCAACCGCAAAGTCGCAGATGTCAATCATCTCCTGTACTTCACCATAACCTTCCTGCAGGCTTTTTCCCATTTCGTAGGAAACTAATTTGCCAAGTGGTTCTTTATATGTTCTTAATGCGTCACCAACCTGTCTTACTATTTCACCTCTTTTGGGAGCAGGCATTAACCGCCATGTTTTAAAAGCTTCTTCTGCTTTTGTGATAACAGTCTCGTAGGTGTTTTTGTCAGCAGCGACGACAGAGCCAATTTTTTTACCATCAACGGGAGAGAAGGAGTCAATGGTTTCGCCGGTTGAGCTGATCCATTGGGTACCGGTACTAACACCTTTATTTGTTGATTGTATTCCGAGAGTTTTGAGAAAATCCATATAGCATTTAATTGAGGTTGCAAAGGTAAAACAAAAACCCCGACGGGAGGGTCGGGGTTACTTGTTTAGTATTGTTCGCTTTCGTTGGGAAAGTCTTTTGCTTTCACATCTTTGATATACTGTTGAACGGCTTTGGTGGCCTGTTCATGTATATTGAGGTATTGGCGCAGGAATCGGGGTTTGAATTCAGTGTTGATGCCAAGCATATCATGCATTACCAATACCTGTCCATCACAATCACCACCAGCGCCGATGCCAATAGTGGGGATAGACAAACTTTCAGAAACTTCTTTGGCCAAGGCGGCTGGAATTTTTTCCAATACGACGGCAAAGCAACCTGCATCTTCCAGCAGCTTTGCATCTTTTCTTAATTTATTGGCTTCGTCTTCTTCTTTTGCTCTTACAGTGTATGTGCCGAATTTATAAATGGATTGCGGGGTTAATCCTAAATGCCCCATAACAGGGATGCCGGCAGAAACGATCTTCTTGATGCTGTCCAGCACTTCTTCACCACCTTCTAATTTGATGGAATGGCCGCCTGTTTCTTTCATGATGCGGATGGCGGATGCCAATGCGATGTCAGAGTTAGACTGGTAAGAGCCAAACGGGAGATCGACAACAACCAGGCAACGGTCAATGCCGCGGATAACAGAGGAGGCATGATAGATCATCTGGTCTAAAGTAATAGGAAGAGTTGTTTCATGACCCGCCATTACGTTGGATGCTGAATCGCCAACAAGTATCACATCAATTCCGGCGCCATCAATGATCTTTGCAAAAGAATAATCATAGGCGGTCAGCATGGTGATCTTTTCACCAGCTACTTTCATTTTATGTAAAGTGTTGGTGGTGATTTTCTTTATTTCTTTATTGACAGACATGCTTTTTATTTGATGTAAAAGTGGGAAAATTTTCTAATCAAATCTCGATCTCTTTCAGTTTAACCTCTTCAAATAAGGTGTGAATCAACCCATCGGCTAACCCGATCTTTGGAACGAATATCTCCTCTGCATCGGCCCATCGCATTGCATTGATATAAATAAGCAGCGCAGGAACGATCACATCGGCCCTGTCTTCTCTTAATTTATGCAGGCTGATACGCTGTGCCAGTGAAAGGTTGCTGAATTCTTTGTAATAATCCCTGAGCAGATCAAGTGTAAGAGGCTTGCCTTCTTTTCGTTTTGAGATGGAGAATATTTTGTTGATATTTCCACCGGAACCGATAGCTGTTACATGGTGATAGCCTTTTGTTTTGCTGCGGATAAATTCTTTCATCTCATCCCAGGTGGCTTCATCTACCTGGTTCTTCAGCAGGCGTATCGTACCGATATTGAAGGATTTTTTGAAAATCATTTTTCCATCGCTGAAAAAAGTAAGCTCGGTGCTGCCGCCCCCTACATCAATATACAAGTATGATTCAGCAATATTCATATTCTCGGCAATATGATTCTCATAAATAAAAGAGGCTTCCTGGTCACCACTGATGATCTCTATTTCTATTCCGGTTTCAGCTTTTACTTTCTTTATGATGTCTGTTGCATTAGCGGCATCCCGCATAGCGGATGTTGCACATGCTTTCAGGTGCTTAACTTCATACACATCCAGTAGTAGTTTGTAAGACTTGATCGTCTTGATGATTTTTTCAACTTTGGCGGGGGAAATTTCGCCTTTATCGAATACATCAAAGCCTAAGCGTAGCGGCACACGGACAAGGACTGTTTTAATAAACTCACTGACACCCTGAGGTCCGGAAATTACATCTGTTATCAATAATCTTGCTGCGTTGCTTCCAATATCAATGGCTGCCAGTCTCACGGTTTATCTGTGTTTTTTTATACAGGTAACTATAGGTTTCTACCTGTGATCGGATTTTCTTTTTCGTCGTTCTTACATATTCGTTGCTCAGTTCATTGTCAAGCCATCTTGCCTTCACATTGTCCTGCAATTGTATGTCAAGAATATCTTTCAGTTCCTGTTTTAATTGCTCGTTCCAGATAGGGCAGGTGGCTTCCACACGGTGTTCAAGATTCCTTACCATCCAGTCGGCCGAAGATATATAAACTTTCTCTTTGCCTCTGTTATGAAATACCCACACCCTTGCATGTTCAAGGTATTCATCAACAATGCTGATGGCACGGACAGGTTTTTCATATTTTTTATTCTCAGTCAGCATGCAGAATACGCCGCGGATGATCAGTTTTATCTGTACACCGGCACGGGCAGCGTCATACAGTTTTTGGATCATTTCTTCATCACTGAGTGAATTCATTTTTAAAGTGATGGCAGCATGTTTCTTTTTCCTGGCCTGCTTTATTTCTTCGTCTATCAGTTTTATCATCTCTTTCTTCACAAATCCCGGGCTGGGGATGATGACCCTGCAATCTCTCAGGAAATTTATCCCGGTTTTTGGTTGCTCAAGAAAGTTGAAAATACGGTTGACATCCGCCATTATTTTTTGATTGGAAGTCAGCAGGCAATGGTCGGCATATACTTTTGATGTCCTTTCGTTCAGGTTGCCGGTGCTTACAAATCCATACATTAAAAAATTATTATCCTTAGTTCTTTTCTTGATAACACAAATTTTTGAATGGACTTTCATGTTAGGAATCTCTATCAGCACTTTGGCACCTTCTTCTTCCAACCTGTTTTTCCATTCAATATTGGCCTCTTCTTCAAATCTTGCCCTTAATTCCAGCATTACCACCACTTCTTTTCCATTTCTTACTGCATTGATAAGTGCATTAATGATCTTGGAATTTTGTGCCAGCCTGTAACAAGTGATCTTGATGGTTGTTACATCAGGGTCGAAAGCAGCTTCCCGTATCAGGTCAATTAATGGCAAAAAAGAATGATAAGGGAAATGCAGCATCACATCTTTTTCCAATATCACATCTGTAACACGGCGGACAGTAAGCAATGGGTGATCAAATGGTTTTTTACGTTGTCTTTTTTCTTTGAACACCTGTTCAGGAAAATCCATGAAGTGCCTGAAGTTGTGAATACGGCCACCGGGTATCAGGTTATCTCTTTTAGAGAGATTGAGACGTCGAACTAAGTATTCAAGTAATCCCGGATCCATTTCCCGGTCATATACAAAGCGTACTGGTTTACCTTTTCTCCGGTTCTTAATGCCTTTTTCAATTTTCTGGATGATGTTGGTGGAAACATCTTCGTCAATATCAATTTCAGCATCCCGGGTTACTTTAAAAATATGAGATTGATACTGATCGTAACCGAAGTAAGAAAAAATATCCGGCAGGTTAAAGCGTATAACATCCTCCAGCAGTATGATATGACTTTCATCAGGTTTTGGTGATGGCATGATACTGAACCGCCCCAAACTGCGGCTGGGCACTTCTATCAATGCATATTTTCTTTTTAATGCACTTTCTTTTTTCCACATTACCACAGCCAGGTAAATGGATTTATCCCGCAACATCGGGAATTCCGGAATGCTTTCGATCATCAGCGGAATAACATCGGAACTCACTTCTTCTTCAAAATAATTACGTACAAAATTTTGTTGTTCTGCATTCAGTTCTTTTTCTGTCCGCAGGAATATTTTCTGCTGATTTAGTTCTTTCAGCACTTCTTCCCATATCCGGTTAAATTCACCTTGCTGGTTCAGTACCGTCATCTGTATCTCATCAATGATCTGCTGGGGGTTATTTTCCAGGTGCATATTGGCTTTGTTGCCGAACTGGATCATTCTCTTCAATGTTGCTACCCGTACCCGGAAGAACTCATCCATGTTATTGGAAAAAATTCCGAGAAACCGGATACGTTCACGAAGGGGAACGGTCTGATCGGCTGCTTCCTGCAGCACTCTAGCATTAAATGAAAGCCAGCTGATGTCCCGGGCAATCGTTTTTCGTTTGTCGTGGTGCGCCATGAGATAAATTTTCAGAGATAGATAAAATTAATAAACAGGTGTAAAGAACGATATTAAGTTTTTGGCAAACAGTATCAACCTTTCCTTGCCTGTTCTATGATAGAGGTTGTTGAAAACCCTTCGAGTATCGGGTTGATAACAACACGGCCACCATTAGCAATGATTTCTTTCGCACCGGCAACCTGTTCAACAGTATAATCACCACCTTTAATAATTACATCCGGCATGATAGCTTTGATCAATTCAAGCGGGGTATCTTCTTCAAATAGTACGACAGCATCTACCATTATTAAGGATGCAAGCACCAGGGCTCTTGAGTCCTGGTTGTTGACAGGCCTGGTTTCACCTTTTAATCTTTTTACAGAAACATCCGCATTTAACCCGACAATCAGATAATCTGCTTCCTTAGCTGCTTGTGACAATGAAAAAATATGCCCCTGGTGAATAATATCAAACACACCGTTAGTGAAAGCGATCTTTTTTCCCATGATCTTCCACTGTGCTGTTTTTTGTATCAGAAGTGGGAGAGGGAATATTTTTTGTGGTATCAGGTCAGCCCTTTTCAATCAGTCTTTTTTTATTATAATATGGAATAGATACAAAGCTAATTAAACCGCCGATGAGAATAACAGCTGTTTGTGCCAGCCAGAGTATCCAGCCAAATGCTAAAGCAATGCCTTTTTGTAAACCATAGATCTGCATGGTCTTTTGAATCAGCAGCGCATAGGCTCCAATTCCGCCAGGTGTTATGATCATGCCAATACTGCCGGCAGACAGAACAGTAAAAGCTTCGGTAATTCCGTACTGCTCTGTTTCTTTCAATGCCATGAAACCAATGTAACCACCTGTAAGGTATAAGGCCCACATACTGAGGGTAAGAAATATAAAGAGCCATCTTTTTTTCAGGTGCTGGATAGCACTAAGGCCCTGCCAGATGCTTCTGCCAATCTTTTTAAACAGCAATCCCAGGTCATTGAAGTTTTTTTTGTTCTTTATCATCCATATAACGATGGCAATGATGATGATCCCGCCGAGGACCATTAATACCAAAGAGGACGAGATCGTTTTATGGGTATCACCATCTTTTTTTGAATTAAAAATGGTGTCAACCAACTGTGAATAAATATCCGGTTGAATCGCTAATGTGATAATAAAGACCATTAATAGAGTAATAGCATCGATCACTCTTTCTAATATGATAGTGCCAATGAGTTTATCAGCTGGTATTTTTTCATACCGTGCCAGTACAGTGCATTTCAAAACTTCGCCTAGCCGGGGAACAGCCTGGTTGGCTAAGTAGCCTATAAAAACAGCAAACACGGTATTGGTGGTAGAAGGTTTGTAACCTAATGGTTCCATCAGCAGTTTCCACCGGACAGCCCGTATGTAATGGCTTAAAAATAAAATACCAAATACGGGAATAAGTAACCAGTATTTCGCTGTTTTTAATGAATCTTTTATCTGTGATTTATCATCTGCTGTAAGGTCTTTTACTGACCACCAGACCAAAAAAATACCAAGTCCAAGAAAAAAACAGTATTGAAATATAGTGCGGAGCCGTTTGTTCATCGGTTTCGAAAATAGACTGAACTTCTCAAATCATCAAATTGCCAAAATATTAATTCAGCAGCATGTTATCAATCAATCTTACTTCATTCATAAACGCAGCTATCAGCGCCACCAATTTTTGTTTACCATCATATTCATTAACAAGCGACAGGTTACCAGCATCGGCTATTTCAACATAATCTATCCTGAACCCGGCTTCTTCCAAAACCGATTGTGCTTTTTGTTTCAACGAAAACAACATTCCGGGCTGAAGGTTTTCTTTCAGTATGTTCAGGCTTTTGTAAATGGCAGTAGCTGTTGTTCTTTCTTTTTCACTTAATCGCAAATTTCTGCTGCTCATAGCTAACCCGTCTGCTTCCCGAAGGGTAGGGCAGATGTTTACTTTGATACTTCTGTCGGGATGAATCAACTCAACCAATTTTGCTATTACCATGCATTGTTGATAATCTTTTTGACCCAGGTATAAGTTGTCCGGCTGAACAATTTCCAGCAAGCAGTGAACGACCATACAAACACCCTGGAAATGTCCGGGTCTGAATTTACCTTCTAATACTGTTTCAAGATAACCGAGATCGTAGTGCCGGGTTGTTTTTTGTCCGCCTGGGTACATTTCTTTTACAGAGGGCAGAAATAACACATCACAACCCGCAGCTTCAAGCATAGCAATGTCTTTCTCCACGGTGATTGGATATTTCTCATAGTCTTTCGGATCATTGAACTGGGTAGGGTTCACAAATATGCTGCTGACAGTGATTGGATTATTCTTTTTTGCGGTTTCTATCAAAGAAATATGACCCGCATGTAATGCTCCCATGGTCGGTACAAAACCAATACTGTTACCCTTTTCCTGTTGAGCATCAACCCATTTGCAGAGGTCTGCTGCTTTTTTAAATAAGACCATAATACTAACTGATTAAAGACTAAGTTCCTGATAAGCATCCCAATTCGGTGTAAAATAACTACCTTTGCCCGCCTTTACCAAAGGCATGTAAACTAAACGGGACACCCATGTCAGCAAAGAAAAGAGTTTTATTTATCGCCAACGAAATGTCGCCCTACCTGGAGCTGACAGAGTTTTCAGAGATAGTGAACAAGCTGGCCATCAAAGCCAACGATAACAATTTAGAGGTTCGCTGTATTATGCCCCGTTTTGGCGTTATCAACGAACGCCGTCACCGGCTACATGAAGTAGTAAGGTTATCGGGTATCAATGTTTCTGTTGATAACGATGATATGCCACTCCAGATCAAAGTGGCGTCTTTACCCAGTGCAAGATTACAGGTGTATTTCCTTGACAACGAAGACCTGTTTAAAAGAAAATACATTTTTCATGATGAGAATGAAAAATGGTATGATGATAATGGCCTGAGAACTATTTTCTATTGCAAAGGTGCCCTTGAAACGGTAAAGAAATTTGGCTGGCCTCCGGATATTATTCATTGCAGCGGCTGGATGACAGGACTTATTCCTGCTTACCTGAAAACAGTGTACAAGAAAGAACCAGTATTTGCTCACAGTAAGATTGTTTATACTATTGGCCAGAACACATTTAAGGAAAAACTGGGTAGTGATTTTGTAAAGAAAGCACTGATCCATGCTTCTCTTAAAGAGAAAGACCTTGAAATATATAAAGATGCCACCAATACTGCTATGTTCCGTGGTGGAGCCACTTTTGCTGATGCAATTACATTTGGGGCAGAAAAAATTGAAAAGAAACTGGTGGAAGAGTTTTCTAAAGTGCGGGGAAAGAAGACGTTGCTTTATAATCCGGAGGGAGATTTAACAGACTATTTACAACTGTATAGCGACCTTGCAGGCAAATAAAAATCAACTAACCCGGACATAAATTTACTTTGTGAAGAACAGAAAAATCGATTTATCATACATAGCAATCGTTGCAACGGTTGCTATTCTATTTACGGCCTGTAAGAAGATCAACGAATCAACTGAATTGGGCGGGGACCTGATACCTCCGGTTGATAACATTAATACATTTGACACTTCCCTTACTGTTCAGGCATTTAATGACACTTTCGGGCTGGCCAATGACTCACAGTATCTTGCTAAAACTGAAGAATATTTCCTGGGTAAGATCAATAACGATCCTTTTTTTGGGCAAACTGATGCAAGGTTGTTTCTTGAATTAAAACCCCCTTTTTTCAAATACTACTTTTTAAATAAGCCAGATAGCCTCTATATTGATTCTGTAGTTCTTGTACTGAACTATCTGGAAACATACGGTGATACCAACACAGCACAAACTATCAATGTATATGAGTTGGACCAGACCAATAATTTCAGGAGCGATACTTCCTACCTGATCAGGAAAAGTGACCTTACCTATTCTACTTTATTGGGTTCAAGAACGGTTCTTCCAAGAACACTTGATGATTCTGTAAAAGCTTTCAGAGACACAACAACCAACCAGCTAAGGATTCGCCTGGATAATTCTTTTGGCACCCGGTTACTGGGATATGATTCCACCGGGAACGGTGCTTATGGAGGCGATTCGCTCTTCCGGACCCGTTTCAAGGGGTTTGCAATTCAATCAATGGGCCCTGGTAATGCTGTGATGGGTTTTGATCTGACAGGTATAAACACAAAACTGGCTATATATTATAAATACGAGAAAAGAGTAGTAAGCACTGTTCAAAAACTTGATACAACGGTGGCTTACTTTAATTTTAGCGGCAACTGTGCAACTGCTAATTATATAAAAAGAGATTATAGCGGCACTCCGGCACTGGCATCACTCAATAACGGAACAAACCCTGATCCGATTGTCTATCTGCAAAACTCACCCGGTACTTTTGCTACTGTTAAAATTCCGGCACTGGCAAGTTTAAGTAACCGTGTTATCCACCGTGCTGAATTGATAGTTGAGCAGTTGTACGATTTAAGTGATAGTACCTTCAGGGCGCCAGAGTATCTTTATCTGGATGCTTCTGATCCATCTATAACTTCTAACAATTACAAATTCAGGACAATCCCATACGATCTTTCATACAGTGCCTCAGGCTCTTTAAATCTTGGAGCCTTCGGTTGTATACCAGTAATGGGTATTGACGGATTAGGGAACCGGGTACGGACATGGAAATTCAATATATCAAGATATGTGCAGCATGTGCTGACCGGAACTCAAAGTTTGTATGACCTCCGTTTATTTGCACCATTCTCTTTGAATGAACAGTATGGTATTCCCCCCGGAACGGATGCTACCGTTGGTATTGTCGTGAACCCTTCTATTGTGAAAGGCCGTTTGAGAGCAGTTGGAAATACAGGCCCCGCAGATACCAATCCGCATCGGATAAGATTACGATTGGTTTACTCCAAACTTTAACAGGGCAGGATACTTATCAAGATATGTTCAAAAGTCCACCAATTCACATGGGTGGGCTTTTTTCGTTATGCTTACACCCTTATCTTTGCGACCTAAAATTTTTATTTCATGCCTTATTTATTCACATCGGAGTCTGTAAGTGAAGGACATCCCGATAAAGTAGCTGACCAGATATCTGATGCCTTGATCGATAACTTTCTTGCTTTTGATCCGCAGTCTAAAGTGGCCTGCGAAACATTGGTGACCACCGGACAAGTGGTGCTGGCAGGTGAAGTAAAATCTAAAGCTTATTTGGATGTACAGGAAATTGCCCGTGGCGTTATCCGCAAGATCGGATATACCAAGAGTGAATACATGTTTGAAGCAAGCTCTTGCGGGGTTTTATCTGCCATTCATGAACAATCTGCAGATATTAATCAGGGTGTTGAACGTAAGGCAAAGGAAGAGCAGGGTGCCGGAGACCAGGGCATGATGTTTGGTTATGCTACCAACGAAACAGAGCATTATATGCCACTGGCACTTGACCTGGCACATAATCTTCTGATTGAACTGGCTGCTATCCGCAGAGAAAAGAATTCTAAAATGCCGTATCTGCGTCCTGATGCAAAGAGCCAGGTAACATTAGAATATGATGATAATAACCAGCCTGTTCGTATTGACGCTATTGTAATATCAACTCAACATGATGATTTTGACAGCGAAGCAAAAATGCTGGCTAAAATCAAAAATGATGTCATCAATATCCTGATTCCAAGAATTAAAGCGAAGTATAAAAAATATGCAAAGCTTTTCAACAACGATATTAAATACCACGTTAACCCCACCGGTAAGTTTGTGATTGGCGGGCCACATGGTGATACAGGATTGACAGGTCGTAAGATCATTGTTGATACCTACGGTGGTAAAGGTGCACATGGCGGCGGAGCTTTTAGCGGTAAAGACCCTTCAAAGGTTGACCGTTCTGCAGCATACGCCACAAGGCACATTGCCAAGAACCTGGTAGCTGCTGGTTTATGCAGTGAAGTGCTCGTACAGGTATCTTATGCGATTGGTGTGGCGCAACCGACCAGTATTAATGTGAATACTTATGGTACAGCAAAAGTGGATTTGAATGATGGTGAGATCAGTAAGATTGTGGAAAGTGTGTTCGATATGCGTCCTTACTTCATCGAGCAGCGATTCAAACTCCGTAACCCGATCTATAGTGAAACAGCAGCTTATGGTCATATGGGCCGGGTTCCGCAAATAGTTGAAAAAACATTTACTTCACCCGATGGTAAAAAAGTAACGAAGAAGGTAGAATTGTTTACCTGGGAGAAACTGGATTATGTTGGAAAAGTCAAGAAGGCTTTTGGGTTGAAATAATCTCTCAGAATTCTCTCTGAGCTGAGACTTTCGAAACCCTGCTGGTTGGAAAAACTTGCAGGGTTTTTAGTTTATAATACATTTGACAAGTGAAAAATTTCAGACATCAGCAAAGACCGAAAAAAAATACTCTTGTTATTGGCCGCAAGGCGATCATAGAGGCGCTGCAATCCGGTCAGCAATTGGACAGGATATATGTAGATGCAAAAGCTGTGGGACAGGATATCAGTGAGATAAAGCGGCTTGCGTCCAACTGTAGGGTACCTGTGAATTATGTGCCGGTTGCCAAGATCAACGGTTTTAATATAACAGATCATGAAGGATGTGTGGCACAAATTGCAAAAGTGCAATACCAGAATTTACAGGATGTTGTTTCCTTAATAATTGAAAGTGGTGAAGTTCCTTTGTTTCTTATACTTGATGGAATTACCGATATAAGAAATATCGGGGGTATTGCCCGGACAGCTTATTGCACCGGGGTTCATGCAATCATTATTCCGGATAAAGGGGTAGGGGCTTTGAATGAAGATGCGATGCTAACTTCGGCTGGGGCATTGGAGAAAATTGCAGTGTGCAGAGTAAACAGTCTGATGAAGGCGGTGGACGAACTGCACCTGAACGGGATTAAGGTTTTTGCTACCGAAATGACGGCGGAAAAAAATATTGCCGATGTTGATTTTAAAGAACCATGTGCCATTATAATGGGAAGTGAAGAAAAAGGTATTTACCCTGCTTTAATGAAAATATGCGATGAAAAAATTAAGATCCCTATGAAAGGTGATTTTGAAAGTTTGAATGTATCTGTGGCTACAGGAATTATCTTGTACGAAATAATGAAACAGAGAATGTAATGGATTTTGTCAGCAAAATCAAACTTATCGAGTGTCCCCGTGATGCTATGCAGGGCTGGAAGAAATTTATCCCAACCGAAAAGAAGGTTGAGTACATCAACTCACTGCTTAGAGTTGGGTTTGATACAATTGATTTTGGCAGCTTTGTTTCGCCAAAGGCAATACCTCAAATGGCTGATACGAAAGACGTAGTTAAGGGATTGGAGTTAGAAATAAGTGGTACCAAACTCCTGGCTATTGTTGCCAATATGCGTGGGGCAGAAGAGGCAAGTGTGTTTGACGAGATACTGTATTTGGGTTTTCCATTTTCAGTCTCTGAGACATTTCAGCATCGTAATACGAATTCATCTGTTGAGCAATCACTCGGCAGGGTAGAGGAAATACAAAATCTTTGTATTAAAACGGGTAAGCAACTGGTTGTTTACATTTCAATGGGCTTTGGTAACCCTTATGGCGACCGTTATTCTGAAGAAATTGTTTTTGAATGGGTAAACAGGCTGGTGGCGATGGATATAGGGATTATTTCACTGGCTGATACTGTTGGTATAGCCACACCGGAACAAGTATATGATGTGACCAATTACCTGGTTGACTCATTACCCGGAACAGAGATTGGTGTTCATCTTCATTCAACACCCCAAAACTGGATAGAAAAACTCAGAGCTGCAATAAAAGCCGGCTGCAAACGATTCGACGGGGCTTTGAAGGGAATTGGTGGCTGCCCGATGGCAGATGATGAACTGGTGGGGAATATGAACAGTGAATTAATGATAAATTATTTTGAAGAGCAAGGTCTGTTAAACGGATTGAATAAAGAAGCCCTGGCAGAGAGCCTTAGTATTGCAGAAGAAATTTTTATTTAGAGAGTATGGATTTGATGCTGAATATTGATCTGAAGAAACTGTTGCCACCCATTTCTTACCGGGATAAAGTAATGCTGGTCGGCTCTTGTTTTACCGAACATATCGGCAATGCATTAGCCGATTTAAAATTTTCTGTGCTCCAAAATCCCAACGGCATATTGTTTGGCCCCGATGCAGTTTGTGATAGCCTGCTTTCTTATGGGGAAGAAAAAAAATATAATTTGAACGACATGTTCCGGCTTAATGAGGTTTGGAACAGTTGGAAGCATCACAGCCGCTTTTCTAATATTAACCCAGCAGAAGCTGTACGGATCATTAATGAATCACAGCAGGCCGCATATGATTTTTTAAAACAGGCAGACTGGTTGATTATTACTCTGGGTTCTTCGTTTACATACCGGTTGACCCAGATAGCCGATACAGCCTCCCTGAAGATTGGTGACACTGTCGCCAATTGTCACCGGGCACCAGCTAACTGGTTCACTAAAGAAATGTTGAACACAGAGGATATTGAATCAATGCTGGAGGATTGTCTGAAAAGACTGAAGAATTTTAATCCCAAACTGAAATTCATATTCACTGTAAGCCCTGTTCGCCATATCCGGGACGGGGTGGTGGAGAATAACCGGAGTAAAGCCCGGTTGATTGAAGCGGTGCATTATATTGATGCAAAATTTGAATCGGCTTACTATTTCCCGGCATATGAATTGGTAATTGATGTATTGCGAGATTACCGTTTCTATGATATTGACCTAGTGCATCCTAATTATCCGGCTACAGAGTTTGTGCTGGAAAGATTTGCTGAAACCTGTATTGATGAAGAAGCACAGCAACTGATGCAGGAAATTAAAAAAATCGTTATCGCAAGACGGCATAAAGCATTTCAACCGGAGACTAAAGCTCATCAGCAGTTTCTGGCTGCACATTTCGAAAAAGTAAGATCTCTGCAACAGAAATATCCATTTCTGGATTTTAAAGAAGAGTTGGTTTATTTCTCTCAAACCTGATTCGTATGTGGCTTGTAACAATCATATTCTGGCTGCAGGCATTTGTAGCCCCGGTTATTTTGCTGGGCTTAATTGGATTTGTTATTGGGGATAATTCTATACTTTCTATTTTACTCATTATCGGAGCCGTGACAGGCATCATTCTCGCTGAATATATACGCCGAAAAATCGGATTAGATACCTTTTTTGCCCGTATTTATGGCCCCAATCAAATGGATGAAAAATTAAAAAAGAAAAAAGATTAACCGGTTATTTTATAAGTTGTTTTGTGATGATAAATTTCTCCCGGTCTTAAAATAGTGTTTGGGAAGTGTGGAATATTGATAGCGTTAGGATGTTTGTGAGTCTCAAGACAAAAACCAGATAACGGCCCGTAAGTGTTTCCATTCTTTCCTTTTACCACAGGTATCCATTTACCCGAATAAAAGTGAACGATTGGTTCTGTGGAATACACTTTCATTTCAATACCGGATTGCAATGACCTTGCTTCTGCCACTAAAAGATCTTTTCTCTTATCAACTACATAGCTCTTATCAAATTCTTCAGTTTTTTTCAGGCCATCGCCAATCCTTGTAAATTCACTGAGGTCGAAAGGAGAATCTTTAACAGGTGAAGTACCTCCCGTTGCAACAAGGTTCTCGTCTTGATCCAGAACGGCAGAGCCATAGATCTTTACTTCATGGTCTTCAATAGTTCCCTTTCCGTTATTCAGATTGAAATAACCATGATGGGTAAGATTAACCACGGTGGCTTTATCACAAACCGCCTTAAACTCGTAGCTTAATTCGTTTTCATGGCTCAGTTCAAAACGGATTGTTACGTCCAGGTTTCCCGGAAACCCTTCTTCGCCATCGGCACTGTTGTATTTTAATTCAAGCCAGGGTTGTGGTGTTTTGCCCTGTGCTGCAAATTGCCATATCCTTCGGTCAAAACCAATATCACCACCGTGCAACTGATCATTACCCATGTTTTTTGTAAGCTGATATTTTTGGCCGTCAATTTCGAATGCAGCATTTTTAATCCTGTTGGCATGCCGGCCCACGGCACAACCAAACCAGGGATATTGTTTCAGGTAGTCTTTCGCCAGGTAGTCTTCAACTTTGTCAAAACCAAGCACTATATCATTTGTTTCCCCGCCAGGTAATTTGATTTTAAATGAAGTGATAATAGCCCCGTAGTTGGTAATAAGCACCTCCGTGCCCTTCAAATTTTGTAAAGTATACAGGCAGACATCTTCGGTGGTGGAGTGAGTGAAACAATATTGACCGGCTGTCTTAATCATGCCTGAAATTATAGTGTTTATGCAGAAAATCCTCCAACTTTTGTAATAATATCAGCTGATTTTTTGCCCGGATAAAGTTGTGGTCAGGATACCTGGTCTGATAATAAACGTTGCCATTGAGATAATCTGTAAGGAATCGTAATGCCTGCATATAACTCATCAATAAGCCTGAGTAGTGGATATGCCTTTTTTCTGCAGGTGTTAATTGATTACCGATCACATCAAGATAGCCTGTAACTATGCTATCATAAAAATCTTTGCGTATACAAATGTTATTAAAGTTATCACTTTCTTCATTTTCACAACAGGCCATAGAACGGATCATATCCCCGAGATCCGAAAAGAAATAACCAGGCATTATAGTATCGAAATCTACAAGGCAGATAACTTTCCCGGATACACTATTGAAAAGTACATTGGCGATTTTCGCATCATGATGCATTACCCGGAGTGGAAACTCACTGGATCCTTCAATGGTTTCGTAAAATATTTTGTACTGCTCTCTTTGTTTTAATTCTTCAATTACAGGTGATGCTATAGCTGTTTGTTCGTGAGATTTACCATTGAGGGCTTCTTCAAATTGGCTGTACCGGTGGCTGAGATTATGAAATCCGGGGATGACTTCGTAGAGATGACTTGTGTTGAAATCGATTAATGAAGAAGTGAATCTGGCAAAGGCCCTTGAAGTATCATTTGCTTGCCCGGGATTTTCAGCAACCGGGTGCATGCAGCTGTTTTCAATAAAGTCAAAAGCCCGCCAATAATTTTTATTTCTGTCGATCATAAACGTATTCCCTTTACTACATCGTTTAGGCGACGGCAATTGTAATCCTGCAGGCCCTGCATTTAAATATTCCCAGATGGCCATATAATTCTCCTGTACATGATCCGGGCGGGGAAATACATTCTTATTGATTTTTTGCAGCAGTATGTCTTGCTTATGTTCAGAACTGATCCTGTAGGAGTGATTAATTAGTCCTCCATTGATCGGCTTTGCATTTATTGTCCCAGCTGGTTCATGCAGTGGGCCATATCCTGTGAAGGCTTCTATAATTTCTATTGGTATTTCTTTCATCATACAGGAGGACAGTAACAGCTATACTGTTACTTGTATAATGAAAATATAGTTATTTGATGATTGAAAAAGCTTCAATCGTTTGCGGAAGATTTAACAGGCCTGGCTAGTGTATCCTGTCACCCCGTATTTCCAAATTTTGAATTACTTCGGCCTCATACTCCAGCCATTCTTTCCATCGGGCTCTGACTTTTTCTTTATCAACATATGTTTCGGCGAGTTCGATAAATAATGTATAGTGTCCCGCTTCACTTTCCATAAAACGGCGATAGAATTTTTGCATGTATTCGTCGTTCAATCCTTCGCTCAGGCGTTTAAACCGTTCGCAGCTTCTTGCTTCAATCAAAGCCATCGTCAGCATCTGGTCAAGGAAACGATCGTTAATATGCCCGCCTTTGCGCTGAAAGAGCAATAACGCATTCACATATTCATCTTTTCGTTGTTTTCCAAGTTTCAGTTTCCTTTTTTGCAGCTCTGCCAATACCAACCTGAAATGGCCCCATTCTTCAGTAACAACAGGAGATAGCTCTGCTACCATCTTTTCTTTATCACTGTATCGCTGAATAAGTGATATACATGTAGTAGCTGCTTTTTGCTCACAATAGGCGTGGTCGGTCAGTATCTCGGCCAGCGATTTTTCGGCAAGATTTACCCACCTGGGGTCGGTAGGCAGTTGAAGACCAAGGATATTCTTTGTGTCTTGTGAGAGTTCCATATCTCAAAAGTAAGTTATGCGCTGAAAATCAGTCGAAATGAAGCTGAAAAGACTCAAAAAAAGCCGGTAGAAGCCTTTGCTGTTAGCCTGATTCGCCTTACCTTTGCCGTCTTAAAAATAAGATGAAAAAAATCGGATGAAATTTAAAAAATTAAAAAGATGCCTCTAACAAAAGAAAAAAAAGCTTCAGTTTTAAAAACCTATGCCGGTTCTGAGAAAAATACCGGTTCAATCGAAGGTCAGATTGCCCTGTTGACTGAAAGAATCAGCCAGATCAGCGGCCACTTACAGCAAAACAAAAAAGATTTCTCTACTCACCGTGGATTGATGCAGTTGGTTGGTAAACGTAAACGTTTATTGAACTATATGCAGAAGCATAACCTGACCGGTTATCGCCAGTTGATCGAGAAACTCGGAATCAGAAAGTAAACTCCCTGTCCGCCCGTCTGCGGAGAGTATAATTGGGAGAGTTTTTATATCCGAAGTTTAATCAGCAAATTGAATTTCACTATAAGCTATTCCCAATGTCTTCCAGAGGTTGGGAATAACTGTTTTTAGGCTATCAGGTTTTTTTATTGTCTATTCACACTTGCTGAATAGTATTAAGAACGATGAAAAGTGCGACGCAACGGACGATGATAGTAGTAATACAGCCGGACCAATAACTTTCTTATTTCACATTATTTCATTTCTAATTTGAATTTTATGCTTTCACAACCTTTACAATCAAAATTTACAATAAGTGATGGCCGTGAGGTTATCATTGAGTCAGGCCGTTTGGCCCGCCAGGCTGATGGTTCAGTAACCGTTCGCCAGGGCAATTGCGTTATTCTCGCAACTGTTGTTGCAAACAAAGAGCCTAAAGAGGGGCAAAGTTTTTTCCCACTGTCTGTCGATTACCAGGAAAAGTTTGCTTCAGCGGGTCGTATTCCCGGTTCGTTCTTCAAAAGAGAAGCGAGGCTAAATGATTATGAGATATTAACAAGTCGTTTGATAGACAGGGCTCTTCGTCCTTTATTTCCGGAAGATTATTTGTGCGAAGTGCAGGTGCTGGTCACATTGATCTCCAGCGATCCGGAAGTAATGCCTGATGCATTGGCATGTTTGGCTGCTTCTGCGGCATTGGCTGTTTCTGATATTCCTATCCAGGAGATCATTTCTGAAGTAAGGGTGGCCCGTATTGAAGGGCAATATGTAGTGAATCCGTTCCGCAGTGAATTAGCAAAAGCCGACTTTGAGTTTATTATTGCAGCTACTGCTAAGAATATTATGATGGTGGAAGGAGAGGCGAATGAATGCCAGGAAGAAGACCTTATCAAAGCTATTGAAGTGGCGCATGATGCAATCCGTGTACAGGTAAAGGCGCAGGAAGAATTAAGAGCTTTGAAAGGAATTACCACAAAAAGAGAATATGCCAAACCGCTGCATAATGAAGAACTGAGGGAGAAGGTAAATGCTTTTGCAAAAGAAAAAGTATACGAAGTTGCAAAAGGGGCTTTGGCTAAGCATGACCGGTCAGATAAATTCGCAGCTATCCAGGAAGAGTTGATGGAATACCTGAGAAAGGAATACATAAAGGAGGAAGGGGGAAGCCTGCCGGAAGATGTGAAAAAATGGGCTAAGACATACTATGCCGATCTGCAGTATTATGTGGTACGGGATATGATCCTCAATGATAAAGTTCGTTTAGATGGCCGTAAACTGGATGAGGTTCGTCCCTTGAATATGGAAGTGGATGTATTGCCTTCACCACATGGGGCAGCTCTTTTTACAAGAGGTGAGACTCAGTCGCTTACAACGGTTACTTTAGGAACTCCATTAGATTCTACACTAATTGAAAGTGCGGCAATTTCGGAATATTCTAAATTCTTTTTACACTATAATTTCCCACCGTTCTCAACTGGTGAGGTGAAGATGATGAGAGGTGTCGGTCGTCGTGAAGTAGGTCATGGTAACCTGGCGATGCGTTCATTAAAGAAGATGATGCCAGGGGGAGATTTCCCTTACACCGTGAGAGTGGTAAGTGATATTTTGGAATCTAATGGTTCATCATCAATGGCAACTGTCTGTGCCGGTTCACTGGCCTTGATGGATGCTGGTGTTGCCATTCCCAAACACGTCTCTGGTGTCGCAATGGGCTTGATAAGCAAGGAAGGACAATTTGCTGTATTGACTGATATCTTAGGCGATGAAGATCATCTGGGGGATATGGACTTTAAAGTAACCGGAACCAGGGATGGTATTTGTGGTGTACAGATGGATATAAAAGTGGATGGTCTTAGTATGGATGTAATGCGTAAAGCATTGGCACAAGCTAAAGAAGGCCGCCTGCACATCCTTGATGCGATGTATGCTACCATCCCTGAAGCAAGAAACGATGTGAAACCACATGCGCCACGAATGGTGAAACTGTTTATTGATAAAGAATTCATCGGTGCGGTTATCGGGCCAGGCGGCAAAGTGATACAGGAAATACAAAGGGAAACAACCACCACTATTAACCTGGAGGAGAAAAATAATATGGGAGAGATCAGCATCTTCAGTGCCAATAAAGATGGTGTTGAAAGAGCTGTTGCCTGGATTAAAGGGATTGTCGCAGTTCCGCAGGTAGGGGATGTGTATGAAGCCACAGTGAAATCAATCATGCCTTTCGGAGCATTTGTTGAGTTCCTCCCGGGCAAGCAAGGGCTGGTTCATATCAGCGAAGTAAGCTGGAAGCGATTGGAAACACTGGATGGATTAGTTCATGAAGGAGATATCATGAAAGTGAAGCTGATTGGAACAGATCCTAAATCAGGGAAGTTCAAATTATCCAGGAAGATACTGATGCCGAAGCCAGATGGACAGGGGCAGCAACCAAGGCAAGAACAAACACCGCCACAAGGCAATAACTAATACCAAAACCCTGAGCAATCAGGGTTTTTAGTTTAATAATGAAACAATATATTCAGATAGAATTTCAAAATATTTCAGTTGAGCAATCAGACTTGCTCCTCGCCGCATTAAGCGAAATTGGCTTCGAAGGATTTGAAGAAGAGGTGAACAGTCTTAAAGCTTTTATTCCTGCTGCTGATTTTGATGAAGCTGGTATAAAAGAAATTGCCGCCAGAAACAATCTTTCTTTTAACCAGACGATCATCGGGGAGACCAACTGGAATGCTGTTTGGGAATCAAACTTTCAGCCAGTATTGGTAGATGATTTTGTTGCTGTTCGGGCCGACTTCCATGAATCGATAGCAGGGGTGAAACATGAGGTTATCATCACACCAAAAATGAGTTTTGGCACCGGCCATCATGCCACCACACACATGATGATTCAACAAATGCAGGCAATTGATTTTACCAGTAAAGCTGTTTTTGATTTTGGCACTGGTACCGGTATACTTGCCATACTCGCTGAGAAACTTGGTGCAGCAGCCATCATGGCTGTTGACAATGATGACTGGAGTATTACCAACACAGCCGAAAACCTGGAAAGAAACAGTTGCAGAAAAGTAGAATTGAAAAAAGTTGATACTGCGGAAGGGGAAGGAAGATATGATGTGATTCTGGCAAATATTAATAAGAATGTAATACTTGATAATTTATCGTCATTAATCAAACAATTAGCCTCCGGAGGGATTTTGCTGCTCAGTGGGTTGCTGGAAGCAGATGAAACTGATATATTAACTGCGACCGGTAAATTCCCCCTGAGATACAATGGGAAAATCACAATGGCTGGCTGGATTTGTCTAAGGTTTTGCCGTTAACAAAGCTTTATCTGTTCATTAAATTAGTGTTACGACTCTCAATTTTGCTTATTTTTGCTTTCCCTTAATGAGGGTTCTATGAACGAACTTCTTCTTATTGTTTTGGCATACCTGATTGGCAGCATTCCTACTTCTGTGTGGGTTAGCCAGTATTTTTTTGATATAGACATCCGTGACTATGGCAGTGGAAATGCCGGAGCTACTAACACATACCGTGTATTAGGCCCGAAGTGGGGAACCATAGTAATGGTAACTGATATGCTGAAAGGTATATTGGCAGTTAAGCTTGCCCTTCTTCTTCCTGAATATGCCGACAGTGAGGTACACCTCCAAAACCTTCAAACAGGTTTAGGCCTTGCCGCTGTCATAGGTCATATATTTCCGATATGGGCAGATTTTCGTGGAGGAAAAGGCGTGGCTACTTTGTTTGGATTGGTATTGGGTATTTCTCCCTGGACAGCCCTGAGTTGTGTTGGAATTTTTTCATTGGTGCTTTATCTCACCAGGTTTGTATCGCTGAGTTCAATTCTTGCAAGCATTGCGTTTCCTGTATTTATTCTTGTGATCTTTAATGTAGATAACCCTGCGTACCGTGTATTCGCTATAGCGGTTGCGTTGATGGTGTTACTCACACATCAGAAAAATATTGGTCGTTTATTAAAGGGCAATGAAAGTAAGGTGCCAATTTTAAAAAACCGTGACCGCCGTCGCCAGCGGAGAAGATAATCTGGCAGCTGTCAGGATTAAGACAGAGAAAAAATCTTACCTTAAAGCATCTAAAATAAATTTTCATTATTCCAACCTTGAATAATGATTGAACGTCATTGAAAAAAATTATACAAATGATAAAAAAAATCACTTCAATTTTTATCCTCTCTGCATTCCTGGTTGCTTGTTCAACGAATCCGCTTACAGGTAATAAGCAGTTTACTTTGCTGCCTGAGTCCGACCTGCAGACGATGGCAACCGGAGAATACCAGAAATTTCTTTCAACAAACAAGGTAGTCGGAAGTACAACTAACAGAGATGCGGAAATGGTGAAGCGGGTGGGTAACAGAATTATAAAGGCAGTTGAAGCCTATTATGCCGAGAAGGGAATTTCAGATAAACTTGCTGGTTTTAACTGGGAAGTAAATCTTGTTGATGATAAAACAGTGAATGCCTGGTGTATGCCTGGTGGAAAGATTGTTGTTTACACTGGCATATTGCCAATTACTCAGAACGAAGCGGCATTGGCAGCTGTAATGGGGCATGAAGTATCTCATGCATTATTGCAACATGGTAACCAGCGGATGAGCCAGGGGTTGGTGCAACAACTGGGAGGAGTGGCTTTAGCTGTTGCTTTGGCGAATAAGCCGCAGGAAACACAAAACTTATACATGACAGCCTATGGTGTGGGAACAACTGTAGGAGTTATGCTCCCGTTTTCCCGTAAGCATGAATTACAGGCAGATGAATGGGGACTGATATTTTCCGCAATGGCTGGCTATAATCCGGAGGAAGCTATTGGCTTGTGGGAAAGAATGGAAAAGGCAAGCAACGGTCAAAAACCCCCTGAATTTCTTAGTACACACCCATCTGAAGGCCATCGTATTGAAGAATTGAAGAAATTGATGCCAAAGGCATTAGAACATTACAAACCAGTAGGGAAATAAATTTATTTTAAGTCAATATCCCGTTCAAAATGGCTCTGGACGGGATTTTTATTTGATTTAAAGCTTCCATAACCCGTTATTTTTACTACCTTTGCCCTCCCTGCTATGAGAACTCTGTCATTTGGTCCCACGAACCGGGATGCCTGGCAGAAACCTTTAAAATAGCTTCTAAGTATGTCACAAACTGTTTTTGAAAAGTTGCAACTGGCAGACGAAAAGAATCTTTTAATTCAGGGTTTGCCTTCATCGATCGAGAAACAATTCAGCAAATTATCCTTCTGCAAAAACATGACTCCGCTGCTCAAAAGCCGGAAAATTGACTTTGCATTGGTATTCGCAGTAAGCGAAAATCAGCTGAATGGAATTCTCAAAGATGTGATGCCTTCACTGAAAGACGGGTCTAAATTCTGGGTAGCTTATCCTAAAACCACCTCCAAAATCGTTACTGACCTTAACCGTGATCGCAGCTGGAACAGGCTGACCAACGATGGCTATGAAAGCATCGAAAGGGTAGAGCTTGACCATGTATGGAGTGCTATGCGGTTTGTAAAAGGTGACGAAAATGCAAGAGATGGCGAAGTGGCTCTCTCCCGTAAAAGGGAATCAACTGCGATGGCAGAATAGACACCAGTTATATTTAAAATGTATTTAGGTTTGTTGCTTATGCAACAAACCTTTTTTTATGGATTTTTTGAATATTGAAATAAAAGCGAAGTGTAACAATCCTTCTTTTATAAGAGATTACCTGGTTGTAAATGGAGCAGAGTTTAAGGGAACAGATGAGCAAACCGATACTTACTTCAACGTGGCAAACGGGCGGTTAAAACTGCGGGAGGGAAATATTGAGAACAACCTGATTTATTATGAAAGAGCCAACCAGGCGGGCCCTAAAGGTTCACATTTTAACCTGGTTAAAGTGGAAGATGCTGAAGGGTTGAAAGATGTGCTGACAAAAGCATACGGTATTAAAGTAGTGGTAAAGAAAAGCAGGGAGATCTATTTTATCAGAAATGTCAAATTTCATATTGATGAAGTGCCAGGTCTTGGTTCGTTTGTGGAAATAGAAGCCGGAAATCGGTTTGAAGATATTCCAAAAGAAAAACTACAGGGGCAATGCGATTTTTATATGAAGATTTTTAATATTAAAGAAGAAAATCTGATAGAAGTATCATATAGTGATATGTTGCTGGTGCAGGCTACCTGATTATAACAGTCCCCATTTTCTTTGTTAACTCCATTTCCATTTGCTTCAGATGTTCATGGGTCTGGTGAAGCATGGTATATTCTTCTGGAGAATGTTCTTTTTCAAGATCAACCTGGTTCTCTAAAAGCATCCTTTTTATTTTACGGAGCTTCAGGTAATTGATGGCAGACTCCACCGCATCATTGGTTTTGTCTTCATCCATTTTAAGGTAACCCATCAGTTGTTCTTTATTCCCGGGAGCAATCGCTTTTATAAAATCCTCATAAGGTTGTTCAAACAGATTTTTCTGGTAGCCGGTAGCCTGGCTAAACTCTTGTCGCCAATGGTCACTTTCTTCATAGGGGAAGTTTAGCAACGAAACTGCCAGTGTGCTGAGTTTTGTATCCTGGTGATAAATAAAATAATTCCTGTTTGCGGTTTCCGGACTTTTTTGAAGAACTTCTTTGAAAACTGCGATCAGCCTTACTACATCCGAATTGTCAATCAGGCTTTCGTCAACCATTTCTTCAAAAATATGTTCAGCCACCAGTTTGGACTCATCCCATTTTTTGATTCCATACTCCAGTAATATTCTTGCTACTTCTCTTTCCTGCAATTCATCTTTGAAAAGCAGGTTAAAGGTGGCATCGTCATAATTGGTTTGCTCAGCCTGCTTCGCATTTTGTTCTGCCTGTTTAGCCTCTTCAAAAGGCATCTTTCTTTCCTGGGTGGATATCCTGTCACGGATGAACTTATTCACCAAAGCATGGAGGCCAACTTCTTCTATCTTCAGTATCTCGGAACATTGCTTAATATAATCCTGCTGTTTAGTAAAATCTTCAACTTTATTGATCTTCGAAATGGTTTCCGCCATCCGGTTCACCACTTCCGATTTTTTTACTGAATCATTTCCGGCATCTTTCAGTGCCACTTCAAGTTGAAATAATATGAAGTCTTTCTTATTCTTTTGAATAAATTCCCGGAAGGCGAATGCCCCGACTTTGTTTACATAACTGTCCGGATCTTCATTGTCAGGGATAAGTACCAGTTTTACATTTAATCCTTCTTCCAATGCAAGATCAAGACCTCTTAATGCCGCTTTAACCCCGGCGGAATCACCATCGTAGATGATCGTCAGGTTATTGGTATATTTTCTTATGAGTCTTAACTGATCTGGCGTAAGTGATGTACCACCGGATGCCACTACATTTTCAATTCCTGCCTGGTGCAATGACACGACATCGGTATAGCCTTCCACCAGCAGGCATTCATCAGCCTTATCAATTGATTGCCGGGCAAAATAGGAGGCATAGAGAATTTTACTCTTTACATAGATCTCGTTCTCCGGTGTGTTGATATACTTGGGAGCCTTATCATTACTTTTTAATATCCTTGCTCCAAAGCCAAGTACTTTGCCGCTATGATTATGTATCGGAAAGATAACACGGCCACGATAATTGTCCGTTAATTGATCATTACGATTGGCAACCAATCCGGCTTTTATCAGCAGCTCAGTATTATATTGTTTTGCAATAGCTTCTTTTGTAAAAGCATCTCTTTGCTCCGGGGAGTACCCTAACTGGAATTTTCGGATGATATCTTCCCGGAAACCTCTTTCTTTCAGGTAACTGAGGCCGACATCTTGCCCTTCTTCTGTGTCAAACAACTGTGTTGAAAAGAATTGTTGTGCAAAGGCATTGACAATATAAAGGCTGTCAGCCACCTGCATTTGTTGCCGCTGTTCATCATTTTGAAAAGTTTCCTCTATCTCAATCCCATATTTATTTGCCAGCCATTTCAACGCATCCACATAACTGTACTTTTCATGCTCCATAATAAAGCTGACAGTATTGCCGGCTTTTCCGCAGCCAAAGCACTTATAAAGCTCCTTGCTGGGCGAAACAGTGAAAGAAGGTGTTTTTTCATTATGAAAAGGGCAAAGGCCGAGGTAATTGGCACCTCTTTTTTTCAACTTTACAAAACTGCCAATGACGTCTATAATGTCAAGACGGCCGAGTATCTGTTGTATGGTGTTTTGGGAAATCATTGGTTCACATTATCCGGACTGCGAATATAAGTTATACCTCAATCAGGTGATGAAAATCACCAAATCCAGGCAGTCAAATGCAGTTTATTTATTTTACTTTTAAATAATATTTTTAAAAACCACTTATGTTAAAATTCAAATTTTTACTGCTGTTTAGTAGTATATCTGCCCTGGCATTATCTCAAAACGTTGGAATTGGCACTGTAACTCCCAGTGCCAGTGCTCAGTTGCATATAAGCAGTACCAGTAAAGGTCTTCTTATCCCACAGGTATCTTTAGACAGTTTGAAAGATGTAACCAGCATTGCCAGCCCTGCACATGGGTTGATGGTTTTTAATACAACACAGCCCGGGGTGAGGAATGATATGGCCCGGGGTTATTATTATTATAGTACCAATGCCCTTTCATGGGTGCGGTTTTCGGATAACCTGAATGATAATCCATTTGTTTTCGGTGGAATTCTGGGCATTAAGTTAAGAGATACGGCTGATGGCGTGGAAATACTCGATAATTATACTGGAACGTCCTTTAACTGGTCTCCAAAAGTAAAAATTTTAAAGCAGCTGGATTCAGCTTCGATGAACAGCAAGAATAATATGAACAATCTTGTTTTGACAGGCATCAACAGGAAAACAACCGCAGGCTGGGAATTCAGGCAGAAAAATTCCATCATTTTTGAAAATGGGTATTATTCCACCAATACTGGTACATCTGCTATAACACAGGTAGCGGCCATTTCAGGTTATACCGAAAACCCGGGGACTACTAATCCCGGCGATAACAGGTATAACGGGCTGGCCTTTTTTACATTTGCAACTCCCCAGAATACAGCATTTGCAGACACCCCTACCATAAGCATGCTACGACATAATGTTGGTATAGGTACTTATGTAACAGATATAAATAATGTAACTGAAGGCCGCTTACAAATCACTGGTTTCAGTAATGGTGACCAGTTGTCCTTACGTCATCCATCAAGCATTAATCTTAAATGGGGATTGTATGTAAGTTCTATAGACAGCTCACTTAATTTTTATTCCAACGGTTCGCTCCGTGCCAATATAGACAGGGTTACCGGTGTATACTCTGCCTTATCCGACAAGAATATGAAAAAGAACATCAAACCTTTGGCGCCAGTACTTGAAACGATCCGGCAACTGCCTGTTTACAGTTATAATTACCTTGACAGTAAAGATGATGACCACAGGGTCATCGGGTTGATGGCACAGGATGTACAACCATATTTTCCTGAACTGGTTTATCAACGGTATGACAGGGAAATTACCAAGCCTGTCTTAACAATGGATTACAGTGGGTTGGGTGTATTGGCCATTAAAGCTATACAGGAGCAACAAAAGATCATAGATGATCTGAAAAAACAGGTGGAGGTTGCTAAAACTGCAGACTTGTTAGAATTATTAAGAAAGCAACAGGAAACAATTGATCAGCTTACCAAACGGATTGAACAATTGGAGAAAAAGTAAAAATTGCATTTCTGTCAATATTGCTGCCGGGTGTCATTCAATGATACCCGGCAGTTTCTTTTATTATTGTAAGACCGGGGAAATAACAGGTATTAAAATCACCCGGCAGGGTGAACAGGGTATAGTTTGCAGAGTTTATTTTTAAATTGTAAAAAGCTAACTTTAGAAAGCTGTAAATTAATATTTCTGGCCAGCATGAAGTTTATCATAACCTTTCAGGTCGTTATACTTTTTTTCTGTCAAACAGGAACTGCACAAAGTATTGATGTAATTGTAAACAGTTTACCTGCAGATAAACAGAAGGCAGATACCCTTTATAATATGGGTAGAAAATTTCATCTTACTGCAAAACTTGACAGTGCAGAGTATTGCTTTAAAATGGCTCTTGGATTTGCCGATAAAATCGGATATGAACAATTGTATCCAAAACTGTATACTGCCTGGAGTAAAGTTCCTCAATCCCGGAGGCAACCACAACAGGCACTGGACCTGATAGCAAAGGCCCGGCCTTATATAACCGCAACAACTTCTGCCGTAACCCGTGAACAATACCTGCTTTTTACTGCTTATTATTTTCAGCAACTCCGGGCCAATGATTCTGCCCAGTTTTATTTTCAGGTACTTGAAAAATTTAATAACGAAACGAATCCATACCGCAACTGGGTAGTATATGATGGCCTTGGACAGATATTTCTTATCAATAAAACCTTTGATAAAGCTGAGCAATACTATAAAAAAGCTTATGAATTAACCAAAGCAAAGGGAGTAAGGATGGATCATGGCCTTATGCTGAACAGGCTTGCTTATTTATATATGGAATCAGACAACAGCCGAAAATTTGCAGATATAGATATGGAATACCGGGAGTTTATTAAGGCAGGTAAAAAGGATTATACGAAAGATGTAACACATAGCCTTATTACCATTGATTGGGGAAACACAAGTGAAGAGGAAAAGATCAGGTTTGTTAGCAATGTGAAACAGGAACACTTAAAGAATGGAAATAAGCAAGGTGCTGCAATGGCAAACAGCCGGCTGGCTTTGATTTATGAAGAAGCTAATTTACCTGAAAAAGCACTGGCCTGCCTCGAAGAAAATGAAAGAAGTTTATTTTCCGACGAAGCCTTAACCGACCGGTATATTAATGCCAGGACAAAATACAAGATTCAGAAAAAAAACGGGAAAGATAAGGACGCCTTAAAAACAGCAGATTTAGTGATGGAGCTAAATCAGAAACTGACTAATGTAATAAACAAAGAGCTGACACTGGACCTTGAAGCTAAATATCAGACCGAGAAAAAAGAGAAGGAAATTGCCTTACTTAATACAAACAATGAATTGGCAAAAAAGGAAATCGCCTTGCTGAGTTCTCAAAAAGAGCTGGATTTTAAGACGATAGCTTTATTGAATTCTCAAAAAAAGCTGTCGGATGTTGAATTGCAGCGACAGTTAGATATACAACAAGCACTTGCTAGAGAAAACCAACTGATGGACTCCGTGGTGAGCAGTGAAAAAGCCTACAGCCTTGTTGTTACCAGGGAAAAGGAAAAAGAAACAGCCCTGAATGCTGCTTTAGGCCGTGAAAATTCACTTAAAGCAGGTGAACTGACAAAAGAAAAAAAACTCCGGCAGATACTCATCGGTGGTGCTGGGCTGCTGCTGCTTGCAGGTGCAATTATCTTGTTTCAATACCGGAAACAACGGATAAAAAATCTTGTAATTCAAAAGCAATCCGATGATCTGCAAGTATTGATGAAGGAGATACACCACCGGGTAAAAAATAACCTACAGGTTATAAGCAGCCTGTTAGACTTGCAAAGTATGACCATTGCAGATAACCAGGCCAGTGAAGCAGTGAAAGAAGGCAAGAACCGGGTGCAAAGTATGGCGCTGATTCACCAGAACCTTTACAGTGAGGGTAATATAAAAGGGATAAAAGCAAAAGAATACATTAGTAATTTGTTGCAAAGTCTTTGTGATTCCTACAATATTACCAATGACAAAGTGAAAGTTAATACACAGATTGATGATTTGAACCTTGATGTGGATACAATGATCCCCCTGGGGCTGGTGTTAAACGAATTAGTAAGTAATTCCCTGAAGTATGCTTTTAAAAACGGACGGCAGGGTGAATTAAGTATTGTGTTGAAAGAAGAGCCTCATCATCTGCTCCTGAAAGTAAGCGATAATGGTACAGGCTATCCTGAAGGGATGAATGCAAAAGAGGGCAAGTCATTTGGTATGAAAATGATAAGAGCTTTTGCCCAAAAATTGAAGGCCAAACTGGATGTGTACAATAACAATGGGGCAGTGGTGGAAATGCAAATAACTAAATACAACCTGGCATGAGTAAGTTAAGGGTACTGATTGTAGAGGATGAACCAGTGATAGCTGAGAACATTTCCATGTATCTCGACAATAATGATTTTGAAGTAAGCGGAATTGCCTACGACAGCGACGAGGCTAATGATCAGTTACAAAATAATACTCCTGATGCCGCAATACTGGATGTAAACCTCGAAAGCGGGGAGGATGGTATTGACATTGCCACCCGCATCAATCAGAAATACCAGATACCCTTTTTATTCCTGACTTCCTATTCTGATAAAGAAACTTTGCAAAGGGCAAAAGCTGTGAATCCCAGCGGATATATTGTAAAACCCTTTAATGAAAAAACATTGCTGGCATCCCTCGAAATAGCGATCAGTAACCATGCGGCTGATAATAATAAAAAAATGCCGGTTTTGACCCTTGATAAGATCAATAAGCATTTATTATCACCTCTCAGCGACAGGGAGTTTGAAGTGGTGCAGCTGATCTATGAAGGCATTACCAATAACCAGATAGCCGAAAAAATATTTGTATCTGTAAACACTGTAAAGACACATCTGAAGAACATATACCTCAAACTCGACGCTAACACACGGTATGGTGTTATTGTAAGGCTTCGGGAACTTATGGCTAAATAGTATTTCACTAAAAATCACCCGGCCGGGTGAGTGATGCCCCAGCATTACCTGATACTTTTAGATTACTAAAATTATCAGCGTATGAAAAGTTTCTCCTTTATCTTTTTTTGCCTGCTGCTTTCATGGGTTAGTAATGCAAATAATGTAGCCCTGTCCAACATATCGGTAGTAAACAATGCCGGTAACACCGGGAAGATCATTGAATTTGATGTAAGCTGGGACAATAGCTGGCGCACTGCCAGCACAGGTAATTATGATGGTGTTTGGATATTCTTTAAATTTAAGGATAACGATGGCAAGTGGTACCCGTTACGTTTTAATGGGAACAATATTAATATGCCGGCAGGTGTTTCTTATAACCTTGGTAATAACGGTGGAAATATAGGGATCGGTATGTTCTTATACCGCAGCAACCTCGGCTCCGGAACATTTACAATTACAGATGCCAGGGCGGGAATTCAAAGCTATCCCGGTACATTCGATATCAGGGGCTATGCAATTGAGATGGTATATGTGCCGCAGGGAAGTTTTTGGGTGGGTGATGGGCTTTCAGCTTTTTCATACCAGGCGGGGCAGGCAACTAATGTTCCATACCAGGTAACGGGTAATGGGTCCTCAGTTTCAACGGGAACGGCAGCCGGCTTATTGTATGATCCGCATAATTCCTTAGCAGGAAACCTTTCGGGGTATCCAACAGGCTATTCTGCATTTTGGATGATGAAGTATGAACTATCACAGGGAGGGTACAGGGATTTTTTAAATACACTTACTTATCAGCAGCAGGTAAACAGGTTGATATCAACAGTTTCTCCGGCTAGTTCCACAGGTACTAACATCCATCCTACTGGAATAACGAGAAGGCAGTATATTGAAATTGCGACTTCAGGAAACTCTGGATCAAATCTGCCCGCAGTGATGGGTTGTGATGCTGATGGAGATAATATTTTTAATGAAGCAACAGACGGTGAATGGATAACCACAAGCCTGTTAACCTGGCCAGATGTAGCGTCCTATTTAGATTGGGCCGGTTTAAGACCTATGACTGAATTAGAATATGAGAAAGCATGCAGGGGCCCTTTGACTGCAGTAGATGGCGAGTTTGCCTGGGGTAATGACAATATTGCTGATTACCCTTACTTTATTGGTAATGCCGGGTTGGCTTCCGAATTTATCACAAACGCCAGTTCTTTTTCTGGAAATGCCTTAAATGATAGTTCAGTAATCGGGTTTATACGAGGTGGTATTTTTGCAACAGCAAGTTCAACCAGGATAAGTTCTGGTGCAGGGTACTATGGGGCTATGGAGCTTTCCGGAAGTAATTATGAATTATGCATAACTACTGCTAACGTAGCAGGAAGGGCCTATAACGGCAAGCATGGTGATGGAATTTTGACAACAGGAGGCAATGCTAACGAAAATTATTGGCCGGGTGTTAATGGAACAACAACAACCGGGGCTTCTCCGGGAGCATATGATGGCGGGTTAGGGGTCAGGTCAAATGGAGGACTAATGAACAAAGGAGGATCATTATTCGATGTTTCCAGATTAAGAATTTCGGACAGAACGCAGGCCGTAATATATGATGGAATGGTTTTGATCACTAACACATCATCCAAAACATATTTTGCAATTCGTGGTGTAAGGGATGCTAACTAATTCTTTTTTGTCTATTTATGAATCCCCGGTATCACACATACAAGATTTTGATCCTCTTGTTATTGTTACCTTTTTGCAGCAGGTCGCAAATTTATGGTGGGGGTAATGGTAACGGCAGTATTGTTGTAGTGGCAGCTAACATTAATCTTAGCATTGCGGATAGCCTGTACAACGGAGGTAACGGGGATGGTAGCGATTCAGCAATCAAGGTAAGCGTAAGTCTATCGATACTTGACAGTTTATATAATGGTGGTAACGGAGATGGCTTTCAAAGCCTGACTTTACTAAGCACTTCATTGTCGGTAGCGGACAGTTTGTATAATGGGGGCAATGGCGACGGGAGCGATACTGCTGTCAGGTTAAACGTCAGCCTTTCAATTTCGGATAGTTTATACAACGGCGGTAGTGGCGATGGGTTTCATCAGCAAAACCTTGAATTAACAAACTTATCGGTCGCAGATAGTTTGTACAACGGGGGTGGTGCTGATGGTTTTCAAAGTCAATTACTACTTAGTACGTCATTAGCATCAATTGATAGTTTGTATAACGGCGGTAATGGTAATGGCTTTAGCCGGATTATCTTAACTGGAGTTACACTATCAGTGGCAGACAGTTTATATAACGGGGGAAACGGAAAAGGGGAAATACAATTACAGCAACCTTCGGTTGATTTAAGCTTGGACTGTGCTTCCAACGTGGTGTATTGGAATGGGAGTGTCAATATTGTTTGGGGCAATGCCGGCAACTGGGATTGTGGTGTGGCTCCTGGTGTAAATAGTGTGGTCATCATTCCATCAGGTAAGCCAAGGTACCCCACCGTTTTCACCTCAATAGAAGTAAAAAGCCTTGAACTTCGGCCTGGAGCTACAGTCACAATCTATAATAATGCAGTATTGATACTGAATGGTCAGTAATATGATTTAGTAATATTGTCTATTTCAAAAATATGCTTCACTTAATAACGGCATCATGAACAAAACACTCATAGCTATCCTCTGCGCCTCCGCCTGTTAGCATCGTGGTACATGTAAAAAATGCAAAAGTTCATACAGGGAAATCGAAAAGGGAAACGACTTACTAAAGGCTGATTTAAATTCATTGATCAGGCGAATTGAAGCCTTGGAAATGAATAAAATCACCCGGCCGGGTGATTAGTATATCTGCTGACAAATGCATTTTTATGCTGAAAAATCAGCAGCATGAAAAAAGTAATAATAATGATTGTCTCATTCTTTTTTTTAAAGAATAGTAATGCACAAAATGTTGGCATTGGTACAAACACACCAAACATCAATGCAGCCCTTGAGATTAAAAGCAATAGCAAGGGCCTTTTAATTCCCCGGCTTAGCAGGTTATCAAAATTATTAATGCCGGGTGTTGTAAAAGGTATGATGGTGTATGATACTACTAATTCAGCTTTTTACTATCATAATGGAAACAGTTGGAGGTTGATTAGCGAAACCAACCAAAATGGATTACTTACAGACCTTATTGAAAATCCACAGATTATAGTTAGTATGACCCCACTTCAAAATGCAATCCATCAAAGCGGATTGCTATATGATCCGGGAGGACCTGGGTTTTCTTATCCTAATAATTTTTTGGGATACTATCATTTAACTTATAACCCGAATATTATCCGGTATAAAATAGTAATTGAAGAGATGGATTTGGGAGGCCCGCTGGATACCCTGGAAATTTATTCTGAATATAATAATGCAGATAAACTAGTGATTACTGGAAATGTAACCGGCACCTGGTATTTTGCCCCTTATGGCGGCGACCTCATATTCCGGTTCAAAACAAACGCAACAGTTAATGCGGCCGGGTTTAAAATAAGCTGGAGTAAGCTTGAAACTGATGAATTGAATAATGAACCTGCCCCATTTTATGGATGGTATTTTAATCAAAGTAAAACTGCAGCAAGAGGGGGGTTGCATTCAGATAATAACGCATGGGATACAGAACGTTTGGGATTAGCATCATTTGCTTTTGGAGCTAACGTAACAGCCGAGGGTAATTATTCATTTGCTGCAGGTGCCAGTGCTGTAAGTAATGGACATGGGTCGGTATCTATGGGGGGAGGAACCCGGGCTACAGGTACTTATTCAAATTGTTTTGGCTCCAACAACATAGCTAAAGGTTTTGCAGGTACTGTAGTGGGAATGAATAATGATTCAATACTTCTTAACAATGAAGTAATTCAGTCGTCGCTGACACCTATGTTTGTAGTAGGTAACGGAGCAAACTCTGCAAGCCGTAGTAATGCCATGATAGTAAGATATGATGGCAATACAGGAATCAATAATAGTAATCCCAATACTAACCTGGATGTAAAAGGAGATTTTGCATTACGTCAAAATGATATTATTATAGCCAATTTCGGTAACCATAATGTCAATCCTGGTAAATTCAGTTTTATAAATATTACCGGGCCTACTGCAGGCTTTTCTATAACGGGTCTGCAAGGTGGTACAGATGGTAAAATAATAACCCTTTTAAACCTTACTGGCCAAAATATGACTATTGAAAATCTGAATACCAGTTCTGACCCGGTTAACCGGATAAACACACTTACAGGTGCAAACATTATAACAACTGGTAATGCTTCCGTTACACTTCAATACAGTATTGCCCACAACCGCTGGATGGTGATTGCTGTAAGGGATTAATACACTAACTATAAAACTATTTCAAATGAACAAAACATTCTTAGCGATCCTCTGCGTTCTTTGCTTATTAGCTTCCTGGTATATGTATAAAAATGCAAAAGGGCATACTGAAGAATTGAAGAACTTCTGGTGGATACCTTTGCCACTTGCGGGGCTGTTGTTGCTCAGCTTATTTAAACAGGATAAGAAGCAGGAATAGAAATCATCCGCAAGTAGTAACTTTAAGAACAATACCCGGTCTGAATTATTTGTCTGTAGTAACCTTACCATTAAACAATAAATCTTGCAGCAATGAGATTATTATTTCTTCTGTCATTAGCTTTCTTTTTTATGAAGGCCAATGCCCAGCCATCCGATGCAAAAGTAAAAAGTGATGCAATTGGTAACGGAAGCGGTGTTATCGGCTTTAAGTTCACTAAAACAACAGGCACCCGGCAATGGAACAGCAGTGCGGGTAACTGGGAATATGTAAGAGGAGTGCAGGTAAAGCGTAAAAGTGAATATCCCGGAATTAACCTGATTGTTAACGAAGATGTGGTGTATCAATACACTGGCAACGGTGGTTATAGTTTCTGGAAAGTAAGAGTAGTGAGTAATGAGTATGAAGGCATCCCTAACCCAACGGCAAAAGAGATCAATGATTTTATCAGTAAAGACTGGGCAAAATTTTATGGATATTATTTTTCAGTCATTACTAAACTATGGCACCAGCCCATGCTGGCAGACAAACCTGAATGGATGTGGCATAGCCCTAACTCGGTGGAATTCCGGATGAAAATGAAGTTTGATTATATCATACGGGCAAAAGGGATTGAAACGCTGGAATGTATCTGGAAAGTTCGTTTCTACAGGGACGATCCCAAGTCGCCCTGGAAAAGCATGTTTGCCGTTCGAAGCGAGGAAGCTGCAGATTTAAAAGTGGTGGGAATGAAGGAATATACAATAGCCCAGATGGAAGATTTTCAAAAGCAGACCCTGGAATTTACAATGGTAGAACAAACGGCTAAACAACAGGCGGCAGAGCTTTCTAAAATCATTACGGTTCCCGATTTTGCAGATGCAGAAGAAATGCTTCGCTTTTTACATGATATTTTAAGAAATGGCAATCCTGAAAAATTAAGAGCTGTAATGTTGCAAGTGCTGGCACCAGGCTTCTTTGTAACCGGAAGCCGGGTTCAATTGTTGCCGGTGGAAGAGCAGAATTTAGCCAATGTAATATCAGCAGTATATAACGATAAAGTAAAGTATAAGCAGCTGTATTGCCAGGTTCCGTTTTATACAGTAGAACGATGGGGTAACAGTGCTACCCGAAGAGATATCACCATAAAAAGTGTAGTCGATAAATGCAATACATTGTTTACTATCGACTGGGTAAATATGGGCTATGTGGAGGGGGTACCTGTTACACGGCTTGCTATTCTTTCGTATGGTATATACGTTCGCCAGGACCAGGACGCCATTAATTACATAAACTCGTTCAGCGACAGGAAAAAAATCTGCCCCAACGATTAATACCGGCTGCGGGAACAGGGAGTTTGCACAGGTAAATCCCTGTGCATTTCTTTTTTATAAATACCCGGCTGAAATGTTTGAATTTTCCAAAAATGGCCTTAATTTACCAATGACCATTAACCCACCTGCATCAATCCAACACCCCAGGGAAAATTAAAAGGTTCTTTATTTTTTAATCTTTAAATTTTAAATCCCATGGTTCAGGTAGACATCTCACAGCTCTCCGGGGAGTGCAACGCCTGGAGAGAAAAGCTTCGGAACTATCGTGAAGAATTCAGTAACGACGAAGCCAGGCTCCGGCAAGTAGCAGGACAACCACTCTCCAAAGAGCAACTCCAGGACGTAGAACATCTCCACAACCAGTTTCACATTCAGCTTATCAACATTCATGACCTTAAACAAGCTATCAAAGCTCATGACCGCAAAATGAACTTTGAAAAAGTTGCTTTTAATGGCTCTGTCAACGAGGACAGTTTTGCCCGTCATGAAGGTTTATTTGAAGAGCTTCAATCGCTGGAACAAACCTTGCAGGATCTTCGTCAGGAATTCAGCAAGTTTTTAGAACGATCGAACTAACACTGCTTACACCCATTTTATTGACAATAATCATTTTATGGCCTGACAGGGTTCATAAAACAGCATCCTATTCTATTAAAGATTTGCATTGCTCTTTCAATTCTTCACTATTAAATTTCTTGCCATGCCTGAATTTGATACCTCACATGTAAAAAATATTGTCTTGCTGGGCCATGCCGGCTCCGGTAAGACCACCTTAGCGGAGTGCATGCTGTTTGAAGCCGGGATCATAAACCGCCGCGGCACAATCGCCGAACGAAATACAACCGGAGATTACCATGAACTGGAGCAGGAGAGAGGTAACTCCATTTTTAGTAAACTGCTCCACACCAAATGGCGGGGTTATAAAATAAATATTCTTGATACACCAGGGTATGATGATTTTGTGGGAGAAGTTATTTCTGCTCTCAGAGTGGCGGATACAGGAGTGATGCTCCTGAATTCGGTTATGGGAGTGGAAGTGGGAACAGATATCATCTGGGAATACACAGAAAAGTTTAAAACACCGATGATCTTTGCCGTAAATAAGCTGGATGATGACAATGCCGATTTTGATAAAACAGTTAGAGAAGCCAAAGCTCATTTCGGAAGCAAAGTAGTTGTTGTACAATATCCCCACCAGGTAGGTGTTGGTTTTCATGAAATCATTGATGTGCTGAGGATGACCATGTACAAGTTTACCAATGCCGGTGGCAAACCTGAAAAACTGCCGATACCGGATGATGAACAGGCAAAAGCCGACGAATTGCATAAGGAACTGATAGAGGCAATTGCCAGTAACGATGAAACATTAATGGAGAAATATTTTGATAAAGGAGAACTGGATGAGGATGAAATGAAAGAGGGTTTAAAGAAAGCAATGATCAACCATGACCTGTTCCCTTTATTCTGTTTGTCAGCAGAAAGAAACATGGGCAGCGGCAGGCTGATGGGTTTTATTGATAATGTATGTCCCAGTGCCAACGAAATGCCACCACAAACAACCCGTAGTGGTGACAAACTTACATGTGATGCCAATGGGCCTGCTTGTCTTTTTATCTATAAAACAATCTCTGAACCACATGTTGGGGAAATGTCGTTCTTCAAGGTATATTCCGGAACGATAAAAGTGGGAATGGAACTGGAAAATGAAAGTACCGGTGTCACAGAAAAAATAAATCAGCTTTTCCTGGTGGAAGGAAATAAAAGAACTCCCACTCATGAGTTAGTGGCCGGTGATATTGGCGCTACGTTAAAACTCAGAAACACCCATGTCAACAATACATTGCATACAAAGGGTAAGAACTATGAACTTCCTTCCATTGAATTCCCTTCTCATAATATGACAGTGGCGATTGAAACTTTGAAAAAAGGAGAAGAGGAGAAACTGTCACAAGCTTTGCACCAGTTGCGGGAAGAGGATCCCACATTGTTAGTTGAAGTTTCACCGGAACTGAAACAAACACTTATCCATTGCCAGGGCGATATGCACCTTGCTGTGGCCAAATGGAAGATTGAGCACCAGCATAAGCTGGAAGTGAAATTTGTAAAACCAAAAATTGCTTACCGGGAAACTATTCGCAAAATGGCTGATGCCAATTACCGGCATAAAAAACAAAGTGGAGGTTCCGGACAATTTGGCGAAGTGTATATGCGGATAGAGCCATGGTATGAAGGAATGCCTGAACCAACGGACTTGAACGTAAGAGGCCGTGATACTCATGAATTGGATTGGGGTGGGAAATTGGTTTTCTACAATTGTATAGTTGGTGGCGCCATCGAAGCCAGGTTTCTTCCTTCTGTACTAAAAGGAGTGATGGAAAAAATGCACAACGGGCCACTTACCGGTTCGTATGCCCGGGATATCAGGGTTTGTGTATATGATGGTAAGATGCACCCGGTTGATAGCAATGATATTTCATTTAAAATAGCAGGCTTACAGGCCTTCCGCCAGGCATTTCAGCAGGCTGACCCGCAGATATTAGAACCCATTTACCATGTAGAGGTTCTTTGTCCTGATGATCTGACAGGATCGGTGATGGGTGACCTGCAAAGCCGCCGTGCCATTGTGGAAGGAATAGACAGCGAAGGTCATTTTCAGAAGATCATTGCCAAAGTACCATTGGCTGAAATGGATGGTTACTGCTCTGCACTTCGTTCTATAACACAAGGAAGAGCCAAATTCAAAATGAGTTTTCAGGCCTATGAAGCTGTGCCTTTTGAATTGCAAAGGAAACTGATCGACGATTACAGTAAAACTGCAAAAGAAGAATTTGCATAAAGAACCAATACTGACTGCACCGTAAATAAAGGCTACTTAGTTAGCCTTTATTTTTTACCTCAACTTTTGTTAGCTTTAGTTTGTTAGATGAATAACTTTAAACAGATTCAAAGTGGAAAAACTTCCTGATGTTTCCAACCCCTTATGGTTTCTTATCACTGCGTTAGTTGTATATGTGGTGGTAGTGGGCCGGTATTTTCTTTTTTCCTGGTTGTTTTACAGCATATTTTATGTCTGGCAGAGAGATAAATGGAAAAATAGAAAAATTAACAAACGAGAATATAACCCGGGTCAATTCAGGCAGGAAATGATCCGGAGTAATATGACGGCTGTATTGTTTGGAATCTCCGGGGCGGTTTTGTTGCTGCTTTGGCAAAAAGGATATATAAAGATCTATGAAAACATACATGATTATCCGTTATGGTGGTTACCGGCAAGTTTGGTCATTGCATTGATTTTACAAGAGACGTATTATTACTGGCTTCACCGGTGGATGCACATCCCCAAAGTTTTTAAACTGGTACACAAATGGCATCACGACAGCCAGATTGCCTCACCCTGGACTGCTTTTTCCTTTCACCCGATTGAAGGTTTGATACAGGCTATTTTTCTGCCACTGATACTTTTGTTTCTTCCAATGAATTTGTATGTGCTGGTAGTAATGCTGACCATCATGTCTGTCAGTAGTGTTATCAACCATCTGGACATTGAGATATATCCAAAATGGTTCGCAAAGAATTCTATCAGCAGGTCAATGATAGGAGCTACGCATCATTCATTGCATCACAAACAATACAAATACAATTTTGGATTGTACTTTACCTGGTGGGACAGGCTTTCAAAAACTGAAAGTCCTTTTTATGATGAACTTTTTGATGAGAAAGCTGGAAAATAATCAAGGATTATCTTCATAGGTCAAAATTCTGATCCCGGTCCAATTTGATGCAAAAGGAATAACCGAGCATATATAGGAAAGAAATACTTTCTTCTTATAAATACTTACACCCCATGTACCCAGTTTGTTGTTTGGGCCGCCAAATTCTTTACATAAAGCAGGACTGGAAGGATTGGATACGTTGATAATATCCAAGTCGCTTTTACCTGTAGAAAGGAATATCAGGTTGTAATCTTTATCATAGGCAATTTCATTGGCATGCACAGGGCTGGTAAACCAATTGTTCGCCGGGCAACCATAGGGATTCCACCAGCCAATTGAACTGATATTTGCCGGGTCCTTAATATTCAGAATCTCCATACCACAATAATCCACGGCAATGTAGGCAAGGTCTTTGTTAACAACAATATTGTTGTAAGCTCTCGGCTTACCATTCATGATGGGATTGCAGTAGCGACCGATCTGTACAGGATTTGCTTTGTCTTTGATATTGATGATGCATAGCCCCCCTGCGTCGTAGCATAGATAGACGATATCCTGTATTACCTGGATGCCCCTTGCATTGTACAATGATTTCTTTGGTTTAGGGTCAGGATAGTTGATATCAGGAACAAATTGCGAGATAAGTTTAATGCTTTTCTTATTGCTGATATCAAGTATAAGCAAACCATTGCCCATTGCTCCGAGATAAGCGTAGTTGCCCTGTACTTTTACAATACCGCTTCCGCCGTATGAAGAAGGTAGTATCCAGTAAGAAATGAAAACCGGGTTAACCGGATCGGTAATATCCACAATTGCCATGCCTGATGCCTGCTTGTTGTTGAAATGATTACCGATAGCCAGATAAAGATAGTTGCTATCCTGTGTAAGATTCATCACATGCAAGGAGGAAAATGATTTGGTGGAAAGGCTGGCAACGAGTTTTGGTTTCTTGATATCCGTGATATCATACACTTTCAAGCCAGCCTCTTTATTGGCAACATATAGGTAAGGCCTGTCATTCTGGTCATGCTGCATAGTGAGGGGAATGGCGGTGCAGGCACCTGCGATCTGAGACTGCCAGGTGATGCTAAGCGAACGGCAGTTTTGCCCATTTGAAATGAAGCAGAAAAGGTTAACAATGCATATTACAATGCTGTGTTTAAAGCCTGTTTGCATACAGTATTTTGACAAAGACGACAACTTGTGGAAAACAAGTTGCACCTGACAATACAGGAGTTGTAATACTTAATTTCTATATACAGCAATAGAAGATGTCTTGTCATTCCAGCCTGAAAGGGTAAAGCCACTCTTAGACTGAGTTACGGTATAGCTCTTCCCGCCAAAATTTTCAAACTCATACAAAACTACCCTGTAGCCAGCCGGAACGGTCAGAGAACTCAGTGCATTGTCAGTAAATCCTGCCAATTGCATAGTGCTATAGGTTCCGGGTAGAATGGATGCAGACAAACCTTTGTAGTTTGCATCTGAATAAAGTACCACTCTTTCATTATTTGGCTGGGGGTATTGCGGGTTATTGTTATACCCATAATTTTCTTCAATTACGAGGGAGCCGATCCGATTGTTCAATGTACTTGACAGGCAGCTTGTATTTTCTGAAATTACATATGAGGTTCCACTCAGGTATTCGTTATTGATAAAAACTTTTGCCTTCAGGTTAGAGGGTATCTCAATTGATGAAATATCGTATTTCAACAAACCAAGCTTATCTCCCTGGTAGTAACCCGGTGCAAGGCGTAAGCTGTTGCCACCATAATTACAATCAGTATATATTGTAGCGTAAGTGCCATTTCCACCTGATGGGGGATAATAATTAGGCGGGGTTGGTTTATATTCTATCACCAGCGATCTGATCTTATCATTATAGGAACTGCCAAGGCAACTCTGTGTGGCATCAAAAGTATAAGAATAGCCGACTGCATTATCGCTGCTTGTATAAACTTTTACCCGGAGGTTGCCATAAATGGAAAAAGAAGAAATATTCTCTTTTAAAGAGCCTAACTGGCTGGCATAGTAAGTGCCGGGTCGCAGGCTTTGAGAATACCCTCTTGAATAACAGTCGTTGTAAAAAGTGACATAATCGTTTTGATTATAGCCAGGTTGATAGTTCAGGTTCTCAACTACCATCGATGATGTATTGTCATTCCATACTGCATCAAGACAGGAAACATTCGCCGTATAGGTAACCGACTTACCCTTAAAGTCATCATGTTCATAAAGAGTAACCCGCATTCCATTCGGTATCTGCAGGCAGGATAGCCTGTCATTATCAATTCCCATCTGGTATCCCCTGTACGAACCAGCTGTCAGATAATACCTCTTGCCGCTATAATTACAATCCTCATATAGTGCAACATTATCCTGTGCCAGGGTTGCGGTATATAAAAAAAGAAGAATGACCGGAAGTATTTTTCTTTTACACATATAGAAGGGTTTAATGGTTTATCGGTTATCAGAAAGTTAAGGAACTTTCTTTGTTTATTTACTGTTGAAACTCACACATTCTTTTAGTTCTTTTTCAGAATACGCTACTTTGTATTGCTGTAGCACTTCCTCTGGTACACCATTCCATTGAGTCGCCTTATTCCCTGCATAACCAATATCTTTCAAGCCTATTGCTGAAGTGTAAAAACCTGTGGCCGTCAGGTCTCTCATCAGGCTGAAGAATTTTGCTCCCTGCGTCATTTCCGGTTTTGCCTTTTTGGGGTAAGCGATCATCTCCACCAATTCGATCTGCTGTTCGTGGCTGCAATCTTTAAATGACTTTTCATACCTTTTCAGGGATTGCATATCTAACCATCGAAGACCACCTTTCATCGGCACCTGGTGGTTAGGCATATCTTTTACGATAAACTCAATAAACTCCGGAACTTTAGCTTCGCTGGCACTACCACTTACTTCATCTTTGGGAATAATGATGTCTGCAAGAATAGTAATGGTTGCAAATTCATGTTCAGTAAAAAATTTTTCTTTGGCCAGCAACTCTTTTTCGTATTTCAATTCATCAGGGTTACGATCAAGAGAAAATTTTGGTTCATCTGTATTAGCTCCTTCAGTTTTTTTATCATCACTTTTGCAACCGGCAATAGCAATAGGGGCAGCTACAGCTCCCGTAACGATTAATTTAAGAGATTTACGACGGTCCATATAAAGCGTTTAAGTTGTTATAGATTTTGTTTCTTCATTTCATCAACAATGTATTCACTGGCTCTCATGCTTAATGCTAATATTGTCCAGGTTATATTTTTATCAGCCTGTGAAACGAATTGTCCGCCATCCACGCAAAACAGGTTTTTACAGTCATGTGCCTGGCTCCATTTATTCAGGGCCGATCTTTTTGCATCATTCCCCATCCTTACAGTTCCTGCCTCATGAATAATCTCTCCGGGTTTTGCCAGCCCCCATTGATTTTTTTCATCATCATCACCACCCCAGGTAATAACGGCACCCATATTATGCATCACTTCTTTGAACGTTTCTTTCATGTGTTTCGCCTGTTTTATTTCATGTTCGGTCCATTTTACATTGAACTTTAAAACAGGTATACCAAATTTATCCACTACGTTAGGATCGATCGCACAATAATTACTCTCAATAGGAATGGCTTCGCCGCGGCCAGCCATGCCCACCCCGCATCCATAGAAATAACGATAGTCTTCTTTTAATGAGGCGCCATACCCGCCACCTTCTTTCTGCTTTCCCTTTACTACATATTTTCCATTCAGGTTTTCAATTCCCCAACTGAAACCGTAAGAAGGTTGACTCATGCCACCCCAGTATTCAATATGATAGCCTCTTGGGAAATCAAGTTTCTTATTATCCAGCCACCAGGGAGAATAAATATGCATTCCGCCGACACCGTCCTCGTTATACCTTTTCCGGTCAAATAATTGTGGAAGGATGCCTCCTAATGCAGCACCTGTTGAATCATGCAGGTATTTACCTACTACATTACTGTTATTGGCGAGGCCATTCGGATGTCGTTGAGATTTTGAATTGAGTAACAGTCTTGCACTTTCGCAGGCACTTGCAGCAAGAATGACTACTTTCCCTTCAACCTGGTATTCCATCATATCGTCTTTGCTGATATATGAAACGCCGGTTGCCAGTCCTTCGCTGTTTGTCAGCACCTCCCTTGCCATTGCATTGGCCACCACATCTGCATTGCCTGTTTTTATCGCAGGATAAATCAAAACGTTGGGAGAGGAGAAGTCCGCTTTTGCCATGCTGCAGTTCCTATTACATTGTCCGCAGAAAAAACAGGCACCTCTTCCTGCATCATTCTGTATTGGTTCTGTAAGTATAGACAGGCGGGAAGGAATTACTTTTACACCGGCTTGCCCCGCTGCATTTTTAATAAAAAGTTCATGTAATCTTGGTTTGGGTGGTTTCAGGAAAAATCCATCCGGATCATTCTCTAAGCCCTCATTGGTTCCAAACACCCCGATCAATTTGTCAACCCGGTCGTAATAAGGTTTGATATCTTCATAACTGATTGGCCAGTCATCTCCCAACCCATCAATACTTTTTCTTTTAAAATCTTTGGGGCCAAAGCGAAGAGAAATCCTTCCCCAGTGATTGGTTCGGCCACCAAGCATCCGGGCCCGCCACCAGGCCCAGTCGGTACCTGTTTCCTTGGTGAATGGCTCACCTTCTAACGACCAGCCGCCATAGCAGGCATCAAAATCACCAAAGGGGCGGATCTTTGTACTGGCTCCCCGGCGGGGTGATTCCCATGGGTTCTTTAACTGGGTTATATTTTTTTGCGGGTCATACATATAACCAGCTTCTATGATGCAAACTTTTAGTCCGGCCTTTGCCAGCATATAAGCCGCCATGCCACCGCCGGCACCAGAGCCTACTATCACCGCATCGTATTTTTTGGATTGTTTCTTTACCTGTAAGTCTCCCATATAGCAAGTAGTGTTTTGTAAGGAATGAAAGAACAATTTACAGCAAACATCGGCTTATGCCAAAATACTATTTACCCAAATTGCAACTATTAGTTATATGATTTCATCCGTAGTTTCGTTCCGCCGTCACTCAAAAAATCGGTATTATTGCACCCTTAAAAAAGAGATATGAAACAAACAGGATTAGTGCTTTTAATGTGTTTGGTGTTTTCCGTTGCAAAGTCACAACGATATGAACCCGATTGGTCTGAAAAAGTGTACCGGATAGGAAAGATCTATCCCGGTTATTATGTTACGAATGCGAACGATACCATTAACGGGTATTTTATGCATGATGATAAAAAGGGCAACCAGAAGAAATGTCGTTTTTATGCCAACGAAACAGACAAAAAACCGACATCTGAATTCAAACCAGAAGACATCAAAAGCTATAAAGTTGCTGATAAATTATACCGAACACTGAATTATAGCGGCGGCTTATTAAATAAACCACTCCGGTTTCTCCTGGTAACTAATGATGGTGGCATTACCGAGTTTGTATTCTATTCTGAGGATGCTGCTACTGAGGCCCAGGGAGTATTTCATAAGCCTAAGGATCCTTCACACAGCGATCCGATCACCTATTCTTATTTCGGGTTGGGGTTTGCAAAAAAATTAAGTGACTATATTTCAGATTATCCTGCACTCTCTCAGAAAGTAGCTAACAAGGAAAAAGGTTATGGCCTGCTGAACCTGCTAGCAATTATTGACGAATATAACGCATGGTTTGCTGCTAAAAAGAAATAATTAAACCTTATGAAGAAGTTATTACAACTGCTGTGTATTTGTGCAGCAACAAGTTTGAGTTCAACTGCACAAACAGTGGAATTCATTGAACCCCGTAATGTGCAAAATGTACCTGAAGCGGATTTCTCTACCTATAAAGTCGGCGACAATTTCTATGTCTTACAAAAAAAATACAGGATGATGGCCCCTGTAATGTATGACCTGCAACTGGATGCTTATGACGCTAACCGGAAGCCGATCGGTTCTAATATGATTGACAAAACCCTTGAAATGGGCGATGCGAATCTTCTTAAAGGTTTTTATGCTTTAAAAGACAGACTGGTAATGTTTAAGGCAGAATACAGCAAAGCGACTGGTGCTAAAATGGCGCATCTCTGGTATTATCCTTTTGATGTAAGCGGAAAAAGGCAAAAAAAGGTATTACTGAACTCTCAGCCGGTCGAGTCAGCGTCTAATTCAGGTAATTTCTATGTTAATGTCAGCAGTGACGGAACTAAGATGGCTGTGATATATGAGCTGCCTTTTGAAAAAGAAGGAATGGAAAAATGTATCGTTACGGTCTATGATGATAACTTCAAACAATTATGGAAAAAGGATTACACATTTACCTGTGAAAGTACCCGGGCACCTAAGAACACCATTTTTGTAAATAACAACGGTGCTGTTTTTATCCTCAAGCAAACCGATGTGAAAAAAGCTTTTGATCAGTTCTCCTTCTTTACTTTCTCCGCAGATGGAAAAACTGTTACAGAAAAAAAGATCGAACTGGGAAACGGGTTTGTGATCTCCACTTACCGGGAATTATTTAATGCAGCCGGTGACCTTCAGTTAGCCGGCTACTATTTCATGAATAAAAAAGTGGGCATTAATGTAGAAACCCCGGATGGGATCTTTTACTTGCATGTTAGCGGCACTAATGGCGACCTGCTGGCAGCAAAGATCAACCCCAATATTGTCGGCACCGTAAAAGCAACACAATTGCTGGCCATGCCGGATAATACGGTTTGTCTTGTTGGTGAAAGGCAGTTTGTTGGCTCAACACCCATTTCCGGAAAACCATTTGAATACACTTATAGTTACAATTACGGAAGTATTTATGTTACAAAACTCTCTGCAGATGGTTCTTTAGTATGGGGATATAAATTCGAGAGGGATATAAAGACTGTCAGTGATGGCGGTCGTACTTCCACTGCTTTTGCCTGGGTAAATGGCAGTGACATTAATTTGTTCTTCGCAGACTATCTTTCACAGCATGACGATAAAAAAAGGTTTATTGAATTTGGCAGCAGAAGGGCCAACCTTTTTCAAACGATCAACAGCGATGGTAAGATGAAAGCGGAATGGCTGATCGAAGACATCCGGATTGGAGGAAAGAAAGGTGAATACCTGTTTATACCTGCTACGGGCAGTATTTATAAGGATAGGAAGATCTTTATGCTGGCAGCAAGAGGGCTGGAACTGGTTGGAGCTACCATAAGCTTTTGATAATTACTCTGCGGTTTTAAATAGGCATATCTTTATAGCTAAATTCATTTCTTAATGAAGAAGTGTGTTATGCTGCTGGCATTTATTGCAAAATTATTTTCAGGTAAAGCACAGACAACTGATTTCAGTAAATATCCTGTTTGTACCGATAAGGATTTAGGACTTACTTATTCTTCAGCTCAGTCTGTATTTAAGATATGGACACCTTCAGCTATTAACGTTCACTTACTGGTTTACCAATCCGGAGATGGTAATGAAATGCCCGTGATTCACTATATGAATCCCGGTAAAAATGGCACATGGTCAGTAACAGTAAAAGGTGATCAGAAGGGCAGGTTTTATGTGTTTAAGGTATTTTCAAAGAAGGATGGGACGAACGGCGTATGGCTTAATGAGGTTACGGATCCTTATGCAAAAGCTGTCGGTATAAATGGAAAAAGAGCTATGGTAGTTGACCTTAAAGAAACTAACCCTGTGGGATGGGAAAAGGATAAAAGTCCATTGTTTAAAAGTAAAACCGATGCAATTATCTATGAACTGCATGTAAGGGATGCCAGCATATCTCCAACATCGGGTATCAAAAACAAAGGGAAGTTTTTAGGACTGACGGAAAGAGGAACTAAAAATGCAGAAGGACTCTCCACCGGGCTTGATCATATCAGAGAATTGGGCGTTACCCATGTTCATTTATTACCCTGCTATGACTTTAATTCAGTGGACGAAACAAAATCCGATGCAAAGTATAATTGGGGTTATGATCCGTTGAACTATAACGTACCCGAGGGTTCTTATTCCACCAATCCATATGATGGGGTTACAAGGATCAAAGAATTCAAGCAGTTAGTAAAAACATTCCATGAGAATGGATTAAGGGTGGTGATGGATGTGGTGTATAACCATACAGCATTGACTGAGACCTCAAATTTCAATCAGCTGGTTCCCGGTTATTATTACAGGCAGACAAAAGATGGCAGGTTTTCCAACGCTACTGCATGTGGCAATGAAACTGCCAGCGAAAGACCAATGTTCAGGAAGTTCATGCTTGAATCAATGCTTTATTGGGTGCAGGAATATCACATTGATGGCTTCCGGGTGGACCTGATGGGAGTGCATGATATTGAAACGATGAACCTGATCTCAAAAGAGCTGCATAAAATAAAACCTGATATCCTGATTTATGGCGAAGGTTGGACAGCCGGGGCGTCGCCATTGCCAGATTCGCTAAGGGCTTTGAAAGTCAATGCAGCAAAACTGGACAGAATCGCTGTTTTCAGTGATGATATCAGGGATGGTATTAAAGGAAGTGTGTTTGAGCATACCGATAAAGGTTTCGCCAGCGGCAAACCCGGTATGGAAGAGAGTGTTAAGTTCGGTATTGTGGCGAGTTGCAGGCATCCGCAGGTGAACTACTCAAAGGTGAATTATTCAAAAGCCCCTTATGCCGCACAACCATTTCAAACAATCAGTTATTGCGAATGCCATGATAATCATGTGCTGTGGGATAAGTTGGGTATCTCCTCAAAAGATGCTACAGAGGATGAACGAACAAACATGCACATGCTGGCTCTGTCAATTGTTCTTACATCACAGGGAATCAGTTTTCTTCATGCTGGTACCGAGTTTTTACGGAGTAAACAAGGAGTGGAAAATTCTTATGATTCCCCTGATCGTATTAATGAGATTGACTGGGGTCTGAAAGAAAAGAATAAATATGTATTTAATTATGTGAGGGCTCTGATAAAGATGCGGAAAGACCACCCGGCTTTCAGAATGCAATCATCAAAGCAAATAGCTTCGGGCATCAGTTTTCTGGAAGGGATGACGGAAGGTATTATCGCATACACTATTGATGGTCATGCTTCTGGAGATAAGTGGAAAAAAATACTGATAATTTTTAATGGTTCGGCGCAAGAGAAATCGATTATGGCACAACCGGGTAACTATAATGTTTTTGTGGCAGGGAATATGCTTTCTGATGTGATAGGCGGAAAGGAAGGCTTTTGGAGACTGGAGCCTTATTCCTGTACTATTCTTTATGAAAAATAGTAAGAGTATGAAAAAACTATTTGTCTTAATCGGATTGGTTACTGGTTATGCTGTTCAGGCCCAAAAAGGGGATGAGCTACTTGTTTATTCATTGAAAGGAACGGTAACAGTTATTGAGAATAACCAGGAATCAAAAGTAAAGATCGGGAAGGTGCTTAAGCCAGGGAGTACTATCAAAACGCAACGGGAGGCAAAACTTACTATGGTCTGTAAAGAAGGGAAGCCCCTTTCAGTTACAAAAGAAGGAATCTTTCCTGTCACCAGGTGGAAAGATTCTTGTACTACAAGCCATAGTTCTGTGACATCAAAATATTTTCAATATATCTGGGATCAATTGTATGTCCGGAGTGAGGACTATAAAAGAACACACCAGGGCGAAAGTGGTGCTATAGTAAGGAGTGAGGCACCGGTACGAGGAGAAGAAGACCTGGAAATATATTTTGATGAAGCTTTTGATACGATCAATTATGCTTCTGGCAGTTTTCCCTTATCATGGAGTATCAATAAAGAGTATCCTGGTAAATATTATTTCGTTTTACTGGATACCAAAGGAAATACAACCTTGTACAAAGACAGCGTTTCGGAAAGTATAATATCAATTGATAAAATCAGAAAATATATGAAACCCGGCAATGTTTATAAATGGACGGTTTCAGCTAAAAATACAGAGGCCTATGAAGGAGGAGTGATTAATTACATTCTTGCAAAGAAAGTCAGCCAACAGGTTGCAGGTTTTCAAAAATTAGTTGAGGTTCCTGAAGATGTTGCCGCACAATACTTCCGCATTGCTTATCTGCTGGAAAACAGTCATTATTTGCCCAATGCCTTTCTCTATTATCAGAAAGCCGTAAATGCAGCACCAGATGTAGATTTTTACCGGGAAAAACTGGTCGAATTCAAAGAAATATTTCGATTAAAATAGGTTGCAGATAATTATCTGCCTGTTTGAAATATACCGTGTGCATGGTATGGATAGCTATAGAATAATTATCAACTTTATACAAAATAATTTGCATGAAAAAGCTTACCACCATTTTATTATGCTTGTTACTGGTAACATTAGATGTTACAGCCCAGGTAATAGCAAAACCAGTTAGAAAAGTAGCTACTCTCAGCATGCCCGGAGAAACAGGAAATAATGGCGGTTCGGTAGTTTGGCATCCTGTGTTGAAAAAATACTATGCGTCATTTGCCGGAAATGCTTCTTACCCGATGGGTGTTTTTGATCCAACAGGAAAACTTATTTCTCCGGAAGATATTGAGACGATGTTTGATACAAGGGGCCTGTGGTATAATACAATTACCAAAAGGATAGAAGCAAATGGGTATGCTGATTATGGATGGATCGCTTATAAACTCAGTCCAAAGGGTATACCTATTGATACAGCCCAAATATTAGAGGGACAGAACCAGCCAGACGAGCAAAGCCTTGGTGTATTTGATGCTGTCAAAAAGAAGATAGCTTTTCTTAGCGGTAATATTATTGTTTATTATTCATTACAAGGACAAGCCCTTGATGAATCCATCGAACTAAAAATTGCCAGCGATGACGAGGAAGCGATGGAAGATGAACTTACTGATGATGCCGGACCTATGGAAAATTATAATGCCACCGCCCTATGCTATACCGGGATTCCAAACGCAGAGTTTGCCATACTTAATTACAGCAAATTACAGATCGAAATGTATAACAGAAAAGGGGTTTTGACAAAGGCATTGCAATTACCTGATGAAGCAGTTGTATATAATAACTTCAACTTTGCCTATGCAAACAACATTTGGTGGTTGTTTGACAAGGTTGAAAGAAAATGGTTTGGATATAAATGATAATTTATAATGAAAAACCCCATCAATTGATGGGGTTTTTCATTTATGATTTAATAACGGTTTCTGTCCCGGTTATATCCGCCTCCTTTATTGTAGCCACCGCCACCACCTTTGTTGTAGCCGCCACCACTGCCACCACCACGGTAACCGCCGCCACCTGATCCACCCTGGCGATCTTCAGCCTGCTTTACCACCAATGGTTTTTTACCGAGTGAAATATCATTGAGGTGCTCAATAGCTTCCTTTGCTTCTGCATCGTTAGGCATTTCCACAAAACCAAATCCACGGCTCTTGCCTGTTTCCCTGTCCATTGAAACTTTAGCAGAAGCTATTGTGCCGAATTTTTCAAATATCTCTTCCAGTTCAGCATCATCAAGATCATAGGGCAGGCCGGCAACGAAAAGTGTCATACTGTCAATTTTTTACAAATGTACATAACTTATGCGGCTTGCAGCTGCTAACATTTCGCTGTGGATAAGCAGTTTTGAAGCAATCATTCCCCAGTTTTCATGAGGCTTCTCTGTCAAAATAACGGCCTGATAAATACCCCAACAGGCCTCCGGCTACAGCCCCAAATGCGATCCATATGGTGTTACCGTCAGTAGCAAAATAACCAACAGCAACTCCAAGAATAACACCCAATACTGCAAAAGTACCGCTGACTTTTCCTTTTTTAGAAGGGCTCGAAGTGCCTTCCTGGTTATGCTGGTATTGTCGCAGATGTTCTCTGTGTTTTTTACGATGGTGTGATCTGGCCATTTTTTATTTTGAAATTACACAATTGAACCTGTAAAAACCATGACTGGAAAAAAAATCCTGGTTTTGGCGGTTACATCCCGTTCCCGGGTTTTTACTTATTACTGTTACCAGATTTCAATCATTTAAAATATTAGTTTATGAAAAACACATTCCTTTTAACCGCTTTTAGTGCCTTGTTGCTGACCGCCTGTTCTAAATCCGGTACAGACGATAATGGTAGCGGTACTGCCAATGTTGTAGCCGCCTCTGCTGTACCACAGGTCACAAGAACTGCTTTCAGTAATGATTTTGCAGGTGCAACAGGGGTTGAGTGGCAGCGGAACAGCAGCAGCAGTTTTACCGTTCAATTCAATCACAGCAATCAGCGTCATGATGCCGGCTATGATGATAACGGACACCAGTCATCACACAACATTATTTGCCTGGATGGACCGTTGCCGGAAGTTGTACTTGACGCTTTTCGCCAGCGGTTTCCTACTGATAATGTGTACGAATGGAAATTAAGGAATGATGGTACCTGGAGAGCTCATTTCATGAGGGGAACTGTAAAGTATGAAGCTACGTACAGTGCAGCCGGTTCATTACTTAAATTTGAGAGAGCTTCTTAATAAAATTCCTGATTATTTTTTAAAGCCGTACTGTATTAACAGAACGGCTTTTTAATGGAACTGTATTTATTAAATGGAAGAAGTTATTCGATACCCAATTTTTCTTTCAGACTTTTCGGCAAAGCAGCTTTGTTTACAAAGAGAATAACAGTTTTCAGCCGAAAGTAATTTTCCTCCATAAAAAGGTATCCTTTATACCGGCTGAGCCAGGTACCCCATGAATTTTTCAGGTAATACCATTTTTTGTTATTCTCATCTCTGCCAATACCCGCAAGATGAAGCATATGATCCCTCTCAGTAACTTCTGTTTTATAATTTTCTAATCGTTGAACATCGTATCGGTAAGTTGAATCAGGGAAGTAAGCATAGCCGGCAAATGAATTGAAAGTGTTTTCTGTTACATCACCTTCCCAGCCTACCGACCAGCCCTTTTGCAAGGCCGTGTCTGTAAGCATTAACATATCATCAAGGGTGATATTCCAGAAACTGTCATTGGCCCAGTTGTATTTATCTGCCAGTACAAATTGTTTGTACAACGGTTTATCTGAAAATGAAACTAATTCAACGTAATCATTCCCAAACCTCACTACTTCTTTGGCAAAAGTCAATGGGGTATAAAGTTTTTTCTGGTAAAAGAATTTATCCGGAACCTTGCCCAGGTATTTATCCAATGTATCATTCATTTGTTTTAGGTCGCTGTTATCTAACGATGTTTTTCCCCGGTTTAAAAATCCATAAGTTAATCTCTTCATCGCAGTATCAAGACCAGCATGATTATGACTGAATTGTTCATTGGGTCTTCCATTGTACACTTCCTCAGGTACCATACCATAATTATTGACCACTCTTATCACATCATGGAACTGTCCGCCGCCTTCAAAATACGTTTTGCCACCCGTAGCAATGAATTGTTTTGCTTTATCAATGTAGGCGTATCGTGCAATGAACATTTCTGACAGATTCAGACGCACATTATATCTTTTTATCAGGTCGCTTTCGAATATAGAATTAGTGCCAAATACCCAACAGGTTGGGCTTTGTGCCTGGTCTTTAACAATTGTACAATCTACAGAATCTGTAAGCCTGATGGTACCATTGATTACCGGGTCAGCCGATGGCTGTGCGATAAGAGTTTTTGCCAGTAAGGTCAAAGCAATTGCAGGTACTGTTCTGTTCATTTGGTTTGAATGATTATTGTCTGAAACTATAACGAATTTGAGACAATTAGCGTACCCTGAGGCGGGTATCAGCGGACTGCTGTATTAAATTTCACATTTTCCCAACTTTAATTTAATTCCAACCCACTGTTTTTGAATTTATTGCCACTGACAGATCAAAAATCACCGCTTTGTGGTATTTGCAGGAATAAAGAATAAACTAATATTTGCAATACTGAGGGGAATCCCTTTATAACCATTAACCTTAAAACGCTTTCTATGAGAAAATTCTTTTTATCACTCATCTGCCTGCTGACTGTCTTTGTGCTTAATGCACAACAGCAAACACCAACAAAGAGTTACATGGCCTACACTAGGGCAGGACAGGTGTATGTTGTTTACAATTATGGCGAGTTTAAAAGCAATGTATCATCACGCATATATGCCATTGATGTTTCCAGGCAGGACAAGTATTATATCTCTGCTTTGTGTAACCTGAAAAACGGCGAAAAACTGTATGTATATGTCGACGAAGTTTATTTTCAAACAATGTACAGTACAAGGGACGGCTGGCAAACTGCAGGAATTACAAACCAGCAAATTTCTCTGAATCCCGGTAAGCATATACTGAGATTTTCGAACACAGGTGGGCCACATGTACCTATGGTGGATGAAATATCATTGACTACATCAATTCCGGGCATTGGCCGCAATAACGACCCCAATGCTGCTTTCCTGAATCATGTAGAGAACCTGAAACAGCAACCGGTATCACACATGCCAACAGTGGAAGAGGCCGGCGACCTTACCAACAAGGTATTGCCTAATCCGCAAGGAATGTATAATCATGCTATTGATACAAATTTCACCTACTCGCATTTTTCGTGGATATACCTGAATGCCGGAACCCATAGTTTTGCTACCAGTAACTCCACCATCAGCAGGTCTCTAACTATTTTTAATCCTGGCAATTATACCTACTCTTCGTCAAATGTAAATGGTGGCCCTGGTGGTGAATCTGCTCTTACTTTTTTTGCAGGTGTTAGCGGTTATTATGCCATCATGCTTCGTCCATATACAAGTGGCAGTGGGACTACCAATATCATTTACAATGGAAGCACTTTAGTAAGCAGCGCAATAATCGGTGGCCGAACCTATACCATGTCTGCCGCAAAAGGCGGTCAGCTCAATTTTTTTACCTGCAGGCTTACGCAGGGAGACACCCGGATGATCGCATCTAAATATTTTGCCAGCAGTGCACGGGGTTATAATGATGATTATTCTGGCGGTGGCGGCGACTGGAGCTGGGGTTATGCTTCCCGTATTAAGAAAGATTTTGCTACAGACTCAGTACAATATGGATTTGTATGTGCTTACAGCCCTTCTGGTAATGGAGTAAGCGATGTGTACCTGGGTAACGAAAATAGTAATGTGTATGCGGCCAATTACCCAGAATTCCCGTTACTAAAAGCAGATGATGCAATTAAAGCAGCGGCTCAGTCTGGTAACTATAACTGTATTTCGTGGAGTGGTGGGGTTACATCTACCTGGATATGGCCTCCCAGCCAGTATTCCACCTACAATTGTCCAAACAATGATATGAACCTTACATGTTTTGATAATTTCTATGCGAATCAGCCAGTCCGTTACCCGGGTGCCTGGAATTTTACAAGAACCGGCGCCAACGTTAACAACGCCATCGTTGATTTATGGGCATTGAACGGTCATTTTACACATGGTTCTGTAAAAAAACCCGGCAATAATCACCCGCATGGGTATGATTGGGAAAGTAAACCAGGCGGATTAACCCGTACTTTTCATCCCCGGAATGCATTGACGAACCTGAACTGGGGCTATGGGGCAGTTGTAAATTATTATATCCCGACAGGAACTTATGCCCGTGGAGCTGATGCAGGACTTTCATTTGAAACAGATGCTGATGCCGTAAAAGCCGGGGTGGCAGTATTTGATGTTGCTACACTCACAGGTGAAGCAGAAAGAAAACTTTCAGCATTTAAGAAAAAAGTTGATCCTTCTTTTTCTGAACAGTTCAATAAACTATACGAAACATGGAAGAAGACCTGGGCTGCTAATGCTATATACAGTGATCCGTCGGCTTATTGCAAGAATCCTGAGTTTGAAAAACTTGCTCAATTTTCCCGGAGCAATTCCCGTAGTGCGATGTTCCTGTCAATGGATAAATTTATCGGGGGTGACCATCTGATTGGTGATCTGTTATGGACATTAACAAAAGACAGGTATTCTGCCTTATTAACGGAGGTGAAAACTGAAAGGCTGACAAAACCGAATGATGAACAAGGCCGTTACAGGATTCATGGCGATCATGACAATGGTGTTTTATATGTAGAGAAGATATTACGGTCAATGGATGTTGAACAGCAAGTAGTGGTGAATGCAGATATCAATGTCATTGTATCTCCTAATCCGGCAAGCGACAGACTAACGGTTCAGGTTGTTACAACAAAGACAGCAAAAGTGAGTGTGAATATTACCTCTGCACAAACCCGGCTTACAAAAGTGATGCAGCAGGAAACTACTTTAACGGCAGGTAGTCACCGGTTCACTACATCAATTCAGGGATTTGCAGGCAACAGCGGCGATATTATCGCTGTGCAGGTAGTAGTTGATGGAGTATTGAAAACCGTGAAAGTGCTGGTGGCTAAGTAATAAATTAAAAACTTATAAAGGGACGGTTATCGGGCCAGTGCTGCATTCCAATTGCAGCACTGGCTTTTTAATTGCTAATTAAATGTTGTAAGGATTGGCAACAACATAAGTGGGTTTACCTCAGCCAAAGAAACTAACAATCGTTATCTTTGCCACCTTAATTCAACAAGTATATGAAAGAAGTCTATATCATTTCGGCAGTCCGTACTCCGATGGGTAGTTTTGGTGGCTCATTAAAAAGTTTATCAGCAACACAGTTAGGTGCTGCAGCCATAAAAGGGGCTTTGGCGAAAGCTGGTATAAAAGCAGAACAGGTGCAGGATGTTCTGATGGGCTGCGTTATGCAAGCAAACCTTGGACAGGCACCGGCAAGACAGGCAGCAAAGTTTGCAGGATTGCCAAATGAAGTAAACTGTACAACCATAAATAAAGTTTGCGCCAGTGGTATGAAAGCAATAGCACAGGCTGCACAAAGTATTATGCTTGGTGACGCCGATATTGTCGTGGCCGGTGGAATGGAAAGTATGAGCAATGTTCCTTTTTATGCAGACAGTGTGAGATGGGGAAACAAGTATGGAAATACATCGCTGATAGATGGATTAGCCAAAGATGGATTGACAGATGTGTACGATGGTAAAGCAATGGGCAATGCAGCAGAATTATGCGCAAAGGAATGCGGTATCAGCCGTGAAGACCAGGATGCTTTTGCAATAGAAAGTTATAAACGCAGCCAGGCGGCATGGGAGAAAGGATTATTTAATAATGAAGTAGTGCCGGTAGAAATACCACAACGCAAGGGAGATCCGGTAGTTTTTGCAAAAGACGAAGAACCATACAATGTAAAGTTTGATAAGATACCATCGCTAAATCCTGCTTTTATTAAGGATGGAACAGTGACTGCTGCTAATGCATCTACTATGAATGATGGTGCGGCTGCATTGGTATTGATGAGCAAAGAAAAAGCGGATGAACTCGGACTGAAACCAATCGCAAAGATCAGGGCTTATGCAGATGCCGAACAGGCACCAGAATGGTTTACAACAACCCCATCATTGGCCGTTCCCAAGGCCGTTACAAAGGCGGGTTTAAAAATGGAGGATATCAGCTACTGGGAATTAAACGAGGCATTTGCTGTCGTTGGTATCGAAAATAGCAAACGAATGAAGCTTGACCCGGCCAAAGTGAATGTTCACGGTGGAGCTGTATCATTAGGCCATCCTTTAGGCTGTAGTGGAGCAAGAATCATTGTAACACTGATTAATGTGCTGAAGTCTAATAATGCGAAGTATGGTGCGGCCGGTATTTGTAATGGAGGCGGCGGGGCATCAGCTATGGTAATAGAAAGTATGTAAAGAGATTATTCTCAGATAAAATAAGACCTCTTCCATCGGAAGGGGTTTTAAAATTTGATAAGCATGTTGAATATTAAAATGGCAACGAATGCCGATGCTGAATTGATAGCTGATATGAGTCGTAAGACCTTTTATGAAACTTTTGTATCGCAGAATACTAAGGAAAACATGGATAAGTTCATGAATGAATCCTTTACAAAAGAGGCATTGATGAAAGAAGTGGGTGAACCAGGGAATATTTTCCTGCTGGCTTATGATGAAAAAGAGCCGGCTGGGTATGTGCGGATGAGAGAGAATAACAATCCCCCGGAATTGGGTAACAGGAATAGCATTGAAATTGCACGGATTTATGCCGCAACAAATGCCATTGGCAAAGGAGTTGGTAAAACACTTATGCAAAAGTGTATTGAAATAGCACAGGAAAAAAAGAAAGATGTGCTCTGGCTGGGAGTTTGGGAAAAAAACAATCGGGCTATTGATTTCTATATCAAATGGGGGTTTGAAAAATTCAGCACTCACATATTTATGCTCGGCGATGACCCGCAAACAGACTGGCTGATGAAGAAAGAACTCTGATCTTTCCAAATTAAGTTTTAATTTGGCTTATAACTTTACTGGCTGCTTGAAATATCTGCTGATCATATTACTATTTACTCCTGTAATAAGTTTTTCACAAAACAAACAAGTAAGCATCAGGATACAGCAAGACGAATCTTTTTTACTGGACTCGTTTGAAACTCATATTGTATTACAAAAGAAAGCATTTAAGATCCAGGTGATGCTGGAAAACATCGAAGGAGTTTACTGTTACGCTGCTTTTGATGATTCCATATACCGTCTTACAGAAAATATGCCTGTACCAGATTTTGCTTACCTGCCTGATATGGCAATGGCCGAGGAAGAATTCAATAAAGAAAAGGAACTGATCGTCAACCCCGAAGGATGGTCATATTGGTTCTATGATTCAAAATTAAACTGGCACCGGTTCAATAAAAAAATAATTCTACTGGACAGTAACAGGGTGGTGGGGATAAAAAGTGTAAAGCAATTTTATTTGCTGCCTGACCAAAAAGATATTAAACCCAAAGACATCCATAAGCCACTATACCTCTTCTTTGTGGCTGTTGCAGAGGAAAATGATAAACACAAACCCGCCAGGGAGCTGATGCGTCGTAAAGTCAGGATAGACTGGATAAATGAGGATTGATACAACTCAGCGATTCATAAAACAACAGTTCGTAAACTTTCAACCAGTATCCCGTAGTTTTTCAGGTACCGGATTGTACTAAATGTCGCATTTTCCCGTTAAATGTGGTTGCCAGACAACTATTTTAGAATAATAACTGTCAATATTAAACTTCAAAACTTGATGGCTGTCTATGGACAGTCAATTTTCATTTTTAACTAAAACCCTTTTATGAAAGCCAGACTTCTTTCCCTTTCAGCAGCCATTTTTTCCTTATCCCTCATTTTCACGGCTTGCCAGAAGGATACAGTTACCGCAACAGATTATACCACTGAAACAACTACTCATTCTGATGACCAATCCCGGTTTTCTAACGAAATAGACGGGGTGGCTAACGATGCAGATGCTGCTGTGGAAGCTACCAGCGGATTCACAGGCAGGATTGAAAGCATTCAGTCTATCTGCGATGCAACAATTGCTGTTGATACGCTGAGTAATCCCCGTACCATCACCATTACATACAACGGAACAAATTGTCTTGGCAACCGTACCCGTACCGGTGTTGTTGTAATTTCAATGGCGCAGGGTGTTCGCTGGAGGAATGCCGGAGCAATACTGAATGTAAGCTTCCAGAATTTAAGGATAACCCGTCTCAGTGATAATAAGAGTATCACCATTAACGGTACGCAGACCTATACTAATGTAACTGGTGGTTTGCTGATCAATCTGCCAACGCTTACATCGATCACTCATACTATCACCAGCAGCAATATGTCGGTGACTTTTGATAACGGTCAGCAACGTACCTGGCAGGTAGCAAGGCAAAGAGTGTTTACGTACAATAATGGAATTGTTATCACAACAACTGGTACACATTCTGAAGGCGGTGTTACCGGAATAGCCGAATGGGGTACCAATCGTTTTGGTAATGCATTCACTTCAAGAATTACACAGCCTTTAATTATTCGCCAGGATTGTGCTTTCAGGTTAGTAAGCGGTAAAGTGGCTCACTCAACAGCACTTTTTAATGCTACAGTTACATTTGGATTGGATGCAGCAGGAAATGCTACATCTTGCCCGGGTACTGGCAGCTACTACCTTAAAATTGAATGGACAGGTCCAAGCGGTATTCCCCGCACTGCTATCTTGCCTTATTAAGATTCAATAAAAGATTATTCGACAGCCTCACATATGTGAGGCTGTTTTTGTTTGCAGATTTTACTGTTACTGGCTTTTTACTGCTAAATTAGCAGGGCTATGCCTGCTACTATTATTACAAATATCAAACAGCTCGTTAATACCCGTCAGCAAAATGAATTGCTCCGCGGGGAAAAACTGGCGGAACTTCCTTCTGTTGAAAATGCTTATCTCGTTATCGAGAACGGGATCATTGCAGAGTATGGAGAAATGGATAAACTGGGCTGGGCTGACAGCAGCAATGATAATTTAATTGATGCGACAGGTCAGATGGTCCTTCCTGCCTGGTGTGATAGCCACACACATCTTGTATTTGCAGCCAGCAGGGAGGAAGAGTTTGTAGATAAGTTAAAAGGGTTGAGCTATGCAGAGATAGCAGCCAGGGGCGGTGGCATATTAAATTCTGCAAGAAAACTTAATGAAGCATCTGAATCAGAGTTATTAAGAATGGCCTGGGCCCGTTTACATGAAGTGATACAATCAGGAACCGGAGCCATAGAAATAAAAAGCGGCTATGGCTTGTCTGTTGAAGGGGAATTAAAAATGTTGCGGGTTATTAAGCGGTTGAAAGAAACTTCCCCGATCCCTGTTAAGGCTACGTTCCTTGGAGCACATACTTATCCATCAGCGTTCAAAAACGATCACCAGGGATATATCGATCTTATAATTAATGAGATGTTGCCGGTAATAGCAAATGAAAACCTGGCTGATTATATAGATGTTTTCTGTGAAACCGGTTTCTTCTCGCCAGAAGAAACTGAAACAATATGCAGGGTTGGGATGAGCTATGGATTAAAACCAAAGATCCATGCCAACCAGCTCAATTTATCCGGTGGCACACAAACGGGAGTGAAGTTAGGTGCTGTAAGTGTTGACCATTTGGAAACAATGGATGATGATGCAATTCAGGCGTTAGCCAACTCAACTACTATTGGAACATTATTACCAACAGCAGCCTTTTTTCTCAGAATGCCTTTTCAGCCAGCCAGGAAACTAATTGATGCCGGATGTGCTATTGCGCTGGCTACCGATTTTAACCCCGGCTCATCCCCTTCGGGTAATATGAACCTGGTAATTGCCATGAGCTGCATACAAATGAAGATGCTGCCGGAGGAAGCTATCAACGCCGCCACCATCAACGGAGCCTATGCTATGGAACTACAAGATGAATTGGGCAGTATTACAGCAGGTAAAAAGGCAAACCTCATCTTTACAAAACCAGTTTCTTCATTGGCTTATATACCTTATTCCTTCGGTACCAATCTTATTGATAAGGTGATGATCTCCGGAGAGATAATTTAATCCTCACTTTAATATCCCCGTAACATTTAAACGGCTTAGTTGTTGTATTTTCGGAACAATGGCAATATTCCGATTACGAAAGAAGAAACCCGGTTTTTTTGAACAGATCATTGCCCGCAATGTGATACTGCCTCATCATGGACGACAGAAGGGGTTAAGTTTTCTTATCTCTCTTTTTTCGGAAATACGACCTGCTGCCGGCAAAAAAAGAAGGAATCCTGAGAAGAACCTGCAACGGGTTACAGAACAATTACGGCAGCATAAGATAGTACTGGCAAACACACAGCATGCATTGGTTTCTCAACTTACAAGTACTGACCTGACCGCTGCGATTACCGAAAGCGGTATTCCCTTGGCAAGAGGTTTCTGGCAGGAATTATCCAACCGGTTAAAACATAAAATACTTCCACCGCTACAGAATGAAAATGATTTTCTGTATGTCATTAATAATATTTTTTTTAAAAAAAGTGATTATGAATGGGTTGAATCCATTCCCCGGCAAACATGGATCGATTTTTTTGAAGCTGTAGGGTTCAGTTTTACTCCCCAGCATAATTCATTGAAGAAGGAATTGCTGCAATCCATGAAGATCCTCTCTTTCCAGGTAGCGCAATTAGGATTAGAAAAAGTGGTACTTGACTATTTGCCGGAAGAGCATCGGACAGAAGATACTCCTTTTGTATTACAGAACTATAAAGTGCATGACCTGGAAAAGCTCCTGATGGATAATGCACCGGATAATGAAGTAATGGCATCCTCTTTTATTTTAAAAAATACTATCCAGGATTGTTATGAACTGATTGAGCATATCCGGGAAAGTCATTCTGAAAAGGGTGCCAGCATACAGCAAACCTATATACTGCTGATACTTACAAACCGTTTGGAACGGATGCAACTGGTGCTTGACGTACTGGACGCTGATAATAGATTTGATACCGGCAGGTTTGTTGATGTTTTCAGATTGCTGGTCAGGAATGAAAAAAGAAAGAATAGTATCCGTGAATTCCTGTCACAGGGAGTTGGCTATCTCGCCTACCAGATCGCTGAGCATAAAGGTTCAAAGGGTCATAAATACATCACTGACTCACGGAAGGACTATTTTAAAATGATCCGCAGTGCTATGTGGGGTGGTTTCATTGTTTGTTTTGTGGCAGTATTTAAAAACCTGATCGGTAAATTAAAACTGGCACCATTTCCACAAGGTTTTTTGTTCAGCACTAACTACAGTCTTGGATTTATTTTAATAGAGGGCACTGGTTCAACACTTGCCACCAAACAGCCTGCATTCACTGCAAGTGCAGTTGCCAGCTCATTGGATACAAAAAAACATAGTGAACCCGATCTGGATAATCTTGCAGTAACAGTGGCTAAGGTCTCCCGTAGCCAGATTGCTTCTTTTTTTGGCAATCTTATTATCGTTTTCCCCATTACTTTTTTAATGGCCTGGGGTTATGATATTGTATTTCATGAAAAGATCGCAGAAGGTGATGCTGCTATGAAGATGCTGAAAGATCAGCATCCGTGGCGAAGCCTTTCTTTATTATATGCCTGCTTTACAGGTTTCTTTTTGTTTGCCAGCGGCATTATTGCCGGTTACTGGCAAAATAAGATCAGGTATGGACAGATCAAAGAACGATTAAAGAAACACCCGGCATTAAAACTTTCCATGTCGAAGAAACGATTAGACCGGCTGGCCAACTGGGTAGAAAAAAATTTCGGTTCGCTAATGGGGAATATTTCACTGGGTTTCTTTCTCGGCTTTGCAGGTATCATTGGAAATATGCTCGGCATTCCATTTGACATCCGTCACATTACTATCTCCGCAGGTAACACAGCAATCGGTATTTATGGCTTTGGATTGGAAAATATTCCTCCGTATTTTCTATTGGCTGTTTTTGGCGGAGTGTTAAGTATCGGCTTTCTGAATTTTCTCATCAGTTTTTCACTGGCATTCCTGGTAGCCGTAAAATCAAGAGGGATACGTTTTGCACAATACCCCCGTTTTTTCCGCATCCTCGGAAATTATCTATGGAAACATCCGGGTGAATTTATTTTTGCACCGAAGAAAGCGGTGGAACCTGTATATAAACCTTTAAGCAAATAAATCGGGCTGTGAAAATCAGAACTTATCTTTTTAGCAGTATTATATTCACCTTATTGCTGTTTACTGCATCCTGCTCTAAACGGATATTAGAAGCCATGGAAACCCATAAGCTGCATGATGAGTATTTCATTCTTCGTAAAAACGGCCATTACTCGATCAAGATGTTAATGATGGGTGTCCTCAGGATGCCGGATAGTGAAAGGGGACGTTATATTCTTTCGGGTGATACAGTTTATTTTGTAAAGAAGACCGGAAGAAAAATGTTCGAAACAGATGGTTACGGGATAATTGACAGCAGTTCAGGCACATTCTTTTACAGGCCTGGGGAAAAAGGAAAGGAGAGACAATTTGATATCAGAAAAATGCCGCTGAGGCGGGATGACAGGTAAGTTAATTTCACAAGCAATATCTTAGCAGCCAAATAACTATTGCATGCAACCAATCATAGAATGTGTTCCCAATTTCAGCGAAGGGAACGACCTAAACATCATCAAACAAATAACTGACCAGGTAGAAACAGTAGAAGGTGTCCGTTTGCTGAATGTAGACCCTGGAAAAGCGACCAACAGGACAGTAGTAACATTTGTTGGTAACCCCGAAGCCGTTATTGAAGCAGCTTTTTTAGCTATTAAAAAGGCTGGAGAACTGATTGACATGAGCAAGCATAAAGGCGAGCATCCGAGAATGGGAGCCACCGATGTTTGTCCGCTGATACCAATTGCGAATATCTCAATGGAAGAAACGGCGAAGTTTGCACAGCGGTTAGCAGAAAGGGTGGGAATGGAGTTGCAGATTCCAACTTATTTGTATGAGGCTGCACAGCCCGATAAAAGCCGTAACAACTTATCTGTAATTAGAGCCGGGGAATATGAAGGGTTCTTCAAAAAGATAAAACAACCGGAATGGAAACCGGATTTCGGACCTGCAGAATTCGATGCAAAACGGGGTGGTACAGTTATCGGGGCAAGAGATTTTTTGGTGGCTTATAATATAAATCTCAATACCACTTCAACCAGGAGGGCCAACGCCATTGCTTTTGATGTACGGGAGGCTGGAAGAAATGTGGAGGAGAACGGAGTTAAGGTAAATAAACCCGGGACATTGAAATCAGTAAAGGCCATCGGCTGGTATATTGAGGAGTATGGAGTGGCGCAGATTTCTATGAACCTGACGAATATCAACACTACCCCGGTTCATATAGCTTTTGATGAAGTATGTAAGAAAGCAGATGCAAGAGGAATAAGAGTTACCGGAAGTGAATTGGTCGGGTTGGTACCATTAAAATCATTGACCGATGCCGGGAAATATTTTTTACAGAAGCAGCAACGTTCAACCGGTGTATCAGAAAAAGAATTAATAAAAATCGCTGTCAAATCAATGGGGCTGGATGAACTTGGGCCTTTTAAGCCTGAAGAAAGAGTAATTGAGTATTTATTAAAGAATAAGGCCGACAGCAAACTGGTGAATATGACACTCACCGATTTTGCTGATGAGACAGCCAGTGAAAGTCCTGCTCCCGGTGGAGGATCCATTTCTGCTTATGTAGGCGCATTAGGTGTTTCATTAGCTACAATGGTTGCCAACCTCTCTTCCCATAAAAAAGGTTGGGATGATAGATGGGAAGAATTCAGTAACTGGGCAGAGAAAGGGGAGCAATATAAAAATGAGCTGGTAAAATTAGTAGATGCTGATACAAAGGCATTCAACCAGATCATGAGTGCATTTGGGTTACCAAAATCAACAAATGAAGAAAAAGCTGTACGCAGTAAGGCTATACAGGAGGCTACTAAATTCGCCATCGAGATCCCCTTCAGAGTGATGCAGGTTTCTTACGACAGCATGGAAGTTATTAAAGCCATGGCGGAGATTGGTAACCCTAATTCGATTTCCGATGCCGGTGTTGGTGCCCTTTGTGCCCGTAGTGCCGTAATGGGTGCTTTTATGAATGTCCGTATTAATGCCAGCGGATATGATGATAAAACCTTTGTGACGGATGTATTGAACTGGGGCAGGGAAATTGAGAACAAAACCATAGCTTTAGAAGCCGAAATTTTAAAAACAATAGATGGAAAACTTGGAAACTAAGCCCCTTGCCAGTGAATCAAAATTGAACGCTATGCGTCACCTGAAAGTGTATATTAAACAGGATATCCTGTCATTGACCAGGCTCCGCCGCTTTGAAACAAAAGTTGGCGAACAATTGAAAGTGGTGAATGATATTAATGATATCGAAAAAACACTCAAAGAGTCTGCTGCAAAATATGTGTTGTTTGGGATTCCGGAAGACCTGGGGGCAAAAGGGAACTATGGAATCGGGGGTGCGGATACATTGTGGATCCCTTTTCTGCAAAGCCTGCTGAATGTACAGAGCAACGATTTCTTTGATGGGGGTGAGATTTTGCTGATTGGTCATTTTGACTTTGGCGATATGCAATACCTGATCGACACTACGGCAAAAAGTGATGATGAAAAAGTGGAAGCCTATCGCCACGCAGTGAATACTATTGACGATGAAGTGGAGCATTTGGTGAAAATGATAACGGAAACAAAGAAGATCCCTATTGTTATAGGTGGTGGTCACAATAACACTTACCCATTAATAAAAGGAGCAGCAAAAGGCTGGTACAAGGCCGGTGCTATTCCTCTGGCACAGATCAATTGCATCAACCTGGATGCTCATGCAGATTACAGGCCGATGGAAGGCCGTCATAGTGGCAATGCCTTCCGGTATGCAGAAGAAGATGGCTACTTACAGAAATACTGTGTTGTGGGTTTGCATGAAAATTACCTGCCGCAGAATGTCTGGATAGATATTGTCAATAATCCTTTTATCGACTGCATCACCTTCGAAGATATTTTTGTCCATGAAAAGAGGACGTTTATGCAGGCTGTTTCCCATGCTACTGGTTTTACAGAAGATACATTGACAGGTATTGATATAGACCTTGATGCTATCCAGAATACATTAAGTAGTGCTATGACACCTGTTGGTATCACACCTGTTCATGCACGGCAATACATTTCATTTGCTGCCGCTGATAGCAAACCGGCATACCTGCATATTTGCGAAGGAGCTACAAGACTGGCAGATGGAAGAACCGATGCTACCAGCGGTAAGCTGATAAGTTACCTCGTAAGTGATTTTATCAAAGCGATGTCACTCTGATCAGAATACAGGCCCGTATAATTTTATATCAGCTTTATCAAAAGCATTCCTGAACCGGGCCAGCATTTTTGCAGCCTCCGCTGTTTTCTTTTGTGCGGTTAATACCTGCCATATTCCAAATAGTGCCCAGCCATTTTCGTTGTTATTCAACAGGTCTTTCTGAAGAGTTTTTTTTGCGTCCTCATATTTCCCGGCTTTTATGTATGCATCGGCTAAGTAATGTTTAGGATTTAGCATCCAGTCCCTGGGTTCATTATACACCATGTTTTCCTCGGTAAGAACAGCGTTTTGAAACGCAGTAATGGCATCAGTATATCTTTTTTCCTGCAAAGCGATTGATCCTTTCAAAAGATGTTGAGCAATAACAGCACCGTCTGTCGCAGGCGAAAAAGGAGTGAATGGTGCAGACAGGCTGCTGTCTTTTAGTAATTGTTCAATTCCCTCAAGTTCATACTTTGCTTCCGCTATCCTTAACTGGTGCGATAACGCCATACCCCTGCCAAAACGATAAAGTACATTTCTATAAACCTGCTCTGCTGGTGGTTGTGGTTGCTGCAGTAACTGGTTCCAGTTCCCAAAACGAACATCAACCAGTAAAGGGGTCATATATACATATTGAATGTAATTTCCTAAACCACCGGGGATAGCAAGATAATCTATAGGAATGCTGTTAGCTGTTTCTCTTGCAGATACTGATGAATACCCGGATCTTCCGGCCATCATTGAATTATTGGTCTGCATATGCAGATTATGGATAATATAGAGAAAAGCATTTCCTGTTACTGGCTGATATAAGGGTATTGTTTTTTCATAGCTCTTAACAGCGGACTCATTCACAGAAACACCTTTTGTATAATTGCCTGTTCTCAGGTAAATATGCGATGGCATATGAACAGTGTGAGAAAGCCCCGGTGTCAGTTTCCCCAACCTGTCCGCACTGGGAATTGCTTTGGCTGCATAGGGTGATGGCTCCATTACATGAATGTAATAGTGGTTGGCTCCCGGATGATTTGGGGTTTTTGACAATAGTTTCTCAAGCACAGTTCTTATCAGCGGGGTCCATGGTTTGGGGGTGCCGTTATTGTTCCAGAGATCCCACGGATGCTGCAGCATCAGCGCATCTGCATACAAAGCAGCAACATCTGCATCGGAAGAAAATTTTGCATAAGCTTCTTTCATCCGGTCTGCATACAACTGATTCAGTTTTTCCCGGCTCTGTGTGGAGTCCTCAGAATATCGTTCCTGTTGTGCTTTTATGAGAATTTTTTCTTTATCAGTGGTTCCACCCTTACCGGCCAGTTCAGCAGCTTTGTTAATTGCAGACAATGCTTCAGGCGAAGCGGCATAACCAACATCATTAATATTAGGACCATACGCAAGTGCCTGTGCCCATTCCAGCATTGCACAACCCGGATCAAATTTCGCAGCTTTCCTGAAAGAAGCCATTGCTTCAATAATATGGAAACTGTAATACATATTAATACCCTGGTTAAAATAAAACTGGGCACTGTCATTATTGGTACTGATCTTCCATTTATAATTTCCGGCACCCGGTATGGGAGGGATATCCGTTTCTTCCATCCATAGTTTAAGTTCATTCCAGTCCGGTGTGCAACGTACAAGATTCTTTACCCTGTACTCCCGGGCTTTTGCAAATGACTGTTTTTCAGTTGATGCCTCTTTAATGCGAAAAGCCAATAAGGCAGTGATAAATGCCAGGATGGTCAGCATAAATAATCGGGACTTCATGGCGGTTGGTTTTAATATTAAAAGTTACAATTTTTTTAAAGATGAATCCCGTTGTATCATTACAGCAGTATTGTTTACTTTTATGGTATGAAAAGGATGCTCATCCTCTTTCAGTTTTTTGTGCTCATCCGGGCAAATGCTCAAAATGAATTTGCAGCATCAGCTTTCTACAACGAATTCAAAAAGATTTATGAAGATGCACAGACTGGCTTTATTGCCTGTAAGGGACAAAAAAGAAATGCTGAGTTTGAAGAACTGGCAACAGAATACCGTACAAAAATAATGTTGCCGTTGGCCGATTCTGGGAAATTGGTGGTGCCTGTCAGTGGCAACCCGTATGCGATATATTATTTTGAACCCGATAAAGTAAGATTAAAAGTTGACCAGCGGGGGGTGAACCTAAGGGATGCAGTAGTAACAGCATTTGGTAAACCGTTATATGCAAGAACAGAAACCAGTATTGTGAACAATTATCCTTTCACCAGCACACTTTTTTTTACTGATCCCGGTGAAAATCTTTTCTCAGCTGCTTTATTCCGGCAGTGTATTTATTATAAAGAGGGGAAATACTTTCTTTCTTTTGAGATCAGGGGAAAGAATCAGTAACGGGTTCCTTTATTTCTGCTCCAGTTCCATGATCTTCTCAAACACTTTTTCATATTCAGTGTTGAGTTGTGCTAACTCATCACCAGCTTTTTTGTAAGCTGCTTCTGCCTGCTGGAATTTTGTTTTATCGGAATAAGTTGCAGGGTCAGATAAAGAAGCTTCCAGTTCATTCTTCTGTTTGTTCAATGCAGCGATCTTTTCTTCTAATTGCTGAAACTGTTTTTGAGTCTTCTGCAATTCTTTCTTCGCATCTTTATCAATGGCTGTATTGACCGGCTTTTGAACAACAGGGGCAGCCTTCTTTGGTTCTTCCTGTTTTTTGTTTTTTGAATGTTGCTCCTTATCGTTGTTCGTTTGTGCTTTCTTCAGGTCAGCTTCCTGCTTTGCCATTCTTTCCTTCCAGGCCACCCATTCTTCATAACCACCTTTGAATTCTTTGATCTCATGATCAACGATCTCCCAGATCTTGTTGGCTGTCTTGGAAACAAAGTACCGGTCGTGACTTACCAGGATTATGCTTCCTTCATACTTATTCAGGGCATCGATCAGCAGGTCACAACTGTGCATGTCAAGGTGATTCGTCGGTTCATCCAGCATCAGGAAGTTTGCCTTGCTCACAATTACTTTCGCAAGTGCCACCCTTGCTTTTTCACCACCGCTTAATATTTTGATCTTCTTATCGGCATCATCACCGCTGAAAAGGAAGCAACCTAACAATCCTCTCAATTCCAGTTCATGCATCTGGCTGCCGCATTCCTTCATTTCATCAAGAATGCTGTTGTTCACATTCAGGGCTTCCAGCTGGTGCTGGGCATAAAAACTTTCTTCTACATTATGACCCCATTTTCTTTCACCGGTTGAAAAATTCTCAACTCCCGCAATAATGCGCAGCAGGGTAGACTTACCTTTTCCGTTAGCACCTATCAATGCAATTTTATCACCACGGTCTATCTCAACGGATGAATTTTCAATAATGACATTATCGCCAAAGGCTTTGGAAACATTGTGCAGTTCCACCAGTACTTTACCCGGCGTTTTATCCACCCGGAAGTTGATGCGGATATTAGGTCGTTCCAGTGAAGCATCTTCAATTCTTTCAAGCTTATCCAGTTTCTTCATGATGCTTTGGGCCATCGCCGCCTTGCTTGCTTTGGCCCTGAACCGTTCCACTAACCGTTCATTCTGCCTGATATAATCCTGCTGGTTCTCAAAAGCCTTCTGCTGCATTTCAATACGGATGGCTTTTTCCTTTTCGTAGTAATCGTAGTTACCGGTGTAGATATGTAACTGTTGTTGGTAAACCTCCACGATCTTTGTCACCATTCTGTTCAGGAAATATTTATCGTGGCTTACGATCACCACAGAACCCTGGTAATGCAATAAATATTTTTCCAGCCATTCTATCGAAGGAAGGTCAAGGTGGTTTGTAGGTTCATCCAGTAATAATAGGTCAGGTTGTTGCAATATCATTTTCGCAAGCAACACTCTCATTCTCCATCCGCCGCTGAATTCTTTGTACGGTCTCTTCAGGTCTTCGTTGGCAAACCCCAGTCCCTGTAACACTTCTTCTGTTTTGTGATGGATATTATAACCGCCTAAAAGTTCTAATTCATGCAGTTTATCGCTGTACTCATGTAATGTTTTTTCATCACCGGTCTTTTCCAGTTCTTTACCCAGTTCTTCAATTTCTTTTTCTAACTGCAATACTTTTTCAAAAGCACCCAGCGCTACTTCCAGGATGGAATCATTGGTATCAAAACTCAGCAGGTCCTGGTGCAGGTAACCAATAGAAGTAGTGCGGCTTCTCTCTACAGTGCCGGCGGAAGGCTGGTATTCACCTACCAGCAGTTTCAGCAGGGTGGATTTGCCGGTACCATTATAACCGATCAGGCCGATCCGTTCACCGGGCTGTATATGCCAGGTGGCTTCTTCTACAATGGCTCTTGCGCCAAACTCAAATGTCACATTTTGTAATCCTGCCAGCATAATAATCTAAATGAGGCGCAAATTTAGCCATTATATGGCACACAGATGGCACAGATTGGACAGATTAACACCGATAAAATCGGGAATATCAGCAAATCATTATTTCTGTAACGCATAAATAGCTGTTTTAACTGTCTTGTAATGATCACAGCCTGCAGGCAGACAGCTCCGTTCCCTGTAGTATCTTTGCGCAGCAAACAAAAAGATAGCCTGCTTGTAATTAGTGTATGCAAAAATTTTTCTGTGCCGTACTGTTATTGTGCTGTTTCAACCCGGCAGTTGCCCAAAATCCTGCATCTCCCAATCGGTTTACGCTAAACGGTTATGTAAAAGACAGCATGACCGGGGAGTCAATCATCGGAGCCACTGTTGCTGTTAATGGACAATCAAAAGGTGTCGCCAGTAACCTCTATGGATTTTATTCCATCACACTGGACGAAGGGAATTATAACATCAGTGTTTCCCATGTTTCCTATCTCGGTAAAACAGTTGCGGTGGAGTTAAAGGGAAACAAATCCTTCAATTTCGATATCGTTTCCAGGTCATCTGCATTAACGGATGTGGTGGTATATACTAAACGCCGGGACGGCAATGTCAAGAATGCACAGATGGGCAAGATAGACCTCTCCATGAACCAGATCCGAAATATTCCCGCCTTTATGGGAGAAGTGGATCTGCTAAAAGCGATTCAGCTTTTGCCCGGGGTAAGAAATGCCGGTGAGGGCAATGCCGGTTTTTATGTCCGGGGTGGCGGACCCGATCAGAACCTCATTATACTTGATGATGCTGTGGTGTATAATACAGGTCACCTCTTTGGTTTTTTTTCGATCTTCAATTCAGATGCCATAAAGAATGTATCATTGATAAAAGGGGGTATGCCGGCGCAGTATGGTGGTCGTCTTTCTTCCGTTGTGGATGTTACCATGAAAGACGGAAACATCAACAAACTGCAAATGGATGGCGGCATCGGCATCATTGCCTCCCGTTTTTCCATACAGGGACCGATAAAAAAGAATAAAGCCTCTTTCATCATTTCTGCCCGCAGAACCTATGCAGATGCTTTGGCCAAACCTTTCATTAAAAAATCAAGCAGCTTCTATGGCTCCGGCTATTATTTTTACGACCTCAACGCAAAAGTGAATTACCGGTTCTCTGAAAAAGACAGGCTTTACCTCAGCGGCTATTTTGGCAGGGATGTGTTTGATTTCAACAACGCCAAACGTTCTTTTAAAACAAATATTCCCTGGGGTAATTCAACAGCAACCCTTCGCTGGAACCATGTGTTCAACCGCCGTTTGTTTTCTAATACCACATTAGTGTACAACGATTATAAATTCCGGTTTACAGCACAGCAGGAAAGTTTTGAAATAGGCCTCTATTCCGGCATTAAAGATGGCACTATCAAAACCGATTTTGATTATTATCCATTGCCCAATCACAAACTCAAATTCGGTGGCTTGCTTACCTATCACCGTTTCACTCCCAATGTCGTAACCGGCCGGCAGGATTCCATCATCTTCAAACCCAACAATGAAGGATTGAAATATGCAGCAGAAACTGCCGTCTATTTGCAGGATGATTGGGAAATAGGGGAGAAGTGGAAAATAAATTATGGTCTTCGTTGGAGCAGCTTCACCCAAATAGGGCCTTACACAAAATATCTTCGGGATGCTGATGGCAACAAACTCGACAGCACTGTCTATGGTAATTTTAAACCGGTAAAAACCTATGGTGGTTTCGAACCCCGCATCACCGTCCGCTATGCTGTCAACGATGAAACATCCGTAAAAGCCGCCGTTACCCGGAACTACCAGTACATCCACCTCGTCAGCAATTCCGGCAATACATTACCAACCGACCTGTGGGTGCCCAGCACCTATATTGTAAAACCACAGATCAGCTGGTTATATTCAGCAGGCCTCTTCAAAAATTTTGCAGACAACAAATATGAAACCTCGGTAGAGTTGTATTACAAGGATATGCAGAACCAGGTTGAGTACAAAGAAGGTTACACCCCCGGCCTCGGCGACCCCGAAGATGAATTTGTCTTTGGCAAAGGCTGGAGCTATGGGGCAGAATTTCTCGTCAATAAATTAAAAGGCAGATTTACCGGTTGGGTGGGTTACACACTCTCCTGGACATGGCGAAAATTTCCCGACCTCAACGATGGCGAAAAATATCCCACTAAGTTCGACCGCCGGCATGATATGTCCGTTGTGGCAAACTATGAGGCCGGCAAAAAATGGAAACTTGGTGCCGTCTTCGTCTATGGTACTGGTAATGCGATGACACTGCCCGAACGTTTCTACATCATCAATGGTGTGCTCACACAGGAGTACAGCAAACTCAACCAATACCGGATGAAGGATTACCACCGGGTGGATGTATCCGCCACTTACACACCCATCCCCAAAAAGAAACGCAGGGTTTCCGGCTACTGGGTCTTCAGCATCTATAATGTCTACAGCCGTCTCAATCCTTACTTCATTTACTTCGACCAGAGCGGCAGCCCCGCTACCGGCGATTTAAAAGTAGAAGCAAGACAGGTTTCCTTGTTCCCCATACTGCCGGCGGTAACATGGAATTTTAAGTTTTAATAAACGGGCCCGTATCTGCAGGTAGCGGCCTTTATCTTTTTTGAAATGGTTTATTTATACCCGGTCCATGTTCTCTCTTCAATACTAAATAACCAGTACATGCCATTGGTATAGGCAAAATTGAAGGAGGCATTCGTTGCTGCATCCTCGGGCAGTTTCAGTTTCTGGGTCATAAAGCCGCTCGAAATATCATAGAGTTCTATCTGCAGGTCCAGTACGTTCAACACACCCAGTTCAGCACCTTTAATACCCGTGTATACCACCGTGGTATAGTTATATGCCTCGGGTGTAGAGGGTTCATTGCCGCTTTCTCCATCCGCTTTTTCACGTCCCCATTGCAGGATAAGCTTTCCTTCCAGTTCCTCTCCTTTCATGTTATAAAACCAGATCTCCCCGTCCTTTAAAAACATGACTTGCTGCTTTGCAATGCTGTAAGCACCGACCGACTGATCGCCGGGTTGGTTCATCCCCTCAATAAAGATTGCGCTGCTGATGGGAATACCCTTTGCATTCAGTGTGTACTGAAACCAGCCGTAATCGTTGTACGAGTTGCCCTGTATCCGCTTACTAACGGGATTATACCACATACCCCTGATATCCTGCTCAGTATTCAGCGAATCGGGTGAAAGTCTTCTACCCGTCACATCATATACACCCATCGGGTAACCAATATTACCAGCCATAGCTGCATAATATTTTTTCTGCAGCGGATGCCATACCACCGAGGCACCACGGGTGCCCGGCATATCATCATCAGCGGTGCGGGGCATCACAAAAGAAAGCGATTTCTTAAGCGTTTTGGTGACCACCTGTGCATTCAACGGTAAAACCGCAAGAAGGACAAGCGACAGGGACAAAAGTTTCTTCATGATTTTATTTTAAAAGTAAAAAATAGGTTGATGTCTCCTGTCAGTGTTAGCGGGTATTTTTTCTACCGCAACTGGTACTTTCAATAATCTATCCGGGGCCCGCACTAACCATCCTGGAGACGTTTTAACCGGGCATAATCAAGTAATGATGAATTATGAAGATAGAACTAATTTCCTATTATAAAGAATATGAAAAGCGCCTTATACGGATATTCCCGCTGCGGTTGGTATGCAGGTTTGTTAAAGTAGCGATGGCCAAACGATCGGCAGGCTACAAAAATTTAATACCTTAATGTTTGTCAATAAAATAGGGTAAGTGTAATAACAGACGGCTCTCAGTTTTTACAGCCATACTTAAATAAGTTAAACACACCATTGCCACTTTTGAATCCAGGCAGTTGCTTTAGTATTGCAGCCAGCGCCAGGCAATGTTTGTCAGATCTTCGTTATTTTCTTCAGTTAAATTTGTCCTTTATATTTAGGGTCAAAGTCAACCATCCATTCAATACCGTATTTGTCTCTGAACATTCCAAAGTAGGAGCCCCAGGGACTGTCAGAAATTGGCATTTCAATTTGCCCGCCTTCCGAAAGTCCATTGAATAATTTGTCAGCTTCTTCTTTACTTGCTGCACTAATTACAATTTTGCTTCTATTCTCATTTTCATTTGTTCGTCCTAATATTTCAGGTACATCATTAGCCATTAAAATACTGTTACCGATTGGTAAAGCAATATGCATTATTTTATTCGCTTCATTTTCTGCTACTGGAAATTCAGCACTTGCCAGATCTTTGAAACGCATAATTTTTGCAAACTCTCCGCCAAACACTGATTTGTAAAAGTTGAATGCTTCTTCGGCATTGCCGTTGAAATTTATGTGTGGGTTGATACTTGCCATAGTTTTATTTTTTGGTTGTATTCAAATATAATGCTTAGCGACAAAATAGATAGGCTATAAAGCGTCAAAAAAGAGGTCTTTTGCGACAAAAGGTCCTTACAATGACGCTGACGGGCGGCAGGTATTGTCAATACGATGTTAGCGGGTCGTTCTTTCTATTTCTTTGTCAGTTTATATCGTAAATGAGTTGTTAAGTCAGACGGTATTACTTCTGCAATATGTAAGTGATAGTTGTCTTTATCAATACCATCAAATAGCCGGATACCACTGCCTAAAAAAACAGGGGCAATGTGAATAAAGAATTCGTCCACAAGTCCTGCATTTAGAAATTGTTGAATAGTGTTTGCACCCCCTTGTATTCTTATGTCCTTTCCTTTAGCTGATAGTCTTGCTTTATTCAACGCACTGTCTATTCCATCATTAATAAAGTAAAAAGTTGTCGTCCCTTCTTGAATCCAGGGTTCTCTTTTTTCGTGAGTCAATACATAAACGTCAGCTTTGTAAAGATCATTCGGCCAGCTTACTTCACCTTCCTCAAACATACGTTTGCCCATAATGTACGCACCGGTCCGTTCAATAGTCTCTCTGATATATTTCCCGTCTGCTCCATCTTCTTTTCCTCCTTCAAATCCCAGGTGCTCCCAAAAAGCTTTTTGATTAAAC
>JBGAQD010000007.1:0-42881 GCA_044220915.1 Chitinophagaceae bacterium
CAATATGGCCTGCCAGCAAATCGGGAACAAAGTTATTGTATTTAGTATTGACAGTTAAAAGGGCAGTGTTTCCGAAGGGTCGCCGAGGGGCATGTCGCTGCCGCCGGTGCCTTCTATACCGCCGCCCTCGCCGGTATGGCCGCTGCCGTCCATTCGTTTGTCGAGCATAATGAGGTTATCACCCACCACTTCGGTGGCGAATTTGCGGTTGCCGTCCTTATCGTCCCAGCTGCGGGTGCGGAGGCGGCCTTCTATGTAAACGAGGCTGCTTTTATGGAGGTATTTCTGTGCCAGTTCGGCGAGGCCCCGCCAGAGAACGACGGTATGCCATTCTGTTTGGGAGACCAGTTTACCGGTGCGGTCTTTAAATGTTTCGGTAGTGGCAAGGGGGAATTTGGCAACGGCAATATTGCCTTCGAGGTGCTGCACATCGGGGTCTTTACCAAGATTGCCAATCAGCACTACTTTGTTTACGCCTCTCATATATTTATTCTTTACGGTTAATAAATCATCTTAAGGCTTTGGCTGCTCTTTAAAGTTAGATTTTTTTAGGGTAACGGTAAAAACTAAGCGGGGGTTGGCCGGCCGGGCACCGATGGCATACAGCCCCATACACTACCCATGCTCTTACAATGCTGTTGCCCTACTTACCCCATACTATTGGTATGCCTGAGGTATTCCTGAGGGCAGCACCTGGTATGGATATGGGATGCTGATGTGATACTGTACCCATACTTAACTGATACTTACCTGATGCTTCCCTCATACTGTTCTCATGCTGTTTTCATACTGTGCTGCTACTGTTTTGATGCTTTCGGCATGCTTAAGAAGTGCTACTAATTACCGGTTAGGGAACAGATTGATGAACTAAGTACGGCCTATCTACGGCTGATACCGGACGGATGTAGGAAGGAAGCCCGGAGCATGAATGCAGCTGATGGCATTGCTGAAGTGTTTATGCAATATACAGGCGGCGGGTTGGCCGGTTGGAACTGAAAAGAAGGGGGCAGAGAATTAAACCGACATGCAATAACCCTTTTTCGGTATTGGTGGAGGTTGGTAAAGGGGGTATTTTTCAGGATTGCGTTTGAAGAAAAAAGATCTGGAAACCGGGCAAATTGTGTGTAAGAAAATTCGAAAGAATTCCGGGTTGTATGCAGCCCTTATAACGTTTCATTCCTAACAATAAAAACAATAAATCATGGCAGCTGCAAAAAAAGGACAAAAAAATGGTGTTGTACTGATAACGGATGATTACAATCCAAAAGATATTTATGAAATGGTGGGCAGACTCAGAAAGATCCTGGAAGACCCGAGATTCACTGAAGAAAGGCTTAAAGACAGTTTTCCATTACCATCCAGAGGAAAACTTACAATCATTCCTACTACGGCACATGGGAGATTAGTATCGTATATCGTCCGGGGAAGCGACTTTTTCAAAACAACAACTATTGAGCTGTATACTGACTATATTACCACGCCCAACCAACCCGGACCTACTTTCCCGGTCATTAAAGTTAAAACAACGCTGGCAGGAAATATAAGGGACACCAAATTTGTAATTCCCTTTCCGAATGGAGTAAAGAAATTTCCAATATATGCCACTGCAATGAAAAACGGTGCAGCATTAGCTTATACCAGACTTGATACTTATTAATTTAGTTATGTGCAAATCGGCAACTTTTCAGGAGTGGCTGGTATAGCATTACTTTGAAAATCAATTAACTTGTATACCAGAACACCCGCAAAGCAGCGAGTTGGCGGCAAGCTGACAAACACTCTACACTTTAAAGAGCTCAGAGATGACACAACACGAAAGAGCATTACAAAAAATTCAAGCAGAAATTCAAAAGGATATTCAAAGAGCAATACAAATTGCTAAAGAATGTGGCTTGCTTGAATTAATGTATTTATTATACAATTTACACTGGACAAGACTTTTAGACCAGTTCCCTAATGCTCAATATGTAAAGGAAGATGTAGTTAAAACATATTCCAATATGCTTGAAGAGTCATATAAGTACCAAATCTCTTTGGTCGCTAAATTTGGACATTGGGGCTTTAGGAAAACTAAAGAAGGGCAACTCTTCCTCAACATTTCTCTTTTACAGTTTTTTACAAAACATTGCAACTACATTAACTCGAAATATGAAACTGAAACATTCATTCAGCTTTTTGACATAGAAGTATTTGGGGAAAGAGACAGGTACATTAAAATTGATATGATGAGTGTCAATGAAAACCCCAAAGTCAAAACCATATTTGATTATTTTCTTAGAATAGATATCGATAATACTATTAGAAAAAATTCCAAGAAAACTAAAGCAGATTTAATCAATTCATTCAAAAATGAATACCTCCCCTCCAATGACATTTTTGTTAAAGAGTTTGATATATCAGTAGAAGAATATTGTTTTCTAATCGAAACAATTTTAAACAAAATTACTGATGCCATTGAGGCACGAAAAGACAAATATGTACTATTAGAAAATGGGAATGTTGATGTATTGAGTTATCAGACGTTCATGAATTTCTCCATGTGCTTTATGCACGACAAAACAAAACTTTACAGTGAATTTGATTCTAAATTTCATAAAGCATTAGACAGATTAATGTTTGATGCTTCGAAGTTTGATGAAACACAGTTGCGATTCCACCATGTTACAAGACAACCAATCCTAGTGACTAAAAGTATTCTACTAATTTCCCCTGAACTGATTTTAGATAGCCTTTTCACAAATATTCATTATTCTATGATTGAATCAGAGGAGTTAAAGCATGATTATGTTGCACGACAAGCATCTGCATTTCTTGATAAAATAGTTTTAGTGGCATCCAAATTTGGATATACTGAAGTTGGAAGAGAGAAAGATTTATATGAAGGGAAAAATCAAATCGGTGACATCGATTTAATTTTAAAAAATGACAAAGACGAGTATCTTCTTATTGAAGCTAAAAACCATGCTTTACCAATGGATGTTTATTTTAAAGACATTGCTAAAACTCAAGACCATTTAGTTTACCTCCAAAATCATTGGGAAAAGAAAGTGAAGAAAAGGGTTTCTCATTTACAAACAGAATATGCAAAATATGGTTTACACAAAGACCATAAATATATTGTTGTGTCTCGTTTTCCTGAAATAATATCACACCATTCAGACTTGTTGGTGTTAAGTTTAAATGAATTTGAGGAATGGCTCTCTAAATATATTAATGTGACCAATTTTTCTGAATTTTATAAACTGTATTACGACGATAGAGAAAAGAAGTATACAATTGAAGACCTAAAACAAATGAGTGAAGACGGATTAAGTGTCTTAAAATTTGAGGAGCCAGAAATTGACGATAGCCAGCCGCCAACATAAGTATTGCCAATAGTGGGGCTTGACTTTGGAACAATCAGTAGCGGTAATACTTCTGTACTGTGGTTCGGGGCTTGACGAATAAAGCCCAGCTCTAGTTCTTAATATTTAACTTTATCAAGAAGCCAGGCAGCGGTTCCGGGCGGACGAATATAAAATTCCCCACCATCGGCGATACCTGCCCGTTGTAGGCAATGCAGTCCCTAAAAATTAAACAGCTTTTATAAAATCTAAACATGCTTCCACAAACTTCGACAAATCTAAAAAATAGGGTAAACAAGCTTCACCTCCCAAGGACAAAGCCTCTGCTACCGCTTTTCGAAGTATTAAGTAATTCTATTCATGCGATTCAAGATAAAAGGGATTTGCAGCCTGAATTAGAAGGACAAATAATAATCGACATTATCCGAAATGGAGACCCTGAGACATTGAAAATACTGCCAGATATTGACAATTACCCAATTCATTCTTTCAGGATAACGGATAATGGAGTTGGTTTTGATGCCGATAATATCAAGGCTTTTTCAGAGTTTGACACCGAAAGAAAAGCGAAAATTGGAGGCAAAGGTATTGGACGTTTAGTTTGTTTAAAGGCTTTTGAAAAGCTGAAAGTGGAAAGTATTTACAATGATAGTAATGCTTTTAAACTACGACGATTTGAGTATAAAAAGACTAAAGAAGGTTTTGATAACTATGAAGATGATATCCAAACTGACAAAAGCAAAACAGGCACCACCATTGAATTGTTTAAATACGAATTAGAATTTCAAAAGTTTGTCCCTTTAAATATATATGAAATTGCAAGAGAGCTGATAACGCATTTTCAGCTTTACTTTATTCAGAAAATTGAACCAGCAATTATACTTAGAAATCAGAATAACATTGAAATTAACTTAACCAATCTTTTCAATCAAGAATTTGAAAGACAAATTTTGCAAGAACCCTTTTATATAAATGACATTGAGTTCAAAGTCATAATTTCTAAATCATTCAAAGCGAAAAGCCACAAGTTTCATTATTGTGCACACAATCGAGTTGTTAAGGAAGAAGGTATTTCAAAATACATTGAAGATCTAAGATTTCAGATTAATCCCGAAAACGGCATAGGATACTTCTACCAGGTTTTTGTAATTGGTGATTATTTAGACGAAAACGTAAACGAGGAAAGAACAAACTTTGATTTCAAAACAGAGGATGATGAAGAAGAGCTGGATTTTCAGGAAATATCTTTAGCTAAAATTAGGAAAGAGACAATATTAACAGTAGAAGAGTTACTCAAGGAATTTCTTCAAACAACAAGAAAAGAAAAATTGGAAAGCTACTATCCAATTATTGAAACAGAATTTCCAAATTATCTTGGAGTCATCAATTATAATAAACAGAAAGTTGAAAAGCTTCCTGCAGGTTTAACAAAAAGTGAATTGGATTTAAGGCTCTATGAAATCGAAAGTCAGTGGCGTTTGGAGGTAAAAAAGGAAGGAATTGAATTACTTGAGAAGAAAAAAGACATCACTACACTAGACGAGTATAAATATCTGTATGAAAAATTTCTTACAGAATTCAACGAGGTTGGACAATCTGACTTAGCCCGTTATATTGTTCATCGCAGGTCCGTCATTGACTTGTTGGATAGACTGATTGAATTAAATTTAGAAAACAAATTTGAAAATGAGGAAATCATTCACAGTTTGTTTTTCCCAATTCGTGAGACAAAGAAATCTATTACTCATGAGAAACAAAATTTATGGCTTTTAGACGAGCGGTTAACATTTAATTCTCTTCTTGCATCTGACAAGATGTTTAACCAGATAGAAAGTTTAGAATCTAGTGCAATTGACAGAATTGATTTGATAGTTAGGCAAGAAGAAGTATTTGAAAATGCCACACTTTATTCAGAGGAAAAGATACCCTTTGAATCGTTTACAATTATTGAGTTTAAAAAACCTGAACGTAATGACTATAAACATGGCGACAGAAAAAAAGACCCTGTTAAACAAGTCAGGGCTTACATTGATGAAATAATAAAAAATAAGTTTAAGCTTAAAGGAAAATCGCTTGGAGCAAGTAAGAATACTCCATTCTATTGTTACATAGTTGCGGATATCACAGATACTTTATATGACATTTTGGAATATGAGGCCTTTGACCCAACTCCAGATGGTTTAGGATATTTCAAATTCTATGACACAAAAGTTTCTAGAGCTTACATTGAGGTTTTGCCATTCAAAAAAGTAATTAAAGATGCCAAGCAGAGAAATAAAATTCTCTTTGACAAGCTTAAATTGAGTTAAGCACTGCCTACAACATGGGTATTGGCAGTAATAAGTTCAGAACACAACATTCAAAATTTTCGACAAAGAAAAATGTGCAAAGTTCATAACTCTGTTGGTTGTTTAACAACGATAAAAACACATTTGAAGCGACACGGCATAAACGATTTCAATTCATTAAACGAGGTAATAAATTTTCAAAAGAACTTTTCAACTTTAAGGCAGCAAATCATTTCACACCACGAACAACTGATCGAAAATGAAAAGGCTACACTATCTGCAGAAATTTTACAGTTAGACAATGCTATTAAAACGGATAAAGCTCAATTTGAAAACATTTTTCTCAGCGAAATTGAAGAGATGAAGCAAAAGCTAACCAGCATATCCCCATCAACTGGTTTGAATTTTATTCAAAGATTTTTCAACTTCACTAAGCGCCGGGCATATAAAAAGAAAATTCAGGATTTAGAACTCAACTTGAATTATAAAGTAAATCAAGCAGTCGGCGAGTTAGTTGGCAAACATCAGTATAAAACAAATCGCTATAACTATATCACTTTACATTTCAGCGACGCTGTTAAGGAAAGCTGTTTAACCAAGATAAAAGAGCTTGAATATAAACAACATATAATTGACGAAGTGAAAAACTCAATTTATGGAGCGTTGGGTGAACATAAAGTTGTAAAAGAATTGGGAAACTTATCAGACGAAAATGTTTTAATAAACGACTTTACCCTAAATTTTCATCCTGCTATCTATAACCGGCAGGATAACGATTATATTAAATCAATTCAAATCGACCATTTGCTTGTTACGCCTTCAGGGCTATTTCTTATCGAGACAAAAAACTGGAGTGAAAAATCGTTGGGCAGTTTGGATTTACGTTCCCCGGTTCAACAAGTAAAACGAACAAACTTTGCACTCTTTAAAACGTTAACTGAACATATTTCAAGTGGAAGATTAAAACTTCAGCAACATCATTGGGAAGACAGAAAAATACCAATAAGGAACCTGATTGTATTGACCAATTCAAAACCAAACGAAGAGTTTCAGCATGTAAAGGTTTTGACATTAAATGAACTTCTTAGCTATGTTAAGTATTTCAAGCCACTATTTACAAATGCAGAGACACAAGCAATTGCAAGTTATTTGCTTAATTTAAATTGATAATAGGGTTTGACGAATAAAGCCCAGCTTTAGTTCATACTATTTAACTTTAGCAACAAACCACCCAACAACATGAACGACCCCTGGACCAACCGATGGAATGAGCGGTATAAAGCCAACGAGTTTGCGTATGGCGAGCAGCCGAACAATTATTTAAAAGAGCAGATAGAAAAGCTGCCGGCGGGTACGATACTTTTCCCGGCAGAAGGAGAAGGACGCAATGCGGTTTTTGCCGCCACACTGGGCTGGGCGGTTTCGGCCTTTGATATCAGCGCCGAAGGAAAGAAGAAAGCTTTACAACTGGCGGCAAAGCATAATGTAACCATTGACTACAGCGTGGGCCTGCTGGAGGAATTACCCTATGCCGAAGGGCAATTTGATGCCATGGCCCTGATCTATGCCCATTTTCCGGCGGCCATTAAATCTGCTTATCACAAAACACTTGATAAGTATTTGCGCAACGGCGGCATACTTATTTTTGAAGCGTTCAGCAAGAACCATCTTGCTTACTTAGAGAAAAACGAAAACGTTGGCGGGCCTAAGGACATTGACAGTTTGTTTTCCACCGAAGAGATACGGGCAGACTTTGCCAATTATGACATATTAGAATTAGCGGAGCAGGAAATTGAACTGCATGAAGGATTGTATCATAATGGTACCGGTTCTGTAATACGGTTTACGGGAAGGAAAAAATAACCTGCCGCCAATAGGCTTTTATAAAAGTGTGACCTGGCATATCAAACCCGGGACGGCTATATACTTCTTCCAGCTAAGGCCGGGCTGACCGAACCCGGTTTTGCTTTTAGTTGTTAACTTCATCAGCAGTTTTTAATCATCAGCGGCAACAATACCTGCCCATGCTATTCACTCTAAACAACACCGCATATGAAAAAAATAACCCTGACCATCTTCAGCGTAACGTTGTGTTTTATTCTGGCGTTTGGCCAGAAGAAAGATGACATCAATTTTTCGGACCCGTTCCAGATCGACAGTTCTGAGTATTTTCTGATCCCCAAACTTATTGACCTTGACAACCTGCAGGCCTATGGAAAAGGGAAGGGCTACCTGCCCTGGGGCGATTACAGCGATATTTATTTTTATAATTCGAAGACCAATAAAACCCGGCAACTGTTCAGCGGGCAACTGGCACTGATCAGGCCTTTTTTTGCCAAACGGTATTACTATGATTATACCGGCAGCAGTGATAACAACAATGGCCCGGCCAATATTTTACCGAACCATATTGTGTATTTAGCCAGGACAGAAAATTTTAACGGCGACAATGCCCTTGACACAGATGATCCGGTTTACCTGTACATTTCTTCAAAAACAGGCGAACAGCTGAAGCAAATAACACCGAAAGGATTTACTGTTATTTCCTGGTCGGCATCCAAAGACAATACCATGTTGCTGGTAAAGGTGCGGAATGATAAAAACGGCAATAAAAAGTTTGGCGATGGCGATGACGAGCTATACTACCGGGTTGACCTGGATAAGGACATTTCAAAAATACAGTGTTACCCAATACCCTTATAGGCGAAGCTGCGGCAATGTATACGACAGGGGCGGAAGGGTTAAAGGGAAAATAAAATAAGTAATTCTAACTTTACCCTGAGGTTGCAGGGCTAAGAACCACTATTGAGTTGCCAGTTGTGCGATACCAAACGGTCAAGACATTTATTTATGCAAAAGTATTTTTTTGCCATCCTGCTGTCGTCCGCATTTTTTTCCTGTAAGAAAGAGGCAAAAGTGAGCACCTGCACCCAAAACTGCGCCAGCTATACCGTAAGCGGTAAGTTCTATGATGGCGTAACCAATACCGGATTTGCGAACAGCCCTGTAAACCTGAAATGGGAATATTTCAGGAATTGTTTTGTATGCCCGGGTTCAAAGAATATTTATTCCGGCAATGCAGACGCAAACGGCAATTTTAATTTTACGATCACCATTGATACCTCTTTATTCAGGGATTACAGTTTAGAATTAACCACCCCGGTGATCAACACCCATTTTGAATTGTTTCCGAGAGTTATTGAAAAAACTGACCTGGCGCAGAACAACCGCATTGATGTTGCCTATTACCCGAAAGCCGATCTGCAGTTGCGGCTGCACCGGGTACAAACGGATGTAATGCAGCATTTAAATATTTTGCATATATGGAAAGCAACGGCGACCGGTGAGTTCATCCATCAATATGACTATTTTGGAACCGCCCCAAACATAACGGGTGATACCGTCTTAAACATCAAGACGGTTGCGGGCCTTTATACGAAGATCATTATTGACAAAGTATATCCCAATGGAACCAGGGCCGAGATCACCGATTCTGTAGTTTGTAACAGAAATTCGGTTACGGTTGTAAATATGAATTTTTAGTTTACATCATTGCTTACACCAGTAACAGCTGCTGCACTTCTTCTTTTAAATACTGGTTGATGAGTTGTGGAAAGCATAGTTGCGCCTTTTGTTTTTGCTGAACCATTGCCAGTTATCTTTTACTACCGGTTTTTTCAAAACTTCCGTACCGATGGCCTTTCCATGAACGGTAAATAAACCTGTAACTCTCTCCCGTTCCTGTACGTCACACCGCCATATATGCCACGCCCCGGCCATTAATATAAAATGCCGGGCCGGGGCTGCTGCTATATAATACATTTATAAAAACAAAGCCATGCAAAAACTCTTATTACTGCTGTTCAGTGCTGCATTGATGGTAAAAATGCAGGCGCAGGCAGATCACGGCAACCCGCAGTCTTCCACAACTATAAATGCTGCGAAGCTTACGGCCGCCGACTGGCAAGCCGACCTGCGTTTCCTGCAGCAGACGGTGCATAAAGATTATTCCTTCCTCTTTAAAAAAATAACAGATAAAGATTTTGATGCCGCCGTGGAAAAACTTCACCAGGCCATGCCCGCTATGCAGGATCATGAACGCATTGCCGGGCTGGGCCGCATAGTATCTCTGTTCAAATACGGACATACAGCGTTGGGCTGGCGCTTCAGCCCTTTTAAATATCATGTGGCGCCGGTCAACTTCTACTGGTTCAGCGATGGGCTCTATGCCGAAGGGGCGGATAAAAAATATGCGAACATCGTCGGCGCCAAACTGCTGAAAGTGGAAGGCATGCCTGTACAGGAGGCGCTGGAAAAAATAAAACCGTTGGTGCCTTCGGAGAATGACCAGTACTTCAAAGGCTATGGCCTTGACTTTCTCGCCATCCCCGAAGCATTGCATGCACAGGGCATCACCAAACAATTAAAAGCTACTGTCAGTTTCACATTTGAAAAAGACGGGAAGGTTTTTGAACAGTCGCTGGAAGGCATTGAAGGTTTTCACCTGCCAAGGGATTATGGCTTTGCCAAAACCGGCGGCGACTGGCTGAGCATGAGGGATGCCGCTTCCATTCCCTATTACCTGAAGAACCTCGCAAAGAATTATTATTACGAATACATCGCTGATAAAAAGACCGTGTATGTGCGCCAGAGCCAGGTACTGGATGATAAAGATGAGACCATCGCCGCTTTTTATAAAAAAGTATTTGAGTTCATTGACAAGAATGACGTGGAGAAATTAGTGATTGATGTTCGGCTGAACGGCGGTGGCAATAACTATAAAAACAAACCGGTGGTTACCGGCATCATTGAAAGTAAAAAGATCAACCAGCCGGGAAAGCTGTTTGTCATCATCGGCCGGCGTACTTTCTCTGCGTGCCAGAACTTAGTGAATGAATTCAGCAATTACACCAATGCCATCTTTGTAGGCGAGCCTACAGCAGAGAACATCAATTTTTATGGTGATAACCGCCGGGTGGTTTTGCCAAAAACAGGCATCCCTGTGTTTCTTTCCTTTGCCTGGTGGCAGGATAAACCGCAATGGGAAAATAATGACTGGCTGGCCCCGCAACTGGCAGTGGATATGAGTGCCGCTGAATACAAAACAAACAAAGACCCCATGCTGGATGCCTGTCTGAACTTTGCCGGTAAAGCGGTGATAAACGATCCGGTAGGTTACCTGCGGGAATTATTCATGGCGGGAAAGATGAATGAACTGGAAGCAGAAGCAAAGAAGATCACTTCCGACCCCATGTACCGTTATATCAATTTTGAAACGCAGTTCAATGATGCTGGCTACCGGTTAATGGGCAATAACCAGGTGAAGGAAGCAGTATATATTTTCGGATTAGTCACCAAACTATACCCTCAGTCGGCCAATGCATGGGACAGTTTTGCTGAAGCCAACTGGAAAGCAGGCAACAAAGACAAGGCGATTGAATATTATAACAAAGCCATCAGTCTTGACCCGAATGGCGAAACAGGCAATAATGCGAGACGGATGCTGGAAGAGATGAAGAAAAGCAATTAAGGCTTGTCTCACCAGTGAAGAAAATTAACCGCAGAGGACGAAGAGAAAAAAATCGCAAAGAATATAGAGAATTAACTGACAGACGAAACCTCTCTGCGACCTCCACGAATCCTTAGCGTTTTCTACGGTTAAAAAATCCTTTTCCTGTGCTGCATCCACGATGCATGGATGGAGCATACAGAGTGTATGAAAATTATTTGCCGTAGAGAGGTATCAGAACAATGCCGTTGCCCGGATGGATGCCTTCAGGTATTGATTAATGAACTGCGGAAAAGCATAGCGGTCCGGCGTTTTCTTTGACACCCGCATCCAATTGTTACCGGCAGCAGGTATTCTTGTCAGTTGTATGGTGATGAACTGTCCCGCTATCAGCTGGTGAGAAAGCTGTTGTTTATACAAAGGAGAAACGGATTTGATTTCATAAGAACCTTTGGACAGCCAGTTGTTTTTTTCAGCCTGTTTTAAAAGGACTGTTACCGTTGTTTCATTCATTGTTTCAATCAGCGGGAATTCGTACAACCCCTGCCAGATATCTTTTTCAGTACGCTGCCGGATAAAAATATCATTTTTGTAATGCAGCACTAAATACCAGAACCATCGTTTCTTTATCGTTATCTTTTTTTCTTTGACAGGCAATAGCGCCACTTTATTATCCCGGTATGCCACACAGGTTTTATTAAAGACACAGTTGCTGCAAAGCGGTGCTGCGGGTTTGCAGACAACGGCACCAAAATCCATGATGGCCTGGTTATACAAACCGGGTTGTTTTTTATCGAGCAGTTCTTCTGCAAGGGCCGTAAATATTTTTCTTCCTTCTGTGGAATCGGTGGGTGTATCGATACCAAATATTCTTGCCAATACCCGGAACACATTACCATCCACAACAGCATGCGGCAGGCTGAATGCAAAAGAAGCGATAGCGGCGGCGGTGTAAGGCCCCACTCCTTTCAATGCTTTGATATCATCATAGGTAGCAGGAAATTTTCCTTTCAACTCTTTTGAAATATATTTTGCGGAGGCGATAAGATTGCGGCAACGGGTATAGTAGCCGAGGCCTTCCCATAGTTTAAAAACTTTTGCGTCGGGAGCTTTGGCCAGTGAATGAACATCGGGAAAGGTTTTGATGAAGTTGTTATAATAATTAAGTCCCTGCTCCACCCTTGTCTGCTGCAGGATGATCTCGCTGAGCCAGATCCTGTAAGGATCCTTCTCCCCTTTCCAGGGCATTTGCCGGTTGTTCTTTTCCCGGTTCCACTTTAATAAGAGGGCGGTGAATTTATTTTTTGCCGGGCGGGCAGGGGTGTTGTTCATCAAAAAGAGAGGTTATTTAGGGTTTGCAGGGGTAAATATCCGGCTTTTTGCAGGTATTGGTGGTGGCGATGGTGAAAAAAATTATGCCTATTTAGTTGACTATCATATTATTTTATCATAAATTGGTGTTCGTAAAACCACTAAAAACCTGCAACAATGAGAAAAGCCGACCTGGTAAATCAGATTTCTGAAAAAACAGGCATACCCAAGGTAGATGTGCTTGTAACCCTTGAGACTATGTTCAAGGAAGTAAAAGACACCCTTGCCGCTGGCGAAAACATTTATATCCGTGGCTTCGGAAGTTTTATTACGAAGAAAAGAGCGGCGAAGATCGGCCGTAACATCAAGAAGAACATTGCAGTACATATCCCGGAACATTATATCCCTGCATTCAAGCCTGCCAAAGAATTTGTGGCAGAAGTAAAGAAGCTGAAAGAGCCCAAGCCGGATGCCGGCCCGGGTGAAGATGCGAATTAGCATCACTCCCATTCATCGATCTTAAGTTTGCTGAGGCCGCTGGCTTCATATTTTGCTGCCTCATCCCTTGTACAATTTGCTTCAAACCAACGGAATGATCTTTTACCTGTATTGCCCAGCAGCAATACCGGCTGTTGTTTACCTTCATCGTTTTGCATAATACCTGCCAGGATGAATCCGGCAGGTGATATCCATACGGCTTCTTCCATTATTGCAGAAGGGCCGAAAGCTATAATAGTCTTCCAGCTTTTTGTTTGAAGATTGCAAAGTGTTACACCCTGGTCCACATCGCCGATGGCGACAATCTTTTTTCCTTTTTTCTCAAGCGATATACCGTTGCTGTGCAGGTCGATGAACTGGCTGCTGTCCGGGGAATAGCAAAGCGATGGTTTGTAGAGTTCATAGAACTGGCGAAGGTCATCCACCGGCTGATAGTCATCTTCCCGGAACTCCCGTACATCCGACTGGTGAAAGGAATCGAGATTAAAGTTCTTAAAAGAATGTATCCATTTATCAAGCTCTTTTTCCAAGAGTGGTTTCAGTGATGACAACGAAGTGTCTGCGTTATTACTCAGCTGATCAGCTGTTTGCTTTATTGTATTTGTATCTTTTGCCTGTACATCAGCGGTTGCCGTTTTTTTTCCGCCACAGGAAGCAAGAACGGAGAAAACGAAGATCAGTAAGGGTAAGCTACTACGTTGATACATGTTGCAGTGGTTTTGGTATAACTAATATAGATAAGCCGTTGGAAACGGTGGCTAAATGTAAGAAATATGAAGAAAGGTTTACGGGACTTTGGAGAACCTGCCGAACCAGTCTTTATTAAGTATAGGAAACCTATTTACCAGTACCTTTGCCACCAATTTTATTAACTGTGAAGAGGCCCCAGCTTATTACAATCGCTATCGGCCTGCTGTTAACGGCAGGTATCTATTTTTTTGTAAGAACGACCCCCAAGAAAAAAGCCATTGTTGCCACGGAGCAGCATGGTCCCGGTGACGGGCATGACCATGGTCCTGCACAGCCGGCCTTATCCATTGACAGTATACTGATAGCAGCGAAGCAGCAACTGACACCGGAGCAGGTGGTGAGAATAAATACACTGGAAAATTCTATTTCCCGTGGAGATGTAAAGGACCAGCAAATACATGTTTACCACCAGTTAGCGAGGTTTTGGGCAGATACTATCAATTCATTTATGCCGTATGCCTGGTACACCGGGGAGGCTGCCAGATTGGAAAATTCGGAAAAAAGCCTCACCTTTGCCGCCCAACTGTTTTTAGATAACCTGCAAAGTGACGAAGTGGCACAGCGGAGACAGTGGAAGGCGATGCAGGCGAAGGACCTGTTTGAACGATCTTTGAAGATAAACCCGGCGAATGATTCAGCAAAAGTGGGCCTGGGGGCCTGCTACCTGTTTGGCGAGATCTCTGCCACACCGATGGAAGGGATACTGAAGATCAGGGAAGTAGCGGAGAAAGACAGTACCAATGTGTATGCACAGATGATGCTGGCGAGGGGGTCGCTGTTGTCCGGGCAATACGATAAAGCGATCAGCCGTTTAGAAACGGTAAACCGGATGAAGCCGGGAGATATAGACCCGATATTGCTGCTGGCGGATGTGTATGAGCGGATGTCGGAAAAGAAGAAAGCGGTGATATGGTATCAAAAGAGCCTTCCCTTAGCCAAGGAGCCTGAATTGAAAAAGGCGATTGAGAAAAGGATCGAGGAGCTTTCAAAGTAGAAGTTGAATAAACTTATTTATAAACGTTATTAAAAAATTATTTGAGTATGCCTTGTGGTAAAAAAAGGAAGCGTCATAAAATTGCGACGCATAAGCGTAAAAAAAGACTGAGAAAGAACCGTCATAAGAAGAGGAACAAGTAATTGGCTGATTGGTCAATTAGTTAACCGGACCATTGCATTTGTTGCGTAAGGTCTGCCAGCTAACTGACCAATCACTTTATTACAAGAACTCAGTCCACCGGTTGTTTGCCGTATAAGTTTGCACCCCGCCAATTTTACTCGCAATAAATTTTACAGTTGCAACACCGCATTCCAAACGGATTAACGGCAACTGGTGTTTTACAGCATCAAGGTGAATCATTTTAAGCTGTAATGAACAAAGAACTTATTATTAATTCAGCGCCGCAGGGAGTAGAGATAGCCCTGCTGGAAGACAAGAAGCTGGTAGAACTGCATAGCGAAAAAAGCGATGCCCGTTTTGCCGTAGGCGACCTGTACCTGGGCAAAGTGAAAAAACTGATACCCGGTCTGAATGCGGCTTTTGTGGATGTTGGTTTTGAGAAGGATGCATTTCTTCACTATACGGACCTGAGCCCTTATGCGAAGTCGTTGCTGAAGTTCACCAATATGTGCATGAACGACAAGAGTGAGACAGGGCTGGACTTTTCCAAATTTACCGTTGAGGCGGAGATCATCAAGACAGGAAAGATCAACGAGGTATTGGGTGGTAAGCCGAATATCCTTGTGCAGATATTAAAAGAACCGATTGCTGCCAAGGGGCCGAGACTGAGTTGCGAGATATCGCTGCCCGGCAGGTTTGTTGTGCTAACTCCTTTCAATGATATCGTTGCGGTATCAAGAAAAATACATTCATCAGAAGAAAGAAAGCGACTACAGAAGATAGTAGAAGCCATTAAGTCGAAAAACTTTGGCGTAATCGTACGTACGGCTGCCGAAGGCAAGAATACTGCTGAGCTGCATGAAGACCTTAGTGCCTTAGTAGCCATGTGGGACAGCATTCAAAAGAACCTGAAAGGTGCGGTGGCACCGGCCAAGATACTGAGTGAGCAAACAAAGGCCACCAGTATGCTGCGTGACCTGCTGAATGAAGACTTCAATAAGATCGTCGTCAACGACCGTACTATTTTTACCGATACCAAGAATTATATACAACGTATAGCCCCTGAGAAAGCGGATATTGTTTCCTATTACCAGAACGGCTCTCCTATTTTTGATTCGTTTGGTATTACCAAGCAGGTAAAATCTTCGTTTGGTAAAACAGTGAATATGGACAGCGGTGCTTACCTCATCATTGAACATACAGAAGCCCTGCATGTCATCGATGTGAACAGCGGTTATAAGAGTGTAAGCAATAACCAGGAGCAGAATGCACTGGAGACAAACCTGGAAGCGGCCGAAGAGATTGCCCGGCAGATGCGGTTACGAGACCTGGGTGGTATCATCGTTATTGATTTTATTGATATGAAGCTTCCGGATAACAAGCGGAAGCTGGTGGAGAAAATGGAGGAGTTTATGGCGCCGGACAGGGCTAAACATGCGGTGCTTCCTATTTCCAAGTTCGGCATAATGCAGGTGACCCGCCAGCGGATGAAGCCGGAGATGAACATCAATACCCAGGAGGTTTGCCCGAGTTGCAATGGTACCGGCAAGATATCGTCCACCTTGTTGCTGGAGGATGAAATAGAAAAGAACCTCAGTTATCTTATTACGCATAAGAATGGCAACCTGAAGCTGGTTGTTCATCCTATCTTATATGCTTACCTGACGAAGGGGTGGCCGTGGTCGACCAAGATGGCGAAGTGGAAGAAGAAGTTTGGCCAGAAGACCCGGCTGGAGCAGGACAGCAATTACCACCTGACGGAGTACAAGTTCTTCGATCAGCATGACGAAGAGATCAAGCTGTAAAAAATATCAAACAAGGAACAAGGAATTAGGAACGCTGAAGTTGAAGACTCCGGCGTTTTTTTATGCACTTATGTGAGAGAAAGAATAGAATGAAGAACGCCGGAGCCTTGCTCCGGCGTTTTATGCATTTATATCATCCTGCTACCAGGTCTTTAGTTCCTGTCGCGGCTGCCGAGGTATATCATTATATATTGAATAAGGGTGACCACGGCTGCCAGTGCTGCCACGACGTAGGTGGTAGCAGCCCATTTCAGGGCATCTTTGGCTTTGGGGTATTCCTCACTGTTGGTCACATTGGTCCTGTCGAGCCAGGCCAGGGCCCTTTTGCTGGCATCAAACTCCACCGGCAGGGTAATGAGGGTAAATAATACTGTAACACTCATTATTATAATACCGATAAGGAGCACCGTCGGGTTATTGGTGGTAGCCAGCACAATCATGCCTGCGAGCAGGATCCAGTTTACGAGCATGGAGCTCCACTGAACGGCCGGCACCATCTTGCTCCTGAGCATCAATGGCCCATACGAAGTGGCATGCTGAACGGCATGGCCGCATTCATGGGCAGCCACGGCGGCGGCCGAAACGCTGGTTCCGTTGTACACATCGGGGCTGAGGTTCACGGTTTTATTAGCGGGGTTATAGTGGTCGGACAGAAAGCCTTCCACGGAGGTCACTTTCACATCATAAATGCCGTTTTCCCGGAGCATTTTTTCGGCAATTTCCCGGCCTGAAAGACCGTTGGCGAGGCCTATTTTACTGTATTTGGTGAACTTGCTTTTCAGGATGGCCGAGACCAGGAAACTGATGCCCAAAAACACCAGGGAAACGATAAAAATCTCATTCGACATCATCATAGTAAATTGTTTTAATAGCTTGTTTTATATCAAATTTATTACCATTTCTGCAAGGGGCTTTTTTTCAGCCGTTTTGTCATTCCAAAACTTAATTATGTGATAACAATAAAGCCTGATAAAGAGTTTGTTACATATTTGACAACTTGTATAATATATTGTTATACAATAATTTACAATGATTTTTAGATGATCAAAAAAAGAGGGTTTTGCCCTGTTATGACCCCCGGAAGTTATTCACAGCGGCAAAAATTTATTTTGAAATGTGGGTCTTAATTGTAACTTAGCAATAGAATTTAATGGGTTAGTAAGTAAGAGGGTCGATCGTAAGATTGGCCCTTTTTACATTTTATAAAGGGCGATAAAAAATCTATCGCTTCATACTTCATTCTCTTCATCATTTATCACATTTTTTTGCTGAAAGTTGTGTTTGATCAGTAATCATTGTTCAAACATTTTAATAAAGAGTTTTCAAAGGATTAATTTTATTGCATGAGTAAGGTAAAGACATCTTTTTTTTGTCAGAACTGCGGCTATGAAAGTGTGAAATGGGCAGGTCAATGTCCATCATGCGGTCAGTGGAATACATTTGTTGAAGAGCTGATGCAAAAAGACAATTCGCAAAATAATAATGGCTGGAAAGATTATAATGATGAGAAAAGAACGAGCAAGACGATCTCCTTAAGTGAAATAAAAAGCAGTGAAGAAAGAAGATTGCCAACATCGGATGCGGAACTGAACCGTGTGTTAGGTGGCGGTATTGTTCCGGGAAGTTTAGTGTTAGTAGCCGGTGAACCGGGCATTGGCAAATCAACATTGTTCCTGCAAAACGGATTATGGCTGAAAGATGTTTCTGTGTTGTATGTAAGCGGTGAAGAAAGTGAGCAGCAAATAAAAATGAGAGCAGACCGGTTAGGATTGAAGAATGAAAACTTTTATTTGCTCACCGAAACATCCACACAAACTATTTTCCAGGAAATAAAAAAGCTGAAGCCGCAGTTAGTCATTGTGGATTCGATACAAACATTGCATACATCATTCATTGATTCATCGCCGGGGAGTGTATCGCAGATAAGGGAATGTGCGGCCGAGTTTCAACGATTTGCGAAGGAGACCAATACACCGGTCTTTCTTATCGGGCATATCACCAAAGACGGAAGTATTGCAGGGCCGAAGATCCTGGAGCACATGGTAGATACAGTTTTGCAGTTTGAAGGCGACCGTCATTATGCCTACCGGATACTGAGAACATTGAAGAACCGTTTTGGCAGCACTGCCGAATTAGGTATTTATGAAATGACAGATGAAGGCATGAGGGGAGTACTGAACCCGAGTGAAATATTAATCACACAGAAAGAAGACCAGCTGAGTGGTATTGCCATTGCCGCCACTATTGAAGGAATGCGACCGTTGCTGATAGAAGTGCAGGCGTTGGTTACCCAATCAGTGTATGGAACACCACAGCGGACGGTAAGTGGTTTTGACCTGCGCCGTTTACAATTGCTGTTAGCCGTATTAGAAAAAAGAGGCGGCTTTCATTTCGGGATGAAGGATGTGTTCTTAAATATTGCCGGTGGTATTAAAGTAGAAGACCCTTCCATTGATCTTGCTGTATTATGTGCTTTGTTATCTTCTTATGAAGATGTGCCGCTGCCGCAGCATATTTGTTTTGCCGGTGAAGTGGGATTAAGCGGAGAGATCAGGGCCGTGAACAGAATTGACCAGCGAATTGCCGAAGCAGAGAAGTTAGGATTTGAAAAAATCATTGTATCCAAATACAATCAAAAAGGATTGAGCAAACAGAAATTCAATATTGATGTGGTGCTGATGGGAAGAGTGGAAGAAGTGTATAAGCATTTATTCTAATGACGGGACTAAAAGAAATAACAAACTCGGTCGTACACTTATTCTTTCCGCATATCTGTGCGGGATGCGGCAGTGACCTGCTGCATAAAGAAAATGTACTGTGTATGCGATGTGTGGAAGCGATGCCGGAGACCAATTTTGAGCGGCAGGCAGATAACCCCGTCGAAAATCTTTTTTGGGGACGTTTGCCTTTGAATGGTGCCACTGCCCAATTTTATTTTACCAAAGAATCGCTGATGCAGCACCTGATGCACCAGTTCAAATACAAAGGAGATAAAGAGATCGGGCTGCAGTTTGGACGAATGATGGGAGAACAGCTCAAAAAAGCAGAACGATTTGCAGATGCGGATGTGCTGGTACCCCTACCCCTGTTTCCCGATAAAGAAAAGAAGAGAGGCTATAACCAGTCAACAGTTTTGTGTGAAGGGATGGCTGAAAGCATGGGCATCCCGGTACTGGATAAAGTGATCACCCGTCCGCAGCATACCGAGACGCAAACAAAAAAAGGAAGAATAGAACGATGGAAGAATATGGAAGGAAAATTCATTCTTACAAATGCTGATGCCCTACGGAATAAGCATGTATTGCTGGTAGATGATGTGGTAACCACCGGTGCCACACTGGAATCCTGTGGTAATGAACTGCTGCAGGTTGAAGGAGTGAAACTGAGTTTGGCTGCCTTTTGTGTTGCTTCCAAGTAATCTCAATTAGTTCTGTTATTTTTGATACAATGAAGATACCCGGAATACTTACCGTATGCTTACTGACCATTCTTATTTCCTGCCGGAAGGATTCTTTTATTACTTCAGCTGATGCAAGGGTCACTATTACTGCAGACACTTTAAAGTATGATACTGTTTTTGTAACCGCCGGTTCCACTTACCGCACATTCAAGATCATTAATGAGAACAACCAGAAGATCCGTCTTTCGTCTTTGAAACTGATGGGTGGTGCCGGTTCTGTTTTTAAGATGAATGTGGACGGAACACCGGGCACACAGTTCAGCAATATTGAAATTGGAGCCAATGACAGCCTGTATGTGTTTGCACAGGTGAATGTGAACCCAAGTGCCGCTAATCTTCCTTTTATATTACGGGACAGTATTGAAGTAAGTTTTAATGGTAACAAACGATTAGTACAATTAGAAGCATGGGGGCAGAATGCACATTTCCTTCGGGACAAAGTGGTAGCTGTGAATGAAACATGGAATAATGATCTGCCGTATGTGCTACTGGGTTCTTTACTGATCAATGCCAATCAAACGCTGACCATTAATAAAGGCTGCCGTATTTATGTTCATGCTGATGCGCCGATCGTAGTGAACGGAAGTTTAGTAGTGAACGGACTGAAGGATACTGCAGACAGGGTGTATTTCCGCGGAGACCGGTTAGACGAGCCGTACAGGGATTATCCTGCCAGCTGGCCGGGTATATTCTTTCAACCCGGTTCGAAGGATAATGTATTTACCTATGCTGATATAAGGAATGCTTACCAGGCGGTAGCGTTGCAGGACCCTTCACCGAATGCCAATCCAAAACTTATACTAAATGAATGTGTGATCGACAATGCCTATGATGCCGGTATTATATCCCTGAACTCCAGTGTAAGAGCAAGGAATTGTTTAGTGAGCAATTGCGGTAAGAATTTATTTCTTGTAAAGGGCGGTGATTACCAGTTCACCCATTGCACAGTGGTAACCTATGCCAACCGCTTTATTGATCACCGTGACCCTGTATTAGTGGTCAGCAATTTTATCAGCGTCAACAATACACCGGTAACGGCGAACCTGAATGCTGTATTCCGCAATTGTATCTTCTGGGGAGATAATGGACTGGTGAATGATGAAGTGGTGGTTGCTAAAAGCGGTGCCACTACTTTCAATGTAAACTTCGACTACAACCTGTGGAAGGTGCAGACCACCCCGGCGAATATTACGAGTAACCAGCTCATCAATAACCAGTCGCCGCAGTTCGACAGTGTGAATACATCCAGGAACTATTATGATTTCAGGCTGAAGGCCAGTTCGCCTGCATTGAATAAAGGCATTAATGCCGGCATAGCCGCGGACCTGGATGGCAAACCGAGGCCGGTGGGATTACCAGATCTTGGATGTTTTGAAAAGCAGTAATAAGCCCTTCATGAAAGCAGTGCCTGTATCCCTGTTATTATTGTTCTGTTTTACCAGCCATGCACAAGACCAAAATATTACCTGGAAAACCCTTGGATTAAAGGGCCGGGTAAAAACGATAAAAGAATATAAGTCGGACAGCACCGGCAGTGACCGCATATTGCAAACCAGGGAAGAGTTCACTGCAAACGGGTTGCTTAAACAATCATATGTTCATTATACAAATGGGTTTTTCAATGACTATACTTATGATTCAGTATTACATATCACCCGGATGAAAAGAACGAGAATGAACGGAACGGTTGATGCTGAGTACAGCTGGTTCTATGATGAGAAGGGCAAACTGCTTAAGAATATTGAAGACAATAAAGAGGATACAGCCTATAACACCATATTTCTATATACCTATGATAACAAGGGGCGGAAAATAAGAAGTGAATCAAGAACACTGGATAACCGTTACAAAAATCATATCGAATATGTTTACAAGCAGGACACGGCTTACTGTACCCACTACGAATATGGCCGTCCTTCCGATTATAAGATAAGGATCTATGACAGCCTGGGCAGGCAGACGGAGCTGATCATCAGGTACAGTTTTAACTCCCCTGCTGTTTTTATGAGATATGTGACGAGTTTCAATGAAGAAGGCAAGGAGATAAAAAAAACAGCTTACGAAGACAAAGGAGAGTTCCATCACCAGTTTATCTATGAATATGATTCTTTGGGAAACCAGACACGGTCCATCTTCAGCAACCTGGCCGGAAAAGAAATTACCACCCATGAATATACATATGACCCTGCGGGCAATATTATACGGGAGGTGACCCGGACCGACGGAAAAATAAAGTATGTTCAAGAGTATGAATACGAGTATTTTGACTGACCGCCAGCATTAGAAGCAACGGTCCGATAATTTTACCCGTTTTAGAACCAAGTTGGTATAACTTTGTTATTCCCCTGAACTTAACCCTTCAATCATGAAAGCATTATTTCTTGCTATGATCTTAGCGACAACATTAACCGGTGGTTCTATTTATGATTTTAAAGTAGCCGGTCTTGACGGAAACGATATTGACTTCTCTGCATTCAAAGGCAAGAAGATCATGATCGTTAATACAGCATCCAAGTGTGGCAACACCCCGCAGTATGCAGAGCTGGAAAAGTTGTATGAACAATACAAGGATAAACTGGTGATCGTTGGTTTTCCGGCCAATAATTTTGGTGAGCAGGAACCGGGTACCAATGAAGACATCAAAGAATTCTGCACCAAGAATTATGGTGTTACATTCCCGATGGCAGAAAAAATTTCAGTAAAAGGTGATGATACACATCCTTTGTTCAAATTCCTGATCGAGCAATCCAAAGAAATGGCGAAGAGTGTGCCAGCCGATAATTCAAAAGACCTGGTATGGAAAAGGTTTTTACAAGACCCTGTTATCTGGAATTTCACCAAGTTCCTGCTGGATGAGAACGGTAAGCTGATCGCTGTGTTTCATCACAAATCGAACCCGATGAGTGAAGAGGTGCTGAAGTATTTGAAGAACTAAGGTTCCATAGATTCAAAAAATTATAAAGGAAAGCGGTTGCTGATATTTTCAGCGCCGCTTTTTTATTGCAGAAAGTTTACTTTCGCTGTCCATGCAATTCTCCGACATCATCGGTCAACAGGAAGTAAAAAAACAACTGGCAGAGCTGGTGCAGCATAACCGCCTCAGTCATGCTTTATTGTTTTTGGGAAAAGAAGGAAGCGGTTCTTTATCGCTTGCCCTTGCATTTGCGCAATACCTTGTTTGCGAAAAAGTAAACGGGAAGAATACGGCCATACAAGCAGGGCCTTCATTGTTTGGAGATGAGTTACCCGCAGCGACAGCAGAGCGGCCGGTACTTAGTGATTCCTGCGGAGTATGCCCTGCCTGCCAGAAGGCAGCACAGTTAGTTCACCCCGATATTCATTTTTCGTATCCTACGGTTACGAAGAAGGCCGGGGATAAACCTGTTGCCACAGATTATATTGCTGACTGGAGAGATTTCATCAAACTAAGTCCGTATGGTAATTTGTTTGACTGGATAGAACAGATCAAAGAAAAAGATAACAGCCAGGGAAAGATAACGGCGGAAGAATGCAATGATATTATCCGCAAGCTGAGTTTGAAAAGTTTTGAGAGTGAGTACAAGATCTTAATCATGTGGATGCCGGAGATGCTGGGAACGGAGGGAAATAAACTATTAAAACTGATAGAAGAGCCGCCGCCCAATACGCTGTTCATACTGGTTACAGAAAATGAAGCACAGGTGTTGCAAACCATTGTAAGCCGGTGCCAGTTAATTAAGATACCAGCCTTAGAGACTTCGGTGATCGAGGAAGCACTCATCAGCCGGAACAAGACCGAACCGGCTATTGCCCGGCAGGTGGCCAGTGTAAGTGAGGGTAATTATCATGAGGCATTGCAATTAGTACAACATGCGGAGGAGGACTGGCAGAGCTTGCTGCGGGAGTGGTTGAATGCCATTTTGAAAACCGGGCCGGTGGCCCAGACCAAATGGGTGGAGGAAATAAGCCGGATGGGGCGGGAAAAGCAGAAGCAGTTTCTGCGATATTTTAACCACCTGCTGGAACAGGCCATCCATTACCGCATCATGGGTGAAAAGCTGAATATTGGCGAAAAAGAGAGAGATTTTGCTGAAAGATTGAATAAAATAGCCGGTATTGAGCAGCAGCAGGCCATTATCGAGGAGCTTGACCGGGCCAGTTATTATATAGAAAGGAATGCCCATGGGAAAATGCTTTTTCATGCCCTGACGATCAAGCTATACCATATTATACAGGATAAGGTGGTATTTATTTGAGCTGCCGGGCTTCCGTGTCAACCTCCCGGACGGGTTTAGCACCCTCCAAGAGTTCCCTGTAATTATTCAGGATAAGATTGTATTTTTGAAAGATTGAGGATAGAGGCGGTGAAAACCGGATAGTGAGTAAGAGCCCTGAAGTCCTGAATTTCTAAAATGCTTCATCTGTTGTTTCAAGATATAAAAGTCTCACACTTATCGGCTACGGGCATTTCCTGTGCAGTAGAATTACCGAACGCTGAAGAGTGCGACGCAACAGAAGCCTGATAGTAATTCTGCAGCCGGGTTCATTATCTCCTCAATCAGTAGTTATTCATTCAACATTTATTCGTTGTATACATGAGTTGTACAAGTTGCAGTACCGCCAGTAACGGTAAACCGGGAGGATGTAAGAGCAACGGCGGGTGCAGTACCGGCGGATGTAACCGTATGAACACCCATGACTGGTTGCGCAACCTGCCCATCAGTGATATGGCCAGTGCCTGCAAGGTGATGGAAGTAACCTTTAACCAGGGAACCCGGAAAGATTTTTTCCGTAACCCTGCTTTACAGCCTTATGAGAAAGGTGACCTGGTGGCGGTGGAAGGTGTGAGTGGTTTTGATGTAGGAGAAGTATCGCTGACAGGTGAAATAGTGCGGCTGCAAATGAAGAAGCGGGGGGTGAAGGAAGACAACCCTGAAATGAAAAAAGTATTACGTATTGCCACGGACCGTGATATAGATACCTGGAAACAAAATAAGGCGAGAGAACCGGAAGCGGTGATCCGCAGCCGGGCTATTGCGAGGCAACTGAAATTAGATATGAAGATCAGCCAGGTGGAGATGCAGGCTGACGGACGCAAGGCTACTTTCTTTTATATAGCTGATGGCCGTGTGGATTTCCGGGAACTGATCAAAGTGTATGCATCTGAGTTCAGGGTGAAGGTGGAGATGCGGCAGATCGGTGCAAGACAGGAGGCAGGAAAGGTTGGCGGTATTGGCAGTTGCGGCCGTGAACTTTGCTGTAGTACCTGGTTAACGGATTTCAAGTCGGTGAACACGGCAGCGGCCCGTTATCAAAATCTTTCCATCAATCAAACCAAGCTGAGCGGACAATGCGGCCGCTTGAAATGCTGTTTGAATTATGAGCTGGATACTTATTTAGATGCGTTGCAGCATTTTCCTGATAACTGTGATGTGATACAGGTGGCGAAGGGCAATGCCTTCCTTATCAAAAAAGATATTTTCAAAAACCTGATGTGGTACACCTTGCCTGACAGCAATAAGCAATACCCATTGAGTATAGAAAGAGTACAGAAAATAAAAACGCTGAACCAGCAGGGCATCCGTCCTGAAGAACTGGAGCCGGTGGAAGTGGTTTCATCAAAGGCAGTGGAGAAAGAACCGGAGTTTGTGGAACTGGTGGGACAGATCAGTCTTCGTACATTAGAAAAGGCGGATAAGAAAAAGAAACAGCAGCAACAATCTTCAAGGAACAGGGGGCAAGGAACAAGAAATCAAGGGCAGCAAGGTGGCGCTCAGCAACAGGGCCAGGGTGGTGGTCAGCAAAGAAGACAGCAAGGTGGTGGTAACCAGCAACGCAACCAACAAAGCGGCGGTGGTAATCAACAGCGGCCGAATAACCCGAACCGCAATCAGCAACGGCCGAATAATCCAAACAGGAACCAACAGCGGCCGAATAACCCGAACCAGGGGAAGGATAAGTTATAACTTTCAGTTTATCCTGATAAATATTAGTTTTACATTATGAAACTACCCGGTCTAATATCTGTTGTTCCTTTGGGAAAATACAAACTCAACCTGGTATTTGATGATGGGGTAAATGGTATTGTGGATGTTTCTGATATGGCAGGTAAGGGAGTGTTTACAGCCTGGGAGAAAGACGATCATTTCAGCAAAGTTTTTATAGACAAAGAATCCGGCGCTATAGCCTGGCCTGGAAACATAGACATTGATACACTGAACTGTTACCTGCAAATAAAGGAAATAACCTACAGCCAGTTTAAAATAAAGGCAAATGCCGTCCATTAGCCGTTTTCTTGGTATCGTTATCTATTTCGTATTACAGGGATCATAATCCACCACACTTTCATGCAGTATATGGAGAATTTGAAGCAGAGATATTGATTGAAGACCTCTCAGTTGATGTTGGCTATTTACCACCGAGGGTTTTAGGTTTGGTAACGGAATGGGCATCGTTGCACAAAACAGAACTTTTAGAAAACTGGGAGATTGGCAGAGTGGGAGGAGTATTTAAGCAGATTGCGCCATTGATTTGAAATATAACCAACAGCGGCCGAATAATCCGAACCAGGGAAAGGATAATAAACAAGGGTAAGACAAGGAATCATTGGACAGCTCCCAACGCCTTATAGATCGCATCCTGAATTTTCCCTCTTATGCCCATCTGTGATAATTTACCATTATCCCTTGTTGGGTAAACACGGTTAGATAAAAAGATATAGACAAGATCATATTCGGGATCCACCCATACACAGGTGCCGGTGAAGCCGGTATGCCCGAAGGTTTCCGGAGAGGCCAATGCAGAAGGATATGGATCCCTGCGAATATGATTATCCTTTTCAGGTTTATCAAAGCCCAGTCCGCGGCGGCTGATCTTACTATTATAAGATGTAAAGAGTTTTATTGTTTCCGGTTTCAGGTACCGTTCTCCGTTGAGTTCGCCACCGTTCAATAACATCTGGTAAAGCAATGACAGGTCGTAGGCGTTGGAGAATAATCCTGCATGCCCGGCCACACCACCGAACATGGAAGCCCCTTCATCATGCACATCGCCCCTTGTTGTTTGCTGGCGGAAATGTTTTTCTGTTTCTGTCGGCACCAAACACTCCAGCTGAAAACGGTTGCGGGGTTTGAAACCGGTTGAGTACATACCAATCTTATTATAGAAAGTTTTCTGTACATACTGATCCAATGTCATACCGGTGATCTCTTCCACGATCTTCCCGAGAAAAATAAAATCATTGTCGCTGTACACATATTTACTTTTTTGCCCCAGCGGACTTTTTAAAATGCGGTACATCATGGTGTCCTGCCAATCGTTCCGCAGGTAAATATTCTCTGCCACCCTTACACCATAGCCTTTCTGTGGTTTGCTTGCATAGATAGCCGGATTGGGGGCTCCTGTTGTTCCATCAATCGTTTCCTTATAAAAGGCAATGAACGGAACAAGGCCAGCCTGGTGAAGAAGAATGTCACCAATTTTCAGGTCTTCTTTATTGGTGTTTTTAGTATAAGGTAAATAATCCTTCAGCTTTCCGTCCAGTTTTATCTTTCCTTCCTCATACAGTTTCATTACAGAAACAGTGGTAGCAGATATTTTAGTAACTGAAGCAAGGTCAAAAATACTTTCGGGGCTCATGGCCGGCGATTTGCCATATTCGTAATTTCCAAAAGCCTTGTGATAAATAATATCGCCCTGGTAAGCGGCCAGCACCACACAACCGGGAAATGCTTTTTGGGCAACACCATCCTGTGCTATTGAATCTATTGCGACAAGTTTTTGTTTGATGGCCTCTCTTGATGGTTTTACACTGCCATGCACTATCCCATCGCCAAACTTGAAATTGCAGACTGACACCGGCAAGCGGCCCATGGAAACGATCTTTCCTTCCAGTATATCTGCAGCAGTTTGCTGTGTAATTGCATCATCCTGGTAGCAGGCTACCAGTGTCCATGCATCACAAAAGTTTTTTGTGGCCAGCACATTGCCAAAAGTGAGGGTGATGGTTTTAATGAAGTTTAAGTCTTTATATAGTTTGATGGCAACGGGGCTCAGGCCAAAATTGTCGGCCGGTTTTAATGCATAGTTATGAATACCGACAATGATGGCATCGTACTTACCATCTTTTTGCACTTCTTTCAATATTTCATCTGCTTTCTCTTTTCCATCTTTATATGACAGCAGGAACACATTTGCATCCAGATCATTTTTCATCCGCTCTCCGAAGTCAGTTATCCCGGTAAGACCGATACCCACATAGGCGATCTTTTTTTGTTTATCTGTCAGTGGTACCTGTGCATAATCTGTACGGGAGGCCTTCATACCTGACTGTGAAAGAATGGTAATACTGTGCTCTGCGACTTCCCTCCGGATAGCATCGGTTTTTGCATTAAGGTCTTCCAGTAAATTATTGGTATCAATAAACCGGGTTTGATTGAGGCCGAGATTAAACTTCGACATCAGCACTTTTCTTACTTTGGCATTGATATCATCCCAGCTTAATCTTTTTTCAGCGATAGCTTTTTTAACCGCTTCGATGGTTTCAGGAACGCTGGCCGGCAAACACAACATATCATTACCGGCGATCAATGCTTCAACAGCGATGGCGCCGCCGGGAAAATATTTTGCCACACCTTTCATTTCCAATGCATCTGTAAAGGTGAGGCCGTTATAATGCAAACTATTTCGCAGCAGGTCAGTAACATTATTTTTTGAGATGGAAGTAGCTTTATTAGCTGTCTTATCAATTGCCGGAATATATAAGTGAGCAATCATAACACTGCCGATACCGGCCTCAAACACCGCTTTAAACGGAACCAGTTCCATTGAGTCCAGTTGCGTCATATTCTTATTAATAACCGGGAGATCGTAATGCGAATCCACGTCCACATCACCATGACCGGGAAAATGTTTGGCACAGGCCATGATGCCTGCATCCTGCATTCCTTTCATATAGGCAACTCCATATCTTGACACTTTGTCTTTGTCTTCGCCAAATGAACGATAGCCGATAACAGGATTGTTGGGATTATTATTAATGTCCACCACCGGTGCATAGTTCACATGCACACCAATGCGTTTGCACTGGTCGCCTACGGCCAGCCCCATCCGGTAAATAAGGTTCTCATCATTGATGGAGCCCAGTGTTAACTGAAAAGGAAATTTAGTAACGCTATCTAATCTCATTCCCAGCCCCCATTCACCATCGATGGTAACCATCAGCGGTGTTTTGGCGATGCTTTGATAAAAATTGGTGAGGCTGGCCTGCCTTACAGGTCCGCCCTGGAAAAAACATAAGGCCCCCACATTGTATTTCTGAATATCACTGGTCACTTTCGCCACATGGTCTGCACCAAGATTAGAATGTGCCCGGATCACCATCAGTTGTGCGATCCTTTCATCATCACTTAGGCTGTTGAACACACTGTCTGTCCATTGCTGGGCCGTCAGCTTACTTTTATATTGTGCCTCTGAAAAGAATGGAAGGCAAACAAACAGAAATACAATACGTTGTATCCTCATTATGGTGATTTTTTAAGTTTGGATATTAACCGGCTTTAAAATTAATCTTTTCTGCCGGTTGACAGGATGTTAAAATTCGTATCTTATAACGCATTTATACCCCCTGAAAGTCTCCTGTACCAGTTTATTTAAAATTAAACTAACAGTTATGAGACCAGCCACCATTCACTTCACCGCAGTTCTATTTTGTTTTTTTTTCATTTCTAAAAATTCAATAGCACAAACGATCAGCAGCCAGAAAGGATTAACAACGGCAGTGTTCAATATGCCGCAAGGAAACATTAAAGTGTACCTGCCGGATGATATCCGTCCGGGAGATGTGATTTCAGGAACGGTGCTGGCAGAGCCGAATGGAAATACTGAGAAAGAAAAGAACAGGAACGGTCAGTCATTACAGAAATGTAAAGTGAAACTGGGTGATATTATCATCAGTTCTGTTTCATTACAACGACAAACGATAAAATTTATACAACCATCTGCCAGCTTATCTATTGTATTACTGGATGATAAGGGAGGTGTTATTTCTACTATCCCGATCCAGGTTAATAATACCCCTCCTATACAACCAGGGAATATTATTGCCCCATCACATGTACTTGCCAGTTCACCTATTCCTATCAAGGGGCAGTTTGACGGAGACGCTTCTAATACAAGATGCAGTCTTGATGGCAGGGCCATGGAAATACTGGCCGAATCTCCCCGGCAAACCATTTGCGCAATGCCATCTACCACCAGCGGACCACATACTTTAACTGTTGAGGAAAAAGATAAAACAACAGAGAAGAAAATCTCAGCAGTCAATATGGAGCTGGCTGCCGGCAAACTGAATCTGATGAAGGGAGAAAAAACCTATGTTGATGTAACGATCACTGGATTACAAAACCTTCCTTCCAACGCAACTCTGAGTGTGATGAACACCACTACCGGCGTTGTAACTATGCTCGGTGGAGAGGTTCAGGTGTTACCAATTCCACCAGCTGGTGTAAGTGGTGCCGGAACATTCAACAAACGGTTTGACCTGCAAAGTATCAAGACAGGGACTTTCTCCGTGAATGTAAATCTCGATCTGCCGGAACCACCTCAATCATCTGCACCTAATACTTCCGGCTGGACAACCTGCAATTTGGGTGTCACCAGCTGTATTCTTCCCGGTGCTACCTGCAGCCGGTTACAAAAAGGTATTACAGAAAAACTGACCCAAGAACCTTTGTTACCAACAACAGTACCGGAGAATAATCCTTATTACTCAACAAAGATGAAAACAAGTTTTATAAAAGACCATGTAACGTCCATTATTATCCAGGATGACCCAGAAATGGCTACCAGGGAAGAACTTCTCTATTTTACCTATGAAAAAATTTCTGCTGATTACAAAACAAAAAAAGAGCGGAAAGAAAATAAAGAGTGGCTGCTTGATAAAGATTCACTATCCACTGATGGATTTAGTGTAAAGACGCCTCTGTTCCGGCTTGATCCGGGCCTGTATGTTTTTCATGCCACCGCTTATTATGGTTCTAATCAAACGTATACCCACAATAATTATGTGGTGGTACCAGAACGAAGAAATCCACCTGCTGTCAGCAATGCAGAAATAGAAAGGCTGAAAAGAGAAGAGCAACGGTTACGGGATTCGGTCAATGCTATTAACCGACGTATTGAAAATGGCAGCAACCAGATCAATGAAAATTATAAACGCCGCCGCACTCTTGATTCACTTCGCTGGGTGCAATCAACATTATATAACCAGCTTCACCAGATAGATGCACTGATCGAACAGATACCGGGTGAATATGGCGTTCCGTTGCAAAACCTGCTGGACTCGTTGGAAAAATTCCGCCAGAAAGCCGGTAACATGAATGCTGGTCAGTTACAGGAGGCTGTTGATAAAATGCAGCAGGAAGTGGATGATCTTGAAGCTGCATTAAAAGCCTGTCTTGCACACTTAGCAGCTTTACAAAAAGAACAACAGGACCTGAAAAATGAAAAAGAGCAAATTCAAAAAGACCAGCAACAGGCTTACCGGGATATAATTGATGCCTGCCGTGCCGATGGATACAATGCCGGCGGCAGCAGTGGTCATACTAAAACAACCGGTGAGTTCAAGTACAACTATGGATTGATCATGCGGGGAGCCGGTGGTAATTATGAATTCGTAAGGGGCATACCAGCAGGTGCATTGAAAGAAGTGCTGGCACTGGAAAAAAAGATCAAAGAAGGAAACAAACGGATCGGCGAGATCAATGCAAGACAGGCAGCGCTGCCTGCGGAGATTGATAAAGCGAAAAAGGAATGTGATGATATTGCCGCAAGACTTGCCAAAGCCAAAGAAGCTTTGCGAAAAGGCAGCAATAACGTTAAAGAATATAATTATAACATGGCGGACCTGGATGAGCTGTGCAGCCAGATAAAAAGATTGCTCGAGCCATTGGCCACCTGGTGTAAACAACATCCCGGTGAATGCGGCGGTTTTGAAAACCAGTTAAAGCAATTGATGGAAGATTGCCCTGCCAACCTGAATGCATTACCCAACCTGATGAACAGTCTCGGACAGATCATACAAAGCAAGAAACAGGCAGAAGATGCTCACAAAAAACAATCGGAGAGTTTGGGTAAACAAATTGACGAGATTGACAGGCAGAACCAGGGTATTGGTTCAGGTATTGGTAATGACCAGGGCAAGGCCGAAGGTTATGGTGGTGCATTGGATAAAAATATGCAGGACCAGGACAAGGCAATTGCTGCTGAATTAGCCAAACGTCAGCAAGCCGAAGCTGCAAAAACAGCCGCACGGAAAAGAGTATGTGTGGAGTTTTTGAAAAGCCAGGCACAAAGTGAAGAAGAGAAAAGCCTGATAGAAAAAATAGCTGAATTAAAAGACAAGATACAGGGCATGGCTGAAAATGTAAAAACCGCATCGGAGATAGGTGATAAGATAACTAAAGACCAATTAAAAGAACTGACAGACAAATTACGGGACGGTATTGATAAGTTGCTGGAGGAGTTTGAAAAGCTTGAAAAGCTGAAAGGAAAAATTGACCAGTTACTTGATATTAAAAAAGACCTGGAAACACTCAGCAGCGGTGATCAGTCAGCCAAAGCAGCCTCGGAAAAGATGGGGGTAGTGCTGAAAAGGATCAATGAAGTGTTACAGGATGTGGGGGAGAAATTTCCTATTCTGCAATTATTCACGGCTTATTTTGGGTTTATGGTGGAGGCATATAATGCCATCATTACCGGTGCATTTAATGCAGTAACGGGAGAAATTGTGTATTACCTGAACCAGTCATTAGCGGGTAAGCTGAACTGCGAATCATTAGTGCTGGAATACCAGAAACGGAATAGCCTGGATGATGCGGTAGCAATGGCTGATAAAATTTGCAGGAAGGATGATGCTTTTATGCTGGGCAAAGTCAATAACCGGGAGAAGCAGCGGATCTATGAAGAAGAGCTGAGGAAATATGTTCTGAAACTGATGATGGACTGCTGTCTCCGGTATGCGATGATGTGATGATTTTCAATAGCCGGCCGTAAAGGGCAATACCGTATTTTTGGCGGCTAAAGTTGATGTTGTGCCAGATAAGATAACCCTGTTACCGGATAATATTGCGAACCAGATAGCCGCTGGTGAAGTGATCCAGCGGCCCGCCAGTGCCGTTAAAGAATTACTGGAAAATGCGGTGGATGCAGGGGCTACGGAGATCAAACTTATCATTGCGGATGCCGGCAAATCGCTGCTACAGGTAATTGACAACGGCAGTGGTATGAGTGAGACCGATGCAAGGATGAGCTTTGAACGTCATGCCACTTCCAAAATAAAAAGCATTGAGGATTTATTTCATATCCGTACGATGGGCTTCCGGGGTGAGGCATTGGCATCCATTGCCGCAGTGGCACAGGTGGAGTTAAAAACCAAAAGAGCTGAAGATGAAACGGGTGTTTATATTGAAGTGGAAAACAGTGTGGTAAAAAAACAAGAGCCCATTGCAGCACCGGCCGGCACCAGCATTGCCATGAAGAATTTATTTTTCAATGTACCGGCCCGGAGAAATTTTTTGAAAAGCAATGCGGCGGAGATGCGGCATATCGTGGATGAGTTTACAAGAGTGGCCATGTCGTTCCCGGAAATCCTTTTTACACTTACTGCCAATAACCAACAATTATTTCATTTAGAAGCCGGGAGTTTAAAGCAACGCATCGTTCAATTGCTCGGCACTGCTTACAATGCGAGATTAGTGTCGGTAAAAGAAGACACCGATTACATGAACATCTATGGTTTTGTTGGCAAACCTGAAACCGCCAAAAAGACAAGAGGCGATCAGTATTTCTTCGTCAATAACCGATTCATCAAAAGCCCTTACCTGAACCATGCGGTGATGAGTGCTTACCAGGAAATGATACCGGCGGACAGTTTCCCTATGTATGTGTTATTCATTGATCTTGACCCGACGGTGGTGGATGTAAATGTGCACCCGACCAAACAGGAAATAAAATTTGAGGATGAGAAGATCATTTATGCGTTTGTGCAGGCAGCCATCAAACATGCCCTAGCGCAATTCAGCGTAACGCCGACGCTGGATTTTGATCTTGATGCATCCATCCAGCAACTATCATCTATTCAACAACCATTTACCGAAGAGAAAAAATCTGCTGCCGCTTCTGGTTCTATCTTTAAAGGCTTTACCCAAAAGCACCAGGCTCATTTTATTGAGAAGAGTGAAAGAAGTGAACTGAAGCACTGGAAGGATTTTTATGAAGAAAAGAAGGAACAAGGTGCAAGTAACAAGGCACAAGATTACCCTGCTACTACAGAGCCTGTTTACCATTCACCATTCACTATTCACCCGGAGGCTGAATTAACACAACTGTTGAACACATACATCACTATTCCATCAAATAATGGTTTCCTTCTTATTCACCAGCAGGCGGCACATGAAAGAGTGATCTATGAACAGCTAAAAGCGGCGGGCAAGGATAAACCAGTGGCCACGCAACGTAGTATGTTCCCAGTTACTTTAGAATTGTCTGCTGCCGATGCAGCAGTGATGGGAGAAATTATCAGCGATCTTCAACAGCTTGGTTACACCATTGAGCCATTTGGTAAAAATACCTTTGTGATACAGGGCACTCCTGCTGATGTGGAACCCGGGAATGAAAAACATATTATTGACATCTTGCTGGAACAATACAAACACTTTAGCAACGACATGAAATTCTCTAAACGGGAAAAACTGGTTCGTTCGCTGGCAAAACAACAATCTATCAAAACGGGCACAAGACTTACTGAAAGAGAAATGCGGCAATTGGTAAATGACCTGTTTGCCTGTGAGCAACCGAATGTGTCGCCGGATGGCAATCCTGCTTATTTGGAGTTTAAGCAGGAGCAGTTGGAGAAAATGTTTGGGAAATAAGCCCCTCTGAATCTCCCCTAAAGGGGAGACTTGCTGCGCACAAACCTTAAAGCAGAATATTTCTCGAACAGAAAGAACTGGTTGAAAAGCCGGGGCTGTGAGAAGGTGGCTTCCTCCCTTTAGGGGGAAGTCGGATGGGGGCTTAGTATTTATTTCGAACCCCCTGCAAAAACTTTTCTACCGCCCTTCGCACATCTGTTGCAGATGCCTGGTGATTATTAACCAGCGTAGAAAAAATAAGCAGCTTTCCTTTTTTAGTATATAAATAGCCACTGAAGGCTACGACACCGGAGAGTGTTCCTGTTTTACCGTAGATATACCCGCTGTCGGCTTTGTAATAACTGCTGATAGTGCCTTCGCCGCCGGTGGGCAGGATGACTTTGATACGTTCCATACCGAACTCGTTCTTCATTTTGTTGAGAATGCTTACGAAATCCTGCGGCGTAAATAAATTATAGCGGCTGAGACCGGAGCCATCGGCCCATCTTGGTTTTTGCGGCAGGTCTTTAAAATCTGTTTTAAGTAAAGTGTCAATTATTTTTTCATCATTCATTATGCCCAGCATTTCATTGCTGACCATTAATAAAGATTGTTCCGCAAAGAAATTATCGCTGCGGTGCATCATAGGTTTTAGAAGGGAGTCGGTGGGTTGAGAGTGGATAGTGGAAGGAAATCTTTTTTTATTCATACCAAATGGCAAAACCATTGTATGAAGTGTATCGCTAAGCAATTTATAAATAATGGTCCTGGTCTCTGTAAAAGGCATTTCAACATTTTTACTGCTGCCATTACTGAAAATGACAAATGTGTTGTTACCATAACTTCTTATAACATTAATACCTTTTGCTTTTTGCCAACCTGCATTTCCTATCTGTGTTTTGTCTTTAAAATAACCAGGTGAAATTTCAATGTGGAAAGGCGGGATGCTGTCTTCATTGCTTGCAATAGCGGAACCTGTTTTGAACCGAACAAGGTTTCCATAAATTGGCATAGTACTTCTCTCCGTCATATAGTATTGATCATAATCATTCCACGACCACCCATTTCCGAGTCCTGTCGTAGCTGTTATATCAAAAAAATTAATATTGTTCTTCTGACCTTTTAAAAAAGAATAAACCGGCTGTTCTTTGAAATCCGGATGCAGGAATGTTGGATCGCCGGAAGGTTGTACCGAAATAAGATCACCCTGTAGTTGATACCTCAACCCCACCAAACTATCCCCCAAATATTTCATCGCCGCATAGCAGGTGGGTATTTTAGTATTGCTGGCCGGTACAAAATATTTATCGCCCTGGTAATTGTACAAATATTTATTGGCAGCAGGTTCAAAGATGCTGATGCCGACATGGGCTGTTTGTAAAGCTTTTGCATCCAGTACCTCTGTTTTGGCAGATCGGGCAATTTGTTTTTCAATGGAACAAGAAGCCAATAGCGTTAAGAGTGCAGCGTTTAGAATGAAGAGTTGTCTAATCCTAATTACAATTTTTGATTTCATATAATTCTAAACTTTTAACTCTTAATCCTTAACTGAGTTTAATAATTTTTCCTTCTTTCATACTCTCCAGCGCCGCTTCTATTATTCTTGTATTCTTTATACCATCTGCTGCAGGCACCGGGTTAGGCCCCTGCCCTGTCAATGCTTTATATACATCATCGTAATAGCCCATATAGTTACCGGGAGAAGAAGTGGTTTCTTTTCGAACTACCTCACCATTAAGTTCGGTATGTAATAACCCATCCGGTGTTTCAGGTGCGGGGCACCAGCTCTCCAACGATGGTTTTGTGCCGAGCTGCAATTGCTGCTCCTGCATGTCAGAACGTTGCTGTAAGAAACTTCCTTTCATACCATGTATTACATAGGCATAGGTTGACTCCCTTGCAATAACAGTGGCTTTCAGCCGTACCCTCAGCCTGTCGTAATAAAAAAGCATTTCAAAATAATCCGGCACCGCCACATCATCCCGCATTTTAATAAGGTCGGCAAACAATGCTTTGGGAAACCCAAATAACCGGATGGCCTGGTCAACCAGGTGTGGAGAAAGATCATACAGGTTACCGGCACCCGGCATATCACCTTCTTTATGTTGCTTGCCACCGAAGACAGGCCTGTAACGGTCGTAACGGATCTCCGCTTCTCTTATCTCGCCCAGCCATCCGTTTTGTATTACTTCTTTTACGGCACGGTAATCACCATCATAGCGTCGGTTTTGATAGACACTGAGGAATAAATTATTTTTCTCTGCCAATGTTGTTAACTCTTCTGCTTCTTTCAACGTAATCGCAAACGGTTTTTCAATTATCATATTCTTGCCTGACTGCAATACCAGCTTTGCCTGTTCGAAATGCAAATGCGTTGGAGTATTCACTACAATTAATTGCACCTCTTTATCGGCACAAAGTTCTTCCACCGAACGATACAGTTTTGCATCCGGGTATCTTTCCTTAGAATCATGATTGTGTCTTTCCACAATCGCCGTCAGTTCATATCCCGGATGGGCATGGATAAAAGGTGCATGAAATAGTTTTCCACTCATGCCGTAAGAGCAAATACCGGTGCGAATAACAACCCCCATATAGATTTTTTAACTCTGCTATTCTTTTTGTCCCTAAGGGGAGAATATAAAATTTCTTATTGCTCAAGCACCTTGTATAAGAAGTCTTAGATAATACAAGGCCACTAAGCCCGGATTCCCCTTAAGGAGGACAGGTAGTTCTATCCCCTCTCCTGTGCCCGCAACCACCTTTCCGGAATTTCATTGCTGCTGGCCAGTAAATAATCTTTATAGCTGCAGGCAATGAATTTTTTATCGGGCAGCTGCATCCACCAACGGCCTGTTTTTTTGCTTTGCAAAAAAGTAGTTTCCACTTCTGCGAAAGCCGTGTGGTATTCGTTGAAAGAATCCTTCTCATCCAGCGCCGCTTCCCGGCGGCTCCGGCTGCGGCCATCGAGTATATACCACAGCATATGACTGACCTGTTTGGCTGTCAGTTCATCTTTATCATGCTGTGCATCGTAACCATAAATGCCGATGCTGTTCACATTGGGGCTCATCCCGGCATATTGCATCAGTACACAGGCTTCTTCGCCATTTAGTCCGTTAGGAGAAAGGGTGCTGGCCGGTGCATAAGCACTGGCAATCGCATTAATATCAAAACTGAAAAGGTTACTGTTGCGGATGACCGGCTCCATCTCATCAATATTTTCTTTTACACTGCCCACCCGGTAACAATCGAAACGAAGTTTATCCATTGTTTCCAGCATTCTGGGATGCACATAATAACTCTGGAAACCGATATGATTGTAATGGCGGATAAAATTGGGTTCGCCGGTCAGCATTTCCATCAGGAAATTCTCGTGGCGAAAAGGTGATTCGAGATTCAGGTCGATCAATGCATCCACACAACTGGCTTCGATCAGTTTTTTGTTTTCGGCGTAGGCATTGTATTGGGATAAGGTGAGATCATGTGAGCCGCCGAGGATGATGACTGTCTTTCCGTCGTTCATCAGTTCCTGTACCACGGTTTTCAATGCAGCATAAGAGTCGGTATACAAAGAGCCCACTTTAATATTGCCCACATCAGCAATCTTTATATCCTGGTGCCAGTAATACAAGGAATAAAAATGCCGCCGGATAATATCGGGAGCCTCGCTGTGCCCATGAATAAGACCACTGCCCCGTTGTTCACCACAACCAACAATCACTATCTGTGCTTCATCCAGGTCGGGAAATTCTTCGCTGTACACAGCAATGGTTTTTCCCAACTGTCCCTCTTTATAGCCTTCATCATGAGAAATTTCATGCAGGTTAACCGGAGATAAGAAGTCAGAAATATTAAGATGGTCCATAACTGCAAGATAAGAAAGAACTAAGATTAACAGGATTGCTTCTATTAGCCGGCCACTGCTTAGACTGTGGTTCAGTATATTTGCAGGATGGAAAATTTGCTGAAAAAGATTGCGGATTATAAGGAAGATATCAACGCCTCAGTTACACCTGACGCAAAAGCCATTGAGGAATTCAGAATTAAATGGCTCGGTACAAAAGGTATTGTGAAAGAGATCATGAGTGAAATGAAAAATGTGGCGCCTGAGAAAAAGAAAGAAGCCGGGCAGCTGCTGAATGAGTTCAAACAATTTGTTGAAGCAAAGTATGATGAGCTGAAGAGTTCCGCTGAAAACGGGCAACCGTCTGCTGCCAACAGCATTGACCTTTCTCTTCCCGGTGATATATTACCGCTCGGTTCCCGGCACCCGGTTGTGTTAATGAGGAATCGTATTGTGTCCATATTCCAGCGTCTGGGTTTTGCCGTAGCAGAAGGACCTGAAATAGAAGATGACTGGCACAATTTCGGTGCGTTGAATTTGCCCGAACATCACCCGGCCAGGGATATGCAGGATACTTTTTATGTGCAGCAAAACCCGGATTGGGTGTTGCGTACCCATACCAGCAGTGTGCAGATACGGGAAATGGAAAAGGGCAAGCTGCCGATCCGTATGCTGATGCCCGGTCGTGTATATCGTAATGAAACGGTAAGTGCAAGAAGCCATTGTTTTTTTCACCAGGTGGAGGGGCTGTATATTGATGAGAATGTTTCTTTTGCTGACCTGAAGCAGACACTTTATTTCTTTGTAAAAGAAATGTATGGCAAGGATGTAAAGGTGCGTTTCCGTCCTTCTTATTTTCCTTTTACCGAACCAAGTGCAGAAATGGATGTAACCTGCTTTATCTGCGGTGGCAGCGGATGTAATATTTGTAAGAAAACAGGTTGGGTAGAGATACTGGGTTGCGGCATGGTACATCCCAATGTTTTATCCAATTGTGGTATCGATCCTAATAAATACACCGGCTTTGCTTTTGGTATGGGCATTGAAAGACCGGCGATGCTGAAATACGGTGTTAACGATCTGCGGTTGTTCAGCGAGAACGATGTGCGGTTTTTGAAACAATTTACTTCTGCGATATAAAAAAGGCCGCCTTACAGGCGGCCTTTGAATTAGTAATTCCTTTATTGATTTATGACTTTTTCGGATTATAAAAAGCCAATACCAATGCGGCAGCCAAACTGATCCAGTATCCTAATCCCAGAATTTTGAAAATCTCTCCGATACCTTGTCCTTTTGCTTCAATGATCGATCTAACGATCAGATAAAGAAGACCGAGCAATGGCAACCAGGAAAGCAGTCCCCTTCCGAGAATGTAATTCTCATTGTTCAATGCACCTACAAGCAACAATACAGCTGCAAGAGGAATAACCAGCATCAGGTATTTGTCCCAATCTCCCCCTTTAGCTTTAATAAAATCAAACCCACTTATGGTAAAGGGTCCCATTTTGAAATAAGGTAAAAAGAAACCGCCGATCAATACGGCAGCCAGAATCATCGTTAACGTTTTTCTGTCCATGTTGGTTGGTTTAAGTAGTGAATAAATATACTGTTCAAAAATATCATTTATTGGCAGCCGACATCCGCTTGTAGCAGAAAAAGGCCGCAGCGAGAAAAGCAAGTACGGCGATATAGAACCAAGGAGTAAACTCAACACTTATATTCATCTTATCGGTCAGGTCATTCATTTTATCTCCTATTTTATCAATTGTGTTACCAACATCGTTGTCGGGGGTTTTATCACTCATATCCGGCATATCCAGTTTGACTTTCTTTTTAATATCGAGCATCATTCCTATTAATGCGCCGGCAGAAGCAACTCCGGTAACCATTGCACCACCCAGGGCGGCTTTGGCATTAGTAAATGATAATAACAGACCTAGCACTCCAAGCCCCAATGCGATCAGGGCATACATGTTAGGGTCCTTTTTGTCTGTTTTTGCAGTGGCCTTGGTGATAGTGTCATCAACTTTATCGGTTTTAATATCATTCAGGAATGAATTATCAGAGCTATTGTTTTTCATTTTAAACCCTGTTGCCAGTTGCAGGCCACTTACCTGCTGCAGTGACATATTATTACACTTAATGTCAATAAACGGCATCAGGAAAAGCAGTACAGCTACGGCAAAAGCTACCGTTGATGGCATTTTAGTTCCGAACAATCCAGGTTTAGCTGAGGCAGGTGCATAAGTAGTTGAAGCAGTTGGTTGGTTAGTATCCATATCAAAATTTTTGGGTAAGGTAAGAAAATTAAAAAAAATGCGCCCTGATTATTTACCCCTATAAAACCAATGGCTGTTTTCGGTGTAATAGTATCTTTAATGCTTCAAACTGAGCAATCAAGATGATTATCAACAGTATTTGTGTTTGCGGGGCCGGAACGATGGGCAGTGGTATTGCACAGGCTGCAGCCCAGTCAGGTTTTCATACCCTGTTATATGAGCTTAATCCTGCGGTATTAGAAAAAGCCAGGACCGGCATTGATAAAAACCTGCAATCGCTGGTGGAGAAAGGAAAAATGCCCGCTGCAGAAAAAGAAAAAATACAGCAGCGGATTCATTTTACGGATGACATCCAGACCTGCCTGGCCGATGTTTTTATTGAAGCCATTGTTGAAAAGCCGGAAATAAAGATCGCCTTATTCAACCAGCTGGCGGAACTGAACCACAGCGAATCCATCTTTGCCACCAACACATCTTCTTTATCCGTTTCAAAGATCGCTGCCGGTGTTATGAGTCCGCAACGGGTGATCGGTATGCATTTTTTTAATCCCGCCACCATCATGAAACTGGTTGAAGTGGTGAACACAGAATATACCAATGCACAGAGCACCGAAACAATTGTGGAGCTGGCCCGGCAAATGGGCAAAGTACCGGTTATCTGCAAAGACTCTCCCGGTTTTATCGTTAACCGGGTTGCAAGGCCTTATTATATTGAATCATTACGGCTGGCAGAAGAAGGAATTGCTGATGTTGCAACAACTGACAAGTTACTGGAGGCAAGTGGATTTAAAATGGGTCCTTTCAGGCTAATGGACCTGATCGGTAATGATATTAATTATGCAGTAAGCTGTTCTGTGTATGAACAAATGAATAACCCTGAGCGATTAAAACCTTCGTCTATCCAGGAACAAAAAGTAAAAGAAGGGAAGCTTGGTAAAAAAACAGGCGAAGGGTATTATCAATATACCCCTTCCCCATAAAGGGGATTTATGGCGTTAATTTCACAGTCAATTCTATTAAAAAAATAACATTGAGTGACGATCTAAGAAAAGAGTTTCATCTGCAATCAGCAACTTCTTATGCTTCTTCAGGAGGAGGGGGACTTGTTCTTGTTACAGGCGGCACAGGTTTTTTGGGTTCTTATATCATTAAGCAATTAGTGGAAAAAGGATATGCTGTCCGGGCCATACGCCGGAGTAATAAACTACCATTCTGGATACCTGCTGCCATTTTTGATAAAGTAGAATGGATGGATGGAGATGTGCTTGATGTTGTTGCATTGCAGGATGCGATGGAGAATGTTGATACAGTCATTCATTCTGCCGCTATTGTTTCTTTTGTCAAAAAAGACAGGAAAGAAATGTACCAGGTAAACGTGGAGGGAACGGCCAATGTGGTAAATATGGCATTAGAAAAAAATGTACGCCGCTTAGTTCACATCAGCTCAGTTGCGGCACTTGGAAGAACAGCCAATGGCGGCCATGTAAATGAGGAAAAGAAATGGGAAGAAAGTAAAGTAAATACACATTATGCCAAAAGCAAGTTCAAAGCAGAATTACAAACATGGCGTGGCATGAGTGAAGGACTGGAAGCGGTTATTTTAAATCCCAGCACCATTCTTGGTTATGGTGACTGGCACAGCAGCAGTTGTGCTATTTTCCGGCAGGTACATGATGGTTTTAAATGGTACACTCCCGGCATCAATGGGTTTGTAGATGTGGAAGATGTGGCAAGGGCCGCCATCCTGCTAATGGAAAGTAATATCACCGAAGAACGATTTATTAT
>JBGAQD010000007.1:42993-132514 GCA_044220915.1 Chitinophagaceae bacterium
ATAGAAAAAATAAAATCTCTTTTTACCGGTAAGAAGCCATTGCTTACAAAAGAAAGTGCAAGAGTGGCGCAAAGCAAGACCTGGTTTGAAAATGATAAAATACTGAATGCCCTGCCGGGATTTTCCTTCACCCCACTGGAGGAAACCATAAAAAGGGCTTGTGAAAAATACTCTGGCACCATTAATGCCGTGCAACCGTAATGGCTTTGATAGTATCTTTAACCGGCAATCATTTTCTATGCAAAAAATTCGTTTTGTTATCCTTTCCCTGCTTTGCAGTTTTTCACTTATTACCCATGCTCAGTTTGTTGTAACAGGTGTGATACTTGACTCTGCCTCCCGGGAACCACTGGTAAAAGCATCTGTATTTTGCCAAAACACCACACTGGGTACTATCTCTGGTAAACAGGGAGAATTCTCTTTGTCATTAAAGTCAGGAGGATACGATCTTATCTTCACCTACACCGGTTACCAGACACAAACCATCCGTGTTACTGAAAATAACAAACTCGAAGTATTAATGGTGAAAGAAGAAAAAAGCATGGGTGAAGTTGTACTCCGGAATTCTTATGAAGTAACCGATGGCTGGGAAAAATATGGTGATTTTTTTACAAAGAACTTTATTGGCGCCACACCCAATGCCGCCCAATGCCAGCTGCTTAACCCCGAAGTACTCAAGTTCTATTTTTACAAAAAAAGCAATCGCCTCAAAGTTTTAGCCACCGATGCTTTGCAGATAAAAAACAATGCCCTTGGATATAACCTGCGTTACCAGCTCGATTCATTTGTTTATTTCTATAACACCAATATTTATTCTTACCGGGGCTATTGTTTGTATACAACAATGCAAGGAGATGACAGTCTTAACAGGGTGTGGACTGCCAACCGGGTAAAAACGTATATGGGATCGAAGCTGCATTTTATGCGCAGCTATTATGACAGTACCCTGCTGGATGATGGCTGGCAGATCGATCTGCTGGATGAAACAAATGATAAGAAATTCAACAAAGTGGCAGATGTGTACGATTCAACTTACTATAATGTTGTACTTAATACAAGAGACAGCCTCGGCGCAGACAGTATAGTATACCAGCTGATAGCCGGACCCTCTGAAGTTGAAATATTCTATCCCCGGAAAATAAGCATACAATACAAAAAGAAAAGCCCGGAAAAGGAATACCTGAAGCAAATGAACCTGCCCAAAAATATTCCTTTTCAAATCTCCTATATTGATATAAAGGACTGGATAGCCATTACAGAAAACGGCTATTATTATGAACAAAAAAACTGGATCAACCAGGGATACTGGAGCTGGAAAAACGTGGCGGATCTATTGCCGTATGATTACCTGCCCAATTAGATTTATTTTTTTCCCATTACCTGCTCCCATAATTGCGGTATCCTTTTTATCCAGACAAATTCTTTCATCTTTTCTCTTGCATCTTCCACAGGTGAGCCGAAATAGACTTTTCCACCGGCGATAGAATCTTTTACCCCACTTTGTGCGTAGACGACAGCATCCTTACCAATGGTCAGCGTTTTACTTACGCCTACCTGGCCCCAAAGAATCACATTATCCTCGATAGTGGTGGCCCCGGCAATACCTACCTGCCCGGCAAAAAGGCAGTTCTTCCCCACCACGGTATCATGACCGATATGTATAAGATTGTCCATTTTAGTACCGGCCCCGATCACTGTATCATGACTTACTCCCCTGTCAATCGAGCAGTTAGCCCCAATCTCCACCCCATTTTCTATTAAAACCCGGCCGCAACTGGTCATTTTTTTATAGTGGATGTCCCGGCTGGTCTTCTTATTATAATAGAAGGCGTCGCTGCCGATAACCGTTCCCGCCTGAATAATAACATCATCGCCGATAATGCAATGATCCAGTATCACCACATTGGGATGAATGATGCAGTTCTTTCCGACAGTTACATGATTGCCAATATAAGCACCGGGCATTACCACTGTTCCTTCACCAACAATTGCTGTATCACTTATACTTTTCATGGAAGGAGTGAACGGACGATAGAAGCTGACAATCTTTAAATAGGCTTCGAAAGGTTCATCTACAATCAACAGTGCTTTACCTTCCGGACAATCTGTTTTTTTATTAATGATGATAAAAGTGGCCGCAGAATTAATGCATTTATCATAATACTTGGGATGGTCTACAAAAACCAGGTCACCGTTTTCCACTTTATGTATTTCATTAATGCCCGTTGCATTTTCATTTATATTTCCAACTATTTCAGCGCCGATAAGTTGTGCAATCGTTGTTATGGGAACAGCTTTTTCAAAACGCATAGCAATAAATTTTATCAAAGGTAATGACTGACAGATGGCAGATAACTGCTAAAACAACTGATTTTATGGTTTATCAGCCTTTTACAAACGATTTTTAAAAAATAATTTTAAGGCCATAAAATCACTGTTTGTATACTAATAACCAAGTATGTTCTGCTGAAAAGAAACGGAGAAAAATTTATATAAGCATGCTGCTAAGTAAAAACAGTATTCAATGAAATGCTTGCCAGTCAAGTGTTTCAACAGTAGTAAAAAAATTATGCTATAGTAAATTTTGGAGCTTGCTGATTTTATGATCATAAAAAAAGTTATCAAAAAAGCAGTTGTTATGCCTTGGTTTATCCACAGCTATGTTTAAAATGTTAATAAAATAGTTTGGAAATATTTTTTGGTTAAACAAAATTATTTCTAATATTGTGCAGGGAAATTCGTTTCCCAGTACTTACTAACCCATCCATATATTATCCCTTCGCTTACTACGGAGGGATTTTTTTTGTCTTTCCTTAAATCAGGATGATCATTTTACCAGGCCACCGGCATTGAAAAAAATCACCGATGGCTCTTTTCGTTTTTTATAATAATCAATGCATCGTACTAATGTTAGCCGGCCAAAAACATTCATTGCCGTAATAATCAATAATTAAAAATACCTTTATAAGAATTTTAAAAATCATTTCATGCTGAAATCAATGACCGGTTTTGGAAGAGCCGAAAAAAATGTTGGTGATAAAACTTTTCTCGTTGATATTAAATCACTCAACGGAAAACAATTTGAACTGCAATTAAAACTGCCTTCCATTTTAAAGCCTTTTGAATTTGACATCCGCCGCATCCTGTCTGAAAAACTCAGCCGCGGAAGTGTAGACTGTATGATCAGCCTGAAAGATACCGGCAATGCGAAGCCAGTTACCATAAACACCGATCTGGCCAAGGCCTATTATAAACCCCTTGCGGAGCTGTCTGCGGCCCTTAACCTGGACCCCTCACATATCCTCAGTACCCTTGTCAAACTGCCGGAGGTCATAACCCCCAGCAGTGAGACGCTTTCTGACAAGGAATGGGCTGATTTTCAACAGGTTTTGCAAGGCGCTATCGACAATCTGAATACCCACCGGCTGAATGAAGGGGCTATGATGGAGCAGGATCTGTTGTTGCGTATTAATAATATAGAGAAACAGCAGGCCGAGGTCATAAAGCTGGAACCACTCCGCCAGCAAAAAATCCGGGAGGGTATTACCCGGTTACTGGAAGAAAATGTGGGCAAAGAGAACTATGACGGCAACCGGCTGGAGCAGGAACTTATATATTATATAGAAAAGATCGACATTACTGAAGAGCAGGTAAGGCTGAAGAATCACTGTGACTACTTTAAATCCTTATTGGCCGAAAAGGAAGAATCGAAAGGGAAAAAACTCTCTTTTATACTTCAAGAAGTTGGCCGGGAAATAAATACCACCGGTTCCAAGGCATATGACTCCACTATTCAAAAATGTGTGGTGATGATGAAAGATGAACTGGAGAAAGCAAAGGAGCAGGTTTTAAACGTTCTTTAGAGATCAGAAGTTCTCAGCCTTATTGGCTGATGGCCTATTTTTGTAAAAATGTTTCATTTGAAAACACTGTTCCGGACATCTTACCTCGTACTGCTTACCTCGTACATTTTTTCTTCCTGTACAACTGTTGACCTTTACGAAAAATCGGTTTCTATTCCCGGGCATTCCTGGAAAAATAGCTACAAACCTGTTTTTAATTTTACTATAAAAGATACGTCATCGCCGTACCAGCTTTTTCTTATTCTCCGTCATAACGATAAATACAACTTCAACAACATTTACATCAACCTTATCACCAAACAACCGGGACAGGACAGTACCCAGACCGTTCGCTACGATCTCCGCCTTGCTACGGATAATGAAGGCTGGCTGGCCAGCGGCATGGATGATATTTATGAACACCGTATTCCGCTGACACCAACGGGTGGCCAGTTTTACTTCAGAAAACCCGGTGATTACAATTTCAGCATTGAGCAGATCATGCGGGAAAACCCACTTGATAATGTATTGAACGTAGGGCTTCGGATAGAAAAAAAACAATAATACCTAAACAGAATATTATCGTTTTTTTAAAAATCCGGCCCGACTATTTATTCCGTTTGGTATTAACTCCATCTTTGCAGTATGCCTGATGCCAGCCGTAAAAGACTTCGTCGAACCACTTTCATTTACTGGATGTTGCTATTCTATATTATAGCAGCATTGGTATGGTGGTTTATTTCGCTTATTCACCAGAACCGGGTTATGAGGGATTTTGAGATCAGCAGGATCCATTCTGCTATTGACAGTTCTTCTTCACCCGTCTTATTCCAGCAAGAGCTTAAGAAAATCAATGATGAGCATCAAAGAAACAAATCAAAGTACATCGGCGAAGGCAGTATCTTTTTTTTACTGACGATGCTGGGAGCGGCATTTGTTTATCGTTCAGTAAGAAGACAGTTCAACCTGCAACAACAGCAGCAAAACTTTATGATGGCCGTTACCCATGAATTAAAAACACCTATTTCTGTTGCCCGTTTAAATCTTGAAACACTACAGAAATATAATCTTGATGCTGAGAAGCAAAAAAAGATCATCCGCACCACCCTGGATGAAACGGCCCGGTTGAATTTTTTGACCAACAACATCCTGATAACAGCGCAACTGGAACGAGATGGCTATAAATCGCCAAAAGAAGATCTTGATCTGTCCACTCTTTTGCGGGATTGCCTGCAGGATTTCAGAAACCGTTTCCCAGACAGGATAATCAAAGAGGAAATTGAAGCTGATGCTGATGTAAAAGGAGATCCATTATTGTTACAGATGCTTATTAATAACCTGCTGGAGAATGCCATAAAATATTCCTCCAGGGAAAGCCCGGTAACAGCGGTGCTGAAAAAATATCGTTCCGGAATTGAATTACAGGTAAAAGATGAGGGTCCGGGAATTCCTGACGACGAAAAGAAAAAGGTCTTTTCCAAGTTCTACCGGATAGGCAATGAAGACACCCGTAAAAAACAAGGTACCGGCCTCGGCCTGTACCTTTGCCGTAAAATAGCCCGGGACCACAATGGCGACATTTCGGTGACAAACAATGAACCCCACGGCAGTAATTTTGTCGTCATTTTTAAATTATGAGTGCAGAAAAGAAAACATCGATCCTGCTGGTGGAAGATGAAGAGAACCTCCACGAAGCCCTGAAGCTGAATCTTGAGCTGGAAGGTTATGAAGTAACATCAGCGTTTGACGGTGCAGCAGCATTAAAGGCTGTGCAAGGAGAATATTTTGATCTCATAATCCTTGATGTGATGCTACCGGAGATGGACGGCATCAATGTAACGGAAACAATACGCCTTAGTAATAATGAAGTACCCATTCTTATTCTCAGCGCCAAAAACAGTAGTGCCGACAGGGTGCTGGGATTAAAGAAGGGAGCTGATGATTACCTGACCAAGCCTTTTAATCTTGAAGAATTGTTATTGAGAGTTCATAAGCTCATCAATAAAAACAAGAAGTTACAGGACAAATCAACACTTGGCGACAGCTACAGCTTTGGCGGCAATACGGTTGACTTTAAAGCACAGGAAGCAATAAAGGCAGACGGAGAAAAAATACAATTGAGTAAGAAAGAAACCATGCTGCTCAAACTGCTGATCGAAAACAAGAATGAAGTAGTGCCAAGAGAAAAAATCTTGCAGTCTGTCTGGGGTTATAATGTTTACCCGACCACCCGGACGATTGACAACTTCATCCTTAATTTCCGTAAATATTTTGAAGACGACAGCCGTAATCCCCGGTATTTCCATTCGGTAAGAGGTGTGGGCTATAAATACTCAGAGTAAGACAGTTCTGATATGTTCCAGCACTTCTTTTGTTTCAGCTAGCATACTTTGCTTATCATGTAACAAGCTGGCGTTGGTAAACATTCCTGTCTCACACTCTTCCAGCACCCGGAACAAGTTTGCTGACAGGTTAGCATCAACCCCGGCTTCATTCATTTTAGCAGCCAAGGTTTGTTTATTCATTTCACTTCCGGATAAACCAAACTGCTCCCCGGCGAATTTCCAGGTAATTTGATGCAACGTTGAATAAAACTGATTCCCTTCTTCCATAACTATGGTATAAGCAGGTTGCAGCAAACTTTCAACAGAGGGCAATACCGGTTTCTGTTGGACAGGAAGAAATTTTTCTGGTTCTTTCTTTCTGAATACCCAGTAAAATAAGATCAGCAATACCAGCAGTACTACAACAATACCTGCAGTACGGGCTGCCTTCTCGCTTTTTTCTGTAATGGAAGTTTTAGGCTCTTCTGTCAAAAATTCTTTCTTACTTTCATTACTCACCAACACATTAACAGTTTTGGTGCTAATGGTTTTGTAATTATTACTATCTGTATCAAAAAAAGAAAAACTTACCTGCGGCAACTGGCAACTGCCGGATGATGCGCAAACAAAAGGATAACGAAATGTACGGCTTCCGGTCAGCGGTGTGTTTGTTTTATCCAGCACATCTTTTACAACCGGTTCAAACCCCTCCACTCCTGATGGCCATATGACTTCGGGGGCATCTATTTGAATGAAATTACCTTTACCGGAAATTGTTACCTCCAAAAAACCTTGCTCATTTTTTGACAGTTTGTTATTGGCCACAGCAGCAGTAATAGAGAAATGACCAGCAGCCCCTGAAAACACTTCAGGCTTATTTTTTTCCGGCAATGGCCTTACATTGATAGTAACAGGTTCGGTGCTGATATCTGTTTCAAAAACATCTGTTCCGGCAGCAGGCTTTTCATCATCACCGGTGCTTAATATCCCCTCAACTATCTCCTGCTCTGTTTTCTTATTCACAGCACTGCGGGAAAATTCCACTTTGTTTTTTACCTGCATCGCATCTATTGTAAACATTCCCGCCTGTAAAGGATACAGCTGCACTTTGCGAATGGTGTGAACATCAAACGTTTTTCCATTTACATTTTCAGTGGTTACCTGCTTGTCGGTAAGGCTTACCATATCATACACGGTAAAACCATAAAAACCCGGGTTCTTTATAATATCCGATTTTGATTCAAGTCTTGAATACAATTTAAAGGTGGCCAGCACCGGCTCACCAACATAACAACTCTTCTTATCTACCAATACTTTTACAAAAAGGTTCTGCCGGATCTTTTCGTATGCATTTTCTCCGGGTCGTAAAAAATAATCTGAATTAGTAAGACCATTATCCCGGTTGAATTTTTTAACCGCTTCTTCTTTTGAAACAACTTCTATTATTGCGTTATTGCTGCGAATAGTTTTACCATCAACGGTTATAGCAGCACCTGGTATCATAAATCTTCCTGGTCTTACCGCCTCCAGTGTATAAACAGTATTGTGAAGAGGTTTTACACCATTCATTGTTGAAACAGAGCCCATGTAAATATTAGGCCCGGCTACAAAACGAAAATTGCTGAATACGGGTGGTTTTACACTGATCGTCCTGTCGCCATCTTCAATTATATACTGCACCTGGAAGGATTCACCTGCCACAACAGGCTGTTGCGGCACAATTGTTTTAAAAATTACCTGTGCATGCCCGGCTGTTATCAGTACCAGGAAAGTAAATATGGCGGCTATTTTCCTCATGAATGACCGTACTAAAATATAACGGCTTTCGCAAAGAATCGTTTAAAATATACCAAAGGGAAAAACCGGCTTTCAGCGGTTTACAGGTCGCCGAGCTGGGGACGGATCACAATATCCTCGACACAAGCCTGTGGTGAAAGCTGGCTGGCGGCATATACAAGTTTGGCGATATCCGCTGCTTCCATAATGCGTTTGGAGGAGTTATCATAATTGCCCCAGGAATCACTCATCACTGCACCAGGATGAACGGAGGTAACCTTTATTCCATACGGTTTCATTTCTTCCCGCAGGTTTTTGCTGAAGCCATACAAAGCAAATTTACTGACACTGTATGCGCCGCCATTTGTATAAGCATGGAGTGAGGCGATGGAACACATATTGAAAATATGGCCTGAACGTTTTTCCATCATCCAGGGCAGTACGGCACGGGTTACATGATAGGCGCTGTACAGGTTCACCGCCAGCTGGCTTTCCAATACACCTTCCGGCTCGTTATGCACACTGCCGGGTTCAAATAAACCTGCATTGTTCACCAATACATCCGGTACACCATATTCAAGACACCAGGCGCCGAAAGCTTTTGCTTCCTCCTTTCGGCTTAGATCAAAAGGCTTTGCTTTGATAATGGCCGAAGGGTATTGAGTCATCATTTCTTCCATGGTTTTGTATAAAGCCACTTCTCCTCTTGAACACATAAACAGATGGTGCCCGTTAGCGGCAAATATTTCTGCAATGGCTTTGCCGATTCCTTTGGATGCGCCGGTGATAATTACATTCATTGTATGATTATTTCCAGTTTCTTTGCAAATCTACAACTGTAATGAAGTACAAACATCTATTTTTCGACCTTGACCATACCCTTTGGGATTTTGAGGCTAACAGCCGTCAGACACTGGAAGAACTCTATCAAACCATGAGCCTTGAAGCCAGGGGAGTGAACGATTTCGATCTTTTTCATAAAAACTATCTTGAGCACAACGATAAGCTGTGGGACCGCTACCGAAAAGGTTTTATTAAAGTGGATGAACTGAGATGGAAAAGAATGTGGCTTACCCTTTTAGATTTTAAAATTGCAGATGAGCCTTTAGCAAGAGAAATGGGAGTTGTTTTTCTTGACCTGCTGCCAACCCGTAAACTTTTATTTCCCCATACGATCGAAGTTTTAGATTACCTGACAGAAAAAAAATATAAGCTTCACCTGATCACCAATGGTTTTGAAAAGACACAGCACAGCAAGCTGAGCAATTCAGGTCTTACAAAATATTTCATAGAAGTCATTACTTCCGAAGGAAGCAACAGCCTGAAACCGCACAAGGAGATATTTGAATATGCTTTTGCAAAAACAGGTGCAAGACCTGAAGAAAGTATCATGATAGGTGATACGGTAGAGGTAGATATACTGGGGGCGGTGAATGCAGGTATCGACCAAATACATGTTAATCATTTAACCAAAGAACCTGTACTGGTAAATGGCACTCTTCCAACTTACACAATCTATTCGCTGAAAGAATTAGAAGATATCTTTTAAAGCGGTTTTACCAGGTAGCAACAACAGTGACTCCGCCCAGGGGCTTATCACCAATCTTTACCTGGATCTTTGCATCAAGCGGAAGCAACAGGTCAACCCTTGAGCCAAATTTTATGAATCCCATTTCGGCTGTTTGCTGGACCTGCTGGCCGGGTTGCAGGTAGTTACAAATTCTTTTCGCTAACGCACCGGCAATTTGCTTTACCAATATTTCCTTTCCGTCTTTACGGTACACCACTGAATGCCTTTCATTTTCTGTAGAAGATTTAGGATGCCAGGCTACTAAATATTTTCCTTTATGATACTGGCTGTATGCCACCTCCCCAGTTACCGGGTTACGGTTAACATGCACATTCAATGGACTCATAAAAATAGAGACCTGTATGCGGCGGTCAGTAAAGTATTCATCAGCCTGTACTTCCTCAATCGCCACCACTTTTCCGTCTGCGGGAGCTATGATGGCATCTTCCTGTACCGTATGCACTCTTTTAGGAATGCGGAAAAAAGAGATCATGAACAATAACAGGCCCAGGGTTCCGATAAAGATGATCCAGCTAAGGAAGGGTACTGAAGAACTCAAAAAATAAAAGGAAAGAAGATTGATAATACCGAAGAGGATAGTGCTGACAGCAATGGTTTTGTAGCCTTCTTTATGGATGGTCATTCAATTCAATTGAGTACCAAAAATAGGCAAACCGGCTTTATAATACTATCATCGGCCAAAATGGTACGCTAACCGCAAACCAGCATTAACATGAAGCCATGTAACAGAGCCATTAACGGAATAAGAAGCATAAAACTGCGGGCCGTCAGTTGGTCTTATCCGAATTCCGCTGACGGGATTTACAATCTCTGTATATTTTGTTGTGATGAACCGAGCCCCTATTCCCATAAACACATCTGCGGATAATTTTTTCTGACTAGACACAATTGTACCCAATTGTACTGATGAGGTAAAAACAGGGCTATTAATTTTTGCTTTGTCATAATAATAACCTTCTTCCCCCCCGGGGCTTTGAGTGGAATAAAACCCTTTATTTACATCGGCAAACTTTCGAATGGCATAAGAAAGTCGCAAGCCGGCATACATGTTATTCTTTCTCTTTTTAAAAGGGAAATGATACCGTAACTCCGGCTGTATCCTGAAGTATTTTTTATCTACAGCTTCTGAATCCTTATCTGCTTTATTACCCACCCGGATAGTAAGCTCTGCAGACAAAGAGAAACGGTCATTCAGCTTGTATTGAATACCCGGCTGTATACCGGCATTAAATTCAGGCAACGGAATAATAGCACCGGTGAGGCTGGCCGCCCATTTATCATCCTGCTTCATTTTCTGTGCTTGCAGCGATGATGAAGCAATTGGTATGAATAAGATGAAAGCCAGTTTTCTCATATCCGAAAAACTACTTTTTCAATAATTTATTGTTTATTTCATCATTAACTGAACGTACAACCACACAAAGGGGGTTGCCAGCAGCAACGAATCAAACCTGTCTAAGAAACCTCCATGTCCGGGCATTAATGAACCGCTGTCTTTTACACCTGCCATTCTTTTCAATTTGGATTCAAGGAGATCTCCAAAAGTGCCGGTGATAGCTGCAATAGCTGCAATTATGTACCATGAGCTTGTTGCAAAACTTATATTAAGTCCGGGTATAACAATATCGGTTGTAATACCTGAAAACAACAATCCTGTTGTTCCTATGCATAATAAGATGCCCCCAACTGTTCCCTCCCATGTTTTCTTGGGAGAAATTGATGACAGTGGTGTTTTCCCTACTAAGGAACCTACGATATAAGCCATTGTATCATTTATCCATATTGATAAAATGATTACACAAGGAATAAGAACATTGACATAATCGAAAGGCCTGTGCAAAACCATAATATTATGCCGGTAAGAATAATCATTTATAAATCCGGCTAGATCTATCATCAGACCCCAGCACAAGGAAATATAAACCAACCCCAATGCTGCCATTGCAAATGCTTTCAACTGAACAGTATTCTTCTGAAAAATACCTATCAGCAGCAAAGCAAACCCTGCTGCTGATACAGGCAATGAAATATTCTCTTTTAATCCATACGTATTGATATGATAGACCCGGCCACAAAACCACAGCATCATTCCATAACCCATCACCATTAACCCGAGTTTGGTGTAAGGATGAAAACTTGTTTTATAAATTCTTTCTGTCAGTTTCAGGTATTCCCACCAGCAGCCAAAATGAATAATAGAAAATAAGGCAAGAAAACTCCAGCGGTTCCACAGCAGCCCAACCACCATCACTGCAACAAATACAATTGCCGTCAGTGCTCTTGTCCGGAATGTTTGCCAGTTAAATGCCATAAACTGAAAATTAGAAAGGATGATCTTTTACAGGAATTTCGTCATCAGCATACACTTCGCTATACACCGCCCGGGTTTGTTTCCTCATCCACATTATCAGCAATACCACCAGTACAAAACTTACCGAAGCCATCAATGCCAGGTTTGATATCGCTACTGTGTTCTCATCCATTAGCATGGCCGGGTTGTTATAAGCCAGTATTAACAATGCTGCATCATAAATAAAATGCGCCAGCATAGCTGTCCAAAGGCTACCGCTGTACCAATAAACTACTCCCAATAATATTCCTAATACAAAGCGGGGAAGAAATCCGTAGAACTGAAGGTGCATAGCAGAAAAAAGAAAAGCGGCAACGACAATACCAATCCACGGGTTTTTGAACATTTTAATCAGTAATCGTTGCGCAATACCCCGAAAAAGTAATTCTTCGCCTACGGCGGCCAGGCCTGCAATGCAAATAAGGTTCAGCAACAGGTCTTTGATGCTATGTTTTGATAATAGTACTCTTATTGTCTTAGCTGCTTCAGCCTCCTGTTCTTTCAGCCATTGCTCTAAGCCCGAGGGAAACTGTACGTTGCGGTTTAACTCCCCTAAAAAATTCGTCATTGGAATCGCCAACAGCAACACCGCCACCCCGACCAGGTAATAAACAATATTGGACGGCTGTTGTAATCCAAGATATTTTTTTGTGTTGGTGCTGAACAGTCGGGCACAAATAAAAGTTGGTAACAAAAACAAACAAACAAATTGTATCACCTGCATACCGCGGATCGTTGTTAGTAACCCGCTGTCATTTACATCCCATTTTGAGCTGTTGCTCATGGTATCAAGACTTATTCCAGTCACATTTGATAAAATAACTGTTGCCAGTATTCCTAGTATAAAAAAACTGGCTAAAGCGATACAAATAAGAATCAGGAATTGTATGCCGGCCGGTCTTGTTTTTAAAAGCCCCTTCATTAAAAAATCTGGTTTTTAGAGTGTAAATTTGCCGCTTGTACTTTGCTGCTAAAGCTACGAAGTACGCAGTAAAATGGTAAAGATAGGCAACATACAACTTCCTGAGTTTCCGCTTCTTCTCGCCCCGATGGAAGATGTAAGCGATCCTCCGTTCCGGGCTGTATGCAAGGATAACGGGGCCGACCTGATGTATACTGAATTCATTTCTTCAGAAGGTTTGATAAGAGATGCCATCAAAAGCCGTAAAAAACTGGACATATTCGATTATGAACGGCCTGTCGGCATCCAGATATTTGGCGGCGATGAAGACAGCCTGGCCATGGCAGCAAAAATTGTGGAAGTCACCAATCCTGATCTGCTGGATATCAATTTTGGTTGCCCGGTAAAGAAAGTGGCATTGAAAGGTGCCGGGGCCGGCGTTTTGAAAGATGTTGACCTTATGGTCCGCTTAACATCGGCAGTTGTTAAATCCACCTCGCTGCCTGTTACTGTAAAAACAAGATTAGGCTGGGATGATAAAACGAGGAATATTGAAGAAGTAGCAGAACGTTTACAGGATGCCGGCATTAAAGCACTAGCCATTCATGGACGTACCCGTACACAGATGTACAAAGGTGAAGCCGACTGGACATTGATCGGCAAAGTGAAAAACAATCCCCGCATCACTATTCCCATTTTTGGTAATGGTGATATTGATTCGCCGGAGAAAGCAGTGGAATATAAGAACCGTTACGGCGTAGATGGTATTATGATCGGCCGTGCCGCCATTGGCTACCCCTGGATATTTAATGAGATAAAACATTTTGTAAATACGGGAGAACACCTGCCTCCGCCAACTATTGAAGACCGTTTATTTGTTTGCCGCAAACATCTCCGCAAATCTATTGAATGGAAAAATCCTGTTGTAGGCATTAATGAAATGCGCCGTCACTATGCCAACTACCTGAAAGGTCTGCCGAACATCAAAGAATTCCGTAATAAATTAGTAACACTTACGAGTGAGGAGGAAATAAATGCCGTGTTTGATGATATTGCCAGGACCTACGGCGGGTATGAGTTTGAAAAAACGCCTATTGAGTTGATCAACTATCATGAAAAATGTCCTGTGGAATGAGTCAGGACATTGAAGCGGTCTGAATCATTATAAAATTGCTACCTTACCTCTTTAAGCCGAAATATGAGAATATTCTTTTTAGCAACCTGTCTGTTCTCTGCTTTTTCGGCCACTGCGCAACCTGGAAGTTCAACGGTTAAGTGGCTTACGCATACTGATTCATTATATAACCTTATGATACAGTATCCATCGGACTGGCAGTTGAAACCGCCAACGGAAAAAACCCGGTTCTTTATTACCAGCTACCCCGAATCTGATGCAGATAATTTCAGGGATAACCTGAACTGCATCGTACCAAGACCTGTGGAGAAAAACGTTACCATACAAATGGCTGAAGCTGATATTATCAAAGCACTTTCTGAGGGCTTGCCTGGTTTTAAGCTCATCAAATCCAGTAATCCCAAATGGAACAATGTTAGCTCCTACGAAATAGAATACAGTTGCACCCAAACCCGGGAAAACTATACATACTACCTGCACATGTTACAAAAAGTAGCCATCATCGATGGAATGTTATATGCACTTACGTTTACCTCCGAAGATCCGTTTTACAAAAAGAATATCGGTACGGTAAGGAAAATGATTGAATCGTTCAAAGTGAAGTAGATTGTAGCGACACTCTGCAGCAATGATGTTCAGGTCATTTTGATCCTCATCACTTTCATCAATCCGTAAATAGATACCAGTGTCCAGGTGCCTTCCAGTATCACAAAGGGCATGTAGCTGATCAGCAAAGAAGCAAAACAGGCAATTGCTGCACCGATAATGTTCAATACAAAATACAGCATACCTTCCTGTGGTATCAGTTTGGCTGTGTTAAGATAGTAGGCAAACAGTATCAGCCCTACACCGATACTACCAATGATATCATTGTAGGTCATAACTTATAATTTAGAAGTGAAGGATTGGATTCCTTTTTTGTAAATCTTTCCTCTTCGCTCTGCGAAATAATCAGCCGTTAAAGCGATCAAAGCCATAACTGCCAGGGCAAGACCTAATCCTCTCCAGAAATCATTATTAAAGTCACGGATAAAATAAACATACAACGCCGCCCCAACTAAGAATAAAAATATCTCTACCCAGCGAACGATCACAAAGTTCTTCATCACGGTTTGCATTCTTGGTAGTTCTTTTTCTTTCAATTGAGAGGGATTCATATCATAAGCATACACATTTCGTATACGGTCATCATCACTTCTTTTGTAAACAATGTAGCCTACCATTGCCAGTAATAATCCAACCAGCATAAACGGGATTGCAGCTCCTTTATAAAAGTTTGTTTTGAGGAAAAAGAAAAATACAAAAGCGGCGATAATTCCGGCAACACCAATCAGCATGAATAACAGGCTTTCCTGCTTTTCTGCGTTGAAATATTTCTCAATATCCGCTTTGGTAAACATAGTCCGTTATTTAATCGGTAATGGATTTTACGACATCCCTGCTAAGAGGAGAAATAGAAGGGCCGAAATAATTTGTCAGCACTCCGTTTTCATTAACTATATACTTGGTAAAATTCCAGGAAGGCTGTTTTTCGTTCCAACCATTTTTTGATGAATCGGTCAACCATTGATAAACCGGGTTTTGTTGTACTGTTTTTATTACTACACTTTTTTTCGCCAGCGGGAATGTGACGCCATAATTAGCTTTGCAAAACTTTGCTATTTCATCATCAGTTCCTTTTTCCTGTTCTTTAAAATCATTAGCAGGAAATCCGATTACAACCAATCGGCCTTTATACTGTTCAGACAATTTTTGCAGATCACTGTATTGATTAGTGTACCCGCAGTCGCTGGCTGTATTCACCAACATGACTTTTTTCCCGTGCAGGCTCGAAAAATCCAGTGTATCCCCGTTATTCAACACAGCTTTCAGTGAATAAAAGGAAATGGGGGGCTGCTTTGTTCCGCTCAATTCTTTTGTATTCTTACCCGTAAGCTTTGCCCACCACATCCACACCGGGTAAACAGCTTTCAAAACTTTTTGCCGATAGGTCATATTTTTTGAATTACGGTTTGCAACTTCCACATACACAGCAAACGCAATGATGAATACAAGGACAACAACCAATGCTCTTTTAAGTTTACGGTATTTTGATTTTGATGCCATCAGCGGATCACCCATTTGAATAATTTCAATTTCCCTTTAAACGGCGGGTATTTGATATTGGGATCAAACCAGGTCGGAGTTTTCATCACCGCTTTTTTATGACTGAAAGTTTCAAAGGAATACCGGCCATGATAACATCCCGTTCCGCTGAAACCACGACCCCCAAAAGGTAAATGATGGTTTGTGAGATGCCAGCTCGAATTATTAACACAGCTTCCGCCGGATGGCACTGCTTCCAGCCATTCTTTTTCTTTCTTGCTGCTGGATGTGTAAATATAAAAAGATAAAGGATTAGGGTGGCGGTCAATGATGGCTTTTGCTTCTTCCATCGTAGCAAAAGGAATGATTGGTAATACCGGGCCGAATATCTCGTCGTTCATCACTGCCGACTCAACAGGCACATCAGTAATTATTGTGGGCTCAATGAAAAGTTTCTCTTTATCTGTTCTGCCACCGCAGATCTTTGTGCCGGTTGATAAATATCCTGCGATGCGGTTGAACTGTTTTTCATTAATGATCTTACCATAATTGTAGCTCTCTTCAGGTTTCTCCCCAAAAAATTTTGGTAATACTTCTTTAAACGCATCGATCAGTTTATCTTTTATGGAGTTGTGCACCAGTAAATAATCTGGTGCCACACACATTTGTCCGGCGTTAGAAAATTTTGTCATAGCAATACGACGGGCTGCCACCTTAATGTTTGCATCATTTTCAACAACACAAGGACTTTTTCCTCCCAACTCCAGCGTAACTGGTACCAATCTTTCAGCAGCCATTTTATAGATGATTTTTCCAACCGCCGTACTGCCGGTATAAAAAATATGGCCGAAGGCGAAGTTATTCATCATTTCAGGAATGACTGCGGCCCCATCTCCCTGCATATATAAAATATACTCCCTGGGAAAAACATCTTCAATTATTTTCTTCATTACTGCATCAGTAGCCGGGGCAAATTCACTTGGTTTCAGCACTATGCAATTACCTGCAGCAATAGCACCTATCAATGGATTAATCAGTAACTGAAAAGGATAATTCCATGGACCGATTATAAGAACAACGCCTAATGGTTCTTTCATCACCCGGCTGCGGGATGGCATATTCACCAGGTTAGTAGCTGCTCTCTCCGGTTTCATCCAGTTATGAAGATTTTTAATGGCTGCATTTACTTCAGCGATCACCATACCGGTTTCTGTAACCCAGGTCTCTTCCCTGCTTTTTTTCAAGTCTGCATACAGAGCCTCATAGATATCTTCCTCATGGTTAAGGATAGACATCTTTAGTTTTTTCAATTGCTCTTTACGGAAGGCAAAAGTCAGGGTGTGGCCGCTGTTAAAATACTGCCTCATATTTTCGAGGGCCGATATATCTGCCATTAATTCTAATTTTATACCAAGTTAGGTAAAACTCTTTTCCCGATGACCGATGAATACTACATGATGCAGGCATTAAAAGAAGCCAGGAGAGCTTTTGAAGATGATGAAATACCCATCGGTGCCGTAGTAGTTGTCAATGAAAAAATCATTGCCCGGGGTTATAATATGACTGAGCGGCTGAACGATCCGACCGCCCATGCAGAAATGATTGCCCTTACTTCAGCCTTTAACACACTCGGTGCAAAATATCTGCCTGAAGCAACTTTGTATGTAACAGTAGAGCCTTGTATTATGTGCGCCGGTGCCATTTACTGGAGCAAGATCGGAAAGATCGTTTTTGGAGCAGATGATGAAAAGAACGGGTATAAAAAAACAGCCGGTGCCAACTGGCCCTTTCATCCCAAAACAGAGTTGATACGTGGGGTAATGAAAGATGAATGTGCTAAACTGATGAAGGATTTTTTTAAAGGAAAAAGATAGTTATGGCTAAAATTATCAACACCAAAAAAACAACCACCACCCACCCTCGTACTGGCAGCCAATTTAATATTGACGCCGAAATTTATACTCCTTTTAAAGCCGCCATTCTGCAATCCCTTAAAGGAAGTAGGGGCAAAACATTTACCGAACTCACTGATGATGTTGTAAAGATCATCCGGAAGAAAATGCCGGGCTTTAAAAAATCAATTCCCTGGTATACCATTTCTATCCGCCTCGACCTGGAAACTAGAGGCATCGTAGAAACTTTTGTCGAAAAAGGTAAAAAATTAAACCGGCTTAAGAAGTAGTTTGCGAGATAAGAAACAATTGATCCGCTTGCCGGGTATATTAAACTTCGTCTTCTTACTTTTGTTAGTCTAATTAAATAATAAACTTAAACACTATGGCATTTACATTAGCACCTCTCCCCTATGCATATGATGCACTGGAGCCGTATATTGACACACTGACCATGCAGATACATCATGGCAAACATCACCAGGCGTATGTCGACAACCTGAATAAAGCTATTGCAGGCACGGAACATGAAAATAAGACATTGGCACAGTTAATAGCCCATGCCGGCTCTATCAGTGCTCCTGTTCGTAACAATGGTGGTGGTCATTGGAACCACAGCTTCTTTTGGGAAAGTCTTAAAAATCCGGGTTTATCAGATGTTGTTAATGCCCCAACCGGAAAACTGGCTGATGCCATCAATGATGCTTTCGGTTCATTTGACGAATTCAAAACAAAGTTTGCCGCAGCTGGTGTAGGCAGGTTTGGAAGTGGCTGGGCATGGTTGATTATTCATGAAAGAAAACTCACTATTTCATCAACTCCGAACCAGGACAACCCGCTGATGGATGTTGCCGAAATAAAAGGAACTCCTTTGTTGGGTGTGGATGTGTGGGAACATGCCTATTACCTGAAATATCAAAATAAACGTCCCGACTACCTTGCAGCAATCTGGAATATAATAAACTGGGATAAGGTGTCAGAAAGATTCGAACAAGCTTAAACAAGGTGTTTGAAATAAAAAAGCCTTCCACAAATTAAGTGGAAGGCTTTTTAGTTTATACAATAGCTTATTTACATTTATCCATAATATCTTTCATAATCTTGTCTGCCTTTTCTTCCATCGCCTTATCATCTTCTTTATCCTTGTATTTGTCTCTCATTTTTTCACCATAAGCTTCCATCTCTTTTTGCAGCTCTTCCATTTCTTTTTTCACCTTTTCATCAGATTGATCTTTTGCGGCTAATTGCTGTGCTTTGCAACGCATATTTGCAAATTTCTTTACATCGCCTTCAAAAGATGAACCACCCCCGCAGGATGACATACTTACAACAACAGCTACTATAGCTATTGAAAGAAAATTTTTTTTCATGTAGATTGTTTTCGGTTATTAATTAATGATTCTAAAACTGGCAATAATATTATTACCCGGTACAAAATAGACTTAATTTTTAAAATAAAAAAAGTGGTTCAGGGAACAGGATCATAACCACTGCCGCCCCATGGATGGCACCGGCTTATTCTTTTGACTGCCAGCCACATTCCCTTAAATACTCCATGTTTCTTTAAAGCCTCCGCTGCATAATGCGAGCAGGTAGGTGTATAACGGCATTTAGGACCAAGCCACGGAGAAATAACCCACTGGTAAATTTTAATCAGCAGGATAAATGGAAGGCTTAATATGCGAAAAAAGGTTTTCAATTTTTCAAACTGACTATTTCGCAAAGTTTATTTAAGACTTTACCAATCTTGTCATTTATGTCTTTGTACTCCGGTAATTCCTTTCCGGTGTAAATAAAAAAAACTGTAAGATAGCTGTTTGCTTCAATCAGCTTTTTTTCCAGTATTTTCTTTTGCAGGCGATAGGCTTCCCTGGCCAGTCTTTTTATCCGGTTTCTGTCAACTGCCTTTTTGAAATTTTTGGTGCTGACCCCCACGCCGAATTGTAATACATTGAGTTGGTCTTTTATTGACAGATAATATACCCTGAATGGGGCGAGGGTAAACTTCTTCCCTTCGCTGAATACCAGTTCAGTTTGTTTCCGGCTTTTAAGCCTCTCTTCTTTTCCTAAGGTAAATTGCTTTGACACAAATAAAAAAGCTCCGACAAAATATCGGAGCTATAAATATAGTGAGCTTCCTGTTCCTTGCTTTAGAATACCAGGATGTATCTCTTATTTCAGTTTACTCTCGTCAGAAACCGTCAGCTTTTTACGGCCTTTTGCACGGCGGCTTGCCAGTACTTTGCGTCCGTTAGCTGTAGCCATACGTTTACGGAAACCGTGTACGGTTTTGCGGCGTTTGTTGTGAGGCTGGAATGTACGTTTCATAATTATTTCTCTTTTGACCGCCGAAGCGGGGTTTTGAAATACGGCCGGGAGAACGGACCAGGTTTCAATTTCACCAGCAGGTCACCACACTTGCTGTTTGTGAAAGGACGGCAAAGGTAAGGGTTGGCAAGCAAAAGAAAAGGGCTGAAAGAAGGAAAATTCAGGCTTTTTGAGAACTCCTGATAATCAAGGGCTCACACTTCTAAATCTACATGCCGGGAGCTGACTGGCCCACCATAGAAAATGGCGGCATGATTATCAAAATCAGCAGTTGAATCAGTAGTATAGAACTCCCGCCGGCTATTTTTACTGCACCGGGTTTCCATCTCGGGGTGGCGGTTCAGGTAGTTAACAAGGCTTGCTGCAACGATCTCCCCCTGCGAGATAAGCTTTACACCAACCGGCAGGTATTCCTCTATTTTTTCCTTCAAAAGAGGGTAATGGGTGCAGGCCAGCAGGATAACATCTATATCCTCCCCTTTTTCAAATATGTTATGGATGTTCTTTTTCACAAAATAATCAGCTCCGTGATTTTCATACTCATTGTTTTCAATCAGTGGCACCCACATAGGGCAAGCTTCCTGGTACACCTTCAGCTCTGGAAAAAACTTGGCTGTTTCCATAGGGTAAGATTCAGAAACCACAGTTCCGTTAGTAGCCAGTATTCCTACACTTTTTGTTTCAGAAAATGCACCGATGATCTCGGCGGTCGGCCTTATCACTCCAAGCACTCTTTTTTCAGGTGCTATTTGGGGTAAATCATTTTGTTGAATAGTTCTCAATGCTTTTGCGGAAGCCGTATTACAGGCAAGGATCACCAGGGAACAACCCTGGTCAAAAAACCATTTGACACATTGCAGTGTATAATGATAAACCGTATCAAACGAACGGTTTCCATAAGGAGCCCGGGCATTATCGCCCAAGTATAAGTAGTCGTACTGTGGTAGTTGATGGATGATCTCTTTAAGCACAGTCAATCCGCCGTAGCCAGAATCAAAAACACCGATAGGACCTGCTTTTTGCATGCTGCAAAAGTAGTGATTGGATATGGCTATACTCAAAAAAATGCCCCAGCAAAATTGCCGGGGCATTAAATCATTTACAAAGATCATTTATTTACCATTCACATTCGGTTTAGGAAGAGGCACTTTTAATTTTGCTGCCACCAATCCGATCATATCATCTGCATCGGGTGCCACCAGCAATGCTTCTTTGGTCATTACATGGGTGTACCCTTTTTCTTTAGCCACCAGCTTTACTGCATCATATACCTTACGATAGATAGGAGCAAGATATTCATTTTGCTTTGATTCTAATGCCTGGTTTACCAACTGCTGCCAATTCTGTATCTGGTAGATAAGGGAAGGTAATTCTTCTTCGATCTGTTTGCGTACAGCAGGAGGTGTTTTTAAAGAATCACGGTATACACTGTCTTTATACTGATATAAAGATACAATCGTAGCATACTTAGGGTTAATTGAATCGGCTTGAAAACGTTCGAGCAAGGAATCAATTTTTTGTGTTTCAGGCATAATAGCTACCATATCATCAATCCGGATGTAACCAATTTTAATTTGCGCATTAACATTACTGCTACCCGCAAGTAAAAGGCCCGCACTTAATACAAAAGCTGTAAAGAATTTTTTCATTTGGTTTGTTTTTTTGTCCCGACTTTTCGGATTTATTGCTTTACTATGATTAATAAAGAAGGCTGTTAGTTGCGCCGTTCTCATTTATTTAACACTTAACGAACCCCCAGGTCTTTCAACACATCTTCACTCTTATCCAGTTTAGGGTCGGCAAATATAATGGTAATTCCCTCACTTTTATCTAACACAAAGTCGTAGCCCCGCTGTACCGCCATCTTCTGTACTGCATTGTAGACTTTGTCTTGTATTGGCTTAATGAGTTCCTGCCTTTTTTTGAACAGATCTCCCTCAAAACCAAAGCGTTTACGCTGTAGATCTCTGAGACTTTTTTCTTTATTAAATAACTGATCTTCTCTTTTTTTCTTCAATTCATCGCTCAGCATTACCTGCTCTGCCTCAAAAGCTTTGTACATATTATCCAGTTCTGCTTGCTGAGCATCAATATCTTTTTGCCAGCCAGCAGCAATCTCATCCAGTTGTTTTTGTGCTTCTTTGTAATCCGGCATTTTATCCAGTATATACCTTGTATCAATAATGGCATATTTCTGTGCTTGTGCAGTAACAGTTACCAGCATCAGGCTACATACGGCAATCAGAATTTTTTTCATTATAATAAATTTTCGGATGTTGAATATACAATTTCAGAATTAATCAGGTTCATATCCGAGCATAAATGTGAAACGGGATGCTCCTTTAAATCCTGATTGTCCCGGGGTGATACGGTCAAGGCCTATGCCATAATCAAATCCAAGTAAGCCAAACATCGGCAGGAAGAACCTCATACCAACTCCCACACTGCGGCGAAGCCTGAATGGATTGTAATCTTTATAATCATGCCAGCCGTTAGCAGCTTCAAAGAAAGACAATGCATAGATAGTACTGCTGGGATTCGTTACCAACGGGAAACGCATCTCCAATGTGTACTTATTGAACATGATGAAGAACTTATTAGCATTTTGCTGATCCGGATTCACGGTTGGGTCAGATGACTCATATACCGGGTAACCACGATGAGCCACAATATCATAACCCAATAAACCAAAATTATTTGTCAATCCTGCATCACCTACCTGGAAACGTTCAAATGGTGAGTAGTCCAATTTATTATTGTAACGACCCATGAAACCATATTTGGCAGCAAGTTTCATTACAAACTGGCGGTTCTTCTCAGCACCCATTGGTTTACCAATCGGCACATACCATTCGGCATTAAACTTCCACTTATGGTATTCAGGAGTTTTATATGGATTAGCTGAGTTAACAAGGTTCTTATTAAATAAAGAATAAGGTGGTGTAAACTGAACACTTGCCATCAAGTTAGAACCACTGGTCGGGAAGATAGGATTGAATACAGAAGATCGCTGTAAGGTAATCTTCATACTGATATTACTGGATGTACCATCTTTCAATCCCTCAAAGATGGGGTAGTTGCGTAACTTATATTGTGTAATATTCAGCGTATAAACAAGGCTGAAGAAGTCATCAGGCCATTTTAATTGTTTACCTAATGAAACGGAGAATCCGGTTGTTTTCAGGTAATTAGTATCAGATTTTGCCCTGTCTATCTGCCCGGTATAAGGGTCAAAAGCGTTAGAGTATTTACTGTTGTTAATACCAAACGTAAGTGAATTTCTTTTTTTACCTCCCAGCCACGGTTCAGTAAAGGAAGCACTCATAGAACGGTATGCCCTTCCGTTTGACTGAATACGAAGACTGAGTTTTTGCCCGTCGCCTGTTGGTAATGGATCCCATGATGATTTCTTCCAGATATTCCTGATGGAAAAATTGTTGAACGTTACACCGAGTGTTCCGGTAAGGCCCACTCCACCACCCCATCCGGCAGATAACTCTAACTGGTCAGATGATTTTTCCTCAAGTTTCCAATTGATATCCACCGTTCCATCATCAGCATTGGGAACTACTCCGGGGTTAATTGTTTCCTGGTTGAAATATTGAAGATTGGCCAATTCTCTTTGTGAACGAATAAGATCAGAGCGGCTGAATAACTCACCGGGAACAGTTCTCAGCTCACGGCGTATTACATGATCTTTTGTTTTTTCATTTCCGGCAATTGTTACATTCTTGATCCTTGCCTGCGGACCTTCTGTGATTCTTATCTCATGGTCAATCGTATCATTGTATACTGCTGTTTCTACAGGCTCCACCCTGAAAAAGAGGTAGCCATCATCCATATACAAACCGCTGATATCACCGCCTTCCTGGGCTGCTTCTTTACCAAGACGTTTATTGAGGATATCAATATTATATATGTCACCTTTGTTAATACCGAGGTAAAGGTTCAGGATGGAATCTGAATACTTGGCATTTCCTTTCCAGGTAATGTTGCCGAAATAATATCTCTTCCCTTCATCCACTTTCAGGTCAACATTAATGTTACCTGTTGTTGTATTCACCGTTGTGTCAGCAATTATCTGGGCATCACGGTATCCAAGTGAATTATAGAAATCAAGCACTTTGTTCTTATCCTCGTCGAATTTAGTGGTATTAAACTTTGCCCCGCTAAGTTTGAAACGGAAATAAGGATCCAATAACCTTTTCGTCTTACTGAGCGAAAGAAACCCCCATTCTTTTACATATTGCTTGAAGGAAAACGGTTTGCTTTCCCCATAAGGACTTGGCGTATTGTCCTTATCCAGGGTGATCTTGCTCATTTCTTTGGTACCCTTCATTTGCTTTTTTAAGCGAAGGCCATCAACATTAGTATTTCCAAAGAACCTGACATTATCGATATGAACTTTTTTGCCTTTATCGACATAAATGTTCATAGCATTGGAGTTGGCAAAAACAGTATCGGGGAACTCTTCAATCCTTACAGTAACATTCTGGTAAGCTTTATCAGTATAAAACTTTGTGATCCTCTCAACGATTTCACGGCGGGTATTTTCTGTGATGATCGTTTGCTTGGCCAGGTTTATCTTTCCGAGTATCTCTTCTTCTTCCGATTTTTTAATGCCGATGAATTTAAAATTTCCAAGGCGGGGTCGTTCCACCACATTCACTTCCACCCACACCTTATCATCCTGCACCTTTGTAACATATACCTGAACGCCGGAGAAAAATTTCTGGCGCCAGAGCGCCGCAATGGACTTGGCAAACAAATCGGTGCCCGGATGTATGAATTTATCCCCTGCTTGTAAATTTGTAATGGAATAAACAATAGATGTATCAAGGTGTTTGATACCGGTAATTTTTACCTCAGCGATGGTGTATTCTTTGGCAATTTTAGAGTCCCGCCATTCTATTAGTTTGGGGTCTACAGAGGTGGGATTAGTCGTATCTGGCACTTGTGCTTTCACCGTTGATACGGATACCAGGACAGTCATCACAGTAACACTAAGCCTTAGTAAAAATCTTTGCATGTTTGATTGTTCAAAGTCAGTCTCAAAATGTGCCGAAGCAGCCCTAAAATGTTGCTTTACAGGCTCACCCCTTCTGGTTGAGGCGGCAAAATAACGGTAAAAAATTGAAGTCTTTGTTAAAGAAAGAAGGGAATAGTGAAGATGGCAGGAAACTAATGGCAAAAGTGCCTTATTTTCTTAGTTCTAGCCGACTATTAACTGTTCGCTGGTCTTCCCAAACCGCCTTTCCCGGCCCTGGTAGTCCAATATTGCCTCATAAAGGTTCTTCTTTCGAAAGTCGGGCCAGCGGACGTTGGTAAAGTATAGTTCGGCATAAGCCAGCTGATAAAGCAAAAAATTACTGATGCGGTATTCTCCGCTTGTTCTTATCATCAGTTCTGGATCAGGAAAGCCGCTGGTACACAAGTACTGCTGCAGGGTGTCCTGATCAATATTTTCGACACTTAGCCGGCCACTTTTTACCTCCCAGGCAATGCTCTTTACAGCATTCAGCAATTCCCACCTGCCGCTATAGCTTAATGCCATAATCAGGTTCAGACCGGTATTATCTTTTGTAATTTCAAGTGCCTCGTTCAGCTCTTTTTTGGCATATTCCGGAAGCATATTCATATCGCCAATCACATGTAACCTGATATTGTTTTTATCAAGGCTCTCCACTTCTTTCCGAATTGTACTCACCAATAGCTCCATCAAGCCTATTACTTCATATTCCGGGCGGTCCCAGTTTTCTGTTGAGAAAGCATATAATGTCAGATACTCAATACCAAGTTCAGCACTTCCTTCCACAATATTGCGGACACTTTCCACCCCGTGAAAATGGCCAAAAAGACGATCTTCTCCTTTTTCTTTGGCCCATCTCCCATTTCCATCCATAATGATAGCAATGTGACGGGGAAGACTGTTTTTGTCTATTTTATCAAGTAGTTCTGACATTTTTAAATTGTTGCCTTAAACGAAGCAAAGTTATTACGGATTGACCGCATTCAAAGTAATTAACAAAAAAAGAAATGCCCCCTGTTGGGAGGCATTGAGTAATCTACTATGAATCAAGTCGTATTACGCAGAAGATATTAGTTTCTTCCCCAAACAGCAATCCTGGATTTTCCTCTGAGGAAACCTTTTGTTTCATACCAGAATTCGATCTTAGTAAGATGGCGCAATCCCCCATCCATGTCAATAACTCGGCTTTCGCTACCCTGGGCAAAGCGGTTGCGCAATTCTACATCCTGAACTGTCCCGTTATCAAAATGTATTTTCATGTTGTACATTTTTAACGGCCCGTCTGTTACTATTAGTTTTATCTGGCGAACATCATCTTTCCAGTTTCCAAAATGAATAACATCATGATCGACTCCGAAGCCTACTTTTTTATCCTCAAGAAAAAACCATTCTCCTGCTGCTTTTTCTGTTACAGAGGTAGTGGTAAAGGCTGTGGTCAATGAAAAAATTGCAGCTAAGACAGTGCTGCATAAAATGGTTGTCAGGCGCATAGTAATAAGTGTTTGGTTAATGAATATTTATTTGTGTGATAGACCATAACTTAATCGGAGTGGTTTAATGGCAATGCCAAATAAATAAAATACTGGTAATTCTCACTACTCTTCCGGTTGAATTTTGCTACTTAACCAAAACTAAAACGGTGCTTATTTTGCCGTTGGGCATTTATAAGACTGCAGGTTGAAGGTAACATGAAACATTGCTGTTACAAACTGATCTTTTTGTTTACTCATCCCTCTGGCCCGTCCGGGAATACCGATAGGTTCGCCTAATTCGTATGACCTGTCGCTTAATAGCTGCGCATTAGAAGTGCTGCCATCGGGGTTTAATGCAAAGGCGGCCGGGTCAACATAGGTTTTACTTACATCATCCAGATAGTCTGTATTGGTAAACCGATGCAATACTTCAAATCCTATATTGACTCTTTCATTAAAGGAGTATTTAACACCGCCGCCAAAGGGAATGCATATGCCCATGGAGCTATACTGCTTACGATCGGGATATAAACTGCTACCCTGCCCTTCTGTACCCAGTGGTCTCAGGAATATTTTTTCACCTCGCAGGTATGCATAAGGATCATAACTGAATATGCCTGCCCCAAAAGTGATATAAGGCGTAAAGTTATACTGTGGCTCACCCGGCATAAAACGGAAGAAATTAAAGTCTCCCTGTAAAGTCACCTCCCAAACCTTACTGTTAAAGCTAAGGTTACGGCTGTACATGTACTCATTATGGGTGTTGTATTGATCTGAATAGCCTAACTGGGCAAAGGTTGCCCCAAGTCTTAATGCAATATAATTACCGAAGTTTTTGCGGAAGAAAATGCTGGCGGCTATTTTGGCCCTGTTGAGACGGGCTTTTGTGTTCAAATCGCCAAAATAATGACCGGCTCCAATACCAAAACCAAACTCACCTTCTTGTACTACAGCGTCTTGTGCTGAGAGGCGGGTGCCGGAAAAAAGGGCAATGGCAGAGAAAACAACTGCAGCAATAAACTTCTTCGTCATAACTTAAAAAAATGGTTCGGGATTAACTTAGAACGATAAAAGTAAGATTTTCTTGTAATTGAGCCATTATTTAGTTCCTTTTATCGAGACCCCATGTAAGCTTATTACGGAGGGTTTGGAGGAAGTTATTTTCGCTTAAACGGACCAAATTGATGTCAAAACTTTCTTTTTTTACGGCTAACTGAACGTCTTTGCTGACAATTTCCCGCCTTGAGTCAAGAGCACAGATGATCTGGTCGGATCGGCTTTCAATTTCAAACGAAATGATATTGTTATCCGGCACAATGATTGGCCGGACATTCAGGTTATGAGGCGCTACCGGGGTTATTACAAAACTGCCTGAATCCGGAAATACGATCGGCCCGTTACAGCTTAACGAATAGCCAGTAGAGCCGGTTGGAGTAGCCACAATTAACCCATCTGCCCAGTAAGTGTTTAAAAACTCCCCATTGAGGTAAGTATGAATTTTAATCATGGAAGCCACATCCCGTTTATGCAGCGAAAACTCGTTGAGAGCATAAGGAACATTACCAAACAATGGCAAGCTTGCATCCAGGTGAATCATTGTTCTTTTATCGGTTACATAGGTTCTCTTGGCTATCGCTTTTACAGCCGTTTTTACCTCTTCCCGTCCAATGCTGGCCAGGAACCCTAAGCGGCCAAAGTTGATTCCCATAATGGAAATATTCTTATCCCGTACTAATGTTATCGTATCCAGCAAAGTGCCATCACCGCCAAGGCTGATGATAAACTCCACCTCTTCTGTTAGGTCTTCGGAAAGAGAAAACGTCTTAGTGTCCGCAGGTAATTGAATGCTGTTTTTTATCTGTTCAAAAAAACCGCTGAAAATAACAGGCTCTATTTTCTGGTTGATGAGTTCATCAAAAAAAGACTGGACATCTTTTCGCTGTTCTTCCTCCATCACCCGGCTGTAAATTGCTGCTTTCATTTAATTAGAAGATAGTCTTGCGGTGTAAAAATAGACCGTTTTGCCCTAATGAGTTAAACGTCCATTCAAGCTTGAAGGTAACATCATAAAAGGTAAGAATGTCGATACCAAAGCCACCTGAATAAAGCATTTTATTCGACAATAAATTTTCACCCGGTTGCGGGTTATGTACATAGCCGGCATTACCATACACTTTTCCAAAAATGCGGACGGGAATTTTTTGCTGCTCTCTTCCTTTCTTCCCTGCCGGGGTATTGATATTAAAATTCACCAACTCCCTTGTCAGTGTAGTTTTCAGATAGCCTCCCGCCACGCCGTCAATTACAAAATATTCATAGCCTTGCATGAACACATCACCATACCCAAGAAATCGTTGATTAAAGTAGGGTTGTTTGAACGGTAGTTTTATACCGCCATATCCATTCAATGAAAAAGATGTTTTGGAAGAGAACGGCCAAACAGCCAATGCCTTCGCATTAAACTGCCACATATTGATGATATTATTAAATCCGCTTTTGCTGACCGACACCTGTGCTGCATATCCTTTCGTAGGATAAGGAATATAATCAAGGTCAAGATAACTCATGCTGTAATAAACCGAAGGAAAGCTGATACTGTTATGCCCGGACTTAAAAAATGTTGGGTTCAGTTTTACAATTGTATCTGTTACCTGTTCTGATGAATAGCCAATGCCGAAACTATGTCTCGTCCGGATAGCTTTGCGGTAAGTCAGGTCCAGATTTGCATTTGTAAAATTGCGGATGTACCGGTCTCCGTCTTTCAGGAAAACCTGTTTGTCATTAACAGTGTTATAATTGATCTCCCGGTTTTTACCGGTAGCAAAAGAAAATTTCATCCCCCACATCAGTTTTTTATCTATGTAAGGTCTTTCATAGCTGAATGAGTATTGTTTGGTGTAACCGCTTACAAGGCTAACCCGGATTTTATCATTACGGCCAGTGGCATTGTTGTAACGAAATTTCAACCCATAATTTACCCGGCTCAAATCACCTTTTTGTTCCACCAGCCATTGGTTCAGATTTCTATCCACTGGTTTAAAATAAGGGACAGGAAATAAAAACCATCTCTCTTTTACATCCACTACTACATTGATCCGGGTACCTTCAATATTTTCTGCTGCTACAATAACAGTATTGAAAAGGGCTGTATTCATCAGCTGATTGCGGGCTGTTTCAAATTTTTTTACCAATGCCTCCAGCGAAAGTTGTTCACCGGGTTTAAAAGGTATTTCCCGCAAAATGATGGCTTCTTTTGTTTTTTTATTTCCAACCAGTATAATATCACCCACCACTACCTTATCAGGAGCATTTACTGTAATGGTATCAACAGGGTTTTCGACGGCTGATTGTTGTGCCTGAAGTGAGCAACAGCCCATTATCATGGCAATTAAAATAAGGTGATATTTTTTTCCCCGAAGCATAAGCTGGTTTCAGCAAGAGGTCTAAATTAAAAGATAATCTGCAACCCTGTTCTAAAATACGGGAAAAGCTACCCAGATCATATCTTAAGGTAATTCATCAGGTTGTCGTAGTTACTGCGCAATTCATTGGCATATAACTCTTCACCAAAGAAGTACTTAACATTATAATCGTATCGTTGAAAAGTGGCAACTATATCAGAAACCTCCGGTTTGTTGATGCGGATGGTCACCTGCATCATACCCGTCTCCGCATCATTAGAAGTATTTAACTGGGTGATCTGCGCATCATTTGTTTCTACCAGCTTACTGATTTCATTAAACGAATACTGGTTGCTTTCCATTTCCAGTACAATCAGTCCGCCGGGTTCGCTGAGGCTCATGAATTCGGATGAAAATTTCAATAGTTCATTATAGGCAACTGTTCCTAGCAATTCATTTTCTTCTGTTACCACCGGTACCACACTAAGGCCGCTGTCGGCAGCTAACTGAACAGCTTTCAGAAAATGCTCATCTCCTTTTACGGATATGTCAGAAAAAGATTGTTGAAGGGCTGAAAGTTCATCATTATCATTTTCTGCCTGCAGCAGGTCTTCTTCGCTGATGACACCAACGTATTTATCAGCTTCGGCAATTGGCAGATGTGTGACATGATTGTCATTCATCATTTGCAATGCCTGGTACACCTTGTCGGTAAGACGGAGGTAAGGAAGTGTTTGAGAGATTAATTCACGGGTTAACATGGATAGCGGCTTTGTTTTTCAATACTGCCTGGCTTTGTGCCTCGCAGCACTGTACAGACAACAACGATCAGGCAACTGTTGCAGGTTCGTTGAGCTTTTTTAAAAATTTATGCAGAATTGCATTGAACTCCTCAGGCACTTCCATCATGGGGGCATGCCCGCATTTATCTACAAAATGCAATTCGCTGTTGGGAATTAACTTATTGAACTCCTCCGCTACAAACGGCGGAGTGATGGTATCGTTATTTCCCCAAACCAATAACGTTGGTTGTTTAATTTGATTGAGTTCCTCACCCAGGTTATTTCTGATAGCACTTTTTGCTAAGGCAATAATCTTAATCGCTTTTAAGCGGTTATTGGTAATACTGTACACTTCATCCACCAACTCTTCGGTGGCCATTTTGGGGTCGTAAAAAGTCAGTTCGGTTTTTTTACGGATATACTCCCTGTCACCCCTTTTAGGATAGCTGTCGCCCATGCCGTTTTCAAAAAGGCCAGAGCTGCCGGTTAGTATCAGCGATTTTACTCTTTCAGGGTGTTTCAATACATGCACCAACGCCACATGGCCTCCCAAAGAATTTCCTAGAAGGTTAACATCCTTTAAGTCCCTTGCCTCTAAAAATTTATTTACAAACTTGGCCAGCCCTCCTACGGATGTGTGCAGGATATCCATTTCCAGCAATGGCAGCATTGGCACAATAACTTTATTATGCTGGCGGAAATATTCTATCAGGCTTTGAAAGTTACTGAGTGCCCCAAAAAGGCCATGCAAAAGCACCAGCGGTTCGCCGCTGCCTTCTTCCACAAATCTGAATTTATCTTGTTGTTTGATTTCGTACTCCATGGCAGTCAATTCTGTACTTTCTCTGTTTGCTAAATTAGTCGATTTGGCACAAAATATCAGCAGTTTGCTGCATAAAGGGATGCCAATCAGGGCAAATATAGGCGCAAAGGCCTTGTTTTGAAAACATGTTTTGATGACCCGGTTATCCAGGCCCCTATTTATTATACAAAACCTCAATGTATTTTCTTTGCATGGGTCTGAAATACCAGATCATAATAAACAATAGAGTCCCCAGACAACCAACCGCCCAGCTATTTCTGTAAACAAGCCCAATCTCAACCATTACAATGATGGCCCTTAACAATTCGGGGAAAAATATCCAGCGACGCTGATCTAAAATAGCCCCGCTGTTGATCAGGCTTATGATAATAAAGGCGGATAGCAGGAATAACTGAAGACCAGAAAAATAATGTTCAAACAAAGCGACTGTAAATAATAATGCCAGTGAAAAAATAGTTTGTGCCGTTACATATTGACGCATGGCAATGGTCGGCTTCCGGTAAGGTTGCACATTCAGTAGTTTTCTTTCCAGGATGGATCGATACTTCGGATCAAGATCATCGGGTTTTCCAAACAACACCTTCCATTTGGCTTTTATGCCTTTTGCTTGTTTGAAATTCATGTATATCTCCAGCGGAAAGCGAAAATGCTGCCAGAGAAAACTATGACTCTTTAACTGCTTTGTCAGCCCATACTCAATGACTGTTTCTTTTTTCTCTTTTTGCAAATGTTCCAAATAATTTATCCCAGATTATTAATACATCCCCATTGTTCTTATCCAGGTACTCCGGGTTAGAAGCATGATGAATTCCATGATGTGTTGGCGTGACCATGAACTTTTCAAACCACCCCCATTTTCCCAATGCCTGTGTATGAATAAAGAATGGGTAAAGTCCGTGAATCAGCAGAAAAACGGAAACCATTACAGCAGGAAATCGAACTAACGGTAACACTGACCAGAACATAGAACGAAGTACAGCCTGGAAAACGGTGATACGGGCGGAAACAGTGTGTTAAATAGAATTACCGGAAGGAGATATCCTTTGCCACGCCGTCGAAAAACCGTTCCAGTTCCCCGAACATATCTTTGAAAACCGGGATGACAGCCCCAAATCCGTTAATGGCTTTGGGTCCCCAGGGCTGCACAAATGAATACGTAACCGATTTATTGATTGTCTCCGGCTGTATCAGCTTTACCTGTTCTGCATAAAAAAGCAGCACACTGAAAACAACGGTATAGATAGCAGCAAAGAAAATAATACCGCCAATTTTATTTACCCAGCCCAGCATGGCCACTTCAATTGTCCTCTCAATTGCATTAGCACCCAGGCGTATCAGCAAGATAACGATGAGAAAAACAACAGCAAAAGAAATAATGGGTAGCCATTCATCTGATACTTTAACTGCTTTGCCGATATAGCCGGCTACAACAGTTGAAAGTTTCATCGCTGCTGCAAGACCAATAATAACTGCTACCAGTGAAAACAGCCCTACTATCAGGCCACGTTGATAACCCCGTAAGATGGCAAATACAATAATGGCTGCGAAGATGAGGTCGAGTAGCATTACGTTCTTTGAGGTTTAACGTTGAACGGCAAAAGATTATTTACCCGAGTCTCCTAAACAATCCTTAAACCTTAAAACTATCTGGCTAACAACTCTTTCACCAGCGATGAAATAGTTTTACCATCTGCTTTTCCGGCTAATTGCTTTGTAGCCACTCCCATCACTTTTCCCATATCCGCAGGTGAAGATGCACCAACCTCTGTAATGATCTTTGATAATTCAGCTTTTACTTCATCAACAGACATTTGCTTCGGCAAAAATTTTTCAATCACCGCTATTTCCTCTTCCTCTTTCTTAGCCAGCTCCGGCCGGTTCTGTTGCTGAAATATTTCCAGGGAGTCCTTTCTGCTCTTCACCAGTTTTTGCAACAGCTTTGTTTCTTCTTCTTCCGTTATCTCACCTTTGGCACCTTCAGAAGTCTTTGCAATAATAATAGCAGCTTTGATAGCCCTCAGGCTTCTTAGAGCTGCTTCATCTTTTGCCAGCATAGCAGTTTTAAGGTCCGCCATTATTTTTTGTTCGAGGCTCATATCAAAATTGTTTTTAGTTAATCAGCTTTGTTTTCTTTTAGTTGTTTTTCCCTGAATTTATCATAAAAGTCTTTGGCAAACTTTTTCATCTCTTCCACTTGCTCGGCATATTTAGTGGCACGGCCATATGTATCGGCCATAGTCATCATGGTCTGGTAAAAGAAGTCGGCCATTTCATCCACCATCATATCTTTTGTCCACAGGTCAATGCGTAAGGCGGCTTTTTCAGCTCCATCCCAAAATGAGATCATCATCGCTTTAGCCTTTTGTGCATTTTCGGCAGAAGTATCTGTTGCACTCCAGGCGATGGAATCCGGTACCCGGTTCTCATCGGTCATTACCTCAATAGTGATTGTTGATTTGTTCATACTTCAAATTAAAGGAGGGCAAAGATAGGCACACGGATGACACTGATTAAAAGGATTCGAACTGATTTTATTTACAAGCTCTCAGGATGGTCTGCCAGAACAGTGCTGCTGTTTTATCCCAGGTGAATTCTTGTGAAACCTGTCTGCCCTTTTGAATCAGCTCTTTCCGCAGATTCTCATCCTTATAAAGCAACATCATCTTATCTGCAATATTGGTATGGCTGTTCGCATCAGCATAGAGAGCCGCATCTGCGGCTATCTCCTGCATTGCAGAACCGGCCGAAGTAATAACCGGTACATTACATCGCATTGCTTCCAGTACCGGCACACCAAATCCCTCAAACAACGAAGGATATACCAACCCATAAGCAGCCCCGATGATTTTGGTTAATTCATTTTCTTCTACATAACCTGTCATCACCACATCATTTCTGTACTTGTACGATTTCAGGCTTTCTTTGAATGACTCATATTTCCAGGCCAGCCTTCCTGTAAGCACCAGCTTCATACTCGTTTGCTGTCTCTTCTTGAAAACAGAAAATGCTTTCAGCAGGTTTATTAAATTTTTTCTCGGGTGGATGGAACCTGCATACAAGAAATACTCTTTCCCGTCAGTGTATTTATCTTTTGTCGCTTTTTTTTCTTCTGTATCTGCTGGTTTAAAAATTTCCTTCACCCCATTATATACCACATCAATCTTTGCAGCATCTGTTTTGTACTCAACAATAATATCCTGTTTAGAAAATTCCGAGACCGTTGCAATGGTCATCGCCTTGCTCAGAAATTTTGGCGTATATCTTTTGTAAAAAAAAAGCTGTGATTTCCTTATAGCCGCAGGATAATGCAGGAAAGCCAGGTCATGCACTACCAGGCATTGCGGCACATTGGTATGAAGCGAACAAAAACCATCACAGGAAACAAACACATCTGCTTTATATTTTTTCAATACTGCCGGCACTTTTATATCATACCATAGTTTCCACAACAACGGGTGACGGGCCGAAGGGCCGGTAACAATTGCTTTTACATTTTCTCCAAACACAAATTTTTCTTCATATGGCCTGTCAAAAATGAAAATAAACTGGTGTTCCGGGTGGTTGAATGTGATCCGCCTGAATGTTTCATAAATGAAATTTCCGTACCCTTCCAGGTAGTCAGCCAGCAGAAATCTAGTATTAACCGCAATAACCATGTGTGGCGGCAAAGGTATTAGATGTACAATTTACGCAGTAAAACATCTTCTCTCCGGCTTGTAAAAAAAGAAGTTGCCAATTGCTTTTACTTCCCCGTTTTACTACACTCATATTTCAGAAAAATACAGGAACATTTGCTGTGGATATTCATTAAATACCGGACATAAAAACGGGCAGTTATACAATTGACTGCCATCAACAGCCTTTCTACATTTACACCGTGGAATTAATGGAATACCAAAACCGTGGCTTATGAATTACTCCTATCCTGATTCGCTGGTTACCCTTGCTGCAGCTGTTGCACAGGCCTGTTCGTTACATAATAAAAACCATGACAATCCTGTTACGCAGATCGTAAGCGAGGATTCAACATTTCTGAAATTAAATACTAACAATCTGCAACATTGCGGCAGAGTTGGTATCAAATTTGATAATATTTCAGCCGGAAAATATTTTGCTCTTATTCGTACAGTTCAGCAACATGCTGCTGTGAGTAAAGCAACAGGGAAGTCGATGATTAATTCTGGCAGAGAGAGCCACGTTACACCGAAGAAGAATGAATTGGTTAGGGTTTTAGGACGTAACGAGCCATCTGTACTGTGTCAATCAACTTTTCTTTAAACGACCTCTTAGGTGGAAGAGGATGGTGGCTTGTAAAAGGGGCCCAGGTTCGGGGCCCCTTTCTTTTTATCTTACCTCATGTCTGTTAGCCGGTTTTCCATACTTACCGCCCCTGCTTCCTATTTCAAACTTCTTTCTCTACATTTGTCGTTATGGATGTAGAAAATATGGAGTACAACACCACCAGGAATCATTTAACCATGAGAGAATATGGCCGCCATGTACAAAAGATGGTGGAACATATCATGACCATTGAAGACCCTGAACGCCGGCAAAGAAATGCACAGGCAGCAATAGAACTGATGGGCTTCTTAAATCCTCACCTGAAAAATGTGGAGGATTTCCGGCATAAACTCTGGGACCACCTTTTCCTGATCTCTGATTTTACACTGGATGTAAAATCGCCGTACCCGATCCCGACAAGGGAAACACTGAAAGCAAAACCCGATCCGCTGCCTTATCCCAAGCGGCATCCCAAACTATTGCATCTTGGAAAGAACCTTGAGGTAATCATTAATAAAGCATTGCAGGAAGAAAATCCGGAAAAGAAACTGGGCTTCGCCAATGCCATTGCTTACTACATGAAGCTGGCTTACAATAACTGGCACAAAGAGATTGTTCATGATGATGCTATTCAAAGTGAGTTATCTGCTATTACAGAAGGACAGCTTACATTCACTAATACACCGTATGTAAAAGCTTTCCGTCCGCAACAGGAAGGCCGGGACAACCGGGGCGGCTATGGTAAAAGAGGTGGTGGTAAGTTTCAGCAACGTGGCGGTGGTGGTGGCCGCAATGACAGGAGAGATAATCGTGGTGGCGGAGGTAATTTTAAAAAGAAACGATATTAATATTGTTTAGCCAACAAATAGCTAAATGGCTGATCGGGTATCCGGTCAGCCATTTTTTATTATTCCAAGGCTGTTCATTTCTTTTACTTTGCAACAGAAACAGCCCGATTTACCAATACCCAATCAACTAATTAACCAACATGCATTCTTTTGAAGTAAGAGGCGGTAAAAAACTACAAGGAGAGATCATCCCGCAGGGTGCAAAGAATGAAGCCCTGCAGATCATCAGTGCAGTGTTACTTACACCAGAGAAAGTCACCATCACCAATATTCCTGATATCATTGATGTAAACCTGCTGATAGAACTGCTGGGTGAAATGAATGTGAAACTGGAAAGGACCAGTCGTGACACCTGCACTTTCCAGGCAGACAATGTAAACATTGACTACCTGCATAGCGAAGCCTACAAAAAGAAAAGCGGAAAGCTTAGAGGTTCTGTAATGCTGGCCGGGCCGATGCTGGCCAGATTCAGAAAAGCATTTATACCAAAACCCGGTGGTGATAAAATTGGAAGAAGAAGACTCGACACACATATCATCGGGTTTGAAAAACTCGGCGCTTCATTCACCTATCATGAAGAAGATGGCTTCTTTCATCTGGAAGCACCCAACCTGAAGGGTGCTGACCTGTTGCTGGATGAACCTTCTGTTACCGGCACCGCTAACATTGTGATGGCCGCAAGCATGGCAAACGGAACAACTACCATCTATAATGCCGCATGCGAACCTTACATTCAGCAACTCTGCAGGATGCTCAATAAAATGGGCGCAAAAATCTCCGGTATCGGCAGTAATATGCTAACAATTGACGGAGTGAATTATCTCGGTGGCACACAACACCGCATGCTGCCTGATATGATCGAAGTGGGTTCTTTTATCGGCCTTGCAGCCATGACACAAAGTGATATCACTATCAAAAATGCAGGCATTGAACACCTCGGTATAATACCTGAAAAATTTCAGCAGCTTGGAATTAAGATGAATTTCAACGGCGATGATATTCATATCCCTTCACAGGAAAGTTATGAGATACAAACTTTTCTTGATGGTTCCGTCATGACCATCTACGATCATCCCTGGCCCGGCTTTACACCCGACCTGTTAAGTATCGTTTTAGTTACAGCCATACAAGCCAAAGGCTCTGTACTCATTCACCAGAAAATGTTTGAGAGCCGTTTGTTCTTTGTTGACAAACTCATCGACATGGGTGCAAGAATCGTTCTCTGTGATCCCCACCGTGCCGTGGTGATTGGTCTGGATAGAGAACAAATGCTGCGGGGCATCACGATGAGTTCTCCCGACATCCGTGCCGGTGTGGCCCTATTGATCGCCGCACTAAGTGCCGATGGAAAAAGTATTATACAAAATATTGAACAGATAGACCGAGGCTACCAGGATATCGATGGGCGGTTAAGAAAACTGGGAGCCGATATTAAAAGAATTGAAGGCTAATATGACAAAAGACATTTTTCAGCAAGAACCTGTTCTCGAAAATGAAAGGGTATTGCTGCGCCGCATACAAGAAAGCGATTTTGATAACCTGTTGCCCTTCTCACTCAACGAACCGGAGATATGGAAATTCGGTTTACTAACGGCCGCTGGTGAAGAAAATCTCCGAAACTATCTTGCTGGTGCCGTTAAGAACATGAATGATAAAAAAGAGTACTGCTTTATCGTTTTTGATAAACTGGCTAACCGTTATGCAGGCAGCACACGGTTCTATGATATACAACAAGCTTATTCCAGTACCCAGCTCGGCTTTACCTGGTATGGAAAAGAGTTTCAGCGTACAGGATTGAACCGCCATTGCAAATTATTACTCCTTACTTATGTGTTTGAAGAATGGGGAATGGAAAGGCTCGAGTTCAGGGCACATGCCGCTAATCAAAAGTCAATTGATGCGATGAAGGCAATAGGCTGTGTACCTGAAGGTATATTTAGGAACCATATGCCAACTGTTGATGGCTCCCGCAGGGATAGTATTGTACTAAGTATTTTGAAAGATGAGTGGTTTGGCGGGGTAAAGGAAAACTTACAGAAGAAAACCAGATAGCCAGAGGCAGCATTTCTATGCCATCAACTGCCATGATATGATATTATCGGTAAATCATCCTCTAAAAGTTTGCACCTGAATAATCTCTATTTTTGCCCACCTTCAATTGAATGACCAAATCTGACAAACTCATCATCATCGCTGCACCGTCCGGTGCCGGCAAAACATCCGTCACAAGGCATTTATTAAAAGCCCTGCCGGATAAGCTGGCCTTTTCCATTTCCTGCGCCACCCGCCAGCCCCGTAATTATGAGAAAGACAAAGTGGACTACTATTTTATTTCAGCCGATGAGTTTAAACATCGCATTGCACAACATGAGTTTGTAGAATGGGAAATGGTATACGAAGGGAAATATTACGGCACATTAAAGAGTGAAATGGAAAGGATCTGGCAGCAGCAAAAAGCACCCCTGCTGGATGTGGATGTAAAAGGCGGCATCAATATACAACAGCAGTATCCGCATAATTCGTTGTCCTTATTTATCGAACCTCCCTCTATTGAAGAACTTGAACGCCGCCTGAAAGCAAGAGGTACGGAAACAGCCGAAACATTAAAAGCCCGGATAGACAAAGCTTCTTACGAACTCTCCTTTAAACAACAGTTTGACCGGGTCATCCTCAACGACAAACTGGAAAGGGCCTGTGCAGAAGCAGAAGCCCTCGTCAGGGACTTTCTCGCCGTGTAAACCCTCTCCTTTATCCCCCTTGTCCAATTAACAAATCAGCCAGTCAGCCAATTCCCTTCCCTGCTCTATCTTCGTACTATGATTGAGTTGAATTCGATATTGTTCTTTATCCTCACCCTCGGCCTCATGGGTTTTTTTGCCGGTATAGAGATGGCTTTTTACAGTGCCAACCGGCTCAGCATCGAAATAAAAAAGAAACAGGGCGGATCTTCCTTGCAGATACTGTCAAAGTTTGTGGAATCACCGGCCCGTTTTCTCGGAACTACACTGATTGGCTTCAATCTCTTCCTCGTATTTCTGGGTTTGCAGATAAGTACCGTGATGGCGCCGGTATGGAAATACTTGAAAGTAGGTTCAGATACTGTTCACCTGGTGGTGGAAATTGCTCTCGCAACATTTGTGGTGATGGTGTTTGCAGAATTTATTCCCCGTGCCATCTTCCGGGCCAAAAGCAATACGTTGCTCAGCAGGCTGGCCCACGTTACTGATTTCTTTTACCAGATGTTCTCACCTATTGCCATCGGGTTGATCGATCTGTCAGAATGGATATTGAAATATGTATTTAATATCCGGTTAGATAAAAACAAAGAGCCCATTAACCGCAGCGACCTGAAACATCTTTTTCAGCAAACAGGTGATGATGAACGGCAGGAACGCAACACCCAGCTGATGGAGAATGCACAGGAGCTTCCTAAAATCAGGATACGTCAGTGCCTGGTGCCAAGAAAAGAGATCATTGGTGTTGAAAGCCGCTCAACGATCGAAGAAGTAAAAAAGAAATTCATAGAGACAAAGCTCAGCAAACTGGTGGTGTATGAAAATAATATTGACCATATCACCGGCTACATCCACCAGCTGGACCTTTTTAAGAAACCCGAAGATATCCGGGCTGTATTGTTACCCATTCCCGCTGTGCCGGAAAGCATGAGTGCGACAGACCTCATCACCAAGTTTTCAAAAGAAAGAAAAAGCATTGCCTGGGTGGTGGATGAGTTCGGCGGCACTGCCGGCATCATCACCATGGAAGATGTGCTGGAAGAGTTATTTGGTGAGATACAGGATGAATACGACACCGAAGAGTTTGTAGAAAAACAACTGGCCGAAAACGAGTATATGTTTTCCGGCCGTCTTGAAATAGACTACCTCGAAGAAAAATATGGGTTTGATTTTGGCGAAGACGAATCAGAAACTCTCTCCGGCTTCATCATCAATTATCATGAAACCATCCCCCGCCAGAAGGAACGAATTATTATTGATGATTATGAATTTGATATTATGCATGTAAGTGATACCAGGATCGAGATGGTGAAGATGAAAAAGCTGAAATAGCCGCCTTATTGACAATTCACTATTGACCACTCACCTCCTTATCTTTGTCCCTCGCTAAAACACCCGGATGGCATTACTAGATTTTTTTGATAAACGAAAGAAAGCCTCAAAAGACCCGAAGGCGGAAATGTCATTCATTGATCATTTGGAAGATCTTCGCTGGCATGTTATCCGCTCGGTGATCGCCGTATTGATCGGGGCTGTCCTTGTTTTTTCTTACTCCGGTTTTGTGGTGGATGAGATACTTTTCGCCCCTACCCGTGCCGACTTTGTTTCTTCACAATGGATGTGCCGCATGGGCCACAGCATCGGCATAGGTGATGCATTGTGCTTTGCAGAAGTAAAGGCACAGTTCCTCGAAACAAAAATGACTGGCCAGTTCATCGCATCCTTTACACTGGCTTTTATCGGCGGTTTCATCATTGCATTTCCTTACATTTTCTGGGAATTCTGGCGGTTTGTAAAACCAGCCCTTTCTCCAAAAGAGTTGAAAAAAACGAGAGGTGTTATTTTCTGGGTATCGCTGTTGTTCTTTACCGGTGTGTTATTTGGTTATTATATACTCACTCCTTTCATGGTCAATTTCTATTTCAATTATAAAATGAGTGAACAGATAGTCATCATGCCATCCTTCTCTGACTATCTCGAAAATCTTATTTATACAACAGCCGGCATCGGCATCCTTTTTCAAATGCCTCTGCTGGTGATGGTACTGGCAAAGATCGGTATTGTAAAAGCCAGCTTCCTGAGAAAGTACCGCCGTCATGCCTTTGTTATCATATTGATTGCAGCCGCTATAATTACTCCTTCCACGGACCCGTTCAGTCTTACCATTGTTACTATTCCGTTGTACCTGTTGTTTGAGGCCAGTATCATCATTGCATCCCGTATCAACAAAAGACAGGAAAAAGAACAAAAAGAATGGAGCTGATATTAATCAGGAGTCATGAATCAGGAACAATAAGTTCCCTACTTTTACAATATCATTCTGATTACAGTTTTTAAACTCTGACTATATGCATTCCCCCTTCGATCTAAGCAAGCCTATTGCCATTGGCAGCGATCATGCAGGATACGATTATAAAGAAGAACTGATATCCTTCCTGGAAGGAAAAGGATTTCCTTTTACAGATTTTGGTACACATACTAAAGACTCCGTTGATTATCCTGATTTTGCTCATCCTGTTGCTTCCGCTGTTGAAAAAGGCGAAGCAGCGTTTGGCATTTTATTATGTGGCAGTGCAAATGGCGTGGCCATCACCGCCAATAAACACCAGGGCATCCGTGCCGCCATTTGCTGGGGGGAAGAGTTAGCCCAGCTGTCTAGGGCACATAACGATGCCAATATCATCTGTATTCCTGCCCGGTTCGTACGGGAAGGTGATGCAGAAAAGATGGTAGCCCTTTTTATGACCACCACATTTGAAGGTGGCCGACATGGCCGCCGGGTGGAGAAAATTGCCTGTGCTTAATACTGCTTACTGACCAATCATCCATATTTCCCCTTCCCATTAACGGGAAGGGGTTATTTTTATCGGTAATAAATAATTGCTATGATAAGAAAATTGATCGTCTCTCTTTTTTTGTTTTTGCCCTTGCTCGGACTGGCTCAAAAGAAAGATAAGAACGTTATAAAGATCGCCAACAGTATCACTGTCGAAGACATGAAGAAGCATCTTTATATTATTGCAAGTAAAGAAATGGAAGGCCGGGACACCCCGTCGCCGGGTCTTGAAAAAGCTGCCAATTATATTGAAGATCATTTTAAATCGTTGGGATTGTTGCCCGGCAATAATGGAAGTTTCCGTCAAACCTATCCGCTGTATAAAGATTCAATGCTGGGCGCTGCTATGAAAATAAACGGAACTGCACTGCAATTAAATGCAGACTTTCAGCCCCAGGCCAATAATTATTCAGCAGAAATGCGTTTTTCGGAAGTTGTCTTCGCCGGTTATGGAATCAGCGATGGAGATGTTCGGGACGATTATAAAAATTTGAAAGTAGCAGGTAAATTAGTATTGATAGTGGATGGCGCCCCGGCTGATTACAAGCCATCTCAAACAGGGTTTGCATCACCCGGCAGTGCTTTTGGTAAAATGAATGCTGCCATGAGCAAGGGAGCTGTAGCCATAATGATTATACATAACAATTACCCACGCAAAACAATGAACATAAACAGCAATTGGTCAACGAACAGTTACAGGTCATCATTGCTGCCATTCACCTTCACCATTTCTCCGGCTGTTGCTGAAAAGATAATGGGAGAAGATGGAAAAGATATTTTAAATAAATTAAAATCAGGAAAGGTCACCGCTAAAACATATACGGCTGAGATTGATCTCAGTTATTCCAAGACAACAAAGGCAAATTCAGCCTCTAATGTAATTGCTGTGCTGGAAGGATCAGACCTGAAAGATGAATATGTTTTCATTACGGCCCACTATGATCACTTAGGTAAAAGAGACACTGTCATTTATTATGGTGCAGATGATGACGGCTCTGGCACTACTGGTATCCTGGAAATTGCTGAAGCGTTTGTAAAAGCAAAACAAGAGGGGAAAGGCCCCCGCAGAACAATGGTGTTTATGACAGTAAGTGGTGAAGAAAAGGGACTTTGGGGTTCCGCTCATTACACTAACCATCCTATTTTTCCATTAGAAAAAACAACAGCTGACCTGAACATTGATATGATTGGCCGCTGCGATTCAAGCCGCAAGCAGGGAGACTCTGCTAATTATGTATATGTAGTGGGTGATGATAAGATCAGTACGGACTTAAAAGTTATCAGCGAAGGGGTTAATAAGAACTATACCAACATGGAGCTTGATTATAAATTCAACGACCCTAACGACCGCAACCGTATCTATTTCCGCAGCGACCATTACAATTTTGCAGATAAAGGAGTTCCTATTATTTTCTATTATGATGGAATGCTGAAAGCAGATTACCATAAATCAACTGACACACCAGATAAGATCAATTACCCACTGATGGTGAAAAGGGCACAGCTGATATTTTACACCGCCTGGGAAATGGCTAACCGGAATGAGATGCTGAAACGTGACCTGAAGTTGGAAAAACCTAAGGGGTTTTAATAAAAAAGCTTAAAAAGGAAACGTTCTGTTGTTAACAGAAGGTTTTTTTATACCCGTTAAACCCGCAGCAACAGTCCCGGTCTATGTTTTTGTATTTATTTTTTATAGCCCTAAAAACATTGATATGAAAACTAACAAACTATTTAAAGCCTTTTTCCTGACTGGATTTTTCTTTCTTGCTTTTACCAGCATTAACTCTGCTGATGCACAACGACGTCAGCCTTTTGATCGTATTGAAGACCGCAGGGACCGTTGTGAAGATGTAAGAGATCGAAGAGAGGATGTACGGGACAGAAGGGAAGATGTAAGAGACCGTCGGGAAGATATCCGTGATGCAAGACACAATGGTGGCATCTTAGACAGGCTGGAAGACATCCGTGACCGTCGGGAAGATATAAGAGACCGCAGAGAGGATGTGCGGGACAGAAGAGAAGACGTAAGAGATCGTCGTGAAGACCGGAGAGACCGCAGATATTAATATCCATACCTTTCCATATAAAAACAAACCCCGATCATCAGTCGGGGTTCATTTTATTAGGAAAAAAATGATTACCTTAATGGTCTATTAAATAAAAATGGAAACTCTAGAACACAACATAAAATATATTGGTGAGAGGCTTTCTGCCGCTTATTATAAGTTAGTAGAGAGCCGGTGGTTATATGTTATGGAATTAGTCGTGCTGATCACCTGGTTATTTGCAATGATTTTTGATTTTTAAAAGGCAATTGCTTTGGTATAAATAAAGGCTGCCGGTAACCGGCAGCCTTTTTAATTTATTTTTTCTTACAGTTTTCTATTTACCATCCCAATACCCACGCAAAAATTAGCGGTGCAACAATTGTTGCATCACTTTCTACAATGAACTTGGGTGTATTAATATCTAATTTACCCCAGGTGATTTTCTCATTTGGCACCGCACCTGAATAAGATCCGTAAGAAGTAGTTGAATCACTTATCTGGCAGAAATAACTCCAGAAAGGTACATCATGCCACTCAAGGTCCTGGTACATCATCGGCACAACACAGATCGGGAAATCACCGGCAATACCTCCGCCAATCTGAAAAAATCCAACTCCTTTACCGGATGAATTGTTCCGGTACCAATCTGTAAGCCATACCATGTATTCAATTCCACTTTTTACAGTACTGGCTTTTAGATCCCCTTTCACTACATAGCTGGCAAAAATATTCCCGGTAGTACTGTCTTCCCAGCCTGGTACTACGATCGGAATATTTTTTTCAGCAGCTGCTACTATCCAGCTGTCCTTAGGATCAATTTCATAATACTGTTTCAGCTCACCGCTTAAAACTGTTTTGTATAAAAACTCATGCGGAAAATATCTTTCCCCCTTTGCTTCAGCATCCATCCATTGTTTTACTAAATGCTTTTGTAAACGACGAAATGCTTCCTCTTCAGGAATACAGGTGTCGGTTACCCGGTTGTAATGATTCTCCAGCAGATCCCACTCTTCCTGTGGCGTCAGGTCACGGTAATTAGGGATTCTCTTGTACTTGGAATGAGCAACTAGGTTCATTACATCCTCTTCCAGGTTAGCACCGGTGCAACTGATGATATCAACTTTTCCCTGGCGTATCATTTCTGCCAGTGAGATTCCCAATTCGCCGGTGCTCATGGCACCAGCCAATGTTATCATCATTTTCCCTCCTTCCAGCAGGTGCTGCTCATAGCCTTTGGCTGCATCCATTAATGCCGCAGCATTAAAGTGACGATAATGATGTTGAATAAATTGTGAAACAGGACCTTTATTCATGTTGTAATTTTTGATCCGCCTTCAGATCGCAATACGACGAGACAATGCGGTTGGCAAAAGTACACTTTGTATAAATAAAAAGTTCTGCCGGTTATGGCAGAACTTTCAGATTAAAACTACAGGTATTAGTTTGTCAGTTTACTCACTTCCGTAATATTTCCTGCGGAATCAACTTTCACTTTATATTTCCGGGTCTTTGTTTTTACTGTAACCTTGTAATTAGTTCCTTCGCTGTTGGAAACTTCCAGTACACTAAGGATATCTTTTTCCGCAAACCGCCGATCGACTGCTGTCATTACGGCAAGCGGTAATTGGTCAAACGATATTTCCCTGGCACATCCTTCCAACTGCCCTTCTGGATTAAAATACGCAACGGTTCTTCGGCCCGCCAATATAAAAGTGGCCTTATCATATTCATCTTGTTTATTCCAGGTCACATTTTCCGCTGAGGCAAATTCGGTTTTAAAGGCATCTAGGACTTTCTGATCAGGATCGGGATCGGAGTTGGCAAATGCTGATGACAAACCTGCTGTCAGCAGCAGTGAGAAGGAAACAAAAATCTTTTTCATGGCTTAAGGTTTAATAGTTAATGATTTTCAACTTACAATTCAAAAGTAAAGTTGAATATTAGCGGAGTCAAGTGAATTGTGATTTGCGGTGGTTGTTGTTAATAGTATTAACGACAACTAATAATGATTAACATCGTGATTCAGAAAGACAAAACCCCGCACTCTTTGCAGAGTAACGGGGCTTGTTTTACCACACACCAAAACTTACTTGTACAACAGATATTGTATCCGTTGCGGCAGTTTATGCTTTCTTAATTTTATTGTGAACACTCCAGCTATTACCGGATGATTTCAATACGATCTTTGAATCTGCATTTTCCAATGTGATATAGTAATTGGTACCATCATTTTTAGAAGCTTCGAACAAATCACTAACCCAATAACCTTCATAGTTTTTTTTCAGGTTCGCCTGTAAAGCCAGCGGCAGATCGGCGGGGCTCAGATAGCGGGTCAGCCCAAGTAATTCACCATTCTCACTATAAAAAGCAAATACATATTTGCCATTATAATTAAAGGTTGCCTTGAAGTAATTAGCACCAACAGACCATTCCACTTCTTTTGCAGAGGCAAATTCGGTTTTAAAGGCATCCAGAACTTTCTGGTTTACGTTTGCATCACTGGCAAAGGCACTTAATGTGCTTACTGCTATCGCCAGGCTTACAATTATCTTTTTCATACACTGTTATTTAAGAGGTTTATTATTTTTCTTTGATTAGTGTGACGGTGTAAAAGTAGATTAGGTTACACCCTATCACAAGCCAATTATGACTAGTGGTTGGGTGTGTTAACTGTTGTTAACATAAGTTGGTGAATGTGAACCACTGGACAGAGTTAATAACCATTTATCATTACAAAAGCAGATAAAAAGAGTAATTTTGAATTAATATTTTTTAATATGCTTTTAAGAAAATTTTCAGGCCTCCTTCTTTTGGCTTTTACCAGTCTCGCCTCTTTTTCTCAATCCAGCAACAAATTCGTCGGTACCTGGCAAGGCTCTCTCAATGTTGGCATTGAGCTCCGGATAGTATTTCATATTGCGGAAGATGGAAAGGGCGGCTTTATTTCCACTGCAGATAGTCCTGATCAATCTGCATATGGTTTAAAATGTGATGCAACAACAATACAAGATATTCAGCTAAGTATTGAAATGGCAGACCTGAATGCCTTATTCAAAGGGAAACTGGTAAACGATTCAACCATTGAAGGGGTATTTACCCAGGGAGCAGAATTTCCGTTACTACTTAAAAAAAACGAAAAAATTATTGAAAGAAACCGTCCCCAAACACCAAAACCTCCTTTTCCCTATACCAGCGAAGACGTAGAATACTATAATGCAGACAAGTCATTGCAGTATGGCGCCACTATAACCATTCCGGAGGGTAAAGGTCCTTTTCCGGCCGCTGTATTGATTACAGGATCCGGCCCGCAAGACCGTAACGAAGAAATCATGGGCCATAAATTCTTTGCTGTTATTGCTGACCATCTAACCCGTAAAGGATTTATTGTACTCCGGGTAGATGACCGGGGCGTTGGAAAAAGTACGGGCAAATTCAACGAGGCTACCAGCGAAGATTTTACAAAAGATGTAAATAACAGCGTTGATTATCTCTTATCAAGACCGGAGGTTGATAAAAAGAAAGTAGGTATGATTGGCCATAGTGAAGGCGGTATGATAGCACCAATGGTAGCGGCAAAAAGAAAAAATATCAATTTCATTATCCTGATGGCAGGACCTGGTGTGAAAATAATGGAGCTAATGGCAGAACAAAATGAAGCGATTGCAAAATCAAACGGTGTAAGTGAAGAGGCCTTAGGAGAGATAAAACCATTGTTCAGAAAAATTGCGAAAACAGTTCTTGAATCCTCCGACAGTTTAGCCGCAACAACCAATACATCCATAGCTGTTGAAAACTGGATAGCAACCAGGAGTAAAAAGGTATTGGAAGAATTGCACCTCGCCACGCCTGAGCAACGGCAGGAATATATAACTGCAATGGTGAGAGAACTGCAATCACCCTGGTTGAAGTATTTTATCAACTTTAATCCGGCCCCATATCTTGAACAACTGACCTGTAAAGTACTTGCGATAAATGGTGATAAAGATATCCAGGTCATCTCCAGTCAGAACCTTCCCGGCATTGAAGCCTCGTTGAAGAAAAGCAAGTCGAAGGAATATGCAATAAAAGAGTTACCGGGATTGAATCATCTTTTTCAAAGCTGTAAAAAATGTACAATCAATGAATATGGAGAGCTGGAAGAAACAATTTCTCCTGCAGCATTGGAAGCGATCACCAACTGGTTAGAAAAAAATGTCAAATAACCCTTCGTTCTAAAATTTTAAACCAAGAAAGCTGAACTACCTGGCTCATGCATATTTGTCCTTTAACGATCCCCAGATACTAACGGGGAATATGATCAGCGATTTTGTAAAAGGAAAAAAGAAATTTGATTACCCGCAAGGCATACAAAGGGGTATTATGCTGCACCGGATGATTGATACTTTTACTGATGCACATGAAGCCACGAAAGAAGCAAAAGAGGTTTTTCGCCCCCATTACCGCTTATACAGCGGGGCTTTTGTTGATGTGGTATATGATCATTTTTTAGCTGTGGATACAGCTGAATTTTCTGAGTCGTCACTGCTGGCCTTTTCACAAGAAGTATACTCGATGCTTGATGGGCAAGCTTTGTGGTTACCAGAACGTTTTGCCTTAATGTTTCCCTACATGAAAGAACATAACTGGTTATTTAATTACAGAACACGGTGGGGAACAGGAAAAAGTCTGGGGGGTGTTGTTCGCCGTTCGGTCTACCTGACCGATAGCGACACCGCTTATCAATTATTTGAGCAGCACTATCAACTTTTACAGGACTGTTACCGTCATTTCTGGGCATCCGTTAAGCCCTTTGCCCAAAAACAATTTGAACTGATGCAAAACAACCAAACTTAAATAGGCAAATCATTTACTTTTGTAAATACTCTTTTTATGAAAAAAACCATTACACTTCTTACCGTATTCCAGTTATTCTTTATCTGCCTGCTGGCACAAAATAATTTACCAGCAGTAGATAAATCGCCAATGGACATGAGCTATTATCCGGCCAACTACCCCGTGCTGAAGATCAACGATAAAATAACTGAGCCGTTGGCCGCAAGAGTAGTTTATAGCCGGCCACAAAAAGCAGGCAGAACCATCTTTGGCGGGCTGGTGAAATATGGAGAAGTGTGGAGAATGGGAGCCAATGAAGCCACCGAGATCGAGTTTTTCAAAAATGTCCGTTTCGGTGGAAAGAAAATAAACAAAGGTCGTTACACCTTATATGCTATCGTAAATGAAACAAGCTGGACTATTATCATCAATAAAGAAACCGACACCTGGGGTTCATTTAAATATGACGCAAAGAAGGATGTGATAAGAAAAGAAGTCTCCGTTATGAAAACAGAGACCGTTTTGGAATCGCTGGCAATGGCATTTGAAAAAACTGCGACCGGGTTTAACCTCGTCATTGCCTGGGACAATGTAAAGGCGTCTGTTCCGTTTACTTTTTAAAGAACCCTATTTATGAAATCACAGGTATTAGTATTTTTTGTTTTCCTGCTTTCCTTTTCCTGCAGCAACAAGAAAGAAAGCAACAGCATCAATGTAAATGATATTACCAAAGGAGATAGTGCCGCAACAATAAAACCGGAGAAAACAATAAATGTCTATTCACCGGTTGATGTATCTCCAATGGATATGACCTATTTTCCTGTTGACTATCCCAAGCTTAAAATGTCCAAAGCTTTTGTAGCCTCTTCCCCCTTCGCCCGGGTAATATACAGCCGGCCACATTTACAGGGACGTCACATTTTTCATGAGGTATTAAAATACGGCGAACCCTGGAGACTTGGTGCCAATGAAGCCACAGAACTTGAGTTGTACAATGACGCAACGATACAAGGCAAAAAGATCAAAGCCGGCCGGTATATTCTTTATTGCATACCACAGCAAAAAGAATGGACGATAGTTTTAAATGACAATACTCACACCTGGGGCTTGCAACAAGATCCTTCAAAAGATATTGCCCGGTTTATAGTACCAGTTAAAGAAACGGCCAACTCACTTGAGTTTTTCACCATGGTATTTGAAGGAACAAACTCAGGAGCCAGCCTGCTGATGGCATGGGACAATGTAGAAGTGAGGCTTCCCTTTTCCTTTTAAAATTCAGTATTGAGACAGACGCTTTAAACTTTCTCTTCGGCTGCCCGGATTTATTATAGATATTTACAGCATGTGTGGCATTGCCGGGATCATACAAATAAATCCCTCCCATTATAATAAAGAGCATCTGCAGAAAATGACAGATGCAGTGGCCCACCGCGGACCAGACGGAGAAGGTTTGTGGCAGCATGAATCCGGCGAAGTATTACTTGGCCACCGCCGCCTTTCTATTATTGACCTGAGTAATGCCGGGAGCCAGCCCATGGCTTATACAGACCGATACACCATTATTCATAATGGTGAGATCTACAACTATATTGAGTTAAGAGAAGAATTGGCAAAAAAAGGATACTCATTCCGTTCTCAAACAGATACCGAAGTTATCGCCGCCGCCTATGATTGCTGGCAGGATGAATGTGTGGACCGTTTTGATGGGATGTTTGCCTTTGCCATCTGGGATGAAAAGAAAAAACATTTGTTTGCTGCAAGAGACCGGTTTGGAGAAAAACCATTCTTCTATTACTTCAATCGTAAAGAATTGCTTTTTGCCTCTGAAATGAAAGCTTTATGGGCTGCTGGTATTAAAAGAATTCCCAACCAGCAAATGCTATTTAATTTTATCACCATCGGATATACGGACAATCCTTCACAACCAAGTGAAACGTTTTATGAGAATATCAGCAAGCTGCCACCTGCCACCATATTAAAATACAACTCAAAAAGCAACGAGCTGGTACTTGAAAAATACTGGGATATCGACCAGGATTATGTAAATAAAAAGATAACAGATTCAGAAGCGGCAGAAAAATTCACTCATCTCTTCAATATTGCTGTAAAAAGGAGGTTGAGAAGTGATGTGACCATTGGCACTTCTCTCAGCGGAGGACTGGATAGTTCTTCCATTATTTCCGTTATCAACGAGCTGCAGGTTATGAATTACAAGCCCCAGGCTTTTACTGCGACATTCCCGGGTTTTGAAAAAGACGAACTGGAATTTTCAAAACAAGTGGTTAATAAATTCAGCCTGCAACAATTCACTGCCGGCTTTTCGCCAGATGAAATGATGAAAGACTGGGAGAAACTTTCTTATCACCAGGAAGAACCTTTTGGTTCAGCCAGTATCTATGCTCAATACAAGGTGTATGAATTGGCAAAGCTCCAGCATGTGAAAGTGCTGCTTGACGGACAAGGTGCCGATGAAACATTAGCAGGCTATCACAAGTATTTCAAATGGTACTGGCAGGAATTATTCAGGAACAGGAAACTATTCCGTAGCAAAGAGTTAAAAGCAGCTAAGGAAATGGGTGTTCAGGATAAATTTGGATTTAAGAATATGATAGCGGCTTATTTCCCCGGCTTTGCCACTGTCACATTGGAAAATCAATATCTGTTGAAAGCCATCCGGCATGAAGACCTTACCAAAAACTTTGTAAAGCTGCAAAGTAAAGAGGCTTATTACACCACTCCTGACCACTATACACTGAACGGTGTGCTTTATTTCAATACCTGCACACATGGCCTGGAAGAATTACTACGTTACGCTGACCGCAACTCAATGGCACATGGCAGGGAAGTGAGATTGCCTTTTCTTTCACATGAGTTAGTTGAATTCATCTTTTCACTCCCCGCCAATTTCAAGATCCGTAAAGGCTGGACAAAATGGTTACTAAGGCAAACCATGACGAACAAACTACCTGAGGCAATTGTATGGCGAAAGGATAAAGTCGGTTTTGAGCCTCCGCAAAAAAACTGGATGGAAAATAAACAGGTACAAGATGCCATTCACGAAGCCCGAAAAAAATTAGTGGCTGAAAAAGTACTAAAACCAGAAGTTTTACAAAAGAAAATTCAACCATTGGCTTCTCATGATGCTGAAAATTACGATTGGCGGTATTTTTCTGCTGCCACTCTTTTCAAGTAAGCCGAATTCAGCATCTTTGCAATTCTTAATCACTTAATTAACGATACTATGAAGCTTGCTACAAAATTCATTCATGCTGGTGCAGAACCTGATCCTTCTACAGGGGCTATTATGACCCCGATCTTTCAAACCTCGACTTATGTGCAGGAAGCACCGGGAGTAAATAAAGGATTTGAATATGCCCGCAGCCAGAACCCAACCCGTAAAGCACTGGAAGAAGCCTTAGCTGTTATTGAAAATGGAAAATTTGGTTTAGCGTTCAGCAGTGGCGTGGCTGCAACGGATGCTGTAATTAAATTATTAACTCCGGGTGACGAAGTGATTTGTGCCAATGATATGTATGGTGGAACCTATCGCCTTTTTACCAAAGTGTTTGAACGGTTCGGAATAATTTTTAAATATGTGGATACCACAAACCCTGCCAATGTGCAGGCAGCAGTTACCAACAAGACTAAACTGGTTTGGCTTGAAACGCCAACCAATCCGTTGATGAATATCACGGATATTGCAGCAGTAGCCGCTATTACAAAAGGGAAGCGTATTTTACTGGCAGTGGATAATACATTTGCTTCCCCTTATTTACAGAATCCACTCGACTTAGGTGCCGATATTGTAATGCACTCCGTAACAAAATACCTCGGGGGGCATAGTGATGTGATACAAGGCTGTTTAGTGATGAATGATGCAGAGCTGAGAGAAAAATTATATTTCATTCAAAAAAGTTGCGGTGCCGTACCGGGTCCGATGGATTGCTTTTTGGTACTGCGTGGAATAAAAACATTAGGTGTGCGGATGAAAGCCCATTGCGAAAATGGAAAGATCCTGGCCAACTGGCTTCGCAATCATCCTAAAATAGCGAAAGTGTATTGGCCCGGCTTCGAAGATCACCCTGGTTATACTGTTGCAAAAAAGCAGATGCGGGATTTTGGCGGCATGATCTCCTTTGAATTAAAGAATGATAGTGTAGAAGAAGTAAAAAGAGTTTTATCATCCACTCACCTTTTTTCATTGGCCGAAAGTTTAGGTGGTGTAGAATCAATGATTAATCATCCGGCCAGTATGACCCATGCTTCTATTCCGAGGGAAGAAAGAATAAAAAATGGCTTGTCTGATTCGTTGATAAGATTAAGTGTGGGCATTGAAGATGCAGATGATTTAATTGCAGACCTTGAAAAAGCAATTGGATAAACAGACATGCTCAGGAAAATTAAACTGATCGGCCAACTCCTGTTATTACAGCTTACGGCCAAAAGCCAGGCTATCCCCTTTGAACAAATCCGCTTCAGTAATCCGCTGTCTTCTGATATAGATTCTATTCTTCATGAACAGGTAAAGACCTTTTTTAAAAAAGCCAAGGCCCCGGGTTTGATCATTGGCATTAGTCAAAACGGAGAGAAAAGGTTTTACAGTTATGGGTATGCCGATTCATCCGGTAAAAAACCATTTAGCCATGAAACTGTTTTTGAGATCGGCTCTGTAACAAAAACTTTTACTGCAAACCTCTTGTTCCAGCTCCATGAACAAAAAGTAATAGACTTACAAAACTCTGTGCTGAAGTATTTACCTGCAGGGTTCGGGAACGATTCTGTACTGCAAAAAATTTCTCTTTTTGATATAGCCAGTCAAAGCAGTGGCCTCCCCCGTCTTCCTTCTAACCTGGATAAAATAAAAGAGTATACTTTGATGCAGCCTTACCAGTTTTATAGAAAGGAGCATCTTTATTCTTTTTTAAAAGATCTGAAAAAAGTAAACCCCGGCTCGTACGCCTATTCAAATCTTGGGTTTGGCTTGTTAAGCACTATTGAAGAAAACGTAACAGCCCTTTCATTTGAATCGCTGCTGAACAAACATATCTTTCAGCCGCTTCAAATGGATAATACATATATTGATGCAAAAAAGAAAACAACTGATTCTGCCACCGGGTATCTTTATGGCAAGCCTGCTGCTTATTGGAATTTCGATTGCATGGCAGGCGCCGGTGCAATAAAAAGTACAGCCCTGGATATTCTCAAATACCTGGATGCACATATTGAATACAAGGATGAAAACTTTTCTACTGTGGTCAGCAAGATCACTCAGCCTGTAAAACCTGTTACTACTAATGTACAGATATGTTACGGCTGGCACACATTTGAAGACCTGAAGCACCAGGTATTCTGGCACAACGGTGGCACCTACGGCTTCTCTTCTTTTGCAGCGTTTGAACCTTACACTAAAATATCCGTTGTTCTTGCTGCAAATGCTTCAGGAGATAACGGTGCTTTGGATAAACTGGCCGTTGACTTGCTTATATTATTAATGGGAAAATAATGCAGGAAAATAACCTCATTGAGTTCCTGAATGCAAAAGTGGAACAGTATAATCAGCCATCATTCATTAAAGACGATCCGATATCCGTCCCACACCTCTTCAGAAAAAAGCAGGATATAGAGATTGCCGGTTTTTTTGCAGCCATCTTTGCCTGGGGCAACCGGACCACTATCATTCAAAAGTCAAAAGAACTAATGCGGCGGCTGGATAATGCGCCGCATGATTTTTGCCTGAACCACTCTTCAAAAGAACTTAAAGGATTGATAAATTTCAAACACCGGACCTTTAATACCACCGACCTCCTTTATTTCATTGAATTCCTGAAACAGCATTATAACAAACATAAAAGTCTTGAAACAGCATTCACCATACATGGCAGTACTGTTGAAGAAATGTTAACCGGCTTTCATCACTATTTCTTTTCGCTGGAAAACATTCCTGAAAGAACTAAAAAACATATTGCCACCCCCGAAAGAAAATCTAGCTGCAAAAGATTAAATATGTTTCTGCGCTGGATGGTTCGGCGGGATAACAGAGGCGTTGACTTTGGTATCTGGAAGAAAATCCCTCCTTCACAACTTATTTGCCCGATAGACCTGCATGTGGCAAGAGTAGCGAGGCGGTTCAATATACTGCACCGAAAACAAACTGACTGGCTGGCCGCATTGGAGTTGACAGAATATCTGCGAACTTTGGATAGTTCAGATCCGGTGAAATATGACTTCGCTTTATTTGGGTTAGGGGTGATGGAAAAATATTAATACAATGACACCAGTTGATACAGAACTGATTCCCGAAATAAATCACTCACTTGAGATAAGCCTGCCTGTTTCTATTTCAGCCGAAGAACTGCGGCAAAAATTAGTGTCGCATATCAATTATCTTATCAACCATGATTTTGAAAAACTGGTCTTCTATCTCTACCGGATTGATGTGAATGAATCCCGGATGAAGTATTTGCTGGATCAGAAGGAGGGAGAAAATGCAGCAGGATTGATAGCCGATTTGATCATTGAACGGCAGCTGGAGAAAATAAAATCCCGCCAACAGTTTCGTCAGCGGGACAAGGATATTGATGAAAATGAAAAGTGGTGATCTTATTTCTCTTTCTTTTCAAACATCAGTTCTTTTACTTTTTCTTTATCTTCTTTTTCCTTTTTCAGGTCGAACATAGTACCGAATACATGATCCCAAATGGTGGAACTTACTCCATACCCGTTATGTTCATTTTTATAATGATGCAGGTGGTGATTTCTCCACAGCCCTTTCATCCATTTGAACGGCGGGTTCCATGCATGAATGGCATAGTGCATAGTGCCATACATCAGGTAACCCAATAAAAAACCCGGGAAGAACATAAACACATACGTTCCCATTGCCAGGTACATCAAGCCAAACAAAGAAGATGAAATGATAAGACTGGGCACCGGCGGCATGAACAACCGCTGTTTGTCTCTTGGATAGTGATGATGGTTACCATGCAGGGTGTAAACAAATTTGATGGCACGGGGAGTTTTGGGCACCCAATGAAAAATATAGCGGTGGGCTATATATTCAAAAAATGTCCAGAAAAACATTCCGGCAAAAAAAACAAGCAGTATCGTTTTAGTACTGTAGTTGTACTTTGTTGCAGCTGTATAAATAATAAAAGTGAGGATGGGTATATACATTCCCCAGATCACCAGTGGATGCGCCTTGGTCAGGGCTTCTAAAAAATCGCTTTTGAAAAGACGAACCTGCCCTTTGTTATGAATTTTTTCGAATTGCATGGCGCAAAGATAAGGAAAGGGATGCGGGTCGGTAAAAGGGTGTGGGACTGATTTTAGTCAGTCTTTAACAATTGGTCAACTGTCTGAAAATGATAGCCTTTCAATTTTAAATAGCTGATCAATTCCGGCAGGCGATGATAAAATTTATCAGTCCGTTTCGGGTCGGTACCAATATGGAGCAAAAGAATAAAGCCGTTAAGACCTGCAGGGTTTGTTTGCTCATAGTTAATAATTGAATTATATATCTCTTCACTGCTGCGGTAGTTTTTATCAGCAGGAGTTGTGTAGTCTGCATTACTTCGGGTGCCGGGGGTAAAATTAATAAGCTGCAACCCCATTTCGTTTGTCCAGGCGGCAACAGAGTCGTTGTACCATTCATATGGTGGTAGAAAATACTTAGCCTTTTCTTCAGGTATTTTATACCATTCCATCCTTGCATAATTCGATGACAAGTCTTTGCGAAACTGATCCCGGGTAACAAGCAGGCTATCTCTTTTGCCCCAGTCGCAATACAGCAAATGCCAATCCGAATGAGCACCCATATAATGACCTTCTTTTTGTAAGCCGGAAATAAGGCTCCTGAACCGAAGGTTGCTATAGAATTTTCCGGTAAAAAAGAAAGATGCTTTTATCTTTTCTGCCTCTAATGTTTTGGTAATTACCTTTCCACCTTCACCAAATTCATGTCCCGTAAAGACCAGTGAGATACTCTTCTTAGTGCTGTCGCCACGAATAATTGCCCCGTGGTCATACAAGAATTTATTTTTCGTCGAATTCGTTTCTGCTTCTTTCGCTGCCAGCAAATAAATCAATGAAGCGGTTCCATCCATCGTAGGTTCATTAGTGCTATAGTCGCCATAGTCATCATGATACACTGCCAGGTCACTTTGAAAAGCTGCATACTCATCCGGTTGAAACAATTTTATCCCAATAAGTCCCTTGTAAATACTGGTATACACCGGGCCATCCACCAACCCGCCATCGATCGGGTAGTTTTTTAAATGGGTGAATGCAGAATGCGGATCAACTGGCGTATCACCCCATGAGGGCAGGCCATATACCATACTTGTTCCCCATGGATTACAACCAAAAAGCCAGTCGAAGTTGGCCTGCTCTAGTTCATCAAATGTCTTATCACCTGTTAATTGCTTATACCAATAACATTGAATGGCAAAAGACGTAGTAAGATTATTGCTGCACCAGATAAAAGGTATGCCCCGGTAGAAAGCATTTTGTTTGGCTTTATTCCAGACTCTTTCAATTCCTTCTTTGTAATATCCAATAATTATATCTCTTCTTTTATCAGTTAATTGTTTCGCTAATTCATAATGGCCGATATTAATGAATGGGTACCATTGATAATGTTTGGCTGTATCTGAACCTAGCCAGGGAGTTATGGGTTCTTCCATTGCTTCGTTATAAGCCCATTTCAGAGGTATTCTTTTAAAACTAGTATCGGCTCTAAGCTGGGTGTAAGCCAGTTCCATATCATCAGTAAAATTATCTTCGGCATAGATATAGGGCGACTTTACGGAAGCCGTTTGGGTTACTCCCCTTATCAAAAGACCATATTCTACAGCAGTCAATGCTTTGTGAGAAAGCAATTTGGAATAGTTGCTATCCCTGCTTTGAAACATTTGCGACCCGAGGCCAAAAGCACTACTGAGTTTTCCGGCTGTAGAGCTTGTGCCAGTTGTATTATTCATAAACCTTCCCCGCTGCTGCGGTTCACCACTTACAAAATATACAGGTCGTTCATATCCCTTTCCGTACATGCTGTCCATCACCGGTATCCGCATACTGATATGGTCACGGTCATCCCCTATCTGGTTGAACATCCAATTATCTTTTGGGTGCATTTTCAATAACCAGTCCAATCCCCACTTCGCTTCATCCAGCACATCGGCCATTCCATTCTTTCCATCCAAACCATTGGCTTTTTTTTCATCTCCAAACACTCCCGGAAAATCCCGGTAAGCCATCAGTAAATGATAGGTGGCGTTCGCCGATGTGGTGGAGTATTGCAGGTAATCTGATGCGTCATGCCAGCCGCCCACCACATCCACATGTGTACTGTCTTTGATACCGGCTTTTTCGCCGTAGAGTACATAGCCGTCATGAGTATGGCAACTGTCTTTTAAATAAGGGTTGAAACCGGTTCGTTGCTGCCGCATATACCGCAAACAAAAATCAGCGGCTCCTTTATAAACATCATCACCTATTTCGAATTCAGGAGATCTTGTATTCCCTGCTTGCAAATAATATCTTCCCGGTTTTTTGAAGGAAGAAAAATTAAGGCGGAAGGTTTGCCTGAACGGTCCGTATGTGCCAAAGTCTTTACCAGCATCGCCGGTAAACATATTTTTTTTTGTGGCTATATCTACCAGGTAAAACTTTGCAGGTCCTTCTTTTGAATCTTTATTGCACCAAACCGCCACTTTCACCCCATCAGGTGTATAGCCCAATTGATTTATTCTTATCCAGCTTTGCGGTTCCTCATTTTGGGTGAATGACAAGAGAGGTAATAACAGGAATAACAGCCATTTTTTCATTCCCCCAATTTACAAACAACCTTGTTAACTTAGCGGCTCTTTAATTACAATACAATGAAATTAGTTTCTTATCTCAAAGAAGAAAGAGAACAGCTTGGCGTACTGATCAATGATATGATTTATGATATGGACGTTTTGCACCCGGACCTGCCCGGCACTATGTCTATGTTTTTAAATTACTGGGAAGAATCTTTTCCCATTGCACAGGCTGGTGAGTTGATGTTAAAAGAAGGAACAAGAACCAGCAATAAAGGAATACTATTAAAAGATGTTCAACTGTTAGCGCCGGTTCCGTTACCTACCAGTTGCCGGGATGGATATGCCTTCCGCCAGCATGTGGCTGCTGCCAGGCGAAACCGGAAAGTGGATATGATACCGGAGTTTGATCAATACCCTATCTTTTATTTCACCAACCACCACAGCATTACCGGGCCGGGAGAAATAAAATGCATGCCCGATCATTTTGAAAAATTGGATTTTGAACTGGAAGCAGCTATCGTTATATGCAAACATGGCAGAAATATAAAAGCAGCCGAAGCAGATGAATATATCGGCGGCCTGATGATCATGAATGATATGAGTGCAAGACGTTTGCAGATGGAAGAAATGTTGCTGAACCTCGGCCCCGCCAAAGGAAAAGATTTTTCCACTGTCATCGGCCCATGGCTTGTAACCCTGGATGAATTACAATCATTTGAAATTCCGGCCAAAGAAAATCACACCGGCACAGCCTGGAACCTCAGCATGAAATGCTGGGTAAATGGCAAACAGGTTAGTGAGGGCAATGTTGGTGATATGGACTGGACCTTTGCAGAAATAATTGAAAGGGCTTCTTATGGGGTTGACCTGTATCCCGGAGATGTGATTGGAAGCGGTACTGTTGGTACGGGTTGTTTTTTGGAATTGAATGGTACAGGAAAATTGAATGACCCGAATTACCAGGAACAATGGTTGCAACCCAACGATATAGTGGAAATGGAAATTGATGGGTTAGGAAAATTATCAAATACGATTATTGCCGAAGAAACTGATTGGAGTATTTTGAAACTGAAGAAATGATTTTTAACCTTAAGGATTTAAAGCCGGCCGAAAAGCAATACTACCTGCAGCATGTTGTTGCACCAAGACCGATTTGCTTTGCTTCAACCATTGATAAAGCAGGAAATGTAAACCTCAGCCCATTCAGTTTCTTTAACTTGTTTTCTTCCAATCCGCCCATTGTTGTTTTTTCTCCTGCAAGAAGGGTGAGGGATAATACTACAAAACATACTTTGCAGAATGTGCTGGAAGTGCCGGAAGTTGTTATCAATATTGTTACGTATGATATGGTGCAGCAAACATCGCTGGCCAGTTGTGAGTTTCCAAAGGAAACCAATGAGTTTGTAAAAGCTGGTTTTACAGCAATTCCTGCCAGCATTGTAAAACCACCGATGGTAAAAGAAAGCAAGGTGCAGATGGAGTGTACGGTGATTGAAGTAAAACCATTGGGTACAGAAGGTGGAGCCGGCAATTTAGTTATCTGCGAAGTGATGGTGATGCATATTGATGATTCGCTGCTTGACGAAAACAAAAAAATTGACCAGCGAAAAATAAATCATGTGGCAAGACTGGGCGGCGACTGGTATTGTGTGGTGAACGAAAACAATCTCTTCCAGGTAGAAAAGCCAAATACAAAACTGGGCATTGGCATTGATACCCTTCCCCCCTCTATCCGAAACAGCAGTATTTTATCGGGCAATAACCTGGGACAGTTGGCCAATGTACATGAAATGCCGGTTATTGAGCCCTCATTTGATGATGCTCATCTTAAGCAAATCATTCAGTATTACAGCGTTACTCCTGATGAAATGGAAAAAGAACTGCATACCTATGCAAAAAAATTACTGGATGACGGTAAGGTGAACGCAGCATGGCAGGTGTTGCTCGCCGGAGCATAAAGTGTTGTTTTACTGTCAATACTTTTTTATCTTTAGTAACACACCTTTAAATGTTGTCCTATGCGCAAATTAAGAACACAAGCCTTGTTGCTTACCTGCATAGCTATCCTGCTTTTTTCATGTGTACCACAACAAAAAGCAACCACACACCAACAGCAATTATCAGTACTTGACAGCCAGTTGATGAAACATCAAAAAAGTCTGAAGGAACTGGATGCGAAACGACAAAAGAAGCAAGACGGCAACGAAATGGATGACACGGTCAGCTCCCGGATAAAAAAATTTATCGGCATGACCAATTCAGAGATCGATAAGCTGGTTGCGCAGAATTCAATCCTGATTGGTGATGTGGAGGTGGATAAAAACGACTGGAACCGGTTGAAAAAAGCCCTGACTCTTTCTCAAAAAACATCAAAACTTATAAGCGATAAAGTAAACTTGCTGAACGACCTCATCAACCGTAACACGGTGGTAAAACTGGACCAGGATGTTTTCTTTGAACCCGGAAAGTATACCGTTTCTCCGGCTGTTGTTGCAGCCATCGGCAATTTCTTTGAGCCGGCAGCAAAAGAGATCGAGGTTTTTATAAAAAAATATCCTGATTTCCCTCTATCACTGGTGATAACCGCTAAGGGATATGCTGATGCCACCAATATTTCAGAAGGTTCTTCACTTTACAAAGATTTGAAAGAAGACCTGAAACTCTCAGGAAAAGACAACCTGACCAACGATGACATGAACAAAGCTTTGTCTAATAAAAGAGCAAAATCAGTTATTGATCTCTTCAAAACTTTTGAAAAACGACTGGCAAGCAACGGTAATAATATCAGTAATCTCCTCTTTCTGCATGAAGGAAAAGGTGAAGCATTACCCAATCCCAAGATCACCGATTATAAAATTGATGATCCGAGAAGACGGGTGGTGTTGCTTTTTTGGGGAGTGTTTCCTGAGTAATGTTATTTACTTCCAAAAACTTTTTTTAAAATATCAGAAGTCCGGGCCAGCGGATTAGCCCTGATATTAGCCTCTTCTTTTGCCACCTGGTCAAATAATGCATCGACGGCTTTTCCTACTACATAGGAAGTAAGGTCAGGATCGATCTTTTTAAAAGTAGTTGGCAGTTTATTATATGTTGTAATAATATCTGAATAGTATTTTGTTGCATCTGCCTTATCCAGCGATGCTTTAACTGAAGGTGTAAATGCAGTAATTAATTTTTGCTTTGTTTTATCCTTAAAATAATTTGTAGCTGCATCCTTCGGGCCTTTGATAATATTCAGGGCATCTGTCAGCGTCATTTCCTTAATAGCATCCACAAAAATTGGTTTTGCAAAACCTGTTGCATCTTCTGCACCCCGGTTAATGGAAAGAATAGCCTTATCTACCTGTGCCCCCATTCCAAGATTCCGTAAAGCGGTTTCTACTTTTTTAGCATCTGGCGGCAGCAACATTTTATAAAATTCACTGCCAAAAAACCCGTCAGTTTTGTTCAGGTTCAGCACTGCCGTTGTTACACCCTGCAATAATGCTTCCTTTACACCCTGACCTGCTTCATTTTCAGTGATGCCGGTATTTGTTTTTTTTCCGGATAAGATTTTAGGCAAGGTTATCTGTGAAAAAGATACAGCCGGAAAAATAAGGAGGCTGAATAAGGCGATTGTAAAAAATGTTTTCATGAGTCTGATTTTACCTGCTGCAAGATAGCAGCGTTTAACAGCAGCAAAAAACCTGCCGCAAGATTTGACGTTATTTTAAGTCAATAGTTGCGGCAGGTTCAATATTTTGATCCTATTAGTTCCATTTGGCCCCAAAAACCTTTTTGAGCAGGTCGGTGGTTCGGGCAGCAATGTTTTGGCGGATGTTCACCTCTTCCTTAGCCACCAGGTCAAACAAGGCATCCGTAGCTTTACCTGTTACAAAACTGGGTAAATCGGGATTCAGTTTTTTAATAGTGGTTGGAAAATTATTGTATGTATTGATCACATCACCATAATATTTCGTGGCGTCCAGTTTGTCCAACGATGCTTTGATAACCGGCAGAAATGCAGCGATCAGCTTGTCTGTTGTTTTTACCCGGAAAAAATGAGTGGCACTGGTATCGCCATTTTTGATCAGCCCGATCGCATCGCTTAGTGTCATGGTTTTGATAGCATCCACAAAGATCGGTTTCGCAAAGCCTGCCGCATCTTCAGCCGCCCGGTTGATCTGAAGAATGGCCTTATCCACCATCTTACTCATTCCCAGGTCCCGTAAAGTGTTTTCAATTTTTTTAGCCTCCGGCGGCAATAGTATTTTGTATAATGCGTCTTTAAAGAACCCATCCGGTTTGTTAAGCTGTAAAACAGCTTTTACCAGGCCCTGCCCCAATGCCTCCTTAATACCTTCACCGGCTTCAGCTTCTGTTACACCTCCCCCAACACCAGTAGGAAATTTTGAAATCACATCACAACTGCATAAAGCAACTGAGAAAGCCAGGATAGAAAAGAATTTTTTCATTTGATTGTTTTATGTTACGATTGATTTATGTCCTGAGGCTTTCTTTACGACTGTTGATCTTATCCCTGATGATCCGGAAAAATCTTGATCTTTCTTTTTCGCTTACCTCGCTGATAAGCGTTGATCGTTTCATCTGGTTCTGAATATGATTATACATGTTCGTATTAAATGCTTCATCTCTTGTAAACATAAAATTAATAGTACTATGAGATATATAAGACATTCTTGCTCCATCCATTTCTATCAGCATATTGTTGTCGCCCAATAAAACCTCATTAAAATACATTTTGAAATCGCCTATTTTTTTTTGTTCAGCATCGTTATAATTGAATTTATAGCCCAATGCTGCTTGTTTCTCGAGGTGATCCCACAACTTTCCTATTGCCTCATACAAAACACAGACATCGTCATCAGACTCAAAAACCTGGCCATCCCGGTAAAATTCTATTTGCCGGAAAAAAATATTCATACTTTCCAGGTTCCATATTTCCACACTGGGTAATTGATTATACAACGACAGTACCTTTTGCTCCATTTTAAATAACTCATCGGGGTGATCTTCAAACCTGAATTTTTTTCGTTCAAATTCCGGAAACTGAAAATATGTCTTTAACCAGAAGAACCATTTAAAAGCTGCTATTTCCTTAAAATAATAGTGGTGAAAAATTGGCAGATCTTTACATATATAATAAAAAGTTTTTTCCTTAAAACTGTTCATATAGGTAAGGTTCTGAATCAGGCTTCCCACATACTCTTCAAACCGGAATGTTTTTTTATCAAGGTATTGTCCCTGAAAAACAATGCCCCCCGCCTGTATTCCCATCAATCGGTCAACCGATAGCTTGTAATGAAAACATAGTGTTTGCAATTCATCTACAGATAATGTTTTTTCCCCTCTCATGCGGCGATAAGCACTGTCTGTGCTAACATTGAGCAGCCTTGCTATTTCTTCTGCAGGCGGAATGCCTTCTTTTATAAGGCTTTTGATGGCCTTAAAAAGTTCCTGTTGAAGTTCACCAGTGGTCATAGCTATAAATTACGTTTTCGGTCATAAATTTTTTCAAGCAGTATATTAAAGAAAATATTCCGCTGCCTCTCACTGGTCTGGCTTATCTGTGTTGATCGTCTGATAAGATTCTCGAAATCTTTATATAGCTCTGTGCAAAATTTTTCATCCGCCGTTTCTATATAATTCAGGTGGCCGTAATTTATAAATACTGATTTAACTCCATTTGCAATCACCATGATGGTATTATCGCCAAGCACTACCCGGTTAAAAAAGAATTTGAAATTTGATTGCCTGGCTTCCGGTTCCTCACCGGGCATAAACTTACATCCATGCTCTGCCTGCAGCTTCATGTGAAGAACAGATTCCTCCAGGGCATCATAAACGGATTTTAGATCGGCTGCTGATGCAAAATGTCCGGAGTCCCTTGAAAACTCGATTTGAGAAATAGTGCTGTTGATACTTTCCGTATTCCACATTTCCGCAGAAGGAACGCTGCAATAGGTACGGGCCAGTTCACGGCTCAATACTTCAATATCTCCGGGAAGAATATTGAAATTAAACTGTAGTTTTTCAAACTCCGGGTGCATCAGGTGTGTCTTCATCCAGAAAAAATACCGGAAGGCGATCAGTGGCCTGAAATAAAAGTTATGAAAGATGGGAAGGTCTTTGGACATATAGATGACCTCTTTTTGCTCCACTTTAGAAAGAGCCGTCATCCGGGTATTAAGCCCTTCCAGGTATTGGCGGTAGGTAAATTCCTCGTTCCTGATGTGTACATTATGAAAAAGGACATCATTGTTTTTTGTGCCCAGTAACTGGTCTATTGATAAGTTGAAATGCCGGCACAGCTCTGCCACCTCATCCATCACCAGCAGTGTTTCACCGCGGATGCGCCGGTAAGCACTGTCAATACTGATATGCAGTATCTCAGAAACAGTATCAACTATCGGGGTTTGCGGAGGAATTTTCTCCTTAATACGCTGAAAAAGAATACCCTGCAACCCTGCGGCTGTTATAGTGTTTTGGTTAATTAAGGCCATGCTGGTTAAACGATAAATGCTATCGAAATCCGTCTCAAAAGCACTAAAAGGTAGCTGATTTCGGGCAAACAGACAATAGCGATTCCGGGGTATTTAGTAAAAATTGCCACTAAAGGTATTATGAAAGCAAAATTCAATTATCAACCGGGCAGAGATGAGTATAGCTTGCTGTTACAAAACCACACAGGATGAAAAGAAAGCTCTGGTTCACCCCCCTCTTCCTCTTTACGTTTTTACTTTGCAATGCACAGAAAAAAAACTATTTCAGCTTTGAAAATGGAGTGTACTTCGGTAATACCAATTCAAATATTGCGGCCGGTATGGTAAGCTCCGGGTTAAATGATACTGAAGCTGCTGATTTCTTCTTATTCACCATTACTACTGATTATCCCAGAAAAAAAACCGACAATACTTCTTACCGGGTAAAATTCGGGCACTACCTGAATGATAAAACCGCCATCGAAGCAGGCTTCGGTCTTTCCTATTCCGGGGAGGTAAAGGGCTATGATGAGAAAGGTCTTGGGCAAAGTTCAAACTACCTTACGCTGACCAGTAATATTAATACCCTGTATATAGCTTTTGTAAAAACGGATACCCGTGGGGCTACCGGGTTTGGTATTGGGCCGGCATTCTCTTTTTATAAACTCACTAAAGATATTAACCGGGGCAGCATTAAGCAATCCAAAAACTATTTTCTTCCCGGTGCAATGATGAATGGCTTTTGGCATTTCGTTGCCCGTCCTTCCTGGTTCGTTGGAATAGGAACTGAGTTATTGTTTACAACTCCGGCAAAGATTGATGAGATAAAGATCACTACGCAAACTTCAACCTCAACTTTTAAATCGACCAAAGCCGGTTCATTTAATGGAAATATTTCTTTAAACGCAGGATTCAGATTCTAAATAAAATTATAGTATGAAAAATATAATGAAACTATCATCTGTCGTCATAGCATATTTTATATTTTCTTTAAGTGCCTGTAAAAAAGAAACCGGTACAGGTTCCAACAGTTATCTGAAAGGAAAAGTAGATGGTGTCGCTTTCGAATGTAACTCAGATATCCGGGCTACTGCCGGGGGAGCTGGTGACAAAACTATTTTTTTCCGGGGAAGTGTATCACCCTGGTCATTTCAGTTCTATTTAGACGGACAGGGTTCCGATATCACAGCTGGCACTTACAATTTCCAAACTGGTATAGTACGCAATGCAATTGTCTACCAAAATAATGATGGCTATTCCGCAGGATATTTCTGTCCTAGTTTCTCGCCTTGTTCATTTTATGGAAGTGGTAAAATAACCATCCAGGAAATCAGCAAAAAGTATATTAAAGGCACCTTTGAATATATTACTGATGTAAGCCCCGCAACAAGCACCTTCAAAACTGTTAGCAATGGAGAGTTTTATATTAAGCGGGAATAAAAACTGGTTTACAGAAAAGAATATCCATTTTGTATAATAGAAATAATATGAAAAAAAATATCACTTTCATTTTGTTACTGATGATATCAGTTACAACATTCAGCCAACAAACCAGTAATAACGCTGCAGCGGGCACCAAACCAGATTATCTTAAAAGAAGCAAGAATCAGCAAAAAATAGCAACCATAGTATTGTTATCAGGGCCTGTTCTCATAGTTTCTCCGCTAATTTTCGCAGGATTAAAAATTAGAGGAGATGGTGGAGATATCGCATATTACGCCATGATAGCGGGATTTCTTACCCTTCCTGCCAGTATAACTATATTCATTATCGCATCAGGAAATCAAAAAAAAGCTGTAAAGCTTGGTTTTAGAAATGAAAAGATCCCTCTTTTAACAAGCCAGGCTTTCACTTATCACTCTGTTCCTTCTCTCACCTTAAAAATCAGTTTATGAAAAAAATTTCCCGTTGGGCAAAAAATCACAAAAAATTATCCCGCATCATTATCGTTGCTTCCTTTACCGTATTAACGGCCCTGGGTATTGCAACGGGCTTATTACTGACAGATGCCGGTGTTTCCATTTCATCGTATGCCCTGTTCATCATCAGTGCTGTTTATGTTGCCGGGCTGGTGGCTTATCCTTCAAGATCGTTGCGGCAGAAAAAGCTGAACGCCGCCGTTTTTTATATCCGCCAAAAAAGCTGCGACCTTATGCTGGCTACTTCCACTTTTTGTATGATCATCTATTTCAGCAACAGGCCGGGTGAGATATTCAGCTATTCCGCAGCGCTTAATGCAGCAATTCCCGTCAGTACATCAATTCCAAAAGACAGTGCTGTAAAAGCCTATAAAAGTATTGCGGATTTTAAAGCCTCACTAAAAGATGAGAACGGAAAAGCATTGAAGTGGAAGGCAAAAAAGAAACTGCTGAAAGAACAGATCAGGGGTATAAAAAAGGATAAGGATATGTCTGCCGGTGCAAAAGTGGGCCTTATTATACTTTCGGTAGCTGTGGCACTGGGGCTGCTGTACCTGGTCGCTGCCTTATCCTGTAATCTTTCCTGCAGTGGCTCGGAGGGTGCTGCCATATTTGTACTGGGCGCCGGTGGTGGATTGGTCATTTTCCTGCTGGTTCTTGCCATACGGGCAATACTAGGCAAAAAGAAAAAACGCAAAAACAAAGAACCCGATCCGGATAACCCCGTAAAAGTTGATTAATACACATCCGTCAATCTTTCAATATATACAGACCCCTCCCTGACCGGGCGGGGTTTTTGTATTTATTTTTCCGAAATGCATTAAAATTCTCCAAACTGACGGCAAAAAGCCGCACTTTTGAAAATCGTTTGGTTTACTTAAGTTTGCGGCGGGTTTTATTTACTTTGCACCCTGTCCGGACAGGGGGGACAATCCCGAAAATCCCATAAAAAGAGTAGGGCGCCTTCACCGAAAAGCGATACGAGTAGGTAACCAAAAACTACTGTTATGAACAAAAGAATTCTAGTACTGGCAATTTCAGTTTTGTGCTTTCAGATGGCCGGTTTTTCTCAAACCAGGGTGGGTCTTTCAACTGGTGTTTCTGTTGCAAATATGAAAGGCAGAGTGGATGGTGATGGTAAAGCCGGTGTGATGGCAAGCCTGGTGCTGGATGTGCCGATGTGTAAGAAAAAGAATTTCAGTTTTTATCCCACATTATCATATGTTCAAAAAGGGATTGTTGAACCACACCCTGAAGGTACATTGATTGACAAGCAATACATAGCCACCCGGTATATGGAACTGGCAACTAATGTTATTTATAATATCCCCGGAGCAAAAACAACTTTTTACCTGGGTGCCGGTCCTTCAGCAGATTTTAACCTTCCTTCCAAGAGAGTTTCAATAACTGATGACACTAAAGTAACTACTGATCTGCTGATGGGAAGCACTCCTGAAAATGAAATGAGGGGTGTTGATTATGGCCTTAATTTCATGGGTGGTTTCAGAACAGCCGGTGGTTTCTTCTTTAACCTGAACTATAACAAAGGCATCAGAAACCTGGTACCCCTGGAAGCAACAGGAAGTTTAAAAAACCAGTATATCGGAATCCAGCTGGGTGTTTTTCTGAACAATGGAAAACCCGGAAAGTAAGACTGGCTTACATACATTTTTAAAAGCCCTTCGCTATGCGGAGGGCTTTTTGTATGCTAAAGCCTAACCAGTACCTTTGCCGCCTCAACCGATTTATCATTATTACATGAGTACACAACATCTTTCCGAACAAGAACTATTGCGCAGGGAAAAACTGGCCGAACTTATTATGATGGGCATTGAACCCTACCCTGCCCCATTGTACCCGGTTAGCAGTAATTCAGTTGCTATAAAAGAGAATTATAAAGAAGAGAGCAAAGAGCAATTTGCTGAGGTATGCCTTGCAGGCCGCATTATGAGTGTAAGGGACATGGGTAAGGCCAACTTTGCTGTGATACAGGATTCGCATGGCCGTATACAACTTTATATCAAACGGGATGATATCTGCCCCGGTGAGGATAAAACACTATATGATATTGTCTGGAAAAAATTGCTAGACATCGGTGATATCATCGGTATCAGGGGTTATGTTTTTATTACCAAGACCGGTGAAACATCGGTGCATGTAAAAGAACTGACACTGCTCAGCAAATCACTTCGTCCGTTGCCGATAGTTAAGGAAGCCGATGGACAAACTTTTGATGCAGTAACTGATCCTGAGTTTAAATACCGCCAACGGTATGCCGACCTCATCATCAATCCGGCGGTGAAGGAAACGTTTCTTAAAAGAACAAAACTTATTAACTCCATCCGTGAGTTTTTGAATAACCATGGTGCGTTGGAAGTGGATACACCGGTGCTGCAAAGTATTCCCGGTGGTGCGACAGCAAGACCATTTATAACCCACCATAACGCACTGGACATTCCATTGTACCTACGTATTGCGAATGAACTTTATTTAAAACGGCTGATCGTTGGTGGATTTGACTGGGTGTATGAGTTTAGCCGCAACTTCCGCAATGAAGGCATGGACCGCACCCACAACCCGGAGTTTACCATCCTGGAATTTTATACAGCGTATAAAGATTATTTCTGGATGATGGAAACAACGGAACAACTGTTAGAGAAAGCGGCGCTGGATGTTTGTGGTACCACCGACGTTACTGTTGGTGCTGCAACGATCTCTTTTAAAGCCCCTTTTAAACGCATCAGCATTTATGATGCGATACTGGAACATACCGGCACCGATGTGAGCCGGATGAATGAGGAACAACTTCGTTCTGTTTGCAACCAATTGCACATACAGGTTGATAATACAATGGGTAAGGGCAAACTGATCGATGCATTGTTTGGCGAAAAGTGTGAGAAGAACTATGTGCAGCCCACCTTTATTATTGATTACCCGGTGGAGATGAGCCCCCTGACAAAAAAACACCGTGACAAACAGGGATTGGTGGAACGTTTTGAACTGATCATTAACGGAAAAGAAATTGCGAATGCGTACAGCGAACTGAACGACCCGATCGATCAACGGGAACGCTTTGAAGAACAGGTGAAGCTTGGTGAACGGGGTGATGATGAAGCGATGTTCATTGATTATGATTTTCTCCGTGCACTGGAATATGGCATGCCGCCTACGTCGGGTATCGGGTTTGGTGTTGACCGGCTTTGTATGCTGTTGACCAACCAGGTTTCGATACAGGATGTATTGTTGTTTCCGCAGATGCGGCCGGAGAAGAGAGATGAAGCTACTGCTGAAAATGAATAAAGAAAGAGCCGCCCGATAGCGGCTTCCTTTTTCATTTAACAGCAGAAAACTTTTCAGGGAAAATATATTGCTTACAAAAGCTATTTCACCTTGATAACGACCTTTCCTTTTGCACGGCCTGTTTCAACATAAGCTAATGCTTCATTCGTTTGTTCAAACGGAAACACTTTGTCAATAACAGGTTTTATAACACCCGATTCAATTAGTTTTGTAATCTGATTTAGCTGATTTCCTTCTGCTCTCATAAACAAAAAAGTAAACCTGACATTCCGCTTCCTTGCATACTTTTTTGCACCGCTACTTAAAATTTTCGTTATAAATTTCAGATGCCAGGCCAAACCCAATTGCTTTGCAAATTCAGGAGTTGGCGGACCAGTTAAGGTAATAAGCTGACCACCAGGTTTTAAAATGCGTAAAGATTTTTCAAGAATTTTTTTATCCCGGTTGCTATGCAGCACCACATCATAGTCTTTTAGTTTGGTTTCGAAATCTTCATTCCTGTAATCAATCACAATATCAGCACCCAAACTTTTTACCAGTGCAATGTTCCCAGCACTAGTCGTGGTAGCCACCGTTGCACCCAGATGTTTTGCTAACTGTATAGCGAATGTGCCGACACCGCCTGAACCTGCCTGTATAAAAACCTTTTGTCCTTTCTTTAAGTTTGCAATTTCAACAAGTGCCTGCCATGCAGTCAAACCAACCAAAGGAATTGAGCCAGCCTCTTCCATGGAGATATTTTTGGGTCTTGTGGCTACATCCTTCTCATGAATGGAAATATATTCAGCAAAAGTACCAACTCTATGATCTGATACACGGGCATAAACTTCATCACCAACTTTAAACTTACTAACCTTTGAACCTACTTTGGCAACAACACCAGCCACATCGTGACCATTTATAAATGGCGGCTTGTAAGGTAAAAACAATTTGAAGTCGCCGTTTCTAATGAGCGAATCCAGCAAATTGACACCTGCTGCATGTATTTTAACTAATACATCATTTTCATTTACGGTTGGTTCTGCCCAATCAGTTAAATGTAACTTTTCTTTTTTGCCGTAGCGTTTTACTATGAATGCTTTCATTTGATTTTATATTTTACTTATTTAAAAATTCAATTGCTTGTGGTATAAACTCTTTGTGGTATTGAAAAATGCCGCCATGACCAGAGTTAGGGTAAATTTTTATTTCGGCGTTAGGAAAACGCTTTGCCATGTCATTGGATAATGGTGAAGGCACCATTCTATCATTATCTCCATTAGCAATAAATACAGGTAGTTTGAAAACACTCAAATCCATAGGCTTTTCATTTCCCCAATCTTTAATGGCCTTCAATTGTTTCTTCAAAGCATATAGTTTTACTTTTTTATCACGGTTTTCTTTTCTCTCTTTTAATCTACTTAGGAAATCTCTTGCAGCAGCTTTCCCTATTTTATTTTGATTAAAAAACAAATAAAACTTAGGATCTCTGAATGATAATAATCCCCTAAAAATATCACCATAAGTTCTACCCACCACATCAGGTATGCCTGCACCGCCTCTTGGTCCGGTACCAGCCAATATTGCTTTACGAACCAGTTGCGGCTCTACTAAAAGTATTTCCTGGGTAATAAAACCACCCATGGAGAATGCTACAATATCCACCTGGTTATAACCCAGGGCATGAATGAAGGCAATACCGTCTTTGGCCATATCCGCAAGACTTTCGCCCTGTCTGCCTGTTGTAGCACCAATACCACGGTAGTCAAAAGAAATAATGGTACGCTTTGCTGCAATGGCATCCATAATTCTTGGGTCGCAATTATCAAGGTTTGCCGTTAAATGATTGAGATAAATTACAGGTATACCACCTTCTTTTCCGTAAGACCGGTATGCGAATTTTATACCATTTGCTTCCACAAACTGTGTGGGAACTGTTGCGTAGGTGTACTTCGCTGTGTCATTGCTGCTTTGTGCATTTGTATTTGTCATTTTTACTATCATTAAAATTGTTAGAAGAAATATATTTTTCATTTTTATTTTTTGTTTAATTGCTTAAGAACATTTTTTTCTAAAATCCCGTAGGCAAAGTGTTGCAGATTAATCAAAGCAGATGTGCCTTTACCAACAATGTTTCTGAATTTTGGCTTGTCAGCCTGGACAACCTGAAGCACTTTTTCTGCAACGATGAGTGGGTCTTCGGCACCTTTAACCAAGTCATTTGTGAATTTTTCAATCTTTCCTCTCAAAGAATTGTAGTCCTCAATTTTATTTACAGGAGAAGATGAGTTATCCATGATGCTTGTTTTAAAAGCAGAAGGCTCAATCATCGCAACACTGATATTAAACTCACTCAATTCATAGCGTAGTGATTTGAAATAACCTTCCAATGCATGTTTGGAGGCTGCATAATATGCTGCATTGGGGAATGATACTAACCCTACAATTGAGCCTACGGTTATTATTTTACCGAATTTTTGTTTTCTGAAAGAGGGTAATACAGCATTGGTTACCTTGATGGTTCCCCAGAAGTTAGTTTCAAATTGCTTCCTGCCCAACTCAACAGGTATTTCTTCTGCAATACCAGAAACTAAAAAGCCGGCATTATTAATGAGAATATCTAACTGAGGTATTTCCCTGAATAGTCTTTCTTGAAAAGTAACTATTGATTGTTCCGAATCCAGGTCTAATGCTATCATTTTGAAGGGAATCTTTGCTGCATATTTTTCGGGGTTACGGCTTGTACCAATTACATGGAACCCCTGTTTGTGCAGCGCATTTGCTACTAACAAACCAAAGCCGGAAGAGGCGCCTGTTACTAAAATATTCTTTTTCATTTTTTAATGATTTTGCTTTCTAATTTGTAATTTCGCTTGCATATTGCAAGTGCAAATATATAAACTACTTGCATAATGCAAGTAGTTTTAGAGATATTTTTAAATTTTTTTTATGCCTAAGAATAATAAGAGGTCGGATTGTCCTGTAAGTTGCTCCCTGGATGTATGGGGAGACAAGTGGTCCCTGTTGATTATCAGGGATTTGATGAATGCCAAACAATGTACTTATGGCGACTTTTTAAAGTCACCGGAAGGCATTGCGACCAATATTTTAGCTTCTAGATTGCTGGCATTGGAAGAAAATGGAGTGATTGAAAAGCTTAGTCATCCCGACAGCAAAGCAAAAGTTTTGTATAAACTCACCCCTAAAGGAATTGACCTGCTTCCCTTACTGATTGAAATTGGAATATGGTCTGAAAAATATTACGATATTGACAAGGGCAAAAAAGCCGAAATTAAAGAGGTGAAAAAAAATAAGGAGGAATATATTAAAACGAAAATCAAAGAATTAAGGAGTTGATAATAAATATACCGGCCGGGCAGACGGAACACTACTCCCCGTACTTCGGCAATGCCCGACCCGTTAATGGCCATGCGTTGAATAACAGAACTTAAAAAATGGAATTATGAGAATATTAGGAATGGCTTTATTACTATTAATTTTTACAGGATGTTCGAATAGAATTATAACGACAAAATCAGGCCTTAAATATCAAATTATAGAAAAAGGTAAAGGAAATAAAGCAGAGGCAGGAGATGAAGTATTTATCTATGAAACTACAAGCTATAGAAATGGAACTGTTTTATATTCAAATTACAATTCAACTTCACCAGTTAAAATTTTAATTGGTGGAAATCAGGCGACAACAGCAGTGGATGAAGGACTAAGAGGAATGCGGGTTGGAGAAGTTAGAGAACTTATTGCCCCTCCTTACCTTGTAAAACGAAAAACCTACCCACCAAATGTTTCTCCAGACTCAACTTTGGTTATAAAAATGAAATTAGATAGAATTGAAAAAAAATCGCACTACCGCTAACATCGGTTTGGTAATTTGGTGGCTGAAGTGTTTTTATGAAACATTTGTGCAGGGTTCTACATTTGGAATTCTATTGAACTTTAGTGCTAAAAACCCGCCAATCACCAAGCCGAAAATCGTTGGTGGTAATCTTAAAGACGGCTCAATCCAATCAAAAAAGAAAGAACAGGTATGCGGACAATTATACTGACAATAATATTTATTTTTTCACTGACCCATATTTTTGGACAGACAGAAAAAGCTAAACTTAAGATTTCACACTTAACAGGCGACTTTTATATTTATACAACATACAACACATATGAAGAAAGTCAGGTGCCTGCAAACGGAATGTATCTTGTAACCATTAAAGGGGTCGTGATGTTTGACACACCCTGGGATACAACACAGTTTCAATCATTGCTTGACAGTATTAAATTGAAACATGATAAAAGTGTGGCCATGTGTATTGCAACGCATTGGCATAGCGACAGAACTGAAGGACTTGAATATTACAACAAGGAATTAAAACTTACACGACTTTTCTAACAGATGAATTGAGTAAAAAGAATAATAAAAAAAGGGCTGAATTTTTAATAACAGCGGACACGGTTTTCAATATTGGGCAATATTCATTTGAAACTTATTACCCGGGAGAAGGACATACAGCAGACAACATTATTGTTTGGTTTAGCAAGGAGAAAATACTATACGGTGGTTGTTTAATTAAAGGCGCAGACGCCGAAAATTTAGGTTACTTAGGGGATGCGAATGTTGCGGAATATGAAACGACCCTTAATAAAGTGCAGAAAAAATGCCCTGGCCCAAAATTTATTATCATATCACATAGCGATTGGAATAATATTAACTCCTTAAAACATTCAATAAGGCTGGCAAGAAAACTGAAAAAGAAAAACTACCGCTAACCTGTTTCAACAACTTGTTACATACTGCTACGAGGGCCTGCTGTTACACAAACAAATCGGTGTACAACTGTGCCCCGGGCACCACTGAATATTTTTCCAGATCGGTAATACCCTCTTTGGCCAGCACCTGTTCATCCACAAATAAATTGCCGGTGCATTCACCTGAAGGCTGACGGAGAATGTAATATGCCGCATCGGCAAGAATATCCACCGTGCGGCTCATCTTGGCCAGTATCTCGCCTCCGAGCAGGTTTCGTACAGCGGCCGTATCGATGGTTGTTCGTGGCCAGAGTGCATTGGCGGCGATGCGGTCTTTCTTAAACTCCTTTGCCCAGCCAATGGTCATCATACTCATGCTGTACTTGGTAAGGGTGTAGGCCACATGTTTGTCAAACCATTTGGGGTCGAGGTTGATGGGTGGAGATAGGGTAAGTATATGAGGGTTCTGCGATTTCTTTAAATGCGGTATGCAGGCTTTTGTTACCAGGAAAGTTCCCCGCACATTGATGCTGTGCATAAGGTCAAAACGCTTGGCCTCTGTTTGCTCAGTTGATGTGAGGGAAATAGCAGAAGCATTGTTCACCAGTATATCAATACCACCAAATTTCTCAACGGCTTTGTTCACCACATTCTGTATTTGGTCTTCAAAACGGATATCGCATTGCACAGCCAGTGCTTTGCCGCCGGCTGCCTCCATTTCTGCTGCGGCAGAAAAAATGGTGCCGCCGAGTTTTGGATTTTCTTCCACACTTTTGGCAGCGATCACAATATTGGCTCCTTCTTTGGCCAATTTAAGAGCAATGGCCTTGCCGATGCCACGGGTGCCACCGGTGATGAGTACCGTCTTATTAGTAAATGACATAGTAAACGTTTAAGCATGAAGATAGGAAAAGACCGGGTGCTTCTCCAATACTTGTTGAGGTAAATCTACTGTTGTGCCGGTAATTTCATCAGCTGAATAATCGGCCGTATTTCCGCTGGTACAAGCTGGCAATGAAATCTATTTTTGAAGACGGACTTAGAAACGTCCCGTTTTATTTCCTGTTATCCAATGAAAGACCTGTTGAGAAGAACCGCACTATGAAAAACACAGCCGGTTTACCCCTCAATGAAATTAAAAAGCCCCTTGTGTCTACAAGGGGCTTTCTGTTTAGTGTTCCGGCAGCACCGGTTTTGTTTGTACAATATCATCAATGCGTTGCATTACTGCTGTATTCAGTTTCTCCACAGCGTCCATCGCTTTTAAATTCTCCAGCAGCTGTGCTTTACTGGTGGCACCGAGTATGGCCGTAGTTACATTGGGGTTTTTAATACACCAGCCAATGCTTAATTGCGGCATGGATATATTCAGCTCCGCAGCCAGCGCAGAAAGTTTTCTTACTTTGTTCAGCAACTCTTCTTTCATCCATCTTTCCTGCAGCCAGTCGAAGCCGGTTAATCCAAAGCGGCTTCCTTCCGGAATACCATCATTGTATTTGCCGCTTAATAAGCCGGAAGCTAACGGGCTCCAGATGGTGGTGCCCATGCCCACGGTTTTAAATATCATCAGGAATTCATTTTCCATTTTATTTCTTTCCAGCAAATTGTATTGGGGCTGTTCCATTGAAGGACCTATCAATCCGTACTGGTGCGCCACCCGGTGTGCTTCCATTATTTCCACCCCACTCCACTCACTGGTGCCCCAGTATAATATTTTACCCTGCTGAATAAGATTATGCATTGTCCACACCGTTTCTTCTATCGGCGTGCCCTTATCTGGACGGTGACAGAAATACATGTCGAGATAATCGATTTGTAACCGTTGCAGGGCTTCGTTGCAGGCCTCTGTCAAATGCTTACGGCTCAGGCCTGTCTGATTGGGTTTATTTTCTTTTCCCCGCCAGCCCCAGAATGCTTTGGAAGAAACAGTGTAAGAGGTACGGTCCCAGTTTTTCTTTTTGAGTACCCGGCCCATCATCTTTTCGCTTTCGCCAAGGGCATACACTTCGGCATTATCAAAAAAGTTGATGCCATTGTCGTATGCAATGCCCATCAGTTCATCTGCAATGCTATCATCGATTTGCTTGTGAAAACTTACCCAGCTGCCAAAGGAGAGAACACTTAACTGCAGACCGGTTTTACCCATGCGTCTGTATTCCATAATAAAGTTTGATTTGAGATTTGAAGTTAGTAAAGAAGTAACAAGCCTGACCTTAACGAAGTTCAATTATTTATTGAGGAAACCCGTTTTCAGAAACTTTCAGCTGCCCGGTTGGGTAACGGAATGTAACCCGGCTAAAATCCTGCGTGGCTTCTAACCCTTTGCCCGGGAATATTTTTTTGTCGGGAGTAAGGTACTCTGCATAGTTATCGGAGTAAAATAATTTTGTGTTCTGGTCCCACCAAAGGTCTTTACATTTTAATGTGTCTCCTGTTCTATTGATGACCACAACGCTGTCCCACAGGTATACTTTTCCAAGGCTTTCATAGTATTTTCCAAAGCGGCTGTCCAGTCTTGTTTCTATGGTGTTGCTGCTGTCGTAAAAATCGCAATGCAGCGACTTTGGAAATTCTGCGTAAATAGTATCCGCAAACACCCTGATCATCAGCGGCGACTTTAATATGGCCCTCAGCTTGCCATCCTGGCTCAGCATACTTTCAATGTTTACCGCTTCTTCTTTCATAATGACCTTTTTGGTCATGTCGTCAATCACTTTCTCATCATTCTCGCAACTGCAAACAAAACAGCAGCCTGTAAACAAAGCTGCTGCATAAAAGAATTTTTTATAAAAAGAGAGATTAGTCATACTTCCGTTTGATAAACCAGAAATCGCTGAGTGAGAAACCAAGTGATAGCCTGAATGTGTTTTCACGAAGCAAATTATCATTATTTCCTCTTTTACCGTATTCAAAGGCAAGATTGATCAATGTTACCTGGTTGGGTGCCTGGCGGCTGAAGCCAACCGGCAAACCTAAACCAAAGGAAGCCCCAATCTGTGTCATCTTCTCTTTTACTTTTATGTAATCCGGGCCGAGAAAAAATCCGAAGCGGTAAGCAACATTGCTGAAATAATTTCTTTTGGGGATCGGGTTGATCTGCGCACCCACTCTTAATTCCCATTTATTTCTGACGGAATCAAGCTGCCCGTAAAAACGATATCCATCCCAGTTCTGCTGAGTAAAATCCGCACCTATCAGCCATCCGCCTTCTTTATTAACCACGGTATATTTCTGTGCAACAAATCCAACGGTGAAAGAGGCTGGTATGTTGATCTTGCCTTTTATGTTCCTCCTGTCTGACACACTGTCTAACCGAAGGTCGCCGAGATTATCATCGTAGTAAAAAGTTTCCCTCAACACATCCTGTGATGCACTTATCTTCTGGCCCCAGTTTCCGGTAGCACCAATCGTTAGCACTACCTTATTCTTCATAGGGATGCGGTATTGCAAGCCTGCATTGAAATATAAGCTTCCAAAAGTGGTTTTGGTTTCGTAGTTGGCCTGATAATAATCCACCGTATCATTGTTGAATGACCTGCGGGTGCTGTAATCCTTAGAACCGAAAAAATAACCGGCATTAACACCAATACTCAGTTTTTCACTCACTTCACGGTCTTTATGTATTTTTTCAAAAAGGCTTATACCAGTTCCCACTGAAGCAAGATATGCGCCGCCATTACCTTTGTAAGTAGTGGTGGCACTGTCTATCGGCAAACCAGTGCCCGGATCTTTCAGTCTTTCACTACGGATAATATCATAACTGATTCTTGAGATGGGACGTAAACCAAAACTTAAACCCCAGTTATTTTTTAACGGTAAGCCTACCTGCACATAAGAAAACAATGCATTGCTAGCAGTGAATTTTTGTTTGGTGCTGGAAGGTTCCTTTAATGTCCTGTTATCAAAGTTCAATCCCACATCTAATATTGCCCTGCCCATTACCAGTTTCTTTGATTTCTGTTCCCGGATTGCCTGGAAAGCTGAATAAGAGGCCGGGTTGCTGAAATTGACGGAATAATAATCTGTGTATCCCACTGAGATGCCCCCCATTCCACGATTTATTATATGTGCCTGCGGAATAAGGTCACCAATACCATATCTGGAATAAGGTGAATTATCCTGCGAAAAAGCAGGCTGAAAAGCAGTAAAAAACAAAACCAGGATCGTCAGGTAAAAGCAGTGTAACGTCTTGATTCTCTTAGGGATTATTAACTTCACTAATTGCATACAGACCTTTAAAGATTAAATCAGGGTCTGCAAATATCTTGTTTTTAAGGTGTGAAGCCAAATAGACTATATCCCCCCCGGTTAACAGGACGTTAAAGTTCCTGTACCGCTCCCTGTATGCTTCTATAAACCCATCGATCTCTTTGGCCATACCAAGGACCACTCCGGACAGTATATTAGTAGTGGTATCGTAACCAATTAGAGGCAAATTGCTGTCGGCTTTGATCAGGGGCAACTTAGCTGTGTAATAATTCAATGCTTTCAGCCGCATTTCCATACCAGGAGAAATAGCTCCGCCAACAAACTCATGATACTTATTAATAAAATTATAAGTGATGCAGGTTCCGAGGCCGATAACGAAATTATTTTTCTCCGGGTAATAATGAACAGCGGCTGCTGATAAGGCCAGCCTGTCGGCACCGATTGTTTCCGGTTTACCTACAGGCGTAGTAAAGGGAACTTTAGTGAGGTGACTGAGCTTATGAAATTTAGTTGTGGCTGCCAGCAATTCTTCCATCGCCATATTATGATCGATCACCGAAGAAAGAATGGATTTCTTTGGTTGGAATTTATTGATGAGTGATTGAATGGTCTCCACCGAATCATCTTCCAGCACAATGGCTTCTTTCATCTCTGCATCATGAAAGATGGCTACTTTTTTCCGGGTGTTACCAAAATCGAAACAGAAGGTTACTGACATGAGATTTATTTTTTGACGGTTTATTTTCCAAGATCCAACCCGCCAATGTTTTTAAAATGCCCGTTCAATTTTATTTTTTCTTTCAGTTGTTCCATGCCCGCCACCATGGGTATGGCTTTTGCCAGGTGCCGTTTTAAATATTCTTGCCGCTGCCGTTCATCCAGCAGGTTCAGTAATTCATATTCTTCTTCTATTGAAAGACCGATATGATGTGCTACTTCGTAAGAAGTTAGCTGGCTATCCTGTTTTTTAAAATCTTTTTCCACTTTCAGCAGCTGGTGCAGTTCCCGGATGCCCGCCATTACTTTCCGCATCAGTTCAGGCATTCCAATTTCGTAGTTGTCAGGATAATTAACGATGGCACCGCTGTACAACTTATCCGGTATCTCCTGTATCACTTCCAGAATGCGGAACACTTTTGCGCCTTTTGTCTTAATATCCATCTCCCCGTTGTCATACACTTTGGATAGCTCTGTTATGTCCACCATGGAACCAAACTCCTGCACTTTATTTTGAATAACAGCCGGAATGCCAAATGGCTTCTTCGCAGTATAGCATTCGCTTATCAATTGTTTATACCGGGGTTCAAAAATGTGTAGGTTCAGGTTTTCACCGGGGTATACTACAATGCCAAGCGGAAATATGGGAATGAAATTCGTCACTTCGCAAAATGTTTGACGCAAATTATTGAATATTGAACAAGGTACAAGGAATGATGAATGGTTGCTACCTCGGTGTTGCCTGTTCCTTCTTCACCGGTCCAATATTGTTTAGTTCTCTGAGCTTTGCGTATTTTAAAAAAGTGTAGCCGGCCGACATCTTTGCACATACATACCCAGCCTTCCCATCCAGGAAGCCAGCCCTGAAAAGATAGTTTTGTATAAAGGAGAAAAAAGCTGATACATATTTTTTCAATGGCCCTGCCCTTTTACCTTGTTCGAAATACTTCTTTGCATTAAGTGCTGCATATTTCATCAGTTTGGCTCTGTATTTTTCCAGGCTCGTTGCTGTGTAATGCAATATGCTCCCCTTCAGTTTCACAACTCTGGCCCCCTCGGGAATCATCAGTTCTTCATGCACAGGCGCCTCATCCCAGCTTATTATTTTTCGGTTGAATAAACGGATATGCTTATCATTTCCCCATTCGCCATGCTTCAGCCATTTATCGCCAAAGAAATTCTTAAACCGTATTTCATACAATGTTCTCTCGTCAGTAAATGAAGATGAGAGTAATGTATTTTTTAATTCGTCGTCAATAGCCTCATCGGCATCAAGGCTTAATATCCAATCGTACTTAGCAAGTGCTATGGCATTGTTTTTTGTTTTGCCAAATCCTGCCCAGGCACCTTCATGCACCCTCACAGGAAATTGACGGGCAATTTTTACTGTATCATCGGTACTGCCATTATCATACACAACAATATCATCAGTAAGACCCTGCAGGGTTTGCAGGGTTTTTTCAATAATACCTGCTTCGTTTTTACAAACTATGACGACTGATAATGATTGCATGGGTCACAAAGATTACACCTTTTCTGCGTTCAGCCATTGATACCACCATAAAACGACAAAGGAATAAATAAAAACACCAAACTGCACTTCCAGCCCGATATCAAATAAGAAACTGAAAGCTGCTGTTATATTTAATAACCACCAGGGTAATTTGTTTTTTACTCTTACCAAAAAGGGGATGCACATTATACAACTGAAAATTAAAATACCCGGCCAGCCACAGCCTGCACCATACATAAGCCATTCACTGCTGGGATAAATTTTATCTGCTCCGGTCATTTCCGGGTAATTTTTCCCGTACCACAGTTTAGTTGCGGACAGCACATCACCAAAGCCAACACCTGTAAAAGGCTGTTCATTCATTACACCCCATCCTGCTTTTAATGAAATGACCCTGACGGCATCTGTTGAGCCAGGGAGATAATGTGCTTTTTCGAAATATCCTTTATCATATAAAAAGTATTTTACCCGGTTTTGAAAAGTAGGAACCGTTTTATAAGCAATTAATGGAAATACCACTAATAGTAATAGTAATAACAGCCCATATTGCCATTTCATTTTTTTAATCATCAGCCATCCTGCAGTAACTGCCGCTATTATATAAAAAGAAAAAAGCCCTGTTCTTACCGCCAGTATATGAAGAAACACAATCAACCATACAGCAACGAATGCCAGCCCGTATGAAATCAACTTACTTCCCTTTTGGTTTTGAACTAAAAGCCAGCCCGCCAGCAAAACACATACACTTACCAGCCAGCTGAACCGAACATGGTCGTTTTCCAACGGAGTGATAATAGTTTTAGCCCGCAAATAACTTGCGTTTATCGTTGCAGCATCTGACAGGTAATGGAACATAGTCCAGCAACTGCCGGCCGCAACTAATCCGATAAAAATATATCCAAGCCAGTCCCATTGTTTTTTTGAAAGATTGAGAGGACCCGCAAAAGCAACCGGCAGAAATAAAAGTGGCAACTTGATACGAAGTATATCAGCCCATTCGCTTTTATCCTCACTCCACAAGCCAGATAATAAGGGGAGGAAGAATAACAAACTCATTCCCCATAATAATGGTGATGAAAAGAAATTGTAAAAATGTTTTTTAAGATCGGTATGAAAGAAAGAAACAGTGACAAAGACCAGCATGCTGACAGATAGCATGGCACGGGAAACAAACAGTGCTGCCATCATGACAACAAACAGCATAAAAATGATGGGGCTTCTCCATGAATGCTGTAACTTGTTCCGCATACTTTTGTAAACGTACAACATCCCATTCATTCTATGTGGCAGGAACTATTAAAACAAATGAAGCAAGGTGATGTGAAGGCACTGGCCCGCAGCATTTCACTGGTGGAGAATGAACAGCCGGGTTATGAAACATTATTACAATCCCTTCCGGTGGCTTCTGCAAAGATCATCGGTATCACCGGGCCACCCGGTGCAGGCAAGAGCACATTGGTTGATGCGTTAATTGGGTTATTGGCTGATAACGGGAAAAAAGTAGCAGTGCTTTGTGTTGACCCTTCTTCTCCATTTAATCTCGGCGCTGTACTTGGCGACCGGATCAGAATGAGCGACTGGTACACCCATCCTAATGTATTTATCCGGTCATTGGCAACAAGAGGTTCAATGGGTGGTTTGCATCCAAAGATCATCGAGATAACTGATCTGCTTAAGGCATTTCAATTCGATCATATCATTGTGGAAACAGTGGGTGTTGGACAAAGTGAAATTGAAATTGCAGGATTGGCTGATGTAACAGTTGTTGTGGTTGTTCCCGAAGCTGGTGATGAAGTGCAGACGATGAAAGCCGGCCTGATGGAAATCGCCGATGTATTTGTAGTAAATAAAGCAGACAGACCCGATGCAGATACCTTTGTAAAAAATCTGCGGATGATGCTGGCCCCCACTTTCAGTAAACACTACAACGAAGTACCAGTGGTAAAAACAGTGGCTTCACAAAAAGAAGGAGTGGCTGAATTATTTGATATCATTACCCACCAGTTACAAAAATCACATTTGTCTGATAAAACATTCTGGTTACTGGCCGAAAGAGCCTTTTACCTGATTGAACAAAAAAGAATGAAAGATGTTGATAAGGTTGCCCTGAAGAAAGAAATTGAGGCAACATACCAAAAAGGTAATTTTAACCTGTATAAATTTATTGCTGATAAATAATAATAAGTATGGATTTGATTCCGAATGAAGGTTTGCCCAGGCTGGCAGTTTGTGAACCGGCCGGTATTGAAGTGGAACCCGGTAAAGTTTATTCCTGGTGCAGCTGTGGTCTCAGCGAAAAAGAACCTTTCTGCGATAGTGCTCATAAAAAAATAGAAGGCATGCCGTTCAGAAGTGTAAAAGTCACTTTTGATAAAGCAGAAACAGTTTGGTTCTGCCAATGCAAACGAACAAAGACACCCCCTTTCTGTGATGGCACCCACAGATCACTCAGGGAAAAATAACAATAGCATCTTCGTAATTGATGCAGGATATCATTGTTTCTTCCTGTGGAATTTTACTTATTCCCCAATCCTTTGAATAGTATTAATTTGGCGGGGTGTGATGGACAAAAACTGCCTGCAATCAAACTCCGTGTTACCTCATTGGGTAAAAAGAATAGTTGTAATTACTTGTTCCATGTTCTCTTTTTTATGCATGCATGGTCAAACCCCTGTTTCGGGTGTGCTGAATACCTATCACCAGGTTGTGGAAGTTATTCCCGCCAAAGCCTGCCTGCGGATCACTAATGTTGGAGCCCTTGATGTCAACAGCCTGGTGATGGTCGTACAAATGAAAGGAGCTTCTATCAATACCACAGCCTCCAGTAGTAGTTTCGGAGATACAACTTCGTTAAATGAGGCCGGTAATTATGAAATAGGAACGGTTTGTTACATCATTGGTGATTCAGTCTTCCTGTTTCATAATCTACTCAACAACTATAATACTACATCCGGCAAAGTTCAATTAGTACAGTTTGCAGAATATTATTCCGCTGAAGTTATTGATACGGTAAAAGCAACATCATGGGATAATACAACCGGAACTGGTGGAGTTATTGCTATTTTTTGCGACCAGGATCTCACATTACAAAAACCGATTTATGCAGATTCGGGCGGATATGATGGTGGCTCCTTTGTTCTCAGCTCCGGCACCTGCAGTGATGGCCTTCCGGCAAATAACTATGCATATAACGGTTCCATTACTTTACCACAAAGCGGTGCATATAAAGGTGAGGGTGTAGCAGCAGTAACTTCCGGACAAAGTGGTGGCCGTGGCGCACCGGCCAATGGAGGTGGCGGTGGCAACAATCATAATAACAGCGGCGGTGGTGGTGCTAATCTGAATACTGGTGGGATCGGCGGTGGCAATTCCAGCAGCGGAGTATCCTGCACTGTTTCCCGCAGAGGTGAGGCGGGCAAAGCAATGAGCAGTTGGAATGGCCAAAAGATTTTTATGGGGGGCGGTGGTGGTGCAGGCCACTCGAATAACGGCCTTACTACTGTGAGTGGCGGCAATGGCGGCGGAATAATTTTTATTTGGGCCAGCAATGTAATTGGAAACAATAACCTGATAACCGCTAATGGTGGAAATGGAGGTAGCTCTGTATCTGATGGGGCTGGTGGCGGCGGTGCCGGTGGTACCATCATCATGCATGTATCAAATTATTTTGGTACAGTATCCATCAAGGCGGAAGGTGGCAATGGCGGTGGCTCAGACAATGGTTTAAATCTGAACAGGTGTTTTGGCGGCGGTGGTGGTGGTAGCGGCGGGGTTATATACTTTACCGGGCCTGTACCAGCGATTACCACTTCGGTAAGTGGAGGTGCTGCAGGGGTTGAAATAAACAGGGAAGCTTCCTGTAACCCAACACCGCAAACTGCCGGCTCCGGCAGCAACGGACAAATTTTCTCTTCTTACACTTTTGCCCGGTCAACAAGTACGGCAGGATATTGCAGGATACTTCTCCCATCTAAGCTTTTATATTTCCGTGCTGTATTGATTGAAAAAAAAGTGAGGCTGAGTTGGGAAATATTGAATCCTGAACTCGTCAACAATTTTACAATTGAAAGAAAGAACAACAACAATCAATGGTTAGCGGTATCGGATATTAGCGGCAACAACAGCCAACAGCAATATGCAATTATTGATAACAATCCCACTGCCGGATATAATCAATACCGTCTCCGAATCAATGAAAAAAACAATTCCGTCGTGTATTCAGCAATTCAGCAGGTGTATGCAGATCTTACAAAAAATACATTTACAGTTTACCCCAATCCTGCCATTGATAAAATTTCCGTACTGGGCAACTTCAAAAATCCTTCTGTACTTTTTTTATTTGATATCAACGGCAAGCTGGTATTGCAAAAGCAATTGATCAGCAATTTTACCTCCATCACACTTCCGTACTTGTCCCCGGGCATTTATATGTTGCGGGTAAATGAAACAGTTCAAAAACTCATCATTCTTTAATCCCAATCACAACCAATCGGTGCACCGGGTGGAATTTCCTTATGAATAGTTGGTTTGGCTTTTTCTGGTTCTTTCATTCGTTCCAATGCCAGCAACAAATGTCCTTTATATGTTTCATCTGTTGCTGTTTTACTTTGTGTGTCAATAAATGTTTTCAGATCAGCCAATGCTTTTTTCAGGTTTGATTTTACTGCAAATGAATTATTATCATTGACACTTGCAGAAAGCAGGTAGGTTAGTAACACCTGTTCTGTTTGTAATTGTATCAGCTTTTCTATTCCGGACAACCTGGGGGCTTTCCATGTTTTTGCAATTAATGTATTGATCATTTCTGTTACACCCAATCCATTGCTGGTTACTTCATACTGTGCCATACGGCTCAACCGTTCGGAGTTAAATAAAAATGATAACGGAAGATCGGCCGCTGTTTCAGCAGGCGATAATGCATCAAATGCCAATCCTGTTCTTTTCCTGAACAACTCTCTTGAAAAATCGTATCCGGCTGGCCGTGGAGGGATCATCTGTACAATTCTATCTGGTAGTTGCAGGAATGTTGGATCTAAACAATCTATAACAGCATTCAGTGCTTTTCGCTGTTCTTCCTTTGACAATGCCCGGGTCATTGTTTGTCCGTCGCCCCGCAAAGCATAGGTATAATACATGCCGCCGGCAAGTTTAGTCACGGCTTCAACCTGGTAACGATGATAGAAATAAACCGGCACCAGCACATCTTCCAGCATGGCCATTGGCATACCGGGCCGGATATTTTTCTCGCCAAACTGTGATAATGCTTTTGCCCTCACTTTCATAACTTCTTTCAATTCGGTTACTGCATCAGTACCATTATCCCACAGGTGTGCCAGTGGATGATGGCCACCCGGCCTTCTTGCATCCTGGTCAGAAATAAATTGAAGGCCTTTTGCTGCGGCAGTCGTTAAAATTTTACTCAATGCAGAAGTTTCGTTAATAGCTTCCGGAAAATCCTGGTAGCCAAATGCAATAGACACTTTATCCCATTCGCCGATTTTATTATCATATGCATTACTGAGATCTATTTCCCCGGCAGCGTTCAGCCGTACTGTTGGATGCGGATAATCCATGACACTGGCCCGGTTGCTTATACTGGCGGCATAGTTGTGCATCAATCCTAAAGTATGACCCACTTCATGTGCTGCCAGTTGTTTTAATCGTTGCAAAGCCATCTTTAGCATTTTATCATCAACAGGTGTACCGTTTTCAAAAGGTGCTAATAATCCCTGTGCAATCAAATAATCCTGCCGCACCCTCAGTGATCCTAATGTTACATGTCCTTTAATGATCTCCCCTGTCCTCGGGTCAGTAACAGATGCGCCGTAGCTCCACCCCCTTGTAGAACGATGTACCCAATTAATAACATTGTACCGCACATCCATCGGATCTGCATCTTCCGGTAATAGTTTTACCTGGAAAGCATTTTTATACCCGGCGGCTTCAAATGCCTGGTTCCACCAACCGGCACCTTCCAACAATGCGCTGCGGATGGGTTCAGGTGTTCCATTATCTAAATAATAAATGATGGGTTTTACAGGCTCACTCATAGCGGCCGTCGGGTCTTTCTTCTTTAACCGGTGCCGCATGATGAAAAACTTTTCTACCGGTTCTGATACAGGTGTACTGTAATCATAAAAAGAAACCGGGATATAACTGCTGCGGGGATCAAAAACTCTTGGCTTGTAATCATTATCCGGCAACTGCACAAAAGAATGATGAAGTCGCAGTGTTATTGCTTCAGCTGAAGGAGTAACGGAATTAACATAGTTACCTGTATTGCCATCATTGTTGACGAAGGTAACCGTGGCTTCAAACTCCGAATTCATCGGGAAGTTTTTTGTGCGGGGCCAATAAATGACGGACCTGCTTTTCTCCAATGAATAATTTCCCTGCTGATTACTTCTTAAGCGATTGGAAACCTGCATTGCATCCCGCAATAAAAAATCAGTTGCGTCTACCAAGATCCGGGTCCCGGTTTCTGCCTCTGCCACAAAGCCCCATAATGTTGACTGGGCAAATGATTGTTCAACAGCTCTTTTTTCTGCCACATCATTGGTAACAGCCCGGTAGTTATAATTAGGTTGAATTAAAAGAATTTTGCGACCCACCTTTGAAAATTTTACAATCCGTTCGCTTCCCAGTAATCCCCTGTCCAGTCCAACATCGTTTGAACCTAACCCCGCAGGCAATGAGGTTACATACAATATCTCTGTATCCGGTTTGTCTACTTCCAGCCATATTTTCCCGGCATTTTCATCCCAGTAAAAATTCATAAAGCCCTCATATTTTTTAAGGTCTTTTGTTTTTTCTTCAATGGCTGGTAGTTTTTGAGCAGCCGCATAAAAAGGAAGGATAAACAGAATTGCGAAAATCTTTTGCATAGCAGGCGGTTTTGTGCTCCCAAGTTAAGCAATGTAAAAAGCAAGTGTAGTAAATTTTACAGGCGGAAAAAAAGGACATCGAAACGATTATTTAACGACATTGCAGCCGTGAAAATAATTGACTGCTTCACCTTTTTTAATGAGCTGGATCTGCTGGAGTTCCGGTTAAAGTTGCTTGACAGCCAGGTAGATCATTTTGTAATTGCCGAATCAAACCTTACCCATTCAGGGAAAGCAAAGCCGTATTATTTCCAGAAAGCAAAAGACCGGTTCAAAGCATGGAAGCATAAGATCATCTATATCCCCGTTCAGCAAAGTGCCGAAGGATTATTATTTGAAGAACAAAAAAGCTACAACCCGGAAAGTGCAGCATGGAAGCTTGAGAACGGTCAGCGTAATGCTTTACTGGAAGCTGCATCTTCGATTGACGATACCGATATGGTACTGCTAAGCGACCTGGACGAAATACCCTCAGCCATTGCTCTGAAGAAAGCAATCCGATCTGCTAAACCCGTTGCATTCTCTCTTTTGTTTCATTATTATTTTTTGAATTGCCAGAATGCCGGCGACAGCCGGTGGTGGAAGGGTTGCATTGCGGCCACCGGTAAACAGTTCAAAGAAATTACCCCGCAGGGTTTACGGGACAAGCGGGACAGCTATCCC
>JBGAQD010000008.1:0-126836 GCA_044220915.1 Chitinophagaceae bacterium
GCTGAACTTTATGGTAATGAACAAGCAGTAGGAAATGCGATTAAAAAAAGTGGTGTTCCCCGAAAAGAATTGTTTATTACAACTAAATTTGGAAGTAAGGAAGCAGGCTATGAAAAGACCAAAGCCGCTTTTCAAAAATCACTTGAATTATTACAACTTGATTATATTGACCTCTATTTAATCCACCAACCATTTGGCGATATTTTCGGTTCTTGGCGGGCAATGCAAGAATTGTATAATGAAGGTAAAATTAAGGCAATTGGAGTTTGTAACTTTTTGCCTGACAGGCTGATGGACTTAATTGTAAATAGTGGTTTTACACCAGCAGTTAACCAAATCGAAACCCACCCGTTTCATCAACAGAATGAGACCCAACAATTTTTAAAAGACAATAACATACAAATTGAAGCTTGGGGACCATTTGCAGAAGGAATGAATGGGGTGTTCACTAATGAAGTGCTATCTTCTATTGCGACAAAGTATAACAAAACTGTTGCACAGGTTATTCTTCGTTGGTTGACACAAAGAGGTGTAGTTGCAATTCCGAAATCATCAAAAAAAGAAAGGATGATAGAAAACATAAACATTTTTGATTTCAAATTATCTGACGAAGATTTCCAACAAATTCAAACTTTAGACACCAGGAAAAGTTTGATTTTTGACCACAGGGACCCTGCAATTGTAAAATGGATGAGCGAATATGGATGGCTAAATATGTAAATTATGAACAGAAGAGAAATTATAAAAACGACAGGATTGGCAATTGCAGGTAGTGCATTGCTTCCGCTAAATGCTTTTACACAAAATGTAAAAACAGAAACCAAGCCAAATCCAAAAGATGATCAACCTGTTTTATCAGGCAAAAGGAAATTGGGGAAATTAGAAGTTTCAGCTATCGGATTGGGCGTACAAAATATGTGGCGAACGTATCAAACCACCATTCCAAACCGAAAAGAAATGCACAATATCATTCACAAAGCATTTGAAAACGGTGTTACGTTATTTGACACGGCTGAAGCGTATGGACCTTTTGAAAGTGAGAAAATATTGGGCGAAGCAACTGCATCTTTTCGGGATAACATTGTAATCGAAACAAAATTTGGTTTTGAAATTGGCGAAGACGGAAAGCGTACTGGCAAGCAGAATAGCCAACCCGAACATATCAAAACTGTTGTAGAAGCGATGCTGAAAAGACTTCGTACCGACAGAATTGATTTATTATATCAACACAGAGTTGACCCCAATGTTCCCATTGAAGATGTAGTTGGAGCAATAAAAGATTTGATAAAAGCAGGGAAAGTAATTCATTACGGACTTTCAGAAGCTGGCGAACAAACCATAAGAAGAGCCCACAATGAGCATCCAGTAACAGCCATTCAAAATGAATATTCACTTTTATGGCGTGGTGCAGAAAAAGCAATTATTCCAATGTGTGAAGAATTAGGAATTGGATTTGTTCCGTGGAGTCCGCTTGGTGTAGGCTTTTTAACAGGTGCAATTGATGAAAATACTCGCTTTGCACAAGGCGACTTTAGAGGAATGACCACTCGTTTTACACCGGAAAATATAGCGAAAAATATGCCTTTAGCTAATCTTGTAAAAAAATGGAGCGAAAAAAAAGAAGTGACACCTGCACAAATTTCTTTGGCCTGGCTATTGGCTCAAAAGCCGTGGATTGTTCCCATTCCCGGAACTACGCAAATGGCTCATATGATGGACAATATTGGAGCAGACAATGTGAAGTTCACCGCAACAGAATTGCAGGATTTCACAAAAGAATTAAAGACTATACAAATTTATGGTGAACGATTTCCTGCCAGTGTACAAGCAATTTCAGGAATTGAAGCACCGTTGAAAAAATAGTTAAATTTGAAATGTACAATTCTTAGAAAATTAGAAATGAATCAAGAAAACATCCCTAAAATTAAATCTGTAGCTCACTTTCATCAATTGTGTGGATTGCCTGCCCCATTGCATCCTTTGATAAGCATAATCAACTTAGAAGAAATTAAATTGGTAGAAGAATATGCGCCTTTTTGGAAGCACTATATTGATAAGCTTTATACCGTTTCTATTAAAAGAAGTATGAATTGTAAGTTTAAATATGGACAAACAGATTTTGATTATGACGGTGGAGCATTAGTAGCAACTGCACCAAACCAGGTTTTCAGTTCAGATAATGTAGAATATGTAAAGGTAACAGGGTATAAATTTGTTTTTCATCCCGATCTTATTCAAGGTTATCCGCTTGCAAAAAGTATTCACAATTACGGATTTTTCTTTTATTCAAATAATAAAGGTTTATTTCTGTCGGAAAAGGAAGAGCAAATTATTTTAAATCTTTTTAAATCAATAGAGCAAGAATGTCAAAACAATTTGGACAAATTTAGTCAGGACGTTTTGATAGCAAATATCGAATTGTTGTTGGTGCATATTGACAGGTACTATAACCGACAATTCCTAACACGAAAAAATATAAGCAATGATACCTTGTTAAAAATGGAGGAAATTCTGAACAACTATTTTGAAGCAAATAATACCCAATTACCAACTGTACAAAATATTGCCGACCAGCTTAATTTGTCACCTACCTATTTAAGTGATTTGCTGAAAAACCTAACAGGACTCACCGTGCAACAACACATACACGAGAAACTAATCGAAAAGGCAAAGGAATTATTGTCAACTACAAACCTTTCTGTAAGTGAAATAGCGTATCAATTAGGTTTTGAATTTCCGCAATCATTCAACAAACTTTTCAAAAAGAAAACCGACTTGACACCATTAGAATTTAAGCAATCCTTTAATTGATAACAGCGGAAAGAAAACAAGCACTACCGCTAACATGAACTGTGCAAAAAACTAAACAATTTTTGATCTTTTTTACTCCCCCTACTTCTTAATCTCCATCGGCGGCGGCGGTGGCAATTCAATATCTTCCTCTTCTTCCAGCGACTTCAGGTATTTTTCAAAGAGTTCATCAAGGGTCTTCTCGTCGAACTCTTCAGCCCAGTAAATACCTGTTGCCTCGTGGCTGCAGGTATCCTCTTTAAAGCTGGCATCATAAGGCCCGGCCACTCCGAGGTAATAACTTCCTATATCATCTGAGAACGAAACTTTGTAGAGATAGAATTTCTGCTGCTTTCCTTTATACAAGATCGTTCTGTAACCGGCATCGGTTATATATCCCGGTTCGGACTCATCATTTACTGCAGCCTCATATACTTTACTTTTGCCCAGCTCTTTTTGCGACAGGAAACTGGCAGGAAAAAGTTTCAGCTTGCCGATCCGCTTCAGCTCATCATAAAGCTGGTGGCGGTACTGGTCTGTAGTGGCCAGTGTATAAATTGTTTTGCTGTCTGCCGGCTGGCCGCTTTCGAGCAGCGCAATAACTGTTCTGAACTTTATTTCCCGGGCATCGAATTTGGTAAATCGTTTCAGCAAGGCAATTGCTTCCGGTGTGCTGATAACACCCAGCATCTTTATCAGGTCGCTGTATCCGTAATTATTCTCTTCTATTTCACTTTTCTCTTTTTCCAGCTCCTTATTTGCCGTAGCGATAAAATACTTCGCATACTCTTTTATCGCAGTCTTTGACAGCAGGTTGCTGTCCAGCAGCGTAGTTGCCACTCCGGCTATTTGCTCCCATATCGCTTCAGATCCCACCTGTTTCATCAACTCAGGAAATAAGGTGGCGGTTAGTTGCAGCGAATCATATAACATGTACCCGAAGTAAGGTGCCGATTTGATGGTAAGAGGATGCTTTACCAGGCAGTCTTTAAGCACACTATAGGATTCTGCCGTTGAAATACCGGCGAGATATGATATGACATATCCTTTTACATATTCATCCGCTGGCTGAATGGAAGCATAGTTATTCTTAATGTATGCCACTGTGGTATGAGTACTGTCAAGGAATTGTATCTTTTCAAAAAGCTTTTTATTCAGGTTTGCATAATAGGTGGTGTCAAAATCAGGATAAAGCTGCAGCAGCATCTTTTGCAACGACGGAATATCCGTTCCGGTAAATTCAAGAGCATCCCACCATTGCTTCACGGTGGCTACTGTTTTTTCATCAGCGTCCTTTAGTGCGGCCGCCAGCTCTTCAACTTTTGGTTGCGATTTGTTCCATCCCGGTTTTTCATTCATCACTTTAAAATCATTAAAGAAACGATCGTACTTGCCGGGAAGGTCCTGCGTTGCAAAATTGCCAAACACTTCATATATCTCGTCCCCGTTCAATACCACAAGTACTTTCTTCAGCAGGTTATCGCCGGGCCGCATGATCTTTACACTGGCAGCTTTCAGTTTGCCGATGGTTATTAGTTTATAATCCACCATTGAATCGCCCCAGGAAGAATACATGCTGGCCCTTAATCTTAAAAAAGCAGTATCGCTGCTGTACCAAAACCAGGCTGGCAGCACGGATCTGTCCACAAAGCCGGTAATACAGGCCAGCGAATCGTAAACAAGGTATCGTTCAAGCCCCCTGCCGGTATCCTCCTCATCCAGTTCTTTTGTCTTCAAAGAAAAAGGCGCTGTGGTGGAAAATGACCTGTCAGGAGCAGTAACTGTTTTCCATTCGGGATATTTAAAAGGGAGCAGTTTGAATGAATTCAAAAACCGTTCAGCCGTTCTTTTACCATTTTCCCCGGGACCGCTGACTGCATATAAATAATAGCTGATGCCGCCCCTTGACACAGCCAGTATCCTTGTTTCTAATTGTTCACCCTCTGTTTTACCAGCTACCGTAAGCCTGTAACCCGGGTATGTGCCGACAGTAATAAAAGAAGAATCCAGTACTGCCACTTCTTCGAAACTCTCCTTTAATTTTTCCTTGATCGCCACAAAATAAGAGGAATCATCACCGGCATCATACATACCTTCTTTCATGGTTGAAACACTCATGCCGTAAAATACCTGTTCTTTAATGTCGATGGTCTGCCAGTCATAGACGATTTTACCTTCCTCTGTTACCACATCTTTTTTCTCCCTTGGTTTTGCCGGCATCTCCACCGAAAAGGACTGAACAGGATATTCAAACAGCGACCATGTTTTTTGAGGAGCTACTTTGGGTTTTACAATATCCTTGTTAAAAACAAATGATTGAAAGAATTTTTCTGTTTCCTTATCGCTCAGCGATTTTTCTGTAAACCCGAATACCATGTTCAGGATAACCCGTTCGGTTTCAGGAATAAATATCTGCATCTTCATCTCTCCCTCATAGGTACTGATGCGGTATTCCCTGCCTTCAACTCCATTAACAGTAACCGGTTTTTCCTTCAGCACTTCTCCTTTTGAAGCATACCGGCTGCGCAGCCCGTTGTAGAGACTGTCGGCACCGAGTTTTCTTCTTTCCTCTGGAACTTCAATACCCATTGTCATGTACATCTTCATAAAAGAAATATCGAAATACATTTTCATTTCCAATCCCATCGATTCGAACATTTCAATGCCTTCTGCCACACCGGGCATCTGCAATGCATAGACATTGTCATTGACTGCCACAGGTGTCCATGGGATCTCAACCGCCTTAGAGGTATACTTATCAGGATTTATTTTCTTTGAAGAAATGACCGGTGTTACGGTAAAGCCCCGGCTCCGTAATAAAGCTATTACTCCTGAATCGCCGGGCAGGTGGGCTGCTCCTACGGCAAAGAGGGTGCTGCGGATAGCAGAAAGGCTATCCATCCGCCGGGCCATTTTCAGGTTTCGTTTGATAATGATATAATCTTTCTTACCATCTTCCTCCCGGTACATAAATGCATCAATGGTGTCCAGTTGCTGACTGGTGTAAACCTTGATAAACCACTCCAGGCTGCCCCGGTAATAATTATCGTCGAACAAAGCCAGTTGTATCTTTTCTTCAATGTCTCCAAAGTCATTCATATGTTCCAACTGGTCTTCCAGGTCTTCAATACCACCTACCCATTTGCCTTGTTTTCTTGCCTGGCCTGAGAGCCACGCATCAAGGAAAGTGGGCATATCTCCTTTTTTAAACAGATCCAGCTGAAGTTTTGACTCTATATTATCAAGGTCGTCAACAGTGATCTTATCCGCTTTCTTATTGAATTTCTTTTCCAGCAGCAGCTTGTATTTGTTCCAGGTTTCCTCACTCACCCTTTCTTTTACTTTAGGAGGTTCTGTTGCATTTTTTTGTTCTTCATTATTAAGAAACTGGTTCATCATCTGTGTGCCCAGGCGGTTCATGTCCAGCTCTGCTGCAAAACCATCTGTTTGTTCCAGTGCTTTATAAACAGAATCACCTAACTGGAATATTCTCTTATCGGTAAGGTGCATGGTACCATACAGGTAAGAAGGTTTGGAAAGTCCGTTACCGGTTATCCGCCACAGCAATGTATTGGTAAGTTTTGTATCCTGTCCGAAAGTGAAAAGGCCTGAAAGAAGTATCGTAGCAGAAAGTATGAGTTTTCTCATATCCGGGTTTTGAATTAGAAAATCAGTTCAATGAATGTATAATAATTGCGGCTGCTTTTCTTACTTGCCCTTCACTAATAATAAGGGGCGGAGAAATCCGCAAGCAATTGGAAGCAAACAGGAACCAGTCTGTCAGCAGGCCATTGGTAATACAGGCATCAATGACTCTTTTATTGGTTTCAAATGAATCAAATTCGATCGCCATCCACAAACCAAAAGAACGGACGGCTTTTATTTTTGGATGTACCAGTAATGATTGGAATAATTCTTCCTGGCTTTTTACCGTATCGATCCATTTTTCTTCCAGCAGGGCTTTCAAAGCAGCCATTCCTGCTGCGCAGCTGACAGGGTGCCCGCCAAAAGTAGTAATGTGGCCAAGCACAGGGTTATCGGTAAAAGCATCCATCAATTTCTTATCTGCGATAAATGCACCGAGGGGCATTCCACCACCCAGGGCTTTACCGAGCAACAAAACATCGGGAACAATATCAAAATTTTCAAAGCCCCAGAGCTTGCCCGTACGGCCAAAACCAGTTTGAATTTCATCAAGTATCAATAAGGTTCCTGTTTCAGTGCATTTTTTTCTAAGTGCCTGTATCCATTTTTTTTCAGGAACGATGATGCCGGCTTCTGCCTGTACCGTTTCGGCGATCACACAGGCGGTTTGTTCTGTTATCTCATCCAACGATTCAACTGAATTGTATTCGAGGTGCAATACATCCGGCAGCAGCGGACGAAAAGCATTTCGCCAGTATTCATCACCCATTACACTTAAAGCACCCTGGGTGGAGCCATGATAGGAGTTATTGAACGCAATGATCTGTGTTCTGTTTGTTATCCGCTTTGCCAATTTCATGGCCCCCTCCACAGCCTCAGCTCCGGAATTAGTAAAGTAAACAGCATTGAGAGATGCAGGTAAATGACCGATGAGCAGCTTTGCATATTGCACCTGTGGTGCTTCTACAAATTCTCCATACACCATTATATGGAGATAAGCATCCAGTTGTTTCTGTATGGCTTCAATTACTTTGGGATGGCGATGGCCGATATTAGCCACACTAATACCACCGATGAGGTCAATATACTCTTTCCCCTCAGCATCGTACAACGTACAACAATCTGCTTTCACTATTTCCAGTGCCAGCGGAGCCGGTGAGGTCTGGCCAATATGACGAAGAAAAAGTTCCCGTTGATTCAAGTAATTTTATTTCTGGCAAAGGACGCAAAGATTTCCCAATTTTACATGACAACTATATAATAACAACCCCTAAACTATTATGCCTGTTATACTACCCGTAGAAGGTAAACTTCCCCAATTCGGTAACAATTGTTTCATAGCCCCAAATGCCACCATTGTTGGTGATGTGGTTACCGGTAATGATTGCAGTTTCTGGTTCAATACTGTTGTCCGGGGCGATGTGAACTTTATTAAACTTGGCAACAAAGTGAATGTGCAGGACGGTGCCTGTATCCATTGCACATTTCAGAAATATGGAACCACCATCGGCAATAATGTTTCTATCGGGCATAATGCGATAGTACATGGTTGCACGGTGCATGATAATGTACTGATCGGCATGGGTGCTATTGTAATGGATAATGTAGTGGTGCACAGCAATACTATTATAGCGGCCGGGGCAGTGGTACTGGAAAATACAATTTGTGAAGCAGGCAGCATTTATGCCGGGGTGCCGGCTAAAAAAGTAAAGGATATTTCGCAGGAGATGATCAGTGGGGAGATACACCGGATTGCTAATAATTATGTGGGCTATGCAGATTGGTTCAGGAATCAATAGCTAATAAACAATTGGCAATAAGCAACATGGAACAAAATTACCCCTTACCTGCGGCAGTTGCCTGTTAGTATATTTACTCTGGCAAAAGCAATTAATTCTGGCTAAATTCGTTATTCATTCAAGCTGTCAACAATGAAAAACCTTCGTTTTTTTACTATCGCCTTAAGCATCACAGTATTGCTGTCATCATGCGGTATGTTCAGTAACCTGTTCAAACGCAAAACGGGATGTCCCACAAATGGTAAGAATGTAGGAGCTGAAAAAATACTCAGCGGAGATCCAAAGGCAACCAAAGATGCTAAAAAGGCTAAAAAATTCCGGAGTTAATTAATTGTAATGTGCAGCTAATATCCACTATATCCAGTCTTATGAACAAACTTAAACACCTTAACTATGAGCCTCACCCTACGAACCACCCTCGGCTGTACCGAAGCCGTTATTGCCGATGACGGCGGATTAAAAGAATTTTATCGTGTTGCCAACATCCTGAGCCAGGATCTTGATGTAAACTTCTCCCACAAAGAAGATGATTTTGATACGATTGACTGGGAGTTCCGTTTCAAAGGCCACAACATTACCCTTCATTACAGTATTTACAATGGCGTTTCTCTTTTCCCGACAAAGACGAAAGATGCTTTAAGCAAGGATAACAAAGCTGTGGTGGAACTTGCCAATGTAATTGAAACAAGGATGTTTAACGACGGGCAGCGGAATATTGCTTAATAACTCTTTTCCTCTATTGATTCCATAATACCCAGGTAACTCACATACCTGTCTTCATGAATCTCTCCATTATTGACCGCCTCTTTAATGGCACAACCTGGTTCATTAAAATGCAGGCAATTGTTGAACTGACAATCATTCAGCCGGTCTCTCATTTCAGGAAAATAATGTGATACTTCCTGTTTAGTAATATCCACCAAACCAAATTCTCTCATACCGGGTGTATCAATTATTCTTCCGCCAAAGGGAAGATCAAACATTTCGGCAAATGTTGTGGTGTGCTGCCCCTTGCCGCTCCAGCCGCTTACATCCTGGGTTTTTAAATTGAAATCCGGAAACACTACATTCAGAAAGGATGATTTACCAACACCGCTATGACCACTTATCAATGTGGTTTTATCTTTCAGCATCTTCATCACTTCATCAATTCCTTCATTTTTTTCGGCGCTGATCAATAAAACTTTATATCCCACCGCTTCATACATAGCTTTCCATTGCTCATATTTCTCCATTTCTTTTGCCTTATACAGATCAGCTTTATTAAAAACAATAAAAGGAGAAACATGGTACATTTCAGAAGCCACCAGGAAGCGGTCAATAAATCCCTGCGATGTTTTGGGTTCTTTTAGTGTGGCTACCAGCATTGACTGATCGAGATTGGCTGCAACAATATGATGCTGATGTTTATGACGGGGCGACTGGCGGTTGATATAATTATTCCGTTTGTGTATCTCGTCAATGATTGCAGAGTGTTCCGTATCTGCCTGTGACTCTATTTCCACGATATCCCCCACTGCTACCGGGTTGGTGGAAGTGATGTCATCCATCTTCATGACCCCTTTCATCCGGGCATTCCAGAATTTTCCGGCTTCATCTTTTACTATGTACCAGCTTCCTGTTGATTTGTAAACGGTGGCTTTCATTGCTTGCAAGATAACAGAATAAATTGTCAGGGAAATTTTCTGAACACTGTAAACCGTAAAACAACTTCCAAAAAAAGAAAGGCTAATGCAGCCAGTACAAACGGCATGAATCTTTCCTCTGATCGTTTGAAAGAGGTGATATCAATGATTGATTTTTCAAGTTTATCGATCTGGCTGTAAGTATTCTTCAGCCCTTCCTTATCCCTGGCCCTAAAATACTGACCGCCTGTTTCTGTTGCGATCTTCCGTAATAACTCTTCATCTATAAAATCAATATTGGGGTTTTTTGCGTTGGATTTATTACCTGTCAGCTCCACAATAGTAGAGGGCATAGCTCCCATTCCAATGGTGTAAACTTTCACCCCTTTTGATTTTGCTATCTCCAGTGCAGTTAGTGGGTCAATCAGCCTTGTATCAGGGGCATCTTCCTTACCATCGGTTATCAGGATGATAATTTTGCTTTTTGAAGGGCTTTTCGTCAGCCTGTCCACAGCGGTTGCCAGTCCTTCTCCTATTACAGTTCCATCTTTTAGCAAAGCCCTGCTTTCTAATGTTTGGATCTGGGTAATGAGAGTGTTGCGGTCATTCGTCAGCGGACACTGGGAAAAACTTTCACCGGAAAAAATTACCAGCCCTATCCTGTCAACCGGGCGGCTGCGGACAAATTCTTCGGCCACTTCTTTTGCCACATCCATCCTGGAAGGTGGAATATCCGTTGAACCCATACTACCACTTACATCCATGCACAGCATGATGTCAATACCCTCACCTTCGGAACGCTGTTCATTATTTCTTTTCTGTGGGCGGGCCAGTGCAATTATCAAACAACTTAATGCCAGTAACCGTAAAACAAATGGCAAGTGACGAAACCGGTTCTTCCACGATGAAATGGTAAATGCATGAGCTGTTGAGACCCGGAAAGTTCCCTGCTGTTCATTATTTTTTCTAATATACCACCATGTTAACAATGGCAATAATGCAAACAATCCGAACATTATCGGGTAAGCAAAGTCCATATTTTTAATAAAGTTGTATAGCATAAACCCGGCCCCTAAAGGGGGGCTTTGGCCTCCTGTTTTTCGATGGTTATTATTGCATTTTTAATTTCAGTAAGGCAATTCTTAGTATCCTCATCTGAAGGAATATATTTCGCAAACTTTACCAGGTCACTTAACCGCAACGATTGTGAAAGCCTGTCAAACTGTTCTTTATTCAAATGCAAACTCTTCAATTGAACCACCAGGTCATCCGTAGTTTTTTGTAACGACAGTATTCCTTTCTTTCTGAAAATATACAGCCTGAAAATATCAGCCAGTCTTGTGTGATAAAGTTTGGGGCCAGGTTTATCCATTTCCAGCTGCTCCAGTTGCTTTAATGCTTCATTGTAAGGATCAATACTGACTTTTGCTACAGCGACCGGCAGTGGCTTCTTTTTCCTTAATACATATAGCAACAATAAGGCAAGCAATGCTGCTCCACCTGCAACATACCACCACCATGCCATTTTCTTTTTGGCGGCCCCGACCTCAAGAATATCTTTAATGTCATGATAGGGCTGGTTGGGGTCAAACTCTGAAAAGACAACATTTACCTGGATAGAATCACTCCGGGCACCCCCGGGAAGAAAATAGGATGGAATGACCCAGCGGCCCGAATCAAAACTGGTAATCCTGTATACAGCTTTGATAACTGTATTTCCGCCTTCGGTGCTTGTGTCAATAACAGGGGGTTCAAGTATTTCAAAATGATTGATTGAATCCAGTTTAAAAGATGAAATAGCCGGTTCTCCTGGCACCTTCATTTCTATGGTCAGCTGTATCTGTTCACCGATATAAATACTGTTCTTATCCACCCACGACTGAATGCTGATACCATTTTGACCAATAGTAATATTTGCAAAAAGCAATGCGGATAAAAAAAATATCGATCTCAATAAATTCATGCTGATTATCTATTGCGGCTAAGGAAGAATCGTTGCAGTACTCTTACGTAGTCTTCTCCGGTTTTAACATGCAGCAGGTCACATCCTGCTTTTTTAAATGTCTGAGTACTGTATTCAGCCACCCTGAAAAATTCCTGTTCGTAACTATACCGCACAAAACTGTTGCTGCTATCCACCCATTTAGTGTTGCCTGTTTCAGCATCTTCGATCTGCATTAAACCTGCATCAGGCAACTGCTGGTCCATTTTGTCGTATACTTTAATACCGATCACATCATGCTTCTTCCCGGCGATACGAAGAGCATCTTCATAATTCGCATCAATAAAATCACTGAGTACAAAAGCAATGCTTTTTTGTTTAGTGGAATTATTGAAATAACGGAGAGCCTTGCTGACAGCTGTTCCCTTTCCTTTTGGCTCCTTACTTAATAACTCCCGGACAATATATAAAGCATGTTGCTTTCCTTTTTTGGGAGGAATATACGCTTCCACCACATCACTGTAAAATATCACACCGATCTTATCTGCATTGTTAACAGCAGAAAAACTCAGTACCGCTGCTATCTCCGTAATAATATCTTTCTTTCTTGCATGTGTTGTCCCAAATTCTGCACTGCTGCTGATATCAACCAGCAGCATTACCGTCAATTCCCTTTCCTCTTCGAACACTTTGCTGAAAGGATGGCCAAACCTTGCCGACACATTCCAATCAATGAAACGGATATCATCTCCTGCCGCATACTCTCTCACTTCTTTGAAGGACATACCTTTCCCTTTGAAAGCACTGTGATACTCCCCCGTAAACAGGTCACTGGTGAGTTTCTTGCTTTTGATTTCAAGCTCTCTTACCTTTTTTAATATTTCACTGGTTGTGAGCATCAGGGAACATTGATTTGTCGTAACACATCCTCAATCACATCTTCAACTTTCACATTTTCCGCTTCGGCTTCATACGTTAATCCAATGCGGTGACGGAGTACGTCTTTACAAATACTTCTTACATCCTCCGGGATAACAAAGCCTCGTTTATTCAGGAATGCCTGTGCTTTTGCTGCCAATCCTAAATTGATACTTCCCCTTGGTGATGCACCGTAAGAAATCAATGGTTTCAATTTTTCCAATTTGTATTGGTCAGGATTCCTGGTTGCAAAAACTATGTCCAAAATGTATTGCTCGATCTTTTCATCCATGTATATCTGCCTTGTCAGGTCTTTTGCATTGGTGACCTCCTGTATGGAAACAACTTGTTTTATTGAAGCAAAATCACCCTGGATATTTTGACGCAGTATCAGCTGCTCCTCACTCATTTTGGGATAATCCACCACTACTTTCATAATAAACCGGTCTACCTGTGCTTCTGGTAACGGGTAAGTACCCTCCTGTTCCAGGGGGTTTTGTGTCGCCAATACCAGGAATGGTTCATCCAGTTTGTAAGTAGAATCGCCGATGGTGACCTGCCTTTCCTGCATCGCTTCCAATAAAGCACTCTGCACTTTTGCCGGTGCCCTGTTTATTTCATCAGCTAAAATAAAATTGGCGAAAATGGGCCCTTTACGAACTACAAACTCATTTTTTTGCTGATTATAGATCAATGTACCGATCACATCTGCCGGCAGCAGATCTGGTGTGAACTGAATACGGCTGAACTTTGCATGAATAGCCTGGGCCAGTGATTTAATAGTTAGTGTTTTTGCCAAACCCGGCACTCCTTCCAATAGCACATGGCCGTTACTTAATAATCCTATCAGTAACCTGTCCAGCATATGGCTTTGGCCAATTATCACATGGCTGATCTCTTCTCTTAATTTGTCGGTAAACTGTCCGGCATGACTGATTCGTTCATTCAATTGCCGGATATCTTCTGCGGTTTTAAGCATGGGAAAATTTTATAGAGTCACAAAATACGAACTTGCTGTATGCAAATTATTTGCCGTTATTATAAACGGCAGGAAATACCACACTATTTCAGGGTATTTTACCGTTTTATTCCCGAAAAAGAATATGTATTTTGCATAATCAATCCATTTATATGAAAAAAACACTTGTCCTTTTATTAACCTCGCTGGGTCTCGTTGTATTCTCCTCCTGTGAAAAGGACGAAGATCCGGTTCCAAAAACTAAAACAGAATTACTGACCCAGCTCACTTGGAAATTTGGGGCAGCTACTGTTGGTGGCACCGATGTTTCAGCATCTTTACCAACCTGTCAGAAAGATAATATCATGACTTTTACAACAGCCGGGACAGGCACGGTAGATGAAGGTCTCACCAAGTGTAATGCAGGCGATCCGCAAACAAATCCATTTACCTGGAGTTTTGCAACCAATGAAACAGTATTAAATATTTCCACCATCTTGTTTACCGGCGGAAGTAATACGTTCAATATCGTTGCGCTGAACGAAGCGCAGCTGGTAGTTTCGCAAACCATTACTGTTGGAGGAACACCACAAAATGCTGTAGTTACATTTTTGCATTAAAATCAACTAAGGTATTTTCCTACGATCGGCACCCTTCGCCCTACTCCAAAAGCTTTTGGAGAAATGCGGATAATGGGGCAAAACTGGTTACGTTTATATTCGTTGACATTTACCATTTTCAATACCCGGTCAACCAAGGCTTCATCAAAGCCCTGTGCTTTGATCTCTTTTGGTCCCTGTCGCCTTTCAATGTATTGATATAGTATCTTGTCCAGCACAGAATAATCAGGCAGTGAATCCGAATCTTTTTGTCCCGGCCTTAGTTCTGCAGAAGGTGGTTTAACGATAATATTATTGGGAATGATTTCCTGGTTGCGGTTGATATACTTTGCCAATGCATATACCTGCATCTTATAACAATCTCCAAGAACACCCAACCCGCCAGCCATATCGCCGTACAAAGTACCATAACCTGTCGCCAGTTCACTTTTGTTGGAGGTATTCAATAAAATGTATCCGAACTTATTGGCAATCGCCATCAGCAAGTTGCCTCTTGTTCTTGCCTGAATATTCTCTTCAGCCAAACCAAAAGGCAAATCTTTGTAAATAGGTTTCAGCTCAGTTAGAAAACTCTCATATATATTTTTAATGGGTACGATATCATAGGGGTTACCCAGGTTTTTACTTAGTTGTTCTGCATCACTTACAGAATGCCCTGTTGAATATTGTGAAGGCATCAGCACAGCCCTTACATTGTCTTTGCCCAATGCTTCACAGGCAAGTGCTAATGTTACAGCACTGTCAATGCCACCGCTGCTGCCGAGAATAGCTTTGGCAAATCCCATCTTCTTAAAATAATCCCTGATAGCCATTACAATGGCATGCTGAATTTCAGCAGTACATAAATTATGATCCAATTCAGCAGGATTAAATTCGGCATCCGGTAAGTCTGTCGCCTTTGTCGTTACTGGTTGTTCAAAAGTGCCATCATCTTTCAATTCAAAAACTTCGATCGCTTCTTCAAACAAAGGAAGTTGTTTAATAAGGTTCGCATTCTTATCAAATACCAGCGAAGCCCCGTCAAAAACAATCTCTGTCTGGCTGCCAACGCAGTTGCAGTACAGCATCGGCAACTTATACTTTGTTGTATTCAACTTTACAATTGCTTTTCTGTCCTCCACATGAGTATAGTCAAATGGAGAAGCCGACAGGTTCAGCATAATATCAGGCTGTTGTTTCATCAGCTCATCCATCGGGCAGTTGCGGTATAATGGATTATCCCCAAGGTTCCAGATGTCTTCACAAATGGTTACAGCAAGTTTTTTTCCTTTGAATTCAATAATGTTCCAGTTGTAGGCCGGTTCAAAATATCTATACTCATCAAATACATCATAATTGGGTAAACAGGTTTTGTGTGCAACGGCTTTTATTTCTCTTTCGTACAGGAAGTAAGCGGCGTTAAACAGGTCTTTGCCTTCTCTTACCGGGTTTCTATCTGGTGCACCAACCAGCACAGCAATAGTATCAGCATGCTGCATAATTTCATCAATTGCCAGCATGCATTTACTGATAAAATCATCAAACTCTAAAAAATCTCTTGGCGGGTAGCCACAAACACATAATTCTGAAAATAAGACCAGGTCGGCCCCTTGTTTCTTAGCCCACTCAATACCTTCTATGATCTTTCGGGTGTTATCCTCAAAATTCCCGATGTGATAGTTCTGCTGTGCTAAAGCAATTTTCATCCCTCAAATTTACGCCAATGAACGGCGATTTAACGGTAATTTTTAATCCAGTAATTTCGTTGCCACAACAATTATAACCTGTTAACGTTTACAATTGCTATGAAAAAAACCAGCCTTATTGTACTACTCGCCGTTTCTTTATTTGCCTGCAAAAAAAAGAAAGGTATCCCGGATATTTCTGATATAAAAGTGGATATCAAACTGGAACGGTTTGACAGGGATTTTTTTGCGATCGACACGAACGACATATGGCCCAGTCTTACAAAACTGAATAAAAAATATCCATCACTCACCGGTATTTTTCTTCAAAATGTACTGGGTCTTGATAGTGCTTCTGCCATTACCGGGGTAAAACGTTTTATCGGCATGAGTGGCAATTTGTATGATACCGTTAATACTGTTTTTAAAAATACAGATGATATAGAAAAAGACCTCATCAAAGGCTTCCAGTTTGTTAAGTATTATTTCCCGCAATACAAAGTACCTGCGATAGCTACTATCGCCGGCCCAGTTGATGCTATGGCGCAATCATCCTCCGGCCCAACTCCCAATTTTCTTGGACCAGATTTCCTCGGCATCAGCCTTCAATTCTATCTTGGTAAAAAATTTTCTGTTTATAATGACCCGTTTTTTATTGAGAATGTGGCACCCGGCTACCGTAGCCGTCGTTTCAGCAAAGAGTATATCATTGCGGATGCTATGCAACTTGTAGTAAGTGATATGTTTCCTGATAAGAGCGGAGGCAAACCACTCATCGAACAGATGGTTGAAAAAGGAAAACAATGGTACCTGCTTGATAAATTTTTACCCACAACACCTGATTCAATCAAGACTGGTTATACTCAACAGCAATTGAACTGGTGTAAGGAAAACGAAGGTTTAATATGGACCTACATTGTAAAAAATGAAGATCTCTACTCTCTCAATCCCGCAGTAATTCAGGTTTATATCGGAGAATCACCTTTCACCCAGGGATTCTCACAAGAACTATCTCCCGGCAATATGGGGCAATGGATAGGTTGGCAGATCGTACAGAAGTTTGTTAGCAAAAACCCGGAGTTGAAGCCTGAAGAAATTATGAATACGGAGGCAAGCAAGATATTGTCCGAAGCCAAGTATAAGCCAAAGTAATAATGGCGTTGAAAACGTTTCAATCACAACCATTTTTTCCCTTTATATCCCCAACAGTCATGATTTCCGGGTAATAATTTCCATATTTTTACCCGAATCATGAAATCACTGACCACCACACTTACAGACCCGGTATATGTACCGAAAGAAAAGTACAGCTTGTATGATAAAATGTGGCTTCGTATTATGAATGATAAGAGAGATCTTCCTTTTATCTACCTGCTCACAAAAATTCATATTCTTGTTTTACCTGTTGCCATACTTCTATTTACACCGGTGTTAACAGGCTGGTGGTGGTGGGCAGTTGCTGTTCCATACTTCTATGTTTCGCAACTTTATTTTAAAGGTAGGTTTGGCCTGATGTTTCACTGTCTGTGTCATCGAAAAATATTCAAAGCCCCATACCAAAAGCCTTTTCACATTTATATTACCTGGATACTTTGCCCGTTATTTGGCCATGCACCGGAAGGATATTTCAGTCACCACATGGGTATGCATCACATTGAAAATAATATGCCGGATGATACCAGCAGCACTATGGCTTACCAGCGGGACAGCCTCCGGGGTTTTCTTGCTTATTTCTTCAAGTTCATTTTCGTCGGTGTCATTAATACTATCCGCTACCTGTTTAACCGGAAAAGAAAAAAATTATACCAGCGGCTTACTGCCGGCGAGTATATCTATATGGCATTTTGCATTGCCATGTGTTTTGTAAACCTGAAAGCCACTTTAGTTATTTTCATAGTGCCACTTCTCTTCGCAAGGCTGGTAATGATGCTGGGTAACTGGACACAGCATTCTTTTGTTGATGCCAAAGACCCGGAAAATCTTTACACCAGTTCTATCAACTGCATCAATACAGTCTATAATAAAACCTGCTGGAATGATGGTTATCATATTATCCATCACTTAAGACCCGGAATGCATTACACGGAAATGCCGGAGGAATTTTTAAAACGGAAAGATGAGTTTGCCGCCAATAAGGCCATTGTATTTGATGGCATTCATTACCTCCACATTTTTACCTGGCTGCTGACCAAGCGATATGATAAACTGGCTGATAATCTCGTCAATATTAATGGCAATATGTTTCAATCAAAGGAAGAAGCAATTGCCTTAATGAAAGAAAGGACCAGGAAAATTGCTTTGTAATTAGTTATTTTTCATCGGAACGATCATCTCAAAAGAAGGGATGCTTACCTCAAACATTTTTTTACTGTGCAGGTTCTCCATCTGGTAGGTGCCGTACATCCGGCCCATTTCGGTGCGAAGATTACAGCCGCTGACATACTGGTAATTTTCACCGGGCTGCAGCGTTGGCTGAACTCCAACCACTCCTTCTCCTTCCACCTCCCGGTGGCTACCATTACTGTCAAAAATATACCAGTGCCGGCGGTGAAGTTTTACAGGAAATGAGTTGTGGTTCTCCAGTACGATGCGGTAAGCAAACATAAATTCTGATTGCAGCGGGTTGCTGTAATCTGCCTGGTAGAATGTTTCTACACTCACCTTCACTCCCTCAGATATCATACTGGTCATACAGTAAAAATAAACAAAAGAGGCCAGAATAAAACTACCGCTTATTTAACGCATAAATAGGCTTATGAGGCTTAATTTTGCCGCACAAAACAAAAAATAGTTTGATATGAAGATAGCTGTAGCAAAAGGTGATGGAATAGGCCCGGAAATTATGGAAGCTGTACTGAAAATTTTTACGGCCAACAACGTACCGCTTGAATATGACTTTGTGGATATGGGTAAATGGGTGTTCGACAAAGGCTTTAATAACGGAATGACACCAGAAGCCAAACAAACCATTGAAGCATTGGGGTTGCTTTTTAAAGGCCCCATGGAAACACCTAAAGGAAAAGGTGTAAAGAGCATTAATGTAACGGCCAGAAAGACATGGAACACCTTTGCCAATAAAAGAGATTTCAGGACACTGCACGGAGTGGATACAGTTTTCAGTAAAGCAGGCATTCCAATTGACATCACCGTTGTCCGGGAGAATATTGAAGACACTTATGGTGGCATCGAACATATGCTTACACATGATGTGGCGCTAAGCCGCCGTTTTATTACCCGGCCAGGAAGTATGCAGGTGATCCGTTATGCTTTTGAAATGGCGAAACAGAAAATGGCCAAACGCATTACTTGTGTGCATAAGGCAAACATCATGAAGATCACAGATGGATTGTTTCTTGAATGCTTCCAGGAAGTAGCAAAAGAATATCCTGAACTGAAAGCTGATGATATCATTGTCGATGATCTCTGTATGAAATTGGTAACAAGACCCGACACTTTCGATGTTTTGGTTCTTACCAACCTGCAGGGTGATATTGTTTCTGACCTCTGTGCCGGGTTAGTTGGCGGACTTGGCTTTGCGCCTTCTGCCAATATCGGCGACCATATTTCAATTTTTGAAGCTGTGCATGGTACAGCACCCGATATTGCAGGAAAAAATATTGCCAACCCAACAGCTTTGCTGTTAAGCGGATTGGCTATGCTCCGCCATGTCGGGCTTACAGAAAATGCAGCTATTATTGAAAATGCTCTGCTCTATACATTAGAAAACGGTGTGCACACAGGTGATTTTGGAGATAAGACAAAACCTTCTGTCAACACAACACAGTTCGCCGATGCCATCATCAGCAATTTTGGTAAAAAACCGGAAATAGGTGCCCGGGAAATTATTACTAACAAGCCAGGTACTCCCACACCGTTGAAATTAGAAACAAACCCGATGATGATTTCAAAAGAAGGAGAAAATGAAACGATTGTTGGTGTGGATCTTTTTATTGAAAGTGGCGAACAACCATCTGCCATTGCAGATAAGTGCAAACGACATGCGGGTGTAAAATTCAACCTTGTGAATATCAGCAATCGTGGCACACAGGTTTGGCCTACCGGCTCCGTTTATACTAACCTGGTTAACCAATATAATGTTCGTTTTGAAAGCATCGGTAATGAACCCCTGAACCAGCAGGATGTGATTGGCCTTTATGTAAGCATGAGTGGTAACTTCAAGATCTGCTCATTCGAATTATTGAACATGTGGGGTAAAATGAAAGGATATTCGCTGGCACAAGGGCAATAGCTCTTCCCGGTTAATAATTCATAGAAAAAACGGCTTCATTCTGAAGTCGTTTTCATTTAAGAAACGGTTTATGTAAATTGTAGTATCATTTAATTACAATGAGTAAAGAAGTGTTGAAGTACACCAACGATGAAGTAACCGTTGTCTGGAAACCGAAAATCTGTATCCATTCTACTATTTGCTGGAAAGGATTAATTGAAGTTTTTAATCCAAAGGAAAGGCCCTGGATAAAAATAGATGGGGCAACAACGGAGAAAATAATTGAGCAGGTACGAAAATGTCCTAGTGGCGCATTAAGTTATTACCTGAATATTGAAATAGCAGCAGACGAACCTGCTGATAATGTGGTAGCTGAATCAGCCCAGATAATGAAAGTAGAAGTAAGCCCTAACGGACCTTATTTAATTAAAACCGAATGCCTGATTGTACATAGCGACGGCCGGGAAGAAATGAAGACCGGAACTGTGGCTTTATGCAGGTGCGGCGCATCTGCTAATAAGCCGTATTGCGATGGCAGCCATCGGAAAGTGGGGTTTCAGGGTTGATTACTTATCAAAAAAGATGGAATATATCTTTAACACTTAGTTCGATAACCCATTCCCAAATTAAGAGAGTTGCGACAAAAGCAATTAATGCATACAGAATTGTTTTAGCACCACTTTTTACTTTCAAAGTATTTTTCTCTTTCTTCCCAATAACAATGCTCGTAACCCCCAAAAGAAAATAAGACACTATAATTGTAAAAGGTATTAAAAATAGAAGTGAAATTAAAATCGGTATGATAAACATGATTAAATTCTCCTTGCTTGCTTGTACCCATTCTTCATCAACCACTGCAACACTTTTTCCCGTTGATCGCCCTGTACAATTATTTCTCCCTCTTTGGCAGAACCGCCGGTGCCACAGAATGATTTTAGCTTCTTGCCTAACTCTTCAAGGTCTTCTTCTTTCCCGATAAATCCATTTACCAATGTAACAGCTTTACCCGCCCGGTGTTTGGTATCTAATCTTACTTTCAGTTTTTGTTGAGCAGGCGGTAAGGTTTCGGCATTTAACCGTTCTTCTTCAAAAGAAAAATTGGGGTCTGTACTATAAACGAATCCTCTTGTATCTGGTTTATTCTTCTTCGACATACCTATACAATTACTGCTTTTAAACTTAAATCCAAACTCTTTGCCTGGTGTATCAATGCCCCCACACTTACATAACCCACCCCTGTCTTTGCATACGCTTCGATATTATCCAGGTTTATACCTCCGCTTGCCTCTGTTTCAAAATCTTCACCAATCAGCTTTACAGCCTCGGCCGTTTGCTCCGGGTTAAAATTATCAAGCATGATCCGGAAAACCTTTCCTTTTCCAACCGCCATTATTTTTTTCACATCGTCAATACTCCGTGTCTCCACTTCTATTCTCAACCCGGGCTTTACAGTTCGTACATATTCCGTTGCCTTTTCAATTGCTTTTTCTATGCCCCCGCAATAATCAATATGATTATCTTTCAGCATAATCATATCATACAATCCAAACCGGTGATTGACACCACCACCAATTCTTACCGCTTCTTTTTCCAGCAACCGGAAATTGGGTGTTGTCTTTCTTGTGTCAAGCAACTTTGTCGTGTAGCCTTTTAACTTATCGGTGTACTGCTTTGTAAGCGTAGCGATGCCACTCATCCGTTGCATGCAGTTTAATACGAGTCGCTCACATTGGAGTATTGTATGCACCAGGGCTTCCACTTCAAAAGCTTTTTCCCCATATTTCATCTCATCCCCATCTTGCTTAAAGGGAATAAAAACAGATCCTGGCTCCTTAAAATGAAAGATTTTTTCAGCCACCTGCATACCGGCCAATATACCATCCTGTTTTATTTTCAAAACAGCTTTTCCGTTGGCTGTAGGTTGAATACTTGAAAGTGTGGAATGATCCCCATCACCAATATCTTCTTTTAGTGCCTCATCTACCAGGTGCTCCAATTGTTTGTCAAAACTCATAGTTACAAAAATAGTATTTCGCCAGTAGCCCATTATAGCATAAAAAATCCCGTCTTAAATGAATAAGACGGGGAACCAATATTATTAAACTGATTATTCGGCCAGAAAACGAATTTCCTTTACTACTTCTTTTCCGTTTTTAACCTTCATAAATACGTGGGTTCGAAAATTACCGGCATTAGTTTGCAAAGTACCAATACAAAAATGTCCGCCGGGAGAATCTCCCTTATGTTTCAATTCAAATCCTTTCACACCATTATTACCAAAGAAATCCTTTACTATCAGCTGTGCCTGTGCTTTACTGTAGCTATCACTCTTATCAGGCAACGTAAGTTCAACATTGTCATCAAAGTAGCTTGATAACTGTGCCGCATTGCCCGTTTTTATTGCATTGATAACCTCATCTATCCCGTTCTGTGCTGTAAAAGATGATAGCATCAAAACAGAAACAAGCAGTAAAGTTGAGAATAAGCGTTTCATAACAAAACAGGTTTTCAAAGGGGTATTAATCTAAAAACATGCCACATAACCCTTGGCTTTTCATCAGATACTAAAGTACTAAAAATCAGTAGTTTTTCCGCATTCTGGCTGGCAAATAGAGGATTTGAATGTAGTTTTACAGGGTACGGACGGGCAATTGCCCTTTGAAACTGAATGTATTTATCCTAACTATAAATTGTTGATAAAAAAATGTCACAAAGAAAAGTCATTCTGGTCATCATGGACGGGTGGGGATTAGGAAAAGTTGCTTCTTCGGATGCTATCCTGAACGCTAATGTTCCCTTTACAAGGTCATTATATAAAAATTATCCAAATACTACTTTAATCACCTGCGGAGAAGCAGTTGGTCTGCCAGATGGGCAGATGGGTAATTCAGAGGTTGGGCACCTGAACCTTGGAGCAGGCAGAGTGGTGTACCAGGAATTGCAGCGGATAAATGTGGCTGTCAGGGATGGCTCTTTTGCGAAAAACGAAACCCTGCTCGGGTCAATCCGGTTTGCGAAAGTCAATAACAAACCACTTCACCTGCTTGGCTTGGTAAGTGATGGTGGTGTTCATTCACATATTAGTCATTTAAAAGCAATTATTGATGTATGTAAAGCAGAAGGGTTAAAAGAAGTTTACATCCATGCTTTTACAGATGGCCGGGATTGTGATCCGAAAAGCGGATTAGGTTTTATTACTGAATTGCAGCAACACCTGAATATGTCTGTTGGCAAAATTGCCACTGTCAGTGGCCGGTATTTTGCAATGGACCGTGACAAACGCTGGGAAAGGGTAAAACTTGCTTATGATGCATTAGTAAACGGAGTTGGAGAAAGAGCAACCGATGCGATCGCTGCCATCGAAAACTCTTATGCCCATAACATCACGGATGAATTTATAAAACCGACTGTAATAATAAACGAAGGACAACAGCCTCTTGCAACAATCAAGGACGGAGATGTGGCTATTTGCTTCAATTTCCGGACAGACAGGTGTAGAGAGATAACACAGGTGCTTACTCAGGCAGATTTTTCTGAATTTGATATGAGGAAGTTGTCGCTGCACTACACCACAATGACTGAGTATGATCAAACCTATAAGAATGTGCAGGTGATTTTCGATAATGACAACTTAAACAATACCCTCGGGGAAATTTTAGAGAAGCATGGCCTGAAGCAGATCCGGGCAGCTGAAACTGAAAAATATCCGCATGTCACTTTCTTTTTCAGCGGTGGCCGGGAAAAAGTCTTTGAAGGCGAGAAGAGAATTATGGCCCCGTCTCCCAAAGTAGCTACCTATGATTTAAAACCAGAAATGAGTGCCTATGAGCTCACCAACTTGGTGTTGCCTGAAATACAAAACCAAACAGCCGATTTCATTTGCCTGAACTATGCCAATGCTGATATGGTAGGGCACACCGGTGTTTGGGAAGCTGCTATCAAAGCTGCAGAAACCGTTGATAAATGTGTTGAACAAATCGTAACTACCGGTCTTAAAAACGGGTACACTATTTTTTTAACTGCCGATCATGGAAACTCTGATTATATGATTAATGAAGATGGATCCCCCAATACTGCTCATACATTGAATCCAGTTCCTTTCTTCATTATTGATAAAGATTGGAAAGGCAGCATCAAACCAGGCAAACTTGGTGATATTGCACCTACCATTTTAACCATGATGGAGTTAGAAATACCCAAAGAAATGTCCGGAGAGGTTTTAATAGGTAATTCTTAATTTTAATAATAACCACATTTATGTTTAAAAAAATAATGCTTGTATTATTAGCAGCCTTAGTGGTAATACAATTCATACACCCTAAAAAGAATAAAGCAGAAGGCCCACAACCTAATTATATCGGCAATGCATTTAATATACCGGCAGAGGTGAAGACTATTTTAGCCAAAGCCTGCAATGATTGCCACAGTAACAATACCCGGTATCCCTGGTATGCGAATTTTCAGCCCATTCATTGGTGGTTAAATAAACATATAAAAGAAGGTAAGAAGCATATCAATTATGATGAGTATACCAACCGCCCCCTCCGCTATCAGTATCATAAAATGGAAGAAACCATTGAAATGGTGAAAGACGGAGAAATGCCACTGAATTCTTACACCTGGACACATAAGGATGCAAAACTCACAGCAGAAGAAAAAGCTAAGATTACCGGATGGGCACAGTCTGTGATGGATTCGATGAAGGCAAAATACCCGATTGACAGTCTTATACGGAAGAAATAGGCTTACATTTGCTCATCTGATTTTTAACCTTGAGGGTAACAGTAAAAAAAATATCCAGTTCCTTATTCCTCCTGCTTGGATTCACTCCCATGCTATTCGTTCTTTTTTATACCCTGAAACAGCAATCTATCCGCCATCGGATGAAACACCGGATGGAAGAGCAACAGTTACATACCATTACAGTAGCTGATAATGAAATTCAATGGATAAAAGAGGGAAAAGAGATTTGGGTACATGGCAAAATGTTTGATATAAAATTCTCTGAACATAAGAACGGAATGACCACTTTCCACGGTTTGTATGATGATGAAGAAACCGTTTTGAAGAAAAACTTCAGTGAAGGCTGGAAAAAAAACATGTCTGAGCAGAACCATTTACTTGCACAGTTTTTTCAATCTTTACAGGCTATGTATTTTGAGCATATTGCCGAAATAGAAACATTATCCCCGAAGCAACAGTATATAGTTTCTCTATTCCCACCCAGGTTATTGAGTCAGTTTGAGGTAATTCCCACGCCTCCGCCTCAGCATTAATTACAGTTTTTTTGATTTACTAAATAATTCTGTAATCCAAAATTTATTATTATGAGAAAGATTGCATTGCTTTCGGCATTGCTCTATGCATCCATATGTGCGGTGGCACAACAAGACACTACGGATGAAAAAAATCTTGATGAAGTGGTGGTATTTTCAAACAAGTTCGCAGAAAAGAAAAAGAACCTGGCTCAAAAAATAGATGTTATCTCTACTAAAACGATAGCAAAATTTAACAGCCAGAATACAGGCGACCTGCTGATCAATACTGGTAATGTATTTGTACAAAAAAGCCAGCAGGGTGGCAGTAGCCCGGTTATCCGGGGTTTTGAAGCAAGCAGGGTATTGATGGTTGTAGATGGTATTCGTATGAATAATGCAGTATACCGTGCTGGTCACCTTCAAAATGTTATTACCATTGACCAAAACATGCTGGAAAGAGTCGAAGTCTTATACGGCCCTGCATCTACCATGTATGGTAGCGATGGTCTGGGAGGTGTTGTTCATTTCAGGACCAAATCCCCGGCACTTTCAACCGGGAGCACCCTAAAAGTTACGGGTACCGCATTTGTCCGTTATAGTTCCGCCAATGAAGAGAAAACAGGGCATGCTGATGTAAGTCTTGGTGGTAAGAAATTTGGATGGCTGCAGTCCTATACTTACAGTGATTTTGGCGATATGAAAATGGGAAGTGATTATAAAGACAAATATCCCGATTTTGGAAGACGATCAAGATACATCACCACGATTAATGGTGTTGACTATATCGTCCAGAACAACGATGAAAGAATACAACGTTTTTCCGGTTACAAACAATGGGATATTACCCAGAAACTGTTGTTCAAGAAAAGTGATAAAGTATCGCATCTTCTCAATCTGCAGTATTCCAATTCGAGTAATGTTCCCCGCTATGACAGATTGCAAGATCTCCGGAATTTTGGCGGTAGTATTGGTACTACATTGCGTTACGCAGAATGGTTTTATGGCCCGCAAACCAGGCTAATGGGTTCTTATGAACTAAATATCGACCACATCGGTTTTCTAAACCAGCTCAAAGTAAACCTAAACTACCAGCACATTAAAGAAAGTCGACAGCAAAGAGAATATCGGCGTTATGACCGCTTTGATAGTCGAAGAGAGAATGTTAAGGTGATAGGTTTTATTATTGACGGACGAAAAACCTGGGACAATAACGAATTGAATATTGGCATTGATGGTCAGTTAAATGATGTGAAATCAATTGCTGACCGGACCAATATCAATACCGGTGCTGTAACAAAATTAGACACTCGTTATCCTGATGGTGAAAACAATATGAATTATTTCGGAGTGTATGCACAACATTTGTTGAAAAACAAAAATGGAAAATGGGTGCTTAATGATGGTATTCGTCTGCAGGCTGTCAATCTTCACTCAACTATCATAGACAATTCTTTTTTCAACCTTCCGGTTACAGATATAAAACAAACACTGTTTGCCATAACAGGAAATCTTGGATTAGTGTATATACCAACAGCTCATTTCAGAGCAACCGCAAATTTATCTTCAGGCTTCAGGGCACCTAATATAGATGATATGGCCCGGGTGTTTGAATCAAGTAGTGCTATTAAAAGAGTAATTATTCCAAACACTGAAATTGGTCCGGAATACACTTATAATCTCGATCTTGGCTTTTCCCAAACGATACAAGACAGGGTAAGGTTTGAGATTACAGCCTTCTACACACTTTTTAGAAATGCGATCGCAGTCGCACCTTTCAATTTGAATAGTCAGGATTCAATTGTGTATAATGGTATAAAATCAGCAGTATACGCAAACCAAAATGTAAACAAGGCTTATGTTCGTGGTATTAATGCCAGGCTTAAAATTGAATTAAGCAAAAAGATTTCCTGGGACAACACAATTAGTCAGACCTACGGCAGATACAAAAACGATAATGGCACAATAAAACCTCTTGACCATGTACCCCCGGTATTTGGAAAATCAAGTTTAGCTTATTCAGGAAAAAAATTCAGCACAGAAATATTCCTGATGTTCAACGGCTGGAAGAAAATAAAAGATTACAACCCGGATGGCGAAGACAATGGACAGTATGCCACAACAGACGGTATGCCATCATGGACTACTATTAATTGGAGAGGCAGTTATACCTTTACAAAGAACCTGACGCTACAGGCGGGTATAGAAAATATCGGTGATAGGAACTACAGGTATTTTGCTTCTGGTTTCTCAGCTCCCGGTAGAAATTTTATTATTGCATTAAGAGCAGGGCTTTAATATCCGGGGCCTGTTGAAACACAGGCCCTTTTTTTATGACTAATACAAAACAACAAGCCAGATGGATTCGCCGGTTCCGCTGGCTTCACCGTAAGATTGCTGTTTTCTTATTTGCATTTTTTCTCATTATATCAATTACAGGTTTGTTATTGGGAATTAAAAAACATACCGGCTTGCTGGCTCCCACCCAACAAGGAACATCTCCCGATCTTTCAAAATGGCTCCCAATTGACAGTCTACAACACATTGCAGTACAAACTCTGCGAGATTCTGTCTCACCTGATTTATCTAATGCAATAGACCGCATTGACATCCGCCCGGAAAAAGGTATTGTTAAGTTTATTTTTAAAGACCATTATAGAGCATTACAAATAGATGGAACAACAGGGCGGCTTCTATTAATTGAAAAAAGGAAAAGCGACTTTATTGAGAAACTCCACGATGGCTCCATCCTTGACAAGCTTTTTGGTACCAGCAATGAACAAGTTAAGGTAGGTTACACTGTGGTGATGGGATTCAGCCTTTTCATGCTGGTACTTTCTGGGTTCTGGCTGTGGTATGGACCCAAAAGATTGAGGAAAAGCAGAAAAGGCACACATATTTAATTTTTTCGTAAAAACCCGTTTAAAATAAGGTCTAAAGCCAAAACCACAGCCTTAAATTTTACAATTATGTGCAGCAATCGTACAGAAAAATTGTCTAATTTACAGGCAACCAAAGGAAATTATGACTGAGGAGGCCATATTAAAAGGTTGTTTGAAGAATGATACCACCGCCCAACGGGAGTTGTACAACAGGTACAGCCCTAAGATGCTGGCTGTGTGTTATCGTTTTGCTCACAACCGGGAAGATGCTGAGGATATGTTGCAGGAAGGCTTTATTAAGGTCTTTTTACAGATTCACACTTTTGAGAACAGGGGTGCTTTTGAAGGCTGGATCAGGCGGATAATCGTCCACACTTGTATCAACATTCTGAAGAAGAACAAGAAGTTCAATGAAAGTGTAGACATCATTCACGCCACCGGGGTGCAGGTAAGGGAAGATAGTGTTCCGGCCATCATTCAGGCCAAACAGGTGGTTGAATGTATCAGGCTTTTACCGATTGGATACAGAACAGTACTGAACCTGTATGCAGTAGAAGGTTACAGTCACCGGGAAATATCCAATATGCTCGACATCGAAGAAAGTACCAGCCGAAGCCAGTACACAAGGGCAAAGGCAATGCTTGAAGATATTTTAGTCCGTAAAAGAATATTGCAGAAACCAAAACAACAAACAGATTGGCTTGCTGCCGTTGGTCGTCGATAGTTTTTAAACCGTATCCTAAATATGATGACTGGTTATGGAGAATAGATTTAACAACAGAGATTTCGAGCAGTTTGTAAAACAAAATGCTGATCAGTATCGGATGTTTCCGTCTGAGAAAGTGTGGAATGGTATTCACAATAGCCTCCATACCCGCAGACGGTGGTATGGGATCGGTCTTGGCCTGTTAATTCTCAGTACAGGAGTTGTTACCTGGGTCATGTTGAGTAACTCTGCCAGAAACAAGCAGGTTGTCAGCACTTTGCCCAAAGCAATTGTTCATCAATCTGCAGCACAAAAGAAACAGTATCCCAAAGCTGTTATAGCCCTGAATAAAGATAAAAGTAACAACCCTTCCTTTATTTCTCCTGCTGATAACCTTCAGAAAAATTTGTTTATTAATAATAGTGTTACCGAAGAGGAAAGTAGTACGAATGATGAAAGCCCGGTTATAGCCTCTTATACCGAACCAGCAGTGGCTCTTATAAAAGAAAATACTCCGCAGACCGAATCCGCTGTAAAAAGCACAGCAGCCACTGTTAAACAAGTTGTTTACAATAAACTTCTGACCAGCAAATCTGTTCCAATACAGCACATCAATAACAGCATACCAGTTATAACTGATAATAGTGAGAATAAAGAAACAGCGACTCCGGTAAGCGAAGAAAAACTGCTGGTTAAAAACGACACCTATCCTTACAGTATTGAAAGTGTGATCAATTCATATAAACACATACAGAAAAGGAAAAGGACATCTTTACAGGTTTACATAACTCCCACCATCAGCTACCGTGAACTTAAGGAAAATAAACCTTTCATAGATTATGCCCGCAATACGTTCAGCGGCGCACCAAGCTCCACCACTTATTATTCGGATATAAATAGCGTTGTTACACACAAACCGGATATTGGGTTACAGTTAGGCTTTAGCATGGGATATCCTTTGTCAAAAAACCTGAAACTGATTGGCGGACTGCAATTTAATGTCAGCAAGTATGATATAAGGGCTTATACCCATCCAAGTGAAGTTGCAACCATTGCACTAACTAATAGCTCTGGCGGCACAAACACAGTGTCTACTTTCACTAACTACAGGAACACTGGTGGGTATAAAGCAGACTGGCTTCGTAATCTCTATATTTCTGCATCTGTACCCATCGGGCTTGAGCTTAAATTGTTAGGGAACAGAAAGACTTATATGGGTGTAAGCGGCACTATTCAACCGACTTATATTTTGAGTAACAGGGCGTACCTGCTCTCTACTGATTATAAAAACTATGCGGAAATACCATCATTAACCCGTAAATGGAATATTAATACAGGGTTTGAGGTTTTTGCCGGCTATTCCACAGGTAAATTGAACTGGAGAGTTGGTCCGCAAGTCCGTTACCAGGCTATGTCAAGTTATAAAAAGAATTATCCTGTTCAGGAGCACTTGTTTGATTTTGGTTTAAAATTGGGCTTACTGCTCAATAAGTAGTCCCGTACTAACTGCTGTCTCTGCTTAAAATATCCCGTTTCGCTCCTTAGAGAAATCTGAGATAGTGTTACGGGATATTTATTTTAATACAATGCCCCGGACATGTTTTGCGTTATTTTTACGCCATGAGAATCTTCGTATTTTTTCTTACAGTTACTTTAATACTCACCGCCTGCAATGCAAAAAAAGATGATAGGGGTACAAATTTTATATCGGTAGTTTCACTTATAAAGAAACAAGTAGCCCATGTGGATACTTCGCTGTACTCCATTATGAAGGTCGTTTATATTGACAGCCTTCACAGCGATACATCTTATATCCCCAGGGAGCAGTTTGCTGACGCAGCCAGGGAATTCCTCGACATCCCTGATCTTTCAGACGAGAAAGTGGCCAAAAGATATAAGGAAGACCCTGCCATACATGACCAGATGCTTAACCGGGTTATCATCACTTACCTGCCTGTTGACCCTGATAAAGAAGAAGTAAAGAGACAAGAATTATTGGCTACACCAATCCCCGGAAAGGATGCCAAAGTGAACAATATCATTATTGTGCGTGAAGTAAGTAACCGGGATAGTTTTCTGCAAAAAAAGATGCTGTGGCAAATGGATAAAAGCTTCCAGGTGGTAACTACCAGCCAAAAACCCGGTAAGCCTGAGGTGACCATCACTACCAAAGTAACCTGGAACGAGGACCCAAATCAATGACAGCCACAGAGTTTCAACATATTGCCGGATCCATTCCTGCACAACCGGGTATCTATAAGTATTTTGACAGCAAGAACGAATTACTGTATGTGGGCAAGGCTAAACATTTACGCAAAAGAGTAAGTTCCTATTTCACTAAAACATTTACGAGCTATAAAACTCATGAACTGGTACAAAGGATTGCCAGGATTGAGTTTACGATCGTTAACTCAGAGCAGGATGCTTTTCTGCTTGAAAATACGTTAATCAAACAATTTCAGCCCCGGTTTAATATTAACCTGAAAGATGACAAGAGCTACCCTTTTATTGTAATTAAAAATGAACCCTTTTCAAGGGTTTTTCTTACACGAAAAAAAATAAATGATGGTTCGGAATACCTGGGTCCTTTTACCTCGGTTAAAAAAGTAAGAGAGTTAATGGAATTCATCAAACAGACTATACAACTCAGGAACTGCTCTCTGAACCTGACCGATACTAATATTAAGAAAGGAAAATTCAAAGTTTGCCTCGAATATCATTTAGGTAACTGTAAAGGCCCTTGTGAAGGACTGCAAACAACGGAAGATTATAAAGAGGACCTTTCACAACTTAAAAACCTGCTCCGGGGCAACCTGGCTCCTGTTATACGGCATTTCAAAACGGAAATGAAAACCCAGGCAGCCACACTTGCATTTGAAAAAGCAGCAATAGTAAAAAAGAAGATAGATTTCCTGGAGAATTATCAATCCCGTTCTGTTGTGGCAAATGTGAAGGCTGGCAATATGGATGTATTCTCCATACTTAAAGAAAAAGAAACAGCTTATGTCAATTACCTGATGATCCGCAATGGAGCCATCATCCAGACACAAACGAATAAGGCAGAAGCTCACCTGGACGAAACTATTGAAGAGATACTCAGTTTCTCCGTGGCACAATTGAGAGCAACCTTCAACAGCGATGCCACAGAAATTGTCGTTCCGTTTGCTATCGAATACCCGCAGGATGAAATAACAGTTATTGTTCCAAAAGCCGGCGACAGAAAAAAATTACTGGCCCTGTCTGAAAAAAATGTACTTCATTTCATTGATGAATTAAAGAATAAAGAACGGCTTCAGTTAAATATAAAAAGCCAGGACAAATTAAAATTGCTGGAACAGCTTCAACAGGACCTGCAGTTACAGGAGTTACCGGTACACATCGAATGCTTTGATAACTCTAATTTCCAGGGAAGCTACCCGGTGTCGGCTATGGTATGTTTTAAAAATGGTGAGCCAAGTAAAAAAGACTATCGCCATTTCAATGTAAAAACAGTAGAAGGTATAGATGATTTTGCTACCATGAAGGAAGCTGTTGGCAGACGCTATAAGCGGCTGAAAGACGAAGAACAGCCATTTCCACAACTGGTGATTATTGATGGTGGTAAAGGCCAGTTAAATGCCGCTATAGCGGCAGTACAGGAGCTTTGCATAGACAACAGGTTTACATTAGTTGGTCTGGCCAAAAATGAGGAGGAGTTATTTTTTTCCGGAGATAAAGAATCTTTGAAGCTTCCCTATAACAGTGCCAGTTTAAAACTCATTCGCCGGATACGGGATGAAGTACACCGTTTTGGCATCAGTTTCCATCGCCAGAAAAGAAGCAAGGGAACATTTAAAAATGAATTGGAAGATATACCGGGAATTGGCAATACTACTGCCAGCACATTGCTCAAAGAATTTAAATCCGTTAAAAACATCAGGGAAATAATACGGCAGGCCAAAGGTGAAATAGAGATTGGAAAAGTAATTGGAATAACTAAGGCCAGGCTGGTGGTCAATTATTTTACAGAAAATTCTTAATATAAAGATTTTGCCAGCCGGGGATAGTGCATGGGCAAAAAAAATGGGGCCAGAATAGAAATTCAGCCCCGTTTTTAAAATCCAATATCCTATGAAAAACCGAGACGAAAATACAACTTAAATCCGATTTTCCTATAGGACTTTTACGATTTTTGAAACTTTTTTTTAAGTTTATAATGAACTACTTAGATAATAAAAAAGCCCCTTAACGGGGCTTCTTTGTTTATCTTTTAAATGACCTGTTTCGTATTAGTACGACCACAGATCCTGTTCAAAATTGAAGATCTTTTCCTTGATATTATCACCTTCCAGTAAAGCCAGGATCGGGTCCTTAATATACTGGCGAATTGATTTATTAGCTGCATTATCCAGTGTTGACCTTACGATGTAACTACTAAACATACGGCTTTCAAACAGTTCTTCCCAGGTCATCCTGCTTTGGCCCATGTTTTTGGGGTTATATACTTCTGCCTTTGCAAGTGAAGGCCGCAAATCCGGATAATAGACCCAAAACATTGGTGAGCTTCCTGGTCTTTCCTGTCCGTTAGGAAAATAAAGTGTTTTTAAAGGTGCAATACCGAGAATACGAACAAACATTCTGCTTGACTCACGGTCAAATACCCATTCTTCTTTGATACGAAGTTTTACAACTGATTTGGCATCAAAGCTGGCCCTTGTAACAACATATCCAACAATTTTATTGATGTCTTTTATATCATATTCAGGAACTGTATCTGCCTTACCAACTGTTAATTGTGATACTTCAGCTTGAGTCATTGGTGATGTAAACCTGTCGTCAGCAAATGCGGTAACTTCTCCCGTATTAACAGCTTTCAAAAGCATATTAATGAATAACTGGCTTCCGTTATCATCTGTCGCATCATAACGGAAGGTTTGGTTCATTTTTTCTCTTAAATCAAGTTCTCTCCAAACTTTTTCTGCGAACAGGGCATCGTCCCAACGAAGATGCTCATAAGCCAGGGGTGTTCTTGAATTCAGGTTACTTTTATCGAAAGCATTATCATTACGAAGTGACTTACGAATATTTGTGTCCTGCATACCAGAAGAATCAACCCTGATAGGGAGACCACCGTACGGATCGTAACCAGAGGGTTGAGCATTATTGTTATTCTGCTGCTGCTGATTACCTTGCTGCGTAGGGTCAGTATTCGTAGGTTGAGGGTTATTGGTATTATTCCTCCTTTTAGAGGTCCGCTGCGCATCAGCATTGCCAGCTAATAAGGCAGCTGCTACAACACATACACTCAATTTTAAAAAGTTCACTTTCATATCACAACTTATTTAATGTAATAAATCAACGAAGGGGCAGGACTTGTACGTCCATCCGGACCTTTTACCCTGATATCATCAATCGTTACCATTTTACCGGCTTTTACATGTGTGTTTATAGCACTCCGAACAGCACCTGCAAAAGCTGCACCATTGGACGGAACGGAAACGATATCTCCATCATCAGTGTCACAAGTAAAAGTGTAGCTAACTACATCATATGACAGTTCAAACGGAAAGTCTTTAATACCAGCTCCCACACCACCCTGTGCTTTAAAGGCACCTGCCGGCACATTCGCTCCACTGGGTTGTCCACCCACATAAGCCTGGGCTTGGGGAATATTACGAACCCTGAACTGAGCCGTACCAGCCACTTTACCTTCCACACTTACCGTAATGATGGTATTGTCATTTACAGAGTTTACCCTTGCGATATATTTACCGGGACCAACCCTGCTCAAAGAACCATTGTTAATACTTGCATTCACCTTATCATCACCACCACCGCTGGCGGCAATGGTAACGGGGTTTTCAACGCCTATGTAAAGAACATTCATTTTGTCAAGAGCTATCGAAGCATTCGCTGAACCTACAGTGTATTCAACATTTACTTCTCTCACATCGTCTTTGCCAGTGGTCTGGTTAAAGAAACTTATTCTTACCGGAATGGTATGTGAACCAACTCCTCCAGCCTGGCCTTTATAAAGAGCATATCCTTCTTCTCCGATCGCAACACTTGATCCACCGATACTGATGGTTGGTGCTGCTGATTTACTAAACGCTCCAACACCTGCTTTTATTTCAATTTCCTGGCCTGGCATCAGGTAATTTGAGTTTTGACCTACTATGGCTGTATACGTATCGAAGATTACTTTTACCTCACCCACCTTGGTATGGCAATATGTAACCACTTTGTTCTCAGCGGTTTTGATGTCATTCTGGAATTTACTTAAAATGGTAAGACCAGCTACAGTAGGTACCATGTTAAAATAGGCGATCTCCCAAGGCTTTGTTTTTCCATCACGGCCAGGAGGGTTGCTTAAGTCAACGAATGGTGTATTCTTGAATTCTATTGCTATAGAAGAATCCACTGCCAGGATATCTGATTGATATTTTGACAATGCTCCGAACAATTTTTTTCCTTCGCCATCCTTCAACATCATTTTGGTTACAATGTCAAGATTATCTTCCTTAAATGATTTTGTAGGATCTCCGGGTTTACCACCGGCAAGGGTAAGAATTTTATTCTTTAATCCCTCGATATAATCATATACGCCTTTAGAGGCGGCAGTAACTTTCGTTGCTTTTTCTAACCAGGGAACAGCTCTTTCCTTCGTTTGCGGGTCAGTTGTTTTTTCCTGCAACGATTTCATGATCGTTTCAGTAGAAAGGTTCACCTGTTTATTAGAACTCTCTAAGCTTCGATTTACGGTTTTAAAGGCATTGAGGATCTCCGATGATACGTTCAGGGCCAACAATGCTGTCAGCACCAGATACATAATATTGATCATCTTCTGCCGGGGCTCTTTAGGTAAAGACATGAAGATTTGTGGTTTTTAAATTAGTAATAGTGACTTCTCAGAATCACGGATACGGATTGTTTTACCTTAATTTAGTTTTAGTTGCGGCCCTGCATGGCGGTTAACATATTACCGTAGATGCTGTTCAGGCGGCCCAGGTTTGTAGCCAGGTGTCCGATCTGATCTTGAACTTTCTTCGCATCTTCAGCGCTGTTAAGCATAGCAGCAGAAGTTTCAGAGAGTTTACCATAGAATGCATTCAATGCTTTCAGGTGGTTGTTACTTTCTTGTAATTCCAGTTCATATATTGTATTAAGTGAAGACAAATTTTTAGTCAGCACTTGTATTTGATCATGGAAATGTTTTGCCCCTTCAGTAGCCGTATTAAAAGCTCCTACGGAGGAAGCAGCAGATACATAAGCATCCTTTACTTTGTCCAGGTGGCCGGTTACTTCTCTTGTTTTAGCAGTAAAATCAGTTGTAGCAGCCACTGTATCACCGATATTATTCAAGCCGGTAACTGTTGTATTCAATTGTTTGAAACCGTCGCCCAAACGTTTCATTGTGTCAGGAGTGATGTCTGCTTCGGCCAGCATTTTATCCATTGAACCAAACGCTGCTCTTGACTTAGCACCAGCTACGGAGAACTGCTCTTCATCATGGCTGGCATCCTTTATAGGAGGATAAACCGCATATAAGATACCATACAGGGTAAAGATGATCGCTTCTGTTGTCAGACCGATCCACAGCCACATGTCTGCATCAGGAGCATGGGTGATCTTTCTGAGTGCTCCCCAGATTACTAATGCTGCGCCAAATGATACGCCTACGTCAACCCATTTACTTACTTTGGAAGGAATAGCTGCTGCCATACGTTGGATTTTTTAAGAGGTTTTTAGATAGAAAATAATTAATAAGAGAAAGTATGAGAGGACAGGGCTTGTTTCACTGCCCTCTCAAAAAATTTATCAGATAGAATAATTGAATGTCATTTTATTTGCGGCCACCTTTCATTGGCGCTGCAGGTAAATCAATAACACAACGGAAGCCGATGTAAGATTTGGTTGAATCCTGGTACTCGTAAGTGCTGGTACCTGTCTGGAGGTAATAACCAACATCTTTCCAGCTACCGCCACGAATGATTTTACGCTTCATCAGGGGAGGATCATCATCTTTAGCATTCCAGCGAACATCCGGGTTCATATCATGCTGGAAGTTGTTACGACCTTCATAATAGATAGAAGATGTCCACTCTGCAACATTACCAGCCATACAATACAGACCATAATCATTAGGCCAGTAAGCATCGGCACGAACAGTATAGAATCCACCATCTTCAGGATAGTTACCCCGACCCGGTTTGAAGTTGGCCATTAAACATCCCTTTTTATTTCTCAGGTAATAGTTACCCCAGGGGAACATTGATTGTGAACGACCGCCACGGGCTGCATACTCCCACTGAGCTTCTGTAGGCAGGCGAAAGTCTGATTCCTGTGTTCTTTTCTTACTTTCAAGGAAAGTATTCAAAAGATGAGTTCTCCATTCGCAGAATGCTGTAGCCTGTTTCCAGTTTACACCAACTACCGGATAGTTTCCAAAAGCAGGATGCGAGAAATATCTTTTGGTCATTGGCTCATTGTAAGAATAAGCAAAGTCACGAATCCAGGCCAATGTATCAGGAGCAATAGGAGTATCTTTTTTGATAATGAACTTAGAGCGGGGCTTGCCGGCATTCTCCCTTTTTGCGGCTTCTTTAAGATCAAATACTTCAGAGTGATAAAGCAGCTTTGAAGCATCGATCTCTTTTTTACCATTTATCCTGTCCTCCGGAGTAAGTATAAGGTCTGTATTACCGAGAGCTTCAATGGATTTAGGGTCACTCCATTTGAAGGTTTTCATTTTTTGCTGGTCGACATACTCAACACCATCAGCGCCGGCTTTTACATAGCCAAGTTTACGGGCAGCGACAGAGTCACGAACCCATATTACAAACTGACGATACTCGTTGTTGGTGATTTCAGTAGCATCCATCCAGAAGCCACTAATAGACACTGAACGGTTACGGGCACTGAATGCATAAGCCGGATCCTCATCGCTGGGACCCATATGGAATGTGCCCTGCGGAATGTACACCATGCCCGGAGGCTTTGGAAGTGTGTACTTGTTTCCGGGAGCAATGCCCCACACTTGGCCATCATTCGGCAGGCTTCCGCCTTTGCCTTTTCCATTCTTTTTTCCCAGGATTCCGCAACTACTAATTACGGACATGCAGGCAACTGCATACAGGGCATAATAAAGGTTTCTCATTTTCATACACTTAAACACTTAAAGGGTATTGGGCAAATATAATGTTTTGGGCTCTTCTTTAACACAAGGTTATAATTTATTTTTTTCTAATCAAAGCGTAATTTTCGAGGTAAAATTTCTAACGGAGGCCGGGTCTGTTTTATTGTATTAACTTAAAATTAATTACTGGTTTTTATAGCTGTTTATCAGCGACATAAGGTCTTTTGCAGAAAATACGGGATTAAGGCAGGTGTAATTACGGCAGAGGTAAATCATCGTTTTTTCAGCCCCCTGTTTTTGTGCTAACAGTTGGTAGTTTTTATCGGAAGTGTTTGAAGCCATTAATACTCTGTGAGGTATGTATTGACCGATTACTTCCTCAAGAAAGGTGGCAAACTGCTCACCGACAACAGCAATTTCACTGGTTCCCACAATCAGTTCCTGCAGCAGGCAGGCCCAATTACCAAAAGACGTTGGATAACGGACGACCGCTTTTCCAAGTGAAGACATCATACCAACACTCCTTTGTCCCCATTCTTTTCTGCCCACTAATATTGAAAGTTGATGAAGATTATAAGCCATTACAGAGTTTCCGGATGGCACAGCCCCATCGTACACTTCTTTTTTACGGATGATAACATCGGGTTGTCCTGCCGGGGTGTAATAGAAAAAATCAGTACCCTCTTCGCTGAAGTTTTCAATTACAAACTCCGTAACCGATCTTGCCTTGGCTAACCAGTTCGTATCAGCCGTTATTTCCTGTAAGTGGAGTAATGCCTGGATAAGAAAGGCATAATCATCTAAAAATGCCGGGTATTTTGCGTTATCATTTTTCCAGGTGTGATGAAACCCGGGCCCTTCTTTTTCTCTTAAACTATTTAGCAGGAACTCCATATTGTCAATGGCCAGCTTTCGGTAGTGTTCATTACCGGTCGCCCCAAAAGCTTTACTGCAGGCTGTATTCATCAGAGCATTCCACCCAAGAATTATTTTATCATCCAGTAATGGGCAAATCCTTTTACTGCGTTGTGTCAGTAATTTTCTTTTCCCTTTTTCAACTAAAATTTTCAGTTCAGCAACCGGGATATTCTTTTCATAGGCAAAGGTTTCCAAAGGTTTTCTAACCCAGAGTATATTGGAATGCTCCCAATTTCCTTTTTCTGTCACATCATAGTACTCACAAAACAAGGCGGCGTCTTCATCAAGCAACTCTTGTATTTCCCGAAGGCTCCACACATAAAATTTTCCTTCCACTCCTTCGCTGTCGGCATCCAGTGCAGCATAAAACCCGCCAGTCGGCGGGTGAAGTAATTCCCGTTGCACAAATTCCATTGTTTCCTCAATCACTTCTTTATACCGTTCTTTTTTTGTAAGCTGGTATGCCTCACTTAATACTGAGATCAACAAAGCATTATCGTAGAGCATTTTTTCAAAATGCGGGGCCAGCCATTCTGTGTCGGTTGAGTAACGGGCAAAGCCTCCACCAACCTGGTCATAAATGCCGCCCTGTATCATTTTATCCAATGAAAGAAGTGCTTGTTCCAGTGCCTCTTCGGTTCGATTAACATGATAATACCGGAGCAGGTATTGAATTGATAAACTTTGGGGAAACTTGGGGGCCTTTCCAAAGCCGCCCCATTGCTTGTCAGCGGATTTCATAATGTTTTGAAAAGCTTCCCCTGTTTTTTCAACAGAAAACATCTCTTCGTCTGCCACTTTTTGAATGCCGAAAGAATTGGATTGAAGTAAATGCTCTGTCAGGTTTTCAGCCTGCGCATCTATTTCATGCCTCCGTTCCCGAAATGCCTGTATAACACCGAGCAACGTTTCCTGCCAGGATGGACGATTATAAGCTCTTTGCGGAGGAAAATAAGTTCCGCCATAAAACGGTTTTGCTCCCGGAGTTAAAAAAACATTTAATGGCCAGCCACCACTACCTGTCATTGCCTGTACTGCATCCATGTAGATATGGTCGAGATCTGGCCGTTCTTCCCGGTCAATTTTAATGTTGATGAAATTTTCATTCATGATTTTAGCCGTAGCCTCATCTTCAAAACTCTCCCGTTCCATTACATGGCACCAGTGACAGGCCGCATAACCAATGCTTACAAGAATGGGTTTGTTTTCTTCTTTGGCTTTGCTCAGTGCTTCCTCACCCCACGGATACCAATTGACGGGGTTATGTGCATGCTGCAACAGGTAGGGACTTGTTTCATGAATGAGCTGATTGGTATGTTGTTTCGTCATTACTTAACGAAGTTCGCTGAAAAAGAAAAAGGACACTGATCGCAGTGTCCTTTTCAGAAGAATATTTTTTGAATTATTTTTTCTTCAATGCTGAGGCTAGAAATTGCTCCAGTGCTGCCACCATACTTGGCATCTGGGGTTGTGGTGCTTTTATTTCCAGTTTAAGACCAGCTTCTTCAATTGCTTTTGAGGTATTGTTACCAAAAGCCCCCAATACAGTTCCATTCTGTTTGAATTTAGGAACATTGTCAAACAGGCTTTTTACCCCGCTTGGTGTGAAGAAACAAATGACATCATATTCAGTTTGAGTCAGCACCTCTTTTACATCACTGCTTACACTGCGGTACATAAAAGCCAGGGTAAACTCACAGTTATTAGCTTTTAGCCAGTTTACTATTTCATTATCCTGCTGGTTCTCGGAACATACATACAGGAATTTCTCGTTGCCCTTATGTTTATTGATGACATCAAACATACTTTTGTTGGTGCCATCCGCCCCATAAAAGACTTTCCTTTTCCTGTACAGGATGAATTTTTGAAGATAAAGAGCTACCGCCTCCGTAATACAGAAGTACTTGGTATCCTGCGAAACGCTGACCTTCATTTCTTCGCAGGTGCGGAAGAAATGGTCGATTGCATTCCTGCTGGTGAAGATTACACCAGTATAGTTCTGAATCTCAATTTTTTGCTTACGGAAATCCCGGGCGGGTATGCCCTCCAGACGGATAAACGGATGAAAATCAAGTACCACATTGTACTTCCGCTGAAGTTCAAAGTACGGAGACTTTTCACTTTCAGGTCTCGGCTGGGTAATCAGGATTTTCTGTATTGCTTTGGCCTGAACATCGGCCTTATTAACCCCATTTTTACTCATGTTCGGTTCGGCTAAAGTTGGCGGCAAAGTTAAGCAGTTCTGCCGAAAAATAACAACAAACCCTTGTAAACCAGCAAAAGAGGGGCTATTTCGAAGGCCAGCAGGTATAAAAAGAAGTGAAAGGGGTTGACTTTGACCTGATTACGGATGGCCACATAGGTCAAAATAAACCTGTAAGCGAACAGTCCGGCAACGAGGCACCACGATATTGTCAGGCATACATTATATACATTACCTGCTGAAAATGCCAATAATATCAGGAAAGGCAGTATCAGGATACCAATCATTTTATTGACTATAAAAACAATAAAAATGTAAGAATCGGCGGCTTCACCCATACTAAACAACCAGCCTGATACTTTTAACCCGATAAACTTAACAAGATATGCGGCTGATAAGCCTAGGGAGCAATAAAGAAAGAGCAGCCAGAAATTATCAACCGGGTTTAGTTTGAAATGTTGTAGCAGGAAAGTGATGTATAAACCTGCGTTTACAACAAAAAAACCATTCAGCAACAGTGAGGGTAACGGAGTTTGCATGAGTTGGTCCCGGATCTGCCGTTGCTTCAAAGTGGTTCTGAAAAAAAGCCGGAACAGGTCGCTAAAATATTTTGGAAAAAGCTGCCTTAGCAAGGCAAAGACCAGCAGGAGAAAGACCAGCAGGTAAAACAACAATTCCTTTCCATCAATTCTCCGGATGTCCGATTTGGGAAGAACGATCGGCTTCTCTTTAAAATCGAAATAAGGGTGATGATTCAATACCTGCCACCCGAATTGTGATGATGAAAACGAAATATCCCTGCTAACCGTCCAGCCTGAATCAATCTTCGGTCGCATTGAAAAAGAATCAACGGCCTGTTCGGGGGGTAAGGAATCTTTTACCACTACGGTATCGCTTCGGGTTGTTGAATCTCTGACAGGAATTGACGCAGAATCAACCGGGGTTTGAGCAGAAACTGCTTCTGCAAAGAACAAAAAGAATAATATTAAATGGAAAAAGTACTTCACTGTTCTCTATAACTGCAAAAGTATTGAAGTGACCTCCGACTTTGTTCAGGTTTCTTAGAAATAATTGACAAACCCAAAATGTATTTTGGACTGACGAAGGTTGAATTGGGTATCATTTCGTTTCCCCACTGCCCAGGCAAGATTGAAGATCCCGGCTTTTGTTTCAAAAGCAAGACCGAGGCCTGTTCCAAAATAGGTGTAGTTCAATTTTTTTCCCTGGCCATTATCCTGCCCCCAACCCCCATCTGCCAATACATAGAAAAAAGAATTTTGGCCAACGAGATAACGATACTCAACTGTTGCAATAGCAAACTGAGACAGGTACTGGCTCTCCTCATCAAAACCCCGGAGCAGTTTATAACCACCTAATTGAAATAGTTCATTACGGAAAATATTGCCGCTTTGAAACATCCCGGCATTAACAGCAGTTTTTACAGTACTCCTGTTATTTCCTAATGGCAGGTATTTCGCTGCTGTAAATCTTACCCTGAACTGATAGGTCTTCAATTTTACGGTATCATATAAACTCTCAAAATCAAAGGCCGGATCATTGGGATCTTTTAAATCAACCACTTCATTATTCTTTTTCAGTTTTTTGGTTCCGATAGATGTGATGATATGGAACTCATTTCCTTTTCTTGGGTTCAGGCGATAGTCGGTATTATTAAAATCATAATCCAGCCCGACATTAAAGGAATTCACATCGGCTACATCTGGTAAACGCCGTGTTTGGATTATCAACGGGCTGTTAATCGCTCCCTGGTTAACGATGGTCTGAACTTTTTGAATAAAGAGCTTTCCGGATTGATTATTATTTAAAATATACTGTGCCCCTAACTGAAGGTTCACATTCACAAACGAACTGTCCTTCCGGAAAATATCGAACAGGAAGTCCAGCCCCAATGGAGAATTAAAAAGATACGGATGCTGGTAGAGTAAATTCAACCGCTGCGACTCTACCTGCAATGCCTGGAAATTCAAGCCGATTGTTTCGCCGGAGCCTAAAGCATTTTTCAGGTTCAGGTTTCCCTCTCCTGTTATCAATAATTTTTTAGAGGCCAGCTGGTTATTATTGGGTAAAAAGCCAATAATTATATTAACCTGGCTGCTTTTCTTTTGCTTCAGGTACATGTTCAGCACCGAACCTGTACCAAGCATAGTAAGATCTGAGGGCTTCTCCTCTTCAACATAGGTCAGCTCCCTTATTTTCTTATTAATGCGGAACAATTTTTCTTTGCTGTAAATGCTGCCATTCGGAATATCGAGATACCGTTGAAGATAACTATTGGAAATTTTTGCGTTGCCGAAGAGGCGGATGCTATCAATCTTATAAAGTGGGCCTTTATTTACATTAAGCAGTGCGGATACTTTATCTCCTTCTAACTGAAGACTATCCAGGGAAATTCTTGCAAACGGGTAACCGGTATTTTCGAGGTGATTCAATACCCTTTCTTCCCACACTTGTACCTGTGTAAAATCGATGGGTTTGTTGGCAAACATTTTCTCCCGCCAGCCTACAGCATCAAGAATGGATGACTCAACGTTTTTTGCATCCAGTTGAGCCCACAGGTAAAGCTCTCCAACGAATAGAACGATCCGGGCAAAATTTGAATCGTATGTAAGGCTGTCAACAGAAGCTGTAACATATCCTTTGGATTGCAGGTAGCCTTGTAGTTTATTGATGTAATCAGCACAGGCCATCCTGGAAGCAAACGAGGTTTGTAATCCGGTTTTTGAAACAATGGTGGCTGAATCCTTATCTGCCCCCTTAACAAGAAGATTGTATTTGTTCTGTGCTGATGTATAAATACTCAGCAACAATAAGCTAAGAACCGATATTTGCAGTCTGAATTTTCTCATGTGGCTTTTCGCCGGGATATTCATGCTAAATTATTCATTAAATCGCAAACAAGTTGGCAGGCATTTACATTCATATCCCCTTTTGCAAACAGGCTTGCCATTACTGTAATTTTCATTTTGCCACCTCATTACACTATAAGAACGACCTGGTTGCTGCTTTATTGAAAGAAATATCATTACAAAAGGAATACCTGGAAGGCGAATCCGTTGAAACGATCTATTTCGGCGGTGGCACCCCCAGTTTGTGTACGAGTCAAGAACTAAAAAGTATTGTTGAAACGATCAAATCTGTGCTGAATGTTATTAACGATGCTGAAATAACACTTGAGGCCAACCCTGATGATATCTCGGATGAAATGCTTGCCGGATGGAAAGAGATTGGTATTAATCGTCTCAGTATCGGTGTCCAGAGTTTTTTTGAGGAAGATCTGAAATGGATGAACCGGGCACATACAGCCCAACAGGCCATTGATACTTTGCAATTGGCTAAGAAACATTTTGACAACATTACGATCGACCTGATCTATGGAACACCGCAATTAACAAATGAAAAATGGGAACAGAATGTAAAAACTGCTGTCTCCCTAAACATTCCTCACCTCTCCTGCTATGCTTTAACAGTGGAAAACAGAACACCGCTGGATAAAATGATCAGGCAGAATAAAAGCCCGGACATCAACCCTGATAAACAGTCCGAACAGTTTTTACTATTAATGCAGTGGCTGGAAGAAGCTGGCTATGAACATTACGAGATCTCCAACTTTGCCAGGCCAGGCTGGAGAAGCCGTCATAACTCATCCTACTGGCAAGGCAAAAAATATCTTGGGCTCGGACCATCAGCCCATTCATTCAACGGAATATCCCGTCAATGGAACATCTCCAACAACAATATCTACATTGAGTCAATCAAGAAAGGAATCATTCCGCTGGAAAAAGAAATACTGACCGAAACTCAGAAACTGAATGAGTATATAATGACTTCTTTGCGAACAGCCGGAGGGTTGAGTTTAGACATTACCGGAAAAGAAATGATCGATAAAAGTCAGAAATTTATTGCTGCCGGATTAATGAAACTGGAAAACAATTCACTTGTCTTGACAAGGGAGGGTAAATTATTGGCTGATGGTATTGCGGCGGAATTATTCTCTTAGCCTTTTTTGATCCACGCAACAATAATATTCAGCACACAGCCTAATGCAACTAATGATGTAAGTATGAAATAGAACCACTTAATAGGATGTGGCTTGGTGCTTCCCTCTTTTCTGCCTTCCTGCCATTTGTTGAAGTCCAGCACATTTAATACAATGAGAATAACTGCAGCAATCAAAAACAGTACCTGGAAAAACTGAATCATGGGGCAATTAATTTATTACCCGTGAAGTTAAAGTTTTTGATGATAATGTTTCCAGTAATCGTATAATTGTTTTCCTGCCAGGCAGAGCACCATTATTAAAATGGCAGCGGGGGCAAACCCATGGTAAGAGAGTGGCATAGGGTAGAATTTAGGTTATCAATTCCGATTTCCCTTCTCAGACCAACACCTGTTCTATGCGTTTAAAGCCTTCAGAAGGTTTAACATCTTCCCATAATATTTTATAGACCGTTTCGGCTATCGGAATAGCAGCATCCACCGACTTATTTATATTATATATACATTTTGCCGCATTGTATCCCTCTGCGACCATATTCATTTCACTTTTGATTGTCGAAACAGACCGGCCCTCGCCTATCATTTTTCCAAAACCCCGGTTACGGCTGTGAAGTGAATAACAGGTTACCAGCAGATCGCCAAGGTAAACCGATGCTGCATAGTTGGGTGTCTTTCTATGTGTGATCGGGTCTTCCCCTTCATGTTCACCAACCGTAATATGTTCAACACCGAATTTTTTAAGGAACCCCGCCATTTCATCTGCCGCATTAGCGATATAAACGCTTAAGAAGTTATCACCGTAATTAAGACCATGAGCTATCCCGGCTCCTAATGCATAAATATTTTTTAAAACCGCGGCATACTGCACACCCAATATATCGTGGTTCACAATAGTACTGATATAATCATTGGTGAAATGCGAGGCGATTTCTGAAGCCGTCATTATATCAGTGCCGGAAAAAGTGAGATAAGATAATTTCTCCTCTGCTACCTCTTCCGCATGACAAGGACCCAGAACCGCAAAGTAATCTTCCAGCGAAACGCCAAATTGCTTTTGTAAATAATAGTTAAGCAGAATATTCTTTTCAGGCAATAACCCTTTGATAGCAGAAATTATTTTTTTCCCTTTCCAGTCTTCCCGTTGCAGTTTCTCCAGGCTTTCCTCCGCATATGCTGAAGGCACTGCCACCACCAGCACATCTGATTTTGCTGCTACTTGGCGTATATCTGCCGACATGGACAGGAAGGAGACATCAAATTTTGCATTACGCAGATATCGGGGATTATAACCTCTTTCATCGATGTGCCGGATTGTGTCTGTATTTCTTATCCACCAGTTAATGGAATGTTTTTTATCAGTAAGAATCTTTGCCAAAGCCGTTGCCCAACTACCGCTGCCAATGATACCAAAACGCATTATAGAATCAAGATTAATTAAATAGAAAGTTTACCGGGAAATAAAGGTAAGAAACCAACCCCTTTGATTCTTTTATTGACATAAAAAGGCTGCTGCAAATTTTAGAACTTTATCATTTTAATCTTATTTCCTGTTATTTCTCAAACAGTTTATCCTTTGGCACTACTTTCACCTTCATGGCATCTTTAAGATTTTTACTGACGGCTGTATAAGGACCAATCACCACTTCATCCCCGGCACTTAGCCCTTTCTTTATTTCGATATAGTTAATATCTTGTATTCCCGATTCTACAACCACTTTCTTCACCGTACCATCTTTTTGTAAAACAAATACCACTTCCTCCAACTCATCTCCTGATTCTGCATTGCTGTTATCCATTCCCTCCTCTTCGCCTTTATTCTTTTTTTCTTCTTCTTTTTTATCCGACATACTCTTGTCGCTTCCTTTCACCCGGGCATTAACTGCAGCAATGGGAACCGCCAGAACATTATCAACTCTCTTTGTTTTTATATCTGCACTTGCATTCATCCCCGGGCGGAAGGGAAATGTCTTTCCTGCCAGATCCTTGTATGACTCTTTGTCCAAACGAATCCTCACTTCATAGTTAGTTACATCATTGGAGGTTGTAAGCGATGATGAGCTTTTGATACTGCTCGCAATTTTAGTTACAACCCCTTTGAACTTACGGTTGTTGTAAGCATCTACTTCCACATCTGCTGAATCCCCGATATTGATTTTCACAATATCATTCTCGCCAACATCCACTCTTACTTCCAGTACAGACATATTGGCTACTGTCATCATTTCTGTACCTACATTAAAGCCGCTTCCTGATACACTCTCCCCTTTCTTTACTTTCAGGGAGGATATCACTCCATCCATCGGTGCCACAATAGTTGCCCGGCTCAGATCTTTATTTGCCTTACTGAGCCCTGTTTGTGTAGACTGGACTCCCGCCTGCAAACTTTTGATATTTTGTAAAGCGGCGTTATAGTTTGACTCAGCAGTACGTAAGCTTGTTTCATATTGTTCGAGTTCTGCTTTTGAGATCACCTTTTGTTCATAGAGAATTTTGTTGCGGGCCAGTGTTTGTCTTGCCAGCTCCAGGTTGGCTTTTAAAGATTCAAGAGAAGCTTTCCCGTTTTCAACTGTTGCTACAGACTGGTTTACCCTTGATGCCGCCTCATCTCTTTGCAATGCATAAATATCAGCATAGATACGGGCCAGCACTTTTCCTTTGGTTACACTATCTCCTTCCTCTACATAGAGTTCAGTTATCTGACCGGCAATATCCGGGCTGATCTTAATCTCCACCTCAGGATATACTTTACCGCTGGCATTTACTGATTCAATAATAGTACGCTTTGCCGCTTTTTCCACTGCCACTTTTTCTGTTTTCTTCCCGGCCCCATTAACCATTCTGGCTATAACAAATAAAGCTGCCAGTATTCCAATTATAATCAGCGTCCATTTTAATTTCTTATTCATAAAAGAAGATCATTTATAATTTAAGGCCCTGCCCTTTATAAAACTCAAGCAATTTCATTTTAAACACATAATCATACTGTGAATATAAAAGCTGGCTCTTCGCCTGTTGCAAGGTGGTTTGTGTAGTAATCAGGTCATATGTTGACAACAACCCAAGATCATATCTTTTTGTTGCATAGTCATATGCTTTCTGGGATGCTTCAACCGTTTTTTTATTAGCGTTAAACTTCTGAATAGCCGCTACGGCATCGTTATATGCTGTATAAATATCCTGTTTTAAAGTAAAACTGTTTTGCTCCTGTTGTAATTCAAATTTTTTTATATTCAGTCTTGACCTTTGCCAGTTAGTTCGTAAAACACCCCCGTTTAAAATCGGAACGCTGATACTTATTCCTACCGACTGCCGAAAGTTCTGATTCAACTGGTCGAAATAGCTCATTTTCCCCAATGTATATGTTTCGAATGGTGATAAAGGAAATACCTGGTAGGGGGTGCCGCCCACCGTAACTGATCCGATGGGTGCTATCACCGGTGTCCTTGACGTTATTTCCTGGGCCCTGTTATTAAAAGTACTGCCAAGACTACCAAATAAAGAAAAAGTAGGATACATAGAACCTCTTGCAGCCTCTGCTGCTTTTTTTGCTGCCAGCACATTAAAGGCATCTGCTTTTTGTTGTGGCATGTTAGCTGTTGCGAGATGATAGACTGCATCTGGTTGCAGATCGGCAAGATTTTCTAGTGGTATCAGGCTAACAGGTGGGGTAATAATATCAAATGGGGCTGCTGCATCCATATTAAGCAATGCTTTCATTTGCAGCAGAAATTGTGATGCAGAAGTTTCTGCGGTGATCAGGCTTGAACTATCAGCAGCCAGTACCGATTCAACATTAACAGCATTTAATTCCGGCAACTTTCCGGCATCCACCTGCTTACGGGTACTTTCCAGTTGCGAGATGGTTTGAGTAACTTTTAACCTCGCCAGCGTTACCTGTTCTCTTGCAAGTAAAATTTGTAAATAAGCAACGGCCACATTCAGTGCCACATCATTTTTTGCTTTTTCAACACCAGCCTGTGTTGCTTTTAAAGTAAGGTCTTGTGCCGCTACAGTATTTTTTTTCGAGAACCAGTTAAATAACTCAATATTGGCTTGTAAAGAATAATTATTAAAAAGATATCCGGTAGTGATGAGTGAGAAAGAGGTTGGGTCCTGGTTGCGGCCAGCACTATAGCCAGCATTGCTGCTTAGGTTAGCATTAGGTTGTTGTGAGAGTTTACTCTGCTGTAATTCAAGTTCGGCAAAACGTATCTGAAGATCCGCCTGTCTTACAGAAATATTATGCTCCATGGCATACTCAACACATCTGCGCAAATCCCATTTTTCTTGTCCGAAAGATGCTGTCCCGGCCAACAGTAAAAAGATCAGTTTGGTAAACCTTCTCATATCAGGCAAAAATAATCCAATTGCCCCGCCAGATGTATGATTTTTTGTAAGTGGAGGTTAATTTTCTATTCGATACCTGCCAGTGCCTGTTCCAGGTCGGCCATAAGATAATGAGCATCTTCTAACCCGACGTACATCCTGACATAGCGGTGCTCTTTGTTTGACGGATCAAAGTCTCCGGGTTTTATTCCTGCACATTTGGGGATCACCAGGCTTTCATGTCCGCCCCAGCTCACCGCCATCATGACATGCTTTAATGACTCACAAAACTTAACGACCTCTTCCCTTTTATTAGTTCGTAAAATAAAAGTGAACAGCCCACAAGCACCTTTCATTTGCTCCTTTGCCAGCTGATATTGCAAAAAACTTTCATCAAACGGGAAAAGGACAGACTCAACTTTTGGATGTTGCTTCATAAAGGCTACAACTTCAGCAGTTGATCTTGTAATTCGTTCGATCCGGGCAGGCAATGTTCGCAAACCTCTGATCAGCAGCCAGGCATTGAATGGTTGAATACCGCTTCCAATATTGAGGTATTCACTGTCGAATATTTTTTTCATCATAGCATGGCTGCCGCTCAGCACACCGCCAAGGGTATCACTATGTCCGCCAATATACTTTGTAGCAGTTTGCATTGCCATATCAATTCCCATTTCAATTGGCTTTTGATAAAGCGGAGTGCAATAACTATTATCAATTAGTGTAACAATACCTTTTGATCTGGCCAATGCTGCCACTTCTTTGATGGGTTGTAAAGCAAAGTCCCAGCTGTTAGGCGATTCGAGATAATAGAAAGTTGTATTGGATTGAGTAGCATTTTTCCAGTTCTCAATGTTGGTTCCATCTATGTAAGTGGAAGTAACACCAAAACGGGGCAATATCACATCGAGCATTCTTTGCACCCAGGTGTAAGGGGCTTTTACCGAAACAATGTGATCACCGGCTTTTACATTGGCAAAAATCCCCGCAAAGATGGCGGCAGCACCATTATTAAATACCAGGCAATCCTCTGCACCATCCAGGGCTGCCAATTTTTTTCGAAGAATATCAACTGTAGGATTTAATCCGCGGCTGTAGATATAACCGCCCATCTCATCCTCAAATGCTTTACTTAGATCGGCAACTTTTTTAAAAGCAAAGTTGCTGGTCTGCATGATGGGCGGAGCAACAGCATTAAAATAATTTTCCCTGTCCTCGCCCAGTTCATTAATGATTTGCGAAATATCCATTATGCTGTCTTCTTATGATAAAATAAATAATACAATGCCAGGAACAATGCCAGCAACCCTACCCCGATCAGGGCGGCGTTTACATCTTTGATTACCACGCCGACTGCAATCATAAAATAACTGAACACAAAAAAACCGGCCAGCACTGGTGTGAATTTATTCCAGTTGCCTGTTATCATTGCTTCGTTTTGTTTTCGTTTTCTTAAAACAAACAAGGTGGCTGCCGATGTACTCATGCCGATACTGTCAAGGAACATCGTAAAGTTTAGAATATTGTCAACCCCCTTACCAAAAAAAGTGACGATAATGGTAATGAGTGAGAAAGTAGCCAGCCCTGCTACAAGGGCTTCTGTTTTAGGATGACGGTAAGAGAATATTTTAGGAAACACCTTGTCCTCACTCATAGCGAACATCACCCGGGGATTGCTCATCAGCAGGATATTTACATAGGCCAGCACTGATAAGAACATCAGCGCATCAAACACTTTTCCACCGGCCTTACCAAACCATGCTTCGCAAAGCAAAGCCCCGATTGCCGAGGCATTTTTCATTTTATCATAGCCAATCACTTCTGTGTAGGCAACATTGATGAGCAGGTACAGCGAAATGACAATGATGATACCGATGATGATTCCTTTGGGGATTATACGGGTATCTTTTACTTCGCCACCAAAGTTGATGGTTTGCTGATAGCCTCCATATGCAAAACAAACCGGTATCAGTGAAATGAGGAATAATGTAATAGCACTGTTATTCTCCAGTGTAAATACTTTGGCGTTGGCTTCATAACCATGCGGCTCAATCACCACCCCTTTAAACAATGCAGCAATTAAAACCACCATAAGCCCCACCTTGATAATTATAAGAACATTCTGTGTCCGGCTGCTTGTTTTTAATCCAAACAAATTAACTACAAAGAACATGGCAACTGCTACAATGGCTACACCAGTGTTGAACACAACACCGCTTGGCTTTCCATACAACAGGTCGCTTACATAATCAGCACCTATTAATGCCACCACTGCTAACGATGCTGCATTACTGATAAGGATGATTGCATTGACCGAAAACCCGACCGACGGATGATAACATTGCGCAAACACTTTATAATATCCACCCATGGCAGGCAGCCGCTGGCCAATTTCAGCATAGGTCAATGCACCACACAAAGCAATTAATCCGCCAACGATCCATAATAAAAAGAAAATAGAACTTGTTCCTGATGTTGCTGCTACAGAAGCCGGGTTTCTGAAAATCCCCATGCCGATAACCAAACTCACTACAATAAGGCTGATATCAACCAGGTTCAGTTTATTCTTTGCACTCATGGCTTGAAGATACAAAGAAAAGGTTCTAACTTTATGTTCATCCATTTCCTGTTTCTATGAAAAAAGCCTTCATACTTTATTCCCTTTTTTTTCTTTTCACCTGGTGCCATGCACAGGAAGATACAGCCGGCTCCGCTAAGACACTTGACAGTGTAACCGTTAAAGCATTTGAACAACAAAAACCTGCCGCTGCATCTGCAGTACAGGTATACAGAATTCCGGCCAGCTCAGACTTTGCCACTAAAACATCGCTTACAAACGGATTAAATGCTATTGCAGGAGTCAGAATGGAAGAACGATCACCCGGCAGCTATCGTATTAATATTCGGGGCAGCTCACTCCGTTCACCGTTTGGTGTAAGAAATATTAAAGTCTATTGGAATGATATTCCTGTTACCGACCCGGGTGGCAATACTTATTTCAACCAGTTTGCAGCCAATAATTTTTCCAGCATAGAAATAGTTAAGAACCCGGCCGCTAGTATGTATGGCGCAGGCACCGGTGGGCTTATATTAATGAACAGTATGCAGGATTACTGGATACAGGGGGCTACTGTTGAATATATTACCGGAAGCTATAACCTCCACAATGTTTTTGCTTCCGGCAGGTTTGGTAAAAAAGAAAATAAAACAGAACTAACCTATGCCCACAACCAGACAGACGGTTATCGGGAACAAACAAACCTGCGGCGGGATAATTTTTCATGGGTTTCAAAATTTACGAAGGGGCAACATGAATTAACAGCTGCTGTTCTGTTTACAGATATGTATTATCAAACCCCCGGTGCATTGACATTAGCAGAATTTAATGCCAATCCTAAAGCAGCAAGACCTGCCGGTGCTGGTTTTCCAGGTGCTGTAAATGCAAAGGCTGCTATCTATCAAAAAAATATGCTGGCAGGTATCACCAATAAATACCGCATTGCATTTCGTTTTGATAATACAACTACTCTTTACGGTGCATTTAATCAAATTAAAAATCCTGCTATCCGCAATTATGAAAGAAGAAATGAACCATCCTTTGGCGGCCGTACCGTTTTCAGTTTTGCCAGGCGAATTGATCATACATTGCTGAGTTTTACAGCAGGGGCGGAATTTCAACAAGGTTATTTTAATACACAAGTGTCAAAAAACAAAAATGGCAATCCAGATACCCTGCAAACTGATGATGATATAAAAAATTCGGCCTTAAGTCTGTTCCTGCAATCAGGTGCCGATATTGATAACAGCTGGTATCTCATCGCAGGGGTAAGCCTTACAAAAAACAAACTGGATATAACCCGGCTCAACCGTTATCCCGTAATAACACAAAGCAGAAGATATGAAAACGAGTTAGCCCCCAGGTTTACTATAAGGAAAAGATTTAATGGAATAAGAAAAGTTCAGCTCAGTTGGTTCGCCACTATCTCAAAAGGGTTTTCCCCTCCTGCAGTTGCAGAAGTGCTGCCATCCACCGGCATCATCAGCACCGACCTGGAAGCAGAAAAAGGCTGGAATGTTGAAACCACCCTTCGCAGTTATCTTTTTCGTAATAAACTAACCATAGAGTTAACAGGTTTTTATTTCAAACTCAAAGATGCATTGGTACAACGCCGTGACCTTTCAGGAGCAGACTTCTTTGTAAACGCTGGTGATGTTCGGCAAAAAGGATTTGAATTTCACAGTGACTATGAAAAAAAATTCCGCAAAGGATTTATAACCCGCATGGCACTAAGGGCTGATGTTACACTCAATCATTTCCGCTACGGTACTTTTATAAAAGGCAGCGATGATTTTTCAGGAAAAAAAGTACCTTCTGTTCCTTCCAGTGTTATAGCAATACAGGCTGATATTGCCGTAAAAAAAGGTTTCTATTTTAATGCCAGTTATTACGGAGCCTCTTCTATTTATATGAACGATGCCAATACAGCCAAAGCCTCTCCCTATCATTTAGCAGGTTGCCAGCTTGGCTGGAAGAAAAAAGTAACACAACCCTACCGCCTGAAAATATTTGCCGGTATTGATAATTTGCTGGACGAAACGTACAGCCTGGGTAACGACATCAATGCTGCGGCCAATCGTTTTTACAACGCAGCCCCCCGTCGCAATTATTACATCGGCGTTTCTTTTCAATGGCTCAAGCTTCCTGATAAGTAAGCAGGTTTAGGGTAATATTTATGTAGCCAGTGTAAGTACCCAACTCCAGCAAAATCTTGCCCTTTTTGTGGAAGACCAACTGTAGCAATAAATAAACTATAGGATAGTTATAGGCATATTATAGACTCTTTATAGGCATACTATAGGCATTCTCCTTCTGGTTAACTCCCGGTTTCCTTGCTCGTTCCTTACTATTCACTGAATGAAAACAGGCTCTTAGCTATAATACTGGCTTATCATCAGGCAGACCCTCCTGTTGAAAACTATTCTTGGCGAAAAAACTGGTCTCCCTACATTTGCACTGATTTGGTTTCCGGCCTTATAACCGGGATTAAAAGGGAAGTCAGTCAAAATCTGACGCTATCCCCGTAGCTGTAAGCTCCTTGTCAGGTTGTTTATTCTTCACGCCACTATCCGCCAACCGGCGGACGGGAAGGCAGTAAACAACGGAGTAAGCCAGAAGACCTGCCATATCAAACAAACAACATTCAGCTTTCGGGTGAAAGGCATGAGATCTAAAAGTCGCAGGACGTTTATATTTCTATCCCGTTGTTCGGTGTTTTCACCAACAACTTTTTTCCGGAAGCAGTCACACAAAAATTTCATGTAAATGAAAAAACATTTTTTTGTGCTGGCTGCTGTAATCATCAGCAGTACGGTACAGGCGCAAGACTCAACAGGCACTTCATTAGACGAAGTCGTCCTTACGGCAAACAAGTATCCAAAAAAACAAAGTGAAACAGGAAAAGTAATTACCATTATTAACCGGCAGCAATTAGAAAGAAGTGCTGGAAAAACGCTGGGTGAATTATTAAATACCATTGCCGGCACCAGCATCATCGGAGCAAACAACAATGCAGGCACCAACCTCACAGCAAGCATCCGCGGCGCATCGGCCGGTAATGTATTGATCCTGTTAGATGGTATCCCCGTAAATGACCCCTCTGTCATCACCAATTATTTTGATCTGAATTTTATCAGTACTGACCAGGTAGAAAGAATTGAGATACTGAAAGGCGGGCAATCTACTCTATATGGTTCTGATGCCGTTGCAGGTGTCATCAATATTATTTCCAGGAAAGCTGGTGATAAAAAAATAAACATCAACGGAAGTTTTACCGGCGGAAGCTATAACACACTAAAACAATCAATTGGCCTTGGCGGAAGAGGAAGCACTGCTGATTATGCTGTTAACTACACCCACATAAATTCAGATGGTTTTTCCACAGCGTATGACAAAGACAATACCGGCATTTTTGATAACGATGGCTACAATCAGCATGCTGTTAACGGACGGTTGGGTTTCAGGGCCGGTAGAAAAATAAAAGCTTCTTTGTTTGGTACTTACAATAACTACAATACCGACCTGGATGCTGCCGGATTTACAGACGAAAGAGATTACTCGGTAAAAAATAATAACAGGCAAATTGGTGCCGGGATTGTTTATACATTTAATAAAGGGACCATACATATAAATTATAACTATAACAGGGCAGAAAGAAGTTACCTCGATGATTCTTCACATAAAAGCAGCCCCTATCTCACTTACGCAAAAAGTAATTACGTTGGCCGCACACACTATGCAGAATTATACGGTAGCCTGAAATTTGACCGATGGGAATTGTTAGCTGGTGGTGATTACCGTTTCAATAATACAGACCAGTGGTATTGGTCAACCGGTCCGTTGGGCCCTTATGCCCCGCCGGTTTTGAAAGTTCAGATGAATCAGCTCAGTCCTTACGCTTCTGTCATTTATAAGAACCACAACTTTAATCTTGAACTGGGCGGCCGGTTGAATATCCATTCTGAATACGGCAGTAATATCAGTTTCACCTTCAACCCTTCATATTGGGTAAAAAACAAGATCAAAATATTCGGCAATCTTTATTCAGCTTTTAAAACTCCAACGCTTTACCAGTTGTTCGATCAGTCAGCCGGTAATGCCAGCTTAGCACCTGAGAAGGGCATCATTGGTGAAGCTGGAGTTGAATTATCAGTCGTAAAAAATATCAGGGCCAGGGCAGTTGGTTTCTACCGCAACACAAAAGAGGCAATTATTTATACGTTCAATCCATCCACTTTCGAAAGTAAGTACCTGAATGTAAGCAAACAAACCAATTATGGTGCTGAACTGGAAGCTGGTTACACAGCAGGCAAATTGAATATCACAGCCAACTATACATACACAAATGGTAAAACAACAGCTGCATATGATGGCACCGGCACCCCGCTGGGTAAAGACACTTCTTATTTCAATCTTTACCGGATACCCAAACATGCTATTAACCTGAATGCCGGTGTGCAGGTAACAAAACTCATTTTCGCAGGCATACAAATCCATTCTGTAAGCAGCCGGGAAGAATTTGTATATGGCAGCACTCCTGAAACATTGAAAGGCTATGCCACCATTGATTTATATGGAGAATACAGATTAGGGAAAGGCGCTAAATTCTTTCTCGATCTGAAAAACATAACCAACAAACAGTATTTTGATTTTCTTGGTTATAATGCAAGAAGGTTCAATTTTACAACTGGAGTAAGTTTTCAACTGTAAATTTTATTTGATGTGCCTGCATGAAACAAAAAGCTGTCAGCGGTGCAAAACGGTGTTTGAATGTAAGCCCGGAAATATTACCCGGTGCCAATGCTACAATGTAAGGCTGACCGATGAACAAAGGGCTTACATCGAACAGCGTTTTAATGACTGTCTCTGCAAGAACTGCCTGGAATACCTGTCTGTTGAGTTGAATTTCTTTAAAGAGAGATATATTTTCAGATAAGTACTTTTGCAAAAACCAACAGCCATGCAGTTTCACCTCCAGGAGTTTCTTACACTCACTTTTACTCTTTTCGCCGTTATTGATGTGGTGGGATCTATACCCATGCTTATTTCGATCAAGCAAAAAATGGGAAGTATCAATGCCTGGAAAGTAACTCTTATCTCAGGCGGCTTAATGGTGTTGTTCTTTTTTGTCGGAAAACCATTTCTGAACTTGTTGGGTGTTGACATAAAATCATTTGCCGTGGCAGGTTCTATCGTTATTTTCATTTTAGGCCTGGAGATGGTACTCGGTATAGAATTTTTTAAAGCAGAAAAAGGAGTACCCTCAGGAACAGTAGTACCTATTGCCTTTCCATTAATAGCCGGTAGCGGAACACTTACTACCATCATGTCATTAAAAGCTACTTTTGAAAGGGCCGATAAAAACGAATACATGATCCTGCTGGCCATACTGATAAACCTGGTCGTTATCTATTTTGTTCTTCGTTCGCTAAACCTGATTGAAAAAGCATTGGGTAAAGCAGGTTTAATGGCTGTAAGAAAGTTTTTTGGCGTAATTTTGCTGGCTATCGCCGTAAAAGTATTCGCAACGAATGCAAGCGGCCTGATAAAGTAATCCGGCCTCGTAGTACAATGGATAGTATAAGAGTTTCCGAAGCTCCAGATACAGGTTCGATTCCTGTCGAGGCTACAGAAAAGCCATTCATTTTTAAATGGGTGGCTTTTCGTTTTATCCCGAAATATTTCTACCTTCCTTGTTACAACAAAACATTCTGCTATGGCAACTCAATCACAAAAGCCTTCGGCCTTTCTAACCATTCCCTGGGGATTAATGTCTATTGTATTGGTTCTTTTACTGAACCTGACACTTAACGGAGCCTGGTTTCAAAAGAACTGGAGCTGGATAGCATTGGTATTAATTATACCTGCAGCCATCCTGGAAAACTTTAAAGTTGGCTACTCCACTATGCGGATTATGTTTATGAAAGTGGTGTATTCCTTGTTGTCATTTCTACTGGCAGGTCTGGCTTTCGGTTCAGCCCTTACAGGATGGCATATCGATAAATTTCAAAAAATACAAGGTGTAAAAACGATAAGCCTTCCGTGGTATGTAATGCTGGCTCTCGCTGTGTTATTATTGATACAGGTGGCTCAATTATTCAGTATGCTGAAAGCAGTGAAAAGGGAGTTTATGCAAATGGATCCGGATAATTAATAACTATAACTGCTTCAATGCTGCCTTTAAAAAAGGCATCGTTGGCAATGAAGAAATAATTTTAAGTTCGTCGCCCAAAGAACTTTCATTATCGAGAAACCTCAGCACTTGCTGGGGTTTATTTTTTTTGAAAAGGCGGGTGAAAATCCTGTCTCCCGGCAAAGTATTATGCTTCAAAATATGCAGCAATGTACTGTCGTAAAATTTAAATCGTTTAGGCCCCCCAGGTAAGGGGATAAATGGATTGCCGCGACTTATTAAGTTCTCCACTATTCTGTCTGAATGTTTTTGAATAAACCGGAAAGTATAACCACTGGACGCCTTGGTTTGCCCGCCTGCGGTACCAATATTGATAATATTTCCGTTGGCAGAAGGGAATTTATGATTCGTCATTGGAATCACTCCAAACTCTTCCTCTGCGATTTTATACAAATCAACACCGAGAAACTCAGTAATATAATTTTTTAAACCATCGTCATATTCAGCAGGCTGCAGTAAATTTTCAGTAAACAAGGTATACTCCACCAATGCCTTTTGTTCAGAAAAAGGCATTACATAAACAAAAGTGGTTCCGTGCTGCTGATTTACCCTAAAATCCATCAGCGTCGCTTCTCTTGTATTAAAAACAGGCTTTTCTGTTTCTATTATCCAGCCCTTGAAATGTTGCAGAAGATAATATTCCTCTTTTTTTAAAACAGGCTTTTCAAAAAGTATACTATTAAAAATATAATTGCCAAAAATTTTGTCATTCGCCATCTGAATCCATGATTGACCGCCTTCGCTTTTTATTTCCGATATGTCTCCGGTTATAATATCGAAGTTTGGTTGCTGACGGATAAGCTCAAAACAAAATTTGTAAAAATCTATCCCTCTGATCAGTTTATACTGATATGGCGTAAGTTCAAGCAGCCGGGAAAAATTTTCGCCATAGACCCAGGCTTTACCCCATCTGTTATACACAATTGAATCAAACAACCCGGCTTCTGTTTCCCAAAAACACCAGGTACGGTCATTTTTGTGCTTACCATCTTTATCGATAATAAGTATTTTCTTGTTGCCAAATTGATTAGAATGAATCATATGTACAGCAAGACTAAGTCCTGCACAACCAGCACCAGCAATTATATAATCGTATGTGGAAGGAGAATTCAGAAACAGTAATTGTGAACTAAAGATAAGAAGTTGAAAAGGCAATTAGTCTGCTTCAGGGGCATATTCCACTTTCCTGTTGCCTGCCATCAGTTTTTTATCCCGGCGGACTTTTTGCCAGTATTTCTTGTGGACAAAAAGAAAACCGAAGCTTTCCCCATGGTTTTTATCGAGATGTTTATGATGCATTTTGTGTGCCCAGCGAATTGCCCTAACATAAGTATTGTTGCTGCGGGTAAACCATTTGAACCGTTGATGAATGATAACATCATGGACCATAAAATAAGCAAATCCATAAGCCATTACCCCAAATCCAATGGCCTGCAACCACCAGATATGATCATAAGTACCGAAATAGATCATCAGGAAACTTGGGATAGCAAAAATAAAAGCAAAGAGGTCGTTTTTTTCGAAGATACCCGGCCGTACCTGGTGATGGTCACGATGCAGATACCATAAAAACCCATGCATAACAAAACGGTGTGTGCACCAGGTTATTCCCTCCATGATAACAAATGTTCCCACTAAAACCAATATATAATAAACAGTATTCATTGTCTTTGCAAAATTAAGCTTTTACACCACTTTGTTTTTATAACGTTCGTTCCACCAGTTTTCTATTTTGGGAAATGCGAGGTGAAACCATGCTGTATATTTTGGAGAATTTGCTTGCAGATCCTCCCGGATCTTCTGAACATCTTTATGACAGATATCCATCACCTCTTCTTCATTAAAATCAATTCGTCCTTCATATTCACCAATAAAAACATGATCGAACTCATGCTCGGTAAGACCATTATCAAAATCCGCCTTATAAACAAAATCGAATACCTTTTCAATTGAAGCCTCAAATCCCAGTTCCTCCTTCAATCTCCTTTTTGCTGCTGCCATTGTTTCTTCGCCGGGGTAAGGGTGGCTGCAGCAGGCATTGGTCCATAATCCGCCGCTATGGTATTTACTCAAAGCCCGTTGTTGCAGTAGCATTTCTCCTTTGGCGTTGAAAATAAAAACACTAAACGCCCTGTGGAGCAAACCCTTCTCATGGGCCTCCATTTTTTCCATGACACCGTCTTGTCTGTCATTGACATCCACCAATATTACTTGTGCAACCCCCATATTAAATTAATCGTAGCTGATTTTTTACTCCTGCTCTGAAGATGATCATAGCTTTTCGGTAGTTAGGGATGCGGATTCTTTCTTCCAGCACCCGGGCCGGTTTCATCCGCTTTATCTTTTTAAACAACGATAAATAATATTTATAAGCAACATACACCCCGAACCTTGCTTTTAGCGGAAGCCTTGTGATGCCTTGAAAGGCCTCTCTGAAGTCATTATGTATATCTTCTTCTATTTGTCTTTTATCCCGTTCAGTAAAATTATTAAAATCACAGCCAGGAAAATAGACTCTCGCCAAGCCATTATAATCAGCTTTTATATCCCGCAGGAAATTTACTTTTTGAAATGCTGCTCCCAACGACCTTGCGGAGTTTTCGAGTTTGTCATACAATTCCTTCTTTCCCTCACAAAAAACATACAAGCACATCAGACCCACCACTTCTGCGGACCCATATATATACTCTTTATACGCATCACAATCGTAAGCCTTTTTATTCAGATCCATTTCCATGCTGCAAAAAAAAGCAGTGATAAGTTTCAAATCGATGTTATACTCGTTCACTGTTCGTTGAAAACTGTTCAGGATAGGGTTCAGACTAATGCCTCTTTTAATCGCATCGAAAGTTTCTTTTTTAAATTGTTGCAGCAGCTCTGCTTTGTCATGATCATGAAAAGTGTCGACTATTTCGTCGGCAAGACGCACAAATCCATAAATATTGAAAACAGGTGCTCTCAGGTCTTTATGTAACAGCCTGATCGCAGAGGAAAAAGAAGTACTGTAATTCTCTGTTACAATACGGCTGCAATTTTGACTGGTTGTATGAAACAATTGAATCATTGATTGTAAAATAAGAAATTTATCTTAATACTTTGATTACTTGTTTAGCGACGACCTCACCGCTGATCAAGCTTGGTGGAACACCCGGGCCGGGAACTGTAAGCTGGCCCGTATAAAACAGGTTCTTAACTTTTTTGCTTTGGCAAGCTGGCCGAAAGATGGCTGTTTGCCTTAGTGTATTGGCCAGACCATAAGCATTCCCCTTAAATGAGTTATAATCGGTTACAAAATCACTCACCGAAAAAGTCTTCTTGTATATGACTGAATCAAGAATAGACTCCCCGGTATGTTTCTCCATTCTCTTTGCTATCAATTGAAAATATTTTTCTCTCAGCTCTTCAGTATCCCCATCAAGCCCCGAAGCTATTGGGATGAGAAAGACAATATTTTCACAACCTTCAGGCGCCACTGAATTATCGGTAAGAGAAGAAACACTTACATAAAACAAAGGTTCAGCAGGCCAACTGGGATCCTTATAAATTTCTTTCCCATGATGCTCAAACGGAACATCAAAAAATAATGAATGATGAATAGGTTGTTTAAGTTTTTTATTCAAACCAACATAATACATCAAACAAGAAGGCGCCATAACCCTTTTATCCCAATATTTTTCGGAATAACTCCTGAAAGCTTCCGGTAAAAGCCGTGTTTCAGTAAAATGATAATCAGCTCCGCTGATAACTGCATCAGCTGTATAATTATCTTTATTAGTAGTTACTGTTTTTGCCATTCCCCCTTTAATCATTATTTCTGTCACATTTTCATCAAACCGGAATTTTACACCCAACTCTATGGCAAGTTTATACATTCCTTCTACCACCGCATACATTCCGCCCCCGGGATACCAGGTGCCACTTTTTAAGTCAGCATAATTCATCAGGCTGTACAGAGCTGGTGTATCCTCGGGTAATGCACCAAGAAATAAAACAGGAAACTCCATCAGCTGTCGCAATTTCGGGTGCTTAAAGTATTGTGCAATATGACTTTTTATAGAAGAAAAAACCTGAAGCTTAAAGACACCACTTATGGTTTTCCAATCCATGAACTCCGTTAAAGATCGGCTGGGTTTGTAAACAAGATTATTTACACCAACTTCATACTTATAAGCCGCTCCTTTCAGGTATTTCTCTAGCTTTTCTGCACTTCCGGGCTCTAGCGATTCAAATACTTTTTTCAGCTCCTCAAAATCAGCCGGCATATCTGTATAACCATCATCCCAGTAAATGCGATAGGAAGGATCAAGGCGATGAAGAGAATAATAATCAGAAACTTTTTTACCGAACTGTGCGAAGTATCTTTCAAACACATCAGGCATCCAGTAAAAACTGGGGCCCATATCAAAGGTGAAACCGTTTTCTTTTAATTGCCGTGCCCTGCCACCGGGTGTGTTATTCTTTTCTATTACAGTAACCTGCCAGCCATCTTTTGCCATAAAAGAAGCTGCAGATAAGCCTGCAAATCCACTACCAATAACAATCACTGATTTTTCAGCCACAGAAAAAATTTTTAGAACCGGCTGATCTGTTCCTTCAGGAGTTTTCTTGCAAAGTGAATCCTGCTTTTGATGGTACCCAGCGGCTCATGTAATACTTCAGCTATTTCATTATACTTATATCCATCAAAATACAATAAAAAGGGGGTTTTAAATATTTCTGGTAACTCCTGTATTGCTTTTTGTATTTCCTTCAACCGCATGTCACTTTCTGCAGCATTACTTACAGTAGCCTGTTTAGTATTGATCAGATAGTCGTTTGGCGTACTGTCAAATATGGTTTTTTGTTTAGCTTTTCTACGGTAATCATTAATAAATATATTCCGCATAATAGTAAACAACCAGGCTTTGATATTGGTGCCGACATTATACTTTTCTTTATTGGCTAAAGCTTTATAAAGTGTCTCTTGGTACAGGTCGTTTGCGGCTTCAGAATCTCTTGTCAGGTTGATGGCAAAAGGCTTAAGAAAATCCGCATTTGTCAGCAGCATTTCATTAAACTCAAGATTTGACATATATATTGTTTAATAATTTATGATGTAAACTTAAACAATATAGTAATTAAGTCCAAATAAAATTCTATTTTTTGTTTATAGATATCCTCAAAAAGTTAAACGGATTGAAAATCAGGCTTATAGGGCTGACAGGTATTCCATCACCTCTGAAAGGGACCTTTTGAATTGAACTGAAGCAGGGATTCTTTTTTTGTATTGCTGGGTTAATTGACCAGAAATGATTGTTCCAACAGACCCAAACCGCTGTTCTACATTATTCAGAAATTTCTCAAAATTGAAACTGGAAGCTGTTGCAGTCAGATGAACAAAGACAATATCGGGCTTTTTAAGTTTGATCACATGCTCGGCATCTTTCAATGGAACATTGGCGCCAAGATAAATCGTTCTTGCCCCCCTGCTTTTGAGTAAATAGTACATGAAAAGAAGACCCAGTTCATGATGCTCCCCTTCAGGCAAAAAAAGAAGAAATGTTTTATCCAATTTGATATGCGATACCGTTGTCTCAATCCCAACTATTAGCTTTTGCCGGATGATGTTTGTGACAAGATGTTCCTGTGCGGGATTAATATGCCCTGTTTGCCATAAAATCCCGATTTTTTCAAGAAACGGGAAAATGATTTGTATAACCGTCCTTTCTATGCCTTTCGCAGCAATATAATTAGCTAATATTTTTTCAAACCTTTCCATCTCCAAGTCTATCATTTCCTGTACCAGATCATTAATAATCCGTTCTTGTATGGCCCTGGCATCACCAAGCGATAGTATTTTTTCCCGGATTTCTTGCGGCTGCATCCGGTCAATGTGAGAAATTTTAAACCCGTATTTGTTCAGCAAAGCAATATTTAGGACCGTCTTTAATTCATCATTGCTGTAGTAGCGGATGTTCGTATTAGTCCGCTGTGGTTTCAGAAAATTATATCTCTGCTCCCAAATTCGAATGGTATGGGCCTTTATGCCAGAGAGATTTTCCAGGTCTTTTATAGTAAAAGCATTCATACGGTAATAAATACAAACTGCTTGTAAAAAAGTTCAACAACCATAGCTAAACTCTTCAACAAAAAAAACAAACATTTTGGTATTATAAATCCGGATTCAGGATCCTTCCGCTATCGAGGAGCTTCAACAGAGGTGTGGTAATAGCGGGATTCTGAAGGCCTTCGAGGTGGCGGAAACCGTGAAGGTCAGTGCCTACCAGGTCATAATGACCTTTCTTGATAAGATGTTGCGCCAATTCCTGGGCAGATTTTCCATAGTACCCCCCTAACGAAAGCAGGTTAAGCTGGAACAAACAGCCGATATCCTTTAGCTCCTCATAAAACTCCTTGTTCTGATCAAGATAAATGTATCTCTCCGGATGGGCAATTACCGGCTGGTAATTCTGCATCTGCATATCAAATAAAATATCTTTCAGTCCGTGTGACGGATAAGCCATGGAAAATTCTACCAGTACCATATTGCCGCTGATAGTCAGGAGCGGAGTGTTTCTCTTTATCAATTCTCCTACATAATCATCCAGGAAATATTCTGCAGCCGCATTTATTTCTACATTCAGTCCTGCTGTTTTTACTGCCTCTCTCACCACCTCCAGTTTTTGAAGAATGATCTCACTGGTATTTTTATACATATCCCACATGATATGCGGAGTGGTAACGAGTTTGGTGTATCCCAACTCCATCATACCCTTAATAAGATTAATCGAGGTTGTAATATCGGGTGATCCGTCATCAATACCCGGAAGCAAATGAGAGTGCATATCAACCTTTAATACACTCAGGTCAACTTTACCTGTGGCCGGCTTGGATTTTGAAAAGAGTTTGAACATTGCTACTAAAAGCTAAATTACTTATTTATTGATGGGGCAAAAAGCAAAAAATTAAAAATTCCTCTTGGGAAGTGACGGAAAGACCTTATACACCAGTTTGCTGTTGGGAAAAACAACATACCAGGCGGTCAGGAATAGGATCATAAAGTCGGTAAAAAAATTCTGGTGCTGCTGATACCATATTTCCAACGCCCCTTTATGCGGAGAAATTATTTGTTTGTAACATTCATGTGGCGGTAACTGGCTTTGTGTTATGATTAATTCTTCATCCCTGAAAACAATGGAGCCAATACCGGTAAGGCCAGGGTGCACATTATATACCCTTGCCTTCATGTCATCAGAATACCTGTCAAAACCGGTTTTCATCAATGGGCGGGGACCCACAAAGGACATATCACCTATCAATATATTCAACATTTGAGGTAGCTCGTTCAGTTTACTCTGCCGGAGAAATTTTCCAATCGGTGTTATCCGGGGGTCTTTCCGGACTGTTACATCGCCAAGTCCCATGTTTGGGCTGTTCTTCAGCATTGTGGCGAATTTGTATATACCAAACATTTTGTTCTTATAACCTACCCGTTGCTGCTTAAAGAATACTTCATGCTCCCCGGTTATCAGCAATAGAATAATAATAGGTATAAAAACTGGTAACAATACTACCAGGGCTATCAATGAAAAAACAATATCGAAAAAACGTTTAATAAGCTTATACATAAGTTACCCTATTGCGGCTTTAATTTCTTTGACCACTGTGGCCAGCTCTTCATCAGTAATGTTGGTTGAGCTGGGGATACTAAGACAGGTACGATAAATATAATCTGCATTATCCTTGTTCTGGATATAGACACAATTGTTATACATGGGTAATTTATTCATTGGCATCCAGAAACGGCGGCTAAGTATACTGTTTGCATTCAAATGGTCCAGCAACTGCTGTTGCTTGTCTGTTTGAATAGTAACCAGCCACGCATTTGTTTTTACATCCGGTAATTCCTGCTGAAAACGAATATCCCCCACTCCGGCCAGCTCCTTTTTATAAAAAGCTGTACACTCTCTTTTTCTTTTAATAAAAGAGGGGAGCAATTCCATCTGCCCTACTCCTATTGCGGCCAGTACGTTTACCAACCTGTAATTGTATCCTACTTCGTCATGATAATACTCATCAGAACTTGCCTTTGCGGTAGTAGTTATGTGTTTTGCATGCTTAGCTAAGGCTTCATCATCAGTTACAATCACACCACCGCCCCCAGTTGAAATAATTTTATTCCCGTTAAAACTAAAACAAGCCAATGGACTAAAGGTACCGGCACTTTTTCCTTTATAAGTAGTACCCAGGGCTTCAGTTGAATCTTCAACAATCGGTAATGGGTATTTTCTTACGATTGAAAGAAAACGATCCATATCACACATATTGCCTAAAATATGCACTGGCATAATAGCTCCGATATAACGGCCGTCTTTTATATAGATTAACCGGCCATCTTTCTCATCTGTTTCGTTCTCCAGGAATTCTTCCAGCAAATCCAGGTCCATTTGCCATAGGTTGGGATCTGCATCTATTAATAATGGTTCTGCTCCCAAATATTTTATGGAATTGGCAGAGGCGACAAATGTCAGGTTAGGCAAAATCACATAATCACCTTGCTTTACTCCGGACAGCATTAATGCTATGTGTAAAGCCGCGGTTCCATTTACAGCCGCCACTCCATATTTTGCCCCTGCAAATTCGGCCACCATTTGCTCAAACTTTGTTACATAGGAACCCACAGAAGAAATCCAGCCGGTGTCCAGGCAATCTTTCACATATTTCCATTCATTGCCTGCGATGTTGGGGACAGATAGTGGTATCATAAGAGTTGTTATAGCTTATTTATCAATTACATTTTCTTATCCAGTAGTTTCCCTGTTTCAATATGGGCAAATGTTGGAATATATTTTTCAAGTAACTGTACAATCTCACTTTTTTCCACCGCTGATTTATTCAGCAGCTGTTCCATTTGCGAAAAGAAGTTGTCCATGTCATTCAAACCGGCCGCTGCAACCGAAGCTTTAATTACACCTAATGATTGAAACCGCTGCATATCGGGTTGCTCTTCATTGGTATAAAATTCTTCGTACAGTTTTTCACCTGTTGTATCAGATGTAAATCCATAGACCGGGTAGTGGGAACTATTCAATCCCATACCGGCAGCAAAATCCTTAGCCTCAGCTTCAGTACTACATTCCTTTATACTATAGCCGATCTCTTGTAAAAAATTATGGGTAATATCATAAAAGTTCGTTAGCATGTTCTCGCTGAACTTCGGGAAAAATATTTCTCCGCTGTTACCGAGCATACAGGTAAGCATACATATATCACCCGACTCTGCAGGAGATACGAAATATCTTGTTACATCTTTAGGTACTGACAAAGGCTGACGGCTCATTACTCTCCGTATAAAGCCATCCAGCAAGCTCCCATTAGAAAAAGCTACATTGGCAAACCTGGCTGTAGTACAATGCATCCGGGAAGCAAATGTCATAATGAGATCTTCCATCAACTTTTTTGTAGCTCCCATTATATTAACAGGGTTTGCTGCCTTATCTGTGGAAACACAAAAGAACCGGGACGGTTTATCATTCTCCACAAGTGTCAGTAACTGGTGTGCATACAACAAATTGTTCTGCACCATTGCTTCAATGGAAAAAATATCTTTCTCACTACGAACATGTTTATGTGCAGCGAAATTAGCAATGATGTCAAAGGGCTTATACGCCTCGTATATCTTTTTGAAAATAGAACTACCAAAATTGACAGGATAGGTAATAAATGTATCTGGAACAAATAATCCATTTGTGCTACGGACATCTCTCACCAGTTCCGTAAGCCCATTCTCATTAGAGTCAACCACTACGACAGAAGCTGGTTTGAACCTAAGTATTGATTTAATATAATTGGAACCAATAGTTCCTCCGCCACCAATCACCAGTATTTTTTTCCCTTCGATCGTATCTTGTAATGCTAATTTGTTGGAAACAATATCCTCCTGAAAGAAAGACTCCTTTCTTTCCAGTACTTTTTCATGTATGAATTTATTCAGATCAAGTATCATCTTCAGAGGTTTGGCTTTATTTTTTGTTCTTATGGTTTCAGGCCTGAATTTTATTCTCTGTTTCAAACGCCCAAACCTCATTGCCATAGGTTGTGGCTTTTATTCTTCGCTGTTTTTCTTCATCACTCATTTCGGGCCTTAATTCACACAACTCATCCAGGTCTTTTCTTTTGTATGGTTTTCTTGTCCATGTCTCCCAGCTTTCAGGAAGATCCTTTCCCTCCAACAGTCCGCTTATGAGTTCATAAAAGAGATGTAAAATTTCTGTATAGCACCTTTGTGTTATCGAATAGACTGTATCGGTTTTAAATACAGGAAACCGCCTTACTGCAATAACAGAACCCGAATCTACTTTCGACAACATGTGATGACAGGTGATGCCAAATTGTTTTTCCTCATTATAAATAGCAAAGTTAGTACAGCCAATTCCCGGATACTCCGGCGGGCCGGGATGCAGGTTGATAGCAGCCAGGTCAGCATTAGCCAGCAAACGGTTGGGAATGATCCACTGTGCCAGATATGAGATCAATAAATCTCCTTTCCAGGCATAGAGCTCTTCAGGGAAAGGAGTTGTTCTTTTAGAAAAAATGATCTGCGGATCCTCAAAATGAAGTTGTATAAAATCAGCAGCAACCTTTGCATAGAAATTATCGGCTTTCCCTATAAAAAGAACTTTCAATTTACTCTTGGCGTTGCTCATAATCTTTTATTTCACCCATCTAAATTATTCGGCTAAAGACGGTGGCGAAGTTATTAAGATTTACTCATAACTGAGTATTCTACAGCCCTTCAGGAGAAGGTAAGATTTCATGACAATAAAGAAAAAACCTGCCTGATTCTATGCTATGCAGCTACAAACCGGGCAGGTTTCAGAATGTTTTAAAGGCGGATATTATGCAGCCACCAATTTGCGGGCAGGTTTCTTTATCAATTGACGGGCAGGGTTACCAATTACGGTAGCGTTGTCAGGTATATCTTTCACAACAACAGTGCCGGCACCAATAATTACATTATTTCCAATTTTTATTCCCTGACGAACAACTGAATTAGCCCCAACAAACGTTCCCCTTCCAACGGACACATTACCACAAAGTACAGCTCCGGGTGCAATATGGGTAAAATCGCCAATTACACACTCATGATCAATACTTGTTGAGGTGTTGCAGATTACACCTTGTCCAATTTGTACTAAAGGATTTAATGTTGCATTAGCAGCTATCATTACGCCATCACCCATTTTTACGGAGGCAGAAATAACAGCACTTGGGTGAATAGCATTGATCGGGTTGCCAAGATACTGGCTCAGGTTAGTATGAATTTTTTCCCGGATACCATTATGACCTACACAGGCGAAAAAATCAAATTTTTTCAGCTTGCTGATAACATCAGATTCTTTTCCGAGATAGTCAAGATGGTAAGGGTTAAATTCTTTTGCTTCCTGGTCACAATAAGCAGTTACGAGTCGACCGGCACTGAGTAATATGTCAATGATGACATAAGCATGGCCGGAATAGCCCACAATGGCCACAGGTTTTTTTAATGTGGTTTTCATTCGATTTGGATTTTTGGATTTCGAACTTAAAAATAGAATGCGTTGCCTGAGGGGGCAAGCTTTCACCTGTGGTAAATGAATAAATCGGGTACTTATACCCCGGATGAAAAAGTAAATCTCCGATATCCACATAGAAAAAGTGCTTAAACAAGCCCTAAATCGTTTAAAATGAGGGTTTTTCATAAATGCTCAAAGTCGATAAATTAGTAACCCGGGCCTCGTTTAACGCAAAACAGCCTGCAAAAATGCAGGCTGTTTAAATAACGATCCTCCGACTATGGAACTTAAACTACTTTCTTGCTATACTCACCATGCCCCCCTGGGTTGGAATGATCTCAAGGTTTTTAATATTACAACCCTCATGCAGGCGGCGCACATCAGCTTCGTTGTAATGATAAACAGGACAAGTGTAACGGCGGCGGCGGAGTGCCATTCTCAAACCGTTCAACGGCCAGGACACCACGAATGCTTTATTAGAGACCTTGTCCATTTTCTTAATAAACACATCTGCTTCTCCTACATAATCAAGAACACCAACAGCCACAGACACATCGTATGTCTGCCCTTTGAAATCATAAGTCAGGAAATCACCTTCAACAAATGTGCTGCGGTCACCTACTCCTTCAGCTGCTGTGTTTTTTCTTGCGTACTCGTTCATATTCTCTGCAAAGTCAAGACCGAGAAGATGAGTGGCTTCAGAATTTTTGAGCCATGTAACACTGTTTACACCTGGTCCGGAACCAATGTCCAGTACGGTGCACTTGCCGTATTCCTTAATAACTTTTAACGCTACAGCGGTTCTTGTATAAACGGCTTTGCGGAAAAGTTTATCAAATAACGACGGCTTCTTATAATAATTAGCGAAGAGATCACTGCGTACGTCCCAGAACTCCTGGGCTGTGTGTTGAGGTTTTGACATATTCTGCTTTTTTTAAACAAGTAATGAATTCGTATTGGTTTAATAATGTTTTAAGTTTTCCCCGGATGGAATTCCGGAATAAATTCCAGCGCAAATTAATCAAAAACGTTTTTGCCGCTGAAAAGTTTGAATTTTCCGGGTAGTTAGTTGAACAATCAATTCTCCGGGTATCAAATTCGTAGGGATGCATGTATAGCATCACATTTTGGTGGTTATCATTTAATTTTCTGAACATCCTGTTCAAAAAGAACTTAGGAAAAGCCCGGATATAACCACCCCCGGCAACAGGTATGTCTTTTCCATTGAACTTACCCACAGTAAGCGGAAGTTCTACGATCTGCTTCCCGTTTGGCAAGCTATATAAAGCATCCTCTTTAGGAAAGTTAGCAATACCATATCTTTTTAATTTGATAGGAAAAATACTGCTATCATAAATCAATCCGAGCTCTGCTAAAATCTCAAGTACATACAAATTACTCTCGTCAACAGAAAAATAAGGTGCCCGGTAACCATATACCGGCCCGCCGATGATATCCGTTACTAATTTTTTAGCGTCACTTAAATCGTTAAATGCTTGTTCTCTTGTAAGAGTACGCATATTAATATGATGCTGACCATGCAGACCTATTTCATGCCCTTCTGCTGCAATTTTTTTAACCAGGTCAGACCGGTGCTGCGCCAGCATTCCTAATATAAAAAAAGTAGCTTTTTTACCTGTCTCATTCAGCATCTCCAGCATGATGTCTGTCTGCCGGTCAATTGTTACCGGTAAGGGTGGGGTTAACACCCCGCTACGGTCTCTTCCTAATAGCTGGCCAAAATCCTCCCAATCAATAGAGAGGGTAAAAGCATGTTGTTTACTTTCCATTGACTACTTCGTCTATTGCCTGTATGTATGATTTAACTACAATTCTCTTATCAAATTCCTGTATCATTTTTTTCCGACCTTTTTTTCCCATTTCTTCCCTTTCCCCGGCAGATAAGCTCATCATTTTTTTCATTTTCTCTGCAAGGTCTTTTCCATCCTTTACATTACAAAGAAAGCCATTCACACCATCATCCACAATATCCCGGCAGCCTGTAACATTCGTTGTGATCAATGGCCTTGCCATACTGGCTGCTTCCAGCAAAACATTACTCATTCCTTCCCTGTAAGAGGGCATCACCACACAATCTGCATCAGCCATATATGGCCGCACATCTTTTTGTTTATCGTGGTACACTATCCACTTCTTTTCAATCCAGCTATTCAATTCTTCTGCTGTAACGGTTAGAGATTTTTTATTCCCTCCCCAAAGAGGCCCGATTATATGAAACTCTGCATTAGGATTATCTCCTTTAAGCAATGAGGCTGCTTCCACAAACTCCATCACACCTTTATCTTTTACAAGCCGGCTGATGTATAAGAAAATGAATTTTCCGTCATCACCTCTTGTAAATGGCATCGGCTTATATTTTTCATAATTAACCCCGGAACCCGGAACTCTTTTCGCTTGCCCCTTAGTAATGTATTTTCTTTCCACAAAAGCATTCAAATCGTCATAGTTGGGAAAGAATACAAACTTTGTTTTTTTTAGAACCCTTTTATACAACCAACGGGCTATCCTGTATGATAAGCTGTTGCTTTCAAAAAGCGGTCCTGTACCTGTTATGGTAGAGATAGTAGGGATCTTTAGTTTGCGGGTAACAATATTGCCGTAAATGGCTGGGCGAATAGTGAAAGTAAGACAAACTGCAGGTCTTAACTCCTTAAGTGCCTTGTGCAGCTTCGAATTATATTTAGCAGCGGAAAGAGGATTCAATACACTTTTACCAACATCAATGAATTTTATGATCCCTTCCAGGTCACCATTTTTAAAAGAGTCGTCCACTTCCGTTAAAACAGTTATCTCGTAATTTTTTGACAACTCCACCACCAGGTCATGGCGGATAGAATAGACCCCCAGTTCATGATTCTCAATTAAGGCTACTTTCTTTTTTTTCTCACTCATACTATTTCTTGTTCCTGAATATCCGGTTATATAAATATTGCCAAATTGTGGGGTGGTACCATAATTTGCTGGCCGCAGCAGAACTTAGTTGCAGCTTCAATTGATCAGTCAGGACATCCCCTGTTGCCTTCAATATAAGAGGCAGACCTTCGCCTAACTGTAAAAAAGGATAGGATATATAATTATCCTTTTTTGTTATACTTATTTTTTTTTGGTACAAAATTCCACCTGTGTCAATACCCTTGTCTACAAGATGAATAGTAACACCACAATTTTCCAGATCATTATTAACAACTGCCCAATACCCTCCATGTACGCCTCTGTATTGTGGTGTAATTCCAGCATGCATATTAATGAACACAGCCCTGCATCTTTCCAGTAATTTTTTTGAGATGATCCTGGTCCCGTTTACCAATACGATATCTGGGTTGATCTTTTCGAGCAATCTGATACAATCTTCGTCATTAACCGTATTAAACCGGGTGATTTTTTCTTCAGGAATAGGTGTCTCATCAAACCCGTATGCCTGTTTTATTTCCTTCACCCTCTTCTTTCCAAACCAGTTTATAAATGGAACAATAAAAAGAGAAAAAGCTATTTGCCCGCAAACCCTGAAAAAACCCAGTCGCCTGAATCTTCTTTTCGCTAATGCCAGGCCACGCAAAGGCTGTTCAATAATCACACTATCTATAGCATACTCTTTAGTGATATAATTGTAGAGAGCCGTTGTTGAATAACAATCTGTACACAGTAAAACGATCTTCTTACTCATAGTCACAGTGGCGATCCCTGTTTTTCCGCTGCAATAACCTTGTTGTATACCTCATCCATAGTAAGGCTTTGCATATTATATCGCTGCTCCAATTTTTTATAATGTCCCAACACCTTTATGAGGATTGAAAAATTCTTTTCCATATTCTGCCCGAAATTATGAGGGTGCCACCAGAGGTGGTATATTTTTTTTCTTTTTGCGGCACCTGTCATTTCTCTTTTTATCCGCAACACCCTTAACCCCTCCAGGAAAGATAATTTTTTACTATACGGTCTTAAAAAACAACTGGAAGGGATATTCAGCAATCCTCCATCCCTTACCGGTTCAACATACCGACTCCCATTCACCGGAAGATATGTATCAAGTAACCTGCAGAACCTCTTCCACAACCCTTCTTCAGCCTTCGCCTTTAGTTGGTACATCCAGGACGGATAATTTCCCCGGTAGCATTTTATACCCTGCCTTTCACACATCGTCAAATGGTCTTTCTTAAACTGGTTGGCAGGAAAGACAATTGTATGCAATTCAATATTCTCCTTTTTTGCCACTGCAATCGCTGCTCCCAGGTCATGAAAAAAAGCTTCTGGCGTTTGTCCCGGCTCCAGGCAATAGTAATGGGAAAAAGTATGAGTAGCCAACTCCTGGCCGGGTGTATGGATTATTTCTTTTATTAGTGAGGGTGCATAATGATAAGGGTCATCCTGTTCATTATTACCCGCCTGTTCTGCCACGATATAATTGGAAACTTCCTTCCTCGTGTAGTCAGGCCTATTCTCTGGCTTTACATAAGCAAATAACTCTTCTTTACTTTTACAAAACAACATACCAACCGTGGCCCATGTAGCATGAATACCCTTCTCCCGGAATATCTGTAAAGATCGTTTTACAATAGCAGGCACATTCCTGAGGTTCTCATTATAACTCTCAATTGTATGATGATCACTAACCCCCCAGTGTATCTCGAAATCCAATGATATGACAAAAACTCCTGTTTCCATTGTATAACTTATTGCTTGCAGACCTTTTGATACCACAGTTCCAGTGTAAAAGCCAGCCATAGCATCTTGATTCTTTTTTCGGCAGGTACTTTTATCTTATCGTCAAACAGATCTTCAATAAATTTTTTGCTGATAAATGATTTATAATACACATCATTTCCCATCAGGTAGTCGCCGATCACCGGTCTTAACTGGTTGTTGACCCAATTCTTTAATGGTGGCTCAAAGCCCCGCTTGGGCTGGTTGATGAGTTGTTCCGGAAGATATTTCTCTGCCAGTTTTCGTAGCAGGTATTTTGTCTGTACACCTTTTATCTTATAATTATCCGGCAGACCGGGGGCATATTCAAGGATCTTTTTACAAAGTAATGGGCTTCTTCCTTCCAATGAATTGGCCATCGTTGCAATATCTATTTTCACAAGCAAAATGCCTGTAAGGATATTATCAAAATCAAGGTTCATGATCTTCTGTAGCCCGGAGAGACCAGAGTCATTCATTGCATCGAAATCTTTCTTTACGGGCAGCAGAAAATCATCGTTTCCTAATAAGTGTTTTTCATAGCCTTCAAAAATATCAATAGTAGACGACAGATAAATAGCGAGGTTATTCTTTCTGGCAATATCCGTAAGGCGATAAATGTAGTTGTATTTACTTTTCTTATCATGGGATGCAGGCATCAGCGAATGAATACCTGCTGCAACCTTCCGGGCAATTTTACCTGATTTAAAAAAATCATATTTCGCAAATGGAACATACCGGCGGTAACCTCCAAATATCTCATCCCCGCCATCGCCATTTAAAATAACGGTAAGGTGTTCTTTTGCAGCCTTACTGACATAATAACTGGGAATAGCAGAATTATCAAAAAAAGGCTCCCCGTAATTGGTCATTATTCTCTCAACGTCATTGATAAGATTATCATAAGAAATTTTTATTTCATAATGGTTCGTCTTGTACTTATCAGCAACCAGTTTTGCCAGCGGCGCTTCATCATATGCCCCGTCAAATGAAACAGTAAATGTTTTAAGGGATGGGCTGTATTCCTTGGCAATAGCCGTTACAATACCACTGTCAATACCACCGCTGAGGAAAGACCCCACTTCCAGGTCAGATGATTCTACCCTGTTTTTCACCGCTTCATGTAGCATGTCATCAACTTTAGACACGGCAGTATCAAAATCATCTTTACTTTTTTCCTGGTAGAATTTATGGATATTCCACCACTCCTTTACTGTAACAGCTGCATCAGAAAGTGATACATAGGCGTAAGATCCTGCCGGTATTTCGTACACATGATGGTAAGCTGTTGCTTCATGATAGAAATAACCCAATCTTACATACTGCTGTATATTAGTGTCATTTATCGCAAGTGGCAGTTGTTTCCGGAGAGGATTCAACTCACTGCAGAATACAAATTTATTTCCTTCAGAAAAGTAGTAAAGCGGTTTTTTCCCGGCCCTGTCTCTGGCAAGAAAAAGTTGCTGCCTGCTGCTGTCATAAATACAGATTGTAAACATCCCGTCAAAATCATGCAGGCATTCTGCGCCCAATTTTGAATAAGCATGCAGTATCGTTTCTGTGTCAGAATTGGTTTTACAAGCAAGATTATGTTTCCTTCTTACTTCCAGGTGATTGTATATTTCTCCGTTGAAAATGATAGTAAGATCGTTAAACTGCATCGGTTGCTTGCCAGAAGCAATATCTAATATAGCAAGCCGGTGGTGATGCAACTGGAGATTATCCGTTGAGAAAGTATTCTGTTCATCTGGTCCCCGGTGCCACATATCTTTTGTCAGCCTAGGTATGTCGAACCGGAAATTAACAGCTCCTGCTATTCCGCACATATTGTAAAGAAAATTAAACCCATTTTTTAACAACTACTTTTTTACTGAATATCTTATTGGCAAGGAATGGAAATTTTTTAATACCAGGCATCTGGGATATTAAAATAATCAACATGCCTACAAAAAAAGGCATTGCGGGTATTTTATACCTGACCAATGATCCGAAATTGTTTGTGGTAATGGCAACCAAGCCAGATAATATAAATGAATAGATAAACATGAACGTTAGAGCCGGAGAACTAAAAATACCTGAGAAGAATTTTCTGAATCCCAGTTTAATAAGTCCGAATAAGAACAGGCAAAGTACAATAAATGACTCCAGGGCACTTATCATTATCACCGGGTTTTTGGCTTCCCACAGATAGGGGCGGAATAATGTTGCATTAACAGCTTTAGGAAACATCGAAAGAAAAGAACCCATGGATCCATCCATAGTGCCGATACTAAAAGACGATCCCCCGGCTTCAAGATACCCTTGTTGTGATTGTGTGGCGTATTGAGCAATATTCTCTGCTTTATATTTGTCTAATTCAAGAAAATCGAGACTCAGCATGAATTGTATCAACAATAAAACTGAACTGGCAATAATAGCCAGCAGAATACCAAAACTGATCATCCTTACTCCTCTGTCTTTAATACTTTTATTGGTATGTAAAAAAAACCACAACGCTAACCCCGGCACTAGCGATAACAAAAGGTAGGGTTTGGTAAGAAACATAATGGTGCCCCATAAAACCATCAAGGCAATATGTATAGCGATCCTCCTTCTTTGAAAAAATAATAAATAAAAACTATACACAAAAAGTCCCAAAGCCCCGAGGCATATCGAATCCTTCATGATGGATGAGCCCCAGTAAACAACGGTTGGATAAAATAAAAAACAAATAGCTAAACCCCGCTTGACAGTGGGAAACAATTTTGCAAATACAGTGAAACATTTCCAACAACCCCAAAAAGCAAAAAAACTATAACACATGGAAAGTGCGGTATAGCTATTCCCAAAAATGTAAGAGAATATCAACCCAAATCTTGGTACCATAAAATTACTCGTCTTTACCATGTAGAGCAGATTATCTCCCAGTTTATCATTGGCAAGGTAAGTAGCAACAGGGTTTTCAGGTGTTAGTTGTATATGCCCATATATATGAAAGAGATTTATCGGATCATCGTTAACAGCATTCTTCAGGTCAAGCAATGCCACATAATACCGGTTCGTATCCCCTCCTTTAAAATAATATTGAATGATAAACCCATAGGCAATAGCTGCCACCATTTTTACAAGCATCCCATAAATAAAATAACTTCTCATTTCCGGGTCCTTGATAGATCTGCTCAATGTTTTCCCCAAGAAATAAAAGAAGATAAATACTAATGGAATGACCAGCAGATCATAATCATGATAAAGTACTACAAAGTCTTCCATTCTATAAAATAAGAATTATTCTTTCCGTCCAATTGCATGCCAGAAAGGGATGTTTTTCCCGAAAGTAATATCAGTAAGTCCGCCATCTTTCATCATTGTTTCAATTTGATTTCTCGAAAACCGCTGTTCCAGCGGCGTACCAAACCTGTCTAATGAATCATTCCTGATAATATAAAACGAAGTGCTTTCATAGCCGTGAAGTGGTATTTTACTCCTTATTTTTTTTGACACTCCAAAAAACCTTAGTAACCGGCTGAGCAAAACAAAAGGCATATAAAAAAATATCGCCAGTATATCACATACCATCTTCTTTGCACCTGAAGGCATTTTTGAAACTGGCTTTCTGATCAGATTAGAAAGCCAGTAAAGCGACTTAAAGAAAAAACCTCTATCCTCAAAATCATAATACAGATAAACCAGAAAATATCCACCCGGTTTAATTTTTTTAGTGCAATCCTTTAGAGCCTGTGCAGTGTCTGGAATATGATGAAGAACACCAAGGCTGAAGCCAAAGTCAAAATAGTTATCACTGAATGGCAGATTGGAAATAGAGCCTTTGAATAACTCTGCGTTGGGTGTATCTGCCAGCAACTCATCTGCTGCGAATATTGCATCGCTAGGGTCAATAGCTGCTATTCGCTTTACCCTTGGGGCGATGTATTTTGTCCAGCGTCCGCTTCCACAGCCAAAATCGGCAGCAATTGTTTCGCTATTGATCATACCATCTGTCACAATATCAAAATATGAGTCGCCAAGTCGCTGCAAGTCTTTCTCTGAAAATTCATGAAAGGCCTTCCACTCTTGCCCGAAAGAATCCACAGTGCTCTTGTCAATATTAGAGTCGTCAATCATAAAACAGGCAATTTCCCTGTTCTTCGTTTTAACAATATTAACCGGGGTTTGATTTATTTCTATTTTATCACTCATATAACATTCCAATCTTTAGATTTTTATTATGCAAAAAACTATCCCAACTCGCCTATAAACCCAACATATTTATTGATAAAGAAAAAAACTTTATAGTTGGTGATGTTGTTTGTTCTTACATAATCATAAAAGTGAGAGTTGTTATGAATATCATCAAATATGATCAGGCTGTCTTTATTTGTTTTGGAGCTAATTGTTTTCAAAGCAAACTCTCTTCCTTTATATGATTTATCTGAATCATAATGAAATATATCAATATGGTCCACCTGGTTGCATATTTTTGGAAGGCTGATGCGGTCCCCTTCAATAAACAATTTCCAGTCCTTCTTTAAATCTTCATCAACGAGTATTCCAATATATTTCTCAGGGTCTTTTATCCTGAACAAAGGGAAATCGCTGCTATATAACTTTCCACTGCCATTAATCTGCATCGCCTTCAATATAGCTTGTGTGGAAAACCCGGAAGAAACGCCGGTTTCTACAACAACAGACGGCTTCAGCCTTCTTACCAAAAAATAAAGTAATGGATAGTGGCCGCCTCCACCCATCTTAAATGGGAGTTTTTCCAATTTTCCAGCAGCTTTGTGTTTAAAGTCCTCATGAAATTTTTTTGCTTCTTCCCAAAGCTGTGAATCAATTTTTATTAAATGTGGCTCAAGATCCGCGGCATTCTCTTTTAACCATTTATCTAGTTCCTCTTTCTTTAATGTAGAAGCCCGGTCAAATATTCGCTCCCTTACTTTATGAAATAACTCTAAAGCCCGTTTAGGAGATTTTACAACAAACCGGGCTACATTAATAAGGTTGGTTTTTTGCATCTTATTTTTCGTTTTAAGTGGATTTTTCAGTTTTAAAATAAATCGAAATATTTTTTTGATATTTCCTTGATATCAAAATCAAGTGATCGTGGTATTGCCAGTTCTTTATACTTATCTCTCAATGCCGTATCATCTATTATTTTTTGCATTGCAAGAGTCAGGCACTCGTCATTACCAACTGGTGTCAGTATCCCATAGGCAGATATATCAATATCATTTTTTACCAAAGTGTCGGTATCACTCTCAGGCGAGAGTATTTCACGAGGACCATATGGACAGTCTGTTGAAATAACTGGTAAACCAGCTTGCAGGGCTTCAATTATTACATTGCCGAGGCCTTCATAATCCGATGAAAAAACAAAACAATCTGAGTTATACAGGTATGATCTTATATCCTTTTGAAACCCCTCAAAGCTTACCCGGCCATTTATTCCCAATTCCGCAGAAAGCTTTTCAAGGCTATTTAACAATACACCTTTTCCAAGTATAATTAACCGGGTATTCTTGTTAGACAATCTTGAAAAAGCCTTAAGTAATAATGCGTGGTTCTTTTGTGGCTCCAGCCTTGCTACATTTATAAAAGTAAAGGGTCTGCCATTGGTAGCGGGTCTTTCAACCGAGGTAATATATATAGGATTATATATCACCTGGGCGTTATTGATACCAAGCTTAGCAAGACTCCTGGCTATCCCTTTTGATATTACAGTAACCGCATCTGCATGCGGATAATATTTTCTTACCAACTTAATCATGTACCATCCGAAACGGACTGTTTTATAATATGCGAGGGTATCAGCTCTTTCGCTGATTATCAACTTACCCTTCCAACCACTCTTTTTTGCCCTGCAGGCAATCAGGTTCGGGCGGTTTAGTAAAGACAGAACCGTATCAATTCTATTTTCCTCAAGATAATTTCTAAATTTCCGGGAAAGTGATTTCATTCTAAATATGCTTGAGAATTTAGAACTACCATTACCTTCCAGTTCAAATACTCTTACTTTATCACTACCGGGTATTTCATACTCGATATCCTTCTGTAATAAAACGAGGTGGAATTCAAATTTATCGCAACCCTCTTGCAGAAGATAAGAAACTATCCTTTCTGCCCCACCACCCCTGAGGCTGTTAATAAAAATGGCAACTTTTTTCATTTATCTTTTGTCGGCAGAATTGGGTTTGGTCAAGGAAATCATGTTTAACCTAAGCAGCTCTGCCAGAAAACAGTTTCTTTATATATTGCTTTTCCGAAGTTGATAATAACAGGAAAAAAAGAGTCGTGACGAGGCAAAGAACAATCAGTAATTTAAAGATTGCATCACTAAAAATATTCTGAGACAGGCTAAGATAATTCAGTCCCCAGCCCCCAGCTGCAAAGAAAAGCAGTAATGTTATGTCTTTGACAAGATGGTATTTCACAGGCATATACTTTTTTGAAAAATAATTTGCCAGTAACACCATTACAATATTGGCAAGCATAAAGCCGGCGGCTGTACCATATCCTTTTATCTTCGATACAAGAGTAATATCTGTAATTAATAAAACCAATATCCCAACTAATAAAGTATAAAGATTCAGGTAGCTTTTAGTTGAATAAATAATACCCAGCTGCGCAAAAGAATAAAGACCATAAAAAACATAAGCCATGACAAAAAGGGCGACAAACTTACTTCCGTCTGTATAATCAGGTCCTGCGAAAGACTGGATTATTGGCTTTCCAAGAGCAATAAACGAAAGGCCTGCAAAACACATGATCATCAGGTAATAGGTATGAAACCTGGAAAAGGTTTCAGGTGCATCCTTCTTTCCCAGCATGGAAAGTGAAAAAGGTCCAAATGCAAAGTTGAAAGAGGAAACCACCATGGATATTATTGCTGTTATCCTGAACGTTTGTGAATAGACAGCAAACTCCTCATCGCTAACCTTGCCTAAAAGAATAAACCTGTCGAAAGAGCTGATGAAGTTATATCCAAACGCCATGATCATAAAAGGAAGGCCATAAAAAACCAGTTTTTGTAACAGCCTTTTGTCAAAGGAAAGAACAAACATCTTTTTACAATATAAAAAGCCAGCCACTACTATCACCCATTGGCTGGCAAGCATTACCCACATTACATTCAGCAAATTGATATTGCCGGTTAGTTTTAACAAAACAATTCCCCCAAGATAGACTGCTGACTGAATGCCGATCAGCAATACAAATAGCGAACGCCGGAAAGTGTACTTAAACCAATTTTGGAAATACTGGGCCATGATAACCCCCGGAAGCCATCCCAGCATAACTAACCACGAAGACGAATAGTTGTCAGGAAGGTGAATCAATTGGCGGAACTGGCTACCAAATAAAACCAGTGAGAAAAGAACAAGCAAAGCCAGCCCTGTCTCAAAAAAAAAACCAGTTGAAAATATTCTTCTTTTTTGCTGATCAGTCTCAGCATCTTTAACAAAGCGGACAACTGCTGAGTCCATTCCAAATGTTACAATTGCCGCCAGCAAAACACCTGTTGGCAATAAAATATTCCAATTAGCCACCTGGCTTTTGTCCATATTTTTTACTACAAGTGGCATGCTGAAAAACTGGACAAGGCTATATAACATATTACCTAATCCAAAGTAAAGAACATCCTTAGCAAAGAATTTTACTCTTTCTGCAAACATTATTTATTTTTCAGAAGTAGCTCCTTTATCTGTTCAGCATATGCTCTTCCTGCATTTTCCTGAGAATGAAATTCTTCTGCCCAGCGGCGTCCATCCACTGATTTTTGTTTAGAATATGCTTCATTAAAATACAATTTAGCTATTTCTTCAGCTATCGTTTCTGGAGTATTAGCTGAAATTATCGGATGCCATGGATAAAGCTGTTTCATCACCTCCTCGTCAAGGTAGCACATCACAGGTTTACTGCAGGCGGCAGCCTCTACCACAACTGATCCAAACCAGCCTACACCGATTTCATCCACTACCAGGTTTGAGCAGGAGTATAATGCAACCATCTCCTCTTTGTTAAAACCCTCAGTTGTTGCACCCTTTACCCAAACAATATTATTCTGCAGCTTAAGTTTTTCGGCTTCCTTTTTGAATAATTCCTGATCATTTGAGTAAATCCTGTCAGGCAGGATTATACAAATATCTGTTCTGTTATATTTATCAATAAAGACCCTGAGGGCTTTCAAAAGCATTTCATTCCCCTTCCATTGGCCAGCATTATACAAAGCCTCATTTCTGGTGATCATCAACCTGCTGGGATGAAATATTTTGAACTTGAACTTTTCTATTTGCAGGTAATTACTTTCAGATATCTTCTTTCTGAAATTCTCATTGTATTTAAAAATATTCAGATCGATTATAAGAGGGAAATAAAAATTCGTAATTTTCTGAGCCGGGACTTTAAGCTTGTTTAATGCATATCGAAAAGGCATAAAAGGCTGTGTGAGGAAATAGTCTATATGCTTAACACCCCGTCGTTGCAAAAAACCCATATAAGCAGCTTTCAATTTGGCTTTGACCCCCTTGTGAAAGAAATTAAAAGTAAAAGGGAACGGCATCCTTGTAATATCAGCCCCGGTAGTCCAGAATAAGAATTTTGAATTCTTAACAAAAGGTGCCAGCCACACCCCAACATCTGAAACTATTATCGCATCATATTTCTCCTTTCTCAATTTTCTTACAAAAGAATAATCAAGATTTTTGAATGGTCGGGTAGGATCCCACTTCGCACTATGAAAAACCCAATCTGCCTGGTCTTTCGCTGCCGGGTCGTTTTCGGCCGGATCAGAGTGAATGTTTATATGGTTATCAATATATAAATGAGGAACTATATCCGTATATTTCTTTAACGCCATCCCAATGTTATAACCATTATTACATACGTTACCAATTAATGCGATCTTCATACTTAATTTATATAAGTGTTTGTTCAAGCATTTTTCTGTCCGGGAAATTAACAAGTACTCCAAGGCCTTGTTTCTGGTAAACCACCATACTGCCTAAAGCAACTGCAGAAGCATGACCTGTTTTAACAACATCTTCAATATGCAGCAGAGTACCGGCACCACCATGTGCAATTACAGGCAGTGTTGTTGAGTCAGTAATTTTTTTTACGAGATCAACATCAAACCCTTTCCAGGTACCTTCCCGGTCAATCGAAGTAAGTAATATCTCTCCGGCGCCAAGACTCTCAACTTCTTTGACCCATTCAACAGGATTCTTCTTATAACTCACTGTACCACTGACACCAAAAACCTCGTATTTACCCCAAAAATTCTTTTTTACATCGACTGCTACGACTACCGCCTGGCTTCCGTATACTCTCGCTATTTCAGTAATTATTCCGGGATTAGTGAATGATGCTGAATTAATAATGATTTTTTCAAACCCAATCTTGAATACCTTTTCAGCCTTTTCAAAACTATTTATACCGCCACCATAACTGAGTGGCATAAAGCATTCATTGGAAATTTCCTGAAGTATTTTATAATCCGGATCTTTTTTCTCCTTGCTGGCAGTAATATCAAGAAAGCAAAGCTCATCTACTTCAAGCTCATTAAATATCCTGCAGGTGTTGATTGAATCGCCGATATAGCCGTATTTCCCAAACTGGATAGTTTTTACAAGGCTTTCATCTTTTAGCAATAAGACGGGAATAACTCTGGTACGCAGCAAAGCAGAAATTGTTTAATACTTGGTAAATACAATTTTATCAGTTCCTGATATTTTATTCTTACCAAGAAATTTTTCGTCAATCATGATCATATAGACAGCACCCGTTGGCATCTTCTTATCCTTCTCCTCTTTTAACATCAGCGTATTATTAATGACGGATTTGCATCCTTGGTAAAGATTATTCAGATCCCACAGCATGGTAGCATGTCCCTGGCGCCAGTTACTGGAATTATAAATAAAAGTATTGTTCTCAATATAAACATGCTGACCGCCTCCAATAAAGGGATAAGCCAGTTTGCAGGATTCTTCATCAAGGTTAGGAAGTTGCTCTATGGTACAATTCTCAATTCTTACTTTAAAATCACAATTAAGACGTACGCCATAGCCTTTGCTTTTTATAACACAATTCTTAACAACCACACCTTTATCCGGTTGGCCGTTTGCGCTGCATCCGTTTACATCAAAGTTAAGTGTGCCTATAATAGTCGAATTAGTAATACTGCTGTTATCAGTTGTAATCATAACAGCCCTGTCTCTAACCGGTTCTATATCTCTGTTCTCCTCAAAATAGCAACTATCCAGATGTACATTAGTGGTTCTTCCGGCACCAACGCCATCAAATCCCGAAGCAACAAACTGTGTGTTTTTATTTTTTACAAACCTGCATTTTTTAAAGGCGATATTTTCGATGGTGTTGAATGATTCATTCTCTATATCAACCCCTGTGTTTGGTGAATGGCTTTCATATTTACCCGTAACTCCGGTTTCCGAAAATTCGCAGTTTACAAACCGCATATTTTTACCCTGAACAATACTTAAAGCACAACGACCGTTATTTTTAAGCTTAAGATTTTCCGCATACAACCCTCCGCCCCCTCCTTTCCAGCAAATACCATCTGTAGACACATGATGAATATACAGATTACGCATCAGCACATTTTCAACCTTATCTGTTATGTCTTCCCCAAATAAAAAACCAAATGAAGGATTCTCAACAACTATTTTCTCCCGGGTCATTTTATCACAATTACCATTTATTTCGAGGTTCTCGATAGTTATGTTTTTACACTGCTTAAATACAAAGGATATCTGGTAGTCAAAACTATACCCAAAGTTTCTGTCTTTGATCTCCCATTCTGTTTTTTTTCTAAAGTCACCTTTTATTGATATCACAGTCCCTTTCTCCCCTTTAATAGTGATATTGTTCAGGCCATTGAAATAAAAGTGAGATTTGCCATTTAACACTTGCCCCTTCTCGTTCTGTCGAAATACTTCATTTACCCTATATACCCCCTTTGGGAAAAAAAGTACTCCGCTTTTGATCCTATGTAGTTCAGCAATTGCTTTCTGAATTGCTGCATAGTCGTTGGCCTTACCATTACCCTTAGCTCCAAATTTTTTTACATTGACAATGGTACCGCCTTTCGCAGTATTTCCAGTTTGAGCATTAACAGCTACACCTGGAAAGAGCAAGCCGAGGACAAGTAAATGTTTAATACTCATTTGGTTTATCAGATGGATGCGAAATTTGCAAGCAATTTCATGCCATATTTATGGCTTTTCTCAGGATGGAACTGTGCACCAAAAACATTACCCTTTTGTACAATAGAATGAAAATGCCCGCCATATGGCGTTGTAGTCAACACATCCTCCTCATTATCACACTGAACATAATAACTATGTACAAAATAAAACCGGGGCTCCTCAGGTAAATCTTTTATTAGCGGAGACTCTTTTTTAACAAAAACCCTGTTCCATCCCATATGCGGGATCTTGAGTCCGCTATCCTGGGTAAACCTGAATTTTAATGTTTTAGCAGGTATCCAGCCCAATCCCGGCAACACCCCCTCTTCACTGCTGTTGGTTAGCAATTGCATACCGAGGCAAATACCTAATGTGGGCACTTTTTCTTCTTTCACTTTCTTGTCAAGCACTTCCCGCAGACCACTGTCAGCAATTTTTTGCATTGCTGCATCAAAGGCTCCTACGCCTGGTAACAGGAGTTTGGCCGACTTCGCAATAATAGCAGGATCACCTGTTATTTCACTCGGCACACCTATACGTTTACACATATTTTGGACCGATCCCAGGTTACCCATTCCGTAATTAACTATCGTAATCATGCTATTTGGGTGCGGGAAAACAATATTTCATGTAAAAGCTGCGAGGCACCAAATGTGCCTTCATCAACAGGTAAAAGAAAGGACGTAGTCTTTCAAACCTCTTTTTATAAGTAGGGAATTCTGTCCAATAACGGGGAGGCATCTTCATTATCCTGTCATACTCTTCATCACTAAAGCCAAGCCGCTTCTTAAAATATCCAAGCAATTCCTGTTCAATATAAGGTGATTGATTATAATATTCATTGATAGCATCCTCTCTTTTCATCTGTCCGCTACGTACAGAAGCTGATAAGCTATTGTTACGATAATCAATATGAAATTTTTGCGGACAATAAATACTATGGAAGAATGACGTCATTCGGTTTTCAAGGTGATGCCCGCCATAGTATTCCCAACCGAACTCTTTCTCCAAAAAAGCCCTGGCATCCTCTTTACTGTATTTGATATACCAGAGAGGCCTGATTTTTTTAATACGGTACAAAGCAGTCCACTTGACGAATTTCCAAAACGTCATCAGTGGATAAGTTTTCATCGGCAATTTTCCATACCTCTTATGAATAGAAGAAATGTACTTCCCGTCAAAATAGTTTTTACCTAACGGACTTATCCCTTCTGCAATGAAAGAATGGCCTTCCAGTACATATTTTACTTTATATTTTGCAGCGGCTCTGTACATGGTTTCAGCAAGGGCTAAATCTGTTGAAGCCTCTATCTCAGGAACCCCCGCGATAAAAAAAGCCTTGAATATATCGTCAGCTTCTTTATTATTAATTACATGAGTAAACAGGTCCACCTTCAGTTTGGTTAATACCTTACGGATATTTTCCGTTGCTATAGCTGTATTCCATGTATTGTCATAATGAACAGCCAATGGACGAAGGCCATGCTGTAATGCCCAATAAACCATATAGGACGAATCGGTACCTCCGCTTACGCCTACCACACAATCATACTGCTTTCCCTTCCCATCCGTCTTTATTTTCTCAACTATTTCGCTGATCGTCTCTTCTCCTTCCGGCTTACCCGTATGGTATTCCTCGATCAAATTATCCACCATATGACAATAATTGCAAACCCCTTCTGCATCAAAACTTATTGAAGGGATGCTTTCGTCGTATATACAACGGGTACAGATCTGCTTCCCGTTAATTTTTGCCACTTCCTTAACCTGGTTTGTTGTTATTTCCATTCTCAGGGTTTTAAAAACCTGCCAGAATAGCAAGCTTCTTCTTCATGCAGGTAACTTACCTGCAATCTGTTTTCGTTTACCATATCAAGAAACTCCTGTTTACTGAAACGTTTGGCATTACTGGGTGCATACCAGTCGAAATTGGTGCTCTTACTCAGGTCAAAACCCCATTCCTCTTTCCAGAAACATTTTATAAAGTTCCAGTAAATAAACCGTTGTATATCGTAAGTACCGCCTTTGATGCCGAGCAACGGAATATCAGGGCTTTCAAAACTTACTTTCAGGTTACTTAACCGTTTTCCCAGCTCTGTTAATTGTTCGGAGAACTTCCACATTTCTTCTTTGCTAATGGTATGTGTTGCTTTGCGGAAATAATCATCCACCAGTTCTCTTGGCAATGCTTTTTTTGAATACACATAACAAGCAAACTCTCCACCTGGTGATGTAATGTTTGATAAATGTCTGAAAGTATCTTCCGGAACTTCTGTGTGCATGATCACCTGGTCGCAAACCGTGAAATCAATGACGCCATCTTTTAAGCCGGTATTGGCAATATCACCCCGAAAAAAAAAGAGATTGGGGTATTGTCTGAAGTTTTTCGCTGCCACATCAATAGCATCTGAAATATCTACTCCCAGTACAATGGCATGGGGAGCCAGTTTGGCAAACAGGGCTGCTTTATAACCCAATCCGCAGCCAGTATCAATAATCGTTTTTTTATCCGAAAGGTAAGCAGCCAGTTTTTCCTGGCTCTCAAATCCGTAGAGAGAAAGAAACCAGTCATACTGAAACTCGTACAGCTTATCAATGTTTTTATATTCATCGGCTTCAACCCATTTGTCGCTAAAAATATCCCTGGTTTGTTGTTGATTAGACTCAGAGCTGTCGGTTTTTTTCTGTACTGTGATAAAATTATCAGTAACGACAACATTTTCCTTAAAGAGTTCTTTCACATTCATTTTATACCAATTTTGCCGGAGATCCGGCTATTTTACTTCCTGCCGGAAAAGATTTGTTCACAAAACTGTTTGCACCTACGATAGAGCCATCACCTAATGAAACTCCTTTAGCGATGATGCTGCCCGGTGCTATATAGCAATTATTACCAATCGAAGTTCCTTCATACTCATATTTCTCTTTTCCGCCACTTATAGCCCATTGGACCGTATCATGAGTATATATCTGTACTGATGCAGATATGCTACAGTTATCCCCTACCGTCAACCCACCTGAACCATCAAGAATCGTAAATGGACCAATCCAGGTGTTCTTACCCACTTTTACATCCCCAAAAATGTGTGCTGAATCATACACAGAAGTGCCTTCGCCAAAACCTAATGCAGCTGCTCTTTCCCAACGGTCAAAAAGGATATCTGCAAAAGGTAACGAACGTTGAAGGTCTCTTAAAAAACCAGCATCAAGCCGGGTTTTTAATTTTTGCAACAGGATAAACAATTCTTTTAATTCCGGTTCCGCTTCTTGTAATAATTTATTGCGATCCATTTTATATTTTTTCTCCGTTGAGAAAGATACGACACCACCACTCAAAATTCATCAGGCTCCACAATAGCAGGCGGTGATTTATTTTTTTATTGATGTGTTCGTCAATAATATGTTCTGTAAAAAGCGGATTAATAAATTCTGAAGAAACTGTTTTTTTATCTAATAACAGCTCTTTCATATAGGCGGCATTCTCGCCCCTATACCAGCTTTCATCCGGTGCACTAAAGCCTTGTTTTTTCCGGTTGATGATCTGCTCAGGCATAAAATCAAGCATGGCTTTTCTCAGCACATTTTTCCCATCATCATATTCAGTGTACATTTTCTTTTTGTCCTGGTAACTGTTCTCATCAATATGTTTCATGTTTTCCAGGTTACCCAATTTATGCTTTACGGGTACTTTCATCGCAAAATCAACCAGGTCATTATCCATAAAGGGAAATCTCTCTTCCAGGCCGTGTGCCATTGATAGCTTATCACCTACCAGCAATAAGCCGGGCAGAAATGTTTTTATTTCGAAGTAGAGAGAGTTGTTAATATGCTCTTCCGGCCGGTCGTATTTCAATTTTTCATTGAACAGGAATACTTTTTCGAAAATAGGCCGTATCTCATTAATGTTTCCAACCTTCTTGTACGTTGCTTCTGTAAATAGTTTTGCCTTGTCCTCGTCCTTTACCAGCCGCTGCCAGAAATCATAATACTGGTTAAAGAAGTCCTGCCGGTCAAGTGATTTAAAGATGCGGTAGTACCGCCATGGATAGCCACCGAACAATTCATCGCCGCCGGTTCCCTGCAAACAAACTTTTACAAACTTGGAAGCCAGCCGGGATATATAATAACTCGGGTAACTCATCCCCACCCTAAGGTCTTCAAGATGATAAACAAGCTTGGGCAGGCTCCAGCGAAGATCCCCGGCATTCATCACCTGTTCGTAATGTTCACTTTTTATATAGTTAGCTGTTAGTTCAGCATCTCTTCGTTCATCATAATTGGCTTCCACACCTGTTACCTGGCTCATATCAAAACCGCAGGTAAATGTATAAAGCCTTGAAACATGTTTTGATGCTACTACAGCGATAGAACCGGAATCCATACCGCCACTCAGATAACTCCCCACGGGTACATCGGCTATCATTTGTTTTGCCACTGCTTTCTGGAACAATCTTTCTGTTTCCAATCTCGCATCTTCAAAACTCATTTTTTCGTCTGTCTGAGAAAAGTCATAATCCCACCAGCTTTTATGTACTACTTCAGCAGTGGAAGAGTTAATGCAGACAGTATTGGCCTGTGGCAACATATAGACACCTTTGAATAGTGTCTGGTAGCTGAACATATTCTGAAAAGTGAAATACTCATTCATTGCATCATGGTTCACCTCTGTTTTGAAGGCAGGGTGGGTCATAAATGCTTTTATCTCTGAGGCAAACAGGAAAACGCCATTTCCCAAAAAATAATACAACGGCTTCACTCCAAACCTGTCACGGCTTATCCATAATTCCTTTTTTGATTTATTCCAGGCGCCGACAGCAAACATTCCATCTAATCTTTCAAAGAAAGACGGGCCGTAGGCGGACAAGCCTTCAGAAATCACTTCCGTATCAGAAGTGGAGACGAAACGATGCCCCTTTTGCTGAAGTTCGTTACGAAGTTCTTTGAAATTATAAATACAGCCATTGAATACGATCACCCAGTCGCCATCGTGGCTGCTCATTGGTTGTGCGCCTTTCGGGGAAATGTCAAGAATGGCCAGGCGGCGATGCCCTAAGCCGGCATTCTCATCCAGGAATACACCTTCCCCGTCAGGACCACGATGCGCCAATGCGTCTGTCATCCTTACTATTTCCTGTTGAGTGACACCAGCACCTTTCAGGTTAAAAACTCCTGCTATACCACACATAATGAATGATTACTTACCAGCTAAGATTGCTGATATCTCCTGTGAAAACCAAATATGCTTATCATCAGAATACCTGACTTTTATATTTGGACAGTCTTTGAAGAATTTTTCCGTATAAAAATATTTGGTCTCCAATCCATATATATCATCGACCTCCTTTTTACCAAAAAGGAAATACGAAACAGTTTTTTTGTTTCCAAGCCGTTCCTTGATAAAATTCTTATCCCAAAAAGACATTGATTGTGGCCACCAGGCCTGGTCGGGTCCTAACCGGAAAAACTTGTCGGCATATACAGAATAGCCCGAACTGACGATCAATGTATCCGGCAAAAAAATGCTGGCTGCTACTGTGGCAACACTTCCTCCTCTTGAATGTCCCCAGATATGTAATGAGCTATATTGGGGTTTTAAGTATTTTTCGGCAGCGAAAATATCTGCAAAATATTTCAGGGCAAAACTCCGGTTGATGCTCACAACATAGCTGCCAATTTTTTTTATGTCAAGCATCTTTGTTCCGTCATGTATTGCCAGGATATCGTCAGCAGGAAAAACCGGGAAGTAAATATCTGCGTTTATCTGCTGTGCCTGTGCTATCGGGTCTTCTTTATCCAATTCCCTGGCAGCTACTTTACTGGTACGATTATCTCCGCTTCCCGGAATATGTAAAACGGCAGTATGAGCCAGCTTGCCGCCGGTATTTTGCTTTGTAAAAAAAATGAAAGACTCGAGAGTATCTCCGTATAAAATATATTTGATTTTTAAAACGCTGCTCCTGTATTTTTCAGACGATACAACCCTGCAGCTATCAAAAATATCCAGCAAATTAAGGCTATCAGGCAAAGAAGATTCTTTCAGGCGACTAACCAATTCATCACTATTGCTTACAGGCTTGTAAACAAGATCCTCCTCATCGCTAATAAGGGGAGAACTGAAAATATCATACATGATCACCTTATCCTCCGGACTGAAAGAATTTTCATGATCCATCCATTTTTTTATACGGGTCCTGTTATGATACGCTACCCATATCACACAAGCGGTAAAACACAGATTCAGGGTCAGGAACAAAAAAATCTTTCCAAGCTTCTTGTATATCCCTTTTCTTTTTATCATAGCTCCATTAAAGCCGCAATTACATAATCGAAATCCTCCTGTACCATTCTGTTGTGCAAAGGTATTGACATGGATTGCTGGTCTGCTATAAATGCGCCGGGAAAATCCCCTGGTTTTATTCCGTACCTGTTTGCGTAAGCTCCCAGCATATGTACGGCATGGGTTCCCGGCCTGGTAGCAATACCTTTCTGCTGCAAGACCTCCATTATGTCGTTTCGTTTAACGGGAGAAGTTTTTTCATCAATAAATGTTACATAACTCTGCCATCCATGTTTATACCCTTCGGGTGTTACCGGGGTACGCAACCACGAAATACTCTTTAATTTATCGGCGTAGTAGGCGGCCCATTGTGTTCTCTCATCAATGAATTTGTCCAGCTTCTTCAGTTGTACTGTACCTAAAGCTCCTTGTATATCTGTCATCCGGTAATTGTATCCGACAATATCGTAAGCCGCCAGGATATAGGGTTTTGGTCCATGGTGTCTTTGTTCTTCTGAGATGGAAGCTCCATGATTGCGGAGCATATCAAGATGCGCAGCAATTTTATCGTCGTTTGTAGTCAGCATTCCCCCTTCTCCGGTTGTAACAGATTTTCTTGGGTGAAAAGAAAAACATCCTACATCTCCCAATCCACCGGCAGGTCTGCCACGCAGACCACTGCCTGCTGCGCAGGCCCCGTCTTCCACTATCTTTAATTGAGGGAATTTTTCTTTGATATAATCTATATCTGCACAAAGGCCGAACAAATGCACAGGAATAATCGCTTTTGTACGGGAAGTTATTTTTTCTGCGATTTTCGTCAAATCGATATTGAAAGTAAGAGGATCAATATCAACAAACACCGGCGTTGCATTACAATAGATTACTGCATTCGCAGTGGAAACCCAGGTAAATGCCGGTACTATCACTTCATCACCTTCACCTACGCCACAGGCAAGCAATGCAAGGTGCAATGCGGTTGTGCAATTGCTTACTGCCAGTGCATGTTTTACCTGGTGCCTTTCGGCAAACATTTTTTCAAACTCCTTTACTTTAGGACCTTGTGTTATCCAGCCGCTTTCAATAGGTGCTTTTAATGCTTCCCACTCTTCTACCCCCATCGAAGGGATTGAGATAGGTATGTTTCTTTTTTCCATTATTTTTTATTTTTTTGAGCTTCTCTCCAGTCAATTAACTTTTGAAGACCTTCTTCCAGTTCATACTTGTATTTAAATCCCAGTTCCTTTTCTGCTTTTTCTCTTGAGCCAATGCGGTTTTGCACCAGGGCCCTTGCATCATCTGCACTGTAAGGCTTGTACTGCACTTTTAATGCTGAATCTTTTAGTCGCAAAATTGTATCACATAGTGTTTTAATGGATGTCTGCACTTCCGTACCCACATTGTAAAAACCGAAAGTGGTGTCCGATGTTAATGCCATTACATTACAACGGGCCACATCTTCTACATAGATAAAATCATAGGCCTGGCTGCCATCCCCATTAATAACAGGTGAAACATTTTCATCGATCTTATTCAGCATGATAGGAATTACACCGGTATAGGCCGCTGTCTGGTCCTGGTTGGGGCCATACACATTCATATACCGCAAACCAATTACCGGTAAATTATACCTGTCATTGAAGGCTGTTGCCATTGCTTCACCAGCTATCTTGGTAGCACCGTAAAAATTTTTATTATTGAAAGGGTGATTCTCTGTCATCGGAAGCTCCACCGCATCTCCATATACAGAAGCGGAAGAAGACCAGACCAGTTTTTTGATATTGTTTTTCACACAGGCTTCCAGCACATTGAATGTGCCTGCAACGTTTACATCAAAAGCAGTGCGGGGATAATCTTTGCAATGCAGCAGCCACATGGCAGAAAGACAAATAACATAATCCATTCCCTTCATGGCTTCATTCAAAATATCAATTTCCCGGATGTCGCCACCATGCGGAAATAATTTACAACGGGGATCTTTCAAAGGCTCTTCAATGTTGGTCATTTTTCCCCTGGCAAAATTATCGTAGATGATCACTTCTTTTACAGGATGCTTTAATAACTCCATCGCCACATAGCTACCGATAAAGCCGGCTCCGCCAATAACCAGTACTTTACTGTCTTTCAGTTCCATTATTTATGATTGATTATTTTAAAGAATTTCTTATCTGGTGTACCAGTTTGATAGAAGGAAGTGTCTCCGTTAACCTGAACCCATTTCCTTTTAATACTTCTTCGTAAGAATGAGTATGTAATTCAGTAAAACCTTCACTGAATTCAAATTCATCGCCATCCACGGTTAATGAACGGAAAGTTCTTTTACCTGCCTTTTTAACATCATCAGGTAATGTATTTGCATCAATGCTCAGGAACCAGTTTACTGAAGCCTTTTCCAATTCCAATCTTCCGGAAGCTGTTTCGGCACTGTGTTCGTTTACTATATTTTCCTTTACATCTCCAAATATCCAGAGCAGCATATCAAAGAAGTGAACACCAATATTAGTGGCGATGCCACCGCTTTTCTGAATATCCCCTTTCCAGCTGGTATGATACCAGTGACCTCTTGAGGTGATATAAGTGAGTTGTATATCATACTTCTTGTCAGCAGGACCATTCCTGATTCTTTCCCTTAATGCAATTACTGCCGGGTGAAGACGAAGTTGCAGAATGGTATAGACCTTTTGCTTTGTTTCTCCTTCGATCTCCATCAATGCTTCCAGGTTCCAGGGGTTCAACACCAGCGGCTTTTCACAGATCACATCAGCTCCTATCCTCAATCCAAAACGGATATGTGCATCATGAAGATAGTTGGGAGAGCAGACACTTACGTAGTCCGTATGTATTCCCTGTCTTTTCAGCTTTTCAATATGCCGGTCAAACCGTTCAAATTCTGTAAAGAAATCTGCATTGGGAAAATAGCTGTCGAGTATCCCTACAGAATCATGCTTATCAAGTGCGGCAAGTAAATTATTATTGGTATCCTTAATGGCTTTCATGTGGCGGGGAGCAATGTATCCGCCGGCACCAACTAAAACAAAGTTCTTCATAGCAATTTATTTAGTTCTGGTTACTCTGTTCTTCTCCAACTTGTATTCCTGTCCGCTTTCCGGGCAAATTGCTTTTCCTGCTGTGTCAAAGTTCAGTTTATGACCAAACTCACTCATCCATCCTGTGTGCTTTGCCGGATTTCCAACCACCAATGCAAAAGCAGGAACTGGTTTAGTTACCACTGCGCCGGCACCTATAAAAGCAAATTCTCCTATTTCATTCCCGCAAACGATCGTGGCATTAGCCCCGATGCTTGCACCCCTTCTTACAAGTGTCTGCATATACTCATGCTTGCGGCTTACCGCACTGCGGGGATTAAATACATTGGTAAAAACCATTGAAGGCCCAAGGAACACATCGTCTTCACAGATCACTCCTTCATATATGGAAACATTATTTTGTACCCGTACATTATTACCAAGCTTTACTTTGGGTGACACAACTACATTTTGCCCGATATTGCAATTGTTGCCGATCACACATCCGGGCATGATGTGGCTGAAATGCCAGATCCTGGTTCCTTCTCCTATCTGGCAACCTTCATCGATAATAGCTGAACTGTGAGCAAAATAATTCATATCAGGTAGCGGCAATCTTTTTCAGGTATTCTCCGTAGCCACTTTTTGCCAATCCTTCACCAAGTGTCATCAATTGTTCTTTGGTAATAAATCCATTCCTGTACGCCACTTCTTCTATACAACCAATCTTGGTTCCCTGCCTTTTTTCAATTACCCTTACAAATTCACTGGCATCACTTAGGGAATCGAAAGTACCGGTATCTAACCAGGCAGTGCCTTTATCCAGGATGGAAACTTTTAATTTTCCTTTTTGTAAATACGCTTTGTTCACATCTGTGATCTCATACTCCCCCCTTGCAGAAGGCTGAAGATTCCTGGCGATAGCCACTACTTCGTTATCATAAAAATATAAACCGGGCACAGCGAAGTTTGATTTTGGCTGTTTAGGTTTTTCCTCAATGGAAATGGCTTTCATATCAGCATCGAATTCAACCACACCATATCGTTCCGGATCAGAAACCTGGTAAGCAAATACATAACCACCTTCCACATCAGCTAATGACTGTAGTTGCTTGTCGAGGCCGGTTCCATAAAATATATTATCGCCCAGCACTAGTGCTACTTTATCGTTACCAATAAAGGATGCTCCGATAACAAATGCCTGCGCCAGTCCATTGGGAACTTCCTGCACCGCATATTCAAATTTGCAACCTACCTGGCTGCCATCTCCCAGCAATCTTTTGAATTGGGCATTATCTTCTGGTGTGGTAATAATTAAGACTTCACTGATACCCGCCATCATCAACACAGATAAGGGATAATAGATCATCGGCTTATCATAGATGGGCATCAGCTGTTTGGAAATAGCTTTGGTGATGGGGTACAATCTTGTACCAGATCCTCCGGCCAAAATAATTCCCTTCATAGCTTATCGTTTTGAATACTGCAGATCATAATACTTCATGTATTCACCGCTGGTAACATGTTTCAGCCAGCCTGTATTCTCCAGGTACCAGTCAATTGTCTGGCTTAATCCTTCCTCAAAAGTAACGGAAGGTTTCCAGCCTAGTTCTTTATTGATTTTTGAGGCATCAATGGCATATCGCCGGTCATGTCCCGGCCGGTCTTTTACATAAGTAATCAGTTTTTCACTGGTGCCGGCAGCATTGCCCAATTTCTCATCCATTAGTTTACAGAGCAGCTTTACGAGATCAATATTCCTCCATTCATTAAAGCCACCGATATTGTAAGTTTCATAATTATTGCCTTTGTGAAAAACAAGGTCAATAGCTGTTGCATGATCTTTTACAAAAAGCCAGTCCCTTGTATATAAACCGTCGCCATAAACGGGTAATGGTTTTTTCTCAATAATATTATTAATGAAAAGTGGGATTAATTTTTCGGGGAAATGATTAGGTCCGTAATTGTTTGAGCAGTTGGTAATAATTACCGGGAGCTGATAAGTTTCTCCATAAGCTCTTACAAAATGATCGGACGAAGCTTTGCTGGCCGAGTAAGGAGAATTAGGAGCATACGATGTTTCTTCTGTAAAAAATCCTGTATCACCCAAAGCTCCATACACTTCATCTGTTGACACATGATAAAACCGTTTGCCTTCTGTTTTACCCGCCCAGCATTTTTTTGCAGCATTCAGCAGATTGACGGTACCGATAACATTAGTGTAAACAAAATCAAGCGGTGAAAGGATAGAACGGTCCACATGACTCTCTGCTGCCAGGTGAATAACACCATCCGGCTGGTATGTTGTAAAAATTCTTTCCAGATCTTCAGTATGCAGGATATCTGCTTTTTCAAAAACATAATTTGGCGCAGTTTCAATATCTCTGAGGTTTTCCAGGTTGCCCGCATAAGTAAGTGCATCCAGGTTAACAATACGATACTCCGGATATTTATTTACAAACAGGCGGACCACATGTGAGCCGATAAACCCTGCGCCGCCCGTTATAATAATTGTTTTTTGCATTTATGCCTTATGCTGTTCCTTGTACCATTGAAATGTTTTCCTCAATCCTTCTTCTATGGAAACAGAAGGATTATAACCAAGCAGTTCTTTAGCTTTAGATATATCTGCCAAACTATGTTTTACATCGCCTCTTCTTTCAGGCCCATGTATTGGTTGCAGTGAACTGCCAGCCTCTTTTTTTAATCCGTCAAACAATTCCAGCAAAGAGGTCTTATGTCCGCAGGCAATATTATACACCTGGTTCACCGCTTTAGGATTAGCAGTAAAAAAGGAGAGTATGTTTGCCTGCACAGCATTATCTACATAGGTAAAGTCACGGGTATGATGCCCGTCACCGTTTATCAGCGGCGATTTATTATTCAATAATGCTTCCGCAAAAATGGGAATAACAGCCGCATAAGGGCCGGCAGGATTTTGTTTGGGGCCAAAAATGTTGAAATACCGCAAGCCAATCAATTCAATACTGTACAGATCTGCATACACCCTTGCATATAACTCGTTCACATATTTCGTAACAGCATAAGGAGAAAGCGGGTTACCAATTTTGTCTTCTACTTTTGGCAGACCGGGATGATCGCCATAAGTGGAAGAGCTGGCTGCATATACTACCCGCCTGATATTTTTTTCTTTGGCAGCCGTGAAAATATTCAGTGTGCCAGTTATGTTTACATCATTCGTTGTAAGCGGATCATTAATGGAGCGGGGAACAGAGCCAAGGGCCGCCTGGTGAGAGATAATGTCTATGCCCTCGCAGGCTGCTGCACAGGTTTTATAATCCCTGATATCGCCTTTTGTAAATTCAAATCTCGGATTGTCGGCAAACTCATTAATATTATTCATTGATCCTGTTGCAAGATTATCCAATACTCTTACCACAGTTACTCTCTTATCTTCCAATAACTTTTCAACAAGGTTAGAGCCTATGAATCCGGCTCCACCTGTTATTAAAATTCGCATTGAACGTCTGGGTGATTTAGTTTTTCTTTCTTTTTGATTTTCCGAAAAACCGGCGAACATCAAGAAAGGCTATTATTTTTTCTATAAAATTTTGCGGTGGCGTTTCCTCTTCATAATAACTTCCATAGCCATATCCATATCCATATCCATAACGGCCATAGCCGTAATAACCATAACCGGGTTTCATCTTCACATCATTGATAATAATAGAAAGCTTGGGTAACTTCTCTTCTTTATAGAATTCATCAATAAGTGCAATCTGTTTTTTAAATGTGTGGCCCTGGCGTACAAGATACAAAGTAGAGTCAGCGTATTTGCTTAATGTCATTGCATCACTAACCATACCTACCGGAGCTGTATCCACTAAAACAATATCAAAATTCTCTTTTAACCAGGCAAACAACTCATCCATTTTCTTATCCAGTAATAGTTCAGCAGGATTAGGAGGTATGGGACCACAGCCTAAAACAAAAAGGTTTTCATGTTCAGGTACTGGTTTTATTACCTCATTCAGGTCAGCAACTTTGCCAATGAGGAAGTTAGTTATACCAGGCCCTTTAGCAATCCCCAAACCCGAAAGAACCTTTGGCTTCCGGATATCAAACTCAAGAATTACGGTCTTCTTACCTGCTAATGCCAATACCGCCCCCATATTTGTTGTAACATAAGATTTTCCTTCCCCGCTGAAAGATGAAGTAAACAGGATGGTCGATTTCTCCTTTTTATTGAGAATATATTGCAAGTTGGAACGGATAATCCTGAATTGCTCAGCCACCATGCTGCGGGTGGTCTTATTTACCACTAATACTTTATCAGAGTATGAATGGCCAATCTCTCCCAATATCGGAGCCGATGTTATTTTTTCAATATCAAACCTGGTACTAACCTTATCATTCAGTATTTCACTAAGGAAAATAATCAAAGCAGGTAATCCGATACCTAACAATATTGCCAGCATCTGGATAGCCCTGCGGTTTGGCTTTACTGGTACAGTGGAGGCATAGGCCATATTGATAATATCTGAATTGGGTACGTTGGCAGATTTAATGATAGCCTGCTTTTCTCTTTCTTCCTGCAAGAACTTGTACAGGGCTTGCAATCCTTCCAGTTGCCTTTGTATCTGTAATTGCTCTTTGACCTTTTCAGGCATAGCTCTAAGCTGTGTTTGACTCAATTGGCTTTTACCCCGAATAGAACTGATGCTGGAATTAATTGACGACCTGATGTTCTTTAAATTCTCCTGAATACTTGTCCTAAGCTTCTCAATCTGGTCGCTTGCTTCTTTTACAGCAGGGTTGTTTACCGGAACATTTGCATCCAGTAATTGCTGACGTATAATCTGTGTCTTGTTATACTCAGTCACCAATTGATTTAGCGTTATATCATCAAGATTTAGTGTGGTCGGTACTTTTTCATACTGGTTTCTTTTCTCACGAAGATAGTTGCTGAGTATATCCGCCACATCCAGCTTGAGTGTTTGTTCATTAATTACCTTATCAGCATCACTGATAGTTCCAAAGTAATTATCTGACTGGGCTTTTGAATCAATAAGATTATTCTCTCTTTCAAATGCGTTAAGAATATTCTGAACAGTATCTATTTTTTTTCGGTAATCCTCCAATCTTGCATCAATAAAACTGAGTTTTTGTACTGATGCCTTATCTTTCTGCTCCACACTGTACCGGGCATACTCTTCCATTAATTTATTAATAATGTCAGCTCCCATCTTGGAATTGGTAGTCCTCATGCTGATGTAAAGGATTCCCGTTCCGGTTGTTTTCAGACTTACCTGTATTGCCCCTGCGTACTGACTGGCTGCCGAATATGTCGGTGTCCAGGTAACAGAGTATTCTTTGCTTACAGAAGAAATGGGATTCCGAACAAGTCTGAACACTCCTTTTTCATTCTTGAAAACCTGGTCAAATCTGAAAGTAGTGTTATCGTCATTTATGCGAAATTCCTTTTCATTCTGAAATTTCACCTTGAAAGTGAATGCCCGGGTAGAATCAAAAATTTCAAGTGCCTCCATTATGAATGGCCCTTGGTTATAGATGTTAACAGTTTTTATCTTTCCTTTTGCGCTATAACTATACTGCAGATCCAGGCTATCCACAACCCGTTGCATCAACGGCCTTGATTTCAGCACTTCGATTTCATTCGCAATATTATCGGCCTTGTTGCCACTAATCAGGTTTTCCAGCTCATTATTACGTTGGCCGCCGGGTTGTTCACTTCTTATAAGCATAGAACCGCTTACACTGTAAACAGGTATGCTATACCTCAGGTACAGGTAAGCAATCAGCAACGCAAAGGCAACTGATAAAATAAAAAGAGGCAAAAACCTGACATATTTATAAAAAACATCCCGTAAGCTCAGGCTCCAGAGTTCAGATTTGGCGTTGTTATTATTCTTATAAGATTCTTCCATCTTCAGATTTTAAACCACCCGTATTACCGGATGAAGATGTTTGCAATTGATGCGGCTACAGTTGCTATTGTTAAAGCAAAAGATACTTTTTGTGCCACTACTGCCTGCTCAGCTGATCTTGCTTTGATTTTTGATGGCTCGACCATTACCACATCATTTTGCATAAGATTATAATAAGGCGACATAAAAAGTGAGTCAGAAGAGAGGTCGATCGTTCCTGTTTCTCTTTTGCCATCCAGCTCTCTTACTACTTTTACAGTATTTTTTCTTCCATACTGTGTTATATCACCTGACAGGCCAATAGCTTCAAGGATTGTTATCCGCTCACCGGGAACATTGATAGTACCCGGTTTTGCCACTTCTCCTATCACTGTTACTTTATAATTCAAAAAACGGATAATCACAGTAGGGTCCTTCAGTAATTCAACCGGCTGTGTCAATCGTTTTTTAAATTCGGCAGCCAGTTGTTGCTTGGTCAGTCCCTCCGCATGAAAAACACCCAATCTTGGATGCTCTATGTTGCCAGCCCCATCCACAAGGAATCCCCCGGTTGAAGCACCCTGCCCCTGCGAACTGCCTGCCCCGGTATATCCTAGTGGAAGATTATAATACTGGTCTATTTCAGGTTTGGTGCTGAGACTATACACCTGGATAGAAAGCAGGTCATTCTTCTGAATTCTTAATTCGGGAATTACCACAGCAGCGCCTTTTCCGCTGGTGTCGGTCACTCTTTCAAGGTAGTTAGGAAGCTTTTGCTGTGGCTTGCAGGAGAAAAAATAAACTGGAAAAACAAGCAATAATAAAATCCGGGTGAATTTCATTGATACGTCTTTAATATAAATGCAGCCTTTGCTGCAAAATAAGGTTTGGTTTTACTTAGGCTGTGCCGAAGTTAATTTACTTCTCTCAATATAGGCTACCAAAATATACCCCAGGCTGTCAATAGCAACTTTGGCGGTTTTATGGCGTACATCCAGCACTTTACCTTCTTTATCCATCAGTGTTCCATTAGTAATGCGTACCCGTTGGTTCACTTTTAATTCCACTGGCCTTGCTTCCACATTTTCATACTCATTTAAAAAACGCTTAATAGCAGTAATTTCTTTCTCTTTTATCACAGCAGGTTTGCCATCCCAATAAACAAAATTGATGGCCCCGTTGGTCATCCGCACATTGCTGCGGTCTTCATCATTCACTTTTACAAACACATATGATTTGAACAAGGGTTCCTCCACCACTTTTACCCTGTCACTCCATTTACGTCTTACCTTATTCAAAGGACAATAACTTTCGAGTCCCTTTTCAGTAAGAAGCTGGTTCACTTTTTTCTCCCACCTTGGCCGTGTATATACGGCTAACCACTTTCTGCTCAATTCGGCTTTTTTTTGGATGGCTTCGCCATCTCAATCACATAAAAAAAATTTATATGACTGGTTTTCATTGAATTATAGGATTTCAGGAATATCGGTAGCCCTTTACCCTAAATTTTGCTTGCAAATATAGGGTAAGATGTGAGTGGAAAGAGAATAAAATGTGCAGATTTTGAAGGATTTACCCCCATAAGTTGATAAGTCATAAGTAAGAATACGATACCGGATTATTATCTTATTTCACCTTGGATAGTACTGCTTTTGTACCGGGTAGCCTCCGGGGAGTTGTATAGTACAAGTATGACGGAAGCATAGCAAATGCATAAAGAGTGTATGCAGAGTGCATGCAAAATGAACGGCCCGGAGGCCCATCATCACAGGATAATCGCTCCTGCATTGACCCAGACTCTTAACTTTCTGCTATCTTCAGCTACTAAAACTTGCCGCTTGAACCAGCGATTCTACTCTCTTGATGTATTTCGTGGCGCTACGGTTTGCCTCATGATCCTGGTAAATAATCCCGGAAGCTGGGCTCATATTTATGCCCCGCTTGATCATGCAAAGTGGCATGGCCTGACTCCAACTGACCTCGTATTTCCTTTCTTTTTATTTGCAGTAGGTAACGCATTGTCTTTTGTAATGCCAAAACTGGAAGCCGGTGGTGACGCTTTTTTCTGGAAAAAAGTGCTTAAGAGAAGCCTCTTAATATTTGGGATTGGGCTGTTTCTTACCTGGTGGCCTTTTGTCAGATGGACCGATGCTGGTTTGGTGTTTAAGCAATGGGCCTATGTTGATGCTAAAGGAATACCGCAGGGAGTCCGCATCTTAGGGGTACTTGCCAGAATTGCTCTTTGCTATTTCTTTGCCTCGGTAATTATTTACTACCTGAAAGCAAGAACCGCTTTCTTAGTTGGGTTAATATTATTACTGCTTTATTGGGCTCTTTGCTTTTTACTTGGCGACAAAACCGACCCTTACAGTATGACTGGTTGGTTTGGCAATAAAGTAGACAGGGCTGTGCTTGGACTTGCTCATATCTATAAAGGCGAAAAGGTCCCTTTTGATCCTGAAGGTATTATGAGTACCATACCTGCAATTGTTCAGGTAATTTTTGGCTACCTGGTTGGTGATTACATTCAAAAAAAGGGGAAAAACTTTGAAATGCTGACTGGTTTGTTTGTTGCAGGTATTGCCCTTATCCTTACTGGTTTTTGCTGGGACATGGTTTTCCCGATCAATAAAAAGATATGGACCAGCTCTTATACAATTTATACAACCGGTCTTGCCATTATCACTATCGCCACAATGATTTACCTGATAGAATTCAAAAATGTAAAAGGATGGTTCAGTAGATTTTTTGATGTGTTTGGTAAAAATGCATTGTTCGTCTTTGCTTTGAGTGCTTTTTTGCCAAAAGGGCTGGCCTTGATCCGCATACCTGACCACCTGAATGATAAAGGCGTAATGATATATACCAACCCCTGGAATTGGTTATATCAAAAAGTGCTGGTTCATATTCCCGGCGATCCTAAAATCGGCTCTCTCCTGTATGCCATTTGTGTCATCACCCTTATGTGGGCCATTTGCTACTGGATGGATAAGAGGAAGATTTATGTGAAAGTCTGATCACCATTTCACTTCTGCAATCTCCACTTCGCCATACTGGTTGTCCATGATCACATTTTCCACTTCCAATGTTTGATTAGCCTTGCCGAAATTTTTAAATGTTGTAATCTTAACGACTGTTGGCACTTTAACACCATAGTAATAACCGCCATAACCTGAATAGCTTAGCTTAATCTTATATTTTCCACTTTTAGCCTGCTTTACCTGGTATTCCTCTGGTTCATCGGAATTGTAATACTGGTAATAATAATCATTTTTCGTGTACCTGCCTCCGTCTGTAACATCCGGTTTTAAATAAGAGCAAACTTTGCCGTCGGGTTCAGCAACCAGGACTTTACCATATAATTCCCTGCTGTTGCAATCCACTGTGATTCTCAGGTCAACAAACAGCGGCCTGATCAGTTGCTGATTGATCTTTGAAATATCAAGTACATCCTTATGAATTGCAATGATAGCATTCATCTCCTGCAACATCATCCCTTTTGTTGACCGGTCGCTATATCCGTTATAATCGTCCGTTTTAGTAATCGCTTTATAAAAAACATCCACTGCTGTTTGATAATCTCCTTTTTGATAATAGGTCAGTGCCATATTTCTCCATGTCTGGAAATCTTTATCATTCTTTTCCAGCAAGTTGCTGTAAATTTTTATTGCTTCATCATATTGTTTCCATGCTTCCAGAATGTATCCCATAGCTTTTTGGATCTGCAGGTCGCCTTCTGTTATTTCCACCGCTGAAAAAAGAATTTCAAGGGCATCTTTTCTGTAACCAACTTCATAAAGATGTTGTGCAACATCGAAATAAAATCCGGCCTCATAACCATATTGCTTTCTTAATTCTTTGTATTTAGATATTTTATCTCCGTAAGAGGCAGCTTTGATTTCAGCTAAATAATCTACATCCTCCCTGTCCTTTAATTTATAACTGCTCCAGGAATAATTATAGTAGTTACGGATTCCTTTCTTTGTTTGAACTATTAATACGCCATTAACTCCATCTGGTCCATAAATAGCAGTGGCTGCAGGGCTTTTGAGAACAGTAACATCCCTTACATCATTTGGATTAATGGAGTTTATTAGCTTAAGGTCAACCGGCGACCCATCCAGGACAAGCATCGGCTGGTTATTGCCCGTAAGCGATCTGATGCCTCTTAATGTGATCCTGGTATCGCCAAAAACCCCACTGTTTGTTGTCTGTACATTAAGGCCCGATACTTTACCTGTCAATCCATTTTGAAGATTAACTGACCTGGATTGTGTAAGCTCCAATGCCCATACCCTTGATACCGAATAACCAAGCTCTTTGGGCTGCCTCGATTGTCCCATTGCTGTAACTACCACCTCGTTCATAGTCTGCACCTGTTCAGTCCCTTTCACCTCAGGTGTTGTTATTACTGCTGATGCAGAACCGGCCTTGTCATTTTCGACAGAGGTTTTTGGTTTATCTGGAATAGCCCCATCTTGTTCTTTCATTTCTGTAAGTGAGATCATTGGTTGATTTTTATCCCACCAGAATATCCTTTGATTATACTCACTTGCCACAATTGACAGTATATTAAACTCGCTTAGTTTTTTATATTGCCTTCTCCTTTCTTCATCCGCTTTCACAAAAATGTTCATATCACACTGTGGCTCTAGTTCTTTCGGAGGCAGTATATTAAACTTGATATAGTCCTCAACTTTCTCAAGCACTATATAAGCGGTATTCATTGTAACAACCTTCTCTTGCTTACCAAATGTCAAGGCATCCATCCAATAATATCTGCTGTTGCTATAGCTGTCAAAAATGCTAAGCATATTAATTCTCTCAATAGCAGACTCTTCGCAGGCATTATTACTTGTCACATCGATTGTTTCCTCTGCATTTATTTTTGAATTATTGCCATATGATAAAATGATTTTTTGCGCCGATGATGGAATCGTACCGGTCAGAAGTAAAGTATCATTTTTTAACGTAGAAAGCTTTTCGTTGATCTCAAGTTTTATTCCTGAAGCAGAAATACCCAGTAAAATATTTTCTGCCTTTCCCGCAAGAGTAACTGCCTCTTCTGCACCAAGACTGTTAAGATTAATATACCGACCTCCCGACTGACCAATTATCTTTTCAAGATGAGCAATATCAGCAGATGGAGCGGAGTTAATGCAATAAGTATGGATATACCCTGTATTGGGCAACTCTTTCCCAAAACTATTTCTTCCATCACTGAACAAAAGAATTGCATCATCACTAACTACAGAAAAATCAAGGATTCCAAACTGTGTGGCCCCCTCATACTGCAACGATTGCAGGTAGTCTGCCCAACGGCTGTTAAAATTATTATTGGTATAAAAAACAGCGGTATCCTGTATTTTATGATTAAAAGGAATGATTGTTAATTGAGAAATTTTGTTTGAAATCACATACTGCTTCAAAAAAGCAATTTCCTTAGATATATTTCTTGCCTTTCCTGTTGCGGACACATCCCAAAAAACGGTAACCTTGCCAGGTTGAATCCTGTACTCCTTTTGAATGGTAGGTATCAGGCGCAATGCAAAAAATGTTTTTCCATCGATACTCTTTGTACATAAAACAGGCTGTTGCAAAGAAAGTGGAATAGAAAAAGAAAGCGGTTTATCTGCCTTTAACATGGTAGCCTTCCATACAAGCTGATGAAAATTTTCGCTGCCAGTAAACACCTGGTCAGTAAGCAAACCCCTGATTACCCAGGGAAACCCGGTGCTGCCATTGACCCGGATACTAACATTTAATTGTTCGATTTCATCGTTGATTTTTAATGGCAATTTGTAAATTGCCGCTTCCTTATTAATTGACAGCAGTTGCTGTATCGTCATTGTGATCCTCCTGCTGCCTTTTGCAGGGACCGGGTAAATACGAAGGCTGTAATGATTATAGTACTCCATCCTTAGCAGTGCCGGGTCAACTCGTTTGCCAACAATAGTATTGTAAGCATTTGTGGCCTTCCATTTTTCTTCAATAGATCCGTCACGAAATTTACCAAACAGATCAAGCTGGAAGGCTGTAATAGCCTGACCCGGCTCCAGCTCAAAATTGTAGAGGCCTTCCAGCTCCTTATCCGTTGGGTTGGAGAATTCCATTTCAATAAAAGTAGTGGCTGTAAAAGCATCTGCTTTAATCCTGATGTCCATTTTCTTCACCAGCATTTTCCTGTCCCATTGCTGGGACCGGGCTGAGCTGTTCAATACTACGATAGCGGCCAAGATAGAAATTAACTTTCGCATAAGCAGAGATTTAATACCCGGATGCGAAATGTTAAAGAATTACATAAACGTTCTTTTGCCTTATGAAAAGAATATCCCTTATGCATCAGCTTACTGAATCTAAATCAGTTGATATGAAACTAATTACATTTATCAGTGCAGGTGCTTTTATCCTGCTCTCTGCTTTTATAATGAAAAAAGAAAATGCAAGGCCCACTACTTGTTTGTACGATACCAAATGGTTGTTACAGAAAATTCATACAGAAAACGGGATGGAAGAAATAAACACAAAAGCCTTTATCAAATTCAACAAAGAAAAGAAAAGTGCCGGTGGCAATGGCAGTTGTAATACGTTTGGCAGCAACTTTACAATCAGCGACAATACAATTAGTTTCAAAAATATTTTTTCTACTAAAATGTATTGTGAAGGAGTGCAAAAAACAGAAGACTCTTTCTTCAACCAGTTGGAGAAAGTGAATAGGTTTGAAGTGAAAGACAAGACATTAGTGCTTTATCAAGGAGATGACATTTTGCTGGTGTTTGAATCAGAATAATCTCCCCTGTTCTCCAGGTCTGCGGAAAATGGACGTATCCAAACTCCATTCTTCCGCATTCATGTTGTAAAGCTTACCATACTTTCTATACTGTTGGGCTACCATGTCGGCAATATTCCCTTCGCCCCGCATACGAACACCCCAGCGGGTATCATTTACTTTTCCATCATGGCTTTGTTCTATCAGGTGCCATACTTTATCCGCCCGGTCAGGAAAGTTTTTAAACAACCAATCATGAAATAAAAACTTGATAGCACCATTCAATCTGATAAAAGTGTAAGCCGTAAATGTGGCACCATTATCTGCTGCTGCTTTCATGATGCGTTGCATTTCATGTTCATTCAGTCCAGGTATCATCGGCCCCATCATAATACCCATTCTTACTCCGGCAGTACTCAATTCATTTATTACTTTTAGTTTTTGCTTCGCCGTGGTAGTTCTTGGCTCCATTATTCTTCGTAAATCTTCATTAAAAGAAGTAATAGATACCATTGCTGATACTAATCGCTTCTTTGCCATTTCCTGCAACACATCTTTGTCTTTTAATATCCAGGAATTTTTGGTGAGTATACCAACAGGTTGATTAAATTCATTACATACTTCCAGCAGGCCTCTTGTTAACCGATACTTTTGTTCAGCCGGTTGATAACAATCGGTGTTACCGCTCAGCATGATGGGTGTGCCATCCCATTTCGGGTGCATTAAAAATTTACGAAGTAGTTGCGGTGCATTTTTCTTGATAATAATTTTTCTTTCAAAATCAAGACCGGCACTATAGCCCCAGTACTCATGTACGTTTCTGGCATAGCAGTAAATACAACCATGTTCACAACCGGCATAGGGATTCATGCTGTAGCCCATGCCCACATCTTTACTCTCTACTTTATTGACGATGGTTTTTGATTCCTGTTCCATGTAGGTAGTTGGAACGTTGCTTTCTTCCCAGTCATCAATACCTTCAATGTGTTCTCTTGTGCTTTCATTTTTCAGGAAACGGTTCTTGGTGTTGATTTGAGCACCTCTTCCTGCTAAATACTGTGTTCCTTCTTCCTGTTGCTTTGCTTGTACTTTAAAATGGTCCTGCTTCAATTTCTCTGACATATCTGTTTTGTTTTGGTTATTACAAATAAAAAAGGAGAACAAAGAGTTGTCTCTTTCTCACTTAAACCGCCATCAGGGTATTCAACCGCTGACAGGGTTCTTCAAACTTCACTTACTCTTTATTCTCCTTCTGTCTCACATTACCCATCCCACCTATTTGCTGCCGCCGTCACTGACGGGGCTTTTATCCAAATAATTCTCCCTGCTTTGTAGTAACCGGCAGGTTTTGAAATTCAAATTTTGCTGCAATATGATATTTCATTTCGCCAACCGGTCTTTTCAGTAAAGTCATACTATCCGCAATAAACCGGCCTGTAAAATGTTTGTTGCTGTATTCCAACCAGCCTTTTTCATATTGCCAGGGTTTTAATTTCCTGGCAATGGTTAAGTGTGGCTCCATAATGAAATGAGGTTTGTTATCGTCATTGAGTTTCATTAGTCGCTGTCCATCTGTACGGATCTCCTTCACTAAACCCTGAACTGGTAATTTACTTGTTACATTTATATATATAGTATGCGATGGGAAGCTGCCGAAGTCTTTCAGTTCTACCTTAAATGGCGGATAACCCATTGCTACTGTTCGAAGCCGGTTAATGATGCGTTCCTCCATCATTCCATATTGTACAAAATTGACTAGGGTGATTTGTGGTTTGCCCCACCTGGCATGATCTGATTTGTATTCTGTTGAAAACTCTTCCTTTACTTTCATGATGCGGTTCCACAATTCTTCATGCGGACTCAGCACCAATAAATACTCATACACCCGGTAGCCGGGAATAGTGTCAATAATAGTTTTCATAACCCTCCATTTAAATTTTTAGAAAATACTTACCTATTTTCTTAGCACTAATTTACTAAATTATTTAGTTTTACCAAAATTAATTTTATGGAGGAGGAAGAGTTTTACGGTGCCGCCTATAAAGGCTCGAAGCAATTTAAGCAGCAAGAAGTAAAAACAGCCAACGCCACCGGCTTTGGTGCCGCTGCTGATGACTATATGGAACGGGGTATTGATCTGAATGAGCAACTGATCCGGAACAAACCAGCTACTTTCTTTTTTAAAATGAAAGGCGATGCCATGAAAGATGCCGGGGTATTTGACAATGATATATTAATCGTTGACCGTTCGGTAAAGTTGGTCAATGGAAAAATTATTGTTGCTATTCTTAATGGCGAATTATTGGTGAGACGATTTCACAAAAATTTTTCGTCTGCCTTTTTAATTCCGGAAAACAACAGGTATAAAAATATTAACCTGGCAGAGTTCACTAATTTTTCTGTTTGGGGAGTGGTTACATATGTAATTCATCCGGTGTAAAACAGCCCCGTCAGCGGTTGAAAACCCTGACGGCGGCTAAATTATAAAACTATATAGCGAATAAAACTATGGACATTCAACCACTCATCGAGAGCCAGTACTTTCACATCTACAACCGGGGAGTAAATGGCGAAGACCTTTTCAAGGAAAAAAGAAATTATTACTACTTTCTTGAGCAGTATAAATTCTACTGTGCCGATGTCTTGGAAACCCTTGCTTACTGTTTACTAAGAAATCACTTTCATCTACTGGTGCGTATAAAGGAAAATGTGCAAGTACCCCGTACAGATGGTAAAGAAGGACTGTTCAGGCTTGATGCATCAAAGCAATTAGGCCATTTCTTTAACTCGTATGCTCAATCAATCAATAAGGCCCATAAGCGGACAGGCCCATTATTTGAATCTCCTTTTGAAAGAAAGTGGGTAGAGGATGAAAGCTACCTTATTTCAATGATTTACTACTGCAACCGAAACCCAGTACATCATGGTTTTGTAAGCAATTTGAGGGATTGGGAATTTTCCTCTTATAATTCAACATTAGCAAATGATAATAATATTATTTCTGTCAATGAAATTTTAAAGCGATTTGGAACACTTACGAATTTTGAAGAAGCTCATAAATCGCTTGAAGAACAAACAGGTTTAGATAAATATATTATGGAGGTATAGTCTCTTTCCTAACCGCCGACGGGGCGAAAGCCACCGTCGGGGTTCATCACCAACCATGAAAGCAATAGTTGACTGTAATAGTTTTTATTGTTCCTGTGAACGGTTATTTAAACCCGAACTCATCAACAAGCCAGTTGTTGTACTAAGCAATAACGATGGATGTATTGTTTCCCGAAGCGATGAAGCAAAAGATGCTGGCATACCAATGGCTGGTCCTTTCTTTGAATCTAAATCATTGATAGCCCTCCACGATATAGCTGTATTTTCTTCTAATTATAATTTGTACGGTGACTTAAGCTGGCGGGTAATGGAAACCTTACGGATGATTGTGGGGAGGGATAATGTGGAAGTCTATTCGGTAGACGAAGCTTTTGCCGACCTTAGTGCGATACCTGTAAAAGAATTACCTGCGGTAGCTAAAAAAATTAAAGAGACAATAGAAAAGTGGACAGGCATTTCTGTTTCGATTGGGGTGGCTCCTACAAAAACACTGGCCAAACTTGCTAACTACATTGCAAAAAAAGATAAGGAGGCTTCCGGATGTGTTACTGTATTGGCAACAAGACAGGAACAGCAGAGGGCTTTGCAACAAACCAGGCTTGGGAATATATGGGGAGTAGGTGGGGCATATGCCACTAAATTATATAATATGGGCATCTTTAGTGGATGGGATTTAGCTTCTATGCCTGATTATTGGATGTTTAAAAATATGGGTGGTGTTGTTGGTTCCCGGTTATTAAAAGAATTGAATGGTGAGGCTGCAAAAGACATGAAAGAAGAACTGGTGAATAAAAAAATGATTGCAACGACAAGAATGTTTGGCAGCCCTGTTGGAGATATTGCTTCTATCAGGGAAGCCGTGGCAACCTATACTTCAAGAGCAGCAGAAAAATTGAGACGGCAGCATTGTGCTGCAAAAACTATTAGTGTATTTGTAGTGGCAAAAGAAGAAACACACAGTGTGAATTTCTATGGCGCCACTCATGCTGATTCTTTTACTTTACCAGCTGCCACATCTTTTACTAATAAGCTAATAAAGGCAGCCATAGAAATAGCAGATATGTTATATAAACCAGGCACCTTATATAAAAAGGCCGGTGTTATACTCAGCGGCATTGTACCTGATACATCCATACAGGGAAATCTATTTGTATCCGAGACAAAAAACTGCGAACGGAAGCTGATGGAAATGATTGACAATGTAAATTTCAGTCAGCGGGACGATGTGCTAAAATTTGCCGCATCCGGGACTCAACGCAATTGGAAAATGCAGCAAAATTTTATCAGTCCAAGACACACTACAAGATGGGATGAATTATTTGAAGTACGTTAATCAAATAATCCTTTTTGTTTTGGTTCGGGTTTTGGTAATATGGAAGAATCAATAAACTTTGGCTTAATTAGATTCAACCCACAAGTCTTATTCATTTTATCAACCAAATAAACAGTTAGTTCAGGTGATGTAGCTTCCTCATGCATGTGCATGAAAAAATATAGCTCTTCCATTCCTTTGTCTAACCAATATTTCATTCTTTTCACCCAGGCATCAATTCTTGTATTATCAGTTGGATGTAAACTATTACCAACATAACGGATAAAAGTTTTGGGAAGTGTGAGATGCATATGGGCACAATCCCTTCTGCCTGCAGTGTCGGTAATCACTGCTCCCATATTATTTTCTTTCAGGAAGTTGAACATATCTTCTCTATCCTTTTCTTTCCCAAACCAATCCGGGTGACGAACTTCTAAAAAGAATTGTAAATCGGTTGGCAGCGACTTTAAATACGTAAACAATTCTTCTTTTCTCTTCGGAGAAAAGCTATCACTCACCTGCACGAAGATAGGGCCAAGATGTTTCTCAAAAGCAGTTACTCCACGAAGAAATTCATTCGATATAAAATCTTTCCCTTTTAAGCTGCCGAAATGAGTAACGCCTTTATACATCTTGGGACAAAACAAAAAATCTTTATCCTTCGCTTTCTCTGCCCATTTTTTTATCCCCAGTTCCCCATACACTTTATAATGTGTTGCATTCAGTTCAATACAATTGTAATGCTCTACATAATGCTGGAGAAAATCCTTTTCTTTTGTTTTTGGGGGATAGATTTTTCCAACCCATTCGGTTCTTCCCCATTTGGCACAGCCAACATATACTTTGGGATTCTTTACGGGTTTACCTTTCAATACCTGTTTGTTAAATGCCGGTTCCTGTGGCAGGCTAAAGTCAATACTGTTTAGTTCTGCTTCCGGCACTCTTCCAAATTCCATATACGTCTATTTATTATTCAAATCTACATATCTTAGGCTATACAAATATTTGTTATGCGGTTACTGTTCCTTTATTTGCTTCTTTCTTCTGTCGCATTCGGGCAGCAACAACCCAATATCATTTATATAATGAGTGACGACCATGATGCAGACGCTATCAGTGCATATAACAAAAAGTTTATCAGCACACCGAATATTGACAGGCTTGCAAAAGAAGGGATGTTGTTCAAACGCAACTTTGTTAGTAATTCTATCTGCGGACCAGTAAGGGCCACTCTGATAACCGGGCAACATTCACATAAAAACGGCATGAAGGACAACCGTACAAGATTTGATTCTTCCAAACTGACCATGCCAAAAATATTTCAGCAGAACGGTTATCAAACCGCCATTGTTGGCAAATGGCATTTACACTCCTATCCCACTGGTTTTGACTATTGGAAAATTTTACCCGGGCAAGGTCTATACTTTGAACCGAGAATTATTTCCATGAAAGGCGATACTTCTACTTATCATGGTTACGCAACAGATGTAATAACAGACGAGGCTATTAAATGGTTAGACAACCGGGACATGACCAAACCATTTGTGCTGCACATTCATCATAAAGCACCGCACCGTTATTTTTTAGCTCCGCTAAAATATATCCAGGAGTTCCATAGTAAAACATTTCCGGAACCGCCTACGCTTTACCTCGATACAGCAGGACATGGCACTGCCTGGCATTTACAAACCATGAGCATTCTGCATGACATGAAACTGTGCAGTGATTTGAAAGTTGATCCGAAATATTTAATGGATAACCCGGAGTTAAAACCTGACTCTATTGATATTGTTTATTATAATTCCATTTTCAATCGTATTCCCGAACCCGATAGAACAGCCATTAAAAAGATTTACGAAGAAAGAGGAAAGCTATTACAACTGTTGCGGCCAAAAGGAAGAGAATTGTTGAAATATAAATATCAATGGTATATACAGGATTATATGGCCTGTGTAACTTCTGTTGATGAAAACGTAGGAAGAGTTTTAGATTACATAGATAAAAACAAGCTGACCAAAAACACATTGGTAATTTACACTGGTGACCAGGGAATGTATCTTGGTGAAAATGGCTGGTTTGATAAACGATGGATGTACGATGTATCCATGCAGGCCCCGATGCTGATGAGATGGCCGGGAAAAATCAAACCTGGTTCTGTCAACAACAATATGACACAGACCATCGACTATGCCCCTACCATGCTGGATGCCGCAGGAATAAAAGTTCCGGATTTTATGCAGGGCCTGAGTTTAGTACCAAGCATGACAGGTAAACAAAAAATTATACCAAGACATAATTTATACTATCATTTTTATGAGTATAAAGCCGATCATACTGTTCTTCAACATCTCGGAGTAAGGGGTGAACGGTATAAACTTATTTATTTCTACTCCGTAAATGAATGGGAGTTGTATGATTTGAAGACCGATCCGCAGGAACAAAAGAACCTGATCAAATCTTCAACGCATCAAATCATAGTTTCGCAAATGAAAACAGAGTTATTAAAATTGCGGGACTTGTATGAGGACCGCGAAGCGGCCGGAGAGCTTCATTGATATTTTTTGCTAAGCTGGTATAAAATTTTTAATTGTTGCTCATTCAATCCTCTTGTTGTATCCTGCAGCCAATGTCTTTTAAAACCAATGATGGCTGCATTTGTATCTTTTATATCATAACCAACAATCCGTAAAGCATTCAAATGGTTAAAATCTGGCGGCAATATCACATTAGTTGCATCTTCGTACCAGTAACCAAACCCTTTCTCTGATAACAGCTTCCAGGGAAACCGCCAATTTGGGTCATTTTTTCTTGTTGGTGCAATATCCCCATGACCAATAAAATTTGAACCGGGGATACTATAAGCTTTCTTCAGGCGGTCAAGCAGTATCAATAAACTATTCATTTGTGCTTCTGAAAAAAATTCAAACCCATTATTATCTAATTCGATACCAATGGAAGACGAATTCAAATCAGTTGTATTTCCCCATTTACTAACCCCGGCATGATGTGCTCTCAACAGATCGTTCAGCATATGATGCACTGTACCATCTTTACAGATAACATAATGAGCACTTACCTGTGTGCGGGGCAAGGTAAATGTTTGCAGTGTTTGTTCACAACTGTTCTGTGCTGTATGGTGGATGATGACAAAATTAGGGCGACGCATTGAAAGGTTAGTGGTACCAACCCAATCTGCCGAATAAGGAAGCCCGGCTGAATCTTTTACCGGGTACTCTCTTAATAGTTTTGCATATTCCTTTACCTGTTTCTTATAAGTTTTATTAGTAGTAGCATACCTGCTTTGTGTGCAACCCCAGGCAAAAGCGATTGCAATGAAAAACGGAATACCCTTTAAAAATAGTTTCATGTAAATGAATTAGCTGAAGCAGATATTACACCGGGTGCAGTTATACAAACTTACGGTACAACACATAAATTATTTTTCTTACCACAGCATTTATAGTACTGGAGTTATCACCCATGAAATGTCGCTTAAAAGCAGCCAATGCTGAACCTGGTGAAGAAATATCGTAACCAATTATCCGCAGGCCCATGAGGTAATCAAAATTATCAGGAACCTGCACATTGGTAGTATCATCCCACCAAAGACCAAAACCTTTTTCACTCAATGCTTTCCATGGGAATTTTGAACCGGGATCTATCTTTCTTGCCGGAGCTACATCTCCATGGCCTATAAAGTTGGCATCAGGTATTTTATAGGCAGTTTTAAGCCGGTCGAGCAAAGTAGTTAAACTGCTTATCTGTGCTTCTGTAAAGGGCTGATAGCCGTTATTATCCAACTCAATACCAATGCTGCTTGAATTCAAATCGGTGTTATTGCCCCACTTGCTATCGCCTGCATGATGTGAACGTAACAGGTCATTCAGCATATGATGCACCGTTCCATCTTTACAAATAACATAATGAGCACTGGCCTCCCTGCCGCCCGGAGTTGTAAACTCCTGCAGTGTTTGGTCGCAGCTATTATTAGCGGTGTAATGTATTACTACAAAATTGGGACGACGCAAACCCATATTCGGAGTACCTACCCATTCAGCCGAATAACTAAGGCCCGCAGAATCAACCAATGGATACCTGAAAAGAACTTTTGAAAGAGAATCAACCATATTGCTATACAACTGATTTGCTTTTCCATACTTCGCCATCATGGAACCTGCACCGGGGGCCAAAGTTATTTTCTCACTGATCTCATCTGCTGAATCCTTTGCAGGTAAACTTGCGCCTCGCAGAAACACCTCTTTATTAATGGTTGAGGTGCCAGGAGGATGCTGAGCTATTGCACTTAACATGAGAAAGTTGCACAACAACAGTGGTAAAAAAACCTTCAGCGTTTTTTGTGTGATTGCTAACTGCATCCTTAAAGTTACAAAATTTATTTTTTTCGCCTGTCCTGAGGACGATTGAATCTTCGATATGGTTTGCTCCCACCACTGCGCAGCCGGGGGTTATAAGCAGGTGCAGCACCTAATTCGTTGGGTACCTGCCCTTTTTCCACCTCTTTACCAATCAATTTTTCAATTAATGCAAACTTGTTCTGCTCCTTTTCTCCAATCAATGTAAAAGCCGCTCCATCTGCTTCCGCCCTTGCAGTACGACCAATCCTGTGTACATAGTCCTCTCCATCACCGGGCACATCATAATTAATCACCACATCTATTGTATCAATATCAATACCGCGGCTTAAAATATCCGTTGCCACCAGCACCGGGATACGGCCGGCGGTAAATGCACTTAATACACTTTCCCTTTCTGATTGCAGCAGGTCGCTATGAATTTCTGAAACATTTATCCCGCCGTGTTTCAATTCTCTTGTAAGCTGCTTTACAGTTTGCTTACGGCTGCAAAAGACCAATGCATTTTTATACGGTGTTTCTTTCAGTATTTTTTTTATCAGCGGCAGTTTCTGTGGTTCATATACCACAAACGCTTTTTGTATGATCTTCTCCGGTGGTTTAGAAATAGCAATGTTTATTTCAACCGGTTCATGCAATATCTTTTTTGCCAGCTGCCTTATCTTCTCCGGCATGGTAGCGGAGAATAATAGATTCTGCCGTTTTCCGGGAAGTACTTTGATGATCTTATTAATATCATCCTGAAAACCCATATCGAGCATCCTGTCTGCCTCATCTAATACTAAAAATTGCAACCCTTTCATGTTTACATAGCCCATGTTTACATGAGCAATCATACGGCCGGGTGTGCAAACAATAATATCGGCACCCATCTGCAGTGCCTTTTTTTCCGCTACGAAATTCTGCGCATCATTGCCTCCGTAAATAGCAATGGAACTGAGGTGGGTGAAATAAGAAAGCCCTTCCATGTGCTGTGATATCTGAATTGCCAGTTCCCGGGTTGGTACAATTATCAATGCACCCACTTGTCCATCCACATGGTTATTTAACAGACGGTTCATGACGGGTAATAAAAAAGCTGCAGTTTTTCCAGTACCTGTTTGTGCCGAAGCGATAACATCCCTTCCGGCCATTATTGGTGGTATCACCTGTTCCTGTACCGGTGTAGCAGTTTCATAATTGGATGCCTCAATTCCTTCCAGCAGGTTCGGATGAAAATTAAACTCTGTAAAACGCAAAGTATTCAGTTTTAGAAAGATGCGAAGTTAGCTGAAATTGTATGGAATAGCTGATGTTATTGTTTCCCTGAAAGGCTTTACTGGCAACGGCAAGATATAAAGACTGAATCCCAAATAAAAATCATCTGTTCTGCTGCCCTAAGTCATGGCCATAGGTTTTACAGGATTGTAGCTTACATACAGTAAAAAACATTCTCTAACCTAAAAATTGCTGCTATGAAATATAGTCTTTTACTCGGAGCTTTTTTCTTTTCAATGGCAGGTTATGGACAGGTTTGGGCCAAAGAATATGACCATGTAGACGATTGCGTATGTGGTTTATCACAGGTTGCAAAGGGTGATAAGTACGGCTTTGTCAATAAAGATGGTAAACTTATCATTCCACTTATATATGATGAAGCTTTGACTTTTTCCGAAGGGTTTGTTGCTGTAAAACAGAATGGAAAATGGGGATACCTTGACAGCACTGGTAAATTAAGGATTGGGTTGCAATATTCCGAGGCCATGTCTTTTTATAATGGCATTGCTGTTGTAAGTAATGGCTACTATGGTTTTATTGATACAGCCGGGAAAGTGGTAATTCCATTGGTATATGATAACGCCATAAAATTTTCAGAAGGGCTTTCTTCAGTTAACAAAAATGGGCATTGGGGTTATATTGATATCCAGGGCAAAGAAGTAATTCCCTTTAAATATGGGTTTGCAGGTTCATTTTCTGATGGAGTTGCGAAAGTGATGAAAGACAGTAAATGGATCATTATAGATAAAACAGGGAAGAAAGTAGCCGATGCTGAGTAAGTTTTCGTGTGGTTAACATTATATCAAAAAAGCCTTTAGTGAAAGGCTTTTTTGATTTACATATTTCTTCTGTACTGCCCGCCTACTTCATATAGTGCATGGGTTATCTGCCCCAGCGAACAATATTTTACCGTTTCCATCAGTTCAGCAAAAAGGTTTCCATTATTAATAGCTGCCGATTTTAGTCGTTGTAACATTTCTGCAGATCTGTTTTCATTTCGTTTCCAAAAGGCCTGCAAACTTTTTATCTGTTGTTCTTTTTCCTCTGTTGTACTCCGGATAACTTCTGTTGGCAGAATTGTCGGGCTACCTTTTTTATTCAGGAACGTATTAACGCCGATGAGTGGCAATTCGCCGGAATGTTTCTGATGTTCATAGTAGAGGCTCTCTTCCTGTATCTTATTCCGCTGATACATTCTTTCCATGGCTCCCAATACTCCGCCTCTTTCAGTTATTCTGTCAAACTCTGTCAATACAGCTTCTTCAACAAGATCGGTGAGTTCTTCAATCAGGAATGAACCCTGGTTAGGGTTTTCATTCTTTGCAGTGCCAAGCTCCCTGTTAATAATAAGTTGTATGGCCATTGCTCTTCTTACACTTTCTTCTGTTGGTGTCGTTATCGCTTCGTCATATGCATTGGTGTGAAGTGAATTGCAGTTATCATAAATAGCATATAATGCCTGCAATGTTGTTCTGATATCATTAAAGTCAATTTCCTGTGCATGTAAACTTCGGCCCGATGTCTGGATATGATACTTCAGCATCTGGCTGCGTTTGTTGGCCTTGTATTTATACTTCATGGCTTTGGCCCATATCCTCCGGGCCACACGACCGATCACACTGTATTCCGGATCCATTCCATTGCTGAAAAAGAATGAGAGGTTTGGAGCAAAATCATCAATATTCATTCCCCGGCTCAGGTAATATTCCACATAGGTAAAGCCGTTGGACAACGTAAATGCCAGCTGGGTGATCGGGTTAGCACCTGCTTCTGCAATATGATAGCCGCTGATTGATACAGAGTAGAAGTTCCGCACCTTCTCCTTTATAAAATACTCCTGCACATCACCCATCAGCTTCAATGCAAACTCAGTAGAAAATATACAGGTGTTCTGTGCCTGGTCTTCTTTTAAAATATCGGCCTGTACCGTTCCCCTTACTTGTGTTAATGCTTCTGCTTTTATTTGCTCATACACATCTTTTGGCAATACATCGGCACCCGACAAACCCAGCAAACGCAACCCCAACCCATTATTGCCTGCCGGCAAAGCACCCTGCAATTCCCCATTTTTTGGAATCACCGGCTTTCCATCAGTACCGGTATAAGTTGGCAGTTCACCTTTCTTATATTTTGCTTCAATGATTTTATTTACCTCATCCTTTAAATTATTTTGAAGAATATACTTTTCACATTGCTGGTCAATAGCTGCATTCATAAAGAAAGCCAGGAGCATGGGTGCAGGGCCATTGATGGTCATGGAGACAGATGTCTTCGGGTCGCACAGATCAAAACCGCTGTAGAGTTTCTTGGCATCATCCACGGTGGCAATACTTACACCGCTATTACCAACTTTACCATATATATCAGGGCGATGATCGGGATCTTCTCCATATAATGTTACTGAGTCGAAAGCCGTTGATAAACGTTTCGCCGGCTGGTCAACACTTACATAGTGGAACCTCCTGTTTGTTCGCTCCGGTCCGCCTTCACCAGCGAACATTCTTGTAGGATCTTCCCCTTCTCTTTTCAACGGAAACACACCAGCTGTAAATGGAAAATGTCCCGGCACATTTTCCTGTGCCTGCCATTTTAGTATATCACCCCAGTCTTTATATTTAGGCAATACCACTTTAGGAATCCTGGTACCACTCAGGCTTTTAGTTGTCATGGATTGTTTTATCACTTTATCCCTGACAGTGTATTCATAAAAATCTTTCTGGTATTCTTTTACTTTTTCAGGCCAGTTGCTAATCAGTTTCCGGCTGACGGGAGTTAACTGCTCCGTATAATAAACTATTTGTTGGGCAATAATATTTTCTGCATCTTCTATGTGAAATCTTCTTTCTCTGCCAAATCTTGCAGGTGCAACTTTAAGTAAGTCCAAAACGCCATTTAATTGATACAATTTCGATGCAATAGCCGCCTGGTCTTTCACCAGCTGGTCATAATTTCTGTTGTTTTCGGAAATCTCTGATAAGTACCGAACCCTATTCGCCGGAATAACTGCCTGCGATACTTTAGCAGTTTCTGCAAAATGATATTCACCAAAAGTTGTTTTTGTTTTGCCTTCGATCTTTCTCAGCAGCAATTCAAATAAATGATTTACCCCATCATCATTGAATTTGCTGGCCATGGTACCTACGACCGGTAAGTCTTCATCCTTTGCTGTAAACAGCTGATGGTTTCTTTTATACTGTTTCCTTACATCTGCCAACGCATCCAATGCACCGGCTTTATCAAACTTATTGATGCAGACAAGGTCTGCAAAGTCGAGCATGTTAATTTTTTCCAGCTGGGATGCTGCACCATACTCCGGGGTCATCACATACATGCTCACATCGCAATAATCAAGGATACTGGCATCGCTTTGTCCCACCCCGGCTGATTCAAGGATGATAAAATCAAACCCCGCCGTCTTGCAGATATCAATCGCCTCCTGTACAGCACTGCTTAATGCTGTATTATCATCTCTTGTGGCGAGGCTTCGCATATAAGCCCTGGGATGGTTGATGGAATTCATCCGTATCCTGTCGCCTAATAATGCACCGCCTGTTTTTTTCTTTGAGGGATCAACAGAAATAACAGCGATTGTTTTATTGGTGAAGTTGTTCAGGAAGCGACGGACGATCTCATCTGTAACAGAAGATTTTCCTGCACCGCCTGTTCCGGTAATACCCAGCACCGGAATCGTTCCTGCTCCCGGTTTTTGATTTCCGGCATCCACACCATTCTCGGCATTGGTTATTTTTCTTGCAATCACTCTTACATCTTTCGCTTCTTCCAGCTTCATTGCTGTTTTATAATCAGCTTTTCCATTCAGCACCACATCACACTGCTTTATAACATCTTCGATCATTCCTTCAAGGCCCATGTGGCGGCCATCATCAGGAGAATAAATCCGGGTGATACCATATTTATGCAGTTCTTCTATCTCATCGGGTAAAATTGTTCCGCCGCCGCCGCCAAATATTTTTATATGACCACAGCCATTTTCTTCCAGCAGATCTTTCATGTATTTGAAAAACTCCACATGGCCACCCTGGTAACTGGTGATAGCAATACCCTGCACATCTTCCTCAATGGCTGTTTCCACAATTTCCTTTACCGAACGGTTATGACCAAGGTGGATGATCTCGGCACCTTTACTCTGCATGATGCGGCGCATAATATTAATAGCAGCATCATGGCCATCGAAAAGACTGGCTGCCGTAACAATACGAACCTTATTGGTAGGGGTATAACTCATAAATAATAAGAATGGGCAAATTTAACCTAAAAAACTAATGCCCGTTAGCCGGGTTAAGGAACATGATTGCAGGCTGTTACCTACATTTGTCAAATGCAGCACCTTGTTGAATCTGTCACTTCTTTATATAAACAGTGGAAAGGAACAGAACCCATATCTGTTGACCTGCTGCCACAAAGCGGAAGTGAGAGGCGTTATTTCCGGCTTCATGGTAAAGGCGGCTCAGTGATCGGCACATACGGAGCCAATATCAAAGAAAATGATTCGTTCATTTATTTTTCTAAAAGTTTCAAGGAAAAGAACCTCTCTGTACCGGAGATCTTTATAGTTAGTGATGATGGTATGTTTTACCTGCAGGAAGATCTTGGTAATGTTTCCCTGCTCAATCATCTCGAATCAAAAGGACTGACAGACGAAGTGTATGACCTTTTCAAAAAAAGCCTGGAAGCATTAGCCCGGTTGCAGGTAAAAGGCGATGATGGTTTGGACTATTCGCAATGCCTGACCAACGCTGAGTTTGGCAAGCAGGCTATTATGGCCGACCTGTTATACTTCAAATACTATTTCCTGGATGCCCTTCGCAAACCATACGACAAACAAAAACTGATTGATGATTTCGAAGCATTGAGTAATTACCTTACACATACCGAATACAAATATTTTATGTTCCGGGATTTTCAAAGCCGGAACATCATGGTTAAAGAAGATAACAGTGTTCATTTTATCGACTACCAGGGCGGAATGAAAGGTGCCCCGCAGTATGATGCGGCCTCCATGCTCTGGCAGGCAAGGGCCAATCTTCCTGATGACTGGAAGAATGACCTGCTGGAAGATTACATGAACAGTTTTGAAACAATCATCGGGCAGAGTATTGATAAAGCCATATTCCGCAGCCAGTACAATGGTTATGTATTAATAAGGTTGCTGCAGGTGCTGGGTGCTTATGGTTTCAGGGGTTTGTTTGAACGCAAAGCCCAGTTCTTAACAAGCATTCCGCTGGCATTAAGAAACCTGAGAGAGTTTTTCCAGAACCAAAGCCTGGGTATTGCTGTTCCGGAGTTCAGGAAAGTGCTGGATATGTGTGTGGCAGATGAAATAATAGAACAGTTCACTCCCACCCAGGCAACAGAAGAAACTCCGCTGGTAGTTAAAGTGCACAGTTTTTCTTTCCGGAAACAAATTCCGCAGGATGACAGTGGCAATGGCGGTGGTTTTATTTTTGATTGCCGCGGTATATTAAACCCGGGCCGGGTGGAAAGTATGAAGACACAAACCGGGAGAGATAAAGAAGTGAAGGATTTCCTGGAGCAGCAGACAAAAATGCCGGAATTCCTGAACAGTGTGTTTGATATTGTTGATACCACCGTGGAGGAATATATCAAGAGGGGGTTTGAAAGCCTGATGGTAAGCTTTGGCTGCACCGGTGGCCAGCATCGCAGTGTGTATGCCGCCGATGCGATGGCGAGACATTTAAAAAATAAATTCAAAGTGAAGATCGAACTAAAACATATTGAGCAAGAAGCAAAGAATTGGCAAAATCCTCCCCCAACCCCTAAAGGGGAGCATTGAACTTAATTATAAAAGTTATTATATATGGCTGAAAGAATGCATAAAGGAGCCGGGAAGCCATTATATCAGTGGGCAAGAGAATTGAGAAATAATGCAACTCATGCTGAAACTATATTATGGAATTATTTAAAACAAAAGCCTTTAGGGTATAAGTTCAGAAGGCAGCATCCTTACGCAGTCTATATTTTAGACTTTTATTGTCACTCTTTAAAATTAGCTATTGAAGTGGACGGAAGTATTCATGAGCTTGCCGAAATAAAGGAGAACGATGAAAAAAGGCAAAAGCAACTAGAAGAGGATGGAATAAAAGTTATACGTTTTAAAAATGAACCGCTTGAACAGACACCTGAGATTGTGTTTAAACAAATAACATCTGTTATCCAATCAATAACTAATGAACAGAAATGACAGCAACTCCCCCTCGGGGGCCGGGGGTATGCAAGCAATGATATTCAGTGCCGGACTCGGCACAAGATTTAAGCCCTGGACGGATCAACATCCAAAAGCCTTAGCGGTGGTAAATGGCAAGTCATTGCTGCAACGCAATATTGAATACTTACAGCAACAGGGCATTAAAGACGTTATTGTAAACGTTCATCATTTTGCTGAGCAGATCGAAGAAGCTATTGTAGAAAGTGACGGATGGGGAAGCGATATATTAGTAAGCGATGAAAGAGAAGAAGTACTGGAAACCGGCGGTGGTTTGCTGAAAGCCAAAGAGCTCTTCAATCCCGGTGAACGTTTTATTACCTGTAATGTTGACATCCTTACCAATCTTGATATCAGCAAGCTGCTGGCTTTTCATTCGGCCCATCATGCACTTATCTCTTTTGGAGTTACTGATCGTAAAACATCCCGTTACCTGTTGTTTGACGAGAACAACCGCCTCTGCGGGTGGAGAAATACCAGGACCGGCGAAGAAAAAATATCTGTTCCCGGAAGAGTGCTTACAGAAAAAGCCTACAGCTGCGTTGTTGTATTTGAATACGATATTTTCCGGCTGATGGAAGAAGCCGGGTTCACCGGTAAGTTTTCGCTGATCGATGTTTACCTGAAATTGGCAGCAGATCATCTCATCATGGGGTACGATCATACCGGTGACCAGCTGGTGGATGTGGGAAAACCCGAAAGTGTCGCTATAGCCGAATCAATTTTTCTATAAAGTATTGCAAATACCCTTTCAGCGGTAGCCCCTTTGCCCCCTTTTCGCTTATCTTACGGGCATCAAACACACATAATTATATGAAGAAATCAGTGCTAAGTATTCTTGGCTTTTTTATGTTCATTACCTTGTTTGCGCAATCAAAGTATGACCATAAAGAAGCATTTAACCCGCAATTCTATCCTTACCCCGGTAATGATTTTCGCAGTGCAAGTGGCGAACCCGGTCCCCGTTACTGGCAGAACCGTGCCGATTACAAGATCAGCAGTACATTGGATACAGCCAGTCACAAAGTGAGTGGTGATGTTGATATTATGTACACCAACAACAGCCCGGACAATTTAAAATTCCTCTGGCTGCAATTAGACCAGAACATTTATAAGAAAGATTCCCGGGCTTCTGCCACTACTACAGAAAGCGGAGGAAGATGGGCCAATGCAAAATTTACGGACGGGTATACTATAAAATCAATTGCTGTTGAATATAATGGCAAATCGTTCGTTCCCAAATACACCACCACTGATACAAGGATGCAGGTATGGCTGCCGGATGCACTGAAAAGTGCCGGCGGCAAGGTGAAGATCTCCGTTAAGTTTGAATTTACGGTTCCTGAATACGGAACTGACAGAATGGGAAGATTAAGCACTAAGAATGGTATTGTGTATGAAGTGGCACAGTGGTTTCCCCGCATGGCGGTGTATGATGATATACAGGGATGGAACACCCTGCCCTATCTCGGGGCCGGAGAGTTTTACTTAGAGTATGGCGATATTGATTTCACTGTTACTGCTCCTTCTAACCTCATCATTGCAGGTTCAGGTGAATTAACCAATCCACAGGAATGTTATACAGCTGAACAAATGAAAAGATGGGCAGCTGCAAAAACAAGTGATAAGACAGTTATGATCCGCAGCAGCAAGGAAGTAACAGACCCCGGCTCAAGACCCAAATCACCCAATTGCACCTGGAAGTTCAGGATCAGCAATACAAGAGATGTGGCATGGGCGGCGAGCAGGGCATTTGTGCAGGATGCAGCGAAGATCAACCTGCCAAGCGGTAAAAAATGCCTGGCCATCAGTGTGTATCCTGCTGAGAGTATTCAGAAAAACGGCTGGCAGCGATCTACTGAAATGGTAAAAGGTTCTATAGAACACTATTCCAATAAATGGTTTGAGTTTCCTTATCCTGCAGCCACGAATGTAGCCGGCATTGTAGGCGGAATGGAATATCCCGGCATTGTATTCTGCAGCTCCGGTTCAACCGGTGGTGACCTGTGGGGAGTGACGGACCATGAATTCGGGCATACCTGGTTCCCGATGATAGTGGGCAGCAACGAGAGAAAATATGCCTGGATGGATGAAGGCTTTAATACATTCATCAATGGTCTTTCTACTGAAGCGTTCAATAAAGGAGAATTCAAGGAAGCCAGTTTCTTTGGCGACCCTAATGACTCTTATATGGTGAAGTACACATTTGGTGAAAAGATGGATGGCATGTACAACACACCAGAAGTGATACAACAAGCCAACCTTGGTGTGGCGGCATACCTGAAGCCTGCCCAAATGCTGGATGCATTGCGTAATGTGGTGCTGGGCAAGGACAGGTTTGATGCTGCCTTCCGGGAATATGTGAGCCGCTGGGCATTTAAGCATCCTACGCCGTGGGATTTCTTTCATACGATGGAGAATGTTTCGGGTGAGGACCTTGGCTGGTTCTGGCGGGCATGGGTGCTGAATACCTGGAAGCTTGACCAGACCGTGAAAGAGGTGACCTATGTGGATGATAAACCGGCGAAGGGATCGGAGATAACCATTGAGAACTTAGAAAAGATGGTGATGCCGGTAACCGTGCTGGTGAAAGAAAGCAATGGTAAAGAACATAAGATAAACCTGCCGGTGGAAGTATGGCAACGTGGTGCGGACTGGACCTTTAGTGTACCCACCACCAGTGAAGTAACGGAAGTGATACTGGACCCTGACAAACTATTGCCCGAATGGAACCGGGAAAATAATACCGGGACCACGAAAGGATTTTAAGACACGGCCCCCGGAACCAACCGGGGCTTTGGATTGATTA
>JBGAQD010000009.1:0-44555 GCA_044220915.1 Chitinophagaceae bacterium
AAAACTATTTTGATTGTTATGGTTCTTTACGCTTTTGCAGCAGTGATAAATATCCTCTTTATCCAGAAGATGAGAACATTTCATACAACCACCTATGCAGTTGGTTGCCTGCTTATAGTCATTTTTTGTATTTATTATTTCTGGGAATTATTCCGATTTCCTGAATCAGGAAAGCTATTACATAACCCGGCATTCTGGATCTGCACAGGTCTGCTTTTCTTTTATTGTTGTGGATTTCCACTTTATGCCCTTATTAATCAATGGGGAGGAATATCCAGGCTGATATTGGAAAACTTTACTCAGATATTTACCATTCTCAATATCTTTTTGTACTCTTTATTTACGATTGGCTTTTTATGTTTAAGAACCCGGAAATATATTTTGTTACCGTTATAGGTATAATACTTGGATTACTACTAGTAAGTTTTATTGTGGTAATGCTCATATTGTATAAACGGAAGCAGGAAAAGCAAGAACAGGAAATGGCAAGGGTGAAAGATATGTATGAGAAAGAGGTATTGCAATCACAGCTGGAAATTCAGGAAAATACTTTTAAAACGATTTCGCAGGAACTCCATGATAATATCGGGCAAATGCTTTCTGTAGTAAAACTTTCTCTTTCCGCTTTGCCATTAGAAAAAGAGCACAAGGCCCGTCAGCTTGTTTCTCATTCCCAGCAGGTCCTGAATAAAGCGATAATTGATCTCTCAGATCTTACGAAAAGTTTGCATACAGACAGGATAGCTGACCTTGGCCTGGCGGAGTCAATACGTTTTGAGCTGATGACTTTGAAAAATACGGGGCTGATAAAAGCTCAGTTTTCTCTTTCAGGAGCTGAGCTTGAATTACAGGAGCAAAAAGCAATTTTTCTCTTCCGTATGTTCCAGGAAATGCTGAACAATATTCTGAAACATTCAAAAGCCACACATATAAATGTTGAATTAACTTACCATCCTGATAATACCTTTGTTATGATGGTCAGGGATGACGGGATCGGATTCGATATCAAGGAGAAAAATGGCTCACACACTCCCGGTAAAGGTGTAGGGTTAAAAAGTATGTTTAACCGGGCAAAATTAATCGGGGCAGAAATAGATATCAGCAGCGAACATAATAAAGGTACCTGTATAACAGTAAAACTTATACCTCAGACAGAATAATATGGCAAAAACGAATAAAACAATTCAGGTAGCAATAACCGATGACCACATACTGTTGCGAAATGCACTGGCCCGTTTGGTCAGCTCGTTTGACGGGTATTCGGTTTTGACAGAGGCAGACAACGGGAAAGACCTGCGTTCAAAAATTCAGCAACACCTGGTACCAGATATTGTATTGTTGGATGTTAATATGCCGGAAATGGATGGCTTTGAAACTACGCAATGGCTGCGAAAAAATTATCCGCATATTAAAGTGCTGGTACTTTCGATGCTTAGTGATGAAAAAACAATTATCAAAATGTTCCGTTTAGGTGCAAAGGGTTACTTGCTGAAAAATACCGACCCGGAAGAATTAAAGAATGCATTGGACTCTGTTGCCAATAAAAACGTTTATCTGTCCGAATATGTTTCTGATAAGCTGGTAAGTGGATTAAATAAGGATGTGGAGAATGACAGCAAACCTGTTTTGCTGAATGAAAGAGAGAGAGAATTTTTAAAATGGGCTTGTACAGAACTGGCCTACAAGGATATTGCTGAAAAAATGAACCTCAGCCCCCGGACCGTTGATGATTACCGCCAATCATTATTTAATAAACTGAAAGTACACAGCAGGGTAGGGCTGGTGATGTATGCTATCAGGAATGGGATTGTGGAGATATGACAACCTATTTGCTGAGGTACATACTTCTATCCTTGTATAATTGCCTGAAATAAGGGTCTCTTAAATCTTTAATGAACCTTATTGCTTCTCCGGTTGATTTCATTTCTGGCCCTAACTCTTTATTTACACCCGGAAATTTGTTGAAAGAGAAAACAGGTTCTTTGATGGCAAAACCGTTTAGCTTTTTCTCAAAACTGAAATCTTTCAGTTTATGAGTGCCCATCATTACTTTGGTAGCGATATTTAAATACGGTATCTGGTAGGCTTTGGCAATAAAAGGAGTTGTTCTGGATGCTCTAGGGTTTGCTTCAATCACATACACTTTATCGTTTTTGATAGCGAACTGTATATTGATAAGCCCTTTTATTTTTAATTCCCTGGCAATCTTCTCCGCATATTCTTCCATGGTATGAACGATCAGTGGCGTAAGATTAAAAGCAGGTAATACGGCATTACTGTCACCGGAGTGAATACCGGCCGGCTCGATATGTTCCATCACACCCATCACATGAAAATCTTCTCCGTCGAAAATACCATCTATCTCCGCTTCCTGGCAACGGTCAAGAAAATGGTCAATCAGTATCTTATTGCCGGGCAAATGTTTTAATAGGCTCACTACAGCTTTTTCCACTTCCTCATCATTTAAAACTATCCGCATTCTTTGCCCGCCCAATACATACGATGGACGAACCAGCACCGGGTAACCTACTTTATTGGCTACCGCTATTGCTTCATCCACACTTTCAGCAGTTCCATAATCAGGGTAAGGGATTTCTAATTCTTTCAACCGGTCGCTGAAACGGCCACGGTCTTCGGCAATATCCATGCTATCGTAAGAAGTGCCAATGATCTTTATACCTTTTTGATGAAGTTTCTCTGCCAACTTCAGGGCGGTTTGTCCTCCAAGCTGAACAATGACCCCCTCAGGTTTTTCATGCTCAATGATCTCCCAGAGGTGTTCCCAATAGACTGGCTCGAAGTATAATTTATCGGCCATGTCAAAATCTGTAGAAACTGTTTCAGGATTACAATTCACCATGATGGATTCGTAACCACATTCTTTTATGGCGAGCAAACCATGCACACAGCAGTAATCGAACTCGATACCCTGTCCGATACGATTAGGGCCAGAACCAAGCACTATGATCTTCTTTTTGTCAGAAGCCTTACTCTCGTTGTAGTTGCCTCCTTCAAAAGTTGAATAGAAGTAGGGCGTCTTTGCTTCAAACTCTGCTGAGCAGGTGTCCACCATTTTGTAAACCCTTGTGATACCGGCGGCTTTTCTTTTGTTGTAAACATCCTCTTCATCTCCATGTTCAGTGATGCGGCTTATCTGTTCATCGCTGAAACCGTTCACTTTTGCTTCTCTTAATAGTTCTAACGGCAGATCTGCGAGGTCATATTTGGCTATCTCTTTTTCAAGGTTGCAGATCTTTTGAATTTCATATAAGAACCACCTGTCGATACCATTGGTGGCTTTTGAAATAGTGCCAACAGAGATACCTGCCATCAATGCGTCTTTGATACGGAAGATCCGGTCCCATTTTGGCGTTTTGATATATTCCAGCAACTCATCGGCATGCATCAGGCTTTTACCATAATAACCCAGACCGACGGCATTATTCTCCAAACTCTGACAAGCTTTTTGAATGGCTTCGGTAAAACTTCTGCCGATGGCCATTACTTCACCCACACTTTTCATTTGCAGACCCAATGTATCGTTAGCCCCTTTGAACTTGTCAAAATTCCAGCGGGGTATCTTAACGATCACATAATCCAGTGCTGGTTCGAAATATGCAGAAGTTGTTTTAGTGATCTGGTTTTCCAGCTCATCCAGGTTATAACCAATTGCCAGCTTTGCAGCGATCTTTGCAATAGGATAGCCGGTTGCTTTTGATGCAAGTGCAGATGAACGGCTTACCCTCGGATTAATTTCAATGGCAATGATTTCTTCGTTATCAGGATTCAATGCAAACTGTACATTACAACCACCTGCAAAATTCCCAAGGTCTCTCATCATCATGATGGCGGTATTTCGCATCAACTGCATGGCTGTATCACTTAGTGTCATCGCCGGGGCAACGGTGATAGAATCACCGGTGTGAACACCCATCGGGTCGAAATTCTCAACAGTACATATTATACATACATTATCAGCTGCATCTCTTAAAAGCTCCAGCTCAAATTCTTTCCAGCCAAGGACTGCTTTTTCTACCAATACTTCATGTATCGGTGAAGCCTGAAGGCCCCGGTTTAATGCTTCATCCAGTTCATCTTTATCATGTACAAATCCACCACCGGTGCCGCCGAGTGTAAACGATGGGCGGATAACCAGCGGGAAACCTATTTCCTGTGCAAATTCTTTTCCTTCTAAGAATGAGTTGGCAGTTTTAGCCTGTGCCACATTTACTCCCAGTGCAATCATCCATTGGCGGAACTTTTCACGGTCTTCGGCTTTGTCAATCGCTTTAATGTCGACACCGATCAGCCGCACATTATATTGTTTCCATAAGCCGAGGTCTTCTGCTTCTTTGGCCAGATTCAATGCTGTTTGTCCGCCCATGGTTGGCAGCACCGCATCAATTTCATTTTCCTGTAATATCTGCTCAATACTTTCAACAGTAAGTGGCAACAGGTAAACCCGGTCGGCCATCATCGGATCGGTCATGATGGTGGCGGGATTGCTGTTAATGAGAATCACCTTTACGCCTTCTTCCCGCAAACTTCTGGCAGCCTGTGTGCCGGAATAGTCAAACTCACAGGCCTGTCCGATAATGATGGGGCCGGAGCCGATAATGAGAACCGATTTGATGGAATTGTCTTTTGGCATTTTTTGTTTTTAAGCGTTGCTGGCAGGAATCGTTATGAAAAAACAAATTGCGCAAAACTAAGGGAATGGCAGGAAATTCAGGGTCAAATTCTGTATAAATGTTAATCCATTTTACGGGGGCTGTTTTCCCTGTAAATTTGATTCAAACTGCGGGTTGAATTATCTCCTTAAAAATACGGTGAGGGATGTGCTGGTATACCTAATACTCTGCGCTGCCACTTTCCTGATGCTTCGCATCATTACGGAGCATTTTACCCTGCAACCCGATGTTGGATTCCTAAAAGTAAAGCAGGAATACATTCATAACCAGGTTTGGCGAACTGCTTTTTATATTCATGTGTTTTCTGGCATCCTCACCCTGTTCGCCGGTTTTACGCAGTTCTCTCCCTATATTTTAAAAGAACACAGACAGCTTCACCGCATCATGGGTAAGATATATGTGTTTGATATTTTATTTGTGAATTTCCCGGCTGGTATGCTGATGGCCTTTTATGCCAACGGACATTTACCCACAAGAATCGCTTTTGTTATCCTGGACAGCCTATGGTTCTGGTTTACACTAAAAGCCTTCCTGGAGATCAGAAGAGGGAACGTTAAGATCCATAAACAATTCATGATGCGTAGTTATGCGCTGACATTTTCCGCCATCACCTTACGGACATGGAAAGTGGTTCTTTCAGGCTTGTTTGTTATAGCACCAGCTACACTGTATATGATTGATGCATGGATAGGTTTTGTACCCAATCTCTTATTCGCTGAATGGCTGATCAGAAGAAAGAAAGAATAATAATCAGCGTTCTATCCTGATATTATTAATGACAAGAAAGAAAACAGCTGCTGCTATGATGGCGAAGCTTAATATAAAAACAATGACGGCCGTAACATTCGGGTTTTTATAATTATTCTTTACCTGGCTCTTATATGCTGACCTGGCTATGAAAAAAGAACAAAGTCCGATAATAAGAAGTATCAAAATAAGTATACCCATAAAAACAAGTTAAAAAGATTTCAATTGTTGTGGCTTTGGAATTTTCCTGTAAGAAAGGGAATACAGATCATCAAAAATATTCTTTTGCTGGCTTAATGCATCCACAACTACTCTTTTCAGATCATCCGGCGTATTAAGTTCTTTGCGGGTAGGCGAAAAGTTTTCTGTAATGGTTTTGATACTCAGGGTGTCGTTTCGCCTTTCAAGTGCGGACATATAAAAAACCCTTTCCTTTCTCATTTCCGGTTGTTTGTTTTTCCTTGGGGTAACAATCAGAACCGACCCCTCAATATTCATAAACCGTTGCTCGCCGATATAGGAAATATATCCAGTGAAATAAGCCGTATCCGGCAAAATAATATCGCCTTTAACAGCTTTACCATACCGGGTGATGGCATACACCGAATCAGATTGTTTGGTGATGTCCAGTGCTTCGATACCAAAAAAGTCACTGCCATCTTTAACAATTCCGTACCAATAGCCAATAAGAGTGGTGTCTACCGGTTCTGATGGTCCGGAAGCTAACGGCACCTTTGACTCAAAGGGGCAGGCTGTTAAAAATGTGGCGAGTGGCAACAGCCACAACAGTTTTTTCATTCTCTAAAAAGGGGTTAAGATACAAATATTGGCTGGCAAAGCCTATACCCTCTTAATGGTACCGTCCTGATCCGTATTTTTGAAAATATGAGGTTGAGATTTTTATTACTGACGTATACTTTTTGTCTTTCGTTGTACTCCCCGGCGCAGCCGTCTTCTTTGCCAAAGAACTATTTCCGTAACCCTCTTGGCATACCTATGCAGTTGTCGGCCAATTTTGGGGAACTGAGGCCCAATCACTGGCACATGGGGCTTGATATCAGGACTAATGCAAAAGAAAACCTGCCGGTTTATGCTGCTGCAGAAGGCTACATTGCCAAAGTTGGTATTCGTCCTCAAAGTTTTGGAAGGTTTATCATTATCAACCATCCTAACGGTCTTTCTACCTTATATGCACACCTCAACGATTTTTACCCGGAACTTGAAAAATATGTAACTGAGCAACAATATAAACAGGAAAGCTGGGCAGTGGAGTTGTTATTCACCAAAGAACAATTCCCTGTTTCAAAAGGCTCATTCATTGCTTACAGCGGCAACACAGGCGGCTCAAAGGGGCCGCACCTGCATTTTGAGATCATTGATACAAAGACCGACAAAAGATTGAATCCTTTATTGTTCGACTTTCCCATCGTGGATAATATAAGACCATCGCTGATACGGCTGGCAATGTATGACAGAAACAGAAGCATTTACTCGCAAACACCAGTGTTTTTCTCATTAAAGAATACCGACAGCGGATACATTATTCCAAAGATGCCTGTACTGAAAACCGGGTTAAATAAAATAAGTTTTGCTGTACAGGCGATAGATAAGATGGGCGGGGGCGGCAGTGATAATGGAATTTTTTCCGCAAAACTGTATATGGATGATGAGCCACAACTAAGTTTTACGCTGGATAGTATTGACTACGACGAAACAGTTTACATGAACTCCCATATTGATTATCGTCTTGATTATTATGGGGGAGTTTACCTGCAGCAGCTGTCTCAATTACCCGGAGACAAGTGCCCGGTTTATCGTCAAATAAAAAGTGATGGGGTGATCAATTTTACGGATACTATTGTACATATGATTAGTCTTGATGTGAAAGATGTACACGGTAACACATCCCAATTGAATTTTTCCATTCAGTATGATGACAGTCTTGCGAAAAAAGATGTGGTTCAGAGTGTAGCTCCAAAGTTTGAGCCTAATAAAAGAAATGTGCTGGAGAGAGAAGATTTTAAAATTCTCCTGACGGAAGGTTGCTTATATGATACAGTGCCTGCAGCATACTATCGTAATACACCATCGGCATATAATGCTGTCACGGCCACTTACATTGTAAATGATGCCTCTTATCCGTTACATGAAGATGTAACTGTGAGCATCAAGCCTTATAAAACTATTCCGGAAGAGTGGAAAGACAAGCTCATTATGCAGCGGACGGGCAAGGGAAGTACAATCAGGAAAGTACAATTACAAAACGGATGGCTGACCGCAAGCTTTGGGGATTTTGGCAGCTTCCAGGTGCTGGCGGATGTTATCCCGCCACAGATAAACGAGTTAGGCAAAGGAGATACTATTAACCTCAGCGCTGCCAGCAGGATTGTCTTTACGCCAACAGATAATTTCGGAATTGTAAAGAACTTCAGGGTAGAGCTGGACAGCCAGTGGGTACGTTTTACAAATGACAAAAGCCGTAACTGGATTTACAAGTTTGATGAACGTTGTCCTTATGGGGTGCATCAGTTAACTGCTACTGCCACAGACCTGGTTGGCAACTCAACAACAAAAACCTGGTGGTTTAAGCGGTATCCTTACACACCACCGCCACCCAAAAAGAAAGTAGTAAAGAAAAGCAGCAACAAGAAGCAAACGACAACCACCAAAAAGCCGGTGGCAAAAAAAACAGTCACAAAAAAGAAAAAGTAAATCATGGTCACATTAAAGGAAGGCGATAAAGCCCCTGCATTTTCCGGTATTGACCAAAACGGGAAGAAAATATCTTTGGCGGATTATAAAGCAAAGAAAGTTGCCTTATATTTTTATCCTGAAGATGATACACCTACCTGTACCATCCAGGCCTGCAACCTGAGGGATAATTACAAACTGCTGAAGAAAAATGGCTTTGAGGTGATTGGTGTTAGTCCCGACGATGCCAAAAAGCATAAGAAATTTGAAGCCAAATTCAATCTGCCTTTTACCCTGATCGCTGATACATCACATGCCATCCTGGAAAAATATGGTGTGTGGGACCAAAAACAAATGTTTGGTCATAAATATATGGGTGTGCTCCGCACCACTTTTGTAATAGACGAAAAAGGTATTATCCGAAAAATATTCCTCCGGCCAAAAAATAAGGCCCATGCAGAAGAAATAGTGGATGCGATGAAGTAAGCTGCGCCGTTATTTTAATGAGTTCAGGCAACCCGGACAGGGCTTACAGACGATTATTCCCTGATATATTAAATCAATTGCATGAAAAGAATATTACTCATTGCAGGCTTGACAATTTCATTACACTCATCATCCCAGGAAAGCAAAGACAAAAAACCTGTTCAAATCTTCAGTTCTGAAAAAACAATTAACGCCACTACGCCTGAAACAGTTGGTAAAGGCAAGATGGCATTTAAAGTATCGCACAACTTTGGCGACATAGGCGGGAAAGCTGGTGGTATAAAAAACTTTTTTGGTCTTGATAATTCAACGGATGTTCGCATTGCATTCCAGGTTGGGCTTGGTGAAAAACTTGACGCAATAGTTGCCCGTACAAAAGGGGCCGGATTACAGCAACGGGCTATTGAATTAGGATTGAAGTACAAATTACTGGAGCAAATGGAAAACGATCCTTCGCACCCGGTATCAGTTGCTTTATATGCAAACGCTGCCATAGCAACAAATGATGCAAACAGTTTTCCTAACCAGGATAACAGCTACAAGGATTTTTCTGACAGAGTCAGCAATATCCTGCAACTCATCATTGCCCGTAAAATGGGAAAAGTAAGTCTTCAGTTAAATCCTACTTTTCTTACCAGGGGCTATGCTATTTCTTATGACCAAAAAAGCATGTTTGCGTTGGGTGGTGCCATCCGGGTGCCGTTGGTGGAGAACAGGCTCAATCTGCTGGTGGACTATTTTCATCCTTTTCGCAAGGAAGCTGTGGAAGATTCTTTCAAAGTGAATGATAATATCGAATTTTCCGACCCGTTGGGTGTGGGATTTGAATTCATCACATCTGGTCATACATTCCGATTAAATTTTACGAATAACACGGAGATACTTGAAAACCGGTTCATCCCCCGTACCATTACTTCATGGGGCAAAGGGCAGTTTCGATGGGCATTTACCATATCAAGGACGTTTACGCTTTGGAGAGATAAGAAATGAATAATGTCTTCTAAAAATTTTCTTACTGCAACGCTAAGATTCGTTTTGTAGTCATACCTGCATGGAAGTTCGGATAAAAGAAAATTCATGGATGGCAAGGGTGGCAGCTGTCAAAATGAAAGCGGATAAAGTGGCGATCGTTTTCGGTAACGTTATACACTTACATAACACAAGCCGGGAAGAATTTCTAAACGACACGGAATGGGTTTGTCATGAATTGAAGCATGTGGAGCAATATCGGCAGCATGGCTTTGCCGGTTTCCTCATTAAATATTTAGCCGACTGGATGAAGAATGGTTACTACAATAATAAGTTTGAAGTGGAGGCCAGAAATAGTGAAAATGACAACGAGTTGATGAAAAGAATGAAAATTATTTAATCACCCATTCCACTTCTCCAAAACCAAATTCTTCCCCGATTGAATGTTGGGTTATTAATTTACCCGTTGGTGAAACCCCTTCAATCAGCGCCTCAAAAACCTGGCTTCCTTTTTTCAGTTTTACCGTTTCTTTTCTTTTATACAAATTGGCGAGATAGGTGCTGAAAATATTTTCAAAGCCAGTTTCAACCAGCTCAGTAAAACGTTTATCAAGAAGAGTGCAAAGTTCTTTCGCCAATTCAACAGGATCAAAGGGTTTTCCGGTTATCTGTTTCAGCGAAACGGGGTTTTTTATCTCCGGGTCAAAACTGGTCTGGTTGATATTGATGCCAATTCCAATTATGGATATCCACTCCCGGTTGCCGGGGGCGGGTTCTTGTCCACGAACAATGTTCTCAATTAATACCCCTCCTGCCTTTCTGTCCTGCCAGTAGAGGTCGTTGGGCCACTTGATTTTTGTATTGTCGCCGGCATATTTCATAAAAAATTCATGAATGGCCACGGCCACACAGGCACTTAACTGAAATTGCTGTGCAAGCAGTAATGGCTGCGGTTTTACTACCAGGCTCAGTATCAGGTTGCTTCCCTTTTCGGTGGTCCAAATCTTACCTCGTTGCCCCTTTCCGGCTACCTGTTCGTGGGCAAAAAAGACCGTGCCATGCTGTGCCAAACCTGCATGTATTTGCTGCCGGGCATAGTTGTTGGTACTGTCAACCGATTGCAGTTCAACGAATGGTGAACCAAGACGTTTTGTGGCGGAAGGTTGTGGCAATTAATTGCTATTTTTGGCAGAGTAAACATAAACTAAAAACCAAACACTCTCATTTTTTGGAACAACTGGCATCCCTGACCAACCGCAAGAAAAGTGCAGCACGGTTAACGAAGAATTCAAAAATCATCAAAACCATTATTGCAGCTATCCAGGAAAAAAAGGGTGAGAATATCATTTCCCTTGACCTGAGAAAAATAAATGAGGCGGTCGCAGATTTTTTTATCGTTTGTGAAGCAAGTAATCAGCCCCAGGTAAGGGCTATCGCTGATAATGTAGTGGACAGGGTGCGGGAAAAATGTGAAGAAAGCCCATATCATCATGAAGGTTACCAGCAGCTTCAATGGGTACTGATAGATTATGTAAATGTGGTGGTGCATGTGATGCAACAGGAAACCAGGAAGTTTTATCAGCTGGAAGAAATGTGGAGCGATGCAGCCGCTGCAGATCACAATGAATAATGTTAAATGTTTCCCTTACAAGAACTTTTTGAATAAATAATTATTAATTAGCAGGAACACACAGAGAAAATAATATATGTCACAAGACCCCAATAGAAACGAGAGCAGGCAACCCCGGTTTGGTAATCGTCCCGGTGGAGGAGACGACCCTAATAATCCGCCTAAAAAAGGCCCCAGGTTCAGTATTTACTGGATCTATGCCATCATATTTGCTGTACTAATCGGTTTTCAGCTGTTCAATCCCCTGTCTCCGAACATGGCAAAAACAAACAGCCTTGCTTTCAAAAAAATGATTCTTGATGGCGATGTAAAAAAGTATGACCTGGTTGATAATAAAAAGACTATAAAAATCTACCTGACCCCTGCAGGTATTGAAAAATACAAGACAGAACTAAAAGAAGGGATCAATGGAAAAATAAGTGAGAATGGACCTCACATGACATTTAAGTACTCCGGCGATTTTGAAAAGCAGATGGATGATTTTTACAAGGACAATAATGTGCCAAGTGAAAAAAGAGTGGTTGGCGATGTAAAGAATGAACGGGATGTATTTGGGGGGATATTACAATTCCTGTTACCTGTATTGTTATTTGTAGGCCTCTGGATATTACTGATGCGTAAGATGAGTGGCGGTGCAGGCGGCGGAGCCGGCCCGGGTGGTATTTTTAATATCGGTAAATCAAAAGCTACCTTATTTGATAAAGGAACAAAGGTCAACATCACATTTGCAGATGTGGCAGGGTTGGATGAAGCAAAAGTGGAAGTGATGGAAATCGTTGACTTTTTAAAGAACCCCAAAAAATATACAAACCTTGGCGGTAAAATTCCAAAAGGTGCTTTATTGATCGGCCCTCCGGGTACTGGTAAAACATTGCTGGCAAAAGCTGTAGCCGGTGAAGCCCAGGTTCCTTTTTTCAGTTTGAGTGGTTCCGACTTTGTAGAGATGTTTGTAGGTGTTGGTGCAAGCCGGGTAAGAGATTTATTCAAACAGGCAAGAGAAAAAGCTCCCTGCATCATATTTATTGATGAGATAGATGCCATTGGCCGTGCAAGAGGAAAGAATGCGATGATGAGTAATGACGAAAGAGAAAGCACATTGAACCAATTGTTGGTGGAAATGGATGGCTTTGGAACCGATGTGGGCATTATCGTACTCGCTGCTACTAACCGTCCGGACGTACTGGATACTGCATTACTTCGTCCGGGTCGTTTCGACAGACAGATTACCATTGATAAACCAGACCTCGTTGGCCGTGAAGCTATCTTTAAAGTGCATCTGAAACCTATTAAGATATCTAAAACATTAGATATTCATAAACTGGCAGAACAAACCCCGGGCTTTGCCGGTGCAGATATTGCCAACGTTTGTAATGAAGCTGCTTTGATCGCTGCAAGAAAAAATAAAGAGGCCGTTGATATGCAGGACTTCCAGGATGCCGTTGACAGGGTGATCGGTGGCCTGGAGAAAAAGAATAAGATCATTTCTCCCGAAGAAAAAAAGATAATTGCTTTCCATGAAGCAGGTCATGCTATTTGCGGTTGGTATCTTGAACATGCCTACCCATTGCTCAAAGTAACAATAGTACCAAGAGGTACTGCAGCATTAGGGTATGCCCAGTACACACCGAAAGAACAGTACTTATATAATATTGATCAGTTAACTGACCAGATCTGCATGACACTCGGCGGAAGGGCAAGCGAGGAGATTTTCTTTAATAAAATTTCTACCGGTGCACAGAATGACCTGCAGCAGATAACAAGAATCGCCTATGCTATGGTCACTGTGTATGGAATGAATGATAAGATCGGTAACATCAGTTTTTATGATCCGCAGCAGGAAACAACTTTCACCAAGCCCTATTCTGATGAAACGGCTAAGATGATTGACCAGGAAGTAAGAAAGTTGATTGATGATGCATATGAAAAGACAAAAGCCCTTCTGACTGAAAAGAAAGGCGATGTGGAAAAATTAGCCAATGCATTGCTGGAAAGAGAAGTGTTGTTCCAGAGTGATGTGGAAGCTTTGATTGGTAAACGTCCTTTCGAAGAAAAAAAACCATTGACTGATGAAGTAGCTGTTGCGGAAGTGGCCCAGGAACCTGCAGTAGTGGTAGAACCTAAAAAGGAAGATGAGAAATCAACCGATGAACAAACAGGAACGATCGGCCTGGCGCCATCTATATAATAATTATTGGTAAGTATGAACGTTTCTCCAGCAAAGGAAAATATTCTGAAAAAGATCCGCAAGGCGTTGAGTCACTCAACGCCTTTGCCTTTTCCGCAAAGCGAAGGCAATCAACAGGTGTTTGAGCCATTGAAGCAGGAACCGGAAGTGGAGTTTGCAGAACAGTTTACAAGGTTGCAGGGAAAATTCATCTATTGCATCAATCAACAGGAGTTTGCTTTTCAACTTAGCAGCCTGGTGAAAAAGCAGGATTGGGAAAAAGTTTACTGTGTGGAAGATAAATTGATAGCACCAGTTGCAGGGCAATTGGCCGAGAGGCTTGTAAAAACAGATCTTGCAAATTGTAACGTTGCTATTACCGGCTGTGAAAGCCTGGTAGCAAGAACCGGAACCATCGTATTGAGTTCTGCACAAACCAGCGGACGCAGCACCAGTGTATATGCCCCAATTCATATCTGCATTGCTTATACCAGTCAGCTTGTGTATGATCTGAAGGATGCCTTGCAAGCAGCCAAAAACAAGTATGGTAACAATCTCCCTTCCTTGCTAACTTTTGCCACTGGCCCCAGCCGGACAGCTGATATTGAAAAAACACTGGTGGTGGGAGTACATGGGCCAAAAGAAGTGTATTTATTTTTAATTGAATCGTAAGTAAACCAGTTCAAATACTGCCTGTTTCAACTCCTTTTCTCTTTTCCTGTCTTAACCTATCTTTATGCCATGACAAATCCCGGCGTTTACCAATTATTTGTGTATGGCTCACTTCGCAGCGGATTTCACAGCCCTGTGTACGAGTACATCAGTCGTTTCTTTAAACTTATAGGCGAAGCTAAAGTAAAAGGCAAGCTGTTCGATATGGGCAGTTATCCGGCAGGCGTACCTACTAAGGAGAATATCTATATAGTCGGCGAATTATACCAGGCAAAGAATGAACATGAGTTTTCCTGGGCTATCGGACAATTGGATGATTATGAAGGAGTGGATGTAGAGTTTGATGAAGTGCAATTATACCGCCGGGAAGTTACAGAGGTCAGCTTCAATAACGGTATTACCCATGCATGGATATATTGGTATAATGGTGATGTTAACGGAAGACCTGTTATTACTTCCGGCGACCTAATGGAATACATGCAGAAAAAGAAATGATCATCCCGGGTGTCATTACCGAATCATAAAAAAATATACTTCCTTTCCGACTTCCATCTCGGGGCACCTAACCATGCCAGCAGCCTTGAAAGAGAAAAATTGCTCGTACAGTTTCTGGATGAAATAAAGAATGAAGCAGCTGAAATTTTTCTGGTCGGTGACATGTTTGATTTCTGGTATGAATACCGTAAAGTAGTTCCTAAAGGTTATGTAAGGTTATTGGGTAAACTCGGGGAATTAACCGATAGTGGCATTGCTGTTCATTTCTTTGTTGGCAATCATGATATGTGGATGAGGGATTATTTTCCGAAAGAACTAAATATCCCTGTTTATTTTAAACCGGAGGAGTTGGAAAGAGGTGGAAAGAAATTTTTGATCGGGCATGGCGATGGATTAGGTCCTGGTGATCATGGATATAAAAGATTAAAAAAGCTCTTCCGAAACCCGGTAAGTAAATGGTTGTTTGGGATTTTCCCTCCGATAATGGGTATTGGCCTGGCCAATTACCTGAGCCGGCGCAGCAGGGCTGCCGGTCTTGAGGAAGAGGTTTTTCTTGGCGAAGACAAAGAGTGGCTGCTTATATACTGTAATGAAGTGTTACAGAAAAAAAAGATCGACTTTTTTGTGTTTGGGCATAGACACCTGGCCATTGATTATCGTCTGAATGGAAGCAGCCGGTACATTAATCTCGGCGATTGGATGCTTTATTACACCTATGCCGTATTTGACGGTGAAAAAATGGAATTAAAATCATACAAAGGAATGGATGGCCGCATCATCCGGAATTAATGAAGAAACTATCTTTTATATTACTAACCTGTTTACTCTTTGCCGTTGCGGGTATGGCACAAGACGATACAACTTTTCAGCATGTAAGGACACTAAAAGGGGACATTGTTGACTTTACGGTTGACAATCTCGACAATGTTTATGTGCTTAACAGCCGGAACCAAATAAAAAAATTCAATGTAAACGGTGATTCAGTTGCTATTTATAATGATATTAAGAAATTTGGCCAGGCTACACTGGTCGATGTTTCCAATCCATTAAAGGTGCTGTTATATTACAAAGACTTTGCTACAGTAGTGATGCTGGACCGGTTTCTGAATGCAGTTAATAGCATTGATTTGCGGAAGCAAAATATTTTCCAGGCAAAGGCAATTGGACAATCGTATGATAACAAGATATGGGTATATGATGAACTGGAGAATAAATTGAAAAAAGTTGGCGAGGATGGAAAGTTATTACAGGAAACACCAGACTTTAGGCTATTGTTAGGAGCGGCCCCGTCGCCAATAAAAATATTTGATGAAAACAGGTATGTTTATGTGTATGACTCGATTTACGGTGTTTATGTCTTTGATTACTTTGGGGCATTGAAGAATAATATCATGATCGATCGCTGGCAGAACTTTAAAGTAGCCGGCAAATATATTTTTGGCTCCCGTGCTGATACCCTTTTTCGTTACGAGATCAGCACTTTCCGGCTGGATGAAATAAAAATGCCGGAGCAAATATTCAGGAGTAAGGCATTTAATTTTACTTCGTCCAGGTTGTATGCCCTGAAAAATAATGCAATTGAAGTTTATTCCATTCATTGATGAATATCCGGCCGTTTTAGTTTATTCAATATTTTTGATTCATGAATGACTTTCTCCAGCAGGTTTGGTGGGGCAACCCCGTAAAAAATTACTTTATTGTAGCCGGTGTTATCCTGTTTATCTGGATATTAAAACGATTTGTTTCCCGCTATCTTGCCGGGTTACTGTATAGTGTGGTTCATAAAATATGGAAAGATGTAGATAAGAAATCTTTCATCAACCTGGTGGTAAAACCGCTGGGGCTTTTCCTGGCGGTACTGGTTTCAATCATTGCTTTATACAAATTGAACTTTCCGGAAGAAATTAATGTTGACATTTATAAGTACACCGTAAAAGAAGTAGTTCAATGTGTTGGTAACATCATCCTGATAGTTTCTTTTACCGGACTGCTGATCCGTATTATCGATTTCATTGCGCTGATACTGGAGAAAAGAGCCAATCTTTCCGCCGACCAATCAGATAACCAACTGATCGTTTTCTTCAAAGATTTTTTCAAAGTCATTCTTGTTATTATAGGAATCATGCTGGTGTTGCGGTATGCTTTTGGTTTGAATATCGGTGGCCTGCTGACAGGTCTGAGTATCGTAGGTGCTGCCATTGCATTAGCACTGCGGGAAAGCCTGGAGAATCTGATCGCTTCTTTTATTATCTTTTTTGACAAGCCTTTTATTACAGGTGATCTCGTAAAGGTTCTGAACGTAACCGGCACAGTAGAAAGAATTGGTTTGCGAAGTACCCGTATAAGAACTGACCAGAAAACCTATGTAACTGTTCCTAATAAACAGATGGTAGATAGTGTACTTGACAATCTTTCACTTCGTACACAACGCCGTGGCGATTTAAAGCTGGAGTTAGACGTTCAAACCAGTTCAGCAAAACTGGAAGCAGTATTAGCAGGCATTAAAAAAATAATGGAAAGACCGGACGTAGAAGAGGCTAATGTTTTGTTAGACTCTATTACGGCCAATGCTTTTGTTATTCAATCAGACTATTATACGGCACCAGTAACAATTAAAGAATTCAATTTTATAAAACAGGAAGTTAACTTACAGGTGTTGAAACTGATTGAAGAATCAGGTGTTGAGATTGCCGGAGCAAGCACAGATATCCGTATCAGCAAATAATTAGTTATCTAGGGTTTTCAGTATCTCTCCCAGGTCCATATCAAACAACCCGAATTTCCCATATTCGATCACCCTTCCAACCTCCTTACCATTTTTAAGAACAATAATGGTCGGAACCTTATCTACGTTCAATGCTTCGCAAAGATGGCTTAATGTTTTTTTACTGCGATCCACACCGATCAATGTGACCCTGTCCTGCGAAAAACCCGCTGCATCCAGCAATGAATAAAATTTTGGAATGATAAAGTGTGAATCTTCACACCAGGTGCCCATGAAAGTAAGGAGCTGAATAGAATCCTTATTTTTCTTTAATCCTTCGATTGCAGCAGCATTCGGTGAATAACCTTTCAGGTTGCTGGCATACCAATGAAAGGAAGTGTCGCTTAACAATACTTCACGGGAAATAATCCCCTTGAACGTTTTTTCATTGGGCCTTTCTACCAATACCTGGTACTGGTTTTGGGAGAAGCCGGTAATAGATAAAACAAGGGCACCGATAAGTGGTATAAATCTTTTCATGGTCACAAATAAATTGATGGCAAATGTAAAAGGAGGCAGGCAAAAGATGAAACAGGTGCTGTTAAAGTTGCAAGAATACAGTAAGTGCTCAGAGATTCGCCTTTAATTCAAGTAAAAACCCTTTGATCTTCTCCAGCGATTGTATCATAGCAAATTTTTCTTCTGCTTTTTTGTTCTTCTTTAAATAATCTTTGGCTCCTTCAATAGTGAATTTACGGCGACGGAGCAGGTCATAGATCATCACAAGATTTTTAATATCAACCGGGCGAAAAAAACGGTCTCCTTTTCGGTTCTTGCGGGGTTGCAGAATATCAAATTCTGTTTCCCAGTAGCGTATCAGGGATTGATTTTCACGGAACATGGCAGCCACTTCACCAATCGAATAATATTGCTTTTTAAAAAGTATATCGTCTTCCGGCACCTGTATCAGGTCAGCACTGATGGCAATTTCTTTTAGCGATTTACGGCCCCGCTTACCGGGAGTGGAAGGCACAATCACTTCCCTTATTTCCTCTTTTGGTATTGCCAAAGGTTTTTTTACTTCCATAACCGCTTTTTCTTCCTCCATAACGGGAGAAGTGGCTACCGGAGTATTTTCAATTTCCACAACAGGTGCAAAATCAAATGTTATCTGTGATAAAGGCTTTCCCATGCTTTGTAAAGATACGAGTACAAAAAGCTGTGTTGTGACAGTTATACATCAATGTGGAAAAATCAGCGTCAGTCAAGGCTTTGGTTGGATGCGGCGGCTTTTTTCAGCAACTGGTCAAACTGTGCAGGAGTGAGATCATTATAGAAAAAGTAGATAGGGTCTATCTTATCTCCATATTTATGTACCTCATAATGACAATGCGGCCCAGTTGATTTTCCCGTACTTCCAACCCATCCGATCACTTCACCTCTTTTTACCACCTGTCCGCTTCTTGCTTTTACTCTCACCATGTGGCCGTATAGAGTTTCATAACCATAACCATGGTTAATGATGACATGGTTACCATACCCGTTGCCGGTGCTGCCGGCCGTTGTTACAGTTCCATCGGCAGTAGCATAAATTGGTGTGCCTTGTGGGGCGGCAAAGTCAAGGCCATAGTGAAACTTCACAGTTTTATAAACCGGGTCGATCCTTGAACCAAAGCCCGAAGCGATACGACTCAGATCTTTATTACTTACGGGTTGAATGGCAGGTGTGTGTGACAGCAGCTGTTCTTTATTTTTTACCAGTTCATCCACCTGGTCGTACGATTTTTTTTGAGCGGCGATCCGGCTCTTCAGATTGTTCAATGTATTGCTGATAGCAGCTACTAACTGGTAATCTTTGATCTTCTCTACTTTTGCAATTTCCTGTTTCACCTCCAGTTCCTTTGCCCTTGCACTGTCAGGTATCGGGTTGGCCTCAAAAATGGCACGGTATACATCATTATCTCTTTTCTCAAGTTCCTTCATCTGTTGTTGCACTGATTCAAGTGTATCCTCAAGGTCTTTATAGTTATCTTTTAGCGCCTTGTTTTGAAGGGCAAGTTGTTTTTCTCTTGGTGAACCGATAAATTGAAAAGCGACATACGAAATAAGGGCGGCAGTTACCAGTGCAGCGGCTATAAATCCAAATACCCGCAGCAGCCTCACCCGGAGTGGCGTTTCCAGCTTTTCATAGCGGAGCGTATTGGTATTATAGTAGTATTTTATTTTCTTCATGGAAGCCGGCCTTAAACCTGTTCCGGGCAACAAATGCGGCCCGAATAAATTACCTTTGCCCCCGTTTGCGGGGCTGACAAATATAGCCCGATAAACTGCAAAAATCAACCCAAGAACAGCAGCAATTATGATGACCAGCGCAGCTATACGACAGGCTTTTATGGACTTTTTCCGTTCGAAAGGGCATGAAATTGTCCCTTCGGCACCGATTGTGGTGAAAAATGACCCAACCCTGATGTTTACCAATGCAGGGATGAACCAGTTCAAAGACTATTTTCTCGGCAATAAAAAAGCAGAGAACCCAAGGGTGGCCGACACACAAAAATGCCTGCGTGTCAGCGGTAAACATAATGACCTTGAAGAAGTGGGAGTGGATACTTATCACCATACCATGTTCGAGATGTTGGGTAATTGGAGCTTCGGTGATTATTTTAAAGATGAAGCAATTGAGTGGAGTTGGGAGCTTTTGACCGAAGTATATAAAATTCCCAAAGACAGATTGTACGCTACTGTATTCGAAGGAGATGTTAAAGAGGGATTGCCTGCTTCTACTATTGCATTAGCGAAGTGGAAAAAGTTTTTACCCGCCGAACAGATTGTATTTGGTAATAAGAAAGATAATTTTTGGGAAATGGGAGATACCGGCCCTTGTGGACCATGTAGTGAGATCCATGTAGACTGCCGCCCGGATGAAGAAAGAAAAAAGATTCCCGGGCACACTCTTGTTAATAAAGACCATCCGCAGGTGATAGAGATTTGGAATAATGTATTTATCCAGTTCAATAGGAAAAAAGATGGGAGTTTGGAGCCATTACCAGCTACTCATGTGGATACCGGAATGGGATTGGAAAGGTTGGTGAGAGTGTTGCAAGGAAAGCAAAGTAATTATGATACAGATGTTTTTACCGGTACGATAGCGGTAACAGAAAAAATAACTGGAAAAAAATATGATTATAGCGATAACAAAGAAGCCATTGCCTTCCGGGTTATTGCCGATCATATCCGGGCTATCAGTTTTACTATTGCTGACGGACAACTTCCATCCAATACAGGTGCGGGTTATGTAATACGCCGTATCCTTCGTCGTGCCGTTCGTTATTATTATTCGTATCTGGATTATAAGCAACCATTGCTGACTCAATTGGTACCCGTATTGGCGAAGCAATTTGAAAATGTGTTTCCCGAATTACAGAAACAGGTTGATTTTGTAAGTAAAGTGGTGAAAGAGGAAGAGGATGCTTTTTTAAGAACCTTAGAAAAAGGGCTCAAAAAAGTAGATGACCTGATTGCCCAAGGGAGTATTTCAGGAAAAGACTCTTTTGAATTATACGACACCTATGGTTTCCCTTTTGACCTGACACAATTAATTGCTGCTGAAAATAAATTGACTGTTGATGAAGAAGGGTTTAAAAAAGAAATGCAGCAACAAAAAGACCGTTCCCGTGCGGCAGGAACAATTGATGCAGAAGACTGGGTAATCATAAAAGAAGGTAGCAATAAATTCGTTGGCTACGATTCCTTAGAGGCCAAAGCATCTGTTTTAAAATACCGAAAAGTAAAAGCCAAAGGCAAAGAAGCCTACCAAATTGTATTAGATACTACACCTTTCTATGCAGAAAGTGGTGGGCAGGTTGGCGACAGGGGTGTGTTGACAATTGGCAATTCACCATTCAATGTTATTGACACCAAGAAGGACAATGACCTCATCATTCATTTTACAGAATCAATACCCTCCGATTTGTCCGGGGAAATAATTGCTAAAGTGGATGGGGCGAAAAGAAAGAACACTGAATTGCACCACTCAGCAACCCATTTACTCCATGCGGCTTTAAGAAAAGTATTGGGTAACCATGTGGCACAAAAAGGTTCTTTGGTAAATGAAGAGCATCTTCGTTTCGATTTTTCTCATTTTGCCAAAGTAACTGATGAAGAAATTACTCAGGTAGAAGCACTGGTAAATGAAAAGATAAGAGAAAATATTCCCGTTGTCATCAAGTCTATGCCAAAGGAGGAGGCGATGAAACTTGGTGCCATGGCATTGTTCGGCGAAAAATATGGTGATGTGGTGAGGGTGGTCATTATGGATCCAAACTACTCGGTAGAGTTATGTGGCGGTACCCATGTTGGCGCTACCGGAGAGTTGGGTTTATTCAAACTAACCAGTGAATCAGCTGTGGCCGCTGGTGTTCGGCGGGTTGAGGCTGTTTGTGGTAAACGGGCAGAAGAGTATGTAAATACTCAATTCAGTTTGCTCAGTAAGCTGAACGAAGCATTGAAGAATCCAAAAGATATTCAGAAAGTAGTTGAGAACCTCCAGGCAGAAAATGCCGACCTGAAGAAACACCTTGAAGCAATGGAAGCAAGACAACTGGTTGGAATCAGAAATGAACTGCTGCAAAAAGATGAAATTATCAACGGTGTAAACTTTATAGGTGATATCATCGAAGTAAGTAATGCTGATGCGTTAAAGAAACTTTGTTTCGATCTGAAGAACCATCTCCGGGACCATGTGGCAGTGCTTTGCGTTAATCTTGGCGGTAAGCCATTTGTGGCAGTTGGTATTTCAGATACGGTTGTTGCTGCAAAGGGCCTGGATGCGGGAAAAATAATCAAAGAGCACATTGCACCTTTGATAAAGGGCGGCGGCGGCGGTCAGAAAACACTGGCAACAGCCGGCGGGCAGGAGGCGGGAAATCTGAAGCAGGTAATTGAAACTGTGAAGAAATTATTGTAAGATAGGTACGGATTAAAAACGGATTTCATCTTCGTCATCCTCATCGAGATCTTTCTTTTTGGCAATCATTTTCCGGTTCTCTTTTAATACCCTTAACCCGAAAATGATAACAGCAATACAGAGGGCAATTGAGGCACCTGCAATAATATAGATCATAAAGTCAGTTCTGAGGTTACTACTAATAGTTACTTCAAAAATGAGCTTTTAAAATTCCTAAACAATACCACTTTGTGGTTAGTAAAAATACTATCAGTAAAGCCGCATGAATATAATCATCGAAACTGAACGGTTGATACTCCGCACATTCACTGTGGATGACGCCCCGCTGGTATATGAACTCAATTCTGACCCTGAGATAACCCGTTATACAGGCGACCCACTGAAAGACCTGCACCATGCACAACAAGTACTCGAACAGGTTATACTGCCGCAGTATGCATTATATAACCATGGCCGGTGGGCCGTTCACATTAAGCCTGAAATGGAATTTATAGGCTGGTGCGGGTTGAAAGCAAGACCGGAAAGAAATGAAATTGACCTTGGTTATAGGTTTATGAAAAGCAGGTGGGGAAAGGGTTATGCTACAGAAGCTGCTTTCGCTTGTCTGAAGTATGGTTTTGAAAAGCTCAACCTGGAAAGAATAGTAGGCCGGGCTATGCCGCAAAATACCGGTTCAATCCGGGTATTGGAAAAATGTGGAATGCAATATGTAGGCGAAGAAGTGGTGGATGAGCATCCTGCCAAAACCTATGAGGCCATTAATCCGCTCATCCGGGAATAGTACCCTTCAAAAATCCGGTTCTTTTAACATTTCCGAAACGTTTCGTATTTCGGAAAATGTCTTTATATTTGATCTACGAAAATTAACGTAGATAATTTTAAAAACAACGTTTATGAAAAAAGTTTGGATAAACATTACTGCTTTTGCTTTCGCAGTTGCATTGCTGGCACCGGCATCCTTGCTGGCTCAGAAGGATGAAAAAGAAGAGAAGGAAATAAAAGAGAAAAAAGATGTACAGCAAATCATCATTACCCGTAAAGGAGATAAAGATGAAAAAGTGGTGGTGGAGATAAAAGGCGATAAAGTTACCATTAACGGTAAACCACTTGAAGATTTCAAGGGCAAGGACGGAGATATCAGTGTTCATCTTAATAAACTTAAAGACCTCGAATTCCTGGCCAGGGTACCAAATGTAAGGGGTACCTGGAATTTTAATGATGATGATAATTTCAAAATGTTCACCGATGATGCCAACAGGGCCATGCTCGGAGTAACAACTGAAAAAGTTAATGAAGGAGCCGAAGTAAACTCTATTACAAAAGAGAGTGCTGCTGAAAAGATTGGGTTGAAAGAGGGAGATATTATTACAAAAGTAGATGACAAGAAAATAGAAAGTCCAGATGATCTGTCTGCTGCTATTAAAGCCCACAAACCAGGTGATAAAGTAACTATTACTTACCTGAGGGATAATAAAGAACAAAAAAATACCGCTGAACTCACCAAATGGAAAGGAGTGAATGTTTTTGGATCAACTGCACCCTTTAAAATGGATGTTGAGGGTTTTGACCTGAACAAGGAAATTCCCCGTGTGATGACCGTTCCCCGCACCCCTGGTGTACCGGTACCAGGATATAACTGGAGCTGGTCTGGCGGAACACCTAAACTGGGTTTATCTGTTCAGGATACCGATGATGGCAAAGGCGTTAAAATAATTGAGGTAGATGACGAGAGCAATGCTCAAAAAGCCGGTCTGAAAGAAGACGATATTATTACCCATATTGATGATAAGGAAGTAAAAGGGGTGGATGAAGTTTCAAAACTTATCCGGGAAAAGAAAGACAATCCAACTGTTCGTTTCCAGGTTACCCGCAATGGCAAATCACAAAATATTGAAGTGAAAATGCCAAAAAAGATAAAAACAGCTGACTTGTAATAAATTCAATGAGTTTTCTCTGGTGTGCAGAATGCCCTTTGTGTAAAACAAGGGGCTTTCGCTTTTAACGAAAGCCCATCACAGCTACTGGCCCAAATGGGCTATTTTTGCGCCTTTCAATAATGCCAGCAGAAAATGAATATGAAATAGTGGTGGGCCTGGAAGTGCATGCCCAATTGCTTACCCAAAGCAAATTGTTTTGTGGAGACAGTATCACTTTTGGTGCCGAACCCAACACCCATGTAAGTCCCATTACTTTAGGTCATCCCGGCACACTGCCGAAGATGAACAGGATGGCAATAGAATATGCTATTAAAATGGGGCTAGCTTGCCACTGTAAAATTGAAAAGCAGAATTATTTTGCCCGTAAAAACTATTTCTACCCGGATTTACCGAAGGGTTACCAGGTATCGCAGCATACAACACCAATTTGTGTTGGCGGTTTTATAAAGATCAGGACTACAGATGGAGAGAAAAGTATACGGCTCAACCGTATTCACATGGAGGAAGATGCAGGGAAAAGCCTGCATGATGTGGATGAGGCCAACACCTGTATTGATTACAACCGTGCCGGCACCCCATTGATCGAAATCGTAACCGAGCCTGACCTGAGGAGTGCAGAAGAAGCATTTGCTTATTTGACTGAAGTCAGGAAACTGGTTCGTTATCTTGGAATCTGTGACGGGAATATGGAAGAAGGCAGTCTTCGCTGTGATGCAAACATCTCAGTGCGAAAAAAAGGAGATACACAATTAGGCACTAAAGTGGAAGTGAAGAACCTGAATTCTATCAGAAATGTAAAGAGGGCTATCGACGCAGAAGCAAAGCGGCTGATTGATATATTAGGGAATGGCGGTACAATCATACAGCAGACAAGAAGTTTTGATGCTAATACCGGAACTACTTTTGCTACCCGTGATAAAGAAGATGCGGATGATTACCGGTACTTTGCTGAACCTGACCTTACACCTTTTCATTTACAGGAAGAGTTTATAGAAAGGATACGACTCAGTATTCCTGCATTACCGGAGCAAAGAATAGAACTGTATACTACAGAACTTAAGTTGTCGGCGTATGATGCCGCTATACTAGCCGAAGAAAAGGCATACTCTGATTATTTTGAGATGGTCATTCAGCATACGGATAATTATAAGGCAGCAGCTAACTGGATGCTTGGTCCGGTTAAATCATGGATGAATGAAAACGGAAAGGAGATCGGCGAATTTCCTGTTGCTGCTCAGCAGCTGGCAGCTGTGATCGTATTAGTGGAAAGCGGCAAGATTAGTTTCTCTGCTGCATCAACAAAACTGATTGAAAAGCTGTTAGAAACACCGGATAAAAACCCGGAGAAGATTGCAGAAGAAGAAAATCTTATTCAGCAGTCAGATGTGTCGGCTATCGGACCGATCATTGATAAAGTGCTGGAGAAATTTGCCGATAAGGTTACTGAGTATAAAAAAGGCAAGAAAGGGTTGCTGGCTTTGTTTGTTGGGGAAGTGATGAAGCAATCAAAAGGAAAAGCAGACCCGAAGATCACCAACGAGTTATTACTGGAAAAATTAAAATCATAATATGAATATCAAACGAATTGCCGTAGTGGCAGGTGTTGCTGTCACATTGGTTTCCTGTAAAGGTAAATCGGCAGAAAAAGGATTTGAAGTAAGCGGAAAGATAACCAATAACCCTGCTAAAATGATTTATCTGGAGAAGATGGAAATGGCATCTGAAAGGGGTTTTGTTGTTGATTCCGCCGAAGTGGGAAAAAACGGAATGTTTTCACTTAGCACAGAGGCTAGTGAAGCTTGTATTTATAACCTGCGTATTGACAGAAGCAATTATCCTTTTGCGGCTGTTATCAACGATGAAAAGAAGGTTACGGTTGATGTTACTTTCAACAAAGCCAATAAGGAATTTCCGGAGAAATATGAAGTCAGGGGCTCAGAGGCAAGCGGACAAATGCAGCAATTCATGTTTGCTTTCAATGGTAAGCTGCAGGCTATATATATTAAAGATAGATTAATAGACAGCCTTCAGAAATCCGGTGGCTGGGATAGTACGATCAATTTGTTACAGCAGGAAAGGATTAAAATAGCTACTGACACAAAAGCATTGCTAGACACATCCCTGCAACAATCGAATAACCCCGCCCTGACGATGTTTATATTAGGATATTATCAATCTACCGCCAATATACCCGACTACCAGCTGGTGGGTCTTCCGGAAGAAGAAGTGAGAAAGATCGTTGATGAACTGTCTGCAAAATTTCCGTCACATGCAAGGCTGGCGGAAATAAAGAAATCCCTGGCGGGATTGATTGGCATGCAGGCACCGGAAATTTTATTGCCTGATCCGAACGGAACACCCGTAAAGCTGAGTTCATTCAAAGGAAAATATGTGCTGGTTGACTTTTGGGCCAGCTGGTGCCGCCCCTGCAGGGCAGAAAACCCCAATGTGGTGAAGGCCTGGAATAAATTCAAGGATAAGAATTTTACTATTCTCGGTGTTTCACTGGACAGACCGGGGCAAAAGGATAGCTGGACAAAAGCCATTATGCAGGATAACCTGACATGGACACATGTAAGCGACCTGTCGGAATGGAGCAGCGTTGTTGTTCCTTTGTATAAGATCAATGGTATACCTTATAACGTATTGATAGACCCGGATGGAAAGATCATCGGTGAAAAATTATTTGGCGCTGCGCTGGAAGAAAAACTGGCAGAAGTGCTGAAATAAAAAAGCCCCGCAATTGCGGGGCTTTTTTATATGATCAATGATTTTAGCTTATTGATCCCAAAATACTTTGTCTTGTAAAGAAGCACTTTTCTGCCCGGGGCAACTTGGATTTAGATCAATCTCTTGTTGTGGGTAAAATAATGTTCTTGGAACAGCTGTAACGCCATTGATAACATTGGTTGGAACAGAGATGGCTGGGTAACCAGTTCTTCTCCAATCTGTCCATGGTTCAGTGGATACGCCAAACAGAGCAACATATTTTTCTTCGATGATCTGCTGCAATTTTTGAGCATTGGTACCCGTCAGCGTACCATTTGCTGTAAGGTAAGTGGTAATATTACCAGCAGATACACCTGCATCTTGCATAGAAGCCGTAATACCGTCTGTAAAGAAGGTCTGGGCATTACCAGGGGCACCCATCAATGCAGCTTCTGCACGGATAAAGCAATATTCAGCATAAGTCAGCATACGCTGAGGTGCATCACCGGTATAAACACCAGAATTGGTACCAGCACCTGGAGTAACCAACGCACCACGGAGGTATGTATGAATACGGCTGTAATTGTTGTTTGGTGTAGCTGGTAATGCAGTAGCAGAAACACCAACATAATTTCCTGAACCAACAGGAAAATCTGTGAAATAAGTAGCTCTGCGGGGGTCATTTTTTGAGCCCATCAAACTCAGCATCCTTGCGTCAGCAAACAGGTAATTTGGACGGCTTACTTCAAATGCAGAAATTGGATTACGCTGGTTTGCCACATTATAGAAAGCCATCTGGAAATTATCAGCATTGGAAGCCATGAATGGTCCGCCGCTGTTAACCAGTGTTGTTATTTGTGCCACACAAAAAGCAGGGTCTTTTTTGCTATAGTGAATAAGCAACCTAAGACGAAGTGTGTTTGCAAACTTTATCCAGAATGCACGGGCAGTGGCCCAGGTTGCATTGCTGTAAATTACAGAGTTTGTTCCTGGAGAAAGGGCACTTGTACCAGCATTCATATCTGTAACAGCTTCAGTCAGCAAAGTGATGAGTTTTGGATAGATAGTAGCATCATCATCATAAGCTGGTTGTGTGTTGACAGATAATTGCTGTGCCTGGCTGAAAGGAACATCACCCCAGGTGTCCACTATGTGCTGATAAGTAAAAGCCTTCAGGATTTTAGCAACACCCACATAATGGGGGCTGGCGCCACCCTGCTTGATGATAAGCTCCAGGTCACTTAATGTGGTAGCATAGAGGCTAGACCAAAGGTTATTCTGGTCACTACCGGTAATGTTGTAGCGGCCATATTCATAAGTCTGGTTGGGCTGTGATGCACCACCGGACATTTGCTGCATTATCTGGGTAGTGTAGCGGAACAAATCACTACCTGCTGTAAATCCGATATTAACCTGTGCTGAGGTAAGCAACTGGGCTATCGGGCTGTTTGAATCGGGAATACGATCCGGATCCTTGTTGATGTCCATCATTTTTTTGCAGGAACTAACAGCAACAATTCCCGAAAAGGCGATGGCTATTTTTAAATATCTGAGTTTCATAATTATAATTTTTTTTGAATTAGAAGCTTAGTTTTATTCCAACACCTATTGAACGGGTTTGTGGCAGGGCGTTAAATTCAAGGCCCTGTGCATTACTTACACCCAACGCATTTTGTTCCGGATCAAGGTGAGGGTAATCAGGCGCATGCAGGAACAGGTTTCTGCCAAACACACTGAATGATGCACTGCCGAAAGGCAATTTGCGCAATACAGAGGATGGCACCACATAATCGATGGAAGCTTCTCTTATACGGAACCAGGTGGTGTTGAAAATAAAACCTTCCGCTGCTGCAAAAATACCACTGTTACCATAGTAATCCTGTGCAGAAACATAAGTTGTATTCGGCTGGCCATTTGCATAAACGGCATCGAACAAGTAGGGTTTTTGTAAAACACCGGAAGCATCATAGCGGGGAAACTCAGCGGTTTCTTTTGCTACACCATTACGTTGTAAGTCTGCAATGTTACGGCTGTACATATCACCACCTTTTCTGTATTCTAATAATACAGTTAAACTAAGTCCTTTGTAAGTAAAAGTGTTAGTTAAACCACCAACCCATTTAGGATTCGGGTTACCAATTTTCTGAACACCTGAAGTGATCAATGGTAATCCATTGGCTCCAACAATTATCTTGTTTCCTTTGCTGGCATCTCTTTGGTAAGCATTACCATATATCTGTCCATATTCATCACCTACAACCAGCCTTACGTTAGGAGTGGTAAATCCGCCAAGGAAGATATTCGTTACACCAGTTTCAAGTTTATCAACAATTGCTTTAAACTGGGTATAAGTGAAATTCAGGTTCCAGCTAAATGATTTAGACTTAATTGGAGTTGCTGTAACACCCAGTTCAACACCATTGTTGGTCAGGTTGCCGGCATTCTTTACAACCGATGTAATACCAGCTGTTGCAGAAACAGGAACTGCAAAAATCAAATTCCTTGATTTTTGTCCATACCGGGTAACTTCGAAATTCAAACGACCTTTAAATAAGGACACATCTAATGCTATCTCTTTATTCTTGGTGAACTCAGGGCCAAGACCGGCATTACCAGCTGAGTTACTCAGGGAAAAGCCCTGGATGCCATTAAAAGGGAAAGCGATTGTAGGACCAAAACCATCGGCAGAACCGGCACCACCAAAGTAAGAGTCAGTTGAATAAACAAAATCACCTGCTTTACCCACGGATGCCACATTACCCCTGATCTTAATGTTCTCAATAGCTTTTCCTTTGATACCCGGGAAGAGCTCAGTGATGTTTATAGAACCGCTTATACCATTATACAGGTAAGAGTTATTACCGATTTTAAAAGTTGATGACCAATCGTTACGCAGCGTAACGTTCAGGTTGAAAATGCTTTTATAGCCAATAGCAAAATCACCATAAAGACCCAGCAACCTTGTTTTGCTTTGACCGCTTGCAGGTGCAGGGCTGAAGGTTGTTGTATTACTCAACTGCTCAAAATCACGGATGATAACGCCTTTGCCATTTAAGGTAGCAGCGTTGGAGTAAATCTGCTGAAACTCTGTTCCAACGATAGCAGTACCGGTCCAGCTTTTATATCTTTTTGTAGCAGTAAAGAATCCGTTAGAGTTAAGGCTGCGATAGTTGTTTCGGTTTTCAACAATACCACCTACACCATTCGCTGTAGTGTTGGCACCACCTCTTGCACCGATCTGGTCGTATCCATGACGGAAAACTGAGTACACATCCGTGCCGATCTTATAATCAGCCTGCAACCATTTGGTGAGTTTGAAGTTAAAAGAAACGTTACCAATGAAACGGTTGATCTCGTCATTATACCTGTTATGTTTGATGGTCCAGTATGGATTATCTTCTCCCATTGGATAACGCTGATCTCCTACCGCATTTTCAAATGCAAGACCTGTCAGGTTATAGCTGCGGGGCGTAAACCATCCGCGGAAAAGCGGGTTGCTCAACTGGTTACCCTGTTGTGTTCTTTTAGATGCGTTGTTAGAATAATTAGCACTTACAGATACCGTCAGGTAATTATTGACTTTTGAACTTGTGTTCAGCGAGAAATTATGTCTTGTTAATTTGTTATTAGCAATCACACCTGTATTTCTAAGGTAGCCATAAGAAAAACGGAAAGTGTTTTTATCGGTACCGCCTGAAAAAGCCAGGTTATTCTGCCAATTAATACCATGCTGGAATATATCTGTAATGTTGTTGGGGTAAGCAGCTAACTGCTCTGTCCTGGTATTTGTATTGGTAGCAGGATCGTATGCGTTGGTAACTGTTTGTCCGGTAATACGGGGTCCCCATGAAGTGGAAGCTGTAGGGCTAAATACTCCACTATTTCCCTGTGCATATTCATTCTGATAATCAGGAGTGCGGTTTACGCCTTCTACCTGGTAAGTGGAAGAAAATTGGATTGAATTTTTTGTGCCAGCTTTACCTTTTTTAGTAGTAATAAGAATTACACCATTAGCTGCTCTTGAACCATACAATACAGCAGCAGAAGCTCCTTTCAGAACACTCATGCTTTCAATATCTTCCTGGTTAATATCAATAGCTCTTGAAGAAGTGCTTGGGCCGTTTTGAAGAGGGCTGCCACCGCCACTGTTGTCGATAGGAATACCATCAACAACAAATAAAGGCTGGTTAGAACCAGAGAAAGTGGTAAAACCACGAATCAAAATGCTGGAACTTGTAAAAGAGCCACCACTTCCCTGTACTCTTACACCGGGCACTTTTGCCGCCAGCGAATTGGTGATGTTGGTAGTGTGAGAACGGGTTAATTCTTCTGCGCTAACCTGTGTTACGCCGTATCCCAGTGTTTTTTTGTCTTTTTTAATACCAAAGGCAGTAACAACCACCTCAGACATTGTTTTGTCTTCGGCTTTCAGTGTTGCATTGATCTGGTTGGCTGTGCCAACGGCCAGCTCAACAGGACTCATGTCAACAGATGAAAATACCAGTGCTTTGGCATTTGCCGGAATATCCAGCGAGTAAGTACCGTCTGCTTTAGTGGTGGTACCGGTAGTGGTACCTCTTACTAGTACAGACACATTGCCGAGCGGATTACCCTTTTCGTCGGTAACCTTCCCGGTTACGGTGCGTTGTGCCAATGCCTGGGAGGCAAAAAACACAACTCCCATCAGGAGTAGAAACAGTTTTCTCATGTGCATTTAGTTTTAGTATATAAAAGAAAAATCAAAGCCCCCCGTTAAAGGGGATTTGAAATTAAAGAACCTTAAACGAAAAATTCAAAAAACGGTTTAATTTTCGAAAAAGCCGTCGATGATTATTGCCTTAAACCTTGTTTCAATGTTATTTCCGGTAGGATAGATGATTTTAAGGCATTCAAGATAGTAACTTTTTGGTATTTATGCCCAAAAACTGCTTTAAAATACAGCATATCCAGCCCAAGCCAGTTATTTACTCTGGACATTATCTTTTTTCTTAATGCTGCATGTTCTTCGGGAATAGACGGATATAAAAAACCCGGTCTAATTAAGACCGGGTTTTTTATTTTCAGCTTAGGCCTGTTGAACTATTTTAAAGGGGATTTTGAACACAAGCAGAATTGGTGTTCAATTCAGTTCTTGGAATCAGGAATTCCCATTGTTTATCACCAGCAGGAACAGTCATTGTTGTGGCTACAGCTGCATTATGGTTCGCCCCATTTCTATTCAACGGGAGGTTCAAACGTTTCAAATCATAGAAACGGAAACCTTCACCCCAGAGTTCTACCCTGCGTTGAATCATGATTTCATCAATAAGAGCCTGACCTGTATTGGTTGATAATACATAGTTAGGGTCTCTTTGCTTGGCAAGTGTGAATAATACTGCCGCTGCCGCCGCATCTTGTCCACCAGCCCTTGCTTTGGCTTCAGCTTCTATCAGGTACATTTCAGCAACTCTCATAAGAGGCACATCACCGATTGAACTTCCGCTACCACCACCAGACAGGAATTTCCTGTTCATGTATGGAAACCGGGCACCACCGGGAGGAATTGGGAATGCTGTATTTGTTCCTGTTGGGTCCCAAACAGTTTTTCTGACATCCGTAGCTGAAATCGCATTATACAAAGCTGAGTTAATACACTTTGGGTTTGTACGTATGTTAGTTGAGTTAAAATCTGCAGACATATAAGCAAAGAAGGAGTAGAAGTAAGTAGTCTGGTCTGCCACCTGGCGGCTTCCCCACATCCACTCAGGGTTTGTATAGTTATTAAAACCCTGCAGGTATTGTGCATTGGTCATCAAAGCAAAACCTTGTCTTGCTTCGTTTGCCATTTGCGCTGCTACGGCCCAATCCTGCATAGCCAAAGCAACTCTTGCTCTTAATCCTTTTGCTACATTCACATTGATATGAGAGGCATTAGAACGGGCAGGGGCACCTGTCAGGTTAGCGATAGCAGCTGTCAGGTCATTAACAATTACTGTGTATACCTGGGCAACGGTAGAACGGGGCAACTTCTCAGTAGTGGGAGCTAATACTATTGTAAGTCCCAGTCCGCTGTTAGAAGTTGTTTTGTCGTAACGTTGGCCGAACAATTGTATCATCTGGAAATAAGACCATGCCCTGTAAGCCAGGGCCTGGCCCTTGATGACTTTTTTGTCCGCATCCGGGCCGGTAGCAGCATCAATGTTCGCTATGATCATATTTGCATTAGCAATGATGTCATAATAGAACTGGAAATTGAAATAAGGGGACCATGCATTTTCATTGCGGTGGTCTGTCCAGCGGTGAGTAGTGATAAACCAGCCGTTACCAGTTGTAGGATTCACCAGGTCTTCACCCAGCATATCCATATCTATCATGTTCTTGCTTTGGCCACCCTGGTCTTGCCGGCCATTGTACTGTATGTACAATGATCTGTGAATACCATTGATGGCATTCCATGCATTGGTGGTTGTTTTAAATATATCACCCTGCGCAGCCTGATCAGTAGGGCTGGTTTCGAGATATTCTTTTTTGCAGGAAGGCAATATGGCAGAAAGACCTGCCAGTGCCAGCAAACTGCTAAATAGTATTTTTTTCATATTCAGTTGTTTAGAAGTTGATGTTTATTCCTGCAGTAATGATTCTTGCAGGAGTGTAAACGTTAGATGTTGTTCCGTCAAACGACTGGTTCACATTCATGCCTTTTCTCTTTGAAAAGATAGCAACATTTTCTGTTCCGATAAAGAAACTACCATCCTGTGCACTCATTTTCGAAATTAATGCAGCAGGCAATTTGTAAGAAAGATTGATAGAACGGATGTTCAGGAAAGAAGCATCTATTAACCACCTGTCGCTGGCAGCATCAAATACACCCACTTTACTGTTATCCATTCTTGGAACGTTGGTAATGTCACCGGGTTTGGTCCACCTGTTCAACGCATCAGCATGGAGGGCAGTACCATAAGTACCTGCATGCATCAGTGCGGCATAAGTGCCATCGTATACTTTTCCACCGATCTGGTATTGAACAAGGATATTTAACTCAAGTCCTTTGTAAGAGAAAGTGTTTTCAACGCCTCCAAACAATTTGGGAATTGAATTGCCGGCATAGTGATAACGGCCATTATTGATGTCCGTAGTTACAGTATCGTTTCCACCTTTGTTATTCGGGATAAGACGACAAGTAGCTGCATTCCATATATTAGCCCTGTATAATGCAACACCATCGTTTTTGTCAACTCCCATCCATTCACGCAGCCAGTATTCATATCTTGAAACACCAACAGCCAGTTTTTTAGTACCAGAGATTACCTCAGGATTGGTTGGAGGCATTTTGGTGATCTCATTTTTTACTGTGCTGGCATTCACTTTAAATTCCCAGTTGAAATTCTTCTTCCTGAAAACATCGTATGCTACTTCTACTTCAACACCTTTGTTGAACATGTTGCCGACGTTGGTGGGAACTGAGAATCCGCCAGTGGAAAGCGGCAGCTGTACATCAAATATCAAACCATTACTGCGCCGGTCATAATATTCAAAACTACCTCTAACCCTGTTTTTAAATAATGCAAAGTCCAGACCTATATCAAAGGAGTTGTTAGACTCCCATGTAAGCAGCGGATTGTCCAACTGAGATTGTAATGCGCCTGGCTCTGCAGCATTGTTGTATCCTAATGCATAGAAGGCAGGATAAGCATAATAAGTTCCTATATCATCATTACCCAGTTGTCCATAAGAACTTCTCAGTTTCAGGGAATTGATAAAAGGAACATTGGCCATGAATTTTTCTTTGTCAATTCTCCAGCCGATACCTACACCCCAGAAGCTTTCCCAGCGAACATCTGGAGAGAATCTTGAGTTGCCATCCCATCTTATATTACCACTGATAAAGTATTTGCCGGCAAAGTCATAATTAAGGCGACTGAAATAACTTTCGATTCTTCTTTTGTCAACTTGAGAATTAAGGCTGTTAATGGTTGAAAAATTCGGAAACTCAATGTTGCCATCAAGTATCTGTCCCTGCTTAAAACCATAGAAATAATCGTAGGTCCAGTCGTAGTTCTCGTGTCCGGCAGTTAAACCAATGTTGTGAGATTTGAACTTCTTGGCAAACTCAACAATCTGGTTGAAAGTATAAGAAGTTGTTTTGGTATTTGTTTTTGAAGCCCTTCCGGCAGGAGCTCCATCACCTACTAATTTGTTTTCGTAAGAGCTTGCATTATAGTCTGTGATGTCAATTGAAATATTAGTGGTGGCTTTCAGCCATGGGGTAAAGATGACTGTTGCATAAGAACGGCCACTGATAGTATTTCTTTTGAAAAGGCTTTGGTTCAGTTTAGTTTCCTCGATTACATGGCGGCCGGGAGAAGCTCCACCCGGGCGGTTAGGGATACCCAGTGCACTTAAATTACCATAATCATAAAATCTTGCCCCCAATGAATTCAGGAGATAATCACCTGTAGTTTGGTTATGAGCATAAACAGGGTAAATAGGACCCATAGATCTTGTAAAGAAGAATGGATTTACATAACCTGTGCTGCTTCCATCAGAAGCCTGGTTTGAATTATTAATGGCAGCAGAAACATTGATACCAGTTTTAAGCCATTTTAATGGCTGTGTATTAACATTGATGCGGCCCGTGAACCTCTTCCAGTCTGAACGAAGGATAAAACCTTTTTCGTTTGTAAAACCGAAAGAACTGAAATAATCCGATTTTTCATTACCTCCGCTATAAGTGATAGCATAATCTTGTCTTGAACCAGTACGAACAAGGTCTTTAGTCCAGTCAAGGTCATCCGCCCAAAGCAATTGCGCATTTGGATTCAATGTTCCGTCTGTTCTTACGATATCATTATTGGCAACATTAAACGGGTTGTATCCTAATTGTGTTTTAATGCCATTAGTAGCATTCTGGCTTGCAACAGCAGCTGTTTGGCCAGAGGTGTACTGAAGTGAGTTTCTCAACGCTTCCCACATCAGAGGATAATATTGTCTTGCATCTACTCTGTCATATTCAGGTAAGCCTCTCTGGCTAAAGCCATGCATTACCTTAAAGCCAATATTATTCTTGTTCTTTTTACCTTTTTTTGTAGTGATCATTATCACACCGTTTGCAGCTCTTGATCCCCAAAGGGCAGTAGTAGCGGCGTCCTTTAGTGTAGTGATTGTTTCGATGTCTTCTGTATTCAGGTTGGCAATGCCACCATCATACGCAACACCATCCACTACATAAAGCGGACCTGAACCGGCACTGATAGAGCCAAAACCTCTTACACGGATGCCGGGAGAAGAGCCCGGAGCACCGTTAGCAGCGGTAGTTTGAACACCCGGGCCAGTAGCTACGATCGCATTGAGGGGATTAATGATTGGACGATTTTTAAACTCCTCATTAGTAACCTGGTTAGCTGAACCAGTAAAGTCACCTTTTTTTACTGTTCCATATGCAACAACTATTACTTCATCCATACTTTTAGTAACCTGAGTCATTGTTACAGAAACGGTTGAAGATGAACCAATGTTTTGCTCAACATTGGCCATGTTTACTGATGAAAAAACCAGGGTTTTTCCATTGGCCGGTACAGATATGGAATAATTTCCGGTGGCATCTGTTGTTGTGCCAGTAGCAGTACCTTTTACCTGTACTGAAACATTAGGGAGGGGAGCCCCTTTGTCGTCTGTTACCCTTCCGGTGACAGTTCTCTGCGCCAATGCCTGTCCGACTATCAGCGTTAGCCCCATTAAGAGTAAAGTTAATTTCCTCATGTGCTTTTGTTTTAAGTGATATATAATAATGAATGTCCAACCCTTTTCGGGGGGACGAAATTAGAAAACTTGATACAAAAATGTTAAAAAATTATATAACCGGTAGCGATGAGTGTGGCAGATAAAACATTATGTCTTAATCAAATATGTTGACAGGACACACTCATAAGACAGAGCACAGTTATAAGTTGCTGCACGGAAATACGAAAAGATTATTACTTTTTCATCTTCACAAAAGAAATCAAGATAGCGGGTAACAAAACCAAATTGGTGAATGTGGCCGTCACCAGTGTAAGAGATGTAAGCCAGCCCAGAGCCTTGGTGCCATCAAATCCACTGAAGCAGAAAATGACAAACCCGGCTATAAGAACCAATGAGGTATATATAATGCTGATACCGGTACTATGGATGGTTTCTATCACGGTTTGCTTCATGTCATAATTATTATGGGGTAATTCCTGTTTGTAGTTTACCAGGAACCGGATGGTAATATCTATGGCAATACCCAGTGCTACACTGAATATTAGTACGGTTGAAGGTTTTAGCGGCACCCCGGCCCAACCCATGATGCCGGCAGTGATCAGCAAGGGAATGATATTGGGGATGAGTGAACAGAGCAATATCCTGGCAGAACGAAAAAGGTACAGCATACAAAGGGCAATAAATAAGAAGGCCCAGAAGATACTATCCTTTAACCCGTTGATAATATAGTGGCTTCCTTCAAGGAAGGTAACACTGGTGCCGGTCAGCTGTACATCATATTTGTCTTTATCAAAAAGCTGGTTGGTCCTTACAGTAATGCTGTCCAGTATTTTTGGTAACCGCCTGCTACCCACATCCATCATGCTTACACTGATGCGGGCCTGTTGTTTGGAGCTGTCCATAAAAGTGGATACCAGCTTGGCGAAAGAATTCTTCTCGCCTGTAGAATCACCTTTAAAATTCAGGTATTGGGCCAATGCCGGCAAATCATAACTGGAAGGCATGGAATAACTATTGCTGTCGCCATCAAAGAAAGCCTGTTTGGCAAACTTCAACCCCTCAACAATGCTCAACGGTTTCGCAATATCCGGCATCCCGGCCAGAAATTGCGATAGCGAATCGATACGTTCCAGGTTATTCAGATTGCGGCTTACACCATATTTTTTCTTTGTATCCACCACTATTTCCAGTGGCATTACCCCCTTAAAATTTTTCTCGAAAAAGCGTAGATCGGTATATATTTTATCGCCTTTGGGCAAATCATCAATAATAAAACCAAGGGTTTTTAATCTTGAAGCCCCGATCACAGATATTACTACAATACCCAAGGTTACACCATAAATAAGTTTACGATGGTTCAGCGACCATCTTTCTAACCTGTCAAGCCAGCGGTTAAGCCCCGGGTTTTGCAGGTATTTTGTATGGCGGCTTTTTGGAGCTGGTAAAAAGCTGAGTACAGCCGGGATCAATATCAGCGAAATGAAAAACAACGCTATGATATTAATGCCTGCAACAAAACCAAATTCTTTTAGTATCTGGCTTTGTGTCAGCCCGAATACTGCAAACCCGATGGCAGCAGCGAGATTACAGAACAGGGTTACTACTCCCATTCGTTCCACCATCATCACAATAGATTTTCTTTTATCACCTGTTTCACTATACGCCGAATGAAACTTATTTAGAAAATAAATACAATTGGGGATACCAATTACAACGACCAGCGAAGGAATCAGTGCATTCAGGATGGAAATTTTATAACCCAGCAGGTGGATGGTGGCGAAACTCCACACCACACCCAGCATTACAACAGACAGGGAGAGCAACATGGCGCTGAACGACCGGAAGAACCACAGCAGGATAAGGGCTGAAAGCACAAAAGAAGCAAGGATGAACATCCGCATTTCTTTTACGATCCGTTGGGAAAGCATCGTACGGATATGTGGTAAACCGCTTTTATAAACTGTAAGATTGTTGGCCCTCCCAAACTCATCGGCCATTGCACTGATATTGTTTACAATATCCAGCCGCTGTTTGGATGCCATCAGGTCTTTATTAATACGAACACCCATCAACCAGGCATTGGTAGCAGGATTATAAAGGAGGTTCCTGTAAAAAGGGAGGCTTAAAAAAGTGGCTGCGGCAGTATCAATCTCTGCCTGGGTTAAATTTCTTTCGGCGAAGATGGTGTCGGCTTTCAGTCTTTCTGTTTCGGGTATTTTCACCAGGTTAACGGCAGAAGGAACTCCGATTATATCATCTACCCCGTTTACTTTTTTCAGGTTGCGTTGCAGGGTAGCATATGAGTTGAAAAGTTTTTCCTGGAATAGCTTGTCGGTTTGTATGCCGATGACAAGCAGGTTGCCGTCCTCCCCAAATTTTTTGCGAAATTCCTGGTAAGCTTTGTACTTAGGATTGTTTATCGGTATCGCCCTGGAAAAATCATAGCTTAACTGCACTTTACTGGCCTGCCAAACCATGAAACCGGTCAATGCCGCCAGAACGAGCAGCATGGGCAGACGATATTTGAGAATAAACCTTCCGAGGCTTTGCCACATAAGGAGTTAGAAATGGTGAACCGGGCAAAGAAACGTAAAAAAGCTCAATAGGGGGACTTCCGTTTGTGATACTTTTGAGGAGTGAGGAATCGCTTACTTATAGCATATTTTTTTACTTCAATTATTGCTGCTGCACAGGAGCCGCTGCCACCCATTGGCCAGTGGCGGGAACACCTGCCGTATAACAGCGCTGTTGATGTTACTGCCGGCGATGGTAAAATATATTGCGCCACGCCATACAGCCTTTTTACTGTAAATATTGCAGATAATGAAGTAGAAAGGTTTAGTCGGGTAACGGGGTTGAATGAAACCGGAGTTAATGCAATAAAGTATGATGAGGTAAACAAGAAGCTGTTCATTGCTTACAGCAACAGTAATATCGATATTATTTACAGGAATGATATCTACAATGTGCCGGATATAAAACGTTCCGCTATTATTGGCGATAAGAATATTTACAATATTTACTCCCTGGGTAAGAATTTTTACCTCTCCACCGGTTTGGGTGTTATTGTAATAGATGGCGACCGCTATGAAGTGAAAGACTTCTGGTTTATTGGCAATGGCGGCAACCCGGTAAAAGTGAATGGCTTTACCAGCGATGGCACTTTCTTTTATGCCGCCACCGAAGAAGGTTTGAAAAAAGCATTGATGACGGCGGCTAACCTTGCCAATTATACAAACTGGCAAACTGTTAGTGGCAGCAATGGTTTGCCGGCCGGTGTTTGCAAAAATGTACTGACTGTGCAGAACAAAGTGATCGTACAAAAAAATGATTCGCTGTTGGTTCAAAATGGAACCAGCTGGAATTTGTTGTATACCGATGCATGGCCTTTTGTCAGCAGTAACAGCACTGAAAATAAAATTCAAATCTGCGAAAGACAATCCAATGGCATCAGCCGGGTTGTGATGCTGAATGCAGACGGAACCCTTTTCAGAACACTGGCTAATACGGGGGCCGTGTCTTTTCCCCGCAAGGCCATTTTATATAATAATGACCCATGGATCGCAGACCAGTTTGCCAGCCTCTCACATTTTGGATCTTCATTGTCATATCAACAGTATATCCTTAATTCACCACAAGCCATTGCCAGTGGAGAGATGGTTGTTTATAATAATACATTCCATGCAACTGCCGGTTCAGTAAACGATTCATGGAATTACCAATACAACGGTGATGGCATCTATGCATTCAAAGAAGGAAACTGGAATAATATCAACCGCTACCGCTACAATCAAATTGATTCGCTGCTGGATTATGTAACGATAGCTATTGATAAAAGAGATGAAACTATTTGGGCTGGTTCTTATGGTGGCGGGTTGCTGCATATAAAACCAGGGCCGGTGTTTGAGATCTTCAAACAAAATAATTTGGGAGCTACAGTTGGAGATCCTGGAAGCTACCGGGTGGCGGGATTGGCTTTTGATGCAGCAAATAACTTATGGATATCCAACTTTGGTTCAACGCAACAATTAAGGGTCAGAAAAAACGACGGCAGCTGGAAAAACTTTAGCGTTCCGTTTCCCTTGTTTGAAAATGCCTTGTCGAAGATCATCATTGACGATAACAACTATAAATGGATCGTAGCACCGTTGGGTAACGGTTTGATTTGTTATGATCATGGGGCATCAATAGATGATATTAATGACGACCAGTGGAAACGGTATGCCGGCGGTGCTGGTAGTGGTAACCTTCCAAACAATGAAGTGCTTTGCGTGGCAAAAGATAAAAGTGGTTTCATCTGGGTAGGAACAACAGATGGTATTGCGGTTATACAATGTCCGTCAGATGTTTTTATTTCACAAGGCTGTGAAGCTGTCTTGCCTGTTGTGCCGAACGGAAACTTCGCCGGCTTTCTGTTCAAAGGCCAGGAAGTGAAGGATATTGCCGTCGATGGTGCCGACAGAAAATGGGTGGCCACAAAAAATGGTGTGTTCCTCATCAGTGCCAGTGGCGAAAAAGTTATTTACCAGTTTACTGAAGACAATAGTCCGTTATTAAGCAGCGATGTAAAGAAAATAACGATTGATGGCAAAACTGGTGAAGTATATTTTGCCACAGCAAAAGGGATCTGTTCTTTCCGCAGCACAGCAACAGAAGGTGGCGAAGCAAATGAGGATGTGTTGGTGTTTCCCAACCCGGTGCCACCAGGCTATTCGGGTACAATAGGGATAAGAGGGCTGGTAAATAATGCCATTGTAAAAATTACAGAACTGGACGGAAGATTAGTTTACCAAACCAGGGCATTGGGAGGGCAAGCGGTGTGGGATGGGAGAAATTACAAAGGGCAACGCATTTCCAGCGGGGTTTATTTGGTTTTAATAAGTGATGATGGAAAGAAGGAACGAACAGCGACAAAAATTTTCTTCATCAGTAAATAATGCCCGACAAACTTCATAAAACAAAAGGCATTGTGCTACGGACAGTGAAGTATGGAGAAACGAGTATTATCGTTACCATATTTACTGAGTTGTTTGGCGTGCAATCTTATCTTGTCAACGGGGTAAGAGCCTCCACTAAAAAAGGAACCGGTAAAGCCAATCTCTTTCAGCCATCTGTTATGCTGGACCTGGTAGTGTATCACAACGAAATGAAACACCTGAATCGTATCAAAGAATTCAAATGGGGGAATTTATACCAGCATATCCTTTCGGATGTAAGAAAGAATGCGGTAGCCTTGTTTATGGTGGAGTTGCTTACGAAATGCCTGAAGCAGCCGGAGAGCAATCCGGAACTTTTCCATTTTACAGAAGATGTTTTTATGAAGCTGGATGAAAGCAGCGGCACCATCATGGCGAACCTGCCACTGTTTTTTGCATTACACCTGCCTTTTCACTTCGGGTTTCGTATCACTGATGATTTTAGTGAAAAAAATACATTCCTTGATCTGCAGGAGGGAAATTTTGTGGTTGAACAACCCCATCATCCGAATTTTCTGGAAGAGAAACAGGCAGCCGTAACCTCGCAGTTATTAAAGGTGATGCAGCCGGATGAACTGGGGGATATTAAACTTAATCATGACTTTCGCCGGAGTTTGTTGTATGTGTATGAAACGTATTATGCGTTGCATATACCTGATTTTGGAACAATGAAGAGTTTGCCGGTGTTGCGGGAGATATTAAGCTAATCGCCGGGATGAGGCGAGGTCTTGATCAATTAAAATTATTGCAGATTTCTTCCCTTTCTCTGAACTCCCCAAATCATCTCCCCATTCCAAAGCTTTTGCCCCATTACTGGTTGCCCATTCAAGAATCTTTTCAACGGGTATGTGCGGGAAATATTTATGTATCGCTCCCATTTCTTTAGTAATACTCAGCTGCCAGTTGCTGCTGTAGCTGTCGGTACCAAGAACGATCTGGCAGTTATGTTTCATAAGCATATCTATTGGCGGCACTTTGTTTTCAATATACAGGTTGGCGTTGATGCACAAACAGTAAACTAGTTTTAGCCCTGTCGATGCTGCATATTCGTTGGCCCATATCACATCTTCCTCCGGCATAAACGTATTATGAACAAGAAAAATGGTTTGCCCGTTGTTGAAAAAAGGTAATACGGAACGGATGCTGCTTTTGCCCGTTACCGGGAAAGGGGATTTATCAATGCCAAATATTTTGAAGAGCCTCAGGTAGTCGCCGCCGCCGGTTTTATATAATTCATCTTCCGCCGGATGCTCCTGGTTGTGGATAGAGATGACCTGGCCTTTCGTTGCCTGGTTGATCAGTTGAAAAGTTTTTGGACTGATACTGTACGGTGCATGGGGAACCAGTGATGTACGATGCGGGAGTAGGGATGTATTAAGTGCTTTGTCCAGTTTGTCAGCCACTCCTTTATAATGATTGAAATTTTCTTCTGCCTTTTCATCGGTAAAGCTTAGCACCTCTACAAAATTTTGCCAGCGGATCTTGCTTTTACTTTTCACTTCAGCAGTATCAGCAGTGTTGCCGATATCTCCGACAGCAACAATACCATTATCATACATTTCTTTTTCGGCGTTGACAATCTCCTGCTGAATGATATCCGGGGAAAAATCTCTCTTTGTAACGACAGAACATAAAAATTCGATCAGCCCGGTATGTGGTGGAATAACGTTTTTCAGATGACTTAACTCTAAATGGCAATGACAGTTGATAAGCCCCGGCGAAATAATGCCTTCGAATTGTTGAATATCATCTCCGGCATCAGCTGCAGGAACGATAGCTTCAATCCTCCCGTCATCATCTGTTATTAATACTTTGTCTTCCTCCAGGAAACGATGCCCGTCAAATAATTTGTCTGCCTTAAATTTTCGATAACCCATACCCAAAATTCAAATTTCAGAACTCAATAACCAAATCGCTAAATTTGCCGCCCTGAGAATAAGATTATGTTAGACAGATTAGAAGCGATAAAAGCAAGATTTGACCAACTGGGAGTGGCCCTCACCAATCCTGAAATAGTTGGTAACAACAAGAAGTTTGCAGAGACCAGTAAGGAATACCGTAGTCTGGAGAAGATTGTTGTGGCGTACAATGATTACAAAAGAATATTGGACGATATTGAATTTTATAAAGAGGCCCTGGCTGGTGATGATGAGGAGATGAGGGAACTGGCCAAAATGGAAGCTCCTGCATTGGAAGAGAGGAAAATGCAGATGGAATCTTATATCCGGCAGTTATTGATTCCCAAGGATCCACAGGATGAAAAGAATGCTATTCTTGAGATTCGGGCAGGAACAGGCGGCGATGAAGCCAGTTTGTTTGCCGGAGATTTATTGCGGATGTATATGAGGTACTGCGAAAGACGGGGATGGAAAACGGCCTTGTTGAGTGAGAATGAAGGAACAGTTGGTGGATATAAGGAAGTGCAACTCGAAGTAACGGGTGAAGATGTGTATGGCACATTGAAATTTGAAAGTGGTGTGCACCGGGTGCAAAGGGTACCAGATACAGAAGCAAGCGGACGGGTACATACTTCTGCCGCAACTGTGGCAGTTATGCCTGAGGCCGAAGAAGTGGATTTTGAATTGAATCCTGCTGATGTAAAAATGGAAACTGCCCGAAGTGGGGGCGCCGGTGGTCAGAACGTAAACAAGGTGGAGACGAAAGTGATGCTTACGCATATTCCAACTGGAACAGTGGTTATCTGCCAGACCGAACGTTCACAGTTGGGCAACCGAGAGAAAGCCATGCAGATGCTTCGTACCCGCCTTTATGAGGAACAGGTAAGAAAACAGGAAGAGGAAATTTCCCGCCACCGGAAAAGTTTGGTAAGTACCGGTGATCGCAGTGCTAAAATAAGAACCTACAATTTTCCACAAGGCCGGGTTACTGATCATCGTATTGGTCTTACTTTATATAACCTCGATGCAGTATTGAATGGTGACATCAATGAGCTGATAGACGCATTACAGTTTGCAGAAAATTCTGAAAAGCTCACCAA
>JBGAQD010000009.1:44654-122744 GCA_044220915.1 Chitinophagaceae bacterium
TACTTTTATGTTAGATCAACTTTTCAACATTGTAAAACAATTTGGCCAGGAAACAGTGGTTAACAACCCGGATGTGCCCAACGAGTTTAACCAGGAAGTGATGGCAGATGCCACACAAACTATTGCCGGTGGGTTTAAGAATATTGTTGCCGGAGGGGGCCTTCAAAATATCCTTGATCTTTTCAAAGGCGGCGGAAGCAGTAATGCTGCCGGCGGCGGAATCGGTGGTTTAATGAAAAATCCTATTGTGAGTATGATGGTGGGATATTTTATCAGCAAACTGGTTCGTAAATATAGTATGAGTCCCTCTGTTGCCAGCGATGTGGCTAATAAGCTTATTCCCAGCTCACTGAACGGATTGATAGAGCAAACCAAAGACCCGAATAACCCGAACCTGAATATGGATGGTTTTATTGGTTCATTAATAGGCAGTGGAGCAACAGAAGTACCTGAACAACAAGAGGAAAAAGGTGGTGGTTCACCTTTGCAGGATCTGATCGAAAAATTTACTGGTGGCGGTAACGGCAGCAGCACTTCTGGTGGTGGTGGGTTTGATTTACAGGATATTATCAGCAAGTTTACTCAGAAGTCACAAAATAGTTTTCAAAATGAAGGCGGTGGTGGTGGAGGACTGATGGATCTTATCAAGGGGTTTATCAAATAAATATAATTGGCTCATTTTGATAGAGAAACCACTTTGCTTAGGCAAAGTGGTTTTTTATTTCACCATAAATAGCTTTTGGCATGAAATTTTGAAAGTATATAGTAAGGTTTTCGTCTGATTACTATGTAAGTTCTTTGTCAGTTGATTGTCAGCTTTTTCAGATGGAATTAGTGATTGGTTGACAAATATGATGTGTAATGCTTTGTTTCAGTGCATCGTAGGGATACAACAGTAGAAGTGAAGATTTACTAAGCGGAAATTAGGTGGAACTACTGAAATAGCTCTTTTAAACTTTCATTAACAGCAAACATCATACTACCGGCAGTAAATTTGCGTTATACAATAACAGAACGATTATTTGAACTCATTATAAAGACAGTAAATTTTCTCATAAGCAGTTAGTTTTGGTTGCGACCCCTGTTTCTACAGGGGTCTATTTTTTTATATACCTGCTTATGCTGTACAACAATCCTACCAGGCATCCTGCTCCATCTGCAATTATATCTCCTGTATCAAAAGAACGGTTAGCAACAAAGTACTTTTGAACAAACTCCATACCGGTACCATACAACAGCCATAGTATGGCAAACAGGATAAAAACCCGTTTCAATTTTCCCTTATCAAAATTCATTTTCAGTGTAGCCCAGCACCACAGAAAAACCATAATGGCAAACATGCCAAGATGTACCCATTTATCAAACCAGATTTTCTCCAGCCAGTTTTCTTTCGGAAAAGCCTTACCGGGGATTGTTAGTAATAAAGTCGAGATAATTAACCACAGAACAGGAAATACAAATGAGGGCTTAATGTTTTTCAAACAGAAATAGTTTCCGCAATATTAAGTACAATTTTTTTCAGCTGATTTATGGTAAAAGAAAAGGAGCCCCAAAAGAGGCCCCTTTGTTTAACCAACTATAGAACCAAAACTACTATAGCAATGGTTGTGCTCTCCCAGTTACGGGAAAACAAACATTTCAGATTGAATACAGTGAAATCTTAGAGTCCGCCCATTACATAAACATCTCCTCCGGGTTTGGAGATGTCTGCACGGCCTTTCTTTTCGAGAGTGATAGCAAATGCCTGAGCAGCTTGTGCTTTTTTCAGCCGGTAAAGCTGGAGTGGCTTTTCTGTTATTTCAATAAGACCCATATCTATCGGCTTACCATCAAGAAATGCCCATAACTGGTACTGTTTATCGGAAGCTGGTTTAGGCATATTGTTTATCATCAGGTAAACGTCCTGTGAAGTTGTATCCCAGTAAACAGTAGCAAAAGAAGCAGGAGAAATTTCCTGTCCTTTCATGGAAGCCATTTTTACATTCGGGTTTTGTTGCAGAATTCGAATATCCTTCTCAACATCATTCAGCTTTGCAACAGTATTGTCGTAATTATTCTGAAGGGTTTTGTTCTTATTGTAAAGATTCAGATTAAAATATAAACTTCCTGCCAGCAAAATAACAGAGGCGGCAGCAGCATATTTGGCCCAGTTTATTTTTCTAACTGGAGTTGGTGGCAGGGAAACGGCTTTGGTGGTTTCTTTGATTTCCTCGAAGATCCTTTTTTTCAAATCAGCTGGAGGAGCAATGGCGTTTTCCAAGGCTTGTTTTTCCATTGCCATTTCAAACGCATTTCTGGCAGCCAGCACTTCCGGATATTGCATACATCTCTGTTCAAACTCTCTTCTTTCTTCATCCGAAGCAAGTCCGAGAACATAGCTCTCTACAATTCCGCTTGATATGTATTCCTGTACGTTCACTTTATTATTGAATCATTGTTCTTAATTGGGTCAGAGCACTTCGTATCCTTGTTTTTACTGTTCCTAAAGGTATGTTGAGTACTTTCGAAATTTCTTCGTGGGTAAAACCCTGGAAGTAGGACATGTCAACCAGTACTCTTAATTCGCCTTTCAGTTTCGACAGCACTTTTTTCAAACCCACATCATCCACTACAGGGCCTGTTACTGCTCCCGGAATATCTACGTTCTCACCCAAAGATTGGTTTTTTTGCGAATCTCTGAAACCCCTTGATCTCACTTCGTCTATTGCTGCATTCCGGGCTATATTCAGCATCCAGGTAAAAAGCCTTCCTTTAGTTGCATCATACGACTCTATCTTTCTCCAGATGTTCACAAAAACATTCTGCAGTACATCATTCGCAATCTCCTTGTCTGTAACAATGGAATTAACGATACCATACAAGGCACCAGAGTAGTTGTCGTACAAATAGCCGAAGGCTTTTTCGTTGCGCTGTTGCAGCAAAGCCACCAGCTCCTGTTCGCTGTATGTGGTTTTGGAATTCAATTTAGTTGGTTAGAATACAGTGATTAACATGGTAACTGCATTCTTGTTCATTTACGAAGGATTTGGAGATGCAGATTTAGCCAACCACTGCTTCATAACCTGCAGCATCAAGTAAGCCTTCCACATCAGCAGGATTATTAACGGTCATTTTCACCATCCAGCCCTCACCATAGGGGTCGTTGTTAACAGCTTCCGGTTTTCCTGCAAGAAGGGGATTTAATTCTGTAATTGTTCCGCTAACGGGAAGAAACAGGTCTGACACGGTTTTTACAGCTTCTACTGTTCCAAATACGGCGCCAGCTTCCAGCTCTTTTCCGATAGTGTCAACTTCCACATATACAATATCGCCGAGTTCTCTTTGTGCAAAATCGGTGATACCAATAGTGGCCACATTGCCTTCCAGGTTTATCCATTCATGATCTTTTGTATAGCGGAGATTAGCAGGAAAATTCATATTCAATGATTTTGAGTTGCAAACCTAAGGGAAATTGATAATAAATTAATTGATAGCGAATTACTTGTTTTACAGCCTTTTTAAACTACTTTTTTCAGTTCGCCGGAAATATCCTGCCGTTCAGCATAGGATTTGCACCTTTTGTCGGTTATCGCTTTTACAATTGTATGACACTGGGGTATCTTTGTGTCCCTAATCAAAAAAGTGAATTGAAAATGAGAAAGTTAGCTACAGTTTTTGCCGGATTTCTGCTTACGGCTGCTACCGTGCAAGCCCAACAAGTATCCGGTGTGGTAAAAGACCAGCAGGGAAAAGGCCTTGATAAATCAACCATATCCCTTCTAAGAGCAAAAGATTCTTCAGTTGTAAAACTGGTAGTAACCGCCGATAATGGTCGTTACTCTGTCAATGCTCCACAGGCGGGCAGTTATTTGGTAAGTGCTTCCTATGTAGGCTTTGCTACAGCTTATTCTAAAGTGTTTGAATTATCTGGTTCGGGTATTACTGTACCAGATATTACTATTTCAAAAGCCACAGGCAATCTGACCGATGTAACAGTGACAGCTAAAAAACCGATGGTGGAAGTAAAGGCCGATAAAACGATTCTTAATGTAGAAGGTACTATCAATGCGGTGGGTTATGATGCATTGGAACTGCTGCGCAGAAGCCCCGGTGTGATGGTTGATAAAGATGACAACGTAAGCCTTGCCGGCAAAAATGGTGTGCAGGTATTTATTGATGGAAAACCTTCACCACTTTCTGGTTCCGACCTGGCTAACTATTTAAAAAGCCTTCAGTCAGCACAAATAGAAGCGATTGAGATCATCACCAATCCTTCTGCCAAGTATGAAGCTGCGGGTAATGCAGGTATCATTAACATCAAACTGAAGAAGAATAAGACTTTTGGAACTAATGGTTCTGTAAGTGCCGGTTATGTTCAGGGTGTTTATGCTAAATATAATGGTGGGCTGAATCTGAACTATCGCAATAAAAGTATCAATGTGTTTGGTAATTATAACTATAATAATGGCCAGTACCTGATGGAAATGAATTCTGTTAAGAAGCAACTTGATACCCTGTTCGACCAGAAGAACAGAATGATCTTTAAAAATAATACTCATGGCTTTAAGGCCGGGCTTGATTATTTTATCAATAATAAAAGTACCATTGGTATAGTAGCAAATGGAAACATTGCTAATAATGATTTTACTACCTCAGGGCCGATGTACTTTACCTACATGCCAACAAACCAACTGGTAAAAGTGCTGAAAGCCACCAATAGCAACGAAATGGAAAGGGATAACATCAATGTGAATCTGAACTATCGTTATGCTGTTACTGGAGGTACCGAATTAAATATCGATGCAGATTACGGCTTCTTTAAAATAAGATCCAATCAGAACCAGCCTAACTACTATTACTTGCCAGACGGTGTTACTGAGACTAACAGGGTGGTATATAATATGCTGTCACCTACCAATATTGATCTATATTCTGTTAAAGCGGATTATGAACAAAATTATAAGGGTGGCCGTTTGGGTATTGGTGGAAAGATTGGGGTTGTAAATACAGATAATGACTTTAAGCGTTACGATGTTTATACCAACAATAAAGTGCTGGATACGGCAAAAAGTAACCGCTTTGATTATAAAGAGAACATTAATGCCTTATATGTGAACTATAATAAGCAACTGAAAAAAGGTGTTATGATACAGTTTGGCTTAAGAGCTGAGAATACTCATTCAAACGGCAATTCGACAGGGTTTAAAAAAACAGGCAGCTCATGGGTAAATTATGACTCAACCTTTAAAAGGGATTACACCGACCTGTTCCCAAGTGCTGCTGTTACGTTCAATAAAAACCCGATGAAACAATGGACCATAGCCTATAGCCGTCGTATCGATCGTCCGGCCTACCAGGACCTGAATCCATTCGAGTTTAAACTGAATGAGTACACTTATATGAAAGGTAATACATTGCTGAGGCCTCAATACACCAACAGTTTCAGCATTACCAATATTTACAAATACAGGCTTACCACCAAGCTGAACTATAGTCATGTGAAAGATATTTTCGCCCAGATACCTGATACCGCTGCGGGTGAAAGCACCAAAGGGTTTTTGCAAAAAAGAAACCTGGCCAAGCAGGATGTGTGGAGCCTGAATGTAAGTTATCCGTACCAGTACAAATGGTACAGTTTCTTTGCTACTACCAATATTAACTATTCGCATTATTCGGCTGATTATGGCCCGGGTAACCGTAAAGTAGATCTGAAAGTGTTTGCTGTTACTTACTTTATGCAAAACAGTTTCAATCTTGGTAAAGGGTGGACTGGTGAGGTAAGTGGATTGTATCTGTCTCCATCTGTATGGCAGGGTGTGATAAAATCAAAGGCAATGGGAACTGTGGACCTGGGTCTGCAGAAAACAATATTCAAAGGAAAAGGAACTATAAAAGCAGTTGTAAGCGATGTTTTCCAGACAATGAAATGGGGTGGTACATCTGACTTTACAGGAGTGAACAGCAGTTTTAGCGGAAATGGTGAAATGCCTCAATATAAACTGAATTTTAATTTCAGGTTTGGTAACAACCAGGTAAAAGCTGCCCGCCAGCGTAAATCAGCAGTGGAAGAGGAAACAAAGCGTACTGAGAATACCGGTGGAATGGGACAACAATAATCTCTGCAAACTATAAAGCCGAAAAGCCTCACAGTTCTGTGAGGCTTTTCTATTGATGTTATAGTAACTCAATGCTTTTTTCTTTTAACCAGTTTTGCTTTAATGATCATCACATCAGTTAAAGGTCTGTCACGGTCATTGCCTTTGCTGGTTGGAACGGCAGCAATTTTATCAATTACTTCTATCCCTTTAACCACTTCGCCGTACACAGTATAGTTCTGGTCAAGATGAGGTACACCACCTATGGTTTTATAAGCCTCCCTGTATGTGGCAGGTATTTTTCTTCCCTGCAGCCTTCCGTTTTCCAGCGAGTCAAGACCGGCATCTGTATAAACTTTCCCCTGGGTAATATAAAATTGACTTCCGCTGCTTGCTTTCTCAGGATTATTATCCCTGGCTGCGGCAATCACTCCTTTTTTATGAAAGAGTGTTTGTCGGAATTCGGCGGGAACTTTATATGATGGTCCGCCGTTACCCAATTGTTGCCCTGCTGGTGCATTCTTGCTGTTGGGATCACCACCTTGTATCATAAAGTCTTTTATGACCCGGTGAAATAACAGGCTGTCATAAAAACCAACTTTTACCAGCTTCAAAAAATTATCCCGGTGAAGCGGGGTGGAGTCGGATAAACGAATAGTGATATCTCCCATAGTAGTTTGCAGCAGCACATCTCTTTTTCGATCTTTTTTAGTGACGGTAGAGTCTTTTTGTCCAAAAGAAGTAATTGTAAAAAAGATAAGGGTTGCAAGCGATATTATTTTTTTCATCGTATTCTTATTAGTTGTTGAAATCGTGTTGTTGAAAATAAAGAAGGATATGATCTTTTAAAAAATTTTCCTGTTCAATGGTATTCATATCAGGCATAGGTTTCAATTGTTTGAAATGAGGCCAGCCGTCCTGGTCCACACTTTCCAGTTCATAATAGCCGCTGGGGGAAAGCAGGCTGCACACAGCAATGTGCATCAGGTCCTGTTTCTGTTCTTTGGTAAATTTTTCTTTAATGTCGCCAAACTCTTGTACACCGATAAGGAATAAAATGGTTTCCATGTCTGGCTTTTTACCGAAACGTTCCACCAGTTTAGCTTCCAGGTCCCACCACCGCTGTTGTAAGTCGTCGTTTGCAATCATCCGGCAAAGATAAGAGCAGCCGCTATTCTGCCTTGTACTTCTGTCTTCTCCTTTATCTTTGCCGCAAATTGAAACTACAATGTTGCAGTTACAGGTATTAAGACAAAATCCGGGGGCAGTAAAGGAAAGACTGGCAGTTAAGCATTTTGCAGAATCTCAACTAGTGGATACGATTATTGCATTGGATGATGAAAGGAAAAGACTTCAGCTGGATTTTGACAATAACCAGGCGAAAGTGAATAGCACTTCAAAGGAAATTGGTGGCCTGATGGCAAAAGGCCAGAAAGAAGAAGCTGAAGCAAAAAAGCAGGAAGTGGCTGTATTAAAATCAACACTGCAGCCCATAACAGAAAAACTGGCTCTTGTTGAAAAACAATTACAGGATGAATTGGTGAAGCTTCCAAATCTTCCGTCGCCGCTTGTTCCTGTCGGTAAAACTCCTGCAGAGAATGTGATAGTAAGGGAAGGTGGAATAAAACCTTCATTACCAGCTGGCTCAGTTCCGCATTGGGACCTGATAAAGAAATATGACATAGTTGATTTTGAAACCGGCGCAAAAATTACTGGTAGCGGGTTTGCCTTATTTAAAGGTCAGGGTGCAAAGCTTCAACGGTCATTGATTCAATATTTTTTAGATTTTAATACTGCTGCCGGTTATACGGAGTATCATCCGCCTTTTATGGTAAATGAAGCTTCTGCGTATGGCACTGGCCAGTTACCGGATAAAGAGGGGCAGATGTATTTTATGCAGGAAGATAAATTTTACATGATCCCAACATCAGAAGTGCCGGTTACAAATATTTACCGGGATGAAATGGTGAAAGAAGAAGATTTGCCCATCAGGATGACGGCTTATTCTCCCTGTTTCAGAAGGGAGGCCGGAAGTTTTGGTAAAGATGTCCGTGGTCTTAACAGGGTTCACCAATTTGAAAAAGTGGAATTAGTACAGGTTGTTCATCCGGATAAAAGCTACGAAGTGCTGGATGAAATGGTAAACCATGTCGAGAAATTATTGAACACCCTGGAATTACCTTACCGCATACTCAGGCTCTGCGGCGGAGATATGAGTTTTGCCTCTGCGCTTACATATGATTTTGAAGTGTACAGTGCAGCGCAGGAAAAATGGCTGGAGGTAAGCTCTGTCAGCAACTTTGAATCTTTTCAGAGCAACCGGATGAAGATCCGATATAAAGACAGTAATAATAAATCTCAGTTGGTGCATACTTTAAACGGTAGCTCGTTGGCCTTACCAAGGGTCATTGCCTGTCTGTTGGAGAATAACCAAACACCCGATGGAATTTATCTGCCACCCGTTTTACATAATTATTTCAGGGGTTCATCTATTTCCTGAAAGACTGTATATTTATTTTCTAAAAACTAATCAACATGAAGAAACTATTTGTTTTGTCTTTCATTTGTGCTACGGTAGTGATTGCATGTACAAAAAAGGCGATGCCTTCAACGGAAACAAATCCCTTAAAAACCACTGAGACGGCAAAAGATAAAGACCAAAAAGATATGGATCAGAAAATGCTGGATGAGAAGATAATAGCTGAAAAAAAGGCAGAACAACAAAGACAAGATGATGCAGCAAAACAAACCGATGCCGTAATGACCCCGATGGATCACGGCAAGAATATTTTCATAACAAAATGTACAAAATGTCATGCTGCAAAGAATGCCGGTGAGTATACAGCATCTCAATGGGATAACATTTTAAAGACTATGTCATCAAGGGCTAAGCTTTCCACGGATGAAGAAAAGCATCTGTCAGCATATATTAAGGCAAATGCAAAACAATAAATATTTTAAAATAAATAAAAAGCTGTTCCCGGAATGGAACAGCTTTTTTATTTGAATTGCTTTTCAATTATGGTTGAGCAAAACTGTTTCTCGGCCCGCCGGCAGCAAATACAGCCAGCATTCTTGTTTTTTGACCTGTACTGAACATATACATACAGGCATCATCTGTATAATCCATATAATTCATTGTCATTTCTACAGGTGTTCCGGTGCAGGTGCTCTTATGGCCTGCTGCAGGGCAGCCATAATTTGCAGTGTTATGAAGGGGAGTATCGCCCACTAGGTCATTGCCGCAAGTTGCATCTCCCCAGATGTGACGAAGGTTCATCCAATGACCTACTTCATGTGTAGCAGTTCTTCCTTTGTTGAAAGGCGCAGCAGCGGTTCCGGTTCTTCCTGTTGCATTATCATCCAGCACAACGCCATCAGTAGCGGAGCTGCCGCCGGGGAATTGTGCATAGCCCAAGATCCCACCACCCATGTTACAAACCCAGATATTCAGTTTTGTAGTTGGACTTGTCGGGGCTATACCCTGGGCACTTTTTTTCATGGCATCATTGGTACTCCAGCTTGTTTTAGTAGTACTTCTTCTGTTAACAGCATCGAGAACAAAACGTACTCCTATATTACCTGATTTAACACTGTTATAGGTAGAAGTAAGGTTGTAATCTGAATTTGTTGCTGAGAAGTCTTCATTTAATACATCAATCTGTGATTGTAATTGGGCCAGGGATACATTCTGTGCTGTTGTTTTGTACAATACGTTAAATACAACAGGTATTTCGATAACACCATTTACCAGTCTGTAAGCAGATGGGTTTCTTTCCACCTGGCGGGTAAATTCTTCGATGGCATCCATCCTTTGGCGAAGTGTAGGGTCATTTTGTAACTGTAATTCCAGTACATCGTTAGATGAACATTGACGCTGGGTGGCAGTTGGTTCATCACCTTCGGGCATTTTCTCATCTGAGGCGGATTTGTTACAACTGAGGCCGAGCAAAACAACCCCTGCAAGCAATACGAGAGATTTCTTCATAAAAAACGATTTGGTTTAGTGTATGGGAAAAGTTGACTTTTAAATATATTTATTTTTTATTACAGAAGTAAACGGGGAAGGCTTTTTTTTAGTCATACAGATTAAAAGGAATCTTACTAAGTGGAAATCCCGATACAGAAAACAATAGAATGAAAAATATGATTCATCTTTTTATTGCTGTTGTAATTGTTACAATTGCCTGTAATAAAAAAGCACTTCCCGTAATAACTCAAAGAACAACAAAGCCACCAGCACCGGTAAAAAAAGCAATTGAGGTGAAGCCAGACATTGAAACAGGCAAAGTAATTTTTACAAGCCGTTGTGGCCGCTGTCATGACTTACCAAAACCGGAACAATTTACTCCCCAACGCTGGGATGGTATTTTATCATATATGATTCCCCGGGCAAGGCTAACAGATGAAGAAGGGGTGCATGTAACAGCTTACCTGAAGACAAATGCTGCAAAGCAGTGAGTTTGAAATCCCGGTATAATTAATCGTTAAAGAAATAAGCAGTAGGTATTTAATTCCCTGATCGATTTAATCTTTGCAGATAAACAATTAAAACTGCTGATTATGGGAAAGTTTTTACTTACGTCGATAATTTTTCTGCTGCTTTCTTTCACAAATATTACTGCCCAGGTAAAAAAAGGCGCAACATTTTTGGGAGGCGATATTGGAGTCTCAATAGAAGAAACTACTAACAGCACAAGTACAGGATATACAGAAAATGGTGTTCTGCTAATGCCAGTCTTTGGAAAAGCCGTAAAAGATAATCTTATTGTTGGCGCCTACCTGATCTATAATTCTTTTAAAAGCGATGTTTACATTGATGCCAATGATGTTGAACAAAAACTTGTTGGAGGTGGGTTGTTTGTACGTAAATATAAACAACTGGGAAAGGGAGATTTTGCTGCCTTCTTGCAGGGCGGGGTAAGCTATGCACATGAGGATTTAAAAACAGGCGGAAGCACAACCAGTGGGGGAGAGTCAAACGGTTCGATAGTCAGCATGGGATTTTATCCGGGTATTTCCTACCGTATAAGCAAAAAACTGCAGATTGAAACCGGCTTCAGGAACTTATTAGCAGTACGTTATATATATCGGAAAGGATATAATGGTACTGTTCTGCCAGTTACTTTCAGGACCAGCCGGTTTGATGTTTTTTCAAGCCTTGAAAATCTTAGCAGCTTGTATGTAGGCTTCAGATTATTGCTGAACAAGTAACTCTATCCTTCTTTATGTTGTAATTTTTTTATCCGGCGGTTCATCACATAAAACCAGGCAGGAGGGAAGAGGGAAAGTATCATCATACCCGGATAACCGGTTGGCATCTGCGGCGAATTATCATGATGGCGAAGTACCTGGTACTTGCGGCTGGCAAGATAATGATGATCAGAATGACGGCTCAATTCAAACAACATCAGTCTTCCGATAATATGGTCGCTGTTCCAGCTGTGTTCCGGCATAGTTCTTTCATATTTACCATCGCCGGTTGACTTACGTTGTAATCCGTAGTGCTCAATGTAATTGACAGTTTCAAGCAATAAAATTCCAATTCCCGCTGCCGCCAGGAAATAAAGCATCACTAACCAGCCAAAGCAAATAAAGATCACCGATAAGAAAGCAAGCTGTATCAATGTGAATTGAATCATTTCGTTGTAGAGAGAAAATACAGGCTTTCCCTTTTTTCTTGTTTCATCATTGGCAATATGCCAGGCACTGATATAGCTAAAAATGATGGTACGGAAATAGAACAGGTAAACAGGTTCGCCATACCGGGCACTGCTCGGATCTTCCGGGGTAGCCACCCTTTTATGATGCCCTTTGTTATGTTCAGTAAAAAAATGCATGTATAAAGAAGTAAGGAGAAGTGCTTTCGCCAGTGTTTGCTCAAACTTATTTACCCGATGGCCTAACTCATGTCCAACATTTATTCCGAAAGTGCCGCATAATAATCCCATTACCCAGATACGTCCCGCTACATCCTGCCATGTCATTATCGCAGCATCTTCTTTCATTGCTATACAAAACTTTACAAGCAATGAATATTGGAGGATGACCACCAGGTACAAAAAAACATCGTAGATTTTATCATTCTTAACAAGTTCTTCCTCAGCGGCGCTAAGATTGGCAGGCATAGGCCTGATAAGCAGTTCTGTCAATGGAATAAGCACCCAGGCCCAGATAAGGGGCATCCAGATCTCCCAGCCGGTTACACTGAACGACCGGTAAGAACCGATATAAATTATTAAGGGAGAAAGATATTTTAATGCCCGTATCCTCATATTTCTTATGATAATTCAAAAATAGAAAATATGCTTCCCATTTTTACGTTTTGTTTTATATATCATGGCATGCTATTTAAACTTACTACCTTCATAATAGTCTGAAATTAAAATGTTAGCCTCATGTCGTTGTCGAATCAAATGAAGAACCAGCACCTCATGTGGCGTGCCGGTTTTGGCCCCGCTGTTGAGCAGCTCGGCGACCTTTCAAAATATACCCCCAAACAGTTTTATAAAGCATTGGCAAAAGCTTCGGAGAAGAAACCGGAGTATGTGAATGTGGCAGATGATTATCTGCAAGGGCTTTTTATGGGAATTGAAGAGGTGGGACGGCAGCAACAGCGAAAAGAACTAACGGCTGATGAAAGGAAAATGGTACAGCAAAAAAACCGGGATGGCATCCGGAATCTGAATATTTACTGGCTGCATGAAATGGTCAACAGCTCAGCGCAGCTCCGGGAAAAAATGGCTTTTTTCTGGCATGGTCATTTTGCCTGTCGCAATCTGAATATTTTTTTCCAACAGGGGTTATTGGATGTAATCCGAAGAAATGCCCTTGGCAATTTTGGAACATTATTAAAGGAAGTTTCCAAAAATGCCGCAATGCTGAATTTTTTGAATAACCAACAAAACCGTAAAGACCATCCCAACGAAAACTTTGCGAGGGAAGTCATGGAATTATTTACGCTGGGCCGTGGTAATTATACAGAGAACGATGTTAAGGAAGCCGCCCGGGCTTTCACAGGTTGGAGTGCAACATTGAAGGGGGAATATATTTTCCGTAAAGGCCAGCATGATTTCGGCACTAAAACTGTTTTGGGCAAAACAGGAGATTTTGACGGGGGTGAAGTGTTGGATATTTTATTACAGCAAAAACAAACAGCAAAATTTATTACGCAAAAGTTGTATAAGTTCTTAGTGAATGAACAGGTTGATAATGTCAAAGTGGAGTGGCTGGCTGACAGATTCTACAAGAATGACTACGATATTTCTAAGCTCCTGGAAGATATCTTTACCAGCGACTGGTTTTATGAAGAGAAAAATATCGGGGCCAAAATAAAATCACCTGTTGAACTTATTACCGGTATTCAAAGGATGTTGCCCATGAAATTCGAACGGGATGAAGTACTGCTGCTGATACAACGATCGTTGGGGCAGCTACTGTTTTATCCGCCTAATGTGGCCGGATGGCCCGGAGGGAAGAATTGGATCGACAGTTCAACTTTAATGATGCGGATGCGCATACCACAAATGCTGGATGATAAGGATGAGTTTAATATAAGACCCAAAGATGATGATGACCAGATGATGGGTCGTAAGGATAATAACGAGGACCCGAAGGCTACGGCTATGAAGGCATTAGGAAGGCTGAATAAACCTATCCAGGTAAATATTGACTGGACACTGTATACAAAGAGCTATGAATCTGTTCCGAGAGAATCGTTGTTGTCAACCATTACTGGTATTTTATTGCAGGCTAAGAGCCGTGTGAGTCCGGAAATAATAAAGCAGTTTTCAGACCAGACCGGGAGAGAGAACTTTATTAAAACGGCAACGTTGCAGGTGATGAGTACACCGGAATATCAACTTTGTTAATCAGCTAATAGCATAAAGGATTTTTTATGTATATCAAACGCAAAGAATTTATTCAGATCGGTTCGCTGGCTACAGCTTCAATGTTGTTGCCAAAGTTCCTGAAAGCATTTGAAGGGCAAACAATGGTACCGCTTGGAAATAAAGTAGTAGTGATACTGCAGTTGAGCGGCGGTAATGATGGCCTGAATACAGTGATACCGGTAAGAAATGATTTGTATTATAAAGCGAGACCCAGGCTCGGCATTGTAAAGGATAAGGCTTTATCACTTACAGATGAAGTGGGATTGCATCCTGCGTTGACGGCTTTCAAAGAGTTATATGATGACGGGAGCCTCGCTATTTTAAATAATGTTGGCTATCCTAACCCCGATCGTTCACATTTTCGCAGCATGGATATCTGGCACACTGCCAGTCAGAGCAGTGAATACTGGAACAATGGGTGGGTGGGGCGGTATTTAGATGCCCAGTGTAAAGGTTGCGATAAGCCCACTCAGGCAATCGAAATCGATGATATACTCAGCCTTGCATTAAAAGGAGATAATATAAAAGGAATTGCTGTAAAAGATCCGAGAAGATTATACGGAACAGCCAATGAAAAATTCTTCAAAGAAGTAATGAAGAACCATACCGATGAAGCAGGAGAACAGCCCGCAGATTATTTATACAAGACGATGGCTGAAACATTATCCTCTGCCGACTATATTTTTCAGCAAAGTAAAATGCACCCGACAAAAGCAGAGTATCCAAAATCTGATCTTGGTAATAGCATGAAAACCATTGCGTCCCTGATTTTCTCCGAGATCAACACCAAGGTTTATTATGTATCGCTGGGAAGTTTTGATACGCATATTAACCAGGATGGGCAACAGCAGCGTTTATTCACCGAAATGAATGATGCAGTAAAAGCCTTTGTAAAAGATCTGAAGACCAACAATCGTTTTGGCGATGTAATGCTTTTCACTTTCTCCGAATTCGGCAGAAGGGTGGCGCAAAATGCCAGTAACGGCACTGACCATGGAACGGCTAATAATATGTTCCTCATCAGCGGTGGGTTAAAACAAAAAGGGTTGATCAATGAATTACCCAATCTTGCAGACCTGGATGAAGGGGATTTAAAATACAATGTTGATTTCAAAAACGTGTATGCCACTATCCTGAACAAATGGCTGAAAGCAAACGACAAGGAAATTCTGGCAAAGCAGTATGAGTACCTGAATTTTATATAAATCTTCTAACAATAATAAAGGCCACGAACTGTTTATTTGTTCGTGGCCTTTTGTGTAAAGAGCTATTTTACTTAAGCTTCCCTGGTTTTTTTAGTTGCGATCTTATAAAGTATATATCCCATCAGTGCAAAGAAAGCAACGCCAAGCCATTTATAACCTTCGTCACCCAATCCCTGGGTTAAACTGTGTTCGGCATTTACCTTACCAAGACTGCTATTAATACTCGGTATGGAAGATAGAATAGCTACCAGCACTCCGGCGAGTGCACCTCCCGCAACCAGGCCTGTTGCAAACAAATTTCCTTTTCCAAGATCTTCCTCCTCTGCGGATACTTTGATGTTTTTCTTTTTCTGCCTCCATTCAACAATGCCCCGGATACCACCACCAATGAAAATTGGAAGAGTAGTTGAAAGCGGCAGGTAAATACCAATTGCAAAGCTCAATGCTTTAATACCACAAAGTTCCATTACTATCGCAATAAATACACCTACCAAAACAAACTGCCAGTCAAGGTTGAAAGAAAGTATTCCTTTTATCAGCGTCGCCATCAAAGTTCCCTGTGGTGCAGGGTAGGTATCGGTACCGATAGCATGTTCAATTCCTTGTGCTGCCATGGCTGCAGTGGGTGTATCAAGTATTTTAATAGTGGCACCAATTGCCAAAGAAGAAACGATTGCACCTACGAACAATGCTATTTGCTGGTATTTCGGTGTGGCACCAACAAGGTAACCAGTCTTTAAATCCTGTGATGTGGCTCCGGCATTGGCGGCTGCAATACAGATCATACCACCAACAACAAGTGCCATTGGCTCATATACATGACCGGTCCATTTTACAGCAATAAAGATGAGGCATGTTCCCATTAATGTGGCAATGGTCATTCCGCTGATGGGGCTGTTGGAAGAGCCAATAAGACCAACAATGCGGGAAGCAACAGTTACAAAGAAGGCTCCGAAAATGATTACCAGCAATCCAAGCAATAACTTGCTTCCTATATTAGTACCCGGTATAAGCGTATTGGGTAATAAAGCAATTACCAGTAGGAGAACAAGGGTGCCGATTCCCACTACTTTCATAGATAGATCTCTTTCTGTTCTCGGCACTTTTACAGCCGTTGCATCTGTCCCATCTTTTTTTAACGAACCTATACTTCCTTTGAAGGAAGAAATAATTGTAGGGATTGTTTTTATCAGGGTGATAAAACCACCTGCAGCTACCGCACCTGCACCAATTTGCCTGATATAAGCCCTGTAAATCGCCGAAGACCAATCAGCAAAATTGTGGGTTACAGGATCCCAGCTGCCGGCATTACCAGGACCTGGTTTTGTAAGATCCGTTATATAACCAAGTTTATGCAATTGAGCAGCCACCACATCTGCACTTATAACAGAAGATAATAGTGGTATAAGCACAAACCAGCTTAGCACACCACCGGCTACCAGTACACCGGCGATTTTTGGACCAATGATATAACCAACTCCCATATATTCAGGAGTTATCTCACCACTGACTTTAGCGGAGGGGAATATTTTATTTGTCTGGCGGGTGGCAAAATCAGGTACTTCTTTAATTACATGAAATATTTTTTGCAGCATAGCATAGGCAAAGGCAAAGCCAAGCCCCATAAATGCAGTCTTTGCAAAATCACCACCCTTTTCACCGGCTTTTAATACGGACGCACAGGCAGTTCCTTCCGGGTAAGGTAATGTACCATGTTCCTGTACAATCAACGAGCGGCGAAGTGGAATCATCATTAATGTTCCCAGTATACCTCCGAAAATAGCAAGTACCAGGATGGTGAAATAATTGAAAAAATTGGCGCTGTTGGGATCACTTAAAAATAAAAAACCGGGTAATGTAAATACGACACCGGCAGCAATACTTTCTCCCGCGGAGCCTGTTGTCTGGATGATGTTATTCTCAAGAATAGTGGTTTTCAAAAACCTTCTGCCCAGTGTTATGGCAATAACGGCAATAGGAATAGATGCTGAAACTGTTAACCCTGCTTTCAATGCAAGATAGACTGTTGATGCACCGAAGATGATTCCAAATATGGCACCGGTAATAATAGACTTTACCGTTAATTCTGCCATTTTTGTTTCAGCAGGTACAAAAGGCTTAAAATTATTTTGTTGTTCAGCCATAGCAGTATGGTTTTATTAATGGGAAGATATGAAAAAAGGTGACGAATAGTTTTCATCACCTTTAATATTATAGCAGGGCAATTTAATTGACACCCTTCTCTTTCATTACCCTGTTTAACCATTTCAGCAACACAAATAAGAATACTGCGGCAGCACCTAATAAAATAAAATTCAGCCAGAAATAACTGGCCTTATTATCATATTCATCCCATTTACTGGCGAGAATACCACTCAGTTTATTCCCAATAGAAGTAGACAGGAACCAGCCACCCATCATTAGTGAAGTAATACGAACGGGACTAAGTTTGGAAACCAATGATAATCCCATCGGGCTTAAAAATAATTCGCCAATAGTTATAACACCATAACTGCCGATCAGCCACCACACACTTACTTTCTCACCCCCGTTATTACCAGCCTTTACAGCAGCGATCATGACTAGCACTGACAAAGCAGATATTAATAAGCCAAAAGCAATTTTTGTGGGAGTGCTTGGTTCTTTGCCTTTCCGGCGCAGCCAGGTAAAAAATGCCACCACCAGAGGTGTTAATGCCACTACCCAGAACGGGTTAATGGATTGGCTGAGACTTGGTAACCAGGCTTTAACTGTTTCACCTTCTTTAGGTAATTTATCAGAAGCAACATTTTTGAAATAAGAAGGATAACCTAATTCTTTTACTTCTTTTCCATCTGTTTTTATTTTTCGGAATTGATTATCCAGTTTTACAACACTATCTAACTTATATGTTGTATTAGCAGGTTTGTCTGTTTGTTTTAATGAGTGTAACAGGTTGCCCATGGTGCCGCTTACTTCTCTATCGGTGTAACGGCTGGCCCAGGTGTTCAAAGCCGAACCATTTTGTTTAAAGATGGCCCAGAATAATATCACCACAGCAAAAATAGAAAGCATAGCACCCATAGCAGGCCGTTCCTCTTTACTGCTTCTTACTAATAATGCTGTATAAAATATCAGAACAGGAATGCAGGCAAAGATGAAAGCATCAGTGGAATTTGAATCAAAGATGAAACCGTCTTTTCCTTTAATGAACCAGCCGATAATGCCAAAAACAATTGACGGAACTATAACCAATGCTAAAATTTTCCACAAAGGCATATCGCCGGGTTGCAATGGTTTTCTTACATCGTATTCTTTATAATGTTTGGTGCCGATAAGAAAAGTGATTACACCAATGAACATGCCAACACCTGCAGCTGCAAATGCGGCACCCCAGCCTATCATGGTGTATAAAGCAGCACCAAAAAAATTGCAGATAAAGGCGCCAATATTAATACCCATATAAAAAATATTGTACCCTTCATCTTTCTGATGCATATGCTGCGGTGTGGAATATACGTTGCCCAGCAGTGTAGAAATATTAGGTTTAAAAAAACCATTACCAATTATAACCAATGCCATTGAAACGTAAAGCATTGTTTCATTATGGATACCCATGGTGCAGTAACCCACTCCCATTAACAACCCACCAAGGATGATGGAACGGCGGTAACCGAGATAACGGTCAGCCAGCAAGCCCCCCAGGAACGGGGTGAAAAATACCAATGCAATGAATGTACCATACAAACTGGCCGAATCTTTTTCGTCCATATTAAAACCATCAACGGAATCTTTCAGGTATAAAGTAAAGATGCCGATCATCAGGTAGTAACCAAACCTTTCCCACATTTCAGAAAAAAACAAGAATGGCAATGCTTTGGGATGCTTCTTCCACATAAAGGGCTGATTTAGCAGTTAAGATAATGAAATTGGTGTAAGGGGAAATAAAAAAAGGTGGCTAAGAAAGCCACCTTCTTTATAAATGGGTCTATAATATTACTCAGCTGAGCCTGTTTTGTCTTTTACTATCTTATCCAGCGATTTTACACGGGAGAAAATCAATAAACCTCCCAACAGTGCTGCAACGGCAATAATGCCAAAGAAGATTTTTTTATCATGCATACTATCCCATGAGCTGGCCATTACGCCAGCTACCTTACCACCAAGTGATGTGGAAATAAACCAACCTCCCATCATCAGGGCGGTTAACCGTTGCGGTGCCAGTTTGGATACAAAAGATAAACCAATAGGGCTTAAGCAAATTTCACTAACGGTGAAAACACCATAAGTAAGGAATAGCCACATGGAACTGGTCTTATGTGTGTAGATACTTGGTACGGACATTACTGCAAAAACCATTACTAATGCACTCAGGCCTGAAATGATAAGGGCCCATGCGAATTTGCTGGCGGTACTGATTGGTTTTCCCCTCCGAGACCTCCAGGCGAAAAATAGAATGATCAGTGGTGTAAATGCCACGATAAAGAATGGGTTGATGGATTGGAACAATTCAGTATTGCCGACTTTGAGAACACCATTAGGTGGCCATTTGTCTTTAGGCATATTTACAAAATAAGGATCTGGGGCCATCACCTGTACGGCCTTTGTGCCTGTATCTACCCTGTTCCCATTTTTTGTTATACCATATATACTTGTATCAGAAACAAGTTTATCTTTTTTCATACTTGTTGTGATGACTGTATCCTTTCTTACAATTGAATCTTTATCAGTTACCACTACCATATTTTTATCTAGCTTGTCACCCAGCCGATTAGTGTCTGATAAGTTTTGTAATGTATATACAGCATCAGCAGGTTTTTCCATGAACTTTGGAATAGATCTGTCAGTATGAGACTCTGCCCAGATCGTTAAGCCGGTAGAGTTTTGATTATAAATGGTCCAAAAAATGACAGAAACTGCGAATACAAATAATAATGCCCCAATACCTTTTTTATCTTCGCCTTTTTCTTTTTTCCAAAGACTAACATAGAAAAATATTACCGGTATGCAGGCGAATATGAAAGCATCAGCAGAATCGCTGGTAAAGATATTACCAGGAATGATCCAGCCCAGCACTGCAAATATGATCATAGGAACGAATACAGTACCCAGTATTTTCGAAGTAGGCATATCAGTGGGCTGCATAGGCCTTTTTACATCATGCTCTTTTACATGCTTTAAATTAAATGCCAATGCAATGAGGCCAATTATCAAGCCAATACCTGCTGCTGAAAATGCAGCTTGCCAACTTATCTTATTACGAAGAATGGCCGCTATAAAATTGCAGAAGAAAGCGCCAATATTGATGCCCATATAAAAGATATTATAAGCGTTATCCTTCAAAGGCTTCAGGTCCTCCCTGTTATACATATTGCCTAACAGGGTAGAAATATTAGGTTTGAAAAAACCATTGCCAATAATAATCAGTCCCATGGAAATATATGCTGTATATTCTCCAGGTAAAGCAATGGTGAGGTATCCGGCAGCCATTAATATGCCACCAATAAAAATAGATTTAATATAACCTAGGTATCGATCAGCAAGCAAACCGCCTATGAAAGGAGTTAAATAGACCAGTGCAATAAATGTTCCTACTACATCTGCGCCCATGGCGTTGGGTAAGCCCTTGCCGGAGCTTTTTGTCAGGAACAGGAACAAAATTCCCACCATCAGGTAGTACCCAAATCGTTCCCACATTTCCGTAAAGAATAATACATATAACCCTTTAGGATGCTTGCCGATTTTTGCAGGTTGATTCATACAGAATTTTTTAATTGTTTAATCAGAGTCCTTCATCGTTAGAGCAACCAAAATACAGAAATTTAGCCACCAAAAAACTTTTTAGGGCTATCTTTAACGGATACACCCGATATTCGCAACGCATTAAAATCCAGAACCAAATCAACTATGCGGATCCTGTTATTAGGCTCAGGTGGCCGGGAACATGCCCTTGCCCACAAGCTTACTCAAAGCCCTCATTGCGAAAGCCTTTTTATTGCTCCCGGCAATGCTGGCACAGCCCTATGCGGCACTAACCTGGATATTGGTATCACGGATTTCGAAGCAATTAAAAATGCCTGCATTGAGAATGCCATTGATCTTGTTATCGTAGGTCCCGAAGAACCATTGGTAAAAGGCATCACCGATTTTTTGATCAGCAGCCCGGCTTTGAAAAATATAGATGTGATCGGGCCGGGAAAGAACTGTGCACAATTAGAAGGCAGTAAAGCTTTTGCAAAAGCCTTTATGATGCGGCATAATATTCCAACGGCGGCATACAGGGAATTTACACTGGATAATTATGAAGAAGGGGTAACCTATCTGAATAATCATGCCTTACCCATCGTAATGAAAGCAGATGGTTTGGCGGCAGGGAAAGGGGTAGTGATTTGCGAAAATCATTTGGAAGCTATCGCAGAGTTTGAGTTGATGATACAACGGGCCAAATTCGGAGAGGCTGGTAAAAGAGTGGTGGTGGAGCAGTTTTTGCAGGGTATAGAAATGTCGGTGTTTGTTTTAACGGATGGTAAAAACTATGTGATACTGCCGGAAGCAAAGGATTACAAAAGGATTGGCGAAGGAGATACAGGCCCGAACACTGGTGGTATGGGGGCTATCAGCCCGGTTCCGTTTGCCAACGCTGAACTGATGAACAAGATAGAGGAGAAAGTAATTAAGCCAACAATAGAAGGATTACAAAAAGAAGGGCTTGAATACCGGGGCTTTATCTTTTTTGGATTTATGATTGTAAAGGATGAGCCGTATATGATAGAATATAATTGTCGTATGGGCGACCCGGAAACCGAAGTGGTGATACCGAGATTAAAAAATGATTTAGTGGAATTGCTTACCGCAGCATCAAACCAGGAACTGGATAAAGTAAAAATTGAAACAGATCCGAGGACAGTTTGCACAGTAGTAGCCGTTAGCGGCGGCTATCCTGGCGATTATAAAAAAGGATATGAAATAAAAGGATTGAACGATGTAGATCCCTCCGACAGTATTCTTTTTCACATGGGTACTGCTACTAATAATGGAAGAGTGGTTACCAACGGCGGCCGGGTATTTTGTATCACATCGTATGGCAGATCAGTTTTTGATGCAGTAGAAATATCCAAACAGGAAATGCAGAAAATTTCCTTTGAAGGAATGAACTACAGGAGTGATATCGGATATGAGTTTGAATAATACCTCCGTCGCTGATAAATTAATCTAAATTTGACTCACATTAGCGAAGCTTAACGTATGGAAGTACATTACCACGACTATTTGCAGTTAGAGAAAATACTAAATGCACAATCCCCGGAAAGTGATAAGAATGGTCTGCCTGCACATGATGAAATGCTCTTCATTGTTATTCACCAGGCGTATGAGCTTTGGTTTAAACAATTGCATCATGAAGCAGATTCAATTGTAGAGATAATGAGTAAGCCGGCATTGAACGATAATTCGCCGGAGCTCCAGACCGTTGTTCATCGGCTGAGCAGATGTGTTACAATATTAAGAGTGCTGGTTCACCAGATTGATATCATGGAAACGATGACTCCCATGGACTTTCTTGACTTCAGGGACATGCTTCGCCCGGCATCCGGGTTTCAAAGCTGGCAATTTAAAGAACTGGAAGCCAAGCTGGGGTTGAAGTTTGAACACCGCCATGGTAAAGAGTATTACACCGCACAGTTGAGACCTGAACATGTTGATATAATAAAAAAAGCAGAGGGAGGTAAATCCTTATTGCAATTATTGAACAATTGGCTGGAGCGAATGCCATTCTTAAAAGAAGGCGCAGATAACCCGTTTTGGGAGAATTATAAAAAAACATACGGGAATAGTCTTGCTGAAGCAGAAAAAAATAACCTATCAGCTTTTGATGATATTTTCAGTGATCAATCATCAGTTACAGATCGGCTTCTATCTCCGGCGGCTTGCCGGGCAGCATTGTTTATCATGTTATACCGTGGTTACCCATTGCTGCAATTACCATTTCAGTTATTAAATTGTTTGCTGGAAATTGATGAGCAGCTAAGTTCATGGCGTTACCGGCATATGAATATGGTGCACCGGATGATAGGAACAAGGATCGGTACGGGTGGCAGCACCGGCAAAGATTATCTGAAAGGGGCTGCCGATAAGCATTACATCTTCCGGGAAATTGCACAACTCAACAGTTTCCTGATCGAAAGAAGAAAACTCCCGGCACTTCCAGCTGAAATTGAACAGCAATTAGGCTTTAGCAGGGTTTAGAAAAATCTTCCTTCTCCATCAAATGTCCGGTAGGGGTTAGCAAAGAACCGATCTACCACTTTATTAAAATCATCTTTATATACTACAGGAGTGCTGTGGCCCGAGCCGGGTAATATCCATAAATATGATTGGGGGATATTCTTATAGATAAGCATAGTATGTTCTTCTTTAACCACATCATGATCGCCGCCAATCACTAATGAGTGGCAGGAAATTTTTTGCAGATCGGTTAGCGGAATATGAGGTTGCTCTGCCAGTAGTTTGAAGAGCTTTAATGAGTTTTTTTCCTGCTCAGTTTTATTGGGTTTATTTCTTAATTCAGTTAGTGCCGGTGTTACCATATCCCATATCTGTTGAGGTACAGCTGTGGTGTCGGGAACGAGATTGGCGCCGGTAACAGCCAATTTTTTTACTTTCTCCGGGTGGCGTATAGCCAAAAGCAAACCATTGATACCGCCGTCACTCCAACCGATGACATAAGCTGAATCGATCTTCATTGCATCAAGCAGTGCTGCATAATCATCAGCCATCATTTCATAAGTAAGACTATCTCCATTGTCTGTTGATTTGCCTTGTGACCTGCTATCGGCAATGATTACTTTATATTTTTTACTGAAATAAGGGATCTGGTAAACAAAATTATTGATGGAGCCGCCGTTGCCATGAATGATCAAAAGTGGCTTACCTGTTCCATATACCTCGGCGTACATTTTAAAACCACGGATATCATAGTATTTCCCGGCGGCCTTGTTTTTTCCATAAAGAGTTTTAGGATCACTCATCAATTTCTGAAAATCGTCCGATATTTTTCTCATGTCCTGAGCATCAGCACTGGTTATGATGAAGAAACTAAGTAACAAGAAAATAGTATTTTTCATATAGCAAGTTTCAACGAAGGTATGAAAAGAAGGGTGCTGTAGTTTAAAAAAACTATAGCACCCGTTTGATATTGCCATATATATTAAAATGTATATCGTACTCCCAAGCCGCCCCAGCTTTCATTAAATCCACGGCCATCGCCAAATTCAAACGAAGGTTGCCAGTCTAATGACATATTGATGGGGGCTCCTCTGAATTTATAATCCAAACCAAGTACTCCATCAATCCCGATAAAAGCACCATCGCCATTCTTTGAATTATAAAAACCTACATGGGCTCCTGGTCCTATGTACCATTGTAAACCGGTGGTGCCATTAATGGGACTGTGTATTTCATACAGCCCTGTTATTCTGGCGCCTTTGCTCCAGAAATAACCGACCAGCTCAACAGCATTATTATCACTTACAAAATGTTTGAACGAAATACCACCACCGTCCCAGACTTTTACACCCAGTGCTGTTTTATAGGATGAACTGCCGGAACTTTTACTTTGGGCCTGCGTAACGGAAACAACTAATAATGAAACAACGGCAACAAGAATTTTTCTCATAACATGATTTTTTAATGGAAGAATCAATTGTAGTGCTGCATTTGCCATTACTGTGCCAAAAATAAATTCTCGCCAAATGAGGGAGATAAAAATTATTTGCCTTTGATCCTCAGTAAGAAATAAATGAAAACAATCGCAGAAATGACAGATGTGGTGATGAAGGTGGAGGCGCTGCCAAAATTTGTCCATAATGCACCGGCAATAATGCTTGCCAGCAATGTACAGATGCTTTCACAACTGGTATAAAAGCCGATAGCTGTTGCAGTATTTTCTCCATGAGAAAGATTGGCTATCCAAGCTTTGATAACTCCTTCCGTGGCGGCGGCATAAAGGCCATACAATGAAAACAATAAAAATATTTCAGCAACAGACGGCCTGAGTGCAAAACCACCATAAACAATAGTGAATAATGCAAAACCAAGCAGAATGATTTTTTTGAAACCAAGCCTGTCGGCAATAACACCTAATGGATAAGATGCTGCTGCATAAACAAGATTGTAGAAAATATAAGCCCCGATGGTAATGGAATCAGCATTGAATGTAGTGCCAAGGATCATGATAGTATTATTGCCAATGGTTTCTTTAGTGATAAGCAATAAAAAAATATCAGAGCTGTTGAATAGTGCAAATAATAATAACCCCGGGGCAACTTTCCTGAATTCAGGAGTTGCCACTTTCCAGTATTTGAAAAAGGAAAAGAAATTTCCTTTGCCTAAAGTTGAAACAGGTTGTTTTTTTTCTTTTAGCAGAAAAATAAATAAAACAGAAAGCAGGCCGGGAATAAGGGCCAGATAAAAAAGTGTTTTATAATCTCCCGGGTAAAAAAATAAAAATAGTAAGGCAATGATGGGGCCAATAGCAGCACCAACTGTATCCATGCTGCGGTGAAAACCAAACACTCTTGCTTTTGTTTCTTTGGTGGCTTGTTGTGAAAGCAATGCATCTCTTGCTGCCGTGCGGACACCCTTGCCTAACCTGTCAACAGTTCTGACAAAAAAGATCCAGAATGGGTAAGTAAAAACAGCGATCAATGGTTTTGAAACTGCACTCAGTAAGTAGCCAAGTTTAATAAAAGGTAAGCGAAGTCCTCTTTCATCACTTAATTTTCCAAAATAACCTTTGCTAAGACCTGCTGTAAAATTCACAATTCCTTCCAGCATGCCGATCCAAAAAACAGAAAAGCCAATCTCTTTTAAGTAAACAGGAATAACAGGATATAGCATTTCACTTGCCACATCTGCTAATAAACTAACAACAGATAAAATCAAAACAGTTCTTGTAATGATTCGCATACAATGAAGTTAGATGAAATTATTATTTACAACAGAAGCATTGAAACGATGCGACAGGATGCTGAAAATTGAAAATTTGACTGTCGATGAGTTTACTGAAAAATCCCGGCAAATCATACCGTAAAAATTCTTTTAACCACAATTTCTCAGATGGCAGAAATCAAAAAAAAACCTTGTCTGGCAAGGTTTTGCTTTGATAATTCAAATTATTTCCTCCACCTTTGCCCTCAATAAATCCAAGAATAATTAATGGGACTTTTTAACTGGTTTACACAAGAAATAGCCATCGACCTGGGTACCGCTAACACCCTTATCATACATAACGACGAAGTAGTGGTCAACGAACCGAGCATCATTGCCCTGAACCGCAACAACCCGAAAGAGGTACTGGCGGTAGGTAAAAAGGCATTGATGATGCATGAAAAAACCCACGAAAGTATCCGTACCGTTCGTCCGCTGAAAGACGGTGTGATAGCCGATTTCAACGCTGCCGAACTTATGATACGAGAGCTTATCAAGCTGGTCTATCCTAAAAAGAAACTTTTTCCCCCCAGCTGGAGAATGATGATCTGTATTCCTTCTTCAATTACCGAAGTGGAGAAAAGAGCGGTTCGTGACAGTGCCGAGCAGGCAGGCGCCAAAGAGGTATACCTGATTCATGAACCAATGGCTGCTGCCTTGGGTATCGGAATTGATGTGGAGGAGCCGGTGGGTAATATGATCATTGACATCGGGGGTGGCACAACCGGTATTACTGTCATTGCATTGGCCGGAATTGTTTGTGACCAGTCTATCCGTATCGCCGGGGATGAATTTACCGCTGATATAATGGAAGCCCTTCGCCGCTATCACAGCTTATTGATCGGAGAACGTACTGCCGAGCAAATTAAAATACAAGTGGGAGCTGCTATGAAGGAAATTGACAACCCACCAGACGATTTTCCTGTGAATGGCCGTGACCTTGTAACCGGTATCCCTAAGCAAATCATGGTCAGCTACCAGGAAATTGCTGAAGCCCTGGACAAAAGTATTTTCAAAATTGAAGAAGCAATCCTGAAAGCCCTTGAACAAACGCCTCCTGAACTGGCTGCCGACATTTACCGTCGCGGCCTGTATATTACTGGTGGTGGTGCATTGCTCAGGGGGCTGGATAAAAGACTGAGCAATAAGATCAAGTTGCCGGTACATGTAGCGGATGATCCTTTGAAGAGTGTGGTCCGTGGTACGGGTATTGCACTTAAAAATTACGACAGGTATCCATTTGTAATGAGATAAATAAAGGGCACCGGGTACAAGGAGCAAGCAATGAAGTTCTTGTACCTTGTACCTTGAATCTTGTGCCTTAATCAATGCGTAACATATTCCTCTTTATTCGCAATTACAGAACGTTCTTCACTTTCCTCATATTACAGGTGGTGGCATTATGGTTTTTATTCAACTATAACCGTTTTCACAAGGCAAAAGGTTTGGGTATTGCAAACGAATTGACCGGCTGGGTGAATTCTAAATATAATAAGGTGGAAGATTTTTTTACCCTGCGTGAAGAAAACAAACGGGTACACCGGATGAATGATTCTTTACTGAACCTTTTGCCCCGTAATTTTTCCCGCCGGGATACTGCAGTTCAAATGGTGCAGGACTCTGTTCCTTATGATACCACCGGAAATTACCGACGCTATTTCTCCCGCCCGGCAACTGTGGTTTACAATACCGTAAATGCTCAGAAAAATTATATCCAGATAAACCGGGGTTCTGCCCAGGGCATAAAAGATAATATGGCCGTTGTTAGTTCTGATGGAAGTGCAGTGGGTGTAGTGGTAAATGTAAGCAGCAACTTCAGCCAGGTGATGAGCCTTCTGCATGTGCAAAACACTGTAAGTGTGTCATTGAAAAAAACAGGTGATTTCGGTACTGCCGAATGGGATGGTAAAGATCCCCGCTATCTGACATTGAAAAGGATTCCCAAAACGGTTGAAGTGAAGAAAGGGGATACAGTGCTGACCAGCCCGGTGTCGTTCAACTTTCCCCCCGGCTATATGGTGGGTACCATTTCGGATATAAAACTGGACAATACTACCGGGATGTACTTGCTGAAAGTAAAAACAGCTGTCAATTTCTATAACCTGCAGCAGGTACATGTTATAGAGAATATCGAGAGGGCCGAACAGGTAAAACTCTTTGAGGAAACAAAAAAGAAGATCGAACAGGTAAAAAAGAATACGAGGTGAGTGACTTTCTAAGAAATATCATCCGGTTTATTGCCTTTATATTGATACAGGTGTATGTATTGGATAAAATACCGCACCTGCACCGGTTTATTACTCCATATATATATTACCTGTTTATCCTGTGGCTGCCTTTCTCCGTTTCCCGGATGGGGTTACTGGTGATTGGCTTTTTTACCGGCTTGGTTCTCGACTATTTCCTGATGACACCGGGTCTCCATGCCGCAGCTTGTGTGCTGATCGCCTATGTGCGGCCGTTTATCATTAATATTCTCACCCCTAAGGATACTTCTGAGCTAAACTACCGGGAGCCGTCACCCAAAGCCATGCAATGGACGCCCTATGCAGTGTATGTCTTCATACTCACTTTACTCCACCATGGCTATATGGTTTTTCTCGAGTGGCTCGACTTTGGAAGCTTTCTTGATTTCCTTATCAAAGTGATTGCTACCACCGGCATCAGCATGCTGCTCATTTTTACAACGGAATTATTATTTCCGAGGAAACTCAAGTTCCGGACAAATACGGCGTAAGAAATTGTGCTGCGATTATCCCCGATGGAAAATTTTCTTAATTCATGATTTATTTTACAAATAGATTTGGAAACCGCTTTTTGTAATTCGTACATTGCATTACTTTAATTATTTCCTCACTTTTATTTCTTTCCGGGTAGTTTTTACATGTCTGCGTTCAATCAATCAAGAAGCCGTATCATCCGCCTCATTTTTTTAATTGCTTTTATAGTCATCATCGGCCAATTATTTTATCTGCAGGTTATTTCGGGTAAGTACGGGGCAATGGCTGATGAAAACGCCATCCTTCGCAAAACCATCTATCCACCGAGGGGGTTGGTATTCGACAGAAACAAGCAGGCTATTCTCAACAACACACTGACCTATGACCTGATGGTTACACCTTCTCAGGCCAAAGGAATAGATACCGCCTTCTTTTGCGAGTTGATGGGGATTGACACCGCCGAGTTCCGGAAAAGAATTGTGAATGCTATTTTGAAGAATAAGTCTTTCCGGCCTTCTGTTTTTGAAGCATCATTATCCCAGCAGAAATATGCCAGGATACAGGAGAACCTCTGGAAATTCCAAAGCGGTTTTTATATTCAGGAACGTCCTATTCGTTCTTATCCCTTCGATGCAGGTGCCAATATTGTCGGGTATATCGGGGAGGTCGACTCTAATTACCTGAAAAAACATGATGGGGAAGGTTACCAGAGTGGCGACTATGCCGGCATGACCGGGCTTGAAGCCAGCTACGAAAAAGTATTAATGGGCGGAAGAGGAATGCAGGTGCTGATAAAAGATAACTTCAATCGTATACAAGGACCTTATGAAGGCGGTGCCATGGATGTGCCGGCGGTAGCAGGTAATAATTTATATACAAGCCTGGATGTAGAGTTGCAACAGTTCGGCGAAAAATTAATGAGTAATAAAGTAGGCTCTATCGTTGCCATTGACCCCAAAACAGGCGGCATTCTTGCAATGGTGAGCAGCCCGACATATAACCCCAATTATCTGACTGGTACAGAAAGAAGACAACATTTTTCTGAACTCTATACCGACCCACGGTTGCCACTGCTGAACCGGGCCGTGAATGCAAGCTATGCTCCGGGTTCTACATTCAAAACATTGCAGGCATTGGTCGGTTTGGGAGAAGGCGTTATTACCACCAATACTACTTTCAGTTGCAACGGTGCTTTCTATGGATGTGGTAGTGGGAAACCGATGGGATGTCTTGATCCCGGTACTTATTACCTGAAGACAGGCATCACCCATTCCTGCAACACTTACTTTGCGAATGTGATGCAACGGGTTATCAATAATCCAAAATTCCCAAGCATGGATAGTAGCCTCCGTTCCTGGGATAATTATATGTATGCATTTGGAATGGGCCACAGGTTAGGTGTTGATGTGCCTACCGAACAAAAGGGAAATATTCCAACTCCCGAATATTTTAATAACCCAAAACGTTTTGGGCCGGGTAAATGGGGCTTTTGCAGCTTTCGTTCGGTAAGCATCGGCCAGGGCGAAGTAACGGCCACACCATTACAGGTGGCAAACGAAATGGCTTATATCGCCAACAAAGGATATTACTATATTCCTCATATTGTTGACTCAATAGATGGGGGAGATAAATTTGGTTTACTGGAGAAATATAAAAAGAAGATCATTCCCATCAATTTGGCCGATAGCATCTTTGAAGCGGTGCATGATGGTATGCAGGGAGTAATGGAAAGCGGTACAGGCCGGGGATCAAAAGTAGCTGGCATCACTATTTGTGGTAAAACAGGAACAGTGGAGAACTATGCTAACATTAAAGGGCAACTGGTAAAACAACCGAACCACTCTTTCTTTTGCGCCTTTGCACCGAGAGAGAATCCAACAATTGCCATTATGTGTGTGGTGGAGAACAGCGGTCGTTACGGGGGTACTTATGCAGCACCTATTGTAAGCCTGATGATTGAAAAATATATCAACGATACTATAAGCACACAAAGAAAAGCACTGGCCGACCGCATGGAGAAAACAAACCTGATTCCACCACTCATGTTACAAAAGATGAGGTCTAAAGATTCCCTGCAAAAAGCAAAAGAGGAAGAAAGGGTATTAAAGAATGAATTAAAAAATATCGGGGACACCCTTCAGTCAGAAGATAACCCGAGTGAGGCGGAAGTACGGGCCGGCCGGGGAAAAGAGAACAGACTTCCAAAAGATACTCAAAATAAAAAACCGGTAAAACCAGAGATGGTAACACCTGACCAGCAAAGAGAACCAGGAACCAACAAAAAAGATACAGCCAGGAAATAATCCATGAATCAGCAAAACCCTGCCATATCAAAAGGAATAGACTGGAGCCTTGTCGGTATTTACCTGCTGCTGGTGGTGATAGGGCTTACGGCTGTGTTTGGTGCAACTTTTAGGGAGGGTGACCCCGTTATCCAAAGTTTTCTGAAATTCAAAACCGACTACAGTAAACAATTCTTTTTTTTCATTATCAGCCTGGTGCTCGGCTTCTTCATTTTGCTTACCGACAGTAAGTTTTTTTCCGCTACCGCCAATCTTGGGTATGCAATTGGTATTTTCCTGTTGTTACTTGTTTTCCCGTTTCACTCAAGGATCAAAGGAACTGAGTCGATCATTGAAATGGGACCGTTTAATTTTCAACCGGCAGAGTTTTGTAAAATATTTGTCGCACTGGCCCTCGCAAAATATTTTTCCCGGCCCGAAACAGATTTCTCTAAGACCCGTTCGCAATTGATAGCTGCAGGAATTGTTCTGTTGCCTGCCGTCATGGCCATACTGCAAAGTGAAACCGGCTTAGCCCTGGTTTATCTTTCTTTTTTTATTGTTATGTACCGGGAAGGGCTCCCTTCTGTCATATTGATCATTGGATTTTTCGCAGCCACACTGATCGTGGCGACCCTGCTGCTTGAAAAATTTACGTTGGCCATAGTTCTGACAGTTCTCGCCGCATTGGTGATCTATTTTAACCGGCGGCAACTGAAAAGGAAACGGGCACTTTTCTATCGTATCGTTTTTGTTTGGTTAGTTTGTGTGGGTATTCAGTTATATGCAGTTCCGTTTGCCTTCAAGCATGTATTGAAACTATACCAGATCGAAAGGATTTACAGTACCGTCGGTAAGGAAGTGCCGAAGGAATATGTGGCAGCACATGCAAAAGAAGCCGCTACAGCCGATGATAAAAAGAAAGATCTTGGTTATAATGTCAGGCAATCAAAAATTGCAATTGGCAGCGGTAGATTTTTTGGCAAAGGCTTATTAAAAGCTACACAGACCCGGTTTGATTTTGTACCCGAGCAGCGGACTGATTTTATCTTTTGTACAGTAGGTGAGGGTTTTGGTTTTGCAGGAAGTATCATATTACTGGGACTATATCTCCTGCTACTCTTCAGGATCATCACAGTGGCCGAAAGGCAACGAAGCACTTTCAGCCGTTGCTACGCTTATGGAGTTGCAGCTGTTTTCTTCTTTCATATCGTTATTAATATAGCAATGACGGTTGGCCTCGCCCCGGTTATTGGTATTCCGCTTCCGTTTGTCAGCTACGGCGGAACTTCATTACTAACCTTCACTATACTTCTTTTTATTTTAATACGGCTGGATGCTGACAGGCAAATGGTTTTACGCTAATTTACACTACCGGCAATATGAGAATAATTCCGCTTTCAGAAGGCACTTTTACGATTGATAAGACAAAACTCTTTGTTCCCTTTGATGAGAGCAAGGATAGTTTGCATAGCAGGGCGGCTGGCAGTTTACTGGTAGAGATCCAGCCCTTTGTTATCATCACTTCCAGGGATATTCTTTTGCTGGATACCGGCCTTGGGTTTGAAAAGAATGGAGTACTGCAATTGCACCAGAACCTGATGGATGCTGGCATTAACCCTTCAGAGGTAACCAAAGTACTGCTGTCGCATTTACATAAAGATCATGCCGGTGCAGTGGGTATTGAACGGGAAGGACTGGGAGGAAGACTTTCATTACCTGGTGCCATGTATTATGTGCAGCGGAAGGAACTGGCTTTTGCTTTTGAAAAAGGATTCCCTTCATTCATAACAGAAGAGTTGGTTTGTCTTCAAAATAACGAACAGGTAGTTCTGCTGGAAGAAAATGGAGTAATTGATGATTACATTCATTATAGCATCACCGGTGCACATTCACCGCATCACCAGGTATTTTGGATAAAGGAAAATAACCAAACCATTTTCTATGGTGCTGATGATGCACCCCAGTTACAGCAAATGAAACATCGCTTTGTTGCTAAATATGATTACAACGGAAAAAAAGCAATGGGGCTCCGGCAGCAATGGTGGCAACAGGGCGAAAAAGAGAAATGGACCTTTCTTTTCTACCATGATGTAAAGAATCCCGTCTGGAACTTCTAGAAACAAAATGGCCGACTCTATAGAGAGCCGGCCGTTGCTAACCTATGAAAAACACCAAGGTTAAAGATAAAGTAAAAATATTTTTTAGCGGTAAATGACGGTTCGGGTTCTGCGTGGTGGTATTCGGTTTCCCCTTGTTTCTTTTATGATCCTGATAGTTTCCTTACGAAAATCATCTTCGTATTTAAAAACCTTATTGGCTCTTTGTTCATCCATTATCTGCCTGAACTCTCCCCGGTAACGCAAACGCAGTTCAATGATCTTTTGTTGAAGAACAAGTCTGTCGCTTTTATTCTGCCGGTGAGTTTGTACGAATTCCCGGAAATATCGGACGAAGATTGGCGTGAACTTTTCTGACTCCGCTTTTGAAAGTCCAAGCTTAGCCTGGATGTATTCCTTCATTCTCTCCTGTATCTTACCTGCATCCTGTACAGGTTCTTCATCGTTTTGCGCTAATGCAGCAAAACCGGGAAGCAGGAATAAAAATAATATGAGTAACCACTTTTTCATTTCACTTAATTTGTCATCATGATGTCCTGGATGTCTTCAGTTTGTTCCTGGAAATCTTTCAGTTCTTCATCCGAGATATCCTTCAACAGGTTTTTAACTTCGTCTGATTTATTATCAGTGCTGAGTTGTGCTGTTTCATCACCTGTCATACCGGCATCAATAAATTCTATCAGGTCTGCCTGCTGGGTATCGTTCATTTTCTTTACATCACGGGTAAACTTAGCAAGCACTTTACCACCAGGTTCTTTTTCACCACCGAAGTATAAAAATCCTGCCATTACAATCAGCCCGGTAATAACAGCGGCTGCTGCAAAACGGAACCATTTACGGCTGGCCAGAGAAATAACTTTTACAGTCGGTTTATTTTCTTCACGAACTATCTTTTCAGTCAATCCTTCAAAATAACCCTGCGGAACACTATAGGGCATTTGTTTCTTCAATCCACCCAGCATTGGCGAAATGGTTTCCAGTTCTTCTTCTGGACTTTGATCAGCATTCTGTACTGCGAGTAACATCCTTTCTTCAAGTCCGCTGAAATAACCTGCCGGTACTGCATAAGGCATCTGTTTGGATATATTGCTCAGCAATGGCGATAAATGATCTAACTCTTCAGCAGCAGTACCCGCTTCAATCGCTTTGATACGGTTCAGCACCTGGGCTACCAATCCATCAAAATATCCAACAGGAACTGTGTAGACATTTTGCGGAGTCATATTCGCCAGTGTACTTTTCAGTTCACCCAATTCCTGCAATATGTTGTCTTTCTGTGTCATTTTGCGATTATAAGATGGATTCCGCTCCTCAAAGTTTAATGATTTAGCATATAATCCTCAATTTTTTTAACCGCATGGTGGTAACTGGCTTTCAGGGCGCCTTCGCTGGTTTCCAACACCCTGCTCATTTCTTCATAGGGCATCTCGTCATAGTACCTGAGTCCGAATACAACTCTTTGTTTTTCAGGTAATTGCTGGATGGCTAACTGGAGCTTCCATTCCACCTTTTGAGAGTCAAAGTGCTTATCAGCCTTTATCTTATTGCTCAGGCCGCTTTCAACATCACTGAGGCTGACAGACGATCTTTTTTTCTGCTGCTCCAGGTAAGTCAGGCATTCATTGGTTGCAATGCGGTAAAGCCAGGTATAAAGCTGGCTGTCTTCCCGGAAATTTTCCAGCCCATTCCACACCCGGATCAGGACATTTTGAAGCACATCATTGGCATCTTCATGTTCCACCACCATCCGGCGGATATGCCAATAAAGTTTCTCTTGGTATTTTTTGATGATGCTGGTATAGGCTCTTTCCTTCGTAACAGGGTTACGGAATTGTACCAGCAATTCACTATCGCTTGTTGTAGTCAGGGACATTGATGTCGGGCTTTGGTTCGGTTAGAATATTGGAATGCCGATTTGTTTAAAAAGGTTTTCAATCCTTAAAAATAAAAAAGCAGGTTCACTTTTGAAAGAACCTGCCCAATTACTTTGAAACAATATGTTAACCGTTGCTTTTACGGGCTATTACCTTTTCAGCTGCCGCTACGATATCGGGCACATCAAGGCCATATTTCTTGAGTAGTTGCACCGGGGTGCCGCTTTCACCAAAAGTATCCTTGGTGCCCACATACTCGATTGGCACGGGAAAGCTCTTAGCAGCACATTGTGCAATTGCATCTCCCAATCCGCCAATAATGTTGTGCTCTTCTGCGGTTACGGCGCATTTTGTTTTACGAATTGATTTCAGCACCGCTTCTTCATCCAGTGGTTTGATAGTGTGAATATTGATCACTTCCACACTAATTCCTTTTTCCTGTAAAATAGCCCCGGCCTGTATCGCATTCCACACTAAATGGCCACAGGCAAAGATGCTCACATCTGTTCCTTCAGAGAAATATTGTGCCTTGCCAATTTCAAAAGGCCTGTCTGCTGTAAAGATGGGCCAAACAGGTCTGCCAAAACGTAGATAAACAGGGCCTTCATATGATGCAGTAGCTTCAGTAGCTGCTTTGGTTTGTGCATAATCACAGGGAACAATCACTGTCATTCCGGGTAGCATTTTCATCAGACCAATATCTTCTAAGATCTGGTGAGTGGCGCCATCCTCACCGAGTGTAAGACCCGCATGTGATGCACAGATTTTTACATTCTTACCACTATAAGCAACTGATTGGCGGATCTGGTCATATACTCTGCCGGTAGAGAAGTTAGCAAAAGTGGTGGTGTAAGGAATCTTTCCGCCAATAGTCAGGCCTGCTGCAATGCCAATCATATTCGCCTCGGCGATTCCCACCTGTATAAAACGTTCGGGAAATTCTTTCATGAACTGGTTCAGCTTTAATGAACCGGCCAGGTCCGCAGTTAATGCAACAATGTTTGGGTTCTTTCTTGCTGCTTCCACAATACCATCACCAAAACCGCTTCGGGTATCTTTATTTCCTGTTGATTGAATTTCCTTTAGCATAATTGATTTTTAGATGTCGCAAATGTAGTGGATAGGGATGAATGCCCGGTGGCGAATTGATGGAAAAATCAATTCAATTCTCCGGGTTGACTGGTGAACACTGTCTCATCTGCTTTCAGTAATAGTTCCCACTTCCAGGCAGTGGATAGCATATCTTCCAGTGAGAATTTCGGGTTCCAGCCCAGAACAGTTTTGGCAAGATCATTATTGGCATATACGGCTACCACATCGCCGGGACGGCGGGGACCCAATTCATAATTCAGTTTGATGCCGCTAACTTTTTCAAAAGCATGAATGGCTTCCAGTACGGATACGCCATTACCACTGCCAAGATTGAACACTTCGCAAAGCCCCTTATTTCTTCCTTCTTCCAGGTATTTCAGCGACAAAGTATGGGCATTGGCCAGGTCACAGATATGGATATAATCCCGGATGCAGGAGCCATCTCTTGTTGGATAATCATGTCCATGCACAAACATCTTTGGGATGCGGCCAATCGCTGTTTGGGTAATGGCAGGAATAAGATTTTCCGGCTTGCCCACCGGCATTTCACCGATCGCAATAGATGGATGTGCACCGGCAGGATTAAAATATCTCAGTAGTATACTTTGTGTGCCGGAGTTCTTTGCAAACTCATGTACGATTTGCTCACCCATCTGTTTGGTATAACCATATGGTGATTCAGCAGGTTTTGGAACTGTTTTCTCTGTCACCGGAATTTCATCCGGGTTACCATATACAGAACAGGATGATGAAAAAACAAAATGCGGGATATGGAATTCCTGCACACATTTCAGCAGGTTGATGAGTGAAGTAAGATTATTCTCAAAATACATCAGCGGTTTCTGAACAGATTCACCAACTGATTTATACGCTGCAAAATGTATAATGCCGCTGATATCTTCATTTTCCTGGAAAATGGCAAACGTATCATCAAAGTTGCAAAGATCGACCTTATAGTTCTTTACTTTTTTCCCGGTTATCTGCTCTATTCCTTTTAATACATTAGCATTGGACCTTGAATTATTATCTACAGAGATAACATCATAGCCATTTTCTATCAGGTCTACAATGGTGTGAGAGCCTATATATCCGCAGCCGCCTGTTACTAATATCTTACTCATAAAAAATCCCGACAAAAGTCAGGATTTTTATTTTAATAAACTATTGAATGAACTCAGAACAGGCTTGCAATTTTATAAATGCCCGCAGCTAATAAACCACTGATAGGAATGGTAAGTACCCAGGCCCATATCAGGTTAAACGTAACACCCCATCTTACTGCTGAAAGCCGCTTGGTGGCGCCAACTCCCATAATAGCACCGGTGATAGTATGTGTTGTACTGACAGGGATCTTTAATGCTTCCGTTACAAACAACGTAACGGCACCGGCTGTTTCTGCAGCCACCCCTTCAAACGGGGTCACTTTGGTGATCTTAGTACCCATAGTTTTTACGATCTTCCACCCACCACTCATCGTTCCTAATCCAATGGCTGCATAACAGGCAATAGGTACCCAGTTTGGCATTTGGTGGAAGTCGGTTATAGTACCACCGGCAATTAATGCAGCAGTAATGATACCCATTACTTTTTGTGCATCATTACCACCATGACCAATACTGAAGGCAGCAGAGGAGATTAGCTGCAAACGTTTAAACCATTGATTTGATTTGTGTGCATTCAGGTTGCTAAGGTATAGTGAGAAGATAGCCATTACCAGCAGGATAAAAGCCAGCAGTATCCATTTGAAATTCTTTGAATAGAAAATTACCTGTGCTATGTAACTGTCATAATGAGTCTTCTTGGCAAGAATTTCTTTATCGAATTGAAGGCTGTTGGCCAGAAATATGATTACAAAAACAATTACTGCAACTGAGAATATCTTGGAGGTCCATCCTTTCTTAAACGAACTCAGAAACCATAAAGACATAATAAAGGCCATTATCATGCCGATGATGGGAGCCAGGAAAATAAAAGCAGCGGTTTTGAGAATGATAGGTGAGTTAACTGCTCCAAACCCCCCTGCAGCGACTGCCGCACCGGCAAACCCGCCTATTAAAGTATGAGACGAAGAGGAAGGAATACCAAGCCACCAGGTCAGTAAATTCCAGCAGATGGCTGCTATAAGTCCTGAAAAAATAACCACCATCATGTGTCCGCCTATAAGGTCCGGTTTCACAGTTTTGGCAACCGTATCCGCAACCCCATGGTCTTTGAAAATGAAGAAAGCTATAGAATTGAATAAGGCAGCCCATAATACTGCCTGGAAAGGGGTCAGTACTTTGGTGGAAACAATTGTGGCAATGGAGTTGGCTGCATCATGAAAACCATTGATGTAGTCAAAGATTAGTGCCAGGGCTATGATAGTAATAAGGAAAGGTGTCATAAATAATGTTCTGCTGTGCTGCTGTGATAATGTACTAATGGGTCATTGCGCTGCCCTCATTAGCATATTAGCACATTGGCTAATTAGCTAATTAGTTTAAGCATACTTAATAATGATAGACTCTATCACATTACTGGCATCCTCACACTTGTCAGTCACTATTTCCATCACCTGGTATATCTCTCTTTTCTTGATTACTTCTTTGGCATCTTCCTCAGTAGCGAAAAGCTTTTCAATGCTGAAGTCAAAAACATCATCTGCCTGGTTTTCTATACTGTTGATCTTTACCAGTGCTTCTGTAATGCTGCGCATATTTTTCATGTCCCGCAGTTCCACCACAGCGATTTTTACCTGTGCAGCCCCCTGTTCGATCAGTTCGGCAAATTTTTGCATACCGGTATCATTAGGATTTACCCGGTAGAAATTTATTTTCTTTCCCGCTGCATATATATAATCGGCAATATCATCTAAAGAAGTGGCGAGGTAGTGAATATCCTCCCGGTCAAAAGGGGTGATGAAGTTGCGGCCCAGTTCTGTGAACAGGTTATGGGTAAACTCATCATTAGCATGTTCCAGGTCTTCTAATTTGGTGATCAGCGCAGCTCTTTTATCAAAGTCGGGTTCTGCCACCACATCTTTCAGGACAGATCCCATTATTTCTACATTATTAGCTACTTTTTCAAATAGTTCATAAAATACCCTGTTCTTCGGCATGAAGATTTTCAGAAAAGATTGTAGTGCTGCCATTAGTTTTAGTTTTTATTCTCCTGTAATAATAAGAGATAGTTAGCGAAATTACCGGGGTAGATTATGGGGTTATCCTGGGGACGGAGAATTAATAATTAATTAATATAGAAATAAAATTAAGGTAACGATTCAATAACAAAGCCTTTATATTGCAGCAATTTTAAGCTGTAATCATGGTTTCGGCAAAACAAATCCCGGCTAAGGCTCTTTTGACAGGGTTTTTCCTGATTTTTCTCTCTGTTACCGCCTCATCTCAAAGATACCTGGCGGATATTGATTCCTCCTTTTTTATCAAAGACACCGTACGGCCTGTTATTAAACGATTCGAAAATCTGAGAATTACCGGTTACATACAGCCCCAGTTTCAAAAAGCACAATCTGATGGGGCACCGTCCTTTTCGGGGGGTAATTTTTCAGCTTTCTCCAGCAGCCGTTTTATGCTCAGGCGGGCAAGAGTGAAAATTGATTACGTTCTTCCGTCCAAAACAAGATATCCTAAAGCCCTCTTCTCTTTCCAGATCGATGCCACAGAAAGAGGTGTGATTGTACGGGATATGTTTCTGAAATTATTTGAAACCAACAAGAATATTTTTTCCCTTACAGCCGGTTTATTTGCAAGACCTTTTGGCTATGAAGTCAACCTTTCTTCTGCTTTCAGGGAAACACCGGAACGGGGGCGGATGTCGCAGATACTGATGCCCTCTGAAAGGGATATTGGCATGATGGTTTCGTTTGAGCCGCAGGAAAAGAAACACAAACTTTCTCATATTAAGTTTGACATTGGTTTTTTTAATGGGCAGGGACTCTCTGGAACAACTGACTTTGACGATCACAAGGATCTTATCTCAAGACTGTTCATCAAACCATACATCTTTGATAAGGTCGACATTACAGGTGGTATATCTTATTTGCGGGGCGGTTGGAAAAATGGAACTAAGTATGTGTATGAAAGTGGCACTGCTGCAAACGGAGATAAGATTTTTGTAGTGGATTCTTCCACCTCCAACCTCGGTAAATCATCTCCACGTCATTACTATGGCGCAGATGTACAGGTAAAACTGCATCATGGCTGGGGCGAGACTGAATGGCGGGCAGAATACTGGTTTGGTACACAGCCCGGCACTTCTGGCTCTACCAGCAACCCGGGTACATTACCCACTTCAAACGGGCAGCCGGTTCCTACTTATGTGCGCCATTATGATGGTGTCTTTTTATTATTTCTTCAGAATATCATTAACAGCAGGCACCAGTTAATGGTGAAATACGACTGGTACGACCCGAATATAAAGGCAAAAAACCTGGAGATCGGTAAGCCGGGTACTAACCTTACCACTGCCGATGTGAAATTTTCTACTCTCGGAATGGGGTACGCATTCCACATGAATCCACAGACCAAACTGATCTTTTATTATGATTTTGTAAAAAACGAAACTACTCAAATTGCAGGCTATACAACTGATTTAAAGGACAATATCTTTACCTGCCGCCTCCAGTTTCGTTTCTAAAATCAACGCTTAACATTCCGGTAATATTGGGGTTATAATTGCTTAACATGCCGGTAACATACGGGTAACCTCGCAGGTACACCTTTGCCCGAAATAACAGAATATGTATTCTAGGCTGCGATTGATCCTTTCAGTGCTTTTTATAGGTCTCTTTTTGGGTGCACAGGCACAGTCTCAAAAACTTACCGGCAAGGTGTTGAACGAAAAAAATGAACCCCTCGCCGGTGTCTCCATAAAAATTGTTGGCGGTGGTGGAACTACAACTGATCTTGAAGGTCGTTTTTCGCTGAATCTTACTCCCGGGAAAAAATATGTGATTGAGTTTACTGCTGTTGGGTATAATCCTAAAACAATTGACGACGCAGAAGTAATTGCCGGCCAGGTAAACGACCTCAGCATTACACTGGAAGTAAAAGCCCAGACCGGTGATAATGTGGTAGTGAGTGCAAAAACATCTTCCGCCCGGAAAGAAACTGTGAATGCAATCATCGCATTCCAAAAAAATACAAATACGGTTGCCTCTGTTATTTCTGCGGAAAGCATCAGAAGGTCGCCGGACAGAAATACCGGCGAAGTGTTGAAACGTACACCCGGCGCCAGTATACAGGAAGGAAAATTTATTGTGATAAGAGGGTTGGCCGACCGTTATAACCAGGCCATGCTGAATGGCATACTCCTGACAAGTACTGAACCCGACAGGAAAACATTCTCCTTCGATCTGATTCCTGCTAACATGATCGATAATATCATTATCAATAAAGCTTTTGTTCCCGAATATCCTGGCGAGTGGGCAGGCGGATTGATACAGGTAAATACTAAAGACATCCCCGCTAAGAATTTCTTCAACATACAGGTGGGCACAGGCTTTAACTCTCAAACCATCGGAAAAGATTTTTATAAAGACCAGGGAAGCAAAACTGACTGGCTGGGTTTTGATGATGGCACAAGGGCCCTGCCTTCTTCTTATACAAGAAAAGCGGCATTTGATACTTTGTCTTTCGCCGAAAAGACTGCTATCGGAAAACAAATGCGGAATGTATGGTCACCAACGAAGGCATCAGCGCCAATAAACCTGTCCTTTCAGATCAATGGAGGGTTTACCGGTAAACTGTTTGGTAAAACAATTGGCGGCACACTTGGCATTACTTACAACAGGAATTTCAGGTACCTCAAACTGGTGAACAGGTCAAATGCTTTGTCAGGAAATGTATTCAGTGTGAATTATGATTTTAATGATGACCGTTATGTGCAGGAAGTTACTGTGGGTGCACTTGGAAGTTTTACCATGCAGATAAATCCGTTGAACAAGATATCTGTTAAGTCAATTATCAACCTGAACTCACCCAGTAACGTTACCCGCCGCAGCGGCGATGATTTTAACCGGGATGAGAACATACAAGGAACAGAGCTTTCATTCAAGCAGAATACTTTTTTCACCGTACAGGTCAATGGTGATCATAGCATCACAAAACCATTGAAGTTGAAATGGTATGGCGCCTTCAATATTTTAGATGGCTATGTGCCTGATCAGCGCCGTATTGCTTATTCCAGACAACGGAATACACAGGATCCTTTCCGCCTGCTGATATCCAATACACTTTCTCAAAGCAGCGGCAGCCGCATTTACCAAAGCCTGAGTGATTATATCTATACAGCCGGTGGTGATCTTACTTATAATTTCAATTGGCTGAAACAGAAACAGGCAGTAAAGGCCGGCTACATGTTACAGGTAAAAGATCGTCTGTATGATGCACAATTATTCGCTAACTATCTTCCGACCGATAATCCTGTATTGAGATTATTACCGGCCGGCCAGGTTTTTGCCCCGGAGAATTTCGGTACCGGTAGTGATAATAAATTCGCCTTTGATGCAATCAAAGGAAAAACATTCCGCTATCTCGCTAATACTATTCTGAACGGAGCCTTCCTGCAATTCGATAACCAGCTTACAAGATCCTTACGGGTAGTATGGGGCTTGCGGGTTGAACACTTTGATCAGTTAGTAGGCAGTGTAAAAAAATGGGACCCTCGTCATACTTACAGTAAGGTTACGGATTACCTGCCCGGTTTGAATGCAACACTAAAGCTGAATCAAAAAACAAACCTGCGTCTGTCCGGTTCGCAAACTGTTATTCGCCCTGAACTCCGGGAACTTTCATTCCTGAATCTTTACGATTTTGAATTGAACGCTTCTGTACAGGGCAACCCCGAACTGAAAAGAACAAAAGTTACTAACCTTGACCTGCGGTATGAGCTCTATCCTAAAGCAGGTGAAGTGATAACAGCCGGTGTTTTTTATAAACATTTTAATGACCCGATAGAGCAACTATTCAATGAAGGAGCAGGCGGTTCAAGTACATTCAGTTACCAGAATGCCGCCAGTGCAGATGCCTACGGTGTGGAACTGGAGATGAGGAAAAAACTTGACTTTGCTGAAGCACTAAAGAATTTCACCTTCCAGGCCAATGTGTCTTACATAAAAAGTAAAGTAAAAGATGAGGGCTTCAATATTGACCGCCAGTTACAGGGCCAGTCACCTTATGTATTAAACCTCGGCATCTTGTACGACCTGGAAAAAGCAGGACTCAATGCCACACTCCTGTTCAACCAGGTGGGTGAAAGGATATACCTCGTAGGCGATTTGAGTTCAGGTGCCGGTTCTCCTGACATTTACGAAGCACCAAGGGCATTGCTGGATTTTCAACTAAGCAAAAAACTGCTGAAGAATAAATCAGAGATACGCTTCAGCATCGGCGACCTGTTGAACAGTACCCAATATTTCTACCAGAACAATGCCGGTAAAACAAGTTTGCAAAAAGGTACCGATGCGTATCGCTTTACAAGAACAAACGGCACCACATTCAGCGTCACTTTCAACTATTCATTATAAATAACACTAAAATTTAAAAATAAGCAGATGAAAAAGTACATTTTATTCGCAACAGCAATTGCAGCCCTGGCCATCACCGGTTGCCGTAAGATTGAAACGGACGGAGAGATACAGGTGGTTGTTGTAAATGGCGGAGGCACCGGAACTACCGGCCAAACCATCACTATACAGGGTCGTATTAATGCCGACACCATTTTGCGTAAACAAAATACTTATATCCTGAAAGGATTAGTGTACATGGTGGGTAACCATACCATGACGATTGAACCCGGTACAGTTATCAAAGGTTCTTTCAGTGGTTCTGATGTGGCAGCCCTCATCATTACCCGTGGTTCAAAGATCAATGCTATCGGTACTGCATCCGAGCCTATCATCTTTACTTCGGCTTCACCTAATCCACAGTCAGGCGACTGGGGTGGTATCGTTCTTTGCGGTAAAGCACCCATCAATACAAGCTTTAACGGAACAGCTGGCCTTTACCAGGTAGAAGGTGGTATTGATAATGCAAATGGTGATGGTTTAGCCGGCTCTGGTGATGCTGCTGTACCAACGCCTGTTGCCAACGACAACTCAGGAACATTAAGCTATGTACGTATCGAGTGGGCCGGTTATGCCTTCCAGCCGGATAAAGAGATCAACAGCCTGACGATGGCAGGTGTGGGCAGCGGCACAACGATCGACCATGTGGAAGTTACTTATGCAAAAGATGATGCGTTTGAATGGTTCGGTGGTACTGTAAACTGCAAATACCTCATCGCTTATAAAACACAGGACGATGACTTTGATACAGATAATGGTTATAGCGGTAAAGTACAGTTTGGTTTGGTGATCCGTGATTCAGTAATTGCTGATATCTCTACTTCCGAAGCTTTTGAAAGCGATAATAACGCAACAGGTACTACAGCTTCACCAAAAACATCAGCCATCTTCAGTAATATCACTGCGATAGGCCCAAGGGCTACGTTGACCAATGTGGGCAGCACTAACTTCAGGGGCGGCACACATATCAGGAGAAATACAGCCATCTCTATTTTCAATTCTATCATTATCGGCTGGCCCCGTGGTGTTGAAGTGGATGCTACGTTGGGTAACTCAACTGCTTTGAACATTGAAGACAGTTCTTTACGTCTCCGCAACATAACCCTTGCCGGAAATACAGTGAATACAAGATTCTCTGGTACAGCAGGTGCTACAATAACCAATGATGCTGCATTCACTGCATGGTTCACTAATCCTTTTTATAACAACGACCTTCTTGTGAATACATCAGACGCAAAACTGATACAGCCATTTAATTACACAGCACCAGACCCTACTCCTTTTGCAGGAAGTAATGGTAATGCAAAGATCCTGACAGGCGGTGGTTTCACCGATGCTAAATTCACAGGCGATACGTTCTTCGACAAGACAGTGACTTTCCGTGGCGGTATTGCACCTGCCGGTGAATTATCCAGCTGGTGGAAAGGATGGACAAAATTTAATTACAACTAAGAACAGATTGGTTATACAACGAAGACCGGCCTGCAAAGGCCGGTCTTTTTAATTATCAGATAACCTTGCCGTAACAACAACGTAACAGACAACAAGGATTTTTACACCAGTTCTTATTATCTATAGTCCCGCAATTGCATCTATCAAGTTAGTAATTACCGTTAGTTGCAGATTTCTCATGCAGTTTAGCACCCCGTAGCAGGACAGGCCACGGGGTGTTTTTTTTATGGCATATCTAAACTGCAGTGCCCGGAATCTTTCTCTATCTTTCAGAAAATATTCATCATGCGGTCATTCTTCGTTCCTGTTGTTCTCGTTTTACTGGTATCCTGTTCGGGTGGCGGCTCTTCCATCAGCAAGCAACTGGCGGGCAGCGACAGCCTGGTGATCAATTTCAACAGCCCCGGCTCGAATACGATTGACAAGACGGTGACCAGCACCGATGCTACAGCCATTAAGAAAGTGGCTAACTATGTGAACAGTAAAACCACGGAAGCATATAAATGCGGCTATGATGGCAACCTGCTGTTCTATAAAAAGGGAATACTTACCGGCGATGTGTCGTTCAATTACTCCGGTGATGGCTGCCACCATTTTATTATGACGGTTGACGACAAACTAAGCCCCACCAGCATGAGTAATGAAGCAGCAGCATTTTTAAAGAGTTTGGCGGAAGGGAAGGAGTGGTATTAAAGTGAAACCCCCGCATAGACATGCAGGGGTTGTAAACAAGAAGCAAAACAAAACATGTACTTTTTTATGGTGCCGGTGTTAATGCTATGTCCAGCGTTTTGAGCACACCGGTTTGTATTTCTACATTATTTATTACTTGTGTTTGATAGCCTGTGACGGTGACTGTTACTGTGTAAGTACCTGCTGCCATAGGTGACATCTGATAGCTGCCATCTGAATCGCTGACGGTGGCATATTCTGACGGGCCCGAAAATTCCAGATTTGCGGATACTGCAATGGGATTGCCTGTTGCAAGGTTTGTTATCAAGCCTCTTGCACCTGCGATGCCGGGACCTTCTACATTTAATAATACCTGATCGAAGGTGAAGAGTTTTTTTACTGCTTCATCTTTCTTGAATATTTCCTGCCCATCGAGAAACATGGCCATGACGGCTGCGTGGATGGCGTTGTTTGCCGTTAACTTGGTTTGGGTTTCCACTTCATCAGACTGTGTGGCGGTGATGTAAGTTTGATGGGTTGTATCATACCCACTTTTAGCAGCGTTGAAAGTAGTGCCGAATGTAGGCGGCATATTGTTACCTGCTGTAAGGTCGGCGGTATTGGCTGTGATGAAAGCTTCGCCATCGAGAAGTAAACGACCAACGGCACCCCAATCATCCTGTGCAGCCCTGCGGTAATGTGACTGACCTGCTGCATCTAATTTAATTTCTACCTGGTCTGCAGGGTATGCTTTGATGATGTATCGTTTTAAGCGTTGCCAGAGTTCCATGCCGGTGGTGGCAGCATTTTTTAAGTCGACACGGAGTGACCGACTGTCTTCCGTTCGTTGTTCTGCATCGGGCAACGCTTCGGCGGCGTTTATTTCTGCGACCCTTGCGGTGATGAAGGGAGCATCGTACAAAGGACTGAAGGCGGTGAATTGTGCGAGGTAAGTGCTGCATGATGACCATCCGCTGCGGCATACTGCATAAAGGGATTGCTGACTACAATTATATTTTTTTGCAAGAGGCATAAAATTTAATTTATTGGTTTTTGATTTTAATGCGAGTTTGTTGTGACGGGAATATTGAGATTTCAGGGAGGCCTGTTGAAAAGATGGGTCTGGAGATAATGCATAGCAATAGTTTAGTTCTTGTATTTACATTGTTGCCAGTTATTTTTTGTTTGTTGCCAGCACCTGTTGGTTTGCTGACAGCTGTATTTATATTGTTGACAGCTATTATCGGGCTGTTGACAGCTATTGTTACAAAGCCGCCAGCCGCTGTTGTTTTGTTGCCAGCATGGTTTACATTGTTGCCAATGCTTCTTACATTGTTGCCAATTAATTTTACATTGTTGACAGCCAATTTTACACTGTTGCCAGCTGATTTTACATTGTTGCCACTTTGTCTTACATCGTATTTTAAAAGGGTAACAGCTTGTTTTTGTGGATTTTATATACTAACGATGGCGGACAGTGCTTTTCTAAATTAGGAGTGTGAATAGAAAAAGTCAATTACCTGTTAGTGGTATTTTTCGGGATTGTTTCTTTTTGGGGCAAGGATGGAGATGCTGAGGGTGTGGGATTTGTGGATTGGGTTTTGTGTTTGTCACTTTCTTTGTCTTGAAACAAAGAAAGTAACCAAAGAAAATTCAAGGCAAACACGATGGCTCCGCCCGTTTTATGCGCCTTCATATTATTTTAAGGGGTGCTTATGAATGCAAGCATTTGCCGGGCCAACGCCCCCTTTTCCATTGGGGCTTCGTTCTTTTTGTTTGGGCATTGGTGATGGGTGGGGCGAATGGGTAAGACCTTGCTATTGTTTGTGAGGTTGGTGGAAGAGAAAAAGCAACCACGGCGAAATGACACGAACCAAGATGTGAGCAGGATATTAATTATCACTCTCAGAAATTGATTGAATTATTCTCCATTCGTCATATAAGACATCCCTACCAACCCTAATGATTTCACCGATTTTTACTAGCAAACCGGCATTGTCAAAATCCAGGACTGTTTCATTGGATTCTTGACTCATCACCATGAGATTAGAGTCAATAATTCTCAGTAACTCATTTATCTCATCAATTAATGACTTATGCAGGCTTTTGTCCTCTTTTAGCAGTAGCAATAGCTTATTTAAATTATAAGAAAATCGTTCGTGTAATTCAAATCGTTTTTCACCTACATTTTTTATTTGAAACGAGAGGTTAAGGGACTTGGCACAGGAAGTGAAATCTGCTAATGTATTCCTTAACTCATTTAGCCAAGTTTGCCGGTTTGAAGTATTAAGCGTGGCTTTGATCTCCTTTACCTGTTGCTTATTATTATTCTTTATTTGTTTGTTTGCAATAATAAGATTTAGTGTAAGACCAGATATTGAAATGATCAGTGCTAATACCCAAGGGGTGTTAGGACCTTCATACCAGGCAGTTTTGGATTGCGGTGAAGTGATATTTTGTATTCGCAAAGTATCAACATTTAATACAACCCGTTCTTTTGACTGCGCTTTTTTCCCAACTGTGTCGCTTTGCTGAGTAAATGCCAAACTTGAAACTGTGAGAAAGTAAATGATAGCAATTGACCTTTTCATAGAATTATTCGATTTCAATTTTATCAATTTCCTTCATTAATCTAGCCGTTTCAGTGAGGGCTACGATAATTTTTTGGTAGTGCATGATGTCTTCGAATGTGAGTTCCCGGCCTTTACGGTCTTTGAGCCATTTTTGCGCAGGTTGATAACCTCCGATGTAAAAATTCCAAGCTTCTTCCGGTACGTTTGCGAAATACTGCTGTTCATTTATATATACAGCGGTGTAGGCTGCGCCAGCAGGAGGCAGTTCGTCATAATCTATGATGGCGAAAGATATCTTGCCGACCTTATTGTTGCCGGTGACGGGAAATTGTGTGATGAATTTTTCCACTAGAGGGCTTTCGAGCAAATGTATTTGGCGTAACTCCCCACCGAGCTTAACGAGTTGCCAGAATGTTTGTTTGTCTTTTGGATAAGGCACCCGTGGAAAGTCTATTTTCAAAAACTCTTTGTACTTCTCCCGATACAGAGGGCTGTGGAGTACGGCATAGATATAATCGAGTACATCTATCGGGGCAAATGTGCCTTTGGTTGTTTCTTTTTCTGCTGTGAATGTTAAGCCAACGGCTGCGGCAATCTTATCAACAATTTCTATATTGAGATTTGGCTGGCGTTGTTGATTGCCATCGAGGGTTTGCTGGTTGGTGGATTCAGGGTATATGAATAAAGGCAAAACTGTACCACCCTCTCTTGACTTCCCTGAGAGAAAACATTGCTCTGAAATAATATTAGAGATAAAAACATGATAAAAGGGAAGACTTGCTAATTGCCTTGTAGCAATTAATCCAATATTATTATCTTTTGATAAAGGAATTGAAACTGTTTTTTGAGGGTATGCAATAAATCCTTTCGAAGCCCAACTAATAAACGTCCATCGTTGGTCAAAAGGACGATAATTAATTTTCGTTAATCCTTGGGTAATATTTGATTTCCTAACATCATCAATTGCCTTCTGGAGTTGCCAATCCCTTGAATCTTCTTTTATTGAATACTTTTCTTTTAATGTAGTTTTATCAAGATTAGAGAAATCACCTAAGACTGATTTTAATTCATTTGTATTAAATGCGACTGAGACAGAATCATTCTTTGTCAGAATGCCGAGAGAATAAGTTTTAAATAAATCTGTAATCTTAAATCCAGTTTCAAAGGCTTCTTTGTCAGATTCATCGACATTCTTGAAAGTAAAATTGGGGTTACTAAGATTTATTTCTTCAAACTTAATTGAACTAAGTGAGTTTGAGTTTAGGAATTCATATTTCGAACTCCTTTTACCATACATGTCAAAAAGTTTTACTTTAGCAAGTTTTCCCTTTATGTCCTTGTTCCTTACAGCAATTATTATTGATACCCCTGGTCTAATATCAAAAACATTTTCATCTTTTGTCCCATCAGGTGCAGTCTCATTTTTCATTGAATTACCATGCAAATCAACAATTAGAATCTCATTGAAAGTATTTATCAAACTCCACCGCATGCCTCTAAATGTAGGATTACTGATAAAATTGTGATTTGTAATGAAAGCAAGAACCCCTTCGCCATTTTTTTCAATAAACCATTGGCTATACCTAATAAATTTTACATAATCATCATTAACGAATTTAATATTATACTCCTTAAGCTTTCCCCCATCAAACTCTTTTTTGTAATCTTCCATTAAGCTCATTAGCCACTTGTCTTTATTCTTACTTTCTCCACTATATGGAGGATTGCCCAGCACAACCATTACAGGTGTATCTCTTTTTACTTTGTTGGCTTCGTTGGCTTCGGAACTGAGCCAGTTGGCGAAGAGAGTGCCGGTATCAGGATGGTATTCTTCCAATGAGTTAGTAAGGTAAACCCTGAAACGTTGTTCTTTTTGTGCTTTGTATCCTGTTTCTGTTAAGAGTAAATCCAATTTTAAATGTGCCATTGCATAGCTGGCCATCAGAATTTCGAAACCATTGAGGCGGGGAATGAGGTGGTCGTCCACATATTTACTCCAGATGCCCTGCTGGCCTTGAAACTTTTTATGAATGTGTTTTATTATCTCTGCAAGGAAGGTACCTGTACCTGTGGCGGGGTCGAGTATCTGCACTTTGTGCACTTCCTGTTCTATCTCTGTTTCTTTTGTTTTGCTGCGGGTATCGGCAGTGGCTTTGCTTGCCACTTTTACTTTGACTTTTGTTTTAGATGTATCTGCAAGACCATCTTTTAAACCGAACTCTGTTTTTAAAATATCATCTACCGCCCTGACAATGAAACTGACTACGGGTTCCGGAGTGTACCATACGCCTCTTGCCTTACGGAGTTTGGGATCGTACTCACTAAGGAAGGTTTCGTAAAAATGAATGATGGGGTCTTGCTGCTGTGTGGACTTGCCGAAGTTTTCCAACAATGCAGCAACATCTGTAGCTCTGAAAATATCTGCCAGGGCATCAACTATCCATTTAATGCGGTTGTCGAGGTCGTACCCGGCAACATACTGAAAAAGTTTACGAAGGAATGGATTTGTTTTAGGGATGAGGTCGGCGGCCTCAATTCTTGTGAAGGTTTCGAGTGAAGGGTCGTGCAGTCTTGCTGCAAACATACCGTAGGCGATAGTTTGAGCATAGATGTCGGCAAAGTCTTTTGGCGTTATATCATGTATAAGTATTTCTTTGAAGGCTGCGAGCTGCTCTTTAAGAGAGTTGTTCGCATCTTCGTGAGCTTCGGTGTTTTCCTTTGTTTCATCGGATGTTACAGCGTTTTCAATAACCGTTGCAAGCATTCTTGCTTTGCCAGCCATCATCCTGCTTAACTTTTCTGCACTACGGATGGTTTGAGACTGGTGTGTTGCAAAATCCCGGATGATGTTTTCAAACTCCTTGTACCGGGCAGGGTCGGCGATGAGTTTGCCGTTTTCAATTTTGCCGATTGCTACAGTAGTTACTATTTGCCCATCCCTGTATACATGAAAATCGAGGTAATCAGTAAAGATGAGATTGTTCAGTGAGGCTTTGTACCTGTCGAACTGTTCTTTGTATGCTTTATCTATGAGGGATGCTCCTATATCTTTTGCTTCTATGTAACCAATAGGAATGTTTTTGTTGGTTAGTATATAATCGGGAGCACCGCAGGCCACTCTTGAAGGTTCGTTAGTCACTAAAACATCGGGGCAGAGTGCTTCGAGGAGATTCTGAAGGTCGCCCCTGTAGCTGTGTTCTGTAGAAATGCCAGACTTGAAACGGGTATTTACTTTTTCAATGTATTGTTCAATCGTCATAAGAGGAAAATGGTAGGTGAAAATAAGAAAAGCAGGCGAAAGAGGCGGGGACCCTGCAAATGCTGAGCAGCGAACAGAACGTACAAGAGTGCGACGCAACAGACGACGATAGTAGTACAGGTGCTGGCTACATAAAAAAATTAATCTCTTCTTGCATCCAGTGTAAAACCAACGGTGGTGCCAACCGTTTCGGTGCTGCGTACATGTATGGTTTGTCCGTGGGCTTCAATAATATGTTTGCAGATGGAGAGGCCAAGGCCGCTGCCGCTTACATCTATACTGCGGCCCTCATCGGTACGGTAGAAACGTTCGAATAACCGGGGCAGGTGCCGTTCGTTGATACCGATACCATCGTCTGTTATTTCTATGAGTATATGCTTGCCATCGGTTTTGTACATGCTGGCGGTGATGCTTCCGCCCTGCCGTCCGTATTTAATGGAGTTCTCAACAAGATTGGTGAACACCTGTCTTATCTTTTCTTTATCGGCAAAGACCGTTAGCGGCGACTCACATCCCTTCTTGATGCTGCAATGGATATGGCCGGCATCAGCTTTGATGGCAAGGCTTTCAAATACATCTTTCACCAGGTCCTGTATTACAAAGTTTTGCTTGTACAGTACCAGCTCACCTCTTTCGAGGCTGGATATTTCATCGAGGTCGTTGAGCAGGTGGGTAAGGCGGTCCACATTCTTTGCTGTCTTTTCCAGGAACTTTTTGTTTACCTCCGGATTGGCGAGTGCACCGGCCAGTAGTGTATCTACATAACCCTGTATGGCAAATACCGGTGTTTTAAATTCATGCGACAGGTTTTGTAAAAACTCCCGGCGAAACTGTTCGTTCCTGCGCAGCAGTTCTATTTCCTGCTTGTTCTCTTCGGCCCATGCTTCCACATCCTGCCGCACTTCATCAATACTTTTTTGCGGCAGCACATATTTATAATAGGTCTCTTCTTTCTTGGTGGCCTTGGTCTGGTAAATGAATTTGTAAATGAGTTTGATCTTGCGGTAAATGAACCGTTCCAGCACAAAAGAGATAAGTAAGTAAGCCCCGCCAAGTATGATTACAAAAGAACCGGCAGCCCATAGCCAGCTTTTCTCTACAAAAAAGACCAGCAAACTAACCGGCACTGCCAGTACCAATGCTGTAAAAGCAGCGAGTTGCCGGGGAGAGATATTTTTAGTGGAGGGGTTCATAGAAGGCAACCACAAAAGTAACAAGATTGACTATGAACGATGAGTAATGGACGTTTCTCACAATTCAAATTTATACCCAACCCCTTTTACGGTTGTGATGCAATCCACCCCCAGCTTCTGCCGGATCTTGCGGATGTGCACATCAATGGTGCGGTCGCCAACGATTACATCATTGCCCCACACCTGGTTCAGTATTTCGTTGCGGAGGAAAACACGACCGGGTTTTAATGCTAATAAATAAAGGAGCTCAAATTCTTTTTTGGCCAGCGTTACTTCCTGTTCACCTACTTTAATAATGAAGCGTTCCGGGTCGATGGTCAGGTGATCGATGGTGAGTATTCTTGCTTCTGTCTTATTTAACCGGCGGAAGAGTGCATTTACCCGGCTCAGGAAAACTTTGGGGCTGATGGGCTTGCTTACATAATCATCGGCGCCGGTCTCCAGCCCTTTTATTTGTGTGCCTTCATCATTTACTGCTGTCAGGAAAATTATGAGTGTTTCTTTAAAGGCGGCTTGTGCCCGCAGCATCTGGCATACTTCCACGCCGGTCTTTTTAGGCATCATCACATCTAATATGATAAGGTCGGGCTGGGTTCTCCGGGCTTTTTCAAGAGCTTCATCACCATCTTTGGCAGTAATGACCTCGTACCCTTCGTTAGAGAGGTTGTATTTCAGTATTTCAAGGATGTCCGGTTCGTCGTCTGCTATCAGCACCTTTCGGGCTTTGGTTTCCATGCAGTGATAAATTTTCGCAAACCTAACGGGAAATCGGGTGGTATTGAAATTTCCGCAAGCCTGTTTACTTAGACTTAATGATAAGTTAACCTGTTGCGGGGCTCCCTGCTATTTTTTATGGGCTGTCAAACAGCTTTATGCTCTGTAAATCCGTCTCTATCAGTACAAAGCCCCTAAAACCACCCATTTCGGTCTGGCTTAGTAACTTTGAGTTTCAATTCCTTATGATAGCGACAAAACAATACCTTATTCTGGCCGCTTCTTTTATTCTCAACCTTGCCGTTGCAGGGCAGGGTAGCTTTGCTTCGAACACTGAAAAGAGCCCCGGTTGTAAGCCACCCAAAAACAGGGAGCTGTTTCATGATTATGTGGATGAGGACCAGAAACTGATACTGAAATCGGACGGGAAGAATGACAGCCAGTATACCCCTACCGGTGACCAGGATATTAATTTAATACTTACCCAATGTTTGATAAACAGGGTGGATGCTCTTCAATGCAAAATAGAAACTGATTCTGTACTGAAAGACCAGGCCAAAGTAAAGTACCTGAGGGGTGTTGATTACTTACTGAAATTTTTCAGGCAGAATACTTATATCCGCAAAGTAAAACCAACGATACTTCCTGATATACTTACTGTGTATGAAAAATGTATGCAGTACGATAAGGAAGAAAGGTCTATTGCAGACATCTTCAGCAAACTGTCTTATGAAACGGCGTATTCCGTCATCAGGGCTGATAATTCAACGTTTGAAAAGAACAGCGGTTACAAAGAAGCATTACAGGCAGTGGTGTTGAAGTATTGCATTCTTTACCCGGACAAGACGTTAGCAACACTTAAGGATAATCCTAATATGCCTTTTGCCGACAGCCTGGTACGGGCACTGGACAAGAAAAAATATGCCCGTCAGCTGTATGATTTTGCGCAGGCCGGTAATCATATCGGTTCTGTGATCAGGAATATCACCGATGATGTTTTTATCAGTACGATCGTAAAAATGGCCCGCAGCAAAAGCGGCCAGCAGTATTTCCCTTTTCTTGATAATGTGGTAAAAGGTAAAATGACCTTTGAAGAGATAGATGCTGCTAAGGACGACTCAATACTGTACTACAAACTGCTGGTAAGAACACAACTTGAGTATGTTGGAAGGGCGTTCAATAAGGATACGGCTTTTGAATATGAAGCCCTCCGGGAACGGCTGGAGAAGAAAGCAAGGGAAGGCTTTGTTAATACCATTAATGCATTACACAATGAAAATGCAGAAGTGAGGTTCAGGTCTATTCAATCTTTAAGTGCTGAAGAACTTTACTACCTCGCTGTGTCAGCAGATGGCTCGATCTATACATCCAGTTTTGTGAAAGGAGTGTACCCGCTGATGATGAAGAAGATCAATAACAAAGGAGATTCATTGTTGATGTCGCTGCGCTTTGATAAGTACCGGAAGTTTATCAAAATGACAGCAGGGTTTAATATGCTCAGCAGTTTCCTGAATACATTCCCTCCAAAAAGGACAGCTGATGATGAGAGTGATGCGGAGAAATTAATGAAAGCTTTTGTAGGAAAACTGGAACAGGGCAGGGGGCTTGAGGATGGGGTGGATGTGGCAGATTCCTATGCCAGCATTGTTGAAACTATTAAGCCATTGGCTAATGAAATGCTGAAGAACATCCAGCTGAATTACCAGCGGAACGAGAAAATGGGTAATAAGAGAGGGATGGCGATGTATAAGATATTGAACAATCTTTTTCTTTCGGCTGACACTCTTAATAAAACTGACCTCACAAAAGAATTAGGTATTCCCCCGGTGTACGAAGTGCCGTTCAAAGCTTTGGCCAATGACAGCGGAAGGGCTGTTGTGCAGGTATTTATTTACGGGGATAAAGATGGTATCGGGGTCTTTCCATCTATCTTAGGTTTATTTGGTAATGCAAACTGGAAAACGGACCGGAGCAATCCTTACTGGATAACTATCACATCCGTAAAAGGCAAACCTGTTTCTATTTACCTGAATAAACCTTTGCCGGAAGAAAAAAATGAGGATGCAAAGGCACAGGAAGCTTTGTGCAAATACCTGAAGGATAATAAACTTTTTCCTACCGTTACGGTAAACCGTGGCCACAGTTACAACGCCCCTTACACCATTGAACAAATGTTCCCTACGTCTAAGATCGTCTTTATGGGTTCTTGCGGTGGTTATCGTTCTATACACGACATCCTTGAGGTGGCACCCGATGCTCATATCGTCGGCACCAAACAAATAGCTGATGCACCAGTTAATAATCCCTTCCTTAAACTATTGGGTGAAAAATTACGGGCTGGCAGCGACATTCAATGGATACCGTTCTGGGCTGAGTTGCGAAAAATGGCACCGAATGAAATATTTGATGATTATGTACCGCCTTACAAAAACCTGGGTGCACTTTTTATTAAAGCATACAAGATTGCCATGGAGGAATAATGACAGGAGGTCGTTTTTATACATCGCTTCTGTCTAAATTTGTTTTTCGTTTAATCACTTCACTTTGTCAGAAACCAAAAAGAGTTTTTTTGATGTTACTTTATTGCGGAGAGTGTTCCGGTATGCAGCTCCGTATAAGAAAAAATTCTACCTGTCTGTGGTGCTGGCGATCCTTTTGGCGCTGCTTACCCCGGTAAGGCCCATGCTTATCCAGAAAACGGTCAATGATTACATTGCCAACTCAGCAACCACCATGCTGATAAACATTACACTGATTCAAATCGGGTTGCTGCTGGTGGAAACAGCCATGCGTTTCCTTTTTTCTTTTACAACAGCATTGCTGGGTCAGTCGGTAGTGAAAGATCTGCGGGTGGCTACTTATAAAAAAATAATGGGGCTTAATCTTTCCCAGTTTGATAAAACACCGATCGGCACATTGACCACCAGGACAATCAATGATATTGAATCCATCAACGATATTTTTTCAGATGGCCTGGTGCCCATCATTGCAGACCTGCTTTCTATTATCTGTGTACTGACTTATATGTTCTGGACCGACTGGCAGCTCACCCTGATCGCACTGATACCCTTCCCGATAATCATTATTGCCACTTATTATTTTAAGAACAGTATCAACCGTTCTTTCTTTAAAGTAAGAAATGCAGTAGCCAGCCTGAATGCATTTGTACAGGAACACCTGACCGGCATGGCGATCGTTCAGGCATTTGCATCGGAGGAAAGGGAATTCGATAAATTCAAGAAGATAAACAAGGAGCACCGCAATGCTAATATCAAAGCCATTTTTGCTTATTCGGTTTTTTTTCCGGTTGTGGAGATCGTACTGGCTTTATCTATTGGTTTGGCTGTTTGGTGGACATCAAAGGAAGCATTTCACTTACAACAAAGCCAGCAGGGAACACTGGTGGCGTTTATACTTTGTTTGAACCTGTTGTTTCGTCCCCTCAGGGTGCTGGCAGATAAATTCAATGTACTGCAGATGGGCATCATCGCCAGTGAAAGGGTTTTCAAAGTGCTGGACAATAAAGATTTCGCCGATGATGATGGAACCATTTCACCCGAAGTAGTAAAAGGAAAGCTGGAGTTTGAAAAAGTATGGTTTGCATACAACGATGAGAACTATGTGCTGAAAGATGTAAGTTTTGAAGCAAAGCCCGGAGAAACGATTGCCATTGTCGGTCATACAGGCAGTGGCAAGACCACCATCATAAGTTTACTGAACAGGTTATATCATATCCAGAAAGGACAGATAAAAGTGGATGACCTGAATATTGAAGATTATAAACTTGATGCTTTACGGAAAAATGTAGGTGTGGTACTGCAGGATGTTTTTTTATTTTCCGGCTCCGTGATAGATAATATTACGTTGCGCAACCCGGACATTTCCCGGGAAAGGGTGATTGAAGCGGCCAAAATGATCGATATGCATGACTTCATTATGCGGCTGCCCGGGGGATACGATTATAATGTAATGGAAAGAGGGGCCACCCTGTCGCTGGGTCAGCGGCAGTTGTTGTCGTTTATCCGGGCCTTATTATATAACCCTTCTATCCTGATCCTTGATGAGGCCACTTCTTCCGTAGACACAGAAAGCGAAATGCTTATCCAGCATGCCATTGACACATTAATAAATGGCAGGACCTCCATCGTTATTGCCCACCGGCTGTCCACCATCCGCAAAGCCAGCAAAATAATTGTCCTGGACAAAGGCGAGGTTCGGGAAATGGGTACCCACGAAGAATTAATGGCCCTGAAAGGCTATTATTTCAAGCTTTACCAACTGCAATTTGACAGCAAATCAAAAGTCGCCTGATTTCAGCGAAAGACAAATCCATTTTCTCCCTTTTTTGTGGTTTTTAAACCCCACCCCCTTATCTTTGCCGCAAATTTCAGGATGGGTATGATCTCCGGACGTTTAAAATCCTTATTGGTAGCGGCTTTCAGCGTTTTTTTTGTTATAAATTCTTTGCCTGTTTTGGCCCAGGAAGGCCATGAAAATCATGGTCAGCCGGCGGAGCAACACGGCGAGGCTAAAAAGCCCAAATTATTTGATGCCAACGAGGTCATTTTTGGCCACATTATGGATGCTCATGAGTTCCATTTTCTTTCTTATGGTCCTAAAGAGCACCAAAAGCATGTAACCATCCCTTTGCCGGTGATCCTTTACTCTCCGCAAAGAGGGTTTACTACCTTCCTTTCCTCCAACTTCCATCATGGTCATGAAAGCTATAAAGGCTATATGGTGCTGACAGAGCATAACAGGGCCGAATTAGGATTAGACCCTAAGAAATACTTTGTTGGTTCCATTGTTCCGGTTACTGCAGATGGCAAGTTTGACCCGACTGTAAAAGTTTACGATATCTCACTTACCCGTAATGTGGTGCAGATGATACTTGCATTGGCTGTCCTTGTCTGGATCATGCTGGCAGTGGCAAAGCGTTATAAAAAAGGAGAAGGCGTTACCTCTGCCCCGAAAGGAATGCAGAATACTATTGAAACGGTAGTGAATTTCGTAAAAGATGAGGTAGCAAAACCCAATCTTGGTCATAAGTATCCAAAGTATTTACCCCTCTTACTTACTATCTTTTTCTTTATCCTTATTAATAACATCTTTGGTTTGATACCGGGCTCAGCAAACGTTACCGGCAACATTGCTTTCACACTGGTGTTATCGCTGATCTCATTTGTAGTGATCATGTTCAGCACCAACAAGCATTATTGGGGTCATATTTTTAACCCGCCGGTACCAATGGGTGTTAAACCCATCCTTGTTCCTGTGGAAATACTGGGTGTATTCACCAAACCATTCGCCTTAATGATAAGGTTGTTCGCCAACATGGTGGCAGGTCACATTCTTATCATTTGTCTGATCTCTCTGATCTTTATCCTTGGAGCATTGAATCAATATGTCGGTATTGGATTTGCACCTTTGTCAATCGGGTTTACAGTGTTTATTTATTTTATTGAAATATTAGTGGCATTCTTGCAGGCATTCATCTTCACCAACCTGACAGCGGTTTTCATCGGCCAGGCATTTGAAGGCGAGCATCATGCAGAAGAAGCACATCATTAATCAGTCTTTTTTTAATCATTATATAAAATCACAATCATGGATTTAACTCTCTTAGCAGACATGGCAAATGCAGGTGGTGCAATTGGCGCAGGTCTGGGTGCAATCGGTGCCGGTATTGGTATTGGCCAGATCGGTAAAGGTGCCCTGGAAGCTATTGCCCGTCAGCCGGAAGCTATCAATGACATCAGGAGCAACATGATCCTTACTGCCGCCCTGGTAGAAGGAGCTGCGTTGTTCTCTATCATCATTGGTTTCCTTGCGATGGTGCTCTAAAAAACTACTGCATCCAATGCACAGGGCGGCGGATGCAGTTTTTACTTTGATTATTAATTAGCGACGAATAAATTATTTTCTATGCAATTACTTACGCCTTCATTTGGTTTGATCATCTGGACGATGCTGGCTTTCCTTATTGTGTTTTTCATTTTGAAAAAATTCGCCTGGCCTGCCATCGTCGGCGGATTGAAGAAAAGGGAAGAAACTATCGCTGAGTCATTAGCAACTGCTGAAAAAGTAAAAGCTGAAATGGCCCAGATGAAAAATGAAAACGAAGCCTTGCTGGCTTCGGCCCGTGAAGAAAGAGCCAAATTGCTGAAAGAAGCAAGAGAAACAAAAGACAGGATCATCAACGAAGCCAAAGAACAGGCCAAAACAGAAGCTAACAAGATTGTTGTAGAAGCACAGGCGGCCATCAATGCACAGAAAATGGCTGCATTGACCGAAGTAAAAAACCAGGTAGGTAAACTGGTGATAGAAGTGAGTGAGAAAGTACTGAGAAAAGAACTGGCGAACAAGGAAGCACAGGAAGCACATATCAAAGGACTGGTTGACGAAGTAAAAATGAACTAAAAGAGTAGCAATGCCGAATCCACGTTTAGCAACGAGATATGCCAAATCACTGATTGATCTTGCCATCGAAAGAGGTGAGCTGGAAAAAGTACATGCTGATATGCAATGGCTGAGAGCTGCATGCAAAAGCAACCGGGATTTTGTGAACTTGTTGCGCAGTCCAATTATTAAAGGCGATACCAAAAAGAAAATTCTGGAAGCGATAACGAACGGAAATATCAGCGAAATAACAGCCGGCTTTAATCGGTTACTCATTACCAAAGGCCGTGAAAGTAATCTGCCGGAGATCAGCAGTGCTTTTATCACTGCATATAAAGAGAAAAAAGATATTCAGACTATTAAATTGACAACGGCTGCGCCTGTTTCTGATTCTGTAAGAAATGCTATCATTGAACAGATCAAAAAATCTGTCGGGTTTCAAAATGTGGAACTGGAAGAAACAGTAGACCCTGATATCATTGGTGGTTTTGTATTGCAGGCAGGAGATAAGCTGGTTGATGCAAGTATAGCCTATGACCTGCGTGCCATCGCCAAACAATTTGAGAACAACGACTTTATTTATAAGGTCAGATAATAAAAAACAGATAAACAAAATAATATGGCAGAGATTAAACCAGATGAAATATCAGCGATACTGCGCCAGCAGTTGAGCAACTTCAACGCCTCAGCAGACCTGGAAGAAGTAGGTACTGTGTTACAGGTGGGTGATGGTATTGCCCGGGTATATGGATTGGGCAATGTTCGCTACGGTGAACTGGTGGAATTTGAAAATGGTGTAAGAGCTATCGCTTTGAACCTGGAAGAGGATAACGTAGGTGTGGTATTAATGGGCGAAAGCGGCGCTATTAAAGAAGGTGCAAAAGTTAAACGTACGGGTCAGATCGCTTCTATTAAAGTGGGAGAAGGAATGGTTGGCCGTGTTGTAAATACCCTGGGTCAGCCAATTGACGGTAAAGGCCCAATCGCCGGTGAGTTGTATGAAATGCCACTGGAAAGAAAAGCACCGGGTGTTATCTTCCGGGAGCCGGTAAAAGAACCACTGCAAACCGGTATCAAAGCAATTGATGCGATGATCCCCATTGGTCGTGGACAAAGGGAGTTGGTAATCGGTGACCGTCAGACTGGTAAGTCTGCCATTTGTATTGACACCATTATCAACCAGAAAGAATTTTTTGCAGCCGGTAAACCTGTTTATTGCATATATGTGGCGATTGGTCAGAAAGCATCTACCATCGCACAGGTAATGAAAACATTGCAGGATAATGGGGCGATGGAATATACCATCATCGTTGCCGCTTCTGCATCGGACCCGGCACCGCTGCAATTCTACGCCCCGTTTGCAGGTGCTGCTATCGGTGAATTCTTCCGTGATACCGGTCGTCCAGCATTGATTATATACGACGACCTTTCAAAGCAAGCGGTGGCTTATCGTGAAGTATCATTGCTGTTACGTCGTCCCCCGGGTCGTGAAGCTTACCCCGGAGATGTATTCTATCTTCATAGTCGTTTACTGGAAAGAGCTGCCAAAGTTATCAGCGATGATGCGGTTGCTAAAAACATGAACGACGTACCGGATAGCATTAAGCATCTGGTAAAAGGAGGCGGGTCTTTAACGGCTTTACCAATTATTGAAACACAGGCTGGCGATGTATCAGCATACATCCCAACAAACGTAATCTCTATCACAGACGGTCAGATTTTCCTTGAGACGAACCTGTTCTTATCAGGTATTCGTCCTGCGATCAACGTAGGTATCTCTGTAAGTCGTGTAGGTGGTAATGCCCAAATCAAATCCATGAAAAAAGTGGCTGGTACACTGAAATTGGACCAGGCCCTTTACCGTGAACTGGAAGCCTTCTCAAAATTCGGTGGTGACCTGGATGCTGCTACAAAGAATGTAATTGATAAGGGTGCCCGTAACGTGGAAGTGTTGAAGCAGTTGCAATACACCCCGTTCTCAGTAGAGAAACAAGTTGCGATCATCTACCTTGGTACAAACGGGTTGTTGAAAGATGTTGCTGTGAAGAGAGTAAAAGAGTTTGAAGAACATTTCCTGATGGAAATGGAGAACAAACTACCTGATGTGCTGGCAGAATTTAAGAAAGGTAATTTGCCGGAAGAAGGGATCAAGAAAATGGTGGAGTTGGCAAATGGCTTGATTCCTCAGTACAAGTAATACTACTTCCCACTCAATAAATTGAATCCTGCCAAACGGCAGGATTTTTTATTGTGCCACCCCGGATTGACAGGAAATAATTATTCGTTTTGGTCTCAGCATCTTCATTTCGAGATTCGATGATGCTTATTTACAAGTTTTTTATAAGTAAAACTCCCATCAATTTTTGATTTGTGCATTTTCAACTTATTGATTATCAAAATAAATAGTAATTATACTACATAAAATACTGTTTTTATTGCGAAAAAATCCTCGAAATACTTGCAAGTAAAATAACTGCGTATTATGTTTGTGTCAGAATCGAACGAATCCTTAGAAAACGACGAAATCCGACCCCTGAAACAAACCTCTCTCAAAACGGGAAATTACTTCCCGGTCTGTTTCAACTCTCATACATCGGTTTTCATTGCTATCTGAAGGACAAGTTCAAAAAGAACGACCCGTACTACTTTTTAATCTTGAACCCTTAATTGAGAACGATGAAAACAACTTTATTTTTTAAGCAATTATTTCTGCAGACTACACTCCTTATCGGTTTATCAGCGGTGAATGCCCAATCTGGTACAGGTGGTGGTAGCAGTACTGGTACCGGGCTTAAATTTGACAACTACCAACGTACTTCCGGAACTGATTTGCAGGTTGGAGCCAAATACCTTTTCCAAAATGTAGATAATAATGTTGATGCAGAAATAAGCGTCGACAGCCTGGTAAACGGAGCTAAGCTTAATAAGATAGATGACAATAGCAACGGAACCGGCTATAAAGAAGCTTTTCAACCCGCAGTGCAAAGCGGCAGTGTTGCAGGCCTGTCATATGTTGTTTTTACAGTAAGGTTTTTTCAGCATGGATCTACAACACCGGTAATACTCCCAATTGTTAATGCGACTGCACTTGACCTGGACGGTAATAATACACTGAAAGAATATGCAAGAGTTAATATAGGGAGCAATGGCACTATGAATTATATGATTGCAACGCCGGATATTTCTATAACTCAGGTTGCATCTGGTGATTTTACGGTCCAGAATATTCTTGGAGTTGAGAGAAGCGGTATTGATACTTCATCCCTGGCAAATATGTTTACGGCAAGTAATACTAATATTTCATCCTTCACTCTAAAGTATGGTGCAATTACTAGCAATACCAGTAGTTCCGTAAGGCAATTTAGTTTATACATGAAATGGTTCAACTATCCATCAACTTTACCCGTAAAACTCAGTTCATTTTCTGCTACTTTAAGTAATACTAATAAAGTTGACCTGAAATGGTCAACGGCAACCGAAACTAACCTTAGCCATTTTATAGTAGAAAGAAGCACTGACGGAGCAAACTATAATGACGCAGGAATGGTGTTTGCTTATGGTAACACTACCTCTAAAGTTGATTATGCCCTGGCTGATAATATCAGCAGCATTCAATCAGGTGTTATTTACTACAGGCTCCGTTCGGTTGATGTTGATGGCAAGAACCAGTATTCTGATGTTCGTATCATCAGGATTGGCAAACAGGCGGATAATAATATTACTATTCTTGCTTATCCAAATCCGGTAAGTAATGAGATCCGCATCACAATTCCGGCTAACTGGCAGAATAAGAAAGTTGTATATGAAGTCTTCAGCCTGGCAGGGCAGACAGCAAAGAAAATACAGTCAGCAAACAGTAGCCAGACTGAAACATTGAATGTGAGCAATTTAAATAGCGGTATGTATATTGTAAAAGTTACCTGTGAAGGGCAGACAGCACAACAGAAAATAGTTAAACAATAAAGATTTATAATAGGGGTTCCGACCGTCTCCGTTCTGCGGAGGCGGTTTTTAAAATTCAATTTGGTTTATATTATAAACTACTTTATGTTTGTGTCTTAAATACGAATTTCACATGAGACAGATGATAATTGGGTTATTAGCTTTATTAGTTGGAGGGCTGTTTCAATCAGTATCTGCCCAGGTAACTATAAAAGGAGTGATAAAGGATAATAAATCTAAGCCTGTTACCGGTGTTAGTATATCAATAAAAGACACATACGATGGTGGTACTTCAGATTCAACTGGAAAGTATTCATTTAAAACAACAGAGAAAGGTGATCAAATCCTGGTAATAAGTTCAATTGGCTATAAGACTATCGAACAGAAAATAAACTTGTCGGCAGGTCCCGTTACTTTTGATGCAACCTTAAAAGAAGAGGTTAGTGAACTGACGGCTGTTGTACTTTCTGCAGGAACTTTCGAAGCCAGTGACAGAAAACGGGCTGCTGCAGTTTTAGACCCCATTGATATTGTAACAACCGCCAGTGCTAATGGCGATATAACAGGAGCTTTGAAAACATTGCCCGGTGCACAACAGGTAGGAGAGAGTGAAGGCCTTTATGTTCGTGGTGGTACTGCTGCTGAGACAAAAACTTTTATAGATGGAACCCTGGTAAATAATTTCTTTTATAGCAGTGTTCCCAATATTGCACAATTTGGCCGTTTCTCTCCTTTCATTTTCAAGGGAACAGTTTTTAGTACCGGTGGGTACTCTGCTTTATATGGCCAGGCTCTTTCTTCTGCATTGATACTGGAATCAATTGATTTGCCCGAGCAATCATCTGCTAATGTTGGCATAACTGTTTTAAGTGCTAATGCAGGTCTTCAGCATCTTGCAAAAAATAAAAAATCATCATGGGGGTTTAATTATGGATATACAGACCTGAGCCTTGCTTTTGCTCTTATCAAGCAAAAACAGGATTTTTCAAAAGTGCCGACCTATCATAACCTTGATGCTAATTTCCGCATTAAGACATCCAGGACCGGTATATTGAAATATTACGGCTATTACAGCAGTAATAAACTGGCTTTTACAACTAACAGTATCGATTCGTTGGGGTATCTTGATAAATTCTCTATTGGAAATAAAAATATGTATCACAACCTGGCCTGGAAAGAGAATTTAGGAAAGGGATGGAAGGTTAATGCAGGATTTTCATATACCAATAATAAAGATGATATCAAAAGTGGAATGCAAAACCAAAATAAGGAAGATGTGGTAGTGGGTAACCTGGAGTTTAAAAAATTTGCTGTTGACACAAAAGGAAACTATTTCAATTTAAAAACGGTACTTGAAAAAAAATTAAAAGGATTAAGTGCTGTACGTTTCGGAACCGAGTATAACTATAGCAATGATAAATCAGTTTATACGGCTTACAATGACCAAAAATATCCCGACACACTAAACGGACACATCAATGCCGTATTTGCTGAAGCAGATGTTTATGCTACCAATGCTCTTGCTGTAAAAGGAGGCGTTCGTTTTGAATATTCTTCCTTACTGGATAAAACAAATATCGCTCCTCGTTTTTCGGTAGCATATAAATTAGGAAAAGGCAGCCAGGCGTCTGTGGCATATGGTATCTTTTACCAGGATCCGGAAAGAAGATATTTGCCTTCGCCAAACTCATTAACGTTTATGAAGGCGACTCATTATATTGCCCAGTATCAAAAAGTTGCAAATGGCCAGTCATTCCGTGCAGAGGTCTTTTATAAGAAGTATCACAACCTGGTGAAAACCGGAACTGTCAATTTCAGGGAGGCTGCTATTAATAACAATGGATTTGGAGATGCAAAAGGTTTTGAGTTTTTCTGGAGAGATAAAAAAACCATCAAAAATCTTGATTATTGGATATCGTATTCTTATTTGGATACAAAAAGGGATTTTCTGACTTTTCCTTTCGCTATCACTCCCAATTTTGCTGCAAAGCATACCAGTTCATTGGTGGTGAAGAAATTTGTTCAGAAAATGAAAACAAATGTGAACGTTGCTTACAATTATGCCAGCGGAAGACCGTATTATAATGTCGGGTATGACGGAACTAATTATAAGTTCAATGACAGAGGTACTATTCCTGATTATCACAACGTAAGTTTTTCACTTAACTACCTGCCGTTTATTGGTAAAAAGGACCCCAAAACATTTGCTGTATATGTCTTCCAGGTAAGTAACATTTTTAATATCAAGCAGACTTATGGTTACCAATATTCTTATAATGGTATAAGGAAGGAAGCGATTGTGCCGACATCGAGGATGTTTGTGTTCTTGGGGGCCTTTATCAGCTTTGGTGTGGATAGAAGTGATGAAGTAATTAATAATGGATTATAAACTTATCAATAAACTTTATATGGAACAATATTCACAAAACCCGGAACAAAAGGATCCCAAACTTTGGGCTATTGCTAAAAAAAGAGCAGGTTACAAAAGAGACCTTGTCACTTACTTTGTCGTCAATGCATTCTTGTGGCTGATCTGGCTGTTTACCAGCAAAAACTACAGCCATAGCGGAGTGCCTTGGCCTGTTTGGCCAACAGCCGGATGGGGCATAGCTATTCTATTTCAGTATTTTGATGCCTATAAATATCCAAAAGAAAATACAGCTGAAAAAGAGTATGAGAAATTAAAACAACAACAGTATAAATAAATTTATCACAAAAAAATATCAACAATGAAAAAGGTTTTTTCTTTTATCATCACCTCATTACTGGTAACAGCTTCTTTTGCCCAAAGTGACAAATACAGCAAGGCTATGGAAGCATTAGTCCCATCAATAGATACAACCAGAAGTTATGATGGGCTTATTACTTTGGCTAACTCTTTTGAACGAATTGCAAATGCGGAAAAAACACAGTGGCTGCCTTTTTATTATGCGGCACTGGCTAATCTTAATGCTACGTATAGCTTTACAATGGATGGCAGTTTTGGCGATAAAACTGCTGATATAGATCCATTGGCGGATAAAGCAGAGGCATTATTGAATAAGGCAGATGAATTAAATAAAAACAATTCAGAGATATGGTGTGTGAAAAAGATGCTTGCATCAGCCAGGATGATGGCTAACCCGATGGCTCGGTACCAGGAATATGGTCCCGTAGCTTCAGCTGCTCTTGAAACTGCAAAAAAACTGAATCCGGAAAATCCAAGGGTCTACATTCTTGAAGGGCAAGACCTTTTTTACACTCCTGAACAATTCGGCGGAGATAAACAAGAAGCAAAGAAACGATTCGAAACAGCGGCAACTAAATTTGATAGTTACAAACCCGAAAGTAATATTCATCCCAATTGGGGACTTGGCCAGACAAAATATTTTCTTTCGCAAATAAAATAAGCAGAATGATCTAGCTGAATTTGTCCCGACGCATCGGGACAAATTTTCATTTTAAAACATACCAGATGCAAAAGAACGATTTTTCACCGGAACAAAGCCTTCAGCTTATTCAATCTATGATAAGCAAAACCAAACAGGATATGTCTGATAACGGGATATACTTCCTGGTATGGGGGTGGATCACTTTTATTGCTCTTACCGGTCAGTTCATACTGAAGCATTTTGTAAAATATGAACAGCACTACCAGGTATGGTGGATTATAGTAGTTGGTATTGCATTTAGCATTTGGCAGGGTTTAAAGGACAGAAAGAAACAAAAGGCCAGAACCTATGTGGGTGACAGCATGAAATATCTCTGGCTGGGAATGGGAATCAGTTTTTTTGTCCTTAGTATGATCTTATCAAAGATTGGCTGGGGCTCGGCCGTATTTCCTTTTTTTATGATGATGTATGGATTAGGCACATTTGTTTCCGGTAACATTTTGCAGTTCCGGCCATTGATTATCGGTGGTATTCTTGCCTGGGCTTTGGCCATCGGGGCGGTTTATATGGAATATGATTATCAAATATTATTTGCTGCTGCGGCCATTTTAATAAGTTATATTATACCTGCATATATGCTTCGTTTCAGAAACAAAAACACCAACAATTAATTTGTTTGTTATGACTCAGCCCGAAAAACAATTAACAGAAAAGGAAAGCCTTGATCTTATCGCCATGATGATCAATAAGGCTAAAGATTCATACCACGATACGGGTATCGGTGCTATGATGTGGGGTACTATCATTGCTGTCTGTTCGCTGGTAAAACTGGCCGAACTCCAATTCGATTTCAGACTGCCGTTTGATATTTACTGGCTGACGATACTGGCTGTAGTGCCTCAGATATTTATCACTATCCGGGAGAAGAAAGAGAGAAAAGTAAAGACATACGATGATATTTATATGGATTACCTGTGGCTTGGGTTTGGTATCAGCATTTTTCTGATGATTTTTATAACAAATGCTGTATTTCATGTGTGGGAACCTGTTGCAATAGAGTACAATAAAATGGCGGGGCACCGTTCGGCTTTCAGGTTCAGCGAATTTATCGCTCCCCTTTTCTTACTTCTTTATGGAATTCCAACTTTTGTTACGGGGGCAGCCTGTAAATTCAGACCTATGTTATTGGGTGGCTTGCTTTGCTGGGCTTGTTGCATCATTACCATTTATACTACGATAAAAATGGATCTGTTGCTAACCGCATTTTCTGCTGTTTTTGCATGGCTGATACCAGGTATAATAATGGAAAGGGAGTACCGGAAAGCAAAAAAGGGATTAACACAGGCCAATGTTTAAAGACCTTGATCCCATATTACATTCGCAGCTCAGGCTGGCAGTTATGTCACTCCTTATTAGTGTGAAGGAAGCAGAATTTACTTTTATCAGGGAAAAAACAAATTCGACTGCGGGAAACCTGAGTGTGCAGATTCAGAAATTGAAAGATGCAGGCTATATAGAAGTAACAAAACAATTCAAAGACAATTACCCGCAAACAATTTGTAAGATAACAAAGCAGGGTATTAAAGCTTTTGAAGAGTATGTTGGAAACCTGCAATCATATCTCGGAAAAGGATAAAAACGAGAAAGCCCCTTAGACAAGGGGCTTCTTCTCAATTGGTACTCTAAGTGTATGAAAAATTAAAAAAGATCAGTACCCCTCAAATATTTTTATTTCGAACTGGCTGCAGCACTAACTGCGGAACCGGCTCTTCCTTCTTAGGTTTAATTATTTTTTCCATTACCCTTTTAAGGCGATCATATTGTTCCTGCAATACTTTCTTAACGGATCTGGCCATAATTATTTTTTTATACGTTTGGATTAATTTCAACCACAGCAGAATACTCTGTCTGTTTGTTTTTATTAATCATCTTGATGCGGTATAAGATCCGTTGGTTGCCTGCCTTTTCATAAAACTGGTATTTATCAGTAGCGGGTTTATCTGTTCCAAAAACCAGGGCGGTCATTGAAAAATTTTTACCATCAGTACTTTTTTCTACCTCAAAAAGGTCTGCGGTTTCATTTTCACCTACCTCCCAGTTCAGAATAAACTTGTTATTGCTGATGCTGCCGTTAATATTGATAAGTTTAGCAGGAAAAACAGAAATGGTGGGTGCTGGAAGAGGTGATGGGCTTACAAAAGGGGCTAACTCTGATTGAGAATGAGATGGATGGTACATGATTCTCAATGCTACAATAATTACAAAAGCGGTGTACTTTGTCATTTCTTAGGGTGTTTGAATTTGAGTTTTCAAGTTGCCCACAGAAATATTGGATGTTAGTTTTCGGTTGAAAACTATACCGTTTGCAAAAAAATTACTTTAAATGAAACCATACTTGAATAGGGAAAAGTGAAGGGTTCAGGTACGGATGTTTATCGTAGTTTTACTAGGGTATATGTGGTTTTCCGAATCGAAAACAAACCTAATATCTGCCCATGATAAATGCAAGCCTTTTGAAAAAAATATTTTCATAAAAAAACAAATACATCATTAATCGGGCAAACCTTTAAATACATTTGCCCGTTATCTACAGCGGATGAGCAGTATCATACAAGTAAAGAACTTAACCAAAGATTTCAGAGATATAAAAGCAGTAAATGATCTTTCCTTTACGGTAGAGGAAGGGCAGGTGTATGGCTTTCTTGGTCAGAATGGGGCAGGTAAATCTACGACCATCCGAATGCTGCTTACATTGATAAAGCCTACATCCGGGGAAATAAAAATATTTGGCCTGAATTTAAAGAACCACAGAAAAGAAATCCTTCGACAGGTGGGGGCTATTATTGAACGGCCGGATTTGTATAAATACCTGACGGCATTAGAAAACCTTCGGATTTTTGCCGCTATGAGTGGAGTTAAAGTTTCTGAAAAGAAATTAATGGACCAACTGGAGATGGTTGGGCTGGCGGCAAGGGCCCATAGCAAAGTGAAAACCTATTCCCAGGGCATGAAACAACGGCTGGGTATCGCTACTTCCCTTGTACATGATCCGAAACTTATCATTCTGGATGAGCCTACCAATGGATTGGATCCGCAAGGGATTGCTGATATAAGAAACCTGATTCTGCAACTGAGTAGAGAAATGAATAAGACTCTTCTCATTTCATCTCACCTGCTCAGCGAAATGGAATTGATTGCCGATTCCATGATAATTATTGACAAGGGGAAAAAAGTAGTGGAAGGAAAAGTCAATGATCTGTTTGATCCTGCTGAAACCATAGTAGAACTTAAAACAATGAATGATGAAGCAGCATATGAAAAATTACAGCAATCTGGATTGCAAAAAATAATACAAGGGAAAAGGAACGACTGCATATTATTGAAATTACACCGCAATGAAATACCATCAACGCTGAGAGAATTGATGAAAATGAATGTGGATGTTCTTTCATTTCACTCCAAACATTCATTAGAAGATTATTTTTTATCATTAACAGCCCATCCTCATGTGGAAGCTCTTACAAATTGAATTATTCAAAATATTCAAACGTCCAAGAACTTATATAGCTTTTGGTGCGGTGGCCGCAATTGTTTTCCTTTTCCAGGTGGGGTTGAAGTTTGATGGTAAATCATACCTTGACCTGATCCTAAATGACGTAAAAGATACATTTGAGGTTACGGATGAGTTTAAAGACAGGTTGCTGAACGGGTATTTCATATGCTTTGCTATTCTTAATATCCTGCTGATACAAATGCCATTGTTGGTAGCCTTGATAGCCGGAGATGCTATCGCCGGCGAGGCAAATATGGGAACACTTCGTTTATCACTCACCAGGCCGGTAAGCCGTACGGAGTATATGCTGGTAAAATTTATGGCCTCCGTAATTTACACACTCATATTGCTGATCTGGCTGGCTATACTTGCATTATTTGGCAGTATGCTCATTTTTGGAACTAACACACTTGTTATTTTTCGTTCTGAGGGTATTGAGATGATGAATAGTTTTGATGTGCTTTGGAGATATGTGGCAGCTTTTGGTTATGCAGCAGTAGCTTTAACCACTGTTTCTGCATTGGCATTCTTACTAAGTGTGTTTGCCGAGAACTCCATCGGACCTATCATTGCCACTATGAGTATAGTAATCGTATTTACTATTTTATCTGAAATGAATATCCCTATTTATGATAAAACGGTAAAGCCATACCTGTTTACCACACACATGGTTGCCTGGAAGGGTTTCTTTTACGTACAGGCGGATGCGGACAATAAAACGATTGACGGGACCATTCAAAACCTGCCGGCTATTATGCGGAGTTTGAGTATACTGGTTGTATACATCATCGGCTTTGTGGGCAGTGCAATATGGATATTCAAAAGAAAAGATATTTTAACATAAATTGATTACAGGATGAAAAAGAGTCTATTATTTTTTGTATTGCTGAGTATTGTAGTATTGGCAAAGGCACAAACAGCAGAAGAAGTGATTAAGAACGTCAAAACAAAACTTGATAAAGTGAACGATTACGAAGCCAAGGGGAAGATGAAAACAAATGTTATTTTTATCAAAGCTCCGATAGCTAACGTAAAAGTCTTTTACAAAAAACCTAATAAACTTCGTATCAACAACGAAAGCGGAATCTCTTTTATCCCTAAAGGTTCTGTAAATATTAACCTCAGCAATATTTTCGTTAACACTTCCGGCTTTGATATGATCGACATGGGCAAGGAGGCTAAAACCAATCTTCGCATTATTAAGTTATTGCCAAAGGATGAGAACTCGGAAGTTGTACTTTCTACGCTTTATATAGATGAGACACAATCGCTGATCAAAAAGGCGAAAACCACGACCAAAGAGAACGGAACCTATGAATTAGAAATGAGTTACGGTAAGTATGCTGAGTATGGCTTAGCGGATAAAGTGGTCTTTACTTTTAATACAAAAGACTATAAACTTCCCAAGGGAATCACTTTTGACTATGATGATGGGAGCAAACCAGAACAAAACCCTGATAAACTGAAGGATAAAAAAGGCAAGGTGGAAATCAGCTATTCCAGCTATACTATTAATAAAGGGGTGCCGGATTCAGTTTTTCAATAGAATCGTAAAATCCCTATACCTGCATAATGCTATTGCATATAAACACATTTCTTTTTACTTTGTGCTCCCGTTAATCTGTAATAATCCCTCTTCCTCCGAATAAGCCACTTTACTATTCAGTCTCCCTTGTCGATGATTTTTTGCTTTCATCTCTAAGTTGAAAAACCTTTGCTTTATTACCCGGCAATAATGTCCATTTCCTGGAAACCCTATTAAAACTAAACTGATAAGGAGAATGAAACATCTTTTACTAGCAGCAGTATTATTTTATTCGACCGGTATTGCCACACTCAATGCCCAGACTTTCTCTGATGCAAACTTTTCTGCTTCTAATATTGGTTCTGGATGGAGCGAACCTTGCGGAGCGGTTTTTAATAAAACCGGTACAAAATTATTTGTGTGGGAAAAGGGAGGTAAGGTGTATGTGTGTAATTGGAATACTACTTCCCAGACTTATGTAAAACAATCAACCGTTGTTTTAGATATATCACCCGAGGTTGGTAACTGGCGGGATCATGGATTACTTGGTTTTGTTCTTGATCCAAACTTTGATGTAAACGGATATATTTATTTGTTGTATGTGGTTGACAGGCATCACCTGATATATTATGGTACGGGCAGCTACAGTAGCACTACTAATGATTATTATAAAGCGACTATCGGAAGAATTACCCGTTACAAGGTAATAACAAGCGGTGGCAACCAGGTGGCGGACCTTACAACGAGAACGATCCTGTTAGGTGAAAGTAAAAGCACCGGGTTTCCGATTTTACATGAATCACATGGTATTGGTTCATTAGCTTTTGCTGCAGATGGTACTTTGCTTGCTAGCTGTGGTGATGCGGCCAGTTATAATACTACAGATGCAGGCAATCTTTCAGAAACCTATCAAGCACAGGCCATAACTGATGGAAATATCAGGTCTAATGAAAATGTAGGGGCTTTTAAATCGCAGATGATTAATTCACTGGCAGGTAAAATCATCAGGATAGATCCTGCAACCGGCAATGGTATAAACAGTAATCCTTTTTATCAATCAGCATCTCCACGAAGTGCAAGAAGCAGGGTATGGACATTGGGTTTAAGAAATCCCTTTCGATTTTGCGTCCGACCCAATACTGGTGCTACCAATCCAGCCGCTGGCGATGTAGGTGAATTGTATGTTGGTGACGTTGGCTGGGATAAATATGAAGAATTAAATATTATCAGGACGGCAGCAAGTAACTGTGGTTGGCCAATATTTGAAGGATTTAACTCTCAGTCAAGTTATGCTTCAACTACAACATCAAATAAAGATGAGGCTAACCCTCTTTACGGAATTAGCGGCTGCACACAACAATATTTTACTTTTCAGAACCTGATAAAACAGGCAACACCGGATAACGTCAACACAGTTTATAATCCTTGTAATTCATCGACACCTATTTCCAGCGGAGACAGCAGACGCCATTTTCACAGGGTGCCTGTTATTGACTGGAAGCATGGAGTAGATAGTGCAAGGGTGAAATATTTTGATGGAAATACTTTAAAGGTTAATCAAATAGGCACGGTAGCATCGGGTGTTACCGGCACACCCTTTCAGGGAAATGCAGCATCTGGAAGTTGCTGGTACAGCGGAAACCTATTTCCTGCCTCGTATAAAAACACCTATTTTCAGGCAGATTATGGAGGAACATGGTTGAAGAATTTTACTATTCAGTATACTGACCAGGTAACCAAAGTCACCAATTTCGCAACCGGGTTTGCTGCCATTGTTTGCGTTACAGAAAATCCGCTGGATGGAAGCCTTGTAGTGGTTGACCTTGGATTGGGGACTATAAAGAAAATTACCTATGGCGGTAACCAGGCTCCGGTAGTAGTAATGAGTAGCAATAAGACTTACGGGGCATCACCTTTGCTGGTTAATTTTACCGGGAGTACTTCATATGATCCGGGTGGCGGTGCAATTACTTACTCATGGAATTTTGGGGATCCGACAAGTGGTTCTAACACCAGCACATCAGCCAACCCTTCTCATACATTCACTACATCTAATAGCAGCCCAAAGAAGTATGTTGTTAAGTTGACTGTAACCGATAACCAGGGTGCATCCAGTGTAGACAGCATCATAATTTCTGCAAATAATACGCCACCGGTTGTAAACATTACCAGCCCTGTAAAAAATTCTACTTACCGGCTTGGCGCAGACACCCTGTACCAGTGTGCAGCCACTGTGACCGATGCACAGCATACAAACGGCCAACTTAAATATAACTGGCAAACATTCCTCCGCCATAATAATCATGAGCACCCGGAACCAATTGATACCAGCCGGAACACCAGTACAAGGATATCCCGTATCGGCTGTAACGGGGAGACCTATTATTGGTTTATAAAGCTAACAGTAACTGATGCCGCCGGATTAAGTACAATTGATTCATCAAAAATATTTCCAGCTTGTACAGGCACACTCCCATTAATCCTTCATTCGTTTAGTGTGGCGGCGCAGAGCAATGGGAATCTTGTGAAGTGGACCACTGAATCTGAAATAAATCTGGATAGTTTTATTGTGGAAAGAAGTGCTGACGGTCACCAGTTTTACCCGATAAATAAACAAACTGCAAAAAGTACTGTTGGGCAAATGCAATACAGTTTTTTGGATGATACTTACTTGGCCGGATTTAATTATTACCGCCTGCGAATGGTAGACAAAACCACTGGCTGGTATTATTCGCTTATCATCAAAGTGGATAATGGAGGAGCCAGGAATGATAAGCTGTTGGTGATACCTAACCCGGTGGTCAATAATTTTACTCTCGGTGGATTCTTTACAAATAGCGGATTGATACAAATAAGAATTATAGATGCAGGTGGAAGGCTCATTAAATCATATTATGAAACGGTAGGTAGTGGGTTTAATAATATGCAGGTCAATAACCTCAGCCACTTGCAGCCGGGTATTTATTTCATCGAAGTGATAGAAAAAGAAATAATTAAAAAAACGAAATTCATTAAAGCACAATAGTGTTTTGATAAAGCAGGATATCTTATCCCGCTTCATCTATGACCTCATCTTTCGCATTGGCCAAAATAGATGGCGTCATTTTCTTTAGAGGATTTTTCCGGTTCTCTTCATATTCGTTCCTGCGGTTCAGGATGTCAATACATTCAAAAACAGCCGCTACAAACGATGAAATGTCAGCCTTATCTTTTCCGGCAATATCAAATGCCACACCATGATCTGGTGATGTTCTTACTTCAGGCAATCCTGCCGTATAATTTACTCCTTCGCCGATAGCTAAAGCTTTAAAAGGAATTAGCCCCTGGTCATGATACATCGCCAGTACTGCATCAAATTTTTCAAAACTGCGACGGGCAAAAAAAGCATCGGCACTATAAGGCCCTACCACCAGCATATTACTGTTTTTTGCTTCTTTAATGGCTGGTTTAATGATTGCCTCTTCTTCGCTGCCAATTAGCCCTTCATCACCAGCATGTGGGTTTAAGCCAAGAACAGCTATCCGGGGTTTATCAATGCCAAAGTCCTTTTGCAGGCTTTTGTGCATAATGTTTAGCTTACTGAGAATTTTTTCTTTAGTGATGTGTTTGGAAACCTCAGCAACTGGTACATGTTCTGTTACCAAACCAATCCGAAAATTGCCTGCACATAACATCATCACTACATCATTTACCCCAAACATACTTTTTAAATAGGGGGTGTGCCCGGTAAAATTAAATTCAGCCGACTGAATATTTTTTTTATGTATTGGGGCCGTAACAAGTCCGTCAATCTGTTTTTGTTTTAAAGCCGCCACAGCTGTTTGCAACGAAAGAATTGCATATTTACCTCCGGTATCATTTAATTCACCCGGGTTGATAGCTACTTCTTCCTCCCAGCAATTAAAAAGCGTTACCTGCTTTTGATTAATGCGGTTGAATTCCTTTGTGCTGGAATAATTGAAATTTATTTCAGGGATGGATTTCCGGTAAAAATTAATGGCTTTATTAGAAGCAAAAATAAGCGGGGTACAATGGTCAAGGATCCTGCTGTCAGAGAAGGTTTTAATAATCAATTCTATCCCTATCCCATTAAGGTCGCCACAACTGATTCCAATAACTGGTTTATACTGATTCATATTAAACTGATTGGCAGTAAAAATAATGATTTCTGACCTGAGCCTGCCGAAAGCCTGTTTTCAGTAAAAACCCGGTACAGGTTTGTGCTCTTTACGATACTGCCGTGTACTAGTACTTTATTCTGGTTGAATCTTTACGATATGGTTGTCTTTCTAAGTAAAAACTCTCATTTTAGCATTCGGAAAACTATGAGCTACCACTAATGGTTTTTTAGATAATACACAGTAAAACCATTAATTGTATTGCAGCGTAGCTTATGCTATTCCATCCTTGAATCCAATTTTTGAAAAACCAGTGCCTAAAATCTGTATCATGAAAAAGCTGTACCTGTTTCTGCATTTGCTTGCAGCTTCCATTTTTTTACCTACTGTTGTTGGCGGGCAATGTCCCGGACCTTATCCCAATGCAGCTCAATTGAACTGGGATAACCTGGATTATTATCATAATAGTGGGTTAAATGTTGCTCCTTATGGTTACCGGATCAGTAGCACAAATTATACTTACGTATCTGACGCTATGGAGCAAACACAGAAATTTGCAATTGGTACAGCTACCGCAACAATTGTAACAAGTAATGCTGCTGTTATAAATCCCGGTGCAGGATTAAGCGCAGAAAACGCCACACATACTGGTAATCTTGCCAACTATACAGGTGAAGATGCCCAGTATAATCCAACAGCAAATGGGCAGACCGTAACCTTAACTTTCAATACACCTGTATGGTCCCCCAATTTTACATTATATGATATTGACCTTAATGCTGTTATTACAATCACTGCAACTAATAATCTCGGAGCAGCTACAGCAGTTAATGTGGTAACACAGCCAGGAACTATTCTTGCCGTTGGAATTCTTCCACTCGTAAGAACAATCACGGCAAACGGAACAGCATTAGGCAATGCTTCCAACCTCGGAGCAGCCACGGTTACCGTTCCCGGAGCAGTAAATTCAATTACAATTACATTTACCACTATAGGTACTGATCCTGTAACCTGGCTTTCAGACATTAATGCTTGTGTTGCAAATGCATTTCCAACCAACTGGCACCAGGGCGCCAATAACCGGCCTTTTGTAGGTCCCACTCAAAATATGCCCGATTATTTTTTAGTAACACCAGATAACGATTCTGCTTATATGGTTGACCCGGCAACTGCTACAGCGAGATACTTTTTTAATGATCCGGCAAAGACTTATATCAACTCATTTGGTTATGATCCTTATAACAGATTTTTATACTATATCACAGAAAATCCTTCGCTTGATTATACAAATAAGCAGGTAAAAAGGTATGACTATAATACAGAAACAATTTCAGTGATAATACCGGATATTACTGCTGCGCCATTTAATATTCCAACGATGAACGGAGGAGTAGAATCCGCCGCCTGTTCTTTTTACAATGGATCTTTATATTTTGGAATCGAGGGTGGTACCCATTCGACAGGCGGAGGGTCACCAACAATTACTACCCGGGAAACCATTGTTTACAGGATTGATTTTGATGGTAGTAAC